>NZ_JARGNH010000058.1 GCF_029213205.1 Pseudooceanicola sp.
TAACGCGATGTCTTTTTCTCGCTCATGTTTTCACTCTCAGTTTTTCAGAAGTTCGCCGGAAATGATCAGCTTGCGCACTTCCTGAGTGCCCGCGCCAACCTCTAGAACACGACCCGTGCGGTAAAGCCGGTTCACTTCCGTGTCGCGCATGTAGCCCGACCCGCCGTGGATCTGGACCGCCTTGTCCAGCACGAAGGACGTCACCTCGGCGGCCTTGAAGATCGCGGCGGCGGTCAGTTTGTGAATTTCGCCGCGTCCGCCTTCGCCTTCTTCCAGTCCCTCGCACATGGCGACGGTTTTCAGAGACAGGCTGCGCGCCGCTTCGATCCGCGTGTACATGTCGGCCAGCATCGCCTGCACCATCTGGAAATTGGCAATCGGTTTGCCGAACTGCTGGCGCGTCTTGGCATAGTCGACGGAGATATCCAGCGCCCGCTGCGCTATGCCAAGCGCGTTGAAACACACGATCGCGCGCTCCAGATCCAGCCCCGACATCGTCACCGCCACGCCGCCGTCCAGCTTGCCGACCATGTTCCTGGCGGGCACCCGGCAGTCTTCGAACACCAATTCGCCAGTGGGCGAGCCGCGGAAGCCCATCTTGTTGAGCTTCTGCGCCACCTTGAAACCGGGCGTGTCGGTTTCCACGATGAAGGCGGAAATGCCCTTGGCCCCCTTCTCAGGCGAGGTCTTGGCATAGACCAGCACCAGATCGGCAATCGGCCCGTTGGTGATATAGATCTTGGCCCCGTTCAGGATGTAATCGTCGCCATCCTTCTTCGCCGTCGTGCGCATCGAGCCAAGCGCATCGGAACCGGCGCCCGGTTCGGTCAACCCCAAAGCGCCGATCAGCGTGCCATCGCACAGGCCCGGCAGGTACTTGCGGCGCAGGTCGTCATTGGCGTTGCGGTAGATGTTGTTGACGCACAGGTTGTCGTGGGCAACGTGGGTCAGCCCGATGGCCGCCGATGCCCGTGACATCTGTTCGGTGATGATGCAGGCCGATGTGAAATCCAGCCCGGCGCCGCCGAATTCCGGCGGCACGTTCAGGCCGAGATAGCCCATCTTGCCCAGCGTGGGAAAGACCGACGGCGGCAGATCGTCGGTGTCGTCCATTTCCGCGTTCAGATGATGAAACTCGGACATGAAGAACTTGCCAGCCTGATCGGCCAGCGCCTGCTGCTCATCCGTCATGAAATGTGTCGGAAGGTCGATGTGGTTGCGTAATTGCTTGTTCATGGTCACGTCCTCCCTCAGGCGCGCAGTAATTCTTCGGCGATGATGATCTTGCGGACTTCGCTGGTGCCCGCCCCGATCTCCAAGAGCTTGTTGGCGCGGAACAACCGGTTGATTTCGGTGTCCTGCATGTAGCCGGAGCCGCCGTGGATGTGGCAGGCTTCGGTCACGGCCTTGTTGAAGGCCTCACCCGCATAAAGGCAAGCGGCGGCAGTCAGCTTGTGAATCTCACCGCGCCCCCCTGCCCCCTTGGGCAGGCCGACACAGGCGGCCAACGCGCGGTAACTGAAGGCGCGGGCGGTTTCGACCTCGGTATAGATCTCGGCCAGTTTTGATTGCACCATCTGGAAACTTGCGATCGGCTTGCCGAATTGTTCGCGGATCTTGGCATATTCCAGACCCAGCTCCAGGGCGCGTTCGGCCATGCCGACGCAGACCGAGGCGACCATCGCCCGCTCCAGATCCAGCCCGCTCATCACCACCGAAACACCGCTGTTTTCGGCACCCAGCATGGCCGATGCCGGCACCCGGCAGTCTTCGAACATCAATTCGCCAGTGGGCGAGCCGCGAAAGCCCATCTTGTCCAGCTTCTGCGCCACCTTGAAACCGGGGTTGTCAGTTTCCAGGATGAAGGCCGAAATGCCCTTGGCCCCTTTGGATTTGTCGGTCTTGGCATAAAGCAGGACCACATCGGCGATCGGCCCGTTGGTGATGTAAATCTTCGAGCCGTTGATGACATAGTCGTCGCCATCGCGGCGCGCGGTGGTCGCCATCGACCCAAGCGCATCGGACCCCGCACCGGGTTCGGTCAGTCCCAATGCGCCGACCAGGTCACCGGAACACAGGCCCGGCACGTATTTCTTGACCTGTTCCTCGGAGCCGTTGCGCAGCAGGTTGTTCAGGCACAGGTTGTCATGCGCCCCGTGCGACAGGCCCACCGCCGGGTTCCATTTCGAGATCACTTCCGACACCAACGCCTGGGTGAATTCGTTCTGGCCCGATCCGCCCAGCTCTTCGGGCGCGGTGATGCCCAGCAAGCCCAGTTCGCCCATCTGCTTGAACAAATCGTCGGGCCACCACTCTTCCGCGTCCATGCGCGCCTGTAGCGGGTGCAGCACCTCACGCGACACCCGATCCACGTGATCGACGATCTGGCGCTGCTCATCGGTCAGCGAATAGTTCGCCCTGATGGCTTCCAGATTCGCCGTTACGGCTTCAGTCTGACTGGTCATATGATCTTTCCTCCCGAAAAACATCGTCTGCAGAGTTGACCAAAATCAAACACATGTTAGAAAATAGATCAAGGTAGGCTTTTTGCGACCTCGCGTTCGGAACACCTCGTGGTGAGAAGATGCGGGGGAGGGAATCTCGAAAATGGTTGAAAACGTCGTTAATTCGCACGCGCGGGGGCATGAAACGCGCATCACGATTTGTCGTCCCGATCAACGCAATGCGCTGAACCGCGATGTGGCGGAAGGGATTATTTCCGCAATCCGCAAGGCCGAGGCCGACCCCGAATGCCGGGTGATTGTCTTGACCGGCGAGGGCGATCGTGCGTTCTGCGCGGGCGGCGACATCAAGGGCGGTGCCGATGGCGGGCCGTTCATCCAGGATCCGGCCGATCCTGAGCATTTCGCGGGCAAGTTATTCGAAACCATTCAGGCCTGCCGGAAACCGACCATCGCACGGATCAACGGTGTGGCCATGGGCGGGGGCGCGGGCATCCTCTGTGCCTGCGATCTCGCGGTCATGGCCGATCACGCCAAAATCGGAACGCCAGAGGTAAAGGTGGGGCTGTTTCCCATGACCATCGTTCCACCGATGATGCGCGTGCTGCCGCGGCGTCGGCTGATGGAGCTGTTCATCACCGGCGTTCCGCTGACCGCCGATGAAGCCCTGCGCTATGATCTGGTCAACTATGTGACAACCAAGGCCGAGCTTGACAACAAGCTGGCGGAACTGGTCGCAACAATCGCCGCGCAGTCGCCCACCGCGATTCGGCTGGGAAAATACGCCTGCCACGCACTGGAAGACATGACCTATCCGCAGCAGATGCGCTTTGCGGAAACGCTTTTGCCGCGGGTTGCACAGACGGAAGATGCCCGCGAGGGATTTGCTGCCTTCGTTGCAAAGCGCAAACCTGAATGGACGGGCCGCTGATCACGCGGGAGGAGAAAAATATGTCGGATCGAAAACTGCGCATCGGATGCGCGTCCGGTTTCTGGGGCGACACGCCCGAAGCCGTTGGCCAACTGGTTTCCAAGGGCGACATCGACTATCTGGTGTTCGATTATCTGGCCGAGGTGACGATGTCGCTGATGGCGCGTGCCCGTGCCAAGAAACCCGAGGCGGGCTATGCGCCGGATTTCGTCAAGGCGCTGGTGCCCTGGCTCCAAGAGATCAAGTCCAAGGGGATCAAAGTCGTCGCCAATGCCGGCGGGGTGAACCCGCGCGGCTGCCGCGATGCGCTTGCCAAGGCGGCGGCCGAGGCGGGGATCGATCTGTCCATCG
>NZ_JARGNH010000028.1 GCF_029213205.1 Pseudooceanicola sp.
AACGGCGCCAGAGTAACCCAAAACCCGATATCCTCTGGAGTACTTGGGAGTTACTTGACAAGAACAATATCCTGGAAACCCTGACCAGCGTGACCGTCGATCAGGGCACCAGCTATAGGATCGTGACCGCCGAGGCGTCGACCCAGATGAAGACCCAGTTTCTGGGCAGCATCGGCTTTCCGACTTTCGAAGTGACAGCCCGCGGTGTCGCAGAGGAAAGCCTGGGCGATGCGGAAATCTCGCTGGTGCTGGATATCTCTGGTTCGATGGGATCGAACCAGAAGATGAGCCGCCTGCGCACCGCCGCCCAGGATTTCATCGACACGGTGGTGCTTGATGACACCCTGGGTGCGGTCTCGGTGAATATCGTGCCCTACACTGCCCAGGTGAATGCCGGTGCGGCGATCATGGACAATCTGGACGTCACCCGGCTGCACGGCTTTTCCAGCTGCGTGAACTTTGAAACCGAGGATTTCGCCAGCACCACGATCAGCCCGACAAAGCATTACACGCAAGCCCCGCATTTCGAGCTCTACAGCTCTGGCAGCGGCACCGTGACCAACCCCAGCTGCCCGATGCGCAGCTATGAGGAAATCACCGCCTATTCGCAGAACCGTTCCGCGCTGAAATCGCAGATCGGCCAATTGCAGGACCGCGCCAACACCTCGATCCACATCGGGATGAAATGGGGCGTCGGCCTGCTCGATCCGGCCTTTGCTCCGGTGGTCACCAAGCTGATTGCCGCAGGTAAATCCGACCCGGCCTTTGCCGGTCGCCCGGCGGCCTTTGGCGGCGGCGCACTGAAGACCGTGATCCTGATGACCGATGGTGTAAACGTGAACACCTACGGGATCCGCGACGGCGCCTATGGCACCCCCTCGCAGCGGTATCACTGGCACGAAAATGCCCTGGTCAATTGGGTCAACAACAATGTCGACAGCGATATGCGCGACGATTTCTATTACGTCCGCAGCACCTCCAGCAACGCGGATTCCCTGCTGAGCAATGTCTGCACCGCCGCCAAGAACAAAGGCGTCCTGGTCTGGAGCGTCGGCTTTGAGGTCAGCAACCACGGTGCCAGCGTCATGCGCAGCTGCGCCTCTTCGGACAGCCATTTCTTTCGCGTCGAAGGTGTGGAAATCTCAGAAGCCTTCCAGTCGATCGCCCGCGAATTGAACCAACTGAAACTCACGCAGTGACATGAGGCATATGATGCAACTCCCCTTTGTCACCAAATTCCGCGCCTTCGCGGCTGACAACCGTGGCACCGTCGCCGTCGTCGATTTCGCGGTGATGCTGCCGATCTTTCTGACGATGTTCCTGTCAGGGGTCGAAATGGGCATGATGACCGTGCGCCAGACGCTGATGGAAAGCGCGCTGGACCGGGCAGTGCGCGATGTGCGCATCGGCACCGGTCAGGAAGTTACCCATGATTGGCTGCGCAAGCGGATCTGCGATTACGCCGGGCTGCTGCCCGATTGCGAATCCGCGTTGAAATTGGAACTGCGCTCCACCGATCTGCGCACCACGTCCTCGACTCTGGGGGACACGCCCGATTGCATCAACCGCAATGAGGAGCTGAACCCGGTCGTTGCCTTCAACAACGGCCAGCGCAGCGAAATGATGCTGATGCGGGCCTGTTTCGTCTTCTCGCCGATCTTTCCGAATGTCGGCTTTGGCTACAATTCCGACAAGAACGCCGCCGGCGATGTGGCGCTTTACGCGACCACTGCCTTTGTGAATGAACCGGGGTAAGCCATGACACGCATTCTCTTCGCCCGCCTCAAGGCCAGCCTGACCCGGTTCCGCCATGCCAATGACGGCACGGTCGCCCTGGAAGCGGTGATGCTGTTGCCGCTGCTGTTCTGGGCCTATCTGGCGACGTTTTCCTATTTCGACATGCTGCGCCAGCAATCGCTGAACCAAAAGGCGACCTATACGATTGCCGATATGCTGTCGCGAGAGACCGATGCCGTCAACGACACCTACATCTCGAACGCCTATTCGCTGTATAAGGGCATGGTGCGTTCGGACGAAACCACGGCAATGCGGGTCTCGGTGCTGAAATGGAACCAATCGTCCCAGAAATTCACTGTCGACTGGTCCGAAGCACGCGGTCCGACCACAGCCGTGACCGATGGCAAGGTGGCGGACTGGGACAAGAAACTGCCGCTGATGCCATCAGGTGAGCGGATCATCCTGGTTGAATCCTGGACCAATTACGAAATCCCCTTCGAGATCGGGATGGATGATTTCGAAATCAACACCTTCACCTTCATCCGCCCGCGCTTTGCACCGCAATTGCCGTTCTCAAATTCCTGAGGCGCGCGCCCGGTCTGACCGATCCGAAAGCCCCCGCCAAAGCGGGGGTTTTTCATTTTTCGCCGCTCAATCTTTGTCTTTGGTTGTCGCCGCCGCTGCCGTCTCTGCAGCCGCCCGTTCGGCCAGCAACAGCGCCAGCGTGTCCGCCATCGCCCGCGCCTGCGCCGCGTTGACGATCCCGCCAACTCCCAGCCGCCGACCGATCCGCCAGTAGAGGCCAGGCCGCCAGAGACGCGGCGCCGGGGACGCCAGCCGCAGCAGAAATCCGTTCGAGGGTTTGAAGGCAAAGGTGCCGCGATCGACCGAGACAATCTGATCCAGTTCGGCCAGCACCTGCCCCTGGCTGTCGGTGAGGCGGGTCTCGGTCAGTCGCAGCTCCAGCGCGGTGGCGCGATACATCGCCCAGACCGCCGCCGCCGCTGCGGCCGCCATCGCCACCAGCACCAGCCGCCAGGCCAAGGGTCCGCCCGGACCGGCCAGCGCCAGCCGCAGCAGGATCAGCGTCAGCGCCGTCAGCACCCCAAGGCCGATGGCCCGCCGCCCCGGCGAAGCCCCGAGCCGGGCATAGATTTCCTCGTCATTCATTGCGATCATTGATCCCCGTCCCGTTCAACCCGACCCATGTCTTGATCCGCGCATCGGTTCCGGCGGACATACGCGGCTTTGCCCGCCGCCGCCAGCATTGGCCGTGCACCTATGCACAGCCATCCCCCTTGCAGGGCACCATTCCCGGCCTTTTCAACCGCCGCCGCCCGCCTATCTTGTCGCCAAAGGAGATCTCCCATGTCGATCAGACCCATCCTCGAGACCCGCCACGCCCAGCCGACCCTGGAGGGCGCCGGGGTGAAACTGCACCGCGCCTTTGGCTTTGCTGATCCCAGCGAATTGGACCCGTTCCTGCTGTTTGACGATTTCCGCAATGAAAGCCCGGCGGATTTCGCCAAGGGCTTTCCCTGGCATCCGCATCGCGGCATCGAAACCATCACCTATGTGCTGTCCGGCACGGTCGAACATTCTGACAGCCTCGGCAATACCGGGCGGTTGGGCGCCGGTGACGTGCAATGGATGACCGCCGGATCGGGGATCATGCATCAGGAAATGCCGCAGGGCGACCCAAACGGTCAGATGCACGGGTTTCAGCTCTGGGCCAATCTGCCCGCGTCGCTAAAGATGACCACGCCGCGCTATCAGGACATCAACAGCGGCGAGATCCCGCAGATCATCGACGATGACGGCGCGGTGGTGCGGGTGATCATCGGCGCGTTCTGGGGCAGGACCGGACCGGTGGACGGCATCGCCGCCGATCCGCAATACCTCGACATCTCGATCCCGCCCGGGGTCAAGAAGACCCTGCCGATCGACACCTACCGGCGCGCCTTTGCCTATGTCTTTGAAGGCTCCGCCGCCTTTGCTGACGCCAGCGCCCCCGCCGGGGTGCTGCTGGAAAAGGAGGTCGCGGGCGAAGAGGTGAACATCCGCGACATGTCGGGCAATCGCACCCTGATCCGCTTTGGCAGCGGCGACGAGATCACCGTCCAGGCGGGCGCGGACGGGGTGCGGTTCCTGCTGATCTCCGGCGCGCCGATCCAAGAGCCGGTGGCCTGGCACGGGCCGATCGTGATGAACACCAGACAAGAGCTGTTGCAGGCGATGAACGATCTGCGCAACGGCAGCTTCGTGCGCCCGGCGCATTGACCCGCGCCTGAGAGGGCTGCGCCGGAAGTGTTTTCCGGAAAGATGGAGAGCGGCCCGGGGTCAGTCGGCGGGGGCGGCCTTGAGAAACGGGCGTAGTTTTTCCGCGATGCCCCGCTGTGTCACCGGCCCGGCAAAGCGCGTCAGAACCTTGCCCTCGGCGTCGATAACAAAGGTTTCCGGCACCCCGTAAACCCCCCATTCCGGCGCCATCGCCCGACCTTCGCGGTCCTGGCCCATGGCGGCATAGGGATTGCCCAGTTCGGCGAGAAAGCCCAGAGCCTTGTCCGGATCATCCTTGTAATTCACCCCGTAGATCGCAAAGCCCTCATCGCGCAGGGCGGTGAGATTGGGATGTTCGACCCGGCAGGGCGCACACCAGCTGGCCCAGAAATTGACCAGCTTGATCCCGGGCGCCCGCAGGTCGGCATCGCTGAACCCCGCCAGATCACCCAGCGGGGTGAGCGCCACCGGTGGCGCCGATGTGCCGACAAAAACCGAGGGCAGCGCATCAGGATTGTCACGGCGCATGCCAATATAGAACATCGCCGCCAGCGCCGCGAAGATCAGCGGCGGGACCAGCATCAGCGGTCTAATCGCCATGACGCCGCGCCTCCACCTCTGCCAGGTCCGCCTTGACCCGCCGCGCCCGGCGCAGGCTGACGAGCACCAGCAAGAGCAGCAGCGCCAGCGCCGCGCCATAGGCGCTGAGCACCTCGACCGCGTATTTGCCCAAGTCTGGCATCAGCCCATCCTTTCGCGCAACAACAGCGCCCGCATCCGCCGCGCCCGGATTTCGGTTCTGGTGCGCAGCAACACCAACGCCACGAACAGCAGCACGAACCCGGCGATCGAGACCAGCAGCGGGTGATAGAACACATCGGCGACGTTCTCTTGCGCATCCAGCGACAGTGAGGCGCCCTGATGCAACCCCTGGTTCCAGAAATTCACCGCATAGCGCGACAGCAAGGCAAACACCGACCCGACCAGGCAGAGGATCGCCGTCAGATCGGCGGCGGTGTCGTCGTTTTCCACCGCCGACCACAGCGCCATATAGCCGAGGTAGAACAGGAACAGGATCAGAAACGAGGTCAGCCGCGGATCCCATTCCCACCAGGTGCCCCACATCGGCTGTCCCCAGATCGCCCCGGTGATCAGCGCGATCAGCGTCATCACCGCCCCCACCGGCGCCGCCGCCCGCGCCGCCAGGGCGCTGACATGATGGCGCCGCACAATCCAGATCAGCGAGGCGGCCAGCATCATCAGCCAGGCGTTGATCGCCAGCAGCGCCGCTGGCACATGCAGATAGATGATCTTGACCGTCGCGCCCTGACGGTAATCCTCAGGGGTAAAGAAGAACCCCCAGATCAAGCCGCCCACCAGGGTCAGAGCGGCAGTCACGGCGATCCAGGGCAGAACCACATCGGTGGTCGCCATGAATTTGCGCGGATTGGCATATTCCCAAATCGAAGCCATGCTGCTCCCTTATCGTTTTGACGGCAGCACCGCCAATCACTTCACCGCAGGTTCATCCGCAATACCGCAGCCGAGGCAAAGGGCAAAAGCGCAATTGTGCCGCAGGTGATTCCGGCCAGCATCGCCAGCGGGGTGGTCAGCGCCATCGCCTCGGCGCCGCGCCGCGCGACTTCGGCGCCAAAGATCAGCACCGGCACATAGAGC
Organism: Pseudooceanicola sp.; assembly: GCF_029213205.1. GTDB lineage: Bacteria > Pseudomonadota > Alphaproteobacteria > Rhodobacterales > Rhodobacteraceae > Pseudooceanicola. The sequence goes on from NZ_JARGNH010000028.1 coordinate 5,695, forward strand.
GGCAGCACCAGCAGCGACAGCAGCAGCCCGCCGCGTTTCAGCCCCACCGTCAGCGCCGCGCCAAAGGTGCCGATCACGCTCAGCGCCGGGGTGCCGAGCAGCAGGCTGAGGGTCAGCCAGCCATAGCCGGGCGCCGGTAGGTTCAGCAGCAAGCCCAGCACAGGCGCCGCCAGCACCAGCGGCAGCCCGGTGGTCAGCCAATGGGCCAGCGCCTTGACGCTGACCACGGCCTCGAGCGGCACCGGCGCGGTGGCGATCAGGTCGAGCGATCCGTCCTCCCAATCCAGCGCCAGAATCCGGTCAAGCGACAGCAGGCAGGCCAGCAAGGCCCCGATCCACAGGATCCCCGGCGCGATTCGGGCCAGCAGCTCGGTCTGCGGCCCGACCCCGAAGGGCACCAGCACCACCACGATCAGAAAGAAGGCGAGGCCAAGGCCAAAGCCGCCCCCGGCCCGCATCGCCAGCCTGAGGTCGCGCAGCAGCAGCGCCCTCACAGAAAGGCCTCGTCGAAATCGGTGTCATTCGTCGCGCTGCTCCAACTGGCGCGAAACGGCTCGAGCTCGATCACCTCGGCGTCCAGCCCCAGCTCGATATGGCTGGCGATGATGGCGCTGCCGCCATTCGCCAGATGGGCACGCACGACATCGGCGAACCAGGTGACGGCGTCGCGGTCCAGCGACACCGTCGGTTCATCCAGGATCCAGATCGGCCGCCCGGTCACCAACAGCCGCGCCAGCCCCAGCCGACGTTTCTGTCCCGCCGACAGCGCCCCCGCCGCCCGCTCGGCCAGATCGCTCAGGTGAAACGCCGCCAACGCCACCTCGATGCCAGTGCTGCCCCTGGTGCCATGGAGATCGGCCCAGAAATTCAGGTTTTCGGCAACACTGAGGGTGGATTTGATCCCATCGGCATGGGCGGCATAGGCGAAATTGTCGGGATCGAGCGAGACGCGGCCCGCCAGCGGTGGTTGCAGCCCGGCCAGCACCCGCAGCAAGGTGGTCTTGCCGACGCCATTCGGCCCGCGCAGCAGCAGGGCGCGGCCGGGGGCGAGGCGAAACGCCACCCCGCGCAACACCGGCACCCCGGCGCGCGCCACACTCAGCTGATCAACGACGAGTTCCATCCCCTGCCCCTAGCCGAATTTCAGCGCCTGGAAAAGCGCATCCCGCCGGGCAATCCCCAGCCTTTGCCGCGCCGGATATCAGACCGCCAGCAGCGCCACCGCGACCCGCCGACCTTCGGAAAGCAGGATGTTATAGGTGCGGCAGGCACTGGCCGAGGCCATTGGTTCAACTCCGATCCCGGCAGTGTCGAGCGCCAGGCCCAGAGCGGTCGGCACCGGCGTGATGTCCGAACCGGTGCCGAAGAACAGCACATCGATCTGACCGGCCAGCGCGATCAGCGCCGCGTGGTCGTCCAACCCAGCCCAGGGACGCACCGCATCGGCGGTCACCAGCAGCGGCGCCGGATGCGCCACGCCGCCAATGCGGAAAAACCCGGGGCCATAGCCGTCGATCGGGCGGGCATTGCCATAGTCGATTTCGCTCATCTGCATGGGGGTCTCCTCAGTCCAGGATCGGCAGGCCGACCAGAATCGCGATGCCGATCACACTATAGGCCAGCGCCCGGAATGTCTTTTCCCGCGCCGGATCAAACAGCCGCTGCCCGACCAGCACCGCCAGCACATAGGGCACGGCCAGCACCAGACCGAGCCAGAGCGCCTCGACCCCGACCAAGCCACGCAGAAACAGGTTGGCGATAATGCCGATTTCCAGTGCCGCCAGGAACAGGATGGTGTTGGCCCGCACCGCCCGGGCATTGGACGGACCGGCGAGGTAGAACAGGATCACCGGCGGCCCGGTCAGGCCGGTGGCCCCGCCCAAAACCCCCGCCGCCGCACCAATGGCGCCGAGGCCGGGGCCACGCACCCGACCGCGATAGCGCCAGCCCGAAATCAGCGCCGCCAGGGTCACCGCCGCCGCGCCGGACACCAGCCAGCGCAGCATGTCGCGCGACAAAAAGGTCAGCAGCCAGACCCCGAACGGCGCCGCGACAATCGCCGCCCCTGCCATCAGCGCCACCTGACGGTGATCGGCATAGCGCCAGGCACCGGGCAGCATCGCGGGCCAGGTGAATACGCCGGTGACTGAGAGCAGGACAATTGCCATCGGCAGCGGCAGCAGCGCCCCGGCCAGCGGCATCACGATCAGCGCGGTGCCAAAGCCAGTGAAGCCGCGCACCAGCCCAGCAATGAGATAGGCAATCAGAAGCCAGAGCAGCCCCGGCGTATCAAGCGCCGTGGCCAGCCCCTCAGGCATTGGCGTTATGCCGCGCGGCCATCATGCGTCGACATTGCCAAACTGGTTGCCAACCGTGGCGTCAGGTTTGGACCAGTCGCGTTTCACCCCCAGCCACAGCACGATATTCTTGGCCACATAGACCGAGGAATAGGTGCCGACAATAACGCCCCAGGTGATGGCAAAGACGAACCCCCGGATCACATCACCGCCCAGCACCAGCAGTGCAATCAGCGCGATCAGCGTGGTGCCCGAGGTCATCAAGGTCCGGCTCAGGGTTTCATTGACCGACAGGTTCATCACGTCGCGCAGCGGCATCGTCTTGAACTTGCGCAGGTTTTCCCGCAGCCGGTCAAAGATCACCACGGTGTCATTGATCGAATAACCGACAATCGTCAGCAGCGCCGCGATGGTCGCCAGATCAAAGCGGATCTGCAGCAGCGAGAATATCCCGATGGTCAACACCACGTCATGCACCAGCGCCGCGACCGCCCCGACCGAGAATTGCCATTCGAACCGCAGCCAGATGTAGAACAGGATCGCCCCAAGCGCCGCGACCAGGGCGATCACCGCCGTCTGGATCAACTCGCCCGAAACCTTGGGCCCGACCGATTCAACCGAGGTGAAATGGATCGTCGCATCAACCGCCTTGAGGGTGGCCAGAACCGTATCGACCACTGTGCCGGTGACGCTTTGCTGCCCGTCCTGGGCCTGAATGCGGATCATCGCCACATGCTGGTTGGCGGCAAAGGTGGGATCGAACACCTCGGATATCGTCACATCGCCCAAGTTCAGCGGTTGCATTGCCGCGCGATAGGCGGCGACGTCGACAGAGGTTTCCGACTGGGTGCGGATCGTGGTGCCGCCGCGAAAGTCGATGCCGAAATTCAGCCCGACCATCAGCCAGAGCACCAGCGAGGCCACCATCAGCACAACCGACAGACCAAAGGTCGCAAAGCGGTAGCGGAAGAAGTCGATCTTGGTTTCGGCGGGGACCAGTCTCAGACGCATCTCACACCTCAATCGTTTTGGGACGGGCCCGGGCGAACCAGGTCGCGACCAGCAACCTGGTGACCCAGATCGCGGTAAAGACCGAGGTCACGATGCCGATCCCAAGGGTTACCGAAAATCCGCGCACCGGCCCCGAGCCGAGGACAAACAAGATCACCGCAATGATGAATGTGGTGATATTCGCGTCGACAATCGCCGACAATGCCCGCTCATAACCCAGCTCGATCGCCCGCGCCGGGCCTTTGGCTGTGCGCAATTCCTCGCGGATGCGTTCGAACACCAGCACGTTGGCGTCCACCGCCATGCCGATGGTCAGCACGATCCCGGCGATCCCCGGCAAGGTCAGGGTGGCACCGATCATCGACAGCAGGCCAAAGATCAGCCCGACGTTGATCAGCAGGGCGATATTGGCGAACAGCCCGAACAGCCCGTAGGACAGCACCATGAACACCAGCACCGCGCCAAAGGCGACCAGACAGGCGATCTTGCCCGCCTGAATGCTGTCGGCGCCCAGTTCCGGGCCGATGGTGCGTTCTTCGAGGAATTCCAGCCCGGCGGGCAATGCCCCGGCGCGCAGCAGCACCGACAGGTTGGTCGAGTCCTCGACGGTGAAATTGCCGGTGATGATTCCCGACCCGCCGGCGATATGCGCCTGGATCACCGGGGCGCTGATCACCTCGTGGTCGAGCACGATGGCGAAGGGATTGCCGATGTTCTCAGCGGTGTAATCACCGAATTTCCGTGCCCCCGAAGGGTTGAACCGGAAGGTCACCGAGGGGCGGCCGTTCTGATCAAAGGAGGGCTGCGCATCGACCAGCTCTTCGCCGGTCACAACTGGCGCGGCATCGAGGATATAGAACACCCCTTCTTCGTCCAGCGACGGCAGCACCTCTTGCCCCGCCCCCACGCTGGCATCGGCGCTGTTGGCGCGGCCGACCACCGGCTGAAAGGTCAGCTGTGCGGTGGTGCCGATGATCTCTTTCAGCTCCGATGCCGAGCCGAGGCCGGGCACCTGGATCAGGATCCGGTCGGCGCCCTGGCGCTGGATCGTCGGTTCGCGGGTGCCAACCTCGTCGATCCGGCGACGAATGATCTCGAGACTCTGGCGCAGGGTGCGTTCGTCGGTCGCGACCCGTTCGGCTTCGGACAGGGTGACGATCACCACATCGCCCTCGCTGCGCACGCTCAGGTCACTGGCCCCGACCCCGGTGAGCGAGGTGATCGGCCGCGCCAGCCCGTTGACGATGCTGACCGCTTCGGCGATGGCCTCAGGCTTGCCGATCCGCACCCGCAATTCATCGCTGGCGCTGTCCTGCAGGCGAATGGTGCCGATCTCGTCACGCACCGCGCGCAGGGCGGTGCGGATTTCCGGCCAGAGGCCCTTCATCCGGCCCGCATAGACATCCTCGACCTGGACCTCGGCCAGCAGATGCGCGCCGCCGCGCAGGTCGAGCCCCAGATTGACCAGCCCGCTGGGCAGAAACCCCGGCCAGCTGTTATCGGGAAAGCCCGCGTCGATGGTGTCGTTATGCAGCTCGACGCGGCTGTAAAAGGCGTTCGGCAACGCCAGCAGCAGGCCGATCACGACCAGCAGCCAGATCAGCACACGTTTCCAGGTTTGGATCTGAAGCATCGGGCCCCCCGGCCAGTCGCGAAATGTCAGGAATTGGCGGGTTCGGTTTTCGACAGAACCTGCGCGATGGTCGCCTTGACCACCCGGACCTTGACGCCCTCGGCGATCTCGACTTCGATCTCGCCCTCATCCTTGACCTTGGCGATCTTGCCGACAATGCCGCCTTGGGTGATCACCATGTCGCCGCGGCGCACGTTGTTCACCATCTCCTGGTGTTGCTTGGCCTTTTTCTGCTGCGGACGGATCAGCAGGAAATACATGATCACGAAGATCAGGATCAGAGGCACGAATTGTGCGATGGCGTTCCCTTGCATCGGGGCTCCTTGAGGTTGAGCGGGAATTCCCGCGAATTTGGCCAGCGGGGACCCCCCGCAAAGTTGGGCGGAACCTATGTGCGGCAGGGTTGGATTGCAAGGCGCGAAAGGGCGCGACCGGGCGGCGCAGCACAGCCCCCTAGGCAGGCCCGCGCCCTGCCGCTAACCTGACGCCAATGCGCGACAGCAAAGGCCGCCCCGGTGGACACGAGCGATCACATCATCTTGACCCTGCCGATCCCGGCACAGGCCTTCTGGACCCTGGTGCTGGCGCTGGGGGTGGCAGCACTGTCAGCGCTGATCTACGCGATGACAGCGCCCGGGCCGGGGCGCGATTGGCTGACCCCGATCCAGCGGCGGCTTGGCCTTCAGGCCCTGCCCGGGGGCATCGCGCTGTTCCTGTTGATCACCTGGACGTTACTGCTGATCGCGCTGATCTTTGGCCTGTTCTGGGTGCTGCTCAACATCGCGCAGCATTTCTTCACCACGGATATTCAGGGTCATGCGGCCTCTCTCTGGTCCGGGAAACCCGCCAGGCCCGCCACCGACCTGCGCTGGTCGCTGCTGACCCTGACCGCGCTGACCGCCACCACCGGCGTCGTCATCGGCCTGCCCTTCACCCTGATCCGCCTGACCCTGACCCGCAAACAGACCGACACCGCCACCGACTCCCTGTTCAACGACAAGATCACCGCCGCCGCCGCCGACCTGCACACGCGACGGCAGGTGACCGACCCCAAGGATACCTCGTGCCACATCTGGCAAGACGACGTGATCCGCCGCAACGCCGCCATCGACCGGCTAGAGGGTCTGGTCAGCGAACGCCCCGACACCGCCGAGCGTGTCGCGCGACTGCTCAGCGTTTACCTGCGCGAACTCTCAAAGGAACGTCCTGCGACGCCGCGACCTGAGGGGACCGACCCCGAGACGTTGCGAGATTGGACCCTCGGCCTCTCCCCCTCACGCTCGGATATGGAAAACGCGGCCAAGGTGCTTGGCCGCCTGACCCGCACCGCTGGGCTTGCCGACAACTCTCTGCCCATCGACCTGCGCGGCGCCAATCTGCAGGGGTTTGACCTGCGCGAACTCGATTTTCGTAAAGCCAATTTCGAAGGGGCGCATCTGGAGCGGGCGAGCCTCGCGGAGGTGCATCTGGAGGGGGCGAACCTGGGGGGCGCGCATCTGGAGGGGGCGGACCTCTGGTGGGCGCATCTGGAAGGGGCGGACCTCTGGGGCGCGCATCTAGAGGGGGCGGACCTCGGGGAGGCGCATCTGGAGGGGGCGGACCTCGGGGGCGCGCACTTGGACGCGTCAACCTTTCTCAGTGGGGCTAGCCTCCGAGGTGCTGCCCTGAAAGAGGTTGATCTGACCACCATACCACAAATCGCCGAGCATCTGAATGAGGTGTTCGCCGATGGCACGGTCACTCTGCCAAGCGGCATGGATCCGAAAACCGACTGGCCGGCGCATTGGGCCAAGGAAAAACTCACATACAACGATTTCCTAACCGCCTGGCGCGCCTGGCAACGAACCCTCGATCCGCCGCTGCCGCCCGCGGCCCTGCCGCCCGAATGGCGCAAGTAGTCCCCACCCCCGTCGCTTCAGGTTACACATTGCCGCGAAATCCGGCATAACCCGGCCACGAATCCGATTTCAGGGACAGACCCATGCATGACATCCGCCAGATCCGCGACAACCCGGCCGCCTTTGACGCCGCCCTCGCCCGCCGCGGGGCCGCGCCGATGTCGGCCGAGATCCTCGCCCTCGACGAGGCCCGCCGCGCCAAGATCCACGCCGCCGAGACCGCCCAGGCCGATCAGAACGCCGCCTCCAAACAGGTCGGCGCCGCCAAGGCCAAGGGCGACGAGGCCGAATTCGAACGGCTGCGCGCCCTGGTCGGTGACAAAAAGGCCGAGGTCGGCGCGCTGAACGACGCGGCCAAGGCGCTGGACGCGCAGCTGACCGATCTGCTGATGGGCATCCCCAACGCGCCGCTCGCCGATGTGCCCGATGGCGCCGATGAGGCCGACAATGTCGAGATCCGCAGATGGGGCACGCCCCGCGCCCTCGATTTCGCGCCGCTGGAGCATTACCAGCTGCCCAGCGTCTTGCCCGGCATGGATTTCGAAACCGCCGCCAAACTCTCCGGCGCCCGCTTCGTGGTGCTCTCCGGCGCGGTGGCGCGCATCCACCGGGCGCTGGCGCAATTCATGCTCGACACCCATGTCGACGAGAATAGCCTGACCGAGGCCTGGACCCCGGTGCTGGTGCGCGAGGAAATGATGTTCGGCACCGGCCAGCTGCCGAAATTCGGCGAGGACAGCTATAAGACCCGCGAAGGCTGGTGGCTGATCCCCACCGCCGAGGTGACGCTGACCAATATCGTCAACGATTGCCTGATCGACGAGGGCTATCTGCCGCGCCGCTATGTCGCCCATTCGCAATGTTTCCGCTCTGAGGCCGGCAGCGCCGGGCGTGACACCGCCGGGATGCTGCGCCAGCACCAGTTCGAAAAGGTGGAAATGGTGTCGATCACCCATCCCGACGCGTCGCTGGCCGAGCATGAGCGGATGACCCGCTGCGCCGAGGGCATTCTGGAACAGCTCGACCTGCCCTATCGCACCGTGGCGCTCTGCACCGGCGACATGGGCTTTGGTGCACAGAAAACCCACGATATCGAGGTCTGGCTGCCCGGTCAGAACAGCTATCGCGAGATCTCTTCGGTCTCGGTCTGCGGCGACTTTCAGGCGCGGCGGATGAACGCGCGGTTCCGCCCCGAGGGCGGTGGCAAGCCGGATTTCGTGCACACGCTGAACGGCTCCGGCCTGGCGGTCGGGCGCTGCCTGATCGCGGTGCTGGAGAATGGCCAGCAGGCGGATGGCTCGGTCACCCTGCCTGCCGCGCTGGCGCGCTATCTCGGCGGCAAGACCACCTTGCAGGCCGACGGCACCCTGGCCTGATTTCCGGCGCAATCCTGGTGGGCGGCGCGAGAGCGTCGCGTCACCGATTTCAGAACCGAGGCCGATTTCAGAACCGGGAATGCGCGGCAGCGCGCAATTGGATCAGGTCGGGTTTTCCAGCAACAGGGCGGCGTCGCGCGCCAGCGGGCTGAGCCCTTCTCCGCCCGCCGCCAGGATATTCTGCAAGTCCTGGCGCATCCGTGGGTCCCAGAAATCGCGCAGATGGCCCGCCACTTTCTCAGCCCGTCCGGCACCCGATTGGGTTTCGAAAAAGGTGGCGATCTGGTTCGCCATATAGATCAGTTTTTCAGATGTCATCCGCGCCTCCCGTGATCCGTTCCGGGCGGCACCAGACGTCAATCGCCGCCGGCCCGGACATGGTGACCAGGGTGATCCCGGCCGCCTGTGCCAGTTTCAGCGCCAGGCTGGTCGGCGCCGAGACCGCAACGATCAGCGGCACCCCGGCCAGCGCACATTTCTGCACCATTTCCACCGAAACCCGGCTGGTCAACACCACCGCCCCGCTCTTCATATCCGCCCCCGCCCGGGCCATGCCGCCGATCAGCTTGTCCAGCGCATTGTGACGCCCGACATCCTCGCGCGCAGCCGCAATGCCAGCACCGGGACCCTGGCCGGGGCGCAGAAACCCGGCGGCATGCAACCCCCTTGCGCGGTCATGCAGCGGTTGGAACCGGCGCAGCGCCTCGGCGGCGCCGGTCACCTCGTCACTCCCAAAGAGCGGCCCCGCTGCGACCTCTGGCAGCGGTCGCATCGCCTGTTCCAGGCTGTCGATGCCACACATGCCACAGCCCACCGGCCCGGCCATGAACCGACGCCGCGCGCTCAGCGCCCCGGCCCGGTCCGGCGCCAGCCAGAGCCGCGCCTCGATGCCCTGCTCCAGCTCGACGATCTCAAGCGTCTCGATCTGGCCCGGATCGCTGACAATCGCCTCGCTCAGGCAAAAGCCCAGGGCGAAATCCTCAAGATCGCCGGGTGAGCACATCATCACCGCCAGCGTGCTGCCCTGCGCCACCAGAGCCACCGGCACCTCTTCGGGCAGCGACCGGGTCGCCGTGCCAATGGCGCCGCCGGACATGGTGGCGACGGATTGCGACGCGATCCCCTTCATTCGGCGGCGGGCAGGATGCGGCGGGCGCGGCGCGCCTGTTCATTATAGCTTTCCTGCCATTCCGTCGGCCCGTTCGACGCCGCCACCTGCACCGCCGTCACCTTGTATTCCGGGCAATTGGTGGCCCAGTCGGAATAGTCGGTGGTGATCACATTGGCCTGGGTGTCGGGGTGATGGAACGTCGTATAGACCACGCCGGGCGACACCCGATCGGTCACCTTGGCGCGCAGCGAGGTCTCGCCGGAGCGCGAGGCGATCTTGACCCAATCGCCGTCTTTCAGCCCGCGATTTTCCGCGTCATGGGGATGGATTTCCAGCACATCCTCGTCATGCCAGACCACATTCGCGGTGCGCCGGGTCTGCGCACCGACGTTATATTGCGACAGGATCCGACCCGTCGTCAGCAACAGCGGAAAGCGTGGCCCGGTCTTTTCATCCGTGGCGATATATTCGGTGACGATGAATCGCCCCTTGCCGCGCACAAAGCCATCGACATGCATCAACGGCGTGCCCTCGGGCATGGCCTCGTTGCAGGGCCATTGCACTGATCCCTTTTCCTCAAGCAGGGCATAATCAACGCCGGCAAAGGACGGGGTGGTCGCGGCAATCTCATCCATGATCTGCGCGGGATGGGTGTAGTGCCATTCGGCCCCCATCGCATTGGCGAGCATCTGGGTCACCTGCCAATCGGCATAGCCATTGCGCGGCGCCATCACCTTGCGCACCCGGTTGATCCGCCGTTCGGCATTGGTAAAGGTTCCATCCTTTTCCAGGAACGTCGATCCCGGCAGGAAAACATGCGCGTAATTGGCGGTTTCATTCAGGAACAGGTCATGCACGATCACACAATCCATCGCCGCCAGCCCAGCAGCGACATGTTTGGTGTCCGGGTCCGATTGCAGGATATCCTCGCCCTGACAATAGAGCCCCCGGAAGCTGCCATCGACGGCGGCATCCAGCATGTTGTTGATGCGCAGGCCCGGTTCCGAGTCGATCTCGACGCCCCAGAGGCTTTCAAAGATCGCGCGCACCTCGGGGTTCTTCACATGGCGATAGCCCGGCAGCTCATGCGGGAAGGATCCCATATCGCATGAGCCCTGCACATTGTTCTGGCCGCGCAGCGGGTTCACCCCGACGCCGGGTCGCCCGATATTGCCGGTCAGCATCGCCAGATTGGCAATCGCCATCACCGTGGTCGAGCCCTGGCTGTGTTCGGTCACCCCCAGCCCGTAATAGATTGCCCCGTTGCCACCGGCGGCAAAGGTGCGGGCGGCCGCCCGCAGCTCGGTGGCGGGCACGCCGGTCAACAGCTCAATCGCCTCGGGCGAATGGCGGGACTCCTTGACGAATTCGGCATAGGCTAGGAATTCGTCCCAATCGCAGCGATCGCGGATGAACGCCTCATCAAACAGGCCCTCGGTGACGATCACATGCGCCAAAGCGGTGACCACGGCCACATTGGTGCCGGGGCGCAGCGGCAGATGATGCGCCGCCTCGATATGGGCCGAACGCACCAGATCAATCCGGCGCGGGTCGATGACGATCAGCTTGGCCCCGGCGCGCAGACGTTTCTTGAGCCGCGAGGCAAACACCGGATGGCCATCGGTCGGGTTGGCACCGATGACGATGACCACATCGCTGTGTGCAACGGAATCGAAATCCTGGGTCCCCGCCGAGGTGCCAAAGGTCTGCCCCAAGCCATAGCCAGTGGGCGAATGGCAGACCCGGGCACAGGTGTCGGTGTTGTTGTTGCCAAACACCGCGCGGGCGAGCTTTTGCACCAGAAAGGTTTCCTCGTTGGTGCAGCGCGACGAGGTGATCACGCCGATGCTTTTCGGGCCGTGTTCGGCCTGAATCCCGCGCATCCTCGTGGCCGCGAAACTCAGCGCCTCGTCCCAGGACACCTCGCGCCAGGGGTCCTCGATCCGGTCCCGGATCATCGGAGTCAGGATCCGGTCGCTGTGGCTGGCATAGCCATAGGCAAAGCGGCCCTTGACGCAGGAATGGCCGCGATTGGCCTTGCCGTGACGATAGGGCGTCATCCGCACCAATTCATCACCGTTCAATTCCGCCTTGAACGAACAGCCGACGCCGCAATAGGCGCAGGTGGTGATGACCGAGCGGTCCGGGGTGCCCAGTTCGATCACCGAATTTTCCTGCAGCGTCGCGGTCGGGCAGGCCTGCACACAGGCACCACAGGACACGCAATCGGAGCTGAGGAAATCATCCCCCGCCATCCCCGCCGACACCCGGCTGTCAAAGCCGACGCCTTCGATGGTCAGGGCAAAGGTGCCCTGCACCTCTTCGCAGGCGCGCACGCAGCGCGAACAGACGATGCATTTGGCCGGGTCATAGGTGAAATAGGGGTTGGATTCGTCCTTGGGAATGTAGAGCGGGTTGGGTGCATCGCCGCTGCGCGTTTCGAAATGCGAGGCGCCGGGGCCGTAGCGCACATCGCGCAGCCCGACCATGCCCGCCATATCCTGTAATTCGCAATCGCCGTTGGCGGCACAGGTCAGGCAATCGAGCGGATGGTCGGAGATATAAAGCTCCATCACCCCCTTGCGGATCTTCTTGACCTTCGGGGTCTGGGTATGGACCACCATGCCCTCGGCCACCGGGGTGGTGCAGGAGGCCGGGGTGCCACGACGGCCCTCGATCTCGACCAGGCAGAGTCGGCAGGAGCCGAACGCCTCGAGACTGTCGGTGGCACAGAGTTTGGGGATACGCAGGCCGATTTCGGCGGCGGCGCGCATCACCGAGGTGCCCTCGGGGACGGTGATCGCGAAGCCGTCGATGGTCAGGCTGACCGCGGCTTCGGAAACGGGCAGCGGCGTGCCCATGTCCCAATCCTTTGGCGGCAGGATGAAATCTTTCATATCTGGAACTCCGCGATTCTGGCGAGCGGCGCGGGGGGCTCTGCCCCCGCCGGGGCGTTGCCCCGACTCCCCCGGAATATTTCTGGCAAGATGAAGCGCAGGCGGCGCGGCGGATGACGGGCGACCTGGGTCATTCTGCCGCCTCATCGGTTCGGGTGAAATCCTCGGGCGCGATGCGCAGGGCCGAGAGCACCGGATAGGGGGTGAAACCGCCAAGCGCGCAGAGCGAGCCGTTTTTCATCGTGTCGCAAAGGTCGGTCAGAAGCGGGATGGCGGCGCTGTCGCCCGCCCGGATCCGATCGATGGTTTCCACCCCGCGCTGCGCGCCGATCCGGCAGGGGGTGCATTTGCCACAGCTTTCGATGGCGCAGAACTCCATCGCAAATCGCGCCAGCGCACCCATATCCGCGCTGTCGTCAAAGACCACCAGCCCGGCATGGCCGATCAGCCCGCCAGCGCCGTCGAATTCCTCGTAACCGAGGGTGATATCGAATTGATCCGGCGCGAAATAGGCGCCAAGCGGGCCGCCGACCTGCACTGCCTTGACCGGTCGGCCCGAGGCGGTGCCACCGCCGATCTGAGTCACCAACTCGCCCAGCGGCAGGCCAAAGCCGATTTCAAACAGCCCGCCCTGCTTGACATTGCCCGCGACCTGCACCGGGATGGTGCCGCGCGAACGGCCAAGGCCGAAATCGCGGTAAAAAGCGGCGCCCCGATCCAGGATCACCGGCACCGTCGCCAGGGTGATGACGTTATTGATCACGGTGGGCTGGCCAAAGGCGCCCTGCAGCGCCGGCAGCGGCGGCTTGGCCCGCACCACGCCGCGCTTGCCCTCAAGCGAATTTAGCAGCGCGGTTTCCTCGCCACAGACATAAGCCCCGGCGCCAATCCGGATGTCGATTTCAAAGGCGCGCCCGGAGCCGAGCACATCGGTGCCGAGCAGCCCCGCATCGCGCGCCAGGGCCACCGCCCGTTGCAGCACCCGGATCGCATCCGGGTATTCCGAGCGCAGATAGACGAATCCGGTGTCGGCGCCAGTGGCCAGTCCGGCAATCATCATGCCCTCGATCAGGCAGAACGGATCGCCTTCGATCAGCATCCGGTCGGCAAAATTGCCGCTGTCGCCCTCATCGGCGTTGCAGACGACATATTTCTGCGCCGCCTCGGCCTGGCGCACCGTGTTCCACTTGATCCCGGTCGGGAATCCGGCGCCGCCGCGACCACGCAGCCCGCTTTCGGTGATTTCGGTGACGATATCGGCCGCGCTCATCGTCAGCGCCCGGCGCAAACCGGTGAGGCCGCCCTGCGCCTCATATTCGGCCAGCGACAGCGGGTCGATCAACCCACAGCGGGCAAAGGTCAGCCGGGTCTGGCGGGCAAAGAACGGGATGTCTTCGACAGGGCCGAGGGCCAGCGGACCACCGTTGAAATCGCAGGCAAACAGGCCAGGCACATCCGGGGCGGCGACCGGGCCAAAGCCGGTGCGCCCGGCCTCGGTTTCCACCTCGACCAGCGGTTCCAGCCAGATCATCCCACGGCTGCCGTTGCGGACGATCTCGACCGTTTCGCCGCGCGCGGCCGCCTCGGCTGCGATTGCCGCGGCCACCGCATCGGCGCCGAGGGCGCGGGCGGCGGCGTCGCCGGGGACATAGACCCTCATCGCCCGAGCTCGGCCAACAGGCGGTCCAGCCGTGCGGAATCGACCCGCCCGTGCAGCACGCCGTCGAGTTGCACCGCCGGGCCGCAGGCGCAGAGGCCAAGGCAATAGACCGCCTCGACAGCCATTCCCTCTGCCGCGGCCTGTCCGTCGGACCCGGCGTCAAGGCGTGCCCTGGCGAACTCCTCGAGCGCCACCGCGCCTTGCGCCTGACAGGCCTCGGCGCGGCAGATCCGCAGCACATGGGCGCTGCCCGGCGTGCTGCGGAAATCATGGTAAAAGCTGACCACGCCATGCACCTCGGCCCGGCCCAGGTTCAACGCCTCGGCGATCCGGGTGATCGCGATTTCGGGAATGAAGCCAAAAGCCTGCTGGACCGCATGCAGGATCGGCAACAGCGGACCGGGGCGCGCAATGTGATCAGCGAGGATCGGATCGATATCGGTGGCGCGGATCGCGGTATCTGTCATGACAATCTTCCTGGCGGTGATCCATTCGACTGTTCTGCGCGCCATCACATGGGAAATCAATATCGTATTCCCGTGAAGCGATAGGAATTAGCTATCGCTGGACAATGCCTTCCCGGCCTCGATCAGCGCCTCGAGCACCGGCGTATGCGGCTCTCTCCAGGGCGCGATCAGCCCGACGGCATGCGGCACCCGGCCCTGCCGGATCGGCACGCTGCACAGGGCCCGCCCGCCGACCAGGAACCCGGCCAGCTCACGCGGCAGGATGGTCGACCAGCCGCCATCGACGACATGGCTGATCAGCACCACGGTGGAATTCGATTCCACCCGCACCGTCGGGGCAACCCCGGCCTCGAACAGCATCTGGTTGACGATCCGGCGGTTCTGCATGTCCGGGGTCAGCAACGCCAGCGGCTCGCCCGCCAGATCGGCCCATTCCAGCAGCTCACGCTGTGCCAGAGGTGAGGTTTCCGGGCAGACCAGATGGTATTCTTCACGATAGAGCGGCACCGTCACCACCCGGCCCAACGGTTCGTTGTCGAGATAGGTGATCCCGGCATCGGCTTCCAGGTTTTCGATCATCTGCAGGATTTCCACCGAAGAGCGCGACAGCACCGACACCCGCACCTTCGGATGCCTGGTGCAGAAAGCCGCCGTCAGCCGTGCCGCGACGGTCAGCGCAGTGGGGATCGCGGCGATCCGCAGCCTGCCGGTGAGGCCGCGATGCACCGCGCGCATTTCCTCGCGCAGGGTGCGGGCGTCGCCGACGATTCGCCGGGCCCAGTCCAGCGCGCTCTGCCCCTCGGGGGTCAGGCCGCCATAGCGCGATCCGCGCCAGACCAATTGCACACCGAGCTGGGTTTCCAGCTGCTTGATCCCCGCCGACAGGGTCGGCTGGGCAATGCCGAGGCTCTGCGCCGCGCGACCGAAATGCTCTTCGCGTGCCAGGGCGATCAGCATTTCCAGCTTGTCGATCATCGCCGTGCCCCGCGCTCGGCGACTCGGGATCGGGCGGCGACGCTCATCTGCGGCTGGGTTTGTCGGTCGGGGTTTTGCCCAGATGCTTGCGCAGCCGCGACGGCATCGCCTTTTTGCGGCCCTTGAACGGGTTCTGGTCGTTCTGGCCGCGCAGATAGAGGCGGATCGGGGTGCCCGGCATGTCAAACCCGTCGCGCAGACCGTTCACCAGATAGCGGCTGTAGCTTTCCGGCACCTTGTCGGGATGCGAGCACATCACCACAAAGCCCGGCGGCCGGGTCTTGGCCTGGGTCATATAGCGCATCTTGATCCGCTTGCCCTGCGGGGCGGGCGGTGGATGCGCCTCAAGCATGCCCGCCAGCCAGCGGTTCAGCTGGCCGGTCGACACCCGCCGGTTCCACACTGTATGGGCGCGGATGATCGCCGCCTGCAGCCGGTCGAGCCCGCGCCCGGTCTTGGCCGAAACGGTCACCAGCGGCGCACCGCGCAATTGCGGCAGCAACCGGTTGAACGCCTCTTTCAGACCAGCAAGCTTGGCCTGCTTGTCCTCTTCCAGATCCCATTTGTTGACCGCCACCACCACCGCGCGGCCCTCACGCTCGGCCAGGTCGGCGATCCGCAGATCCTGTTGTTCGAACGGGATCGCCGCATCCAGCAGCACCACCACGACCTCGGCGAATTTCACCGCCCGCAACCCGTCAGAGACCGATAGTTTTTCCAGCTTGCCCTGAACCTTGGCGCGTTTGCGCATCCCGGCAGTGTCGAACAGGCGCACCGGCACCCCGTCCCAGGACAGCGGGATCGAGATCGAATCGCGGGTGATCCCGGCCTCGGGGCCGGTCAGCAGCCGATCCTCGCCCAGGATCCGGTTGATCAGGGTGGATTTGCCTGCATTCGGGCGACCGACAACCGCGACCTGCAAGGGGCGTTTTTCGGTCGGGTGCCAGTCTTCGGATTCGGTCCCGGCTTCGGCCTCTTCCTCGCTCAACGTGACATCGGTGGCCGGGGCCAGGGTTTCCGCCTCGGCGGCCTTTTCGGCGAAACTGTCGGAGATCGGCATCAGGATCGAGAACAGATCGCTCATCCCCTCGCCGTGTTCGGCGGACAGGCGGATCGGTTCACCAAGGCCCAGCCCATAGGCCTCAAGCACCCCGGCTTCGGCGGCGCTGCCTTCGGCCTTGTTGGCGGCGACGATCACCCGTGCCGAGCGTTTGCGCAGAATCTCGGCGAACATTGCATCTGTCGGGGTCACCCCGGCGCGGGCGTCGATGACAAAGAGACAGACATCGGCCATATCCACCGCCCGCTCGGTCAGCTTGCGCATCCGCCCCTGCAGGCTTTCATCGGTGGCCTCTTCCAGCCCGGCGGTGTCGATCACGGTAAAGCGCAAATCGCCGAGCCGCGCCTCGCCTTCGCGCAGGTCACGGGTGACGCCGGGGGTGTCATCGACCAGCGCCAGCTTCTTGCCGACCAGCCGGTTGAACAGCGTCGACTTGCCGACATTCGGGCGGCCGACAATGGCGAGGGTAAAGGACATCGTTGGGACTCACAGGATCAGGAACTGCCCCGATACACCAAAGCCGCAGCGCCGGAAAGCGCAGCGTCAGGCGGCGGGAGAATGCCGGCGGGATGGCGGGCGGGGCGACGGCGCAGCCGAGCGGCGCGCGGCCTCCCGCCGCTTCCAGGTCAAAAGCTAGCGATAGGCCAGGAGCTGGCCCTTGCTGGACACCACGTAAAGCGTGCCGCCCGCAACCACCGGATTCACCGTGGCGCCACCGGGCACCTCGATCGAGCGGGTCAAGGCGCCAGAACGCGGATCGAACACGCGCAGGACCCCGTCATTCGAGGCGACGATCACCTGACCACCCGCAACAATCGGGCCGTAATGGGTGAACACGTTTTTTTGCTGTTTCGGGCGATCCTTGACAAAGAACGGCAGTTCCACCCCCCAGATCCGCGCGCCGGTCTTGGCGTCCAGGCGCAGCACCTCGTTGCGGTCCGAAACGATGAACAGCGAGCCGCCGATCACCACCGGTGCCGACAATGGCCCCTCCGGTGCGGTCCACAGGATATCGCCATTGCCCAGGCTCAGCGCCGACAGGCGCCCGGAATGGGTGCCGACATAGATCGTGTCGCCGACCACCACAGGATCACCGGTGACCTCGGCCAGGTTGGCGCGGGCGATGCCGTCGCGGCGTCCGGCGACAAAGCTCTGCCAGCGTTGCACCCCGCCGCGCCGGAAGGCGGCGACGATCTCGCCACTGCTATGGGGGAAAATCGCATAATCATCGGTCAGCGCCGGCGCGGCACCGCCCAGCACCCCGTTCAACCGGGTGGCCGAGGGCAGTTGCCACAGCACCCGGCCATTGTCCGCGGCCACCGCAGTGGCGGTCGCATCCCCGGCAACCAGATAGACCACGCCCTTGTAATAGGTCGGGGTGCTGTTGGCCGGGGTGTCGAGGTCCTGTTGCCAGAGCACCGCGCCGCTGACCGGATCAAGCGCGCTGAGCAGGCCAAAACCGGAGGTCACGAACAGTTTGCCCTCGCCCATCGCCAGCCCGCCGCCACTGGCGTCGCGGGCGTTTTCCCGGGCCGGAACCAGATCGCGCTGCCACAGGGTCTGACCGGCGGTCGAGGTGGCGGTCACCGTCGCCTCGGCATCCAGGGTGAATATCCGGCTGTCGCTGACCACCGGATCGGCGGTGATCCGGTTGCGGCGCCCGTCCCCGGCACCGATCGGCGCCGCCCAGGCCAGTTGCAGCGCCGAGGACAGCGCCGGATGCGTCACCCGGGTCGACGGGGTGCCGCTGCGTTGCAGCCAATTGGCATTCACCACCGGCTTGGGCAGTGAAATCGGCACGTTGCGGTTGCTGAGATCCTCGGTCTCCAGCGCCTCGGTCTGCAGGACCGAGCGCGGATCTTCGCGTTTGCCGGGCAGGATGATCTCGCGTTCATCACAGGCCGCCAGGACTCCCAGCGTGCCGATCAGCAGCGCGCCCAGCCCGCGCCGTGCCCAGAGATCCGGTCGATGCGTGCCGGTGACTTCGCCTGACTTTGCCATCTGTCGCGGCCCCCTGCCTATTCGTTGCCCGATGTGTTGGCATCGCCAGCCGCCGGATCCTCGCCCAGTGCAACCATCAACTGAGACGCCCGCTGACGCAAGCCCGAGGTCACTTCGGCATCCGCCAGAATCGCCCGCAGCGCGCTCAGCGCGGCCTCGGCGTCACCGGTTTCGATCAGGCTCAGCGCGATCTGTTCCTCGGCCAGCAGCCGCAGCCCGGACCCCGGGCGCGCCAGGGCGGTATACCCGTCAATCCGTTCCTGCGGGGTCAGCTCCTCGGCCCGCAGCGCCAGCGCCTTGAACCGGGCCAGGTCGCGGTAGACCTGTGGCAGATCAGCCAGTTCCGCCACCGCCTCTAGCCGATCGGCTGCGGCGCTGGCGTCACCAGCCTGCGCCGCCTCGGCTGCGGCGAGAA
Organism: Pseudooceanicola sp.; assembly: GCF_029213205.1. Classification (GTDB taxonomy): domain Bacteria; phylum Pseudomonadota; class Alphaproteobacteria; order Rhodobacterales; family Rhodobacteraceae; genus Pseudooceanicola. The sequence goes on from NZ_JARGNH010000028.1 coordinate 24,496, forward strand.
ACGCCACCACTGCCTGTTGTCCGTTGGATGTGGCGGGCACGGTCGCCAGGGCCGCGCTGCGCGCGCCCGGGTCGCTCTGTTCCAGCGCCGACAACAGCGCATCGCCGAGTCCCTCGGCGGCGGTGCGATCCTGCGCCTTCTGGTATTCACGCCAGGCCGCACCGGCAACCAGCAACAGCACCAGAGCAATGGCGATCCAGCCATAGCGCCGCATCATCGCGAACAGCCGGTCACGGCGGACCTCTTCGGTGACTTCCTCGATGAAGCTGTCGGATTGACTCACGCGCCCTACCCCTTGTTTTGCGGCCACTCTTACAGCGTTGCCCAGCCGCTGCCAATACCCGCAGGCCGCCTGCGACGCCACCGCCGGTCCCTTGCACGACGTTGCAGAAATGTCTATTCTGAACCGATTAGTTCAGAATTGCGGATCGCCACACTTGCAACCGGCCCTCTGGCGCCTATTTGCACCCCAATTCACCGCGCGCGCGCGCTCAAATCATCGGACTTGCTTTTTTATGCGACTGGTTCCCGTTCTTACGGCCATCCTCGTGGCCGCCACCCTGTTTGTCGTGGTGCTGCACCGTGATGCGCTGATCGCCTTTGCCAATGGCGCCAGTTTTGACGAAGCGGTGGCCATCGCCCGGGGCGAGGCGCCTGCGCCCGGCGACACCACGGACGAAACCGCCAGCGCTGATACGGACGGTGCCGCCGAGGCCAAAGCGGCCGAGGCTGACGCCACCGACGCCGGGCCAAAGCCGGTGCGGGTCATCGCCCTGCATTCGACCGCACAGGTGGTTGACGGCGCGGTGCTGCTGCGCGGTGAGACCCAGGCCTTCCGCCAGGTTGAACTGCGGGCCGAAACCTCGGGCCGGATGATATCGAACCCGTTGCGCAAAGGCGCCAGCATCACCGCCGGTGAAGTGATCTGCGCGCTTGATCCCGGCACCCGTGAGGCCTCGCTGGCCGAGGCCGAGGCCCGCCTGGCCGAGGCGCGCGCCGCGATCCCGACCGCGAAAGCCCGGGTGGAAGAGGCCCGCGCCGGGCTGGAAGAGGCCAAGCTGAACCAGAACGCAGCGGTGAAACTGGCCGAGGGCGGTTATGCCAGCGACACCCGGGTCGCTTCGGTCAACGCGGCGGAGCGATCCGCCGAAGCCGCCGTTGCCTCGGCGGAATCGGGGCTGGCAACGGTCAGCGCCTCGATCCAGGCGGCCGAGGCGTCAGTCGCCGCCGCAACCCGCGAGATCGAGCGGCTGACGATCATGGCCCCCTTTGCCGGGCTGCTGGAATCTGACACCGCCGAACTCGGCGCCTTGCTGCAAACCGGCGGGCTCTGCGCCACGATCATCCAGCTCGATCCGATCAAGCTGGTGGCCTATATCCCCGAGACTCAGGTCAACCGGGTCTCGCTGGGCGCCCGCGCCGGGGCGCGGCTGGCGACCGGTGGCGCCGATATCATCGGCACCGTCAGCTTTCTGTCGAAATCCGCCGACCCGCAGACCCGCACCTTTCTGGTTGAAATCGAAGTGCCCAATCCCGGCCTCTTGATCCGCGACGGCCAGACCGTTGAGATCGGCATCGAAGCGGCCGGTGCCCAGGCGCATCTGCTGCCGCAATCGGCGTTGACACTGGACGATGACGGCGCGCTCGGGGTGCGGATCGTGGCTGCGGACGACACCGCCAAATTCGTGCCGGTCAGGTTGCTGCGCGATACCCCGCGCGGCGTCTGGGTGACCGGGCTGGCCGAGACCGCGGATGTGATCATCATCGGCCAGGAATATGTGGTGACCGGGGTGCCGGTGCTGGCCACCTTTGAGGAGCCGACGCAATGACCGGTCTCGTCTCATGGGCCGCCGACCGCGCCCGGATGATCATGGCATTCATCGCCCTGTCGCTGCTGGCGGGGGGCTATACCTATGCCAGCCTGCCAAAAGAGGGTGAGCCGGATATCGAAATCCCGGCGCTGTTCATCTCGGTCCCCTTCCCCGGCATATCTGCCAACGATTCCGAAACCCTGCTGGTCAAGCCGATGGAGGCCGAACTGGCCGATCTGGACGGGCTTGACCGGATGACGGCAACCGCCTCGGAAGGCTATGCCGGGATCGCGCTGGAGTTCGAATTCGGCTGGGACAAGACCAAGACCATGGCCGACGTCCGCGACGCCATGTCGACGGCCGAAAGCAAGTTTCCCGCCGGATTTGACAAATATTCGGTGAACGAGATCAACTTTTCCGAATTCCCGATCATCATCATCAACCTGACCGGCCAGGTGCCGGAACGGAAGATGACCCAGGTCGCCAAGGCGTTGCAGGAAAAGGTCGAAGGCCTGGACGCGGTGCTGGAGGCCGGGATCGCCGGCAACCGGGACGAGATGGTCGAGGTGATCATCGATCCGCTGCGGCTGGAAAGCTATAACGTGACCGCGGATGAGCTGATCAGCGTGGTGACCAACAACAACCAGCTGATTGCAGCGGGCACCATTGAAAGCGACGGCGGCACCTTTGCGGTGAAGATCCCGGCCAGTTTCGACGAACCGCGCGACATCTATCAATTGCCGGTCAAACGCAACGGCGACCGCACTGTAACCCTGGGCGAGCTGGCCGAGATCCGGCTGACCTTTGAGGACCGCACCGGCACCGCCCGGTTCAACGGCGAACCCACGGTCGCGCTGCAAGTCGTCAAGCGCAAGGGCTTCAACCTGATCGACACTGTCGCCGAGGTGAAGACCGTTGTCGCAGCAGCCCAGGCCGACTGGCCCGACGAATTGAAGGCCGCGGTGCAGGTCGGCAGTTCGAATGACCAGAGCCGGGTTGTCGGCTCGATGGTGCAACAGCTCGAAGGGTCGGTCCTGACCGCCATCGCGCTGGTGATGATGGTGGTGCTGGCCGCGCTCGGACCGCGCCCGGCGCTGCTGGTCGGCTTTGCGATTCCGACCTCGTTCCTGCTCTGCTTTGTGCTGCTCGGGGTGATGGGGATCACGATTTCCAACATCGTGATGTTCGGGTTGATCCTGGCTGTCGGCATGCTGGTCGACGGCGCCATCGTGGTGGTCGAATATGCCGATCGGCGGATCTCGGAAGGATCCGGCCCGATGCATGCTTATGTCGAAGCGGCGCAGCGGATGTTCTGGCCGGTGATCTCGTCCACCGCCACGACGCTCTGTGCATTTCTGCCGATGCTGTTCTGGCCCGGCGTGCCCGGGCAATTCATGGGCATGCTGCCGGTCACCCTGATCTTTGTGCTGATGGCCTCGCTGATCGTGGCGCTGATCTATCTGCCGGTGATGGGCGGCGTGTCCGGTCGGCTGTCGCGGAATTTCAACCGTGCCTCGGATGTGCTGCGCCGCAAACTGCCCTGGGTGGTGCGCGCGGCGCTGGTGCCGGTGGTTCTGTGGCTGATGTTCGTCGGCGCGATGCAGACGATCAACCCCGGCTATCTGACCGGCGGCGAGGCCAAGATGACCGGGCCGCTGGCGGCGCTGCCGGGGATCGTGCTTTTCCTGATCGCGGCGGTTCTGGCCTCAGTCACCATGGGCGCCGCGCAGATCACCTGGCGGCGGACCAAGGTTCGTGCCGGGCATCAGCGCACCCTGTTTGGCCTGTTCATCAAGATGATCGCCGGCAATCCGATCATGCCGATCGTCACCATCGCCGCGGTCGGCGCTTTTGTGATCACCACGTTCTCCTATTTCGGTGAGAACAACAACGGCGTCGAATTCTTTACCGACACCGAGCCGGAACAGGCGATTGTCTATGTCCGCGCCCGTGGCAACCTGTCGTTGAAACAGAAAGACGCGCTGGTGAAGGCCGCCGAACAGGTGGTGCTGGCGCATCCGGGCGTCGACAGCGCCTTTGCCTTTTCCGGCGATGGCGGGCTCAACACCAACACCGGCGGCGCCCAGCCGCCGCTGGACACGATCGGCCAGATCCAGCTGGAAATCGTGCCTTGGGAGGACCGCCGCGACCAGCCCGAACTGGACGGCAATATTGTGATCGACGAGCTGACCACGGCGCTGGAAGCGCTGCCCGGCAGCAAGGTCGAGGTGCTCTCGGCCAACCGCGGCCCGGCCTCGGCCAAGCCGGTGCATCTGCGCCTGAAGGGCAATGATTGGGATGCGCTGGTCACCGCGACCGAAAAGGTGCGGGCGAAATTCGATACCACCACCGGCCTGATCCAGGTCGAGGACACCCTGCCCCTGCCCGGCATCGACTGGCAGATCGACGTCGATGTCGAAAAGGCCGGGCGCTACGGCGCCAATGTGGTGGTGGTCGGCGCGATGGTGCAACTGGTCACCCGTGGGCTGCTGCTGGATACGATGAGCGTCGACTCCTCGGACGAGGAAATCGACATCCGGGTGCGACTGCCGGAGAAAGACCGGGTGCTGTCGACCCTCGACACCCTGCGGGTGCGCACCACCAACGGGCTGGTGCCGCTGTCGAATTTCATCACCCGCAAACCGGTGGCGCAGCTGGCGCAGATCAAGCGCGTCGACCAGACCCGCTATTTCGACGTCAAGGCGGCGGTGGCCGCGGGGATGCAGGTGCAAGGCGCCGAGGGCAAATCGGTGCCGCTGACCGCCGCCGAGCGCATCGAGACCCTCACCACCTGGCTGAACGACGGTGTGGAGCTGCCCGCCGGCGTCGAATGGGAATGGACCGGCGATCAGGAGGATCAATCCGAAAGCCAGGACTTCCTGATGTCGGCCTTTGCCGCCGCGCTGGCGTTGATGTTCATCATCCTGCTGGCGCAGTTCAACTCGTTCTACAACGCCACGCTGGTGCTGCTGGCGGTGGTGTTGTCGACCGCCGGGGTGCTGATCGGCATGATCGTGATGGATCAGGCATTTTCGATCATCATGACCGGCACCGGAATCGTGGCTCTGGCCGGGATCGTGGTGAACAACAACATCGTGCTGATCGACACCTATCAGGAATATTCCGCCTATATGCCCCGGATAGAGGCGATCATCCGCACCGCCGAGGCGCGGATCCGCCCGGTGCTGTTGACCACGATCACCACCATGGCCGGTCTGGCGCCGATGATGCTGGGCCTGTCGCTGGATTTCTTCAACGGCGGCTATTCGATCGACAGCCCGACAGCGCTGTGGTGGAAGCAGCTGGCAACGGCGGTGGTCTTTGGTCTTGGCATTGCCACGGTGCTGACCCTGGTGTTCACCCCGTCAATGCTGGCGCTGCGCGTCTGGGCGGTGACCTATCTGCACTGGACCGCCCGGCTGCTGGCGAAGCTGTCCTTTGGCCGCGGCAGCCGCGCCGCCGAGGATTGGGCGCTGCGCCGCGCCGCCCGCCGGGTGAAAGCCGCCGAGATCATTTGGGACGATGAAACTGCGGCGACCACCCAACCGATCGGGGTGCTCAAGGCGGCAGAATGAGCTGAGCCCGGGTTGCGCCGGGCCGGGCCCCTCGCGCAGGGGAATGCGCCGTCCCCGCCCCCCTAACGGGGGTGGTTCGGCGCGGCGCCTCTGGCGGGCGTAGTAGCAGCAAACACGCCGAAACATCCATTGATCCGCGCCGCCAATCCTCAGGGCTGGAATTCACCAAATGATGGTGCCCCCCGCCTGATCGCCGCGAATTTTTTTCGCAACCTGGGCCTGTCGCGGTTTGATGCCGCTCCTTTGATAGCACTCACTGCAACAAAGGAGACCGACTATGGAACTGAGACGGACGGGTGAATTCCGGCAAGATGCGGCGCGGATCGCACTGACGCGTTGGTCTGTCCGCAACAGGATCGCAGTGAGGTCATCCCTTCTTTTGCAACCGGCGAAAAGGCCCAATCAGATCCGCGAATGACTCAATCGTGGCGGTTATCGTGGCACTGGGCGGATTATCTGCGGAAAAATTGCGCACAATTTTGCAACTGCAGAATTTACACCTCGGCTGGCGGGGCCTTCGCTTGCCGAACTGTGATCAATTCCCGATGAATTGTGCGCAATCCTGGCGTTCGATCCTACACAACGGTTTGAAATGCCTCCCACACATGCGTCTCGGTTTCGGGAGGCATGGCGGTGCATCTCTTCGGTTGGCTCTGTTCTGCAACGGGGCTTGCGGGGTCGGGACATGAGACACGAAAGGCCGGGATGTCCCGCAGAAATGCAACCACCAAAGAGGTAAAGCAAATGTGTGAACGACACGGAAACTTCTACAAAACATTCTCGCGGCGCGACGTGCTGAAATCGGGCGGACGCACCGGCGCGGCGATCGCCGTCAGCTCATCGCTGGCGGGCCTGCTGATGCCTTCGGCGGCGCATGCCAACACGACGATCAAAGCGACCCACGGCACCGGTTTCTGCAACCTCGGCTTCTTCCTCGCCAAGGAACGCGGCCTGACCACCGACGCCGGTGTCGACATTGATTTTGTCGTCACCCCATCCAACCAGGACATCGCCACGCTGTTTGGCGCCGGAATCGTCGATATGTCGATGATCCCCTACTCGAATTTCATGACCCTCTATGATGCCGGCGCACCGGTGAAGATTGTCGCTGGTGGCGGCGTCGAGGGCTGCGTGATCGTTGGCAGGGAAGGTATCATGAGCCCCGCTGACCTGAAGGGCAAAAAGTTTGGCACCTTCCAGGCCGATACGTTGGAAGTGCTGCCTTATGACTGGCTGAAGAAGGCGGGCATGAGCTTCAATGACGTCGACGTCCGCTACATGAACACCTCCCCGGAATTGGCTCAGGCCTTCATTTCGGGAGCGCTGGACGCGATTTGCCACATCGAGCCCTACGCCACCCAGACGGTTGAAGCGACACCCGGCGCCTCGGTGCTCTCTGACGGGACCGATGTCTATGGGGCGGGTTACTCCGACTGCGTCCTCGCGGTCCGCACCCCGCTTCTGGAAGAGAACCCCGATGCGGTCAAGGCGGTGATCAAGGCGCTGTTCCAAGCCCAACAAGCGACCGAGTCAGATCTGGAAGCGGCACTGAAGGACACGGTCGGCAGCTACTACAAGACCAGCTACGAGGCCGCCCAGAACGCGTCGCAGAAGCAGCCCGTTGTCGTGGACCAGCGCAACCAGACCCAGTTCATCATCGAACGCAGCAAGTCGATGCAGGAGCTTGGCTACATCCAAAATCTGCCCGACGAGCAGGCTTTCGACTGGAGCCTAATTGTCACGTCCCGTAAGCTGGTAAGGAATTTTCTTGAACAGCTCTGGTTTGAGTT
>NZ_JARGNH010000029.1 GCF_029213205.1 Pseudooceanicola sp.
AGGATCGGCGAGGACATCAGCGAGCCGTAGACGCCACCGTTGGAGATGGTGAAGGTGCCGCCCTGCATTTCGGCCATCGACAGTTTGCCATCGCGGGCGCGGCGGCCTTTTTCGGCGATTTCCTTTTCGATCTCGGCAAAGCTCTTGGCGTCGACATCGCGGATCACCGGTACCACCAGGCCCTGCGGCGTGCCCGCCGCGACCCCCATATGCACGAAGTTCTTATAAACGACATCGGTGCCGTCGATCTCGGCGTTGACCTCGGGGACCTCTTTCAGCGCATGCACGCAGGCCTTGGTGAAGAACGACATGAAGCCGAGGCGCACGCCGTGTTTCTTTTCGAACTCGTCCTTGTACTGGCTGCGCAGCGCCATCACCTCGGTCATGTCGACCTCGTTATAGGTGGTCAGCATCGCGGCGGTGTTCTGTGCATCCTTGAGGCGGCGGGCGATGGTCTGGCGCAACCGGGTCATCTTGACCCGTTCCTCACGCGCGGCGTCATCGGCGGCCACCGGGGCGCGCGGCGTCGGTTTCGCGGCGGCGGCGGGCGCAGTGGCGGCCGTGGCGGCGGCGGCAATCGCGCCTTGCACGTCTTCCTTCATGATCCGTCCGTCACGGCCGGTGCCGGTCACCTGATCGGCAGAGAGACCGGCCTCGGCCATCGCCTTTTTCGCGGCGGGGGCATTTTCGATGTCCTTGCCAGTGGCGGCGGCCGGGGCGGCAGCGGCGGCGGCAGGTTGGGCGGCACCGGCGCCGGCACCGGCGGTCATCTCGGCCAGTTGGCCGCCCGCTTCGACGGTTGCGCCTTCGGGGGCGAGGATCTTCGACAGCACGCCGGAGGCGGGGGCCGGAACCTCGACCGAGACCTTGTCGGTTTCCAGCTCGCAGAGCATTTCGTCGGCGGTGACGCTATCGCCCTCGGCCTTGAACCAGGTGGCGACGGTCGCTTCGGTAACGCTTTCGCCCAGGGTCGGCACCATCACCTTGATCGCGTCGCCACCGGATTTGGCCGGAGCGGCAGCCGCGGCAGGGGCCGGAGCGGCGGCGGCTTTCGCGGGGGCCGATTTGGCTGGCGCAGCCGCAGCGGCGCCTTCGGTGATCGAACCGAGCAGGGCGGCCACGCCGACGGTGTCGCCCTCATTGGCGACGATGTCGGTCAGGGTGCCGGCCACCGGCGAGGGCACTTCGACGGTGACCTTGTCGGTTTCCAGTTCACACAGCATTTCATCCACTGCGACGGCGTCGCCGGGTTTCTTGAACCAGGTGGCAACGGTTGCCTCGGTGACGCTTTCGCCCAGGGTGGGGACGCGGATTTCGGTGGTCATGCCTTGGTTCCTTCGATGGTCAGCGCCTCGTCAACGAGGGCCTGTTGCTGAGCTTTGTGCTGTGCGGCAAGCCCGGTGGCGGGCGAAGCGGTGGCGACACGGCCGACATAGCGCGGCCGCTTGTGAGAGGCTTTGATCCGGCTGAGCACCCATTCGATGTTGCTTTCGATAAAGCCCCAGGCGCCCTGATTTTTGGGTTCTTCCTGACACCAGACCATTTCGGCCTGCGGGAAGCGTTCCAGTTCCTTGACCAGCGAAATCGCCGGGAAGGGATAGAATTGCTCGATCCGCAGCAGATAGACATCGTCGATGCCCCGGGCGTCGCGTTCTTCCAGCAGGTCGTAATAGACCTTGCCCGAACACATCACCACCCGCTTGATCTTGTTGTCCGGTGCCAGTTTGGTGTCCGAATTGCCGTATTGGGCATCGTCCCAAAGCACCCGGTGAAAGCTGGAGCCGGTGGTGAAATCCTCGGTCTTGCTGACCGCCAACTTGTGGCGCAGCAGCGATTTCGGGGTCATCAGGATCAGCGGCTTGCGGAACGAGCGGTGCAGCTGGCGGCGCAGGATGTGGAAGTAATTCGCCGGGGTCGAGCAATTCGCCACGATCCAGTTGTCCTGCCCGCACATCTGCAGGAAGCGTTCCAGTCGGGCCGAGGAATGTTCCGGACCCTGGCCTTCGTAGCCATGCGGCAGCAGGCAAACCAGGCCGGACATCCGCAACCATTTGGATTCGCCCGACGAAATGAACTGATCAAACATGATCTGCGCGCCATTGGCGAAATCGCCGAACTGCGCCTCCCACAGGGTCAGGGTGTTGGGTTCGGCCAGCGAATAGCCGTATTCAAAGCCCAGAACCGCATATTCCGACAGCATCGAATCGATGACCTCGTAATGCGCCTGACCGGAGCGGATGTTGTTCAGCGGGTAATAGCGTTCCTCGGTTTCCTGATTGATCAGGCCGGAATGACGCTGGCTGAAGGTGCCACGGGTGCTGTCCTGACCGGAGAGCCGCACCGGATAGCCTTCGGTCAGCAGCGAGCCAAAGGCCAGCGCCTCGCCGGTGGCCCAGTCAAGGCCCGTGCCGGTTGCAAACATCTGCGCCTTGGTTTCCAGCAACCGCTCGACCGTCTTGTGCAGCGGAAAGCCGTTGGGCGCGGTGGTCAGCGCCTTGCCAAGTTCCTGAAACGTCTCTTCGGCGATGGCGGTTTCGCCGCGCTGATAATCGTCCTTGTCACGCGCCAAGCCAGACCAGCGCCCGTCCAGCCAGTCGGCCTTGTTGGGTTTGTAATCCTTGCCGGCCTCGAATTCCTCGTTCAGATGCGCCTGAAACGCGGCTTTCATATCCTCGATCTCGCCCTCGGGGATCAGCCCGTCCTTGACCAGCCGATCCGTGTAAAGGCTGAGCGTGGTTTTGTGACCCTTGATGTTCTTGTACATGATCGGGTTGGTGAACATCGGCTCGTCACCTTCGTTATGGCCGAAACGGCGATAACAGAAGATGTCGATGACCACGTCCTTGTGGAACTTCTGGCGGAATTCGGTGGCCACCTTGGCGGCATGCACCACCGCCTCGGGATCGTCGCCATTGACGTGAAAGATCGGCGCCTCGACCACCAGCGCATTGTCGGTGGGATAGGGGCTTGAGCGGCTGAAATGCGGCGCTGTGGTGAACCCGATCTGGTTGTTCACCACGATATGGATGGTGCCGCCGGTGCGGTGGCCGACAAGGCCGGAGAGGCCAAAGCATTCCGCCACCACGCCCTGACCGGCAAAGGCCGCATCGCCATGCAGCAGCACCGGGATCACGGCGGTGCGCTCGCGGTCGTTCAGCTGCGCCTGTTTCGCCCGCGCCTTGCCCAGAACCACCGGGTTCACCGCCTCAAGGTGGCTGGGATTGGCGGTCAGCGACAGGTGGATGACATTGCCGTCGAATTCGCGGTCGCTGGAGGCGCCGAGGTGGTATTTCACATCGCCCGATCCGTCGACATCATCGGGTTTGAAGCTGCCGCCCTGGAATTCGTTAAAGATCGCGCGGTAGGGTTTGCTCAGCACATTGGCCAGCACCGACAACCGGCCCCGGTGCGGCATGCCGACGACGATCTCGGTGGCGCCGAGATTGCCGCCACGCTTGATGATCTGCTCCATCGCCGGGATCAGTGATTCACCGCCGTCCAGGCCAAAGCGTTTGGTGCCCATGTATTTGACATGCAGGAATTTCTCGAATCCCTCGGCCTCGACCAGCTTGTTCAGGATCGCCTTGCGGCCCTCACGGGTAAAGGTGATTTCCTTGCCATAGCCTTCGATCCGCTCTTTCAGCCAACCGGCCTCTTCGGGGTTCGAGATATGCATGTATTGCAGCGCGAACGTGCCGCAATAGGTGCGTTTCACGATTTCGACGATCTGCCGCATCGAGGCGATTTCCAGCCCCAGCACCTTGTCCAGAAAGATCGGCCGATCCATGTCGGTTTCGGCAAAGCCATAGGATTTCGGATCAAGCTCGGGGTGAGCGCTGTCGCCATGCACGCCGAGCGGGTCAAGATCGGCGGCCAGATGGCCACGGATCCGGTAGGCCCGGATGATCATCAGCGCCCGCACCGAATCCAGCACCGCGCGTTTCACCGCATCGTCACTGACCGCGACCGCTTTTTCCTCCGCCTTGGCGCGGATCTTGTCACCGGCTCCCTTGACCTCGGTCGGGGCGGGCCATTGGCCGTCCAGCGCGGCGGTCAGATCGTCATTCGGGGTCGGCGGCCAATCGCTGCGCGCCCAGGACGGGCCAGCGGCCTCGGCGGTCACACTGCGCTCGTCGTCTCCGAGGCTCTTGAAGAACTCAACCCAAGCCGCATCAACCGAGGACGGGTCATTGGCGTAACGGGCATAGAGCTGTTCGAGGTATTCCGCATTGTGCCCCTGCATGAAGCTGGAGGCATGGAACACGTCGTTCGGGGATTGCTCGGTCATAGGAACACCTCGGTAAATTGGTGTGCGGAGGGATAAGTCACTTGAGTACCTGTTTCACGAGGCCAAGCGTCCGGCCTTCGTAATTGCTGAAGTTGTGGCCGCCGCCTGACGGGATTTGAAGGGTCACGCGAGCGCCGGCCTTTTTGGCCAGTGCTGCGTATTCTTCGGCGAAGCGGGGCAGGGTGTTGGTGTCGCGGGCGTTGGTCAACAAGATCACGGTAGAGCCCTTGCGCAATCCTTGGGCAAAGTCATGCGGCGACTGACTTTGCGTCCAGTTGTTGCTGCCACGGCGGCTGACCCGCCATGCGGGGACGTTGCAGGGACACCCGGCGAGGATCGCAACGTCGATCAGGCCCGGATAGCTGCCGTTGACGATGGCGGTCTGGGCCGCGCCGCCGGAATGCCCCACGACGATGGTGCGTCCGGGTTTCAGCGCTTTGCGCATGGCAGACAGCGACTGCGCCACCAATTGGTTGTTGCGCTTGGTGTAGTGATCCTTGCTGGAATTCTCGCCGGGGCTACGACCGCCTTTGCCATTGAACCCTGGCCGCGTCAGAGCAACCACCGTGCTGCCCGGCGCCTGCGCCGCGATCGTGCGGGCGAACGCCGACATCCGGCCGTTACCCGGACCGCTGTCGCCGTGCAGCACCACCACGAGGTTCCGATTGCCCTGACCAAAGACCTCGCCCTTGAGCGGTCCAAGATCGAGCGCCGCAACTGGCAGCGTAAAAGCGAGCGTCATCAGCACTGCCGAGAACATGCGTCGCACAAGGCGGGAGTGGCTAAGTGGAAGATTCATTAAGGTCTCTCCGGAGATTGGGTCTGGACGGGCGGCCCCCATTGGTTCGGGCCGGGTTGCGAGGGGCGTGTCAGCCACCAAATCACGAGAAGCGGGGAAATCGCGAGGATGAAGAAGGCAAAAACAAGGATGAGGCCCAGAGCGCCGCTGAACAGCGCCGTCAGGTCGCCGCCAGCCAGGGCCTCGGTGCCGCCGATCATCGATATGAAGCCAAAGGTGCCGATTGTCACGATGATCGGATAGAGCAGGAACAGCCCAGAGCGGCCGGAATCGTGCATCCGCCGCCAGCCTGCGGCCAGCACCGGCAGGAACACCAGCAGTGAGAAGATCGAGGCGATGGGGCCGTTGGATTGCGCCGAAAACCCGCTGTCCGTCACCTCGAAACTGGAGGCGCCAAAGGCCATGCCGTCAAGGATGCCGGCGACGATGCTGCCAAGCACGACGAACAGCACGAATAACCAGTATTCCCGACGCGACGCGCGACCCGAAAAGGTCACATATTTGCGGAAACAGATTCTTACGGCTTGGGTGAACCCCATGGGTCCGACCTTTCGTTGAGACTGTCGCCTCGGCCCTTGGGCCGGGACGAATGTTAGATTTTGGCCTGACGTGGCGGCCCATAGCGGGTTTCGGACGGGTCTCCCGACAGGCACATAAGCAGGGCGGCGGGCAGGAAAAAGACCGCCACGAACCGGGTGGCGGCGTATTTTTCTGCCTCAGAGATCGCGGCAAAGGCGACGGCCACGGCAACCGGGATAACCCTCCAGAATTCCGAACGCGTGGCCCGGCCCTTCCTGTTGGATGCTCTCAGATACCCCATCGTAATCGCCTTCCCGGTCCCATTTGCCTTAGCCGATGGCCTTCAGCACGGCTTCCCCCAGCCCGGCGGGGCTGTCGGCAACCACGATCCCGGCGGCTTTCATCGCCTCGATCTTGTCCTCGGCGCCGCCTTTGCCACCGGCGACAATTGCGCCCGCGTGGCCCATCCGGCGGCCCGGAGGCGCGGTGCGACCGGCGATGAAACCAGCGGTCGGTTTCCAGCGGCCCTTTTTCTTTTCATCGGCCAGGAATTGCGCGGCTTCTTCTTCGGCCGAGCCACCGATTTCACCGATCATGATGATCGATTGGGTTTCCGGATCGGCCAGGAACATTTCCAGCACTTCGATATGTTCGGTGCCCTTGATCGGGTCGCCGCCAATGCCGACAGCGGTCGATTGCCCGAGACCGGCGTCGGTGGTCTGCTTCACCGCCTCATAGGTCAGGGTGCCCGAGCGCGACACCACACCGACCGAGCCACGTTTGTGGATATGGCCGGGCATGATGCCGATCTTGCAAGCGCCGGGGGTGATGACCCCGGGGCAGTTCGGCCCGATCAGCCGCGACTTGGAAGTCTTCAGCGCCGCCTTGACCTTCATCATGTCGAGCACCGGGATGCCCTCCGTGATGCAGATGATCAGCTCCATCTCGGCGTCAATCGCCTCAAGGATCGAATCCGCGGCAAAGGGCGGCGGCACATAGATCACGCTGGCATTGGCGCCGGTGGTGTGGATCGCCTCATGCACCGAGTTGAAGACCGGCAGATCCAGATGGCTCTGTCCGCCTTTGCCGGGGACCACGCCGCCAACCATCTTGGTGCCGTAGGCGATCGCCTGCTCGGTGTGAAAGGTGCCCTGAGAGCCGGTGAGGCCCTGACAGATCACCTTGGTGTTTTCATTTACGAGAATGGCCATTGGGGCCTCCTTGTTCTGTTCGTCCCGGCGCGCCGGAGATCATTCGTAGAGCTGCCGGAAGCCGATCGCGACGAGAAGCCCCTCTTCGGTGCCCCAGTTCATCGTCACGGCGTAATGCATCCGACCGGGGAAACTGGCGACCCAGTCATGCCCGTCCACATGCGGCGACGGATCGTCGTCCGGCTGCGATATCAAGCTGCCGAAATGCTGCTGAAGCGCGGTTTCGAACCTGGTTTCGAAATCGGTGAACACCTCGTGGGTGCCGATCCCGGCCGGAAGCTGCAGGGTGCAGGACAGGCTGTCGATGGTGCGGGTTCCGACCAGGGTCAGCTGCGCGGCCGGGTCGCCGTACATGACGGTCTTGTCCTGCACCATGACTTCGGGCAGGCCGGAGCCGGCCATCGCCTCGGTCATCGCCGCATATTCGGCGTCGAAATCCAGATCGTCGAAGATGCAGCCCCCGACCATCATCTCGGCCAGGGCGGCGGGATCCGCCGCCTCCTGCGCCAGGACCGGGGCTGCGATGCCGAGCGAAACGAGGCTGAGGACTGCCGTTTTCAGCATGGTCAGCCCTTCACCGCTTTGACGATCTTTTCCGCGCCATCCGCCAGGTCCTCGGCGGCGATGACGTTCAGGCCGGAATTCGCGATGATCTCCTTGCCCTTTTCGACATTGGTGCCCTCAAGGCGGACCACCAGCGGCACTTTCAGCCCGACCTCTTTCACCGCGGCGATCACGCCCTCGGCGATCACGTCGCAGCGCATGATGCCGCCAAAGATGTTGACGAGGATGCCTTTGACGTTGGGATCGGAGGTGATGATCTTGAAGGCCTCGGTGACTTTCTCTTTCGTGGCGCCGCCACCGACGTCGAGGAAGTTGGCCGGTTCGGCGCCGTAGAGCTTGATGATGTCCATCGTCGCCATCGCCAGACCGGCGCCGTTGACCATGCAGCCGATCTCGCCGTCCAGCGCGATGTAGTTCAGGTCATGCTTGGAGGCGGCCAGTTCTTTCGGGTCTTCCTCGGTCTCGTCGCGCAGCGCCAGCACGTCCGAATGACGATAGAGCGCATTGCCGTCAAAGCTGAGCTTGGCGTCGAGCAGTTTCAGCGCCCCGTCCGGCATCACGATCAGCGGGTTGATCTCCAGCATCTCCATGTCTTTCTCGACAAAGGCGCGATAGAGCTTGGCCATCAGATCGACGCAGGCCTTGACCTGCTTGCCTTCCAGCCCCAGCGAAAACGCGATGCGGCGACCATGGAACGCTTGATAGCCGGTGGCCGGGTCGACCGAGAACGACAGGATCTTGTCGGGGGTGTTGGCCGCGACTTCCTCGATGTCCATGCCGCCCTCGGTGGAGCAGACGAAAGAAATCGACGAGGTTTGACGATCAACCAGCAGCGCGAGGTAAAGTTCGCGGGCAATGTCGCTGCCATCCTCGATATAGACCCGGTTGACCTGTTTGCCTGCCGGGCCGGTCTGATGGGTGACCAGGGTGCGGCCCAGCATCTTCTTCGCCTCTTCGGCGGCTTCTTCTACCGATTTGGCGAGGCGGACACCGCCCTTGTCGCCGGCATCGGATTCCTTGAATTTGCCTTTGCCACGTCCGCCGGCGTGGATCTGCGCCTTGACGACCCAAAGCGGCCCGTCGAGCGCGCCCGCGGCAGTCTTGGCCTCTTCGGCCTTTAGAACCGCGCGTCCGTCCGATACCGGACAGCCAAAGTCGCGCAGAAGCGCCTTGGCTTGGTATTCATGGATATTCATGAAATCCGTCCTTCGTTGCTGGTGTTACGGGCGTAATGCCACCACAATGGCATGGGATGAACGGAATTCTGCGTAGTAATCGGGAATACCCCTGATTTTCTGCGTTTTGTGATCACACGCTAAAAACCTGTGATCACAAAAGTGGGTTCGTGATATCACCCGGAGGATTCCCTGCCCAAAATCGCGCCGGATTCGCGTTTCTCAGGGATTGATTTGCGCTGATGTGGCGCGGGGGCGCGCAATGCCGGGGCGGGTGGCTGCGGTTGCAATGGCATTGGCCCTCGGGCAGGCTCCGGCGGCAATCGGGGGAGCGGTATGAAGCGGTTCTTGCGACGACATCTGGCGCTGCTGGCGATGCTTGGCCTGGTCGGGCTGGTGGCGTTGGCCAATGGCCGCACGCCCGAACGGCTGGGCGACGGGTTGCAGATTGCGCTGCCGCTGGCCGGGTTCGGCTGCGCGGTCGCGGGCGGCGGCACCGGGCGCTATGCGCTGCGGTTTCTGCTGCTCGAGGCGGGGATCCATATTCCGAAAGCGGCGCTGGGCGAAGTGGAGGTCAACCGGCGCCCGGACGACGGCCGCGGCGGTTTCCCCTCGGGCCACACGGCGGCGGCGAGTTTCGGCGCGGCGGGGCTGCTGCGCAGCTGTCTGGCGCAGAGCCCGGCGGCGCAGGGGGTTGCGGTTCTGGCGGTGGGGGTCACCGGCGGCAGCCGGATCGTGGCGGGCAAGCACACGATCTGGCAGGTTCTGGCCGGGGTAATCTGGGGCTGGCTGGCGCAGATCCTCGGGCTGGGGGCGCTGGACCGGGGCGCGGCGCGGCTGGCCAGGGCGCTGCGGCGGCGGCTGTCGGGGAATGGCGGGGCCGGGTAGGCTCACCTGATCTTTCGAACCCGTCTGGCGATCACCACGTTGGGCAAGAAAAAGTTGGGCAAGAAAAAGGCCCGGTCACCCATCGGGTGCCGGGCCTTTTCGCAATGTGTTTCGCTCAGGCGAGGGTGGAATCGATGGCTTTGCAGGCCTCGACCAGGCCTTTGACCGCGTCGACCGACTTGTCGAACATCGCCTGCTCGTCTTTGGCCATCTTGATCTCGGCGATGCGTTCGATGCCGCCCGCGCCGATCACCGTCGGCACCCCGACATACATGCCCTTCAGACCGAATTCGCCGTCGCAATAGGCCGCGCAGGGCAGCAGGCGTTTCTGGTCTTTCAGATAGGCTTCGGCCATTTCGATGGCCGACGTGGCCGGCGCGTAGAAGGCCGAGCCGGTTTTCAGCAGCCCGACGATTTCGGCACCGCCGTCACGGGTGCGTTGCACGATCGCGTCCAGCTTGTCCTGGGTGGTCCAGCCCATTTTCACCAGATCGGGCAGCGGGATGCCAGCGACGGTGGAATAGCGGGTCAGCGGCACCATCGTGTCGCCATGGCCGCCCAGCACAAAGGCGGTGACGTCTTTCATCGACACGTTGAATTCGGAGGCCAGGAAATGGCGGAAGCGGGCGGAGTCGAGCACCCCGGCCATGCCGCAGACCTTGTTCGCGGGCAGCCCCGAGAACTGCTGCAGCGCCCAGACCATCGCGTCCAGCGGGTTGGTGATGCAGATCACAAAGGCGTCCGGCGCGTGCTGGCCGATGCCTTCGCCCACCGATTTCATCACTTTCAGGTTGATGCCCAGCAGGTCGTCGCGGCTCATCCCCGGTTTGCGGGGGACACCGGCGGTGACGATGCAGACGTCAGCGCCTGCGATATCGGCATAGCTCTGAGTGCCTTTCAGGCTGGCGTCAAAGCCCTCGGAGGGGCCTGATTCCGCGATGTCGAGCGCTTTGCCTTCGGGGGTGCCTTCGGCAATGTCGAAAAGGACGACATCGCCCAGTTCCTTGAGGG
This sequence comes from Pseudooceanicola sp., assembly GCF_029213205.1. Classification (GTDB taxonomy): domain Bacteria; phylum Pseudomonadota; class Alphaproteobacteria; order Rhodobacterales; family Rhodobacteraceae; genus Pseudooceanicola. The sequence goes on from NZ_JARGNH010000029.1 coordinate 10,456, forward strand.
CGACGAGATGGGCGAGCGTGCCGCCGATTTGTCCCGCGCCGATCAGGGCAATCTTGGGTCTGGCCATTGGATTTTCTCCGGTCCGTTGGAAATCTCGGCGCAAGCCCTATGGCTTTTGGGGTGTGCGTGCAAGCCTCCAGCAGCGGGGCGCGGTTCGGGATTTCCGAACGCGGTTTGAAAACGACGTTTAATCATAATGGCTTGGCCGAATGCGGCTGCGGCTGCTTGACCTGCGTTTGGCCGCGATGCCTAAGATTTCGGCGCCGGGGAGGCGCTTGGTCGGTGCGGAAATCGACCGGTCAGGCGACTCGACCACCTGACTGCGCGCTGCCTTGACCTGCGCCACCGGCTCGGTGGGATTGCCATTGCGCTGGCGCGCGGCGATGTGGCCTTGAAATTTCCCTGCGAATGATGCGAGAGACGCGCAACATTCTTATCAAAGGGACTCGCCTCATGGACGCCGCAAACCGCCCCTATCGCTCGGTTCTCTATATCCCCGGCTCGAAAGAGCGGGCGCTGGACAAGGCGCGCGGCCTGCCGGTGGATGCGATCATCTTTGACCTTGAGGACGCGGTGACCCCCGACGCCAAGGCGGCGGCGCGCGATACGCTGAAAGCGGCGCTGGACCAGGGCGGCTATGGCGACAAGGCGCGGATCATCCGGATCAACGGGCTGGACACCGACTGGGGCGCCGATGACGCGCGGGCGCTGAAAGATGCCGATGCCCATGCGTTTCTGCTGCCGAAAGTGAATTCCGCCGCCGATGTGCAGGCTTTGGCCGATCTGGTTGGTGATGCCGACATCTGGTGCATGATCGAAACCCCGCTCGGGGTGTTCAACGCGCTGGAAATCGCCGCGCATCCGTCGGTCAAAGGCTTTGTTGCCGGCACCAATGACCTGGCCAAGGAGCTGAATTGCCGGGGCCGCGACGACCGCCTGCCGATGATGTTTGCGCTGCAGCAGATGCTGTTGGCGGCGCGGGCGCATGGGGTGGTCTGTGTCGATGGTGTCTATAACCAGTATCTGGACGAGGATGGGCTGGCCGCCGAATGCGAACAGGGCCGCGACCTCGGGTTCGATGGCAAGACGCTGATCCACCCGGCGCAGGTCGCTGGCGCCAACACCGCCTTTGCCCCGACCGAGGCCGAGATCGACCTGGCCCGGCGCCAGATCGCCGCGCATGAGGAAATCGAGCGCAGCGGTCAGGGCGTCGCGGTTGTCGACGGCAAGATCGTCGAAAACCTGCATGTCGAGACTGCGCTGAAGACCCTGGCCAAGGCCGAAGCCATTGCCAAGATGGGCTGAGGCTCACACCAACTGCGGAGACCCGAGATGCTGTTGATCGCCCTTGGCTTGATCCTCTGGACCTGGCCGCATCTGATGAAATCGGTGACCCCCTCGCTGCAGGCCCGGCTGGGTGACAGGGTCGCCAGGCCGCTGGCGGCGCTGTTTGCGCTGGCCGCGATTGTGCTGATGGTGATCGGCTATCGCAGTGCCGCTGGCGCGCAGCTTTACACGCCGCCGGTCTGGGGCGTGCATGCCAACAGCCTGCTGAACCTGATCGCCGTGGCGCTGATGGGGGCGGGCAGTTCGAAGAGCCACCTGCGCAACCTGACCCGGCACCCGATGAATCTCGGCCTGCTGATCTGGTGCCTGGCGCATCTGCTGGTGCGTGGCAGCGAAGAGGCGGTTTTGCTCTGGGGTGGGCTGGCGGTCTGGTCGCTGTTGGCGATTGCGCTGACCGACCGGGCGGCACGGGCGAAACCGGCCTTTGCCGGGGCCAGCCTGGCCGGTGATCTGCGCTTGACGCTGATTGCGCTGGCGCTCTACGGGGTGATCGTCTGGCTGCACATTTTGCTCGGCCTGCAACCATTCGGAGGGTGATCCTTGATGCGACTCTATCGTTTGTTGACCGAAGACGACACCTCGGCGTTCTGCCACAAGGTGACCGCGGCGCTGAACAAAGGTTGGACGCTGCACGGCGCGCCCGCCTATGCCTTCGATCGGGCCAGCGGCAAGATGCGCTGTGCGCAGGCGGTGGTTAAAGAAGTCGAGGGCAGCTATTCCGCCGACATGAAACTGGGAGAACAATGATGGCCAAGACCAATCCGGGGCGTTTTTTTGAAGATTACCGGATCGGCGAGGTGATCCACCACGCGGTGCCGCGCACGGTGTCGGGGGGCGAACGGGCGCTCTATCATGCGCTCTACCCGGCCCGGCATGCGCTGTATTCCTCAGACGAATTCGCCCGCGCCTGCGGGCTGCGCGAAAGCCCGATCGACGACCTGGCGGCGTTTCACCTGGTGTTTGGCAAGACGGTGCCGGATGTGTCGCTGAATGCGGTCGCCAACCTTGGCTATGCCGAGGGGCGCTGGCTGAAGCCCGTCCATATTGGCGACACCCTGCATTCCGCGTCGGAAGTGATCGGGCTGAAGCAGAATTCCAACGGCAAGACCGGGGTGGTCTATGTGCGCACCACCGGCACCAACCAACATGGCGAAGCGGTGATGGAGTATGTCCGCTGGGTGATGGTGCGCAAAAACAACCTCGACGCCCCGGCGCCCGAGACCGTGGTGCCGGATCTGGCCGAGGTGATCCCGGCGGCTGACCTGATGCTGCCTGCGGGGCTGGACTTCAGCCGCTATGATTTCGCTTTGGCCGGTGAGCCGCATCGCTTTGGCGATTATGAGATCGGCGAGGTGATCGACCATGTCGATGGCGTCACCATCGAAGAGGCCGAGCATATGATCGCCACGCGGCTGTGGCAGAACACCGCCAAGGTGCATTTCGACGCGACCAACAGGGCGGATGGCCAGCGGCTGATCTATGGCGGGCATGTGATCTCGATGGCGCGGGCGCTGTCGTTCAACGGGCTGGCCAATGCGCAGATGATCGTCGGGCTGAATGGCGGCGCCCATGCCAACCCCTGTTTCAGCGGGTTGACGGTAAAGGCCTGGTCCGAGGTGTTGGACAAGGTCGAGACCGACGCGCCCGGAGTCGGTCTGCTGCGGCTGCGGCTGGTGGCGACCTCGGACGGCTCCACCGGAGCGCTGAAGGGGCCTGACGGGAAATACCTGCCGGGGGTGTTGCTGGATCTGGACTACTGGGCGGTGATGCCGCTCTGAAAAATCGGCCTGACGGCGTGCCGTGAATTGACATGGATTTGGCCCGCCTGCCAGGGGCAGCCGGGCCAAGCCTCCGGCGGGAATATTTTTGGCAAGATGAAGCCCGGGGGGCGGGCTGAGTCTCGGGCGCTGTGCCCTGCGATGAGGTTTGTGATCACGCGACGTGTTTATGTGATCACAAGTTGCGCGGCGGGCTGTCGCGGAGCGATAAAAAATCGGTCGCATGCGGTGGCATGGTGATGACAAGGCCGCAAAAATGCGTAAGAAAGCCCTGAGAGATACCGGAAAGGATGCCGCATGGCTGACGTGAAAAGGGTCGAGCGCCCGCTTTCTCCGCACCTTACAATTTACCGCTGGCAGGTCCCGATGCTGACATCGATCCTGACCCGGGTCACTGGCAACGCGCTGATCGTGGCGGTGGTTCTGATCGTCTGGTGGCTGCTGGCGGCGGCGACTTCGCCAGAATATTTCGCCACGGCCGATGCGGTGATCACATCCTGGTTTGGCGATCTGGTGCTGACCCTGTCGCTCTGGGCGATCTGGTATCATTACCTCGCCGGGTTGCGGCATCTGATCTATGACGCCGGGCGCGGCATGGATCTCCCGACAGCGGAGCTGCTGGGCTGGATTTGTATCATTGGGTCGGTGGTGCTGACCGTGATCACCTTGTTGATCGTCTGAGGGGGCTGAGATGCGTTATCTGACCGACCGCAAACGGGCCGAGGGCCGCGGCGCCGCTCGCAGCGGCACCGAACATCATTGGTATATGCAGGCCAGCGCCGTCGGGCTGGCGCTGATCGTGCCGACGCTGATCTATATCATTGGCCGCGCCATCGGCAGTGGACATGACGCGGTCCTCGCGACATTCGCTCGCCCGGTGCCTGCCATCCTGACCGGGCTGGCGTTGGTGGTGGGGATGCAGCATTTCCGCCGTGGGGCGCAGATGGCGATCGAGGATTATTTCCGCAAATCGACCAAGAAGACGCTGATCATGCTGGTGATCACGCTGAGCTATGGCATCACCGCGACCGGATTGTTCGCGCTGGCCAAGATCGTACTCTGAAGGAACCAAGACATGGCCGCTTACGAATACGAGACGCATGACTATGACGTCGTGGTGGTGGGCGCCGGTGGCGCAGGCCTGCGGGCAACCCTGGGGATGGCCGAGCAGGGGCTGCGCACCGCTTGCGTGACCAAGGTGTTCCCGACCCGCAGCCACACCGTGGCGGCACAGGGTGGCATCGCGGCGTCGCTGTCCAACATGGGGCCGGACCACTGGCAATGGCACATGTTCGACACCGTCAAAGGCAGCGATTGGCTGGGTGACACGGACGCGATGGAATACCTCGCCCGCGAAGCCCCCAAGGCGGTCTATGAGCTGGAACATTACGGCGTGCCGTTCTCGCGCACCGAAGAGGGCAAGATCTATCAGCGCCCGTTCGGCGGCCACACCACCGAATTCGGTGATGGCCCACCGGTGCAGCGCACCTGCGCCGCCGCCGACCGGACCGGCCATGCGATTCTGCACACGCTCTATGGGCAAAGCCTGAAGCAGAAGGCCGAGTTCTATGTCGAATATTTCGCCATCGACCTGATCATGTCCGAGGATGGCGTCTGCCAGGGCGTGGTCTGTTGGAAACTGGACGACGGCACCTTTCACGTCTTCAACGCCAAGACCGTGGTGCTGGCCACCGGCGGCTATGGCCGGGCGTTTTTCAGCGCCACGTCGGCACATACCTGCACCGGTGACGGCGGTGGCATGGTGGCGCGGGCCGGGCTGGCATTGCAGGACATGGAATTCGTGCAGTTCCACCCGACCGGCATCTATGGCGCCGGCTGCCTGATCACCGAGGGCGCGCGCGGCGAGGGCGGCTATCTGACCAACAGCGAGGGCGAGCGGTTCATGGAACGCTACGCGCCGACCTACAAGGACCTGGCGCCCCGCGATTACGTCTCCCGCTCGATGACGCTGGAGATCCGCGAAGGCCGCGGTGTCGGCGAGCGCAAGGATCACATCTTTCTCAACCTCAACCATTTGCCGCCCGAGGCGCTGGCCGAACGGCTGCCCGGGATTTCCGAAAGCGCCAAGGTCTTTGCCGGTGTCGACGTGACCAAGGAACCGATCCCGGTGCTGCCGACCGTGCATTACAACATGGGCGGCATTCCGACGAACTACTGGGGCGAGGTGATCAATCCGAGCGCCAAAGATCCCAATGCCGTGGTGCCGGGCCTGATGGCCGTGGGCGAGGCGGGCTGTGCGTCGGTTCATGGCGCCAACCGGTTGGGATCGAACTCGCTGATCGACCTGGTGGTGTTTGGCCGCGCTGCGGCGATTCGCGCTGGCAAGCTTTTGGACCCGGAAAGCGCCAACCCGGTGCTGAACCAGGCCTCGGTCGACAAGGCCTTTGATCGCTTTGACGGGCTGCGCAACGCCAAGGGCGGGATTGCGACCGCCGAGCTGCGGCTGGAAATGCAGCACACGATGCAATCGGATGCCGCCGTGTTCCGCGAAAGCAAGACTTTGTCGGAAGGCGTCGAGAAGATGACGGCGATTGCCGCCAAGGTCGACGATTTGTCAGTCACCGACCGGTCGCTGATCTGGAACAGCGACCTGATGGAAACGCTGGAGCTGACCAACCTGATGCCCAATGCCCTGGCCACCATCGTCGGTGCCGAGGCCCGCAAGGAAAGCCGTGGCGCCCATGCGCATGAGGATTTCCCGAACCGCGACGACAAGGAATGGCGCAAGCATTCCATCGCCCGGGTCGACGGCAACAAGGTCGACCTCAGCTATCGCGCAGTGATCACCGATCCGCTGTCGACCGAGGATGAGGGCGGGATTTCGCTGAAACGGATCGCGCCGAAAGCGCGAACATTCTGAGGCGATGATGACCCGTCATTCAGTCACGATTGCGGATGTGCCGGCGGTCAGCGGGGCGGTGGTATGATCATTGCCAACCTGGCCACCTATCCGTTGCGTCAGTCCAATCTGATGCCTGTGGTGCACGCGATTGCGCCGCAGGTGGACCGGCTGAATGTGGTTCTGAACCAATACGATACGATCCCCGAAGAACTGCTGCACTTGGACAATGTGGTGCCGGTGATCCCTGATCATGACACCAAGGATGTCGGCAAGTTCTATCCGGATGTCAGCGGTGCCGATTATGTCTTCATGATTGACGACGACATCATCTATCCGGCCGATTTCATCGCCGCGACAATTCGCGAATTCGAGGCTCTTGGGCCGGGCCGCTTCCTTGGTGGCTATCACGGGTCGGTCTATTACAAGCCGGGACCGTCATTGAACTTTGAAAAGCTGACGCAATGGTTCAGCTATGATCCGGTGAAGATTGCCGATTACCGCCGTGTCTATGGCTATGACAACAGGCTGGCCCGGGCGACGATTACGGATCAGATCGCGACCAATGCCGCCATCATGCGGGGCGCCGATTTCCCGCCCTATGACTACATGCGCGACAGCCAGAAATTCGTCGACGTCCGTCTGGCTCGCTGGTGTCACGAACGCGGTATCCTTCCGGTCGCCCTGCCGCGCAGCTATCGCTGGATGAAAAAGGTGCCTTTCGAGGAAACCATCCATCGCGGCTTTACCAAGACCCACCCGGCCCATGTGGCGGATGAAATCTGGACCTTTGCTTTCAAGACCGAAGGCGTCGGCCAGCCATGGATTCCGAAGACATGATTGAAATCGCAGCATTCCGGACGCAGTCAGGCCCCAGCTCAGGGGCGGACGCCACGACAGGAGTAAGACATGGTTGAATTCGCACTTCCCAAGAATTCGCGCATCCGCACCGGCAAGACCTGGCCGAAACCGGCAGGTGCGACCAATGTCCGGGCCTTCCGCATCTATCGCTGGAACCCGGATGACGGGGAAAACCCGCGGGTCGACACCTATCACCTCGACATGGACAAATGCGGGCCGATGGTTCTCGACGCGCTGATCAAGATCAAGAACGAGATCGATCCTACCCTGACCTTCCGCCGCTCCTGCCGTGAAGGTATCTGTGGCTCTTGCGCGATGAATATCGACGGGATCAACACCCTGGCCTGCATCTATGGCCTGGATGAGATCAAGGGCGACGTGAAGATCTACCCGCTGCCACATACCGCGGTGGTCAAGGATCTGATCCCCGACCTCAACCATTTCTACGCCCAGCACGCCTCCATCATGCCCTGGTTGGAAACCAAGACCAACAATCCGGCCAAGGAATGGAAGCAGTCGATCACCGACCGCAAAAAGCTCGATGGCCTTTATGAGTGCGTCATGTGTGCCTGCTGTTCGACTTCCTGCCCAAGCTATTGGTGGAACAGCGATAAATACCTCGGCCCGGCCGCGTTGCTGCATGCCTATCGCTGGATCGTCGACAGCCGTGACGAACTGACGGGCGAGCGTCTGGATGAGCTGGAAGATCCCTTCAAGCTCTATCGCTGCCACACCATCATGAACTGCACCAAGACCTGTCCCAAGGGGTTGAACCCGGCCAAGGCGATTGCCGAGATCAAAAAGATGATGGTGGAACGCGCAATCTGATGACCACCGAACCGCCGCCCCGGCTGGATTTCGACAATCCGAAAGACGTGAAACGTCTGTTGGATGCGGTGGCCGGGCGGCTGCATTTCCTCAACCGGGCGACCGATGAAAGCAACTACCTGTGGTCGTTGGCGGAATTGATCCGGGCGGCGGGCAAGCTGACCGATCTGATCGGTGACGCGGCAATGACCGAGCAATTCGGATCAGGTGACGCTCGCCCCAAGCTCACCGACCAGGAGCGCAAGGATCTGATGCTGGTGTTGCTCGACGAGCGGATGCGGGATTGACCCGCCCTAGCTGAACCTGTCCGCCAGCCGCTGCAGGGCTGAGCGTTTGTCAGGTTTCGCCTCTGCCTCCGGTCCCGTGGTCTTCTTTTGATCAGGCGCCGCCGCAACAGGCGGCTTGGCGGTTCCGGTCGATGACCGGGGTGGGGCCACCCTGAGCGCCACCGCATTCATGAACCGGCCGGGTTCGCCGCGCGCCAGATCCGCCGCGCCGTCGGAAACACCGCGCAGCAGGTCATCGAGCCAGCCCTCGTCGGCCTTGGCGAAATCATGCAGCACATACCCCGCCACCCGGTCCTTGTGGCCGGGATGGCCGATGCCGATCCGCACCCGCTGATAGGCGTCGCCAATATGCTGATGCAGGGAGCGCAGCCCATTGTGTCCGGCGTGGCCACCGCCGTCCTTGACCTTGAGCTTGCCAGGGGCGAGGTCAAGCTCATCGTGAAACACCGTCACGTCGCTGGGGTCGAGCTTGTAAAACCGCATCGCCTCGCCGACCGATTGGCCGGAGAGATTCATGAAAGTCCCCGGTTTCAGCAACAAAACCTTGTCGCCGCCGAGCGCGCCCTCGGCCAGCTCGCCCTGGAACCGCGCCTTCCAGGGGCCAAAACCATGATCAAGGGCGATCCGGTCCAGCGCCATAAAGCCGATGTTATGCCGGTTCTGCGCATATTTGGCGCCCGGATTGCCAAGTCCGACAAAGAGTTTCATCGCCGCGTTCCTTTTTGGTCCCGCCGGTGGGGCACGGAATTGAGGTCTAGTGCGCGAGCCTCTATCATTCAAGCAAGGGCAGGGCATTCAAGCAAAGGGGCAGGGCGGCAGATGCCGGATTTCGAGTTGAACGGGGTGAAGCTGAGCCTGCCCGAGGCGCTGGCCGCTCCAAAAATCCTGCGCAAGCTGAAGTCCGGCCAATATGAGGGCTTTGAGGCGCGCGCCGCCGGGCTGCGGGTGCGCAAGGGCTTCCGGGTGCTCGAACTGGGCGGCGGCATGGGCTATGTCGGTTCGATCTGCGCCAATATTACCGGCGGCGAAAACCTGGTCACGGTCGAGGCCAATCCCGACATGATCCCGGTGATCCGTGCCAATTTTGACCAGAACGGGCATCAGGCCGCCACCTTGCTGCACGGCGCCGTCACCGGCAATGCCGCAGAGGGCGAGACGCTGGAATTTCGCCGTGGCCCGGCCTTCTGGGGCGCTTCGATCGCCGAGGACGGCACTGGCAAGGGCGATATCGTCGAGGTGCCGCTGCTGCGCATCGGTGAACTGCTCAAGGCCCATCGCCCGAATGTGGTGATCATGGATATAGAGGGCGCCGAACAGCACCTCTTTGATGCGCCCTGGCCGCGGCATGTGCGCTTTGTGATGATGGAAATCCACCCGGCGCGCTATCCGGCCAGCGTCATCCGTGACATCTTTGACTGCATGTCGGCCTCGAACATGGCCTATGACCCGCGCGCCTCCTCCGGTGGTGTGGTCAGCTTTCGCCGCCTGCGCGACACCGGCTGACAGACCCCCTGCCTCCCTCTGCCCCGCTTCCTCTGGTTTCAAATATCCTCGGGGGGTCTCGGGGGGCAGACAGCCCCCCGGCGCTCCGTGCCGCGCGACAGCCCCCTAGCGCGCCACCCGCTCGCGCCACAGGGTGAACAGCCCCGCCGCCACGATGATCCCGGCCCCCAGTGCCACATTCGGGCGGATGGTTTCGCCGAACACCGCCAGGCCGATGGCGGCGGCAAAGGGCAGTTGCAGATAGGCGAAGGGCTGCACCGACGATGCCTCGGCCAGCTCGTAGCAGCGGATCAGCAGGTAATGCCCCAGCGCCCCGGTCAGGCAGAGTGTGCCCATCCAGATCCAGTCGGGCGGCGCCATCGGCTGCCAGAACCAGGCGCCAACCAGGGTCATGCAGGCCGATCCCACCGTGCCGGTCCAGAAGAACGAGGTTGCTGAGGAATCCTTGCGTGCCACATAGCGGGTCAGCAGGCCGTAGAGCGCGAACAGCAGCGCCGCCACCAGCGGCACGATTGCTGCGGGTTGAAACACCCCCCTGCCCGGCTGCAGCACGATCAGCACCCCGACAAAGCCGACGCCGATCGCGACCCAGCGCCGCCAGCCGACCTTTTCGCCCAGCACCGGCCCCGACAGCGCCGCGATCAGCAGCGGGTAGCAGATGAACACCGCGTGGCTTTCGACCAGGCCCAGAAGGGTAAAGGCCACCACCATGACGCAGATCTCGGTGACCAGCAGCGCCCCACGAAACGCCTGTATTGGCCATTGGCTGGTTGCCGCCGCCGCCCGGATGCCGCCGGACCGTCGGCTGGCGATGGCGATGACAAAGGCGGCAAAGAACCAATAGCGGATCATCACCACCATATAGACGTTGTATTCGCTGGCCAGATGCCGGGAGATCCCGTCCTGCACCGCAAAGACAAAGGTGGTGGCGATCATCAGAATGATGGCGAGCCGGGTGTTCTGCGCGATCATGGCCGCTCGGCCCGCGTCATATGACGTTTACGGCCATAGCCGGGCAGCCGGCTGACGGTGAACCCTGCCGCCGCCAGCCCGCGGCGCACGAATCCGGCGGCGGTATAGGTGGCGGCGCTGCCGCCGGGGGCGGTATGGGCAAACACCTCGGCCATCAGCGCCTCACCCCAGAGTTCGGGGTTTTTCGCCGGGGCAAAGCCGTCGAGATACCAGGCATCCGCCACGCCCGACCAAGCGGGCAGGCTGGCGCGGGCATCGCCGGGTATCAGCTGCAGATCGACCCCGGGCAGGGCGACAGCGCCCTCGGCCAGCAGCGCGGGCCAGATTGCCACCAGTTCCATCGCCTCGGCGCTCAGGGCCGGAAAGGCCGAAAGGGCGCGGGCGACGTCCGGGGCGGGCATCGGATAGGCCTCGAACGCCGAATAGCGCAACCGGCCCGGCCTCCCGGTGGCACGCCAGGCGGCCAGGGTGGTGAGAAAATTCAACCCGGTGCCAAAGCCCAGCTCGGCGATGTGAAATCCGTCGCGGAACCCGGACGGCAGGTCATTGCCCGCAAGAAACACATGCCGGGTCTCGTCGAGCCCGTTGTCGAGGCTGAAATAGGGGTCGTCGAACCGAGTCGAGACCGGGACATCGCCCTCCTGCCAAGTCAGCTCTGCCAAGTCGAGTCCGCCTGCTGGTCCTGCATCGCGCCTTACCTTAAATAGGGTCCAAGGCCGGACAATGGCGAGGGCACAAGGGAATGGCAATGGGGGCAGGGACACCGGATGTGACGATCCGCGGAGCCGGGATTTTTGGCCTGTCCATTGCCTGGGCTTGCCTGTTGCGTGGCGCCCGGGTGCGGGTGATCGACCCGCAGGGACCGGGGGCTGGAAGCTCGGGCGGGCTGGTCGGGGCGCTGGCCCCGCATGTGCCGGAAAACTGGAATGAAAAGAAGGCGTTCCAGCTCGACAGCCTGCTGATGGCTGAATCGTTCTGGGCCGGGGTCGCCGTCGCCTCCGGCCGCGATCCGGGCTATCTGCGCAGCGGACGCTTGCAACCCCTGGCCGATGATCGGGCGGTGGAGATGGCGCAGGCGCGGGCCGATGGCGCGGCGGCACTCTGGCGCGGGCGGGCCAGCTGGGCGGTGGTGGCGACCGCGGCGCTGGACGCGTGGCGCGCAGAGAGCCCGACCGGGTTCCATATCCACGACACCCTCAGCGCCCGGCTGCATCCACAACAGGCCTGCGCGGCGCTGGCGGCAGCGGTGCTGGCGCGCGGCGGCGAGATCCTGACCGAGGCGCGCGAGCAGGGCGCGGTGCTGCATGCCACCGGTGCGGCGGGGCTGGCCGATCTTTCGGCGTCGTTTCAACGTCCGGTCGGCACCGGGGTCAAGGGGCAGGCGGCGCTGCTGCGGCTGGATCGGCGCGCGGCACCGCAATTGTTCTGCGACGGGGTGCATGTGGTGCCGCATGCGGATGGCACCATTGCCATCGGATCGACCAGCGAGCGGGCGTATTCAGACCCGCGCGGGGTGGATGAGCAATTGGAGGCGGTGATCGCCAAGGCCCGCGCCGCCGTGCCCGCCCTGCGCGCGGCACCGGTGATCGCCCGCTGGGCCGGGTTGCGCCCGCGCGCCAAGAGCCGGGCGCCGCTGCTTGGCCCCTGGCCGGGGCGGCCCGGGCATTTCATTGCCAATGGCGGCTTCAAGATCGGCTTCGGCATGGCGCCGAAAGTGGCCGAGGTGATGGCCGACCTGCTGCTTGAGGGGTGCGATGCGATCCCGCAGGGCTTTCACAGCGATCAGATCTGACCCCGGGGCCCAGCAGCCTGCATTCGATAGCGCAAACGAAACGCGGCGCCCCAGGGGGCGCCGCGTCGCGTTCCGTTACCGGACAGCGATCATTCTTCGCTGTCGTCCGCCTCGGCTGCGGTATCGTCGTCGCTGTCGTCGCTGTCATTGTCAGCCGAGCGAAGGCCCGAGGGTGCCGACAGGTTGGCGATCACGAAGTCGCGGTCGATGGTCGCGCGCGCGCCTTCTGGCAGTTTGATCTGCGAGATCGTCAGCGTATCGCCGAGCTGCATCTCCGAGATATCGGCGACAACCTGGTCGGGGATATCGCCTGCGGTCACGATCAGTTCGACCTCGGGGCGCACCACGGTCAGCACACCACCGGCACGCAGGCCCGGGCAGCTGTCATGGCCTTCGAATTCGACGTGGATGAACAGGTTGATCTTGGTCGTCCGGCGCAGGCGCATGAAATCGACATGGGTCGGAAGATCCTTGACCACGTCACGCTGCACGTCGCGGCAGATCACCCGCACGTCCTCTTGCCCGTCAACCTTGAGGTTGTAGAGCGTTGATTTGAAACGGCCTGCGCGCAATTTCTTCAGCAGATCGTTAAAGGGCACGTTGATGGGAAGGGGATCAGTGTCCCCGCCAAAAACGATCCCAGGTACCATACCAGCACGACGTGCTTGACGAGCGGCGCCCTTGCCTGTCCCCGTCCGGACCTGGGCTTGAAGATCAGGAATTTCTCCAGCCATGATAGTCTCCTTGATGAGGCGGGCATCCTCCAAGGCTGTATGCCCGCGTGAAGCCGCGCCTATAGCGGTATCCGCCTGCCGGGAAAAGAGGAAATCGCGAAATTGCCGCGCTTAGCGGGTGACCGGGGTCTGCAAATGGCCGCCGGCGATCATCATCGCCTCATAGAGTTCCCATTCCTCGGGGCGGGCGGCGATCAGCGCCGCCTCCATCTCGGCCGACAGCGGCGCATCGATATCGGGCGAGACATTGCGCCGCTTGGTGGCAATCTTTTGCCCCAGCCGCGCGCGCAGGAAATCGTCGAGCAGATCGGGGCGCTCATAGGCAAACAGGTGATCGACCCGCAGTTCGCCCTCGGGCGAGGTCAGAAAGGTGAACTGGTTGCCGATCCGCGCATGTGCGGGTGGTTTGTGGGAAATCACATCGGCAATGAAGTCTTCAAAGCGCATCCCCGACAGGTCGTTCGGCCCGCCCGACACCTTGGGGCGCATCCGATAGCGATACCAGCTGCGCAGCTGCTCGACCGGGTTGCGCATCACCGCCACCCGCTCCGGGTCCAGATCATGCGCGCCCTTGAGGTAGGGGGCAAAGTAGCGGTCGTATTTGCGCAATGTCATATGTTTCAGCGCGGTGTCCTGGGACAGCACGATCTGGGCATGGTTGCGCAGCGCCAGATGATAGGCGGTTGATCCGGTTTTTGGCACCGCGAACAAGGTGAAATTTGCACGGGTAAAGACCAGCATTCAGCGCCCCTTGGTTTGAGTTGGCGCACCCGCGCCGGGCTGGCATGCTCCGACCATGATCTAGCTCTGCCAGCGTCCTGAAAAGCCTTCGGGTATGAGCAGGATGTCGCGGCCCACATCCAGGATATCGCGCTTGCCGCAGAGCGCCATCGAGATATCCATCTCCTTGGCGATCACCTCGAGCGCGGCGGTCACCCCGGCCTCGCCCATGGCGCCGAGGCCATGGATATAGGCGCGCCCGATATAGGTGCCCTTGGCCCCCATCGCGATGGCCTTGAGCACGTCCTGACCGGTGCGGATGCCGCTGTCCAGATGCACCTCGATTCGGTCGCCGACCGCCTGCAGGATCGGATCCAGCATCCGGATCGTGCTCAGCGCCCCGTCCAGCTGCCGTCCGCCATGGTTGGAGACAATGATCGCATCCGCCCCGACTTCAGCGGCCTTCACCGCATCCTCGGCGTCCAGGATCCCCTTCAGGATCACCTTGCCGCCCCACATCTCCTTGATCTCGGCGATCTTGGCCCAGTCGAGCTTCGGATCGAACTGCTCGGCGGTCCAGGAGCCGAGCTGCGAGGTGTCTTTCACCCCGCTGACATGGCCAACGATATTGCCGAACTGGCGCCGCTTGGTGCCCAGCATCTCGATGCCCCAGGTCCATTTGGTCATCAGGTTGGCAATCGTTGCCGGAGTCAGCTTCGGCGGCGCGGACAGGCCGTTCTTCAGATCCTTGTGGCGCTGGCCGAGGATCTGCAAGTCGAGGGTGATCACCAGAGCCGAACATTTCGCGTCCTTGGCCCGCTGGATCAGACGGCGCAGGTAATCCTGATCCTTCATCGTATAGAGCTGAAACCAGAACGGTTTTTCGGTATGCGCCGCGACATCCTCGATCGAACAGATCGACATGGTCGAGAGGGTGAAGGGCACGCCGAATTTTTCCGCCGCCCGGGCCGCCTTGATCTCGCCATCCGCGCGCTGCATCCCGGTCAGCCCGACCGGCGCCAGGGCCACCGGCATCGCCACCTCCTGGCCGATCATCCGGCTGGCGAGGCTGCGGTTGGTCATGTCCACCGCCACCCGTTGGCGCAGCCTGACCTCGCTGAAATCGCTGGTATTTTCGCGGAAGGTCTGTTCGGTCCAGGACCCGCTTTCGGCGTAGTCGTAGAACATCCGCGGCGTGCGCCGCCGGTGCAGGCGTTTCAGATCGTCGATGCAGGTGATGACAGGCATGCGCTTTCCTCCTGCGAAGGCACCCGAGATTCCTAGCCGCCCGGACCCGCGCCTGCAAGTCGCAGCGCGTTCTCGGACCGGGGTGTTAGGATGTGGCGATGATGATCCTGGACGCCTCCAATACGATCCTGTTCGGCGCGCTGGCCAGCCTGGTCGCCGGCATGATGACGGCGGTTGGCGCGGTCCCGGTGCTGTTCGGCCGCGAGATCAGCCGGGCCTGGCGCGACACATTGCTCGGCTTTGCTGCCGGGGTGATGATCTCGGCCTCGTTCTTTTCGCTGATCCTGCCGGGCATCGACGCGGCAGAGCTGCAACACGGCTCACGCAGCGCCGCGGCGCTGGTGGCGGCGGGTGGCATTGCGCTGGGCGCGCTGGCGGTGGCGGCACTGAACGAATGGGTGCCGCATGAACATTTCATTTCGGGCCGTGAGGGGGCCGAGGCACAGGCGCTGGCGCGGATCTGGTTGTTCGTGCTGGCCATTACCATCCACAACTTTCCCGAAGGCCTGGCTGTTGGAGTCGGTTTTGGTGGCGGCAACATCGCCAACGGGATCAGCCTGGCCACCGGCATCGGGCTGCAGAACGCCCCCGAAGGGCTGGCGGTGGCGGTGGCGCTGCGCGGCCAGGGTTATGGCCGCTGGCCCAGCTTCCTGGTCGCCATGGCCACCGGGCTGGTCGAGCCGCTGGGTGGCCTTCTGGGGGTGCTGGCGGTGACCGCTTCGGTTGCGCTGCTGCCCTGGGGGCTGTGCTTTGCCGCCGGGGCGATGCTCTATATCATCAGCCACGAGATCATTCCGGAGACCCATCGCCACGGCCATCAGAACCGCGCCACCACCGGGTTGATCGCGGGATTGATCCTGATGATGGTGCTCGATGTGGCCCTGGCCTGAGCGCCGCCCGCTTCTTCTGGTCACGACTGTCTTCGGGGATCCGGGGGCAGACAGCCCCCGGTCGGCACGACATCAACAGGCTAGCCCTCAGGCCCGATGCGCGCCCTCGGCCAGGCGGCGCACGAAGTCCAGCACCTCGGTCACCGGACCACCCTTGGCGGCCTCGGCGACGATTGCCGATCCGACCACACAGCCATCCGCCACCGCCGCGATATGCTCGGCGGTGTCCGGGGTCTTGATGCCAAAGCCGACGATCACCGGCAGATCCGTGGCCGCCTTGATCCGGGCCACTTCGGGGGCCACATCCACGGCGCTGGCCTCGGCCGAGCCGGTGATCCCGGTGATCGAGACGTAATAGACAAAGCCCGAGGTGTTCTGCAGCACCTTCGGCAGCCGCTTGTTGTCCGTCGTCGGGGTCGCCAGCCGGATGAAGTTCAATCCGGCCTGCTGCGCCGGAATACAGAGTTCCGCGTCCTCTTCGGGCGGCAGATCGACAATGATCAACCCGTCCACCCCGGCGGCCTTGGCATCGGTCAGAAACTTTGCGACGCCACGATTGTAGATCGGATTGTAATAGCCCATCAGCACGATCGGGGTCTGCGCATCGCTCTCGCGGAATTCACGCACCATCGCCAGGGTCTTGGTCAGGGTCATCCCGGCCTCGAGCGCGCGTTGTCCGGCCAGTTGGATCGTCGGGCCGTCGGCCATCGGATCGGTGAACGGCACCCCCAGCTCGATCACATCGACCCCGGCGGCGGGCAGGCCGCGCAGGATCTCCATCGAGCGTGCGACATCCGGGTCACCGGCCATCATATAGGCGACAAAGGCCTTCTTGCCGCGTGTCCTGAGGTCGGCGAATTTGGCGTCGATCCGTGTCATCGGTTGTTCCCGTTCTTGATCCCGGAGTGATGTGCGACATCGGCGCGTGAAGTTCAACGCCTGATGGGCCCGCGATCCCGGCGTCGGGCGACTTTGCCGGCTA
The DNA here is from genome assembly GCF_029213205.1 of Pseudooceanicola sp. GTDB lineage: Bacteria > Pseudomonadota > Alphaproteobacteria > Rhodobacterales > Rhodobacteraceae > Pseudooceanicola. Next base: position 27,258 of record NZ_JARGNH010000029.1, read on the forward strand.
TTATTTTGCCACCATAGCGGTATCGGGCACTTCTGCCGCCGGTTTGGCGCCATTGCGCGAGGCGACACGTGATCACCCTCCCACTCGCCTGGGTCGTCAGCATCCTGACCATTATCGCGGCTTTGGCTCTGACGCTGACCACCCGGTTGCCAGCGGTCGCGCGGTTGTTCCTGGGGCTGTTCCTGCTCAGCCTGGCAATCACCTCCGGTTTGCTCGGGCTGCGCCTGGGCTATGCCGCGCTCTTGCGCGTGGCGCGGATTGCCTGTCTGGCCCTGTTGGGGTGTTGGCGATCACCGACCTGACAAATTGGCGGGGGGCGGGATCCGATTTCAACCGGCTGTTGTCTGGGGTCAGCGGGGTATTTGCGGCCAGTGTCTTTGTGTTTGCCCTGATCGGGGGGCTGCTGCCGCGTCCGGCCTTGCCGTTCAGCGCGCCCGGTTTGGCAGACACCAGCCTGGTGATCTGGATCACGCCATAGGCGCCTTCGGGGATCATGGTGCCCTGCACGGTTCGCACCTCGGGCGCGGAAGAGTGCGGAGTGGCCGCGGCGGATTGGGCTGGCGCCATCAGGATGGCGGCCAGGCTGATTTCGCGGGTCATGGCGGTTCCGGTTTTCAAGCTGCGGGCAGGGCGGGATGCGCTGTCCTTTGGGCCGATATCGGGTGGAAATCGGCGGCAGCGCGCCCGGGATCATGATCTCGACCCTTCGAAATCGTCCTTTCGTACCCGGCGCCCCGATCCCGGCATGGCTTGCACCGCTGTGCCGCCCGGCCTAGAAGCGGCGCGTCAAAGCAGGAGTGGCACAGATGGGTTTCAAGATGGGCATTGTCGGCATGCCGAATGTCGGAAAATCGACGCTATTCAATGCGCTGACCAAGACCGCCGCGGCGCAGTCGGCGAATTTTCCGTTCTGCACCATCGAACCCAATGTTGGTGAGGTGAATGTGCCCGACGCTCGGTTGGACGAACTGGCCGCGACGTCCGGTTCGGCACAGATCATTCCGACCCGGATGACCTTTGTCGATATCGCCGGGCTGGTCAAAGGGGCCTCGAAGGGCGAGGGGTTGGGCAACAAATTCCTGGCGACGATCCGCGAGGTCGACGCCATTGCCCATGTGCTGCGCTGTTTCGAGGATGACGACATCACCCATGTCGAGGGGCGGGTCGATCCGATCGCCGATGCCGATACCATTGAAACCGAGCTGATGCTCGCCGATCTTGAGTCGATCGAACGGCGCCGCGCCAATCTGGTGCGCAAGCTGAAGGGCAACGACAAGGAGGCGGCGCAGCAGGACCGGTTGCTGGCTGCCGCCCAGGCGGTGCTGGAGGCGGGCCAGCCCGCCCGAACCGTGGCGGTGGATGACGAGGATGCCAAGGCCTGGAAGGGCCTGCAATTGCTGACCACCAAGCCGGTGCTCTATGTCTGCAACGTCGCGGAAACCGAGGCCGCCGAGGGCAATGCGCTATCTGCCGCTGTCGCCAAGATGGCGGCTGAACAAGGCGCCGGCCATGTCATCATTTCCGCCCGGATCGAAGAGGAAATCAGCCAGCTTGAGGCGGATGAGGCCGAGATGTTCCTCACCGAAATGGGGCTGGAAGAGCCAGGGCTGGATCGGCTGATCCGCGCCGGTTACGACTTGCTGCACCTGGAAACCTATTTCACCGTCGGCCCGAAGGAGGCCCGCGCCTGGACCATTCGCGCGGGCACCAGTGCGCCGCAGGCCGCCGGGGTGATCCATGGCGATTTCGAAAAGGGTTTCATCCGCGCCGAAACCATCGCCTTTGCAGATTTCATCGCCTACAAAGGCGAACAGGGTGCCAAAGAGGCAGGCCGGATGCGCGCCGAGGGCAAAACCTATGTGGTGAAAGACGGCGACGTGCTGCATTTCCTGTTCAACACCTGAAACATTGCCCCGGAGGGCCGCCAAATGACCATGATCATGCTGGCCCCGAATGGCGGGCGACGGTTGCAATCGGAACATCCGGCGATTCCGCTCAGCATCGCCGAGACGGCGGATTGTGCCCGCGACGGGGCCGCTGCCGGGGCAGATGCCATCCATGTGCATCTGCGCGACGCGGCGGGCGGCCATTTGCTCGACGCCGGTGGCTACCGCGAGATGATGGCCGAGGTGGCGCGCCTGGCGCCGTCGCTGGCCGTGCAGATCACCACTGAATCGATTGGCATCTATACGCCTGCGGAGCAGATGCGGGTGGTGCGCGAGTCCCGCCCCGCCTATGCCTCTTGCGCGCTGCGCGAAATGATCGTGGATGACGCGGCGGCGCTGGCATTCTACGCCGAAATGGCCGAGGCCGGGATCGGCATTCAGCACATCCTTTACACCGAGGCCGACGCGCTGCGGCTGCGCGACCTGGTCACCACCGGGGCGCTGCCCGCTGCCACGCTGTCGCTGATCTTTGTGGTCGGCAGCTATCCCGATAGCGGCGGCATCGCGCCCCGGCAATTGGCCAAGTTCCTCGGCGCCACCGAGGGGCTGACTGCCGAATGGTCGGTCTGCGCCTTTGGCCAGAACGAAACCCGGGTTCTTGCGGCGGCGATGGCGCTGGGCGGCCATGCGCGGGTCGGGTTCGAGAACAGCCTGCAGATGGCGGATGGCAGCATCGCCGCCGACAATGCCGCGCGGCTGCGCGAGATTGCCGGAGTGCGCGCGGCCCTGGGGCTGACGCCGGGCGATACGGCGCGGGCGCTGGGCGGGCTCTGAGGCGGCGCTGGCGCAGAGTGCTTAGCAGGTTGCTGAACGAGCCCTGCCTCGACAGGGCTTTGAGAACATGGTTCACCCTTTGGGCAGCACCTCAGACAGCTCCACTACAAGGAGCGACACCTTGTTGAACTTGCGTCAGGAAAACGATTCACTGGATCGTTTTCTGACCCTCCCCACTTCAACAGGATCAAACGTTTCCGACGCATTGCCCTGTGTTGCGAAAAGACAGTCTCACCCTTCCGAGCCTTTGTGTCACGCGCATGCGCAATGACCTGGCTTGCTTAAATGAAGACGCCGCCTAAAACGTTTGCAATCGGGGGAGAGTTAAGGACTGGTCGGCGCATCAGGCGTTGTCGATTGCGAACTGCATTCCAGGCCAGTTTGCATATTTGTCGCCTGTTTCCCGGATGTGCGTATAGCGTTTCAGGCTAAACCACGTGACCTGAGCCCACTGGCAGCCACGACATGAGGAATATTCCAGCCCATTTCAAACAGGCGCGAAATGCCTTCGTGACGCAGATCGTGGAAATGCAGTTCCTCGATCCCGAGCAGCTTGCAAGCGCGGGTGAAGTTGGCCGTGATCGCGTCCGGGGGAGTAGGGGAAGATCTCAGCCTTGCTCTTGCGCATGCTGTCGATGATCCGAATGGCCTCCTCGGGCAGATCGACCCAGGTATCGTTTCCGAGCTTTTCGCCGGGATGCTTCATGTCACGAACCAGGATGCGCTTGTGCTTCCTCTGGAAGTCATCCCAGGTGAGGCGGGTGATCTCTGCCTGTCGGCGCGTCGAGAAGAGAGCGAAAACGATCACCTTGTGCATGGGCATGGCTTGAGGTGTTCTCTGGCGCCGATCAATGAAATGGGCCAGCAGCCGGTCGAGTTCATCAAGGGTGGGTCTGCGGTTCCGCTGGGCTGAGCGGGAGATGATCTCCATGCGGCGCGCGACGGTGATCGCAACCCTCATCTCCCGGTCATCCAGCCGAAAGTCCCACATCTGTCGTGCTATGGCGAATATGGAGGCGAGATGGCTCGCGTAGTTCCCGACGGTTTGCGGTTGTCCGGGCAGAGACTGAAGGAACTCTATGATATCCTTCGACTTGATGGTGGAGCAGGGCAGATCAGCGATCGGCTAAAGCGTCCCGCCTTTAACCTGCGACATATCCGGCAGCAGTGAAGTAATTCC
>NZ_JARGNH010000008.1:0-3945 GCF_029213205.1 Pseudooceanicola sp.
CATAAAAAGCGCCAATCGGCGAGGATCAATGTGATCATCCGGGACGGAACAGTTAACAATAGGGGTGCGGATAAGCGTCATCACGATTCCCCTGTCGCGCTTGCGAGTCGGGTCAGATTCGGGGATGAGTCCGGTAAGGAGACAGCACCATGAAGATCGCGACATTCAACATCAACGGCATCAAGGCCCGCGCCCAGGCGCTTGCCGACTGGCTCGACGCTGCGCAACCGGATGTCGTGCTGCTGCAAGAGATCAAGTCGGTGGATGAAAACTTCCCGCGTGAGCTGTTCGAGGACCGCGGTTACCAGGTCGAAACCCATGGGCAGAAAAGCTTCAACGGGGTGGCGATCCTGTCGAAACTGCCGCTTGAGGACGTCACCCGTGGCCTGCCCGGCGACGACGACGACGAACAGGCGCGCTGGATCGAGGCGACGGTGATCGGTGACAACACCGCGCTGCGGCTCTGTGGGCTCTATCTGCCAAATGGCAATCCGGCGCCGGGGCCAAAATACGACTACAAACTCGCCTGGATGGAACGGCTGCGGGCGCGGGCGATCGAGTTGCTGGCGAGCGAGGAACCGGCGCTGATGGCAGGCGACTATAATGTGATCCCGCAGGCCGAGGATGCCGCCAAGCCCGAGGCCTGGGTCGAGGACGCCCTGTTTCTGCCGCAGACCCGCGACGCGTTCCGCCGGATCCAGAACCTTGGCTATACCGAGGCGTTTCGCACCCGGCACCCGGAACCGGGGCATTATTCGTTCTGGGATTATCAGGCCGGGGCCTGGCAACGGAACAACGGCATCCGCATCGACCATGTGCTGATGACGCCGCAATGCGCCGATCTGCTGGTCGATTGCGGCATCGACAAGGAAATTCGCGGCTATGACAAGCCCAGCGATCACGTCCCGGTCTGGGTGGAGTTGGCCGCATGAGCGTGATCGCGGTGCTGCTGCTGGCCGCCGGGGCCTCGTCGCGAATGCGCGGCGGTGACAAGCTGCTGGAACCCGTCGCCGGGCAGCCCCTGGTCAGGCTGATGGCGGCCCGCGCCCTGCGCGCCGGGGCGCCGGTGATCGTGACCCTGCCCCCGTTGCCCAATCCGCGCGCGGCGGCATTGACCGAAATGCCGGTGGCCCGGATCCCGGTGCAGGATGCCAGCAGCGGCATGGCCGCGTCGATCAAGGCGGGCGTGTCGAGCCTGATGCCGGGCACCGATGCCCTGATGATCCTGCCCGCCGACATGCCCGAGGTGGACGCCTCCGACATCGCCGCGATGGTGGCGGAGTGGCAACCGGGCGAAATCCTGCGCGGTGCCGGGGCCGATGGCACACCGGGCCATCCGGTGATCTTTCCGGCCGATCTGTTTGAAGAGCTGGGCGGCTTGCAAGGCGACGTCGGCGCCCGCGAAGTTCTGGTGCGCCACCGCGCCCGGATCCGGCTGTTCCCGCTGCCGGACCGGCATGCGCTGACCGATCTGGACACGCCCGAAGACTGGGCGGCCTGGCGCCAGCACGGCGACGCAGACCTCTAGACAATAAAGGAAGGCACGAGCGATCAGGCGCGTTCAACAGACGCGTCTTTCAAGCTCGTGCCTTGGGATTCGGCCAGCGCCCCCGACTGGCCGGGGTGTATGCCGGACCGGCGAACCGGACCGGCAGACGCTGCATTATTTGACGAGGAGGTTGGCCTCGTGCTTTTTCAGGGTCCGGCGCGCCGCGTGATAGTCGCGGATGCCTTCGGCGGTTTCCAGTTCCGGGAACAATTCGAAGATCTCGGTCCGCTGAGCGTTACCGATCCCGTCGAGCGATTGTTCACCCGGTTGGAAGCTTTCGGTCCATGCGCCGTTCGACAGCACCACTTCGTGGCGATCGAACATGAAGTGGATGTAGGTGGTATGCAGAGCATTCACCGTATCCACCCCCGGCAAGCCGGTCAGGTGCTTGGCCGCGACCAGGACCTCACGCTCTTCGAAATAGAGCGCCGTCTTGTCGTTGTTGACCAGGACCCGATGGTTCGGGCTGACCAGCATGTCGCGTTCCGGCAGGCCGTGGCCCAGCGACCCTTTCTGGATCAGAACCGGTTTCAGGTGCGCGTTCGCTGCCATCTGCTTGCCGTTCAACGGTTTCGCGCCGATCCAACGGATCTCTTGGATGCCGTTGTCGCGGGTGATGATGCGATCACCTTCTTTCAGTTCCTCGACCAGACGCTCACCCTTCGGCGTGGCGATGACGGTGCCCGGCGTGAAGCAGGGGATGATCTTTTCGATCTCTTCGAACGTCACCTGGCCAACTTCGGCGTCGGAGGAGTCGAAGTAGTGAACGATCCCGTCTTCCTTGTCCGCCGAGGTGTATTCGACTTCCAGACGTCCGCCAGCCGGGGCCGAGCCACGCAGATCGAGCGTGTCAAAGTCCGTGCCGGTGGTGAAGGTCGAGCCACCATCCACATGGTCACCCTCGCCCGGTTTGATCCCGGTATAGGTGACGTCCTCGAACAGATCCTCGTCGGCCTCGCCAAACATGGTGTCGTTGCCGTCGCCACCCAGCAGCGTGTCTTTCCCCGCGCCGCCGTAGAGGATGTCTTCGTCGATGCCACCATCCAACAGGTCGTTGCCTGCGTCGCCGTAAAGCGTGTCATCGTCGTCATCGCCAAAGATGGTGTCATTGCCGTCACCGCCATGCAGCAGGTCGCGACCGTTTTCGGTCTGCGGGTCTGTCGCATCGGGGCCATAGCCCCAGGCGTATGCCGGATCACCACCGTTGATCAGGTCGTTGCCCGCACCGCCATCGACGGTGTCGGACCCGTGCCCGCCAAGGATCGTATCGTTGCCGCCATCGCCGTTGATCAAGTCATCGTCGATGCCGCCGTTCAGGAGGTCGTTGCCGGCCCCGCCAAAGATCGTGTCGCTGTCGTCACCGGTAGAGACGGTGTCGTTGCCGGACCCGGCGTCAACCCAATCGCGGTTGTCGTCAGGCAGCGGATCCTTGGTGACAACACCAAAGCCCGGCAGGAAGGCCGGCAGGTTCGGATCGTCGTTCTCGTAATCCGAGAACAGGTCGATCCCAGCGATGATCGAGTCGTTGCCCGCGCCGCCATAGATCGTGTCCGACCCCTGGTCGTCCATGATCGTGTCGTTGCCGTCGTCGCCAAAGACAACATCGTCATCAATGCCGCCGTTCAGCAGGTCATCGCCAGTGCCGCCGTGAAGCGTGTCACGGTCGTCGCCGGTCATGATGGTGTCGTTACCGGCACCGCCAAAGGCTTCGTCACGGTCGTTTTCTTCGTCAACGTCAGGCGTCTGGCCCAGGATGTTGACCCCGTCGAGCGCCGCGCCAGGCGCGCCGGTTTCGATCAGGTCATCCCCTTCTTCACCATAAACCTCGTCCGAGCCTTCGCCCGACTTGACGGTGTCGTCGCCGCCACCGGCAGTCACGACATCGTCGTTCGGCTCGGCATCGGGGTCGATCGCATCGTCGTTGTCGATCTTGTCGCCTTCGGGATCGCCGAGGTAATCTTCGTCAATCAGGTTCGGATCGTCATCGCCTTCGACGATACCATCCAGCGGGGAATCGCCAACCGTCACGGTAAAGGTGCCGGTATCGGTGCCGCCATTGCCGTCAGAGACCGTGTATTCGATCACCGCCGGGCCGGTGAACCCAGCCGCCGGAGTGAAGGTCACGTCGCCATTGGGCAGCGAAGATATGGTGCCCTCGCCGGACAGCAGCGTCGGCGTGCCTTGCAGCACCAGCGGGTCGCCGTCGACATCGGTGTCATTGGCCAGCACGTTGAAGGTGACCGGGGTATCGAAGTCAGTCGGTGCTGAATCGTCATTGGCAACCGGCGCGTCATTCACCGGGTTCACGGTCACGGCAACGGTGCCGGTGTCGGTGTTCCCATCGGGGTCGGTGACCACATAGGTGATGGTGTCCGCGCCATTGTAATCGGCGTCGG
>NZ_JARGNH010000008.1:4045-142701 GCF_029213205.1 Pseudooceanicola sp.
CGTCGATGTTTTCGACCGGGGTGTCTTCGTCGGTCGTCGCCGTATCGGGGTTGGCGGTGGGCGCGTCGTCCGCCGGGTTCACAGTCACGGCAACGGTGCCGGTGTCGGTGTTCCCGTCGGGGTCGGTGACCACATAGGTGATGGTGTCCGCGCCATTGTAATCGGCGTCGGGCGTGTAGTTCAGGGTGCCATCCGGGTTCACCGTGACGGTTCCGTGATCGGCGGTCGGGGTGCCTTGGATCGACAGCGTCTGACCATCGGGATCGGTGTCATTGCCCAGAACGTCGATGTTTTCGACCGGGGTGTCTTCGTCGGTCGTCGCCGTATCGGGGTTGGCCACCGGTGCGTCATCAACCGGGTTCACGGTGACGGTCACAGTGCCGGTCGAGGTGTTGCCACCCGGATCGCTCACGACGTAGGTGATCGTGTCCGAGCCATTGTAATCGGCGTCCGGCGTATAGTTGATGGTGCCATCCGGGTTCACCGTGACGGTGCCATGCTGTGCCAGCGGGGTGCCAACAAGCGACACCGGCGCGCCTTCGGGATCGACATCATTGGTCAGGATGTCAAAGTTTTCCAGCGTGGTGTCTTCGTCGATCGTCGCGGTCTCATCCACGACAATCGGCGCTTCGTCGGTCGGCAGGATCACGTTCTCGATGTTGATGAACCGCATCGTGCCGGTGGCTGCGCCGGCGCCGTCAAAGAAGGTGACGGTGCCGTTTTCCGGGTTGTCATTGTCATAGACGACCGAGAGCGGGCCAGAGGTGGACAGGTCGAGCGTGTCGTTGTCGACACCGCCTTCGGAGCCGTCCACGAAGTCACCGACGTTGCCGCCGATGAACAAATCCTGGTCGTCGCCACCGATGGCCGAATCCGCGCCTTCGCCGCCGATCAGGGTGTCGTCACCCTGTTCGCCGTATAGAACGTCATCGCCGTCTTCGCCGTCGATGTAATCGTTGCCCTCGTTGCCTTTCGACACCGCTTCGCTCGACGTGTCGTAGAAGATGTCGGTGATGTTGATTTCCGACGCGTGGCTGCCGTTCTGAATATGCTCGACGGTGAAGTAAGACACCGGACCCGCGATATTGATCAGGGCCGAGTTTTCCAGCGAGGTGTCGTAGCCGGAGGCACCGGATTGCGCTTCAAAGGTGACTTGCCCGTCAGCGCCGTTCAGGTCATTGCCGTTCAGTTCGCTGCCGATCGTGGCGACAACCGTCGTCGGGTTGCCTGCCGCATCATAAGCGGTGACGACAACCTTGGAGTCGTAATCCGCATCGTTGACGCGGAACGAAACGTTGGAGACCTCGTCCGAGAATTCCCACTTGTAGCTGGCGCTCTCGTTGTTGCTGTCCAGGTGCGATTCCAGCGAGGAGTTCGCATCCACCGTAGCGCTGTCGCCGACAACGCCGTCCACAGCTTGTTGGTCGGTCGAAAACTTGGTCGACGGGCTTTCGTTGGTGGTGAACGAGAATTTCACATCGACATTGCCGGTGTCCTGGGTGAACCCGGCCAGCTTGTCACCGTCATCCGCCGGCGCATTGCCTTTGTAATCGGGTGCCTTGTCCCATTCAAAGCTCTCGCGGGTGGTGCTGGTGGCCCCGCCATCGACGCCATAATCGCCGAACAGCGTGTCGTTCCCCGTGCCGCCCAGCAGCGTGTCGTCGCCGCCTTCGCCAAAGATGATGTCATTGCCATCTTCGCCGTCGAGGGAATCATTGCCCTCGTCGTCCGCCGCCGCAGCGATCGGATCGAAATAGATGTCGGTGATGTTCACTTGCGAGATTTCCGACCCGGCCTGGGTGTGGGAAACCGTGAAGTAAGCGATATCGCCAGTGATATGCACCAGAGCCGAGTTGTTCGGATCGGTGTCGCTGCCCGACGAGTCGGGGCAGGCTTCGACGGTGATCGACCCATCCGAGCCGTCCAGATCGTTGCCGTTGATTTCGGAACCGATGGTGGTGGTGATCTGCACCGGGTTGCCGTGTGAATCGAACGCCTGGATGGTGACCTTGGAATCATAGTCGATGTCGTTGATACGGAACGACACGTCATTCACGTTCTGCGAAAAGCTCCAGCGGTAGGTGGCGCTTTCACCGTTCGAGTCCAGGTGCGACTCCAGAGACGAACTGCTATCGGCGCCGGGCAGAGTGCCGGTCTCGATCGAATGCACCTTTTGCTCATCGGTGGAAAAGGTGGTGCTCGGGGTGTCGCTGGTGCTGATCGTTTCAAAGGTCACGTTGACCTTGCCGGTGTCCTGGATCAAGACGCCGGAGAGCGGGTCATTGTCGTCGATGCTGCCGCTGGAATTCGGATCGGGCAGTTTGTCCCATTCGAAGACTTCGGTGCCGCTGGATGCGGTCACGGTGTCGAGCGAACTGTCACCATAGATGATGTCGTTGCCGGCGCCGCCAGCCACGGTGTCCGAACCGCCGCCTGCGTAAACTTCGTCATTGCCGAGCAGCGAGGCGATCGAGTCATCACCAGCGCCCGCATCGACGATGTCGTCATTGCCAGTCTCGCCGGGCAGGATCGCGTCATTGCTGTCGATCTTGTCGCCGTCATGGTCGGTGTAGCCCGCCATGATCGTGTCATTACCTGAGGTTCCCGAGACGATACCGTCGCGAACGGACCCAGTGTCTGGATCTGAAGTGTTGTCGTGGCTCTTGCAGCCATGTTTCAGAAAAAAGAACGTCATATCTTTTTACCCTCTATGCCTTCAGGACCAGCTTGATCCATCCGATGTTGCGGCCCCGGATCGCCAACCGCGACACCGGAAATTTCAAAAACCGAGAGTGAACGACCTTGATAGGTGAAACCTGCAATACCGGGCCTCCGGGCCATACGGCCCAGCAAGCAATCGAACACCGGCCAGTTCCCCCAAGGAACCAGACGCCTGTCCAATCGGCAGGTCTCACATCCATCCGGATGCATCACTAACGGGTGGCCGCCCCATGGCCAGCAGTCATGCGCCCCCCAGTCGGGCAACATTGGTTTACTAGTTGGGGTTCAGCGAACAAAGTGGAAAACGGTGGAAAGGGGGCATGTGAGGGGCCAAACCCCTGTGTTGTAACCACATTCTCAGAGGCCTGGGTCCGGGCAAATCTGTGGATTGTTTCCAGATCGGGGCGCGGATTTTGTGGCCTGATCCGGATTTTCGACAAGAAATTGAATCGCCACCCCGTTCCAACGGCGGTTATCCACAAGTCGGTTTCCAAACCGGAAACAAAGCCACGGAATTGGACTGTGCCTCAATGTCCTCACAGGTGGTTAATGCGAGCGCGAATGGGTGTTCTCGAACCGGAACCAATCGGGGCCAAGATCGAGAATTGATGCAAATTCAGGATAGCTCGATCTGTCTCAACGGCGAATCGCATCCGAATCAAGTTGAGTTGATTGAGTTCGACCAAACGGCCTTGCCCACCCCCGGCCCGGGGGTGCGGCGGTTCTGCAGACCGCCTGCGGACAGCGCTGACAAAAGGAGGTTGGCCCCTCTCAGCAAAGAGAGGGATTGGTACCCAAGGCCGGACTCGAACCGGCACGCCTCGCGGCGGGGGATTTTGAATCCCCTGCGTCTACCATTCCGCCACTTGGGCAACCGGGCACAGCATTAATCGCTTCGCCGGTGGCAGAAAAGCCCAAAAATCCACGATCCGGCATCGGCAGGCGCGGCATTGTTGCCTTGACCGGACCCGTGATCGGTCGGACAAGGCGAGAAATCCAGAAAAAGGTGGGGCGATGTTGCGACGGCTATACGATTGGACCATGCGGATGGCAGACCATCCGCGCGCGCTCTGGGCGCTTGCCTTGATCGCCTTTATCGAAAGCTCGGTGTTTCCGATCCCGCCGGATGTGATGATGGTGCCGATGATCCTCGCCCGCCCCTCGCGCGCCTGGTTGATTGCCGGGATCGCCACCTTGGCCTCGATCCTCGGCGGGCTGCTGGGCTATGGCATCGGCATGTTCGCGTTTGAATCGATCGGGCAGCCGGTGCTGGAAAGCCTGGGCAAGGCCGGTTCGATGGAAGAATTCAGCACCAAATTCAACGATTACGGATTCTGGGCGGTGCTGGGCGCCGGGATCACCCCCTTCCCGTTCAAGGTGATCACCATCATGTCGGGCTGGACCGCGATGCCGCTGGGCCTGTTCCTGGCCACCGCCATCGTCGCCCGCGCCTTGCGGTTTTTCGTGATCGCCGCCCTGCTGTGGAAATTCGGCACACCCATTCGTGACTTCATCGAACGTCGCATGGCTCTTGTCTCTACCGCATTCTTTGTCATCCTCGTCGGTGGGTTCTTTCTGGTGAGGTATCTGTGAGCTTTCGAAAACTGGTTCTGCTGGCCTCTGCCGGTTCCGCCGCATTGCTGCTTGGCGCGCTGGCGTTCCAGTATCTGGGCGGCTTCGCGCCCTGCAAGATGTGCTTCTGGCAGCGCTATCCGCATATTGCCGCGATTGGTATCGGCGCCCTGGCCCTAGCGCTGAACAACCGGGCGCTGGCCTGGCTCGGGGCGCTGGCGGCGCTGAGCACCGCCGCCATCGGCCTTTATCATTCCGGGGTCGAGCGGAAATTCTGGGCCGGGCCGAGTTCCTGCACCGGAAACGGTGACGGGATCGGCAGCCTGTCTGGGTCCGATCTGCTGTCCACTGACGGCCCGGTCGGCTTGGTGATGTGCGATGATATTGCCTGGCAGATGCTGGGTGTCACCATGGCCAATCTGAACATGGTGCTGTCGCTGGTCCTGGCGCTGATCTGGATCGCCGCCGCCCGGCGCGGCTGAGGCGACAAAAAGGGGGCGCCATCTGGCGCCCCTGGAGTGTCGGATCAGACCCTTGTTCGATACCGCCCGGTTTCTGCCTGTCGTCTGATCCGGAATTCGGAGAGGCCGCCGAAGCTGCCCCCCAGTTTCGTTCAGTTACACCCAGAGGTGCCGCCGCCGACTTCGACCTCATCATAGCCTTGCTTTTGCGACACCGCCCGCGATCGAATAGTCCTCAACAGCATAGCTTTGTCCTCTATAGTATGACGCGTTGTGATTTTGGCTTTGGTCTGTTCAGTTCGCGCTGGAACACCTCGAGTTGGACCAGCCTTTGCGCCTTCTTGACTGATCGTACCTCGCAGTATGCCCTGCGAGCGAGTTGCATTGGTTCCCATCTTTTATCAATCAACGCGACTCCGCACTGCAAGAAGACTGCAGCGTAGTTGGCCTCCAGTTCCTCAACCGTCGGGGGTAAATTCGACATCCCATTCGGTCCCGCAAACAATTGAAAATTTTTAATGACGCCACTCTTGGCATGATGATCGAGTCCCAAGTGCCCCGCTTCATGCGCAAGAATGAAGTTTGAAAAGGGACAACCTCGCCTAGCGTTCTCCATCAACCTCTCATCTGCGATCAGCGTAACCCGATCCTCAAATGCGATCACACCGGCTTTTCGCTTGTAGTCCTCAACCGTGTCGGAACGATACCTCTTGATCGACCATTTATCACTGTCGGCGCACAAGTCTTCCCAGAATTCATCCATTCGGAAGAACTCATCATCAGCATAAGCTACACGTCGAATGGCGAGCATCTGCTCGAATATTTTGGCTGTGCGCCTTGTTGTGATTTGAAGCCTTTTCTTCATAGTAGCCGCTCCTCAGCTACACCCGGAGGTGCCGCCGCAGGTGTTGCACTTCATGCAGGTGCCGTTGCGCACCAGGGTGTAGTTGCCGCATTCGCCACACGCCTCGCCCTCATAGCCCTGCATCCGAGCCTGGCTGCGCGCATCCAGCGAGATCGTGCCGCTGGCCATCGCCGTGGCGCCGCTGCTCCGGCCGGAGGCGGCCGCCATCGCGGTTTCCGGCACCAGGGTTTGCAGCGCCGAAACCGGATCGGATGACCCAAACGCGGTTGCGCCCATCATCTGCCCGCCTTGCAGCACCACCAGTTCTTGCGGCAGCCGCTTGCGCAGATAACCGGTCGAGCTGACCTGACGCAGCACGTCGAGCGAGGCGCGGGCGGCGTTGTCGCTGATCTCGCTCAGGTTCGACACGCCTTCGTTGGACGCGCCGTGCCCGATCGAGTCAAAGCTTTCGCCCTCGGGTTTCACATGCGCCAGATCGGTGCGGTCGAGGTAGGACACCGCCAGTTCCCGGAAAATGTAGTCCAGGATCGAGGTGGCGTTCTTGATGCTGTCGTTGCCCTGCACCATCCCGGCGGGTTCGAATTTGGTAAAGGTGAAGGCGTCGACGAATTCCTCGAGCGGTACCCCATATTGCAGGCCAACCGACACCGCGATGGCAAAGTTGTTCATCATCGCCCGGAAGCCAGCGCCTTCCTTGTGCATGTCGATAAAGATTTCGCCGAGATTGCCGTTCTCGTATTCGCCGGTGCGCAGATAGACCTTGTGCCCGCCGACGGCCGCCTTTTGGGTATAGCCCTTGCGGCGTTGCGGCATCTTTTCGCGATGGCTGCGGGTGATTTCGCGGACCACGACCTTTTCGATCACCTTTTCGGCCAGCACCGCGGCCTTTTCATGGGCGTTGCCGGTTTCCAGGATTTCGGCAGCTTCGTCGTCGTCTTCGACCAGCGCCGAGGCCAGCGGCTGGCTCAGTTTGGAGCCGTCGCGGTAGAGCGCGTTGGCTTTGACGCCGAGGGACCAGGACAGCTCGTAAGCCTTCTGGCAATCCTCGATGGTGGCGTTGTTGGGCATGTTGATGGTCTTGGAAATCGCGCCCGAGATGAAGGATTGCGCCGCGGCCATCATGGTGATGTGGCTGTCGGTGTTCAGGAAGCGTTTGCCTTTCTTGCCGCAGGGATTGGCGCAGTCAAACACCTTGAGGTGCTCTTCTTTCAGATGCGGCGCGCCTTCCAGGGTCATGGTGCCGCAGACGTAGTCATTGGCCAGATCGACATCCTTCTTGCTGAAACCGAGGTGTTTCAGCAGATCAAAGGTGGGATCGTTCAGCTTGTCCGCCGGAATGCCCAGCGCGCCGGAACAGAAATCCGCGCCCAGGGTCCATTGGTTAAAGACAAAGCGGATATCAAAGGCCGAGGCCAGCGCCGCTTCGACCTTCTCGATCTCCTCGGGTCCGAACCCATGGCCGACCAACGCCGCGTGGTTGATGCCGGGCGCGTCTGCCAGGGTGCCATTGCCGACGGCGTAGGAAATGATCTCTTCGATCTGGGTCGAGGCATAGCCCATCCCCTCCAACGCGGACGGCACGCTGCGGTTGATGATCTTCCAATAGCCACCGCCGGCCAGTTTCTTGAACTTGACCAGGGCGAAGTCCGGTTCGATCCCGGTGGTGTCGCAATCCATCACCAGCCCGATGGTACCGGTGGGGGCAATCACAGTGGCCTGAGCGTTGCGATAGCCGTGTTTCTGACCGAGGCTCAGCGCCTCGTCCCAGGCCGACATCGCCAGATCGACCAGCGTCGGGTCCGGGCAATTGCCATGATCCAGAGCCACCGGTTTGATCGCCAACTCGTCGTAGCCTTCGGTCGCGCCATAGGCGGCGTTGCGGTGATTCCGGATCACCCGCAGCATATGCTTGGAGTTGCGCTTATAGGCCGAAAACGCGCCCAGCTCGCCGGCCATCTCGGCCGAGGTGGCATAAGAGACCCCGGTCATGATCGCGGTCAGCGCCCCGCAGAGTGCCCGGCCCTCATCGCTGTCATAGCCATGACCCATGTTCATCAGCAGGCCGCCGATATTGGCATAGCCAAGGCCCAGGGTGCGGAAATCATAGGACCGCTGCGCGATTTCCTTGGACGGGAACTGCGCCATGGTGACGCTGATTTCCAGGGTGATGGTCCACAGACGGGTGGCGTGGACGTAATCCTCGGCCTGAAACTTGCCGTCCTTGAGGAAGGTCAGCAGGTTCATCGACGCCAGGTTACAGGCGGTGTCGTCCAGGAACATATATTCCGAACAGGGATTCGAACCGCGGATCGCCCCGTCTTCCGGGCAAGTGTGCCAGGCATTGACGGTGTCGTGATACTGGATGCCGGGATCGGCACAGGCCCAGGCGGCGTGGCCGATCTGTTCCCAGAGCTCGCGCGCCTTGACGGTCTTGGAGACCTTGCCGTCAGTGCGGCGGATCAGCTCCCAGGGCTTGTCATCCTTGACCGCCTTCAGAAAGGCATCCGTGACCCGAACGGAGTTGTTTGAGTTCTGGCCCGACACGCTGGCATAGGCCTCAGAATCCCAATCGGTGTCATAGGTCGGGAATTCGATGCTGGTATAGCCCTGCTTGGCGTAATCCAGCACCCGCTTGATATAGGTCTCGGGGATCGCGTTGCGCTTGGCCTCGCGGATCGCCTTTTTCAGGCTCGGGTTCTCAGCCGGGTCATAGGCCCCCGCCTCAGATCCGTCAAAGCTGCGGATCGCGGCAAAGATCTCGTTCAGCTGGCGCTCGTGCATTTTCGAGCCGGCAACCAGGCTGGCGACCTTTTGCTCTTCCTTCACCTTCCAGTTGATGAATTCCTCGATATCCGGGTGGTCGGAATCGACGATCACCATCTTGGCGGCGCGCCGGGTGGTGCCGCCGGATTTGATCGCGCCGGCCGCCCGGTCGCCGATCTTGAGAAAGCCCATCAGCCCGGAGGATTTGCCGCCACCCGACAACGATTCCCCGTCCGCCCGCAGGCTGGAGAAGTTGGTGCCGGTGCCGGACCCGTATTTGAACAGCCGCGCCTCACGCACCCAGAGGTCCATGATACCGCCATCGCCGACCAGATCGTCAGCGACCGATTGGATGAAACAGGCATGTGGCTGCGGATGTTCATAGGCGCTGGCCGATTTGGTCAGCTCGCCGGATTGGAAATCGACATAGTAATGGCCCTGACCGGGGCCATCGATGCCATAGGCC
This sequence comes from Pseudooceanicola sp., assembly GCF_029213205.1. Taxonomy (GTDB): domain Bacteria; phylum Pseudomonadota; class Alphaproteobacteria; order Rhodobacterales; family Rhodobacteraceae; genus Pseudooceanicola. The sequence continues at coordinate 12,894 of NZ_JARGNH010000008.1, forward strand.
CAATGCAGGCCGGTGTTGAACCATTGCGGAGAGTTCGGGGCACCGCGCTGGCTGGCCAGCATATAGCGCATCTCGTCATAATAGGCGCGGGCGTCGGCTTCGGTGCTGAAATAGCCCCCCTTCCAGCCCCAATAGGCCCAGGCCCCCGCCAGCCGGTCAAACACCTGCTTGGACGAGGTTTCGCCGCCGGTGGCGGTGGTCGCACTGGCCGGGACCGAGCGCCACAGGAATTCCGGCACGTCCTTTTCGCGGACTTTCTTGAGCTTGCTGGGCACCCCAGCCTTGCGGAAATATTTCTGCGCGATCACGTCGCTGGCGACCTGGCTCCAGCTGCCTGGCACTTCGACCGAGTCGTTCTTGAAAACGACCGTGCCATCCGGGTTACGGATTTCCGAAGTGGTGGTGACAAAGTCGAGATCCGCATAAGCGTCCCGGCCAGCCTTGGTGTATTTGCGTTCGATTTTCATTGCGAAACAGCCCCATGATCTTGTCGCGTCATTCCCGGCCCGTCGCCTGTCCCGGCGTTTGCCGGGCCGGATGTTTTTTTCTTGTCGATCAAACAGACAGGGGGCTTGGCGCAGCGCGTATTCACGCGCCGTGATCCGTGCTTGCGGACCAAAGTTGTATCGCTTGACTGTCCCCTGCCGATCTTTTTGGACTACCATATCTAGTGGCTGTCCCGCCGACCCATACAATTTGGAGCGGATTGCATACTGCGGTCAACAATTCAGTTGCCCATTTTAGGGATTTTTTTGACTTGACGCGGACCCGGCAGAGTCGCGCTTCGGTTGCAGAGTTTCCCTCGGCGGATAAGCGCCTGCAATGTCTATATTTTCGCTTTCGGATTTGTGGCGCCACTAAATGTGCCCCTCAGGTCACAATTGTAACAAACGTCGGAGCAGGGTCCGCAGCGTTGCCGATTTGGCGCGGCGACGTGTGAATTTTATCCCCACAAAATGTATCCGCGGCCGCTGGCGACACAACATCTAGTGGGTCGCGATTCGATCACCGCAGCTGGCGCTCACCTCCTGACGCCCGGTATTGGACAGCAAGACCCCCGCCCCCGGCCTTGGGATGGGCGCGATCACAGCACGCAGATCAGCGGGTGGATCAGGTCGCCGCCTGGGCTGACATCCCCACACTACAAACGCCGCAGCACGAACGCCGCAGCGGCTCCGTTTCGAAAAACGGCGCGTGGCTTTCCCCCCTCGCCCATCAGTTTATTTATGGAACCATGGGCAGAGCAGAAGATTGCCATCGCACATCATCTAACGGGCGGAGCCATAGGCAGGGCAAACCCGCAAACGAGTCACCGGGCATCCGCCCAAGGCAATCGGCTTGGTACTGAAAGAAATGGTCGGGGCGGAGAGATTCGAACTCCCGGCCCTCTGTTCCCAAAACAGATGCGCTACCAGGCTGCGCTACGCCCCGAACCGAAGCGGTAATTACCCGCAGCCGCGCCGATTGAAAAGCCCTAACAGGACCAAGCGGCCCGATCCGGGTCAATCATCGGGTGGCGCAGCTGGGTGCCGAGGTTGATTCCCATGTCACGGGCCACCCCACCGGCGACCTCGAGCACATATTGAATATCGCTGCCGCCATCGAGATGGGTCAGGTCGCCGGGCACCGCCATCAGATGCCGGGCGCGCAGGGTGCCGCTGGCGTCAAAGAACAGGATATCCAGCGGAATCAGGGTGTTTTTCATCCAGAACCCGATCCGCGGCTGCGGCTGCGGATAGATGAACAGCATCCCCGCGCCAGCGGACATCGATTCGCGGAACATCAGCCCCTGCATGCGCGCCTCCGGGGTCATCGCCAGCTCAACCCGGAACCGCGCCTGCCCCCAGGGCCCGCGCAATTCGGCAACATCCTCGCGACACTCGGCCCAGGCCGCAGCGGCGGCCAGCCAACAGGCGAACGCGGCAATCAGCACCCTCATTCCGGCGTATCCGAATCCGCAACCCCGGTGTCCAGCCAATGCCGAATCTCCACCGCGATCAGACCACGCGCCCCCGGCAGCGCCCTCAGCCCCACCGCCTCGCCCGGCGCCAGATCCGCCAGGCCCGAGGCGCGCAGCACCTCGATATGGACAAAGATATCGGTCGCACAGCCAAAGGCATTGGCAAATCCGAATCCCTTGTTCTTGTCGAACCATTTCACCCGCGCCGGTTGCAGCGGCACGCTGGCGATATCGGAGGCGTCGAATTCTTCGAACAGCTCCAGTGTCATCGGGCTGGTGCCAGCTGGCGGCGCAATCGACAGCACCTCGGCGGCCTGCACGCCTCGGGGGCTGCGCTGCACCATCATCGCCACCCGCGCGCCCTCGACCACCGATCCCTGGCCGAAATTGCGCAGCACATTGGCGTGCAGCAGAATGTCAGGCCCGCCATTGTCGGCCAGAACAAAGCCAAAGCCGCGCGTGGCATCAAACCACTTCACCACACCTGCATTGAACTCGAGCTCCTGATCGAAAGTGCCCGCTTGCACCGCTCTGCCGCTCCTGTCCCGAAAAATCAGTCGGGCCCGATGGGCCAATCGCACATGAGTGTCCTTCGAACCGGGGCAACCGTCAACCCGCCCGCGCTGCGGCACTCACGGCGCAATGCCGCGCAGCGACTTCATGGGGACAGGCGCGCGATCTGCCACGCGGCCGCGCTGCTGGCCCGGGTCCAGCGAAACCGGTCATGCAGGCGAAACGCGCCATCGGCCCAGAATTCGATCTCGACCGGGTCGATGCGATACCCCCCCCAAAAGGGCGGGCGCGGCGGGTTGGCGCCCTTGGCTGCCGTCACCTTGGCCACTTCGGCCATCAGCGCCGCGCGCGAGCTTAGCGGTTGCGACTGCGCCGAGGCCCAGGCGCCGAGCCGCGACTTCAGCGAGCGCGAGGCATAATAGGCGTCCGCCTGCGCCCCATCCTCGCGGCTGACATTGCCCCGCACCCGGATCTGGCGGCGCAGGGATTTCCAATGCATCACAAAGGCCGCCTTGCCCGCACCCTCGACCTCTTCCGCCTTGGCACTGCGGTAATTTGTATAAAAGACAAAGGCATTTGCCTCGATCTCTTTCAGCAAAACCATGCGCACATTCGGCAGCCCGTCGCTGTCGACACTGGCCAGTGCGATGGCATTGGCATCGTTGATCTCGACCGCTTCGGCCTCGGCCAACCAGCGCCGGGCGATGACAAAAGGATCGTTGCCTTGGAAAATACCGCTTCTGTCGCTCATAGCCTCACCTTATCCCGCGCCCTTGATGACCCTTCACCAATCGCCTAAAGGACTTGCACAGATGCAAGATTGGGTCGGGAGCGCAAGATGTCAAACAACCTGCTGGCGGGCAAGCGCGGCCTTATTATGGGCTTGGCCAATGACAAGTCGATCGCCTGGGGCATTGCGCAGGCCTGCGCCGATGCTGGGGCCGAGCTGGCGTTCTCTTATGTCGGCGATCCGTTCCGCAAACGTGTAGAGCCTCTGGCCGCACAGCTCGGCGTTACCAAACTGTTTGATTGCGACGTTGGCGACGAGGCCTCGATCGACGCCTGCTTCAAGGGCGTGGAAGAGGCCTGGGGCGGTCTGGATTTCATCGTCCACGCCATCGGCTTTTCCGACAAGAGCGAATTGCGCGGCCGCTACATCGACACCAGCCGCGCCAATTTCACGATGACGATGGATGTCTCGGTCTATTCCTTTACCGCCGTCGCAAAGCGGGCGGAACGGCTGATGGGGCCTGGCGGGTCGATGCTGACCCTCACCTATTACGGCGCCGAACAGGTGATGCCGCATTACAATGTGATGGGCATCGCCAAGGCAGCGCTTGAGGCTTCGGTGAAATATCTGGCCGAGGATCTGGGCAAGGACGGCATCCGGGTGAATGCGATCTCGGCCGGGCCGATCAAGACCCTGGCGGCCAGCGGCATTGGCGATTTCCGCTATATCCTGAAATGGAACGAGCTGAATTCCCCCCTGCGCCGCAATGTGACTCAGGAAGAGGTCGGCAAGGCCGCGCTCTACCTGCTCTCCGATCTCGGCTCCGGCACCACCGGTGAAAACCTGCATGTCGATGCCGGCTATCACGTGGTGGGCATGAAGGCGGTCGACGCCCCGGATATCGACAAAAGCTGAGGACAGGATGCAAGCCGCGCATCTCATCGCTTTCAATATCGCAATTCTCGGCGCGCTGATCTCTCCGGGGCCAGCCTTCCTGACGATCCTGCGCACGGCGCTGGCACGAGGCCGCGCCGCCGGGCTGGGCTGCGCGGTGGGCCTCGCTCTGGCCGCAGTCAGCTGGAGCGCCCTGGCGATTGTCGGGCTGACGGCGGTGTTCACGCTGGTTCCCTGGGCCTTTGCCGTGCTCAAGATCGGTGGCGCGGCCTATCTGATCTGGCTGGCCATCACGCTCTGGCGGCAGGCAGATCAACCGGTTGCAATGACGACATCGGGTGGCAGATCGCCGTTTCGGCTGGGCCTGCTGACCAACTTTGCCAACCCCAAGGCGGTGATTTTTGTTGCGGCTATATTCACCACGGTTTTCCCGGCGATGCCGCAAGGCGGTGAGGCCGTTCTGGTACTTGGCAATCACTTGCTGCTCGAACTGCTGTATTATGGCGGCGCGGTTCTGATGCTGACCACCCAGCCCGCGCGCGCCGCCTACGTGCGGATGAAACGTGTCTTTGATCGCTGCGCCGCGCTGGTCCTTGGCGCGCTCGCCTTGCGCGTCGCGGTCTGACCATTTGACCCTCGCCGCCTTCCTCTCGATCATCGCCATCCACCTGCTGGCGGCGATCAGCCCCGGCCCCTCCTTTGTCGTCTGCCTGCGAATCGCCGCACAGGAAGGGTTTCGCACCGCGGCCGCCCTGGCCCTCGGCTTTGGCCTTGGCGCCGCGCTCTGGGCGACGGCGGCCCTCGCCGGGCTGGCGCTGCTGTTCGAACTGGTCCCGGCCCTGTTCACCGCATTGAAACTGGTCGGCGCGGCGTTCCTGATCTGGATCGCGATTCAAATGTGGCGCCATGCCAGCGCCCCGCTCGAGCTCGACCTGGCCGCGACAGAACGGATGACGCGCTCCCGCGCCTTCCGCTTCGGCTTTCTCACCTTCGCCACCAATCCGAAACCGGCGGTGTTCTTTGGCGCGGTTTTTGTCGGGCTGGTGCCGCCGGGCACGCCGCTGCCCTGGCTCATCGCGATTGTCGCGGCGGTTTTCGTCAACGAGGTGCTCTGGTATCTGCTGGTGGCGCGTCTGTTCTCGACAGGCAAGGCGCGTGCGGGCTATGCCCGGGTCAAGACTGCGGTGGATCGCAGCTTTGCCGGGCTGCTAACCCTCTTTGGCCTCAAGATCGCTCTGGGATAGGAGACCCACATGACCGACACCCGCCTGCCCCATGAAAAGGGCTTTCACGTCAGTTGGGATCAGATTCATCGCGACAGCCGGGCGCTGGCCTGGCGGCTGGATGGCCACGGCCCCGATGACGGCGCCTGGAAAGCCGTGGTCGCGGTCACCCGCGGCGGCATGGCCCCGGCGATGATCGTCGCGCGCGAGCTGGACATCAGGGTGGTCGACACGATCTCGGTGCGCTCTTACGACCATCAGGACCAGTCCGAAGCGCAGGTGCTGAAAGCGCCGGACGCGGCGGTGATGGGCGATGGCACCGGCATTCTGATCGTCGATGACCTGGTCGACAGCGGCAAGACGCTTGAGCTGGTCCGACAGCTCTACCCCAAGGCGCATTTCGCCACCGTCTATGCCAAGCCGCAGGGCCGTGCCCAGGTCAACACCTTCATCACCGAGGTCAGCCAGGACACTTGGATCTTCTTTCCCTGGGACATGGCGATGCAATATGTGAAGCCCTATCGCGGCACCGATTGAACGCGCCCGACCAACACAGCCGCCCCACCCGCCTGCCTGCCGCAACCGTTTCTTCTGGTTGAAACCACCTGCGCCGGAGGCCAGTGATGCGCCGGGCGCGATGCCGGGATCGCCGTTTTCCCGGGCGCCGGGCCCGTCCGACGCCAGACCACAGACCAGTGCAACGCCCGGAGTCCCCATGCCACCCCGCACCGCAACCACATTTCCGTCGCCGGTGATGCAGGCCCGCCGCTGGCTGGCCGGTGCCGAATTCCCGCCCGAGCGCCCGCTGATCAATGTCAGCCAGGCGGCACCCGTCGATTCACCGCCAGAGCCTTTGCGCCGCGAAATGGCCCGGCTGGTGATGGCGGAACCGCAGGCTCATCTTTACGGCCCGGTCCTTGGCCTGCCGGAGCTGCGCGATGAAATCGCCCGCCAATGGTCCGCCGCCTATGACGGCAAGGTGCGCCCCGACCAGGTCGCCATCACCTCGGGCTGCAACGAGGCCTTTTGCGCCGCCATCGCCACCCTGACCAGCGAAGGTGATGAGGTGATCCTGCCGACGCCCTGGTATTTCAATCACAAGATGTATCTCGACATGGCCGGGGCCGTCGCGGTGCCGCTGTCCACCGGCACCGGGCTGATCCCCGACCCCGAATCCGCCCGCGCCCTGATCACGCCGCGCACCCGGGCGATTGCCCTGGTCAGCCCGAACAACCCCGCAGGCGTCGAATATCCGCCCGCCATCCTGCGCGGCTTTTACGATCTCTGCGCCGAGGCCGGGATCGCCTTGATCCTGGATGAGACCTACCGCGACTTCCATTCCTCGGACCGCGCCCCGCATGATCTGTTCGGCCGTGCCGATTGGGGCGAGACGCTGATCCAGCTCTATTCCTTTTCCAAGGCCTACCGGCTGACCGGCCACCGGGTCGGCGCGATGATCACCGGCCCCGCCCGCTTGGCCGAGGTCGAGAAATTCCTCGACACCGTCACCATCTGCCCGGCCCAGCTCGGCCAGTTCGCGGCCCTTTGGGGGATGCGGAATCTGCGCCAGTGGCTGGCCGGAGAACGGGACGAGGTGCTGGCCCGGCGCGCCGCGATCGAGGCCGGGTTCGCGCCGCTGGCGGCCAGGGGCTGGCACTTGCTCGGCTGTGGCGCCTATTTCGCTTACCTTGCCCATCCCTTCGCCCTGCCCTCGGACCAGCTGGCGCCGCTGCTGCTGCACCAGGCCGGCGTCCTGCTGCTCCCCGGCACCATGTTCACCCCGGCGGGTGATTCAGCCGGGGCCGCGCAGCTGCGCATCGCCTTTGCCAATCTGGACCGCGATGGCATCGCCCGGCTGTTGACCCGGCTTGCCGAATTTGACCCGGCAGAGCCGAGGTAAACTTCTCCCGATTGCCCGCCTGCGCCCTTGTGACAGGACCCGACGCGCATTAGACATGCGGACCGGAGCCGACGGGCGACACAGACCGGCGGGCGATCAAAGGCAGGGAGCGGTGAAATGGCGGCGAAAAAGGCAAGTCAGACGGTGGTCTGGATCATCATGGCTTTGCTGGTCCTCGGGCTGGGCGGCTTTGGGGTGACCAATTTCTCTGGCACCATCCGCACCATCGGCTCGGTCGGCGACAAAGAGATCGACGTCGATACCTATGCCAGCGCCCTGCGCGAAGAACTGCGCGCGATCGAGGCGCAGACCGGCCAGCCGCTCAGCTTTGATCAGGCCGAGCAGCTGGGTCTGGTCGACGCCACCCTGTCGCGGGTGATCACCGCCCGCGCCTTTGACAATGAAACCGCCAGCCTGGGGATTTCGGTCGGCGACGCCACCCTGGCCCAGCAGCTCCAGTCGATCCAGGCCTTCCAGGGCATCGACGGCAAATTCGACCGCGAGGCCTATAAATTCGCGCTGGAACGCAGCGGCACCACCGAAACCCGGTTCGAAACCCGCCTGCGCGAGGAAACCGCCCGTACCCTCCTGCAAGGGGCTGTGGTCTCGGGCGCGGGCATGTCGGGCACCTTTGCCGAAACCCTGCTGAATTACCTCGCCGAAACCCGCAAGGTCAGCTGGATCCGGCTGGATGAAACCGCGCTCGACGCCCCGATCCCGGAGCCGAGCCAGGACGAATTGCAAGCCTTTTACGAGGCCCATATCGACCGCTACACCATCCCGGCGCGCAAACAGATCACCTATGCCTGGCTGACCCCGGACATGCTGACCGACAGCGTCGAGATCGACCAGGAAACCCTGGACAAGGCCTATGCCGACCGGCGCAGCGAATTCGAACGCCCCGAGCGGCGGCTGGTGGAACGGCTGATCTATCCCGACAGCGCCGCCGCAACCGCGGCGCGCGACCGGCTGGACAGCGGCGCGGTGGATTTCGACACGCTGGTCGAGGAACGCGGACTGGCGCTGTCCGATATTGACCTTGGCGACGTGACCGAGGCCGAGCTGGCCAGTGTCGGCGCCGCGGTCTTTGCCGCCGAAAGCGGCGCGGTGGTCGGCCCGCTCGACACCGACCTCGGCCCGGCGCTGTTCCGTATCAACGGGGTGTTCCCGGCGCAGACCGTCGAACATGCCGACGCCATCGAGATCATCCGGTTGGAACTGATCGGTGACCGTGCCCAGCGGCTGGTCGAGCAGCAGATGGAAACCATCGAGGATCTGCTCGCCGGTGGCGCCACTCTGGAAGAGCTGGTCGACGAAACCGACATGCAGCTGGGCAAGATCGATTGGTATGCCGGTTTCAACGAGGATATCTCGGCCTATGACGGCTTTGACGATGCCGCTGCCAAACTTGAAGAAGACGATTACCCAGAGATCAACCAGCTTGAGGACGGCGGCATCTTTGCGATGCGGCTGGAAGGCACCCTTGCTGCCGAACCGGCGCCGCTGTCCGAGGTGATCAGCCGGGTCCAATCCAGCTGGGAAACCGAACAGACCCTGATCCAGCTGCGCGACAAGGCGGCGGGCCTGCGCGACCGGCTGCTGGAAAGCGCCGATTTCGACACGCTGGGGCTGGAGGTCACTGTCGAAGAGGCGCTGACCCGCAATGGTTCGGTGCTCGGCGCGCCCGAGACTTTCGTCGCCGAGGCCTTTGCGATGAAACCCGGCGAGGTGCGGATCACCGAAGGCTTTGGCTCGGTGCAGATCCTGCGGCTCGACGCGGTGCTGCCGCCCTCGGATCTGGATGACAGCACCGGCCAATTGCGCGCCGGTTTGCAAGAGGCCGCCAGCCAGAGCCTCGGCCAGGACCTCTACATCGCCTTCGCCAACGATCTGCGCGCCCGCGCCGGGGTCACTCTCGACCAGTCGGCGATCAATGCGGTGCATGCCAGCTTCCGTTAAGACGGCCTGACAGCGCGCGGTGCGGCGAAGGCCGCGCCGCCATCGCCCAGGCTGTCGATCACCACGTTTGACAGATTTTGTCGGCACCTGCGCGTTATTGCAGATTGCGTCAGGCGGTCCGGGTATCCGGCGTCAACGGCAGAGGCCGGTCACCCGGCCCCACCTTTGGGCCCGACGCGCCCCTTCAGCCCGACCCCGCTCCGACCCCGGCCAGCAGCAGTGCTGAAATCGGCGCGATGGCGACCCGTCCGGCGCGGTCCTGCAGACCCCAGACCAGCAGCGCCTGCACGGTTTCCGGACGCACCCGGCCAACCATCACCACGCCGCCTTCGGTGCCAGCCCGAAAGGCGGCATGGTCGAGAAAGCGGCGGATCACATTGGCACTCTGTCCATCGCCATCGAAATCACGAAACAGCGTCGCCGCTGGCACGCCAGTCTTGACCGCCAGTTTGCGCGCGGTGTCAAAGCCGTTGGGATACAGCACCAGCCCGTGACCCGAGGCCATCAGCAGATCAGCCAGCTGGTCGGCAGCAGGACGCGACGCCTGCAGCCCCAAACCCGGTTTCTCCATCACTGCGGTGACCTCGGGCAACACGTTGGTCCAGACCTCAAAGGCAGTTTCCAGATCCTTGGCCGTGGCCTCGGGCGCGACCCCGGCGAGCAGCATCACTTCGAACCCTGCCGCCCGGTAATCGGCCATCGCCTGCGCCGCGCCGCTCCAGCTGGGATCGACAGCGATGGTCAGCGGATAAGGGAAATCGCGCAGAACCGAGGCATCGACGGCACCGCTGCCGTCATCCAGCAACACGATCGACATCAGCGGCCGGTTCTCGGGATTGTCAAAGGCCACCGCGTAGCGCCGGATCGGTGGCAGCGACGGGTCATCGGCGGCGGAGGTCTGGGCCGCGGTGGTGGAGTCGCCGGTGGCATTGCCGATCGACGGCAGTCGGGCGCTGCGCATGCCACCGCCGGTTTCGGTCAACCGCGTCGCCGGGCGGCCAACCGCCGGGCCAGAGGTCGCCCCGGGGTTCGGCGGCATCACCGACTCGGCGCGGGCCACCACTGCGGGCGGGGTGGTGTCGGCCTGCGGCACGGTGCCGGATTCCGCCGGGGCGGTGGCCGGATCGGTGGCCGCGACCTGCGGCGCGGCGGTGTCGGCAGCCGGGGCCATCGGCGCCGGATCGGTGGTGCTCGACACTTCGGGTTGTTGCGGCTGTGTCGGCGCGACCGGCGCCACGGCACTGCCGGTGTCGGCTGGCGGTGCAATCTCGGCCTTTGCGGCGACCGGCGGCGCGCTGCCCGTGGGGCTGCGCAGCAGCGGCGCCTCGGCGGCGGCCTGAAGGTCCTGGCTCGGAAAGCCGACCCCGCTCCCCTCGGCGCCGGCATCGGGCGATTGCGGCTGGGTCACATTGGCCGGCACCGCGGTCTGACCGGTGGATTGGGGGACGGCGCGCGGCTCGACCTCGGCCACCGGGGCGCTGGGGGCGTCGGGGGCATTGTCGACCGGGGTGGGCTGCACCGGTGGTGTCTCGCTGCCGTTGCTCCCCGGCAGCGGCGCATCACCAGCCGGGGGCACTGCGGCAAGGCGACTCTCCGGTTCACCGGTTTCCGGGCGATTGCCCGGTTCCTTGGCGGCGGAATCGATCGCGTCGAGCCCGTCACGTCCCGGTGGCGGCGGGCTGTCAGCCTCGGGCGGTTTGCTGACCGCCTCCTGCCCCGGCAAGGTCACCGGCACATCGGCGCGTGACTGGTTGAACTCTGACCCGCCCGGCACTTCGGCGGCGCCAGTGCGCGGCGGCGCATCACCGGGAAGGCTGCCATTCAGCGAAATCACCGCCACAAAAAGGAATGAAATAATCAGACCCCAAAATAGTCCTGAAAAAAATCCGCGACTCACCGCAATTGCCTCATGTTTGGCCCGGCGATTGCCCTGGCCTTATGATATTGACCCCGTGCCCGGCCCCGCCACCCTTGACCTGGACGGCGCCGGCAGAGCATGTAGGACACGCCCCCCAAGACCTGGCCCGAAGAACAGGACCAAAGCACCGGGGATTGCGCCTGTGGCGCATGATACCACAAGATCGGCCACTGCACAGGGGCCAATACCGCCAGCGCCCGCTAGGGGCCGTCACGAAAGGTCAACATCCTGAGATGAGCGATGCCATCAAACCCCTGATCGCCGCCGCCGCCGACCGCGCGCTGAGCCGCGACGAGGCCCGCGCCGCCTTTGACATCCTGTTCCGGGGTGAGGCGACACCCAGCCAGATCGGCGGCTTGCTGATGGCGCTGCGCACCCGTGGCGAAACCGTTGATGAATTCGCCGCCGCCGCTGCTGCGATGCGGGCCTGTTGCAAGCCGGTGCGCGCGCCAGAGGGGGCGATCGACATTGTCGGCACCGGTGGTGACGGCAAGGGCACGCTGAACATTTCCACCGCCACCGCCTTTGTGGTGGCCGGTGCCGGGGTAACGGTGGCCAAGCATGGCAACCGCAACCTCAGTTCGAAATCCGGCGCGGCGGATGCGCTGACCCAGATGGGCATCAACGTGATGGTCGGCCCGGAGGTGGTTGAACAAGCGCTGAAGGAGGTCGGGATCGCCTTTATGATGGCACCGATGCATCACCCGGCGATTGCCCATGTGATGCCGACAAGGACCGAGCTCGGCACGCGGACGATCTTCAACATCCTCGGGCCGCTGACCAACCCCGCCGGGGTCAAACGCCAGCTGACCGGCACGTTTTCGCGGGCGATGATCCGCCCCATGGCGGAAACCCTCCGGGCGCTGGGATCCGAACACGCCTGGCTGGTGCATGGCTCGGACGGCACCGATGAGCTGACGATCACCGGGGTCAGCTGGGTCGCGGCGCTGGAAACCGATGGCGCGATCCGCGAGGCAGAGTTGCATCCCGAGGACGCGGGCCTGCCGGTGCACCCGTTCGAGGCGATCCTCGGCGGCACACCCGAGCAGAACGGCCGCGCCTTTGCTGCGCTGCTGGCCGGTGAAGCCTCGGCCTATCGCGATGCTGTGCTGCTGAACGCCGCCGCCGCGCTGGTCGTCGCCGACAAGGTCAGCGACCTCAAAGAGGGCGTCGAGATGGCGCGTGAAAGCATCGATTCCGGCACCGCCAAGGCCAAGATCGACGGGCTGGCGCGGATCACCTCGGCGCCGGGCTGACAGGTGCTGCCAGCGGCACTTGGTGACTGGCACGACCTGGCATTCTTTGCCGAGGATTGGCCACGAATCCGCGCGGCCTTGGCCCAGGACCCGCGCCAGACCCTGCCGCCTGCGCCCTGCCGCTTTGCGGCGCTGGAGGCGGCGCAACCGGATATGGTGCGCGCCATCATCCTCGGCCAGGACCCCTATCCGACCCCGGGCCATGCCCATGGGCTGGCGTTTTCGGTGGCCAGCAAGGTGCGCCTATTGCCGCGCAGCCTGTCAAATATTTTCAAGGAATTGCAGGCCGATATTGGTGCGGTTCCTGACACCGGAGACCTGCATTTCTGGGCCCGCCAGGGGGTGCTGCTGCTGAACACCGCGCTCAGCGTTCCGGCTGGAGAGGCCGGTGGCCATGCCCGGCTCGGCTGGGACCGGCTGACCCGGCAGGTGCTGGCGCGACTCTCCGATCGCCCGCGCGCCTTTGTGCTCTGGGGCAAGCATGCGCAGGGCTTTGCCGATGCGATCAAGGGCCCGGATCACCTGATTCTGAGCAGTGCCCACCCCTCACCGCTTTCCGCGCGTCGTGGCTTTTTCGGGTCACGGCCATTTTCAAAGGTCAACAACTGGCTTACATCCAATGGGCAGGCGCCGATCAACTGGGCCGATCCCGACGCGAAGTGAAAGACCCGATGAGCGAAACCGTCCTCGACCGAATAAAAACCTACAAACTCGCGGAAATTGCCGCCGACAAAGCGGCCAAACCCTTGGCCGCTGTCGAGGATGAAGCGCATGAGGCGTCGCCAGTGCGCGGCTTTGCCAAGGCGCTGCAAACCGCGGCGCTGCGCGGCTATGGGCTAATCGCCGAAATCAAGAAAGCCTCGCCCTCCAAGGGCTTGATCCGCGCCGATTTTGATCCGCCCGCCCTGGCCCGCGCCTATGAAGAGGGCGGCGCCACCTGTCTGTCGGTGCTGACCGACATGCCCTCGTTCCAGGGCGACAAGGCGTTCCTGCCTGCGGCGCGCGAGGCCTGCAGCCTGCCGGTGCTGCGCAAGGATTTCATGTATGACACCTATCAGGTCGCCGAGGCCCGGGCACTGGGGGCCGATGCGATCCTGATCATCATGGCCTCAGTCAGCGACGATCAGGCGGTTGAACTGGAAGAGGCCGCGACCCGCTGGGGCATGGATGTGCTGATCGAGGTGCATGACGGTGACGAGCTGGAGCGCACCAGCCGGCTGAAATCGCCACTGATCGGCATCAACAACCGCGATCTGCGCAGCTTTGAGACCAACCTCGACACCACCAGGGAACTGGCGCGGCTGGTGCCAATAGATCGGATCATTGTCGCCGAAAGCGGGCTGTCGACGCCCCAGGATCTGGCCGATATGGCCCGCTACGGCGCCCGCTGTTTCCTGATCGGTGAAAGCCTGATGCGCCAGGACAATGTGGCCGAGGCGACAAGGCTGCTGCTGGCCGACCCGCCCGGCGCGCCGGGCATGGGCGGGGGGCTCTGATGACGCTGACCCATTTCGACGGCAAGGGCGACGCGCATATGGTCGATGTCTCGAACAAGCCGGTGACGGATCGGGTGGCGGTGGCTGCCGCCTACATCAAGATGGCGCAGGAAACCTTTGATATCATTTCCGAGGGTCGCGCCAAAAAGGGCGACGTTCTGGGCGTTGCCCGGCTGGCCGGGATCATGGCTGCCAAACGCACCGCCGATCTGATCCCGCTGTGCCATCCGCTGCCGATCACCAAGGTCGCCGTCGAACTGACACCGGATCCGGCGTTGCCCGGCATTCGTATCGAGGCACTGGTCAAGACCACCGGCCAGACCGGTGTCGAGATGGAGGCGCTGACCACCGCCAGCACCGCCGCCTTGACCATCTATGACATGGCCAAGGCGGTGGACCGGGCGATGGAGATCGGCGGGCTGCGGGTGATGCTCAAGGATGGCGGCAAGTCCGGGCGCTTTGAAGCGGATGCAGAAACAGGCGCAAACCCATGATTTCCGTAGAAGACGCGCTGGCACGGCTGTTCGATCTGGTCACCCCGCTGACGGTTGAGGATGTGCCGCTGACCCAGGCGGCGGGCCGGGTGTTGGCGGCGGATGTGCTGGCTCGGCGCGATCAGCCGCCCTTTGCCGCCTCGGCGATGGATGGCTATGCCCTGATTGCCGCCGAGGCCCGCCCCGGCGCCAGGTTTCAGGTGATCGGCGAGGCCGCCGCCGGGACCCGGTTCGCGGGCCGGGTCGGTCCCGGGCAAGCCGTGCGGATCTTCACCGGCGCGCCAATGCCCGAGGGCGCCGACCGGGTGGTGATCCAGGAGGATACCGAGGCCGCTGAGGGCATTGTCACCCTGACCGACGCCCTGGACCAGGGCCCGCATGTGCGCCCTGCCGGTGGCGATTTCCGCATCGGCGACCGGATCAGCGCGCCGCGCCGCCTGTCACCCGCCGATATCGCGCTGGCGGCGGCAATGAATGCGCCGCGGCTGCCGGTGACCCGGCGGCCGGTGGTGGCGCTGATCTCGACCGGCGACGAATTGGTGATGCCGGGCAAGGATCCCGGACCGGATCAGATCATCGCCTCAAACACCTTTGGCCTGAAGGCGCTGCTTGAGGCCGAGGGCGCAGAGGCGCGGCTGCTGCCGATCGCTGGCGACAATGAGGCCAGCCTGCGGATGGCTTTCGCGCTGGCGGCGACTGCCGATCTGATCGTCACCATCGGCGGTGCCTCGGTCGGCGATCACGATCTGGTCGGCAAAGTGGCCGCCGAAATGGGGCTCGACCGAGCGTTCTGGAAGGTGGCGATGCGCCCGGGCAAGCCGCTGATGGCCGGGCGTCTGAATGGCACCGCGATGATCGGACTGCCGGGAAATCCGGTCTCGGCAATGGTATGCGGCCATGTCTTTCTGCGGCCGGTGATCCGCGCCATGCAGGGCTTGCCCGCCGAGGCATTGCGCCCCAGCCCGGCCCGGCTGCTGGCCCCGGTCGCCGCCAACGGGCCGCGCACCCATTATATGCGGGCGGTGATGACAGCCGAGGGCATCCGCGCCTTTGACAGCCAGGACTCGGCGCTGCTGTCGGTGCTTTCGCGCGCCGATTGCTTTCTGATCCGGGCGCCCGATGCCGCCGCCGCCGAAGCCGGCGAGACGGTGCCCTGCCTGATCCTCTGATCCGCCGCCTGGGCCAACGTTCGCCAGAAGCGATTGACACAAAAAGGGAACATGTATAGAACAAAGCGAACCTTTGGCTTTGTGGGGCGGTGTAAATGCTGACCAAGAAACAGCTCGATCTACTTGAATTCATTCATAAACGGACACAACGTGACGGCGTTCCGCCTTCGTTCGATGAGATGAAAGAGGCGCTGGACCTGCGATCGAAATCAGGCATTCACCGGCTGATCACTGCGCTCGAGGAGCGTGGCTTTATCCGCCGTCTGGCGCATCGGGCCCGGGCCATTGAAATCGTCCGCCTGCCCGAGACCCTCGGCGGCGAGGCGACGGTATTCAGCCCCCGGGTGATCGAGGGCGGCGCCCCCGATCCGGGCAAACGCCCCGGTGGCGCGCGGGCGGTGAGCGCGGTCGATGCGGTCGAACTGCCGGTGATGGGCCGGATTGCCGCCGGTGTGCCGATCGAGGCGATTGAACAGATCTCGCATCACGTCGCGGTGCCCGGTGCGATGATTTCCGGCACAGCCGAACATTACGCGCTTGAGGTGCGCGGCGATTCGATGATCGACGCGGGCATCAATGACGGTGATGTGGTGGTGGTGCGTGAACAATCCACCGCCGACAATGGCGACATCGTGGTGGCGCTGGTCGAGGATCGCGAGGCAACGCTGAAACGGCTGTTCCGCCGCGGCGACATGATCGAACTGGTCGCCGCCAATCCCGCCTATGAGACCCGGGTGCTGCCCTCGCATCTGGTCAAGGTGCAGGGGCGGCTGGTCGGGTTGATCCGCAGCTACTGAGCCGGGGTTACTGCGCCGCCAGCGCCAGATTTTTCGAGGTCAGCGCCGGGAGCACCAAAGGCCCGACCGATTTGCCAGAGGGCGCCCAGGGGCGCCCTTTTGCCTGCCCGCTGGCGGTGGTGAACACCCCGTCGCGGTCCAACGCCACCGCCCCGGTGCGGCGCAGCCTTGTGCTGTCCAGCACCAGACAGGACGACAGGCGCGGCGCCGGGGCATTGCTGACCAGCAGCGCGGCACCGTCGCAATCCTCCAGCGCCGCCACCCGCTTGCGCCCGGTGACATGGCGCACCAGATCCTCCGGCACCAGGTTCCAGCGCGCCGCCGCGACCGCCTGACTGGCGCCGTCGCCGTCATTCTCCAGCCAGGTCTGCGCGACAAAGCCAGAGCCGCTGGCCCGGCTCAACGCCCGGCCCTCAGACGTCATCACCCCGACCAACCCGCCGGTTTCATCGACCAGCAACGCCGGTCGCTCTGCCCCCGCCCAGAGCCACAACGCCACCGCCAGCGGCGCCAGCCCGGCCCCCCGCAAGCGCCCGCGCCAGAGGCAGAGCAGCAGCCCACCGAAGGCCAGCAACGGCAGCACCGCCGCATCGGGTGTCGGCACCTGCAGCAGCGCCTCGGGGCGGGCCGCCACCCGGGTGGCGACAGTCAGGATCCAGCCCAGCCCCTGCCCCATCACCCAGAGCGCCGGGGCCGCCAGCCCCAGCGGCATCAGGCAGGCCGAAACCACCGCTGCGGGCATCACCACCAGCCCCATCACCGGCACCGCCAACAGGTTGGCCAACAGTCCCAGCCGGGCGATCTGGTTGAAATGCGCCGCCGCCACCGGCGCCGTCGCCGCCCCGGCCACCGCCGAGGACAGCACCATCGCCAGCACCGGTGCCAGCCAGCGCCAGCGCCCGCTGAGCGGGTGGCGGCGCAGCAGGTCAAAGGCCGCAACCAGCGCCAGTGTCGCGGCAAAGGACATCTGGAATCCGGGGCCGAGCAAGGCCTCGGGCCGCAGCACCAGCACGATCAATGCCGCCAGCGCCACCGCCCGCAAGCTGAGCGCGCGCCGATTGCCGAGCAAGGCGCCAAGCGCCACCGCCACCATGACAAAGGCCCGTTCGGTGGCTACGCTGCCGCCGGACAGCACCAGATAGGCCGCCGCCGCCAGCAGCGCCACCAGGGCCGCGATCTTGTGCAGCGGCCAGCGCAGCGCCGCCCAGGGCCAGCAGGCCAGCGCCAAGCGCACCGCGCCAAAGACGAAGCCAGCCAGCAATCCCATATGCAGCCCGGAAATCGCCAGCAGATGCGCCAGGTTCGACTTGCGCAATGCCGCCAATGTCGCCTGCCCCATACCCGACCGGTCGCCGGTCATCACCGCCGCGCCGAACGCGCCGGTTTCGCCCGGCAGAGCGGCGCGCACCCGGTCGGCAAGCGCCAGGCGCCAACCCAGCACCCGGACCTCTCCCGGTTCCGGCGGCGCCAGGATCAGCGCCGGGGCGCTGGTATAGCCAAGCGCGCCCAGCCGGGCGAACCAGGCGTGGCGACGAAAATCGAACCCGCCGGGTTCGACTGGGCCGCTGGGCGGTGACAGATGTGCGGTGGCGCTGATCCGGGCGCCGGGGATCGGGCGCGCGCCCAAAGGGTCACCATGCAACGACAGGCGCACCCGCTCCGGCACCGCCGCCGGGTCGACGCGCAGCAGGATCACCCGATCGAGGGTCAGGCGCTGCGCATCCGAGGCCGAGCGGTCGATCGCGACGATCCTTCCCTCCACCGGGCCGTAATAGCGAAACCCCAGTACCGGCGCGGCGACCAGCGCACTGCGCGCCGCCGCCGCGTCAAACCCCGCCGCCAACAGGGCCAGCGCCCAGAGCGGCGGGCCGAGCAGGGTTCCAACGCGCAGCGCGGCGCCGCCAAGGCCGAGCGCCAGACCCGCGAGCAGCCACAACGTCCCCGGTCCCGGTTCCCCCGGCCAGGCGAAATAGACCCCGATGCCGGTGCCGAATGCCACCGGCGCCCAGGGGAACAGGTGCCCCTGTTGCGCCGCCAGCAAGATGGCGGGAAGGCGAAGCAGGCCCAGCACTTGTCACCCCCTGCGCACGTCGATAGACAGTCCCGGAGGCTAGCCGGGACTTGGTTAGCAACAGGTTAATCCGCCTCCCAAGGAGCCCGAGATCGCTGGCATGACATCCAAAATCGTCACCCGTTTTGCGCCGTCACCAACCGGCTTTCTGCATATCGGCGGTGCCCGCACCGCGCTGTTCAACTGGCTCTATGCCCGAGGTCGGGGCGGGAAATTCCTGCTCAGGATCGAAGACACCGACCGCGCCCGATCCACCCCCGAGGCAACCCAGGCGATCCTTGACGGTCTGGCCTGGCTCGGGCTTGATCACGACGGCGAACCGGTCAGCCAGTTCGCGCGCGCTGATCGCCACCGCGCTGTGGCGCTGGCGCTGCTGGACAGCGGCCATGCCTATAAATGCTTTGCCACCCAGGACGAGATCCAGGCGTTTCGCGACGCCGCCCGGGCCGAGGGCCGCTCGACCCTGTTCCGCTCGCCCTGGCGCGATGCCGACCCGGCGGATCATCCCGACCTGCCCCATGTGGTCCGGCTGAAAACACCGCAAGAGGGCGCGACGGTGATTGCCGACCGGGTCCAGGGCAATGTCACCATTCGCAACGATCAGCTCGACGACATGGTGCTGCTGCGCTCGGACGGCAACCCGGTCTATATGCTGGCGGTGGTGGTCGATGACCATGACATGGGGGTGACCCATGTGATCCGCGGCGACGACCATCTGAACAACGCCGCCCGGCAGATGGGGATCTACACGGCGATGGGCTGGCCGCTGCCGGTCTATGCCCATATCCCGCTGATCCACGGGCCTGACGGCAAGAAATTGTCGAAACGCCACGGTGCCCTCGGGGTCGAGGAATACCGCGATATGGGCTATCCCGCCGCCGCGATGCGCAATTACCTGGCGCGGCTGGGCTGGAGCCATGGCGACGACGAATTCTTTGACGATGCCCAGGCCCAGGCCTGGTTTGACCTCGACGGGATCGGCAAGGCGGCGGCGCGGTTTGATTTCAAGAAGCTCGACAACCTGTCCGGCCGTCACATCGCCAGCACCGACGATGCGACGCTGCTGCATGAGGTCGAGGCCTTTTTGAACGCAACCAATCAGCCGCCGCTGGCAGGCGTTCCACATATACGGCTTTCACAGGCGATGCCGTTCTTAAAGGAACGTGCCAAGACTTTCCCGGAATTGCTTGAAAAAGCGCATTTTGCGATTGCTGAGCGACCGATTCAACCTGATGAAAAATCAGCCGCTGCGCTGGATGATCAGGCGCGTGGATGGCTGTCGGAATTG
Organism: Pseudooceanicola sp.; assembly: GCF_029213205.1. Taxonomy (GTDB): domain Bacteria; phylum Pseudomonadota; class Alphaproteobacteria; order Rhodobacterales; family Rhodobacteraceae; genus Pseudooceanicola. Next base: position 32,562 of record NZ_JARGNH010000008.1, read on the forward strand.
ACGCCGCACCTGCAAAATGCTAGCTGGTCGAGAGATGAGCTCGATGGCATTCTGAACCGGTTTGCAGAGGATCAACAAACCAAATTCGGTAAGCTGGCGGCACCTTTACGCGCCGCGCTGGCGGGACGCGCCGCAACCCCGAGCGTATTCGACATGATGCTTGTCCTGGGCCGCGATGAAACGCTGGCCAGGATCGCGGAGGCCGCGTCGGCCTGACCCGCGACAGCCAAATTACCGCCTCGCAAGATGCGGTGACGAACGGAAAGACGCCGGCCAGACCGGCTCGGAACAGAGGAAGGTAAAGTTAATGGCGGATACGAACAAAACGGCAACGCTGACCATCGGGAACAGCAGCTACGACCTTCCGATCCTGTCGCCCACCGAAGGGCCCGACGTGATCGATGTGCGCAAGCTCTATGGCCAGGCCGATGTCTTCACCTATGATCCGGGCTTTACCTCCACCGCCTCCTGCGACAGCGCCATCACCTTTATCGACGGCGAAGAAGGGGTGCTGCTGCACCGCGGCTATCCGATCGACCAGCTGGCGTCGAAATCGCATTACCTCGAAGTCTGCTATCTGTTGCTTTACGGTGAACTGCCCACCGCCGCGCAGCTGGAAGATTTCGAAAGTCGGGTGACCAATCACACCATGGTGCATGAACAGATGCACCGGTTCTTTACCGGGTTCCGTCGCGACGCGCATCCGATGGCGATCATGACCGGCGTGGTCGGGGCGATGTCCGCCTTTTATCATGACAGCCTCGATATCCAGGATCCCTGGCATCGTGAGGTCGCCTCGATCCGGCTGATCGCCAAGATGCCGACCATCGCCGCGATGGCGTTCAAATATTCGGTCGGCCAGCCCTTTGTTTATCCGCGCAACGACCTGGATTATGCCAGCAACTTCCTGCGCATGTGCTTTGCCGTGCCGGCAGAGGAATACGAGGTGAACCCGATCCTCGCCCGCGCCATGGACCGGATCTTCACCCTGCATGCGGATCACGAGCAGAACGCCTCGACCTCGACGGTGCGCCTCGCCTCCTCCTCGGGCGCCAACCCGTTTGCCTGTATCGCCGCCGGCATCGCCTGTCTCTGGGGCCCGGCGCATGGTGGCGCCAACCAGGCGGCGCTGGAATCTCTCAAGGAAATCGGCACCCCCGACCGGATCCCCGAATTCATCGCCCGCGCCAAGGACAAGGACGATCCGTTCCGGCTGATGGGCTTTGGCCACCGGGTCTATAAGAACTTCGATCCCCGCGCGACGGTGATGAAGCAATCTGCCGACGAGGTGTTGGAGCTGCTCGGGGTTGAGAACAACCCGCTGCTGCAAGTCGCCAAGCAGGTCGAAAAGACCGCGCTGGAGGATCCCTATTTCATCGAACGGAAATTGTTCCCCAACGTCGATTTCTATTCCGGCATCATCCTCGAGGCGATGGGCTTTCCCACCTCGATGTTCACACCGATCTTTGCGGTGTCGCGGACGGTCGGCTGGATCAGCCAGTGGAAAGAGATGATCGAGGATCCGCAGATGAAAATCGGCCGTCCCCGGCAGCTTTACACCGGGGTCTCGGCGCGCGAATACGTCGATGTCGAAAACCGCTAAGCATCTGGTTTTACAATAAAGAAAGGGCGGGTTTCCCCGCCCTTTTTTCATCTCCGGCTTCATGGTCGCCTGGCAATCCGGCCGGGTCAGCGGCCTTCGAAATGCGGCGCGCGTTTTTCGATGAAGGCGATCACCCCCTCCTGAAAATCGCGGCTTTGCCCGCAGGCGCCCTGGGCCTTGCCCTCGGCATTCAACTGCGACTCAAGCGTGTTGTCCCAAGAGGCGCGGATCACCTCCTTGATCTTGCCATAGGTCAGGGTCGGCCCATTCGCCAGATGCGCGGCTCGCGCCTGCCAGGTGGTTGCGAAATCGGCATCCGCCACATGTTCCCAGATCAGCCCCCATTCATCGGCCTGTTTGGCGCTGATCTTGTCGGCAAACAAGGCCGCGCCCATTGCCTTGGCCAGGCCCATATTGCGCGGCATCGTCCAGGTGCCGCCGGCATCCGGGATCAGCCCGATGCGGCTGAAGGCCTGCAGGAAATAGGCGCTTTCGGTTGCGATCACCACATCAGCGGCCAGCGCCAGATTGGCCCCGGCCCCGGCGGCCGGGCCATTCACCGCGCTGATCGTCGGCACCGGGCAATCGACAATGGCGCGCAGCATCGGCAGGTATTCGTCGCGCAGGGTACGTTCCAGATCGGGATTGGCGATGGTGCCGCGATCGCTCAGATCCTGCCCCGAACAAAAGGCACGACCGGCGCCGGTGATCACCACCACCCGGGCCTTGCGCCCCGCCTCGGTCATCGCATCGGTGATCTCGGCCCGCATCTGGCCGTTCAGCGCATTCATCACATCGGGGCGGTCCAATTGCACAATGGCAATGTTGTCGGCAATGTTCAGCGTGATTGTCTGGTAATCCATTGGGTGTTCCTTTCCGCTGGGGTTGCCGCCAATCAAACGCAATTTGGCGGTGGCGAAAAGGCCAACCGGACGTCAGCGCTTGAGGATTTCATCCAGCCGGGCTTGTTCACCAGGGCTGAGCGCGCCCTCGCCCGCCGCACTGGCCGCGGCGCGGCGGCGGATATAGACCAGCCCGCCCGCCAAAGACAGGATCAACAGCCCCGGCCCTGCCGCCCAGAGCAGCCAATTGGCGCCGCCGGTGGTCGGTTTCAGCAACACATATTCGCCGTAGCGCGCCACGATATAGGCGATCACCTCGGCATCGCTGTCACCGGCCAGCAGCCGTTCGCGCACCAACAGGCGCAGGTCGCGGGCCAGATCGGCGTTGCTGTCGTCGATATTCTCATTGCGGCAGACCAGGCACCGCAGCCCCTGCGAAATCTCACGCGCCCGGGCCTCAAGAACCGGGTCCGCCAGCATCTCGTCCGGTTGCACCGCCAGCGCCGGGGTGGTCGCAACCAGCAAGGCCAGTATCAGCCCCGAAATCCAGCCCGTCGCAGGCGCCCTCATTCCGCCGCCACCGGTTTCATTGTCGCGCGGCGGGCGCCGGCCGCCACCCGAAAGCGCCGGTCGGTGAGGCTGAGAAAGCCGCCAAGTGCCATCAGGATCGCACCGCCCCAGATCCAATTGGCCAGAGGCTTGTAATAGCTGCGCATCGCCCAGCCGCCGCCGTCCTGCGGATCGCCGATCACCACATAGATGTCGCGCAGAAACCCGTTGTCGATCGCCGCCTCGGTGGTCGGCATCGCCGCCACCGGGTAGAATCGCTTCTCGGGGTAAAGGGTTGAGATCACCTGCCCGTCGCGGCTGAGGGTCACCTCACCGGTGGTCGAGATGTAATTCGGCCCCTCGATCCGGTCGACCCGATCCAGGGTGATCTCATAGCCGGACAGGGCAACGCTGTCGCCGAGTTTGACCACCCGAATATCCTCGGTCTGCCAGGCCATCATCGCGGCAATCCCGGCCATGGTGACGCCGAGACCGGCATGGGCGGTGGATTTGCCCCAATCGGCGCGTGGCAGGCGGCGCAGACGGGCCAGCCGCCCGGTACCGCGCCCGGTGCGCGACCAGAGGTCGGTCAATGCCCCGGCCACCAGCCAGGCGCCCAGCCCCAGGCCCACCGGCCCCAGTGCCGAGCGGCCCGATTGCACCGCCCAGGCGAGCGTCAGTACCGCCAGCCCCAACACCGCAGCGGGCACCAGGCGGCGGGCCACCCGGCCAAGCTGCGCCCGTTTCCAGGGCAGCATCGCGCCGAATGGCATGACCAATCCGATAGCGATCATGAAGGGGGTAAAGGCCATGTCAAAGAACGGCGCCCCGACCGATAGCTTCCGACCAAAGGCCAGCTCCGCCACCAGCGGCCAGATGGTGCCGATAAAGACCACGAATGCCGCGACCGCCAACAGGATATTGTTCAGCACCAGCCCGCTTTCGCGGCTGATCACCGAAAACACCCCACGCGACACCAGAGCCTCGGCGCGGATCGCAAACAGGGTCAGCGCCCCGCCCATGAACACCGTCAGGATGATCAACAGGAACATCCCGCGCTCGGGGTCATTGGCAAAGGCATGCACCGAGGTGATGATGCCGGATCGGGTGATGAAGCCCCCGAGCAGCGAGAACCCGAAGGCGAGAATCGCCAGCAGGATCGTCCAGGCCTTCAGGCTTTCGCGTTTTTCCACCACGGTGGCCGAATGCAGCAGAGCGGCGGCGATCAGCCAGGGCATGAAGCTGGCGTTCTCGACCGGATCCCAGAACCAGAACCCGCCCCAGCCCAATTCGTAATAGGCCCACCACGACCCCAGCGCGATGCCGATGGTCAGAAAGATCCAGGCCGCCAGCGTCCAGGGCCGCACCCAGCGCCCCCAGGCCGCATCGACCCGCCCCTCGATCAGGGCGGCGACGGCAAAGCTGAACGCCATGCTCAGCCCGACGTAGCCGAGGTAGAGAAACGGCGGGTGAAAGGCGAGGCCGGGGTCCTGCAACAATGGATTGAGGTCGCGCCCATCCATCGGCGGCACCGCCAGACGCAGGAACGGGTTCGAGGTGAACAGGATAAACGCCAGGAACGCCACCCCGATCAGCCCCTGCACCGCCAATACCCGGGCGCGCAGGCTGTCGGGCAGATCCTTGCCGAACCAGACCACCGCCGCCCCGAACAGTGCCACGATCAGCGACCAGAGCAGCATGGAGCCTTCGTGATTGCCCCAGACCCCGGTCACTTTGTAGAGCATCGGCTTCAGTGAATGGCTGTTTCCGGTCACCAGCCGCAGTGAGAAATCCGAGGTCACAAAGGCATGGGTCAGCGCGCCAAAGGCAAAGGCGATCAGCAGGAATTGCGCCGTCGCCGCCGGTTCGGCCAGCGCCATCAGCCCCGGAGAGCGGCGCGCCGCACCGACGAGCGGCAGCGTCGCCTGCACCAGGGCGACCACAAAGGCGAGGATCAGCGAGAAATGTCCGAGTTCAGCAAGCATGCCTGCTTATAGGCAACGGCGGCGGGGCGTCCAATCGGAATTCAGCGACAGCGGCGATCACTTTGTCGGGGGACCGCCGGGCGGACCTCAGGCGACCGCCCTCTGGCGGCGCCATTCCTCCAGCGCCGGATTGGCATCCACCGCCATGCTCGCCACTGCCAGCGGCGCTGCCGCCACGCCGGGGCTGTCGGCGCGCAGGTCGCGCAGCGCGTCGATATTGGCGACGACCTGCGGCACCCGGGCCATATTGGCGGTGACATCGCGTTGAAATTGCTGGTTCTTCAACTGATGCCTCGCGCCGAAATAAAAGCTGACGACCGCCCCCATCAACCACCACAGCGCCTCGGGCACCAGCGCCAGCCCCTGCATCCGTTCGGCAAACCAGATGGGATCGATCATCGCCGCAACGATCAGCCCGATGGTGCCGAGCGCCAGCAGCGGACGCGGCAACCGGTTGATGCCGTCGATCAGCACATCGAAGCGGCTGCGGCACTGGCCGAATTCCGCTGAAAACTGGCTCAGCGCCGCCTCGGCGCGGGCGTGATCGCGCGCCGCCCCGGCCTCGGCGTTTTCGTGAAACACCTCGGCGGTGTCGCGCAGCAGATTGGCGCCACCGCCGAACATCAGGGTCAGAACCCGTTCGATCATCCCCATGCCGACACCCTTTCGCGAAATGCCGCCGCGTCCAGATGGAACCGCGGCGCGATGAACTCTTCGGCCCGCTTGATCCAGCCGCCTTTGCCACCGGCCCGGGTGATCGCGTATTTGCGGCTGGCCGGGCGTTGATCTGCCAAGCGGAAGTAATAATTGCGCCGCGCGATGCCATAGGCATCGACCAGATGGTCCGGTGCGGTCTCGGCGGCGGCGGCGGCGGCGCGGATGGTCTGCGGGCCAATGGCGCCATCAGCGTTCAGCGGCCAGCCCATATCAGACAGCAGGCGTTGCAGGATCTTGACCGCATTGCCACCGGCATTGACATACATGTCAAACACACTCGCCCAGAGGGGCTCGGGCAGGTCAGCGATGCGCGAACGACGAAAATACTGATCGAGAAAGATATCGATCGCCTGGTCGCGGCTGAGCTGCTGCACATCTGCGGGGCTGATCGCGCCGTCGCCGTTCAGATCCAGCCGCAGGCGGCGCATCGTGTGAATGGTCACGCCCCAATTGGTCGCCCCGCCCGGATCGTCAGGATCGTTTACATAGCCGCCTTCGCGGGCGACGATATCTTCGGCAATTTTTCGGACCTGATCCGTCATGATGCACCCCCAGATTGCGGGGGCAGACTCCGGTCGGATTGGTTAACGTCAGCCTTCGCCGCCGTCCGCTGCCTTATAGACATTCTGCTCTTTCAAGGCGTCGATGACCTCTTTCGGCATATAGCTTTCGTCATGCTTGGCCAGAATTTCCGAGGCTTCAAACACCCCGCCGACATAGCGCCCAGTGCCGATCATCCCCTGATTCTCGCCAAACAAATCCGGCAGGACCCCGCGATAGCTGACCGGAACGGTGGCGCCGCCATCGGTTACCCGAAAGCGGATCACCTCACCCTGCCCGCGCGCCAGAGACCCGTCCTCGACCAACCCGCCAATACGAAACACCTCATCCGCCCGCGGCGGTTCGGCCAGCACCTGACTGGGCGAGCGAAAGAAGTTGATGCCATCGCGCATCCCATAGCCGATCAGCGCCGTCGACACCGCCAGCGCCAGAGCGGCCAGCGCGATGATCTGGATGCGACGTTTCTTTTTCAGCCCCTTCATCGGATCCTCACCAGTTGCTTTCTGCCAGAACGATAGCAGACCTCAGATAGGCACCACATTGATCTGCGTCCATCAGGCTGCAACAAAAGTGATCGGCCGACGCAGGAATTGTGTTGCCCGCTGCGACACCCGAGCCGGATCGCCGGTGGTCAGAAACAGGCTCTCGTCGCCACTGCCACGCATATGCGGGTGCCGGTTCAGATAATCCTCAAGCGAGGCCGCGACCAGTTTGGCCTGCGAAAACACCGTCACCTCGGCGCCAAGCGCCTCCTGAAACACCTGCTCCATCAGCGGGTAATGGGTGCAGCCCAGGATCGCCGCCTGCGGGTTCGGCATCTTGCGCTTCAACGCATCGACATGGCTGCGTACCAGCGCATCGGCCAGAATCATGTCGCCATCCTCGATCGCATCGACGACGCCGCCGCAGGCCTGCGCCTCGACATCCACGCCGATGGCGCGAAACGCCAATTCGCGCTGAAATGCGCGGCTGGCGACGGTGGCGGGGGTGGCGAACAGCGCCGTATGTTTCACCGCGACCTCGCGCGGCGGGGAATTGTCACCCCATTGCCGTTCGGTCAGCGCCTCGATCAGCGGCACCATGACGCCCAGCACCCGCTTGTCACGCGGCACCCAGCTTTCCTGCATCCGCCGCAGGGCCGAGGCGCTGGCGGTGTTGCAGGCCAGGATCACCAGGTTGCAGCCACGCTCGAACATATTGGCGACGGCGGCGGTGGTCAGCTCATAGATGTCATTGGCATCGCGGACACCATAGGGCGCATGGGCGTTGTCGCCGAAATAGATCAGCGGCAGGTCAGGCATATGCGCCGCCACGGCGTCCAGCACCGTCAGCCCGCCAAGCCCCGAATCAAATACCCCAACCGCCATGTCAGCCTCCGCAAATCGCCCCTCAGATCGGGGGCGTCCGGTGCTTTTCCTCGAATTCAAAGCCGTAATCCAGCGATTTCAGCGGCGCCGGTGACAGCAAATAGGTGGCCCGGCGCAGATAATCCATCAACGCCCGCGAATCCCGGGCGCGAGCGGCGATCTGATCCGGTGGAATCGGGGTGCCGATCACCACCCGCACCGGGGTGTCGGTGCGGGCCCGGAATTCCTTCAGCAGCAGGCCCAGGCGCAGGGTGTAATGGACATGGCTGGCGACCTGGAACAGCCGCGAATTGCGGCCCTCGAAATAGACCGGAACCACCTGCGCACCCGATTTGGCGATCATCCGCGCGGTAAAACTGCGCCAGCCCGGATCCATTGGCGGCGAAAACGGCTTGGTCGCGGTCGAGACGGTGCCACCGGGAAACACCCCAATCGCCCCGCCCTGCGCCAGATAGCTGAGCGCGGTTTTCCGTGTGGCGATATTCACCGCCCGTGCCGCTTTGGTGTCGTCGAAATCAATCGGCAGGATAATCCGGTTCAAATCCTCGGATTTGCGGAACACCTGATTGGCCAGAATCCGGAAATCGCCGCGGGCTTCACGCAGGATATGGCCGAGGATCAGCCCGTCCAGGATCCCGTAAGGATGGTTGGCGATCAGCACCAGCGGCCCGGTTCTGGGAATGTTGGAAAGCGCCCCGCCGATCACGTCGAGTTGCAGCCCGTAGCGCTCCATCATCACTGTCCAGAAATCGCGCCCCGCCGCCACCTCCTCCTCATAGCCGGCCGCGCGCCGGATCAGCGCCAGCCGCCCGGTGACGTTTTCCAACGTCCGGATGACCGTGCGCGACATCCGCGTCGCGCCGGAATGGGAATAAGAGAGTTCACGGGTGATGTCCCGTGGCGGTTGGGTGGAGGTGGCGCTCATGGAGTCCGGATCTGCGCGTCTGCTCAATGCTCAACTCTGGGTTCAGCGCTGTCTAAACCCGCCGCGCCGGTCGATCCAGTTGATATGACCTCAACCTGACAATTATTCCGCCGCCACCCTCTGCCCCGGCCCACCGGCGCGAAATGTCGCCAACAGCGCCGCGCGGCTGGCGGCGGCGCGCGTGGCATTGCCCTGTTTCACCGGGCCAAAGCCGCGAATGCTGAGCGGCAGCTCCGCCAGCGAAATCGCGGTTTCCAGCGTCGCCGCGTCGACATTGGCCAGAACCTCGGCCATATCCGCCTCATATTCCGCGATCAGCGCCCGTTCCATGCGCCGCTCGACGCTGCGCCCGAACGGATCAAACGCGGTGCCGCGCAGGGCCTTGAACCGCGTCAGCAACCGCAGCAGCCCCCCCATCCAGGCACCGAATTCGCGCTTGGCCGGGCGCCCGTCTGCTGCCTTGCCACCCAGCATCGGCGGCGCCAGGTGATATTTCACTTTGAAATCGCCACCAAACTGCGCCTCGGCCTTGGCCCGGGTTTCGCCATGCAGCCGGGCGACCTCATATTCATCCTTGTAGCTGAGCAGCTTGTGATAACCCTTGGCGACCGCCTCGCGCAGGCGCGGATCGGTGATTGGATCGACAAGCGCGCGGTATTTCGCCGCCAGCGCAGCGTTCTGATAGCCGGTCAGGTGATCCGCGCGCAGGTCGATCTGCGCGGCCAGGCTTTTCGGTTTCTCGACCGGACCGGCGGCCGATACCTCAGCCGCGGCATCGACATGCAGGCAGGCCCAGCGGCCAATTTCAAAGGCGCGCAGGTTCTTGTCCACCGCCGTGCCGTTGAGTTCGATGGCCTGCGAAATCGCCGCATGTGGCAGTGGGATCAGCCCCATCTGCCAGGCCGCGCCAAAGATCATCATGTTGGAATAGATGCTGTCGCCCAGCGTCACCCGCGCCAGTTCGCTGGCATCAAACAGCGTCACCTTATCCTGAAGTCTTGCCTGAAGTTGCAGGGTCAAGCGTTCGGAAGGCAACGAAAATTCCGTGTCTCGGGTGAAGTCCCCGGTGATGATTTCATGGGCGTTGACCACCGCGCCGGTGCGCCCGGTCTTGGTCAGGCCCAGGGTTTTCGCCCCGGCGCTGACCACCAGATCGCCGCCGATCAGCGCATCCGCCTCGCCGGTGGCGACCCGGATCGCGTTGATGTCGTCGGGTCGCTCGGCCAGCCGCACATGGATGTGCACCGCGCCGCCCTTTTGCGCCAGCCCGGCCATTTCCATCATCCCGGCCCCCTTGCCATCGATCTGCGCCGCCTGCGCCAGCACCGCACCGATGGTGACCACGCCGGTGCCACCGACCCCGGTGATGACCACGTTCCAGGTGCCGTCGATACGCGGCAGGACCGGGGCCGGAAGATGCGGCAGATCAAGGTCGGTCAAGGCGACGGTGTCGCGCCGGATCTCCGCCCCCTCAAGGGTGACGAAAGACGGGCAAAACCCTTTGAGGCAAGAAAAATCCTTGTTGCACGAGCTTTGGTCGATGGCCCGCTTGCGGCCCAGATCAGTGTCCACCGGCACGATCGACACGCAGTTCGATTGCACCCCGCAATCGCCGCAGCCTTCGCAGATGTCGGTGTTGATGAACACCCGCCGGTCCGGATCGGGGAAACTGCCACGTTTGCGGCGGCGGCGTTTTTCAGCGGCGCAGGTCTGCACATAGATGATCACCGACACCCCGTCGACCTGGCGCAGCCGCCGCTGCACAGAATCGAGCTCGGCCCGTTCATGCCAACTGACCGATTTCGGAAAATCCTCGCGCCGAGGTTCTTCTTTTTCGTCATAGACGACCGCGATCTCCTTGATCCCGATCCCGGTCAGTTCTTCGGCCACCCGCGCCGCCGACAGCCCCCCCTCGTTCTTTTGCCCGCCGGTCATCGCCACCGCGTCATTGAACAGGATCTTGTAGGTGATGTTCACCCCAGACGCCAAAGCCGCGCGGATCGCTTGAATGCCGGAATGATTATAGGTGCCGTCGCCGAGGTTCTGGAACACATGCTCGGTGGTCGAAAACCGCGCCTCGCCGATCCAGTTGGCGCCCTCGCCGCCCATATGGGTCGTTCCCAGCGTGTCCCGGTCCATCCATTGCACCATGTAGTGACAGCCGATCCCGGCATAGGCGCGGCTGCCTTCGGGCAGCTTGGTAGAGCTGTTATGCGGACAGCCCGAGCAGAAATAGGGAAGCCGAGCGGCGATTTCCTGCACATTGTCATTGCGCCGTGCCTCGCTCAGCCCGGCAAGGCCCGCCTTGATCCGGTCGGTGTCGCGCCCCTCTTCGATCAGAATCCCGCCGAGCTTTTCGGCAATCCAGACCGGATCCAGCGCCCCGCGCGTCGGAAACAGTTCCTCGCGGTGGATGCCGCCGGCCCCGCCCTTGTACCAGCCATAGACGCGGCGACCGCGACGGTCGTCAAAGATCGCCTCCTTGATCTGCACCTCGATCAGCTTGCGCTTTTCCTCGACCACCACGATCAGGTCCAGCCCCTCGGCCCAATCATGGAACCCGGACATATCCAGCGGAAACACCTGGCCGACCTTGTAGGTGGTGACGCCCAGACGCTCGGCCTCGGCGGCATCGATGCCCAGCAGCGCCAGCGCATGCATCAGGTCGAGCCAGTTCTTGCCAGCACTGACAAAACCGATCTTGGCACCCGCTTTGCCCCAGACCCGTTTGTCGATGCCATTGGTATGCGAAAACGCCTCGGCGGCAAAGCGTTTGTAGTCGATCATCCGGGTTTCTTGCTCATGCGGGGTGTCGACCAGACGGATGTTCAACCCGCCTTCGGGCATCGGGAAATCCGGGGTGATCAGCGACATCCGGTTCGGATCGCCATCAACAACCGAGGTCGCCTCGATCGTGTCCTTCATCGTCTTCAACCCGACCCAAAGCCCGGAAAACCGCGACAAGGCATAGCCATAGATGCCGTAATCAATAATCTCCTGCACCCCCGCCGGGCTGACCACCGGCATATAGGCATCGACCAGCGCCCATTCCGATTGATGCAGCACGGTCGAGCTTTCGCCGGTGTGGTCATCGCCCATCGCCATCAGCACGCCGCCATGTTTCGACGACCCCGCCATATTGGCGTGACGCATCACATCGCCCGACCGGTCCACCCCCGGCCCCTTGCCATACCAGAGGCCAAAGACGCCGTCGAAGCGCCCCTCACCACGGATTTCGGCCTGCTGCGTGCCCCAGAGCGCGGTGGCCGCCAGATCCTCGTTCAACCCTTCCTCAAACCGCACATCCGCCGCCGTCAGCCATTTCGCCGCCCGGTTCATCTGCATGTCCACCGCGCCCAGAGGTGAGCCGCGATAGCCGGTCACATAGCCTGCGGTGTTCAACCCGGCGGCACGGTCGCGGGCCTTTTGCGTCAACATCAGGCGCACCAGCGCCTGGGTTCCATTCAACAGCACCGGCGATTTTTCCAGATCGAACCGGTCATCCAAAGTGATACGGGGGGCTGTCATGTGCGTGTCCTCCCTGTCGACGCAGAATCAAGTGTAGCGCAAAAAAAGGTCACAAGATATGACCTAGAACGCAATTTTCCCACTGCCCCCTACCCGGGACGCAAGGTTTTCGTTACAGGGCATATCTATGTCGTTCATCCAGACCAGAGCGACCGGAAAGTTGCTGAGATGGATTGGGATAAATTAAGAATATTTCACGCGGTCGCCGATGCCGGCAGCCTTACCCATGCGGGTGAGGCGCTGCATCTGTCGCAATCTGCGGTATCGCGGCAGATTCGCGCGCTTGAGGAATCGCTGAACACCACTCTGTTTCACCGCCACGCGCGCGGACTGATTCTCACCGAACAGGGCGAATTGCTGTTTGACGCCACCCGGGCGATGGCCAAACGACTGGACAGCGCCACCGCCCGCATTCGCGACAGCGAAGAAGAGGTGTTTGGCGAATTGCGGGTGACCACCACCATTGGTTTCGGCTCACTCTGGCTGGCGCCGCGGTTGTTCAAGCTTTACGAACGCTTTCCCGACCTCAAGATCGATCTGATGCTCGAGGAACGGGTTCTCGACCTGCCAATGCGCGAGGCCGATGTCGCCATCCGGATGAAAGAGCCGAGCCAGGCCGACCTGATCCGCAAGCGGCTGATGTCGGTGCGGATGCGCTGCTATGCCAGCCCCGCATATCTGCAAGAGCATGGCCGCCCCGAGCAGATAGAAGACATCAGCGGCCACCGGTTGATCTGCCAGAATCCCTCCGCCGCGCAGGTTGCTGCCGGGGCCGGTCTGGTGGCGCAATTGCTGAGCCAGGATGTGCGATCCCTGCTGACTGTGAACAACTATTTCGGAGTGCTGCAGGGGGTGATTTCAAACCTCGGAATCGGCGTGTTACCGGATTACCTGATCGAGGATTTCCCGCTGCTGGAACGGGTCCTGCCGGATATTGAATCCAACGAAGTGCCGGTGTTCATCGCCTTCCCCGAAGAGCTGCGTCATTCCAAGCGTATCGCCGCGTTTCGCGACTTCGTGCAGGAAGAAGTCATCGCCCATCGTCGCCGTATTCGGGATAGAGGCGAGGAGTCCAGCAACAGCACAACTTGATGAGGCATGTGGGCAACGCATGGCGGGCATGTTGCAGCTGCGGCAAAAAGGTTCTTGAACGATTCTAAATCGACACTTAATTGGGCTCATGGCGATGGTTCTGCCTTCGGGCGCATCATCTTCATACCTCCCTGTTGGACTAGGCCGGGTTTAGTACCCGGCCTTTTTTTTGCCCACGGCCTTCTGCAGGTGCAGCATGGGCGCGATCCGGCGAAACCTTGCCCGCCAAATCTGACATCCGCAGATGACACCCCCGCGACCGGCCGATATGTTTCCCGCCTTTTTACGCCAGGATCGCCCGCGCCCCTTCCCCCCTTTGTTGCTCTGTCGTAAAGGGGGGCCAAAGATCGAACCGGGGGAACACCATGCAGGATCCGCAGATCACGTCCGAGCTGATCGCCGCACACGGCATCAAGCCCGACGAATACGCCGAGATCCTGCGCATTCTCAACCGCGACCCGACCTTCACCGAACTCGGCATTTTTTCGGCGATGTGGAACGAACATTGCTCCTATAAATCGTCAAAGAAATGGCTGCGCACCCTGCCCACGACGGGTCCGCAGGTGATCTGCGGCCCTGGTGAGAATGCCGGCGTGGTCGATATCGGCGATGGTCAGGCGGTGGTGTTCAAGATGGAAAGCCACAACCACCCCTCCTATATCGAGCCCTATCAGGGCGCCGCCACCGGTGTCGGCGGCATTCTGCGTGACGTCTTTACCATGGGTGCCCGACCGATTGCCGCGATGAATTCGCTGTCCTTTGGCAGCCCGGATCACCCCAAGACCCGGCAGTTGGTGCATGGCGTGGTCGAAGGCGTCGGCGGCTATGGCAATTGCTTTGGCGTTCCCACGGTGGGTGGCGAGGTCCGGTTCGATCCGGCCTATAACGGCAATTGCCTGGTCAATGCCTTTGCCGCCGGTCTGGCCGACACCGACAGCATTTTCTACTCCGCCGCCTCCGGCGTCGGCATGCCGGTGGTCTATCTCGGTGCCAAGACCGGGCGTGACGGCGTCGGCGGCGCCACCATGGCCTCGGCTGAATTCGACGACACCATCGAGGAAAAGCGCCCCACGGTGCAGGTCGGCGATCCGTTCACCGAAAAACGGCTGATGGAGGCCTGTCTTGAGCTGATGCAGACCGGCGCCGTGATCTCGATCCAGGACATGGGCGCCGCCGGGCTGACCTGTTCGGCGGTCGAGATGGGCGACAAGGGCCAGTTGGGGGTCAGGCTGAACCTCGACGATGTGCCCTGCCGCGAAGAGAATATGACCGCCTACGAGATGATGCTGTCGGAATCCCAGGAACGGATGCTGATGGTCCTGAACCCGGACAAAGAGGCCGAGGCGCGGGCGGTGTTCGACAAATGGGATCTCGACTTCGCCATTGTCGGCGAAACCCTCCCCGAGGACCGGTTCCTGATCGTGCATAAGGGCGAAGTTCGCGCCGATCTGCCGCTGCGCGCCTTGTCGGGCAATGCGCCGGAATACGACCGCCCGCATATCCCGGCTCCATCGGCGGCGGCGCTGACCGACGTGCCGCAGATCGACCCGATCGATGGGCTGCGCGCCCTGATCGGATCGCTCAACTACACCGCCAAGCAATGGGTCTATGAACAATATGACACCATGGTGATGGCCGACACGATGCGCATTCCGGGTCTCGGCGCGGGCATCGTCCGGGTGCATGGCACCACCAAGGCGCTGGCCTTTACCAGCGATGTCACCCCGCGCTACGTCATGGCGAACCCGGTTGAGGGCGGCAAACAGGCCGTGGCCGAGGCCTATCGCAACCTCTGTGCGGTCGGCGCCCTGCCGCTGGCGACCACTGACAACCTCAACTTCGGCAACCCCGAAAGACCCGAGATCATGGGCCAATTCGTCGGCGCCATTCAGGGCATCGGCCTGGCGGTCGCGGCCCTGGATGTGCCGATCGTGTCCGGCAATGTCTCGCTCTACAACGAAACCGATGGCACCGGGATCCTGCCGACTCCGACAATCGGTGCGGTTGGGCTGATCGCCGATACCGCCGATGCAATCACCGGCGTGGCACGGGATGGCCAGATGCTGCTGCTGATCGGCGACACCGCTGGCCATCTCGGCCAATCGGCGCTGCTGGCCGAAGCCTTTGGCCGCACCGAGGGCGACGCGCCACCGGTCGATCTGATCGCGGAAAAGCGGCATGGCAGCTTCATCCGGGAAAATCACCAGTTGATCCACGCCTGCACCGATCTCAGCGACGGCGGGCTGGCGCTTGCCGCCTTTGAAATGGCTGAAACCGCAGGCATTGGCCTGAAGATCGAAGCCACCACCACAGCCGAGCTGTTTGGCGAAGATCAGGCGCGCTATCTGATCGCCTGCGACTTCGACCAGGCCGAGGCGCTGATGGTCGCCGCCGGCCAGGCCGGGGTGCCGATTGCCCATATCGGCCGCTTTGGCGGCGAGATGGTCCAGTTCGGCGACAGCGCCGCGCCGCTGGCCGAGCTTGCCACATTGTTTCGCGGCACCTTTGAGGCGCGGCTGGGCTGAGCGCCGCGATGGCTGCCGGAACCGATCCTGTCCTCAGCCTGCCGGAACTGAAGGCCGATTGTTCGGCCTGCGCCGCGCTCTGCTGTGTCGGGCTGGCGTTTGACCGTGGCAACAGCTTTGCCATCGACAAACCGGCGGGTCAGGCCTGTCCCAACCTCGCCGGTCACGCCTGCCGGATTCACGACAAGCTGGGGGATCAGGGATTTTCCGGCTGCGCCGCCTATGATTGCGTCGGCGCCGGGCAGCGCACCCTGGCGCTCTATTCCGGGATCAGCTGGCAGGACGATCCGACGCGTCTGGCGCCGATGCTGGACACTTTCGCGCATCTGCGCCGCCTGCACGAGCTGATCGCCCTGCTCGACACCGCTGCAGGTCTGACGCTGCCGGCATCGGTCGAGGCGCGGCGGCTGGCGCTGTTGACCCAGATCTGCCCAGAGACGATGACCCCGGCCGAGGCCGACAGCCTGGCCACCGGCCCGTTGCCGGGCGCGGTGCGCGACTTCTTGCGCGGGTTGCGGGATCATCTGGCGCCGCAGTGACCCTTGCCCCGCGCGCATCCGCGTCATACATCTGAGCCAGACAGAAACGGAGCCGCACATGGCCATCACGGCGCAAGACATCGAAGATCTGATCCGCGACGCCTTTCCCCACGCCCAGATTCTGGTCGAAGGCGACGACGGCGCACATTTCTCGGCCCAGGTGATCGACGAAAGCTTTCGCGGCATCAACCGGGTCCAGCAGCAGCGCGCGGTCTATGCCGCGCTGAAAGGCAAGATGGACGGATCGCAGGGCGATTTGCACGCCCTCGCCCTGACCACCAAAGCCCCCGACTGACCGTTCGCCGCCTCGCGGTCCGGTCCATGACCAAGGAACATCAGATGAGCACCACAGATCAGATCAAAGACACAGTCACCACCAGCGACGTCGTCCTGTTCATGAAGGGCACCAAAGAGATGCCGCAATGCGGATTCTCCAGCCGCGTCGCGGGCGTGCTGAATTACATGGGCGTCGAATACGCCGATGTGAACGTCCTGGCCGACGAAGGCATCCGCCAGGGGATCAAGGACTATTCCGACTGGCCGACGATCCCGCAGCTTTATGTCAAAGGCGAATTCGTCGGCGGCTGCGACATCATAACCGAAATGACCCTCTCGGGTGAGCTGGATCAGCTGTTCGAAACCAATGGCATCCAGTTCAACAAGGACGCCGCGGAAAAGATCCGCGCCGCCAACGGCTGAAGTCAGAAAATTGAACAGGCGCGGTCGGGGTTCAGCCCGGCTGCGCCTTTTCCTCAAGTGAGGCGGCCAGCGATTCCGCCCGCGCGGCCAGTTCGGCCAGCGTATCGGTGACCCGGGTCGGCACCACCGGCACCTCGATCCGCTGCGGCGCCGGCGCCGGGGCCGATTTCAGCGTCTCGATCTCGGCCCGCAGCGCCTCCAGGTCGCGCTGGGATTCGCGCTGCTTGTCCTCCAGCCCGGCGGTGCGGTCAGCCAGCATCAGCCCCGCCATCAGCAGCATCCGGCCCTCAGGCACCCGACCGATCTGATCCGCCAGAGCGGTCGCCTCGGTGTCCAGCATCTTGGCAGCGCTCAGCAGGTAATGCTCTTCGCCCTCGGCGCAGGCGACTTCGAATTGACGTCCGCCAATGGTGATTTCGATTTCCGGCATCAGTGATCCCCCCCGGATGCGCCATTGGCCACCAGCGGCACCAGAGCGGTGACAATGGCATCGGCCTCGCTGCGGTCCACCGAACGGGCGGCGCGCAGCGCGTCAAGCTCGGCCTGCATCGCGCTGTTGATCAGATCCGGCTCGCCGACACCCGTTTCATTGGCCTCGCGCAGGGCGCGGTTGCTGTCGCGCAGCTGATCATTGGCCATCCGCAGCCGCTGCAAATCCTGATCCAGCTGCACCATTGCGGCACGCTGATCGGCCAACGCCCGGTCGGTCTGATTGGCGGCGTCTTCCTGACGCGCCTTCAGGGTGCGCAACCGTTCCTCCAGCTGTGCGTTGGCCAGTTTTTCGCTCTCAAGCGCCTGTTGCAGCGCCATCAGGGCAGCCGGGTCGACCTGCGGCGCAGCGGCTTTGGCACTGTCGATGCCAGCCACCGCATCCCCAATCCGGTCCAGCGCCGTCTGTATCCGGCCCTGCAATTCGTCAAGATGCGCTTCGCTT
The DNA here is from genome assembly GCF_029213205.1 of Pseudooceanicola sp. GTDB lineage: Bacteria > Pseudomonadota > Alphaproteobacteria > Rhodobacterales > Rhodobacteraceae > Pseudooceanicola. Next base: position 50,428 of record NZ_JARGNH010000008.1, read on the forward strand.
TCACTCATGCCTTGATCCTTGTCTGGTTCCCGCCTGCGCCAAAACCGCCCGGCGAATCGCCGCGCATCGGCGCTTTGCCCCAGTCTATCCAATGGTTTCGCCATTTCCCAATGGCAAGGCGTCGCCAGGTTTTCCGCCACCCCCGGTCCGCCGCCCTTGAACTTCGCCACCCGGCTGCTATCAGCGGTGTATCTGCTGCCCCTTTCGCCACAAAGGATTGCGACCATGGACATCGCTGCCCTGCGCACCGCCCATCCCGATCATTGGAAACTGGCCTGCGCCATCCGCGTGCTGACGCTGGACGCTGTCGCCGCCGCAAATTCCGGCCATTCCGGCATGCCGATGGGCATGGCCGATGTCGCCACCGTGCTGTTTACCAAACATCTGAAATTCGACGCCGCGGCGCCGAACTGGATCGACCGCGACCGGTTCATCCTGTCGGCGGGCCATGGGTCGATGCTGCTCTATTCGCTGCTACACCTGACTGGCTATGAGCAATTCCCGATCGAGGAAATCAAGAATTTCCGCCAATTGGGCGCCCGCACCGCCGGCCACCCGGAAAACTTCCTCGCCCAGGGCATCGAAACGACGACCGGGCCGCTGGGTCAGGGCATCGCCAATTCCGTCGGTTTTGCCATGGCCGAAGAGATGCTGCGCGCCCGCTATGGCAAGAAGGTGATGGATCACCACACCTATGTCATCGCCGGGGACGGTTGCCTGATGGAGGGCATCAGCCAGGAGGCGATTGGCCTTGCCGGACGCCATGATCTGTCCAGGCTTATCCTGTTCTGGGACAACAACGGCATCACCATTGACGGCAAGGTCGATCTTTCGGACCGCACCGACCAGGTGCAGCGCTTTCGCGCCTCGGGCTGGCATGTGCAAGAGGTGGATGGCCACGATCCCGACGCCATTGACGCCGCCATTACGGCCGCGAAGAACACCAACAAACCGTCGATGATCGCCTGCAAGACCCATATCGCCATCGGATCTTCGGCGCAGGACACCTCAAAAGGTCACGGCGCGTTGACCGACCCCAAGCTGATCGCCGACGCCCGCAAGGCCTATGGCTGGACCGCCGGGCCGTTCGACATCCCCAAAGACATCAAATCCAGCTGGGAAGAAGCCGGGCGCCGCAGCGCTGCCGAACGCTTTGCCTGGGAGGAGCGCTTTGGCGGCTTGTCCGACCGTCGCCAGGCCGAGATCAACCGCGTCTTTGCCGGCGAAGTGCCGAACAAGCTGGCCTCGGTGATCCGCGCGTTGAAGAAACAGGCCTCGCTCGGGCAGCCCAAGATGGCGACGCGCAAAAGCTCGGAACTGGTGCTTGAGGTGGTGAACCCGGTGCTGCCGGAAACCGTGGGCGGATCCGCCGATCTGACCGGATCGAACAACACTCTGACCGGCGATCTCGGGATCTTTGACACTGACAACCGCAAGGGCCGCTTTGTCCATTGGGGCATCCGTGAACACGGCATGGCCTCGGCGATGAACGGCATGGCGCTGCACGGCGGCATCCGGCCCTATTCCGGCACCTTCATGTGTTTCACCGATTACGCCCGCCCGGCGATGCGCCTGTCGGCACTGATGCGTCAGCCGGTGGTCTATGTGATGACCCATGACAGCATCGGCCTGGGCGAAGACGGCCCGACTCACCAGCCGGTCGAACATCTGGCGATGTCGCGCGCCACCCCCAACACCCTGGTGTTCCGCCCCGCCGATACGGTGGAAACCGCCGAGGCCTGGGAAATCGCGCTGACCCAGACCGGCACCCCTTCGGTGCTGTCACTGACCCGGCAGAACCTGCCGACGGTGCGCAAGGAACACAAGAACCGCAATCTGGTGGCGCAGGGCGCCTATGTTCTGGCCGAATCCGAGGGCAAGCGCCAGGCGATCCTGCTGGCCACCGGATCCGAGGTCGAAATCGCGCTCGCCGCGCGGGATCTGTTGCAGGCCGAAGGCATCGGCACCCGGGTGGTTTCAATGCCCTGCTGGGAATTGTTCGAGGCACAGGACGAGAAAACCCGCCGCCGGGTGCTGCCCGCAGGCCCGGTGCGGGTCGCGGTCGAGGCCGGGGTGCGCCAGGGCTGGGACCGCTGGCTCTGCGGCGAAGGCGGACGGTCGTCCAAGGCCGGATTCATCGGGATGACCAGCTTTGGCGCATCGGCCCCGGCCGAGGTGCTCTATGAGCATTTCGGGATCACCGCCGAGGCGGTTGCCACAGAGGTAAAATCGCTGCTCTAGGCCACCTACGCGCTGGACCATCCCGGGGCAGCGGTTAGGATGCGCCCCAATCCAGAAGGAGCGGAGCGCAGATGGCCAACGTCATGATCTTGTCACCCAAAGAGTCAGGTTTTACGCGCGAAATCAAATTGCTGCTGCCTGATCTTGAGGTTGTGAGCGTGCACAGCCCCGAACAGGCGATTGCCGAAGCCGACGGGGTGACGACGCTGATCACCCTGGGCAGCGAGGTGACGCCTGCCGTCCTTGACGCGATGCCGGATCTGCAATGGATTCAGGCGCTGTCTGCAGGGACTGACAATATCCTGGAGATGCCCGGCCTGCGCGACGGCGTCGCGGTCACCTCGCTCTCAGGCGCGCATGGGCCGCAGATGGCCGAGCTGGCGATCCTGATGATGCTGGCGCTGCCGCGCAATCTACCCCGGATGATCGACAATCAGGCCAGTCACAAATGGCGGCGCAGGCCGCAGCCGATCCTGGTGGGCAAGCGCCTGTGCGTTCTCGGCCTTGGCGCGATTGCCGAGGCGCTGGTGGCCCGGGCCCTGCCCTTCGGGCTTGAAATCACCGGGGTGTCGGACGGACGCAGCGACATGGCCGGTGTCACCCGCATCTATCCCTATGCCGAGCTGGAACAGGCCGCTGCCGAGGCGGATTTCCTCTGCATCCTCGCCCCGTTGAGCGACCGCAGCCGGGGCATCGTCAATGCCGCGGTGCTGACGGCGCTGGGGCCTGCGGGCTATCTGATCTCGATGGGCCGCGGCCCGGTGATCGACGAGGCGGCGCTGGCCGAGGCGCTGCTCAACGAAGGCATTGCCGGCGCCGGGCTCGATGTGTTTTGCGTCGAACCGCTGCCGCAGGACAGCCCGTTCTGGGACCTGCCCAATGTCATCATCACCCCGCATGTCGGCGGCCTTTCCGACCGTTACGCGGCCCAGGCGGCCCCGATCGTGGCGGCAAACCTGACCGCCTGGGCGACGGGCGGCATTGCGGCGCTGACCAACCGGGTCCGCTAACCGAATCCCCCACCCGGTGGGCGCTGCCACTGCCGCCGCCACCGCTGCAAGGTTAGCGCCACCAGCACGACTCCGGCAGGGCCGCCCCGAAAGTTAACGCTAACACGTTGAAAAAACATCGCTTTCCCCGTTAACTTCGCAGTGATTTCAGGCTATAGACCAGCCAACATTCCCAAGCAGGAGCCGCCGCAATGACAGTGACCCTTGGCATCAACGGCTTTGGCCGCATTGGCCGCAGCACCCTGGCTCATATCGCAGAAAGTGCGCGCAATGACGTGCAGGTGGTCAAAATCAACGCCACCGGCCCGATCGAGACCAGCGCGCATCTGTTGAAATATGACAGCGTGCATGGCCGTTTTGGCGGCACTGTGACCACCACAGGCAATTCCATGGATATCGGGCGTGGCCCGATGCAAATGTTTTCGACCTACAACCCCGAAGAGCTGGACTGGTCCGGTTGTGACGTGGTCCTGGAATGCACCGGGAAATTCAACGATGGTGAAAAAGCCAAGGTGCATCTTGAGCGCGGCGCCAAAAAGGTGCTGATCTCAGCCCCCGCCAAGAACGTGCAAAAGACCATCGTTTTCGGGGTCAATCACCGCGACCTGGCGGCCAATGACACGATGATCTCGAACGGGTCCTGCACCACCAATTGCCTGGCCCCACTGGCCAAGATCCTGCACGAGGCCTTTGGCATCGAGAGCGGCATCATGACCACGATCCACAGCTACACCGGCGATCAGCCGACGCTCGACCGGCGCCACAGCGATCTCTACCGCGCCCGCGCCGCGGCGATGTCGATGATCCCGACCTCGACCGGTGCCGCCAAGGCCCTGGGTGAGGTGCTGCCCGAGCTTAAGGGCAAGCTCGACGGATCCGCGATCCGGGTGCCGACCCCCAATGTCTCGGCTGTCGATCTGACCTTTGTGGCGGCGCGCGATGTCACCGTCGACGAGGTCAATGCGGCGGTGGCCGAAGCGGTTGCCGGAAACATGAGCACGGTGATGGCCTATGATCCCGAGCCCAAGGTCTCGATTGATTTCTGCCATACCGAGTACAGCTCGATCTTTGCCCCCGATCAGACCAAGGTGATCGGCAACCGGTTGGTGCGGGTACTGGCCTGGTATGACAACGAATGGGGCTTTTCCTGCCGGATGGCCGATGTCGCCGCCGTCATGGGCCGCCTGATCTGAGCTGACCCAGACCGATTTCCAAAATGCCGCGCCGCGCCCCGCAAGGGCGCGGCGCTTTTATTGTCTGGTGTCCCGGCAACAGGATTGACGGATCGAAGAATCCGCCTATGTTAGCGCCAACCAATCCTGGCGAGGCACCGCTGGCCCAAACCCTGCACCGGGCAGTCGGCATCGATCTGACCTTTGTCGCCAGCCGCCCGACCAGCATCGAAGAGGTAAACCAGGCGCTGCGCGCCGCCGCCGCAATGGGCCGTTTGATCTAGACCCAACGCGGTTTCCCCTGTTGCAGCTTGACGTCAACTTGTCACGGGCGGGCCGCCGGGGTTGATCCGTTTCCACGGCTCGTGCATAGCGCTTGCACAGCAATGCCGGACCACCCATGACCAATCAGATCGCCATCGCGCTGGGCTTGATCCTGGCCTTCTTGTTGGGGATTGATGCCCTCGTCTTTGGTTGGTCAAATACCTTGTTTCTCGCCAAGAAATTCGCAGATCTCGTAGAATGGATCGCGTTTTGGCGATGAACGCGCCGAGGCGACAGCCATGGGCCGATGCCAGACCTGACACAGGGAACGTTTTGAATGAATGCCATCTTATTGGTGATCGTCGCGGTGCTGGCCTGTGTCAGCCTGATCCTGCTTGGGCTGGTCGTTTACAGTTTTATCAAGAAATGGAAGGCCGAACGGGCGGTGCCGCCACGCGGCGCCTTTGTTGAGATTTCGTCGGGCAAGGTGCATTTCCTGACGTGCGGCAGCGGACCGGACATCGTGATGATCCACGGGCTGGGCGGCCAGATGGGCAATTTCGACACCGGGCTGGCGGATGATCTGGCCCGCGATCACCGGGTCACGCTCATCGACCGGCCCGGCATGGGCTATTCCGAACGCAAACCCGGCACCGCCAGCAATGTGCTGACCCATGCGCAATTGATCGAAGAGGTGATCGAGGCGCTGGAGATCGAGCGCCCGTTGATCGTCGGTCACTCCCTTGGCGGCGCGATTGCCCTGGGCATGGCGCTGCGTGGTCGGGTCAAAATGCGCGGCCTCGCCCTGCTGTCGCCGATGACCCTGCCGGTGGAAGACATCTCGGATGCCTTTGCCGGACTCAACATCACCTCGAACTGGCTGCGGGTGTTTCTCGGCTGGACCTTTGCGGTCCCGACCATGGTGCGGCGCCCGGAGCCGGTGCGCGAGCTGATCTTCGGCCCCGAAGCAATCCCCGCCAATTACCTCACCCAAGGTGGCGGGCTGTTGTCGCTGCGCCCCAAGCAATTCATCGAATCCAGCCGTGACATGGTGCACGCGGTGGACGACATGCCGACAATGGTGCGCCAATACGCCAAGATGACGCTGCCGATCCGCATTCTGTACGGCCAGCAGGACCGGATCCTCGATCCCGAATACCATGGCGCCAGCCTGGTGGCGCGCTATCCGCAAATCGGTCTGGAACTGATCGATGGCGGCCATATGATTCCGGTCACCCAGCCCGAGGCCTGTGCCAGTTTCATCCGCCGGGCCAGTCAGGCCATGGCCTGAACCGCCCCGGCGGAATCAAAATACCCGGATCAGGATTTGCCGAGCTTGTGCAGCAGGTGCTTTCGCACATCAGGTGTCACGAAATGCGTCACATCGCCATCCAACCGGGCAATTTCCTTGACCAGTTTCGAGGCAATCGACTGGTGCTTGGCCTCGGCCATCAGGAACACGGTCTCGACCGAGCTGTCGAGCACCCGGTTCATTCCGACCATCTGGAATTCATATTCGAAATCCGAGACCGCCCGCAGGCCGCGAATGATCACCCCGGCGCCAACGTCATGGGCGCAGTTGATCAGCAGATTCTCGAACGGATGCGCGACAATCTCGGTATCGGTCTCAGCGTTCAGCTCGGCGCATTCCGCCTCGATCATCGCCAGCCGCTCTTCGAGGTCGAACAACGGCCCCTTGTCTCGGTTGATCGCCACACCGATGACCAACCGGTCGACCAGCGCCGAGGCGCGACGAATGATATCAATATGACCCAAGGTGATCGGGTCGAAAGTGCCGGGGTATAGGCCGACGCGCATGGCAATCTCCGCTAATCGTTGTTGCGTGGCACGCAACATTATTACGCTGGAGAATGCAAGGGCAGACCGGCCGACTGACACAAAGCTGTCAATGACCCATGATCATGCCCTCGAGGGCGGTCTTTTCCATCGACAATTCGCTGAGCCGCGCCTTGACCACATCACCAATGGTGACGATCCCGACCAGAGCGCCGTCGGCATCCACCACCGGCATATGACGGAACCGGCCCTCGGTCATTTTCGTCAGCACGCTGTCGGCGCTGTCATCACGATGGCAGCAGACCGGATCCGGGGTCATCAGATCGCGCACCGTTCCGGTCAGGCAGCCAGGCCCGCGTTTGGCCAGCGCCCGCACAATGTCACGTTCCGACAAGATGCCCTGCGCATGCACCCCATCCGAAGACACGATCACCCCACCGATCCGATGTTCGGCCAGCAGCTGGGTCACATCGGTGATCGAGACGTCGGGCGCGGTGGTGATCACCCTGTCGCTTCCCTTGGATTTCAGGATCTTGTGGACGAGCATGACGACGCCTCCCCTTTGGGTCCGACACAAATACCGGGTAAACTAGGCTCACCCAACCGCGACATTCTGTCAAGTTTCCGCTTCGAGCCGGGCGATTTCGCGCCTGAGCCCGTCGCAGAGCGCCTCGGCAAACCGGTTCATCCGCTCCAGCCGAGTGTCATCGGCATGGCGCACCAGGTAAAAGGTGCGGGTCATCGAGATCTCGTCGGCCAGCACCCGCCGCACCCCCTGCACCGAGGCCAGCGCGAAGTCATGCATCACCCCGATGCCGCCGCCCTGGCGAATCCAGTTGAACTGGACCACCGCCGAATTTGACGCCAGCGACACCCGCTCGACCCCCAATTCGCTGAGGTAATCCAGCTCCTTGTCAAAGATCATATCCTGGATATAGCCGACGATCCGATGGCCGCTGAGGTCCCCCAGAGTCTCGATCGGCGGCGCGTTGCGCAGATAATCGCGCGAGGCGGCCAGATGCAGCTTGTAATCGCTGACCTTCTGCACCGTCAGCCGCCCGGCGGTGGGCGGCGACACGGTGATCGCCAGATCGGCCTCGCGCCGGGTCAGGTTGAACAGCCGCGGCAGCGCGACGATCTGCACCTCAAGGTCCGGGTTCTGCTGGACGATCTCGCTGCAGACCTGCGGCAACAGGAAATTCGCCACCCCGTCCGGCGCGCCCAGCCGGATTTGCCCGGAGAGCAGCCCGGATTGACCGCGAATGTCCTCTTCGGCGCTCAAGATCGCCTGTTCGGCCATTTCCGCATGGCGCTGCAACCGTTGACCGGCCTCGGTCGGCGCATATCCCTGGGGTGACTTGGCGAACAGCGCCGCGCCTATCTCCTCCTCCAGCCGGGCAATCCGGCGCCCGGCAGTGGCGGGATCGACCTTCAGCCGCTTGCCCGCCCCGCTCAGGCTCTCGGCCCGCGCCACCGCCAGAAAGGTTTTCAGGTCATCCCAATGCATCCCGACCTCATGCATTTTTGCAAAACGTTTTTGAAATCTTTCCCCTTCCGAGCTGTAAAATGCAAGCCTAGGATGATTGCGAGAGTTGGAGGACCCCCCATGCAAGAACTGACCCATTACATCAATGGCGCCCATGTCAAAGGCACATCAGGCCGCTTTGCCGATGTCATGAACCCCGCCACCGGTGAAGTGCAGGCCAAGGTCCCGCTGGCCAGCGCCGCCGAAATCGCCAAAGCCGTCGAAATCGCCACCGCCGCACAGCCCGCCTGGGCCGCGACCAACCCGCAGCGCCGCGCCCGGGTGCTGATGAAATTCGTCGACTTGCTGAACCGCGACATGGACAAGCTGGCCGAGGCGCTGAGCCGCGAACATGGCAAGACCCTGCCGGATGCGGCCGGTGACGTGCAGCGCGGGCTGGAAGTGGTCGAATATTGCATCGGCGCGCCACAATTGCTGAAAGGCGATTACTCCGACAGCGCCGGCCCCGGCATCGACATGTATTCGATGCGCCAGCCGCTGGGCGTCAGCGCCGGGATCACCCCGTTCAACTTTCCCGCAATGATCCCGATGTGGATGTTCGCCCCCGCCCTGGCCTGCGGCAACGCCTTTATCCTGAAACCCTCGGAACGCGACCCCTCGGTGCCCTTGATGCTGGCTGAGTTGTTCGAAGAGGCGGGCCTGCCCAAGGGCCTGCTGCAGGTGATCAACGGCGACAAGGACGCGGTTGACGCGATCCTTGATCACCCGGTGATCCAGTCGATCGGCTTTGTCGGCTCGACCCCGATTGCCGAATATATCTATGGCCGTGGCTGTTCCAACGGCAAGCGCGTGCAATGTTTCGGCGGCGCCAAGAACCACATGATCATCATGCCCGACGCCGATATGGATCAGGCCGCCGACGCGCTGATCGGGGCTGGCTACGGCGCGGCTGGCGAACGCTGCATGGCGATTTCCGTCGCGGTGCCGGTGGGTGAAGAAACCGCGGACCGGCTGATCGAGAAACTGGTGCCGCGCATCGAAAAGCTGAAGGTCGGCCCCTATACCGCGGGCAATGATGTCGATTACGGCCCGGTGGTCACCGCCGCCGCCAAGGCCAATATCGAACGGCTGGTGCAGACCGGTATCGATCAGGGCGCCAAGCTGGTCGTCGATGGCCGTGGCTTCAGCCTGCAAGGCTATGAGGATGGCTATTTCATCGGCCCGCACCTGTTCGATCATGTCACCAAAGACATGGATATCTACAAATACGAGATCTTTGGCCCGGTCCTGTCCACCGTGCGCGCGCAGACCTACGAAGATGCGCTGAAACTGGCGATGGACCATGAATACGGCAATGGCACCGCGATCTTTACCCGCGATGGCGACACCGCCCGCGATTTCGCCAACCGGATCAATATCGGCATGGTGGGGATCAATGTGCCGATCCCGGTGCCGCTGGCCTATCACACCTTTGGCGGCTGGAAGAAATCGGTGTTTGGCGATCTCAACCAGCACGGGACGGATGCGTTCAAATTCTACACCAGGACCAAGACGATCACCTCGCGCTGGCCCTCGGGGCTGAAAGAAGGCGGCGAGTTCCACTTCAAGCCGATGGACTAAGCCAAAGGTTTGGCGTACCTGCCGGAAACAGGCAGGCACGCCAATGTCGGAGTTGGGATGGCCGTAGAATATCGCATTTTTCCAGACCGTGGGCTGGTCTATGTCCGCTACAGCGGCCAGCTCCTACTGGACGAGACCTGGACTGCGTTTGCGCAATACGCGGCCGATCCAGAATTCCGGCCCGGGCAGAAACAACTGGTTGACCTGTCGCAGGTTGAGGGGGTCGAACAGGATTTCCCCAAGCTGATGCAGCTTCAGGCCAGAAAGGCCGGCGTTATCGGCCGCCCGGATGTGGAAACATTGATGGTATTTCTGGCGCCCGGCAAATCCAGAGATACCATTGCCCAGTATATTCGCCGCTCCTGGGAAGGGCTGGAACGGATCGTCGTTCGGATCGTGCCGGATGAGGCTGAAGCGCTGAGCTGTCTCGGACAGCAAGAAACCAATCTCAGCACCCTGCTGGCGGTGGCCCGATGAGCCGCGTGAAGAACGCCCGGCCGCACCAGCACGGCCTTTAAACCTGTGAGGGATTGCTATGGATTTCGCTCTGAGTGAGGAACAACAGGCCATTTTCGACATGGCCCATGCCTTTGGCCAGGAAAACATCGCCCCGCATGCCCGCAACTGGGAAGCGGCGGGCGAGATCCCAAAGAGACTCTGGCCGCAGATCGGTGAGCTGGGTTTCGGCGGGCTTTACGTCAGCGAGGCACATGGCGGTGCCGGATTGACCCGGCTCGACGCGACGCTGGTGTTCGAAGCGCTGAGCATGGCCTGCCCCTCGGTCGCGGCGTTTCTGTCGATCCACAACATGTGCGCCAGGATGCTGGATGCCTATGCCAGCGACGACCTGCGCAACCGGGTCCTGCCCAAGGCGATTTCGATGGAAACCCTGTTGTCCTATTGCCTGACCGAACCCGGCAGCGGATCGGATTCGGCGGCCCTGAAAACCCGCGCGGAGCGCACCAACGACGGCTATCAACTGACCGGAACCAAAGCGTTTATTTCCGGCGGCGGCTATTCGGATGCCTATGTGGTGATGGCCCGCACCGGCCCGGATGGCCCCAAGGGCGTGTCTACCCTCTATGTCCCGGATGGCGCCAGCGGCCTGTCCTTTGGCGGGCTTGAGGACAAGATGGGCTGGCGCAGCCAGCCGACCCGGCAGGTGCAATTCGACGCCTGCGCGGTGCCCGCCGGTAATCTGGTCGGCGAAGAGGGCAAGGGATTTACCTATGCCATGGCCGGGCTCGATGGCGGGCGGCTGAACATCGCGGCCTGTTCGCTGGGCGCGGCACAGACGGCACTGACCCAGACCCTGGCCTATATGGGCGAACGCAAGGCCTTTGGTCAGCCAATCGACCAGTTTCAGGCGCTGCAATTCCGCCTCGCCGATATGGAGATCGAGCTGCAGGCCGCCCGCACCTTTCTGCGGCAGGCCGCCTGGAAGCTCGATCAGGGCGCCCCGGATGCGACGAAATTCTGCGCCATGGCCAAGGCCTTTGTTACCGAGGCGGGCAGCAAGATCGTCAATCAATGCCTGCAATTGCACGGCGGTTATGGCTACCTCGCCGATTATGGCATCGAGAAACTGGTGCGCGATCTCAGGGTGCATGAAATCCTTGAAGGCACCAATGAGATCATGCGGGTGATCACCGCCCGGTCGCTGCTGGCCGACAAATGAGCGCCGATATCCATATCCGCACCGACGCTCAGGCCGGGCGCATCACCCTGACCCGGCCGCAGGCGTTGAACGCGCTGACCTACGACATGGCGATGGCGATTGACCAGGCCTTGCAAGATTGGGCAACGGATGACGACATCCGGCTGGTCGTGATCGACGCCGAGGGCACCCGCGCCTTTTGTTCCGGCGGCGACATTCAGGACCTCTATGACAAGGGCCGGGCGGGCGATTTCGCCTATGGTCAGGCCTTCTGGCGCGACGAATACCGGCTGAACGACCGGCTGGCGGAGTTCCCAAAGCCGATCATCAGCCTGATGCAGGGCTTTACCATGGGCGGCGGCGTCGGCATCGGCTGCCATGCCAGCCACCGGGTGGTCGGCGACAGCAGCCAGATCGCCATGCCGGAATGTGGCATCGGGCTGGTGCCGGATGTCGGCGGCTCCTTGCTGCTGGCGCGCGCGCCGGGGCGGCTGGGCGACTATCTCGGGCTGAGCGCGGCGCGGATGGGGCCGGGTGACGCGATCCATGCCGGGTTCGCGGACCATTACCTGCCCGAGGCGGAGTGGCCCGCCCTGGTCGCAACCTTGATCGAAACCGGCGATGCCGGGGCCGTAGCACGCGCCGCGCAACCCGCTCCGGCCTCGGATCTGGCCGCGAAACAGGCGGTGATCGACCGGCTCTTTGACTCCGGCGATCTGCCCTCGATCGCGGTGTCCTGTGATGCAGAGCGCGACGATCTGGCCGTCGGTATCCGCAAGGCGCTGTTGCGAAACTCGCCGCTTTCAATGGCGTGCACATTGAAAATGCTGGGCAATCTGCGCGAGAGCCATGCCGATCTGCGGGCGGCATTGACCCTGGAATACCGATTTACCGCGCGGGCGATGGAGCATGGCGATTTCCTGGAAGGGATCCGCGCCCAGATCATCGAACGCGACCGGAAACCGCGCTGGAAACACGCGCTCATCAGCGTGCCGGAGGCGGCGGTAGAGAGGATGCTGGCGCCGCTCGGGGCGCAAGAACTGTCATTCTGAGGGAGGATTGACCATGAAGATCGGATTTATTGGCCTTGGCAATATGGGCGCGCCGATGGCCGCCAACCTGGCAAAGGCCGGGCATGTCGTGACCGGGTTCGACACCGCCGATGTGGCGGTCGACGGGGTGACGCGGGCGACCAGCGCCGCAGCGGCGGCGAGCGGGCAGGACCTGGTGATCACCATGCTGCCGAATGGCGCGATCCTGCGGGCGGTGGCCGATCAGATCGTCCCGGCGATGGCGCCCGGCGCGGTGTTTCTCGATTGCTCGACCGTCGATGTCGAAAGCGCGAGGATCGTCGCAGAAGCGGCTGATAAGGCCGGACTCCTGGCTCTGGATGCGCCGGTCTCCGGTGGCACTGTCGGCGCGATTGCCGGGACCCTGACCTTCATGGTCGGTGGCAGCGACGCCGCCTTTGCCAAGGCCAAGCCGTTGTTCGATGTGATGGGGCAGAAGGCGGTGCATTGCGGCCCCTCCGGCAACGGTCAGGCGGCCAAGATCTGCAACAACATGATCCTCGGCGTCACCATGATCGCCACCTGCGAGGCCTTTGCCCTGGCCGACAAACTCGGCCTTGACCGGCAGGCGATGTTCGATGTGGTCTCAACCTCCTCGGGGTCGTCCTGGTCGATGAACGCCTATTGCCCGGCCCCCGGCATTGGGCCGCAATCGCCCGCCGACAACGGTTATCAGCCCGGCTTCGCCGCCGATCTGATGCTGAAGGACCTGCGCCTCAGCCAGCAGGCCGCCGAGGCGGTGGATGCCGACACGCCGATGGGTCAGGCCGCCGCCGCGCTCTATGCCCGCTTTGTTGAGGAAGAGGACGGCGCCGGTCGCGACTTCAGCGCGATGTTGCCACGGTTCGAAACCCGGCGCCGCGGCTGATCGCGCTTTCCCTGTGTCCTGACCGAGGCTAGGCTGCGGCCTCATGCAGATACCCGACTGGATCACCAACACCCCTGACCTTGCCGCCCTGGACACGGCGGCGCAGGCGCGGCTGGCCGGGTTGGTGCCACGCCGCCTGCCCGCCCAAACGACATTGTTTCATCCCGGCGATGCCGCGCAGGGCTATGTGGTGGTGCTGTCGGGCACGATCGACGTGTTTCTGGTCGGCGCCTCGGGGCGTGAGATGCTGCTCTATTCGGTGACGCCACAGCAAAGTTGCATCCAGACCACGCTGGGGCTGATATCCGGGGTCGCCTACACCGCCGGGGCTGAAACCGCCAGCGCGACTGAGGTGGTGGTGCTGCCAAAGCCGCTGTTCCTTGACCTGCTGGATCACTCCGCAGGCTTTCGCAGCATGGTCTTTTCCGCCTTCGCGGATCGCATGAGCCTGATGATGCAGCTACTTGAAAAGGTTTCATTTACTCGGGTTGAATGCCGCCTTGCCGAACACCTACTGATTCTGGCGGCGGACCGGGCAAGCGTGCGGATCACCCAGGCCGAACTGGCCACCCGCGTCGGCACCGCGCGCGAGGTCGTGTCGCGGCGGCTGGAGGTCTGGGCGCATCACGGCTGGGTCAAGACCGGGCGCGGGACTCTCGAGATCCTGGATCACGCGGCCCTGCACAGGCTGGCCGAGGCTATGTGACCCAGTCACAGACCGGCGGCCGACAAAGGTCTAGACTCAGCCCATATGGATCACAAAGGAGTCGTCCCATGTCTCATAACGTTGGCAGTATTGACCGCATCTTGCGGGTCGTCGTCGGCTTGGCGCTGATCGTAGGTTTCTTTTTGTTCCCAGACGCTTCGCTGCGCTGGTTGTTGCTGATCGGCATCGTGCCGCTGGCCACCGGTCTGATGGGCACTTGCCCGCTCTACTCGATCTTCGGGTTCAGCACCTGCCCGCTGAAGAAATAACGGCTGCGGCGGGCCCGGGGCGATACGCCTCCGGCCCGTCGCCTCGAACCTTGGGGCTTTTCACCGCTGCGGCGGGTGCTTTACCCTGCCCGATCATGTGGCTGTGCCGAATCCCCTTGCTTGCAATCGCCTGTGCCGCCGGGCTGAGCGGCCCGGTCGCGGCGGCCTGTTCCATCACCGCAGGAGAGGCGCGCTGTGTCACCGCCATGGCGCCGGACCAGCGGCATCCCCCCATCGCTGCCCGCTTTGTCGCCGCCCCCAAGCGGCTGATCCCGCCGCATCGCGACGTCTATCTCAGCGCCACCCCGGAGATCCCCGACATCGCCAGCTATGCGCCCGGTCAACGCCTGCCCGAGCGGGTGAGTATCCTGATCAACCGCGAACGCCTGGGCCTGCCGGCGCCGCGCGATGGCTGGACCTATTTCCGGCTGGGCCATGAGGTCTTCCGCGCCAATATCCGCAGCCGCAAGGTGATCGACCGGGTCAACGATCACCTCGCAATGGGGTATTAGCCGCGCGTTCTACCGCCTATTCCGCCGCCGTCCGGCGCGGGTTCAGCATGTCTTTCAGATAGCGTCCGGTGTGGCTTGCTGTCTCGGCGGCCACCTGTTCCGGGGTGCCGGTTGCGACAATCGTGCCACCGCCATCGCCGCCCTCGGGACCAATATCTATGACATGGTCGGCGGTCTTGATCACGTCGAGGTTGTGTTCGATCACCACCACCGAATTGCCCTGATCGACCAACTCATGCAGCACTTCCAGCAGCTTGCGCACGTCTTCGAAATGCAGCCCGGTGGTCGGTTCGTCGAGGATATAGAGGGTGCGCCCGGTCGAACGTTTGGCCAGTTCTTTCGACAGTTTCACCCGCTGCGCCTCACCGCCCGAAAGGGTCGTCGCCTGCTGCCCGACCTTGATATAGCCAAGCCCGACCCGCATCAGCGCATCCATCTTGTCGCGGATGCTGGGCACGGCGGCGAAAAACCCCTGGGCATCTTCAACCGTCATATCAAGAACGTCGGCTATGCTCTTGCCTTTGAACTTGATTTCCAGAGTTTCGCGATTGTAACGGGCGCCCTTGCAGGTCTCGCAGGTGACATAGACATCGGGCAGGAAATGCATCTCGATCTTGATCAACCCATCGCCCTGACAGGCCTCACAACGCCCGCCCTTGACGTTGAAGCTGAACCGCCCGGGCTTGTAGCCGCGCGCCTTGGCCTCGGGCAGACCGGCAAACCAGTCGCGGATCGGGGTAAAGGCCCCGGTATAAGTCGCCGGGTTCGACCGCGGAGTCCGCCCGATGGCGCGCTGGTCGATGTCGATC
Source organism: Pseudooceanicola sp. (assembly GCF_029213205.1). Lineage (GTDB taxonomy): Bacteria > Pseudomonadota > Alphaproteobacteria > Rhodobacterales > Rhodobacteraceae > Pseudooceanicola. The sequence continues at coordinate 65,909 of NZ_JARGNH010000008.1, forward strand.
ACCTTGTCCAGATGCTCCAGCCCCTTGATCGTCTCACAAGGGGCTGGCGTCTGGCGGGCGCCGTTCAGACGCATGCTGGCGGTCTTGAACAGGGTTTCGATGGTCAGGGTCGATTTGCCGCCGCCTGACACGCCGGTCACACAGACAAACTGCCCCAGCGGAAAGTCGGCGGTGACCTGTTTGAGGTTGTTGCCGGTCGCCTTGACCACCGTCAGTTTCTTTTTGTTGCCCTTGCGCCGGCTGCCGGGCACCGGGATTTCGCGGGCACCGGACAGGTATTGGCCGGTCAAGCTGGCGGGATCGGCGGCGATCGCCTCCGGGGTGCCATGCGACACCACCTGACCGCCATGGACACCGGCACCAGGGCCGATGTCGAAAACATAATCGGCCTCGCGGATCGCCTCTTCGTCATGTTCGACGACGATCACCGTATTGCCCTGATCGCGCAGGTTTTTCAGCGTCTGCAACAGCCTCCCGTTGTCGCGCTGATGCAAACCGATCGAAGGCTCGTCGAGCACATACAGCACCCCGGTCAGCCCGCTGCCGATCTGGCTGGCCAGCCGAATGCGCTGGCTTTCGCCGCCCGACAGGGTGCCGGAATTGCGGCTGAGCGACAGATATTCCAACCCGACATTGTTGAGGAACCCCAGCCGTTCGCGAATTTCCTTGAGGATGGCGCGGGCGATTTCGTTCTTTTGCTTGCTCAGATGCTCTGGCGCGCCCTCGATCCAGGCCAGCGCCTCGCGGATCGACATCTGCACCACCTGCCCGGCATGCAGCCCGCCGATCTTGACCGCCAGCGCCTCTTCACGCAGCCGATAGCCATGACAGGCGCCGCAGGGACGATTGTTCTGATAGCGCTCGAATTCCTCACGGACCCAGTTCGAATCGGTCTCGCGATAGCGCCGCTCCATATTCGGGATCACACCCTCGAAGGTGCGGGTGACCTGATAGACCCGGCCGCCCTCATCGTAACGAAAGGCGATTTCATCCTCGCCAGAACCATAGAGGAACACCTGTTGCACATAGGCGGGCAGGTCTTTCCATTTGGTCTTGGGGTCGAATTCGTAATGCTTGGCAATCGCCTCGATGGTCTGCAGGAAATACGGGCTCTTGCCCTTGCGCCAGGGCGCCAGCGCCCCGTCGGCGATCTTCAGCGCCGCATCCGGCACCACCAGCCGTTCGTCAAAAAACAGCTCGACCCCCAGCCCGTCACATTCCGGGCAGGCGCCGAAGGGCGCATTGAAGGAGAACAGGCGCGGCTCGATCTCGGCAATGGTGAAACCACTGACCGGACAGGCAAATTTTTCTGAAAACGTGTGCCGCTCGGGCGTGCCGTCGTCCTCGGCCGGCGCGGTTTCCAGCACCGCGATGCCATCGGCCAGATCCAGCGCGGTGCGAAACGAATCCGCCAGCCGGGTTTCCAGCCCGGCGCGCACCACGATCCGATCAACCACCACGTCGATGTCATGGCGGAATTTCTTGTCCAGGGTCGGCGGCTCGTCCAGTTCGTAGAACGCGCCATCGACCTTGACCCGCTGGAAGCCCTGTTTGCGCAGGTCGATGAATTCCTTGCGATATTCACCTTTGCGGTCGCGCACCAATGGCGCCAGCAGATAGGCGCGGGTGCCCTCGGGCATTGCCATCACCCGGTCGACCATATCCTGCACCTGCTGCGCCTCGATCGGCAGGCCGGTGGCGGGCGAAAACGGGGTGCCGGCGCGGGCGAACAGCAGCCGCAGGTAATCGTAGATTTCGGTCACCGTGCCGACGGTCGAACGCGGGTTTTTCGAGGTGGTTTTCTGTTCGATGGAAATCGCCGGGCTCAACCCGCTGATATGATCGACATCGGGTTTTTCCATCATATCAAGGAATTGCCGAGCATAGGCCGACAGGCTTTCGACATAACGGCGCTGGCCCTCGGCATAGATCGTGTCAAAGGCGAGCGAGGATTTCCCCGACCCCGACAGCCCGGTGATCACCACCAACTGATCGCGGGGAATGTCGACATCAATGTTCTTGAGGTTGTGTTCGCGCGCGCCGCGCACCTCGATATATTTCAGCTCGGCCATGAGACCCCCGCAATGGCAATGCCTAAGAAATAGTTTAAGCGGGGCGTTGTTCCAACAGGAAAGTAAGAACATTTCGCGAACAATCGACATGACTCTTAACATTCATATTTTGGAATGTTATATCCCGGTCAACATGATCCATTCCGAGACGGAGCTTTCGATGTTTCACTTTCTCAATCGCAAACCGGCTGGCCTAAAAGGGCTGACCGCCGCCGACGTGGTGGCCGCTGGCGCCGCTGGCGAAATCACCCTGCTCGATATCCGGGAACTGGCCGAGATTCAGGCCACCGGCCTCGCCAAGGGTGCCGTGCATGCGCCGCTGATGACCCTGCAATTCCGCGCAGATCCGCGCCATCCCGACTACGACAAACGGCTGAAGCCGGAGGCCAAGATCGCGGTCTATTGCGCCTCGGGCGCGCGTTCGGTCGGGGCTATTCGGATCCTGAAAAGCCTTGGCTATGGCGATGTGCATAATATCGGCGGGCTGGGTCAGTGGCTGCGGGCGGGCGGTGAATTGACCAAGGGCTGAGCCTGAGTCGCCCCATGCGCGGGGGCTCAGCCCTTGCGCAACACTGCCAGCATGTCACGTGCCGCCGTTGCGGGCGCGACATCGCCGCGCGCCACCGCCGCGCCCAGCGCCGCCATCCGGGCCTGCATTTCGGGTGCGTCCAGCTGCGCCAGCAGCCCCTGGCGCACTTCCTCGCGAAACCAGAACCGGGCCTGGGCGGCGCGGATGGCGGCGAAATGCCCCTCGGTACGCCGCCAGTCCGCCAGTGTCGTCATCGCCTGCCAGGCCTCCGCCAGCCCGGTTTCTGCCACCGCCGAAACCGACATCGCCTGCGGAAACCCTTCCGGGTCCTGCGGACGTTTGCGCAACAGCCGCAGCGCGCCGGAATAATCCGCCCGGGTCCGGGTGGCGGTGTCGAGCAACGCGCCATCGGCCTTGTTCACAAGAATCAGGTCGGCCATCTCCATGATGCCGCGCTTCACCCCCTGCAATTCATCGCCCCCCGCCGGGGCCAGCAGCAGCACGAAGAGATCGGTCATTTCCGCGACCATGGTTTCGGATTGCCCGACGCCCACGGTTTCCACCAACACCACGTCGAACCCCGCCGCCTCGCACAGCGCCACCGCCTCGCGCGAGCGGCGGGCGACACCGCCAAGCTGGGTCTGCGACGGCGATGGCCGGATAAAGGCATTGGGGTCACGCGCCAGCCGCTCCATCCGGGTCTTGTCGCCCAGGATCGAGCCGCCCGACCGGGCCGAGCTGGGATCGACCGCCAGCACCGCCACCCGCAGCCCCTGGCCAGTCAGCATCATGCCAAAGCTCTCGATAAAAGTGGATTTCCCCACCCCCGGCGTGCCGGACAGACCAATGCGCAGCGACTCGCGGCCACTGCCACGCAGTTTTTCAAGCAGCTCTGCCGCCAGTTCACGGTGATCGGCGCGGCTGCTTTCGACCAGTGTCACCGCCCGGGCCAATGCCCGACGGTCGCCTGCGATCACCTTGCATGCAAGGTCTGATATATTCATTTCGTCCCCCGTGGTGTTGCGTCTAGATGCCCGCGCAGTTGCACGGAGTCCAGCCCATGGACCTGCGCCCGTCACTGCCGCATAACCTCCGGGCCATGACCATGCCCCGCCTGCCAATCCACGATGCCCTGCCCGCGCTGATCGACGCGCTGCGCCGCCATGGCCGCGCCGTGCTAGAGGCGCCGCCGGGGGCCGGCAAGACCACGATGGTGCCGCTGGCGATGCTTGAGGCCGGGCTGACGACGGGCCGCATCCTGATGCTGGAACCGCGCCGCCTGGCGGCCCGCGCCGCCGCCACACGGATGGCCGAAACCCTGGGCGAAGCGCCAGGCCAGACCGTGGGTTACCGAATCCGGGGTGAGGCGAAAACCAGCAAAGCCACCCGGATCGAAGTGGTGACCGAGGGCATCCTGACCCGGATGATCCAGTCCAATCCCGATCTGCCCGGCATTGGCGCGGTGATCTTTGATGAATTCCACGAACGCTCGCTGAATGCCGATCTGGGGCTGGCGCTGTGCCTGGAAATCGCCGGGGCCCTGCGCGACGATCTGCTGTTGCTGGCAATGTCGGCCACCATGGACGCCGGGCCGGTCGCCGCGCTGATGGACGCGCCGCAGATCACCTCGGAGGGGCGGATGTTCCCCGTCGAAACCCGCTGGCTGGATCACCCCCGGCCCCGCACCGCAAGGCTGGAGCCCGATGTCGCCGCGCTGATCCTGCAGGCACTGGACGAGACGACCGGCGGGGTTCTGGCGTTTCTGCCCGGCGAGGGCGAGATTCGCCGGGTCGAAGCGGCGCTGCGCCCGCGCCTGCCCGCCGGGGTTCAGCTGCGCCCGCTGTTTGGCGCGATGGATTTCGCCGCCCAGCGCGCCGCGATCCGCCCCGAAGCGCAGGGGCGCAAGCTGGTGCTGGCCACCTCGATTGCCGAAACCTCGCTCACCATCGAGGATATCCGGGTGGTGGTCGATGCCGGTCTCGCCCGCCGGTCACGCTTTGATCCAGGATCGGGCATGGCGCGGTTGGTCACCGAAAAGGTGACACGGGCCGAGGCCGATCAGCGCCGGGGCCGCGCCGGACGGGTGGCCGAAGGGCTGTGTTACCGGCTCTGGACCAAGGGGGAAGAGGGCGCGCTCACCGCCTACCCCCCTGCCGGGATCGAGGCCGAGGATCTGACCGCTCTGGCGCTGGACCTGGCGCTCTGGGGGGCCGCGCCTTCGGCGATGCCGTTCCTGACCCCGCCCAACCCCGGCGCCTATGCCGAGGCGCAGGCGCTGCTGAAACTGCTGGGCGCGCTTGATGCAGGCGGCGCGATCACCGCCCATGGCCGGGCGCTGGCGGCGCTGCCGCTACACCCACGGCTCGGTCATATGCTGATGCTGGGAGGCACCGCGGCTGCCCTGCCCGCCGCGCTGCTGTCGGATCGCGACATCCTGCCGCGCAGCGCCGGGGCGGATCTGGCGCTGCGGCTGCAGGCGGCGCGCAACCCCGCCGGCTTTGCCCGCGACAAGGGGCTGACCCTGCATCGCGCCACCCTGGAACGGGTGCGGGTCGAGGCCCGGCGGCTCACCGCGCTGACACCGAAATCCGGCAACCGCCCGGATCTGGGTATCGGCGAGCTGGCGGCGCTGGCCTATCCCGACCGGATCGGACTGCGCCGCCCCGGTGAGGCGCCGCGCTATCTGCTGTCCGGCGGCAAGGGCGCCGTGATCGCCGCCGAAGATGGCCTGGCCAGCGCCCGGCTGATCGTTGCCACCGATCTGGACGGCGACCCGCGCGAAGCCAAGGTGCGGCAGGCGGTGAGCCTGAGCACCAGCGCCCTGCGCGATCTGTTCGGTGATCAGATCACCTGGGTCAACAGCTGCAGCTGGTCGCGACGCGAACGCCGGGTGCTGGCGCGTCAGCAGGAACGGCTGGGCGCCCTGGTGCTGGATGACCGGGCCTGGCACGACGCGCCATCCGAGGTGATAGCGCGGGCGATGTTGGACGGGGTGCGCGAGATCGGCCTGCCCCCGCAAGAGGCCGCCCGGCTGCTGCGCGCCCGGGTGGCACTGGCCCGCGCCGAGGGGCACGACCTGCCCGACCTCAGCGACGCGGCGCTGCTGGCAGGGCTTGAGGATTGGCTGCTGCCGCATCTCGGCGGCGTGAAATCCGCCAGCGACTGGAAAGGCTTCGATTTGGCCACTGCCCTGCGGGCGATGCTGGATTGGGATCAGACCCAGACCCTGAACCGGGTCGCGCCTGCCAGTTTCACCACCCCGCTGGGGCGCAAGATCGCGATTGATTATTCCGGCGAAGCCCCCGCCATCGCCCTGCGCCTGCAAGAGCTGTTCGGCCAGACCAGCCACCCGATGATCGCCGGTCAGCCGCTGCGCATCACCCTGCTCTCGCCCGGCGGACGGCCGGTCCAGGTGACCATGGATCTGCCCGGATTCTGGACCAGTTCCTATGCGGATGTGCGCAAGGACATGCGCGGGCGCTATCCGAAACACCCCTGGCCCGAAGAACCGACCAGCGCCGCCCCGACCCTGCGGGCGAAGCCGCGCAGGTAGCATCGCCGTGAGGGGGCGCTGCCCCCTCGGCCTGCGGCCTCACCCCCGGGATATTTCGGACCAGAGGAAGCGGGGGGCGGAAATCCGTACGCTACCGGCGCAGGCTCAGACCCCGAGGCACCAGCGCATGATTGCCTTTTGGGCGTGCAGGCGGTTTTCGGCCTCGTCGAACACCACCGATTGCGGCCCGTCCATCACCGAAGAGGTCACCTCTTCGCCGCGATGCGCGGGCAGGCAATGCATGAACAGGGCGTTGTCGCCAGCGGCGGCCATCAGATCGTCATTGACCTGATAGGCGCGCAGCAGGTTGTGGCGGCGTTCGCGGGTGGATTGTGCATCATGCATCGACACCCAGGTGTCGGCGACGATCAGATCGGCGCCCTCGACCGCCCGCCAGGGGTCGCGCTGCAGGGTGAAATCGACGCCCAGCTCCCGCGCCCGGTCCATGTAATCGCGATCCGGGTCAAGCTGTTGCGGGCCTGAAAAGGTCATCGCGAAGTCGAATTGTTCCGCCGCATGCAGGAACGAGCCAAAGACATTGTTGCCATCGCCGACCCAGACCACCTTCTTGCCAGCGATCGGGCCTCTCTTTTCCTCGAATGTCATCACATCGGCCATGATCTGACAGGGGTGGCTGCGGTCGGTCAGGCCGTTGATCACCGGCACCGAAGCATGTTCGGCCATTTCCTGCAGCACACTCTCGTCAAAGGTGCGCAGCATGATCAGGTCGACATAGCGCGACAGCACCCTTGCGGTGTCGGCGATGGTTTCGCCATGGCCAAGCTGCATGTCCTGCCCGGAGAGCACCATGGTCTGCCCGCCCATCTGCCGCACCCCGACGTCAAACGACACCCGGGTCCGGGTCGAGGGTTTTTCAAAGATCAGCGCCACCATTTTCCCGGCCAGCGGCTGTTCGTCGTCCGCCGCGCCGCGGCTGCGTCCGGCACGGGCGGTTTTCATCGCGGCGGCGGAATCGAGCATGGCGCGCAGCGCGGCCTTGTCGGTGGTGTGGATGTCGAGAAAATGGTTCATTGGTCAATAGGTCCTTTGGCGCCACCCTACGGGGCGGCGCCGGTTCAGCGATATTGGGCGGATCAGCCCGCGGAAACGGCTGTCGCGGCAGCGTCGAGCCGGGCAATCGCCTCGGCGATCTCGTCGTCGGTGATGTTCAGCGGCGGCAGCAGACGGATGACATTCTCAGCCGCCGGAACGGTGATCACCTCGGCCGCATAGCCCGCCTTGACCACCTCGGTATTGGCGGTGACGCATTTCAGCCCCAGCATCAGCCCCTGGCCGCGCACCTCGCAAAACACCTCCGGATGGCTGGCCACCAGCCCTTCCAGTTTCTGGCGCAGCAACCCGGCCTTGCGATTCACCTCGGCCAGGAACTCCGGCTCGGCGACCACGTCGAGCACCGCCATCCCGACCGCACAGCCCAGAGGATTGCCGCCATAGGTGGAGCCATGGGTGCCCGCCGTCATCCCCGAGGCGGCGCCTTCGCTGGCCAGCACCGCGCCCAGCGGGAAGCCGCCGCCGATGCCCTTGGCCACCATCATGATGTCGGGCGTGATCCCGGCCCATTCATGCGCAAACAGCCGCCCGGTGCGGCCAACCCCGCATTGCACCTCATCCAGGATCAGCAGGGTGCCGGTTGCGTCGCAGAGTGCGCGCAAATCTTTGAGAAAGGCATCGGGCACCACGGTGATCCCGCCCTCGCCCTGGATCGGCTCGATCATGATCGCGGCAGTCTTGTCGGTCACCGCCGCCTTGACCGCGTCGATATCGCCCAGCGGCAGCTGGACAAAGCCGGGCAGCAGGGGGCCAAAGCCCTTGACCATCTTTTCGGTGTTCACCGCAGCGATGGCGGCGGAGGAGCGGCCATGGAAGGCGCCGTGAAAGGTGATGATCTCGACCCGTTCCGGCGCGCCGGCCTCATAGTGGTACTTGCGCGCCATCTTCACCGCCAGCTCACAGGACTCGGTGCCGGAATTGGTAAAGAACACCGTATCGGCAAAGGTCTCGGCGACCAGCTTGTCGGCCAGCGCCTGCTGCTGCGGGATCTCGTAGAGGTTGGAGACATGCCAGAGCTTGCCCGCCTGTTCGGTGAGCGCCGCCACCAGCCCCGGATTGGCATGGCCAAGCACGTTCACCGCGATGCCGGAACCGAGGTCGAGGAACCGGCGACCGTCCTCTTCGATCAGCCAGGTTCCTTCGCCTTTGGCGAAGTGCAGCGGCGCGCGGGCGTAGGTCGGCAGGACAGAGGGGATCATCTGGATATCCTCGAAATTGCGGAGCCATGACAGAGCATGGGTCTCTGGGCCAAGTCAATGTTGGGGGGTGTTTATCCGGTTTGTGCGTCGGGTGCACGGGAACACAGGCGAAGGACGTCAGACGCTGCGGCGTCGACGTCGGATCAAAGGGATATGGGCCAGCGTGTTCATATCCGCCGTTTAGCGCAAGCCCAGCCCGTTTGCAAAGCGGATTTTGCGGCAAGGTCCCGCCACCGTCCGAACCCGGCTATGGCGCCCCGCAAAACCCCGGATTAGAGAGGGGCATGACCGTACGATCCTGCCTTTTTGCCCTGATTCTGAGTGTTCTGGCCCTGCCGCAACGGGGCGGGACCCATCCGCATGCCTTTATCGACGGCGGTCTCGGCTTTGTTATGGCGGACGGGCAGATCACCCATCTTTCGGTGACCTGGATCCACGATCCGCTCTACACCCTGTTCGCGATTACCGAGGCCGGGCTGGACCCGGATGGCGACGGCAGGTTGAGCGAGGCCGAGGTCGCCTCTCTGGTGCGGATCCATCAACAATGGATCGAAGGCTTTGCCGGTGACAGCTATCTCTGGGCGGATGACCAGCCGGTTGGCCTGTCCAAACCACAGGCCGCGCAGGGGCGGATGCTGCCGGATGGACGCTTTCAGATGGAATTCGTCAGGGCGCTGGATCGGCCCGTCGATCCGCGGCTCGCCCGGGTCACCGCCAAGGCCTATGACCCGACCTATTACACCGCCTATGCCCTCACCGAAGCGCCAGCGGTCCGTGGCGATCCGGCCTGCCGGACACAGGTGACGGCAGCCCGCCGCGATCCCACAGACGCCGAGATGCTGTCGCAATTGGCGCTGCTTGACCGCGACGACAGCCCCGAAGACCCCAGCATCGGCGTGCGCTTTGCCGATACGATCAGCCTGCAATGCGACTAGCCGCGATCGCCACCTTCCTGGGGTTGGCGCTGCTGGCGCTGGTGCTCTGGCAGTATCAATCCACCGCCCTGCTCTGGGCGATTGAGCGGCAGCGCGGGTTTCAGACCGCGATGGCCGGGCATCTGCGCGATTTGCAGGCGGGCGAGCCGCGGGCGCTGTGGGCCTTCTGCCTGGTCTGCGCGGGCTATGGCTTTGCCCATGCCCTCGGCCCCGGCCATGGCAAGCTGGTGATTGGCGGCGCCGGCCTGGCGACGGGCGCCACGGCGGGCCGGTTGGCCGGGCTGGCCATTGTCGCGAGCCTGGCCCAGGCCGGGGTGGCAATCGCGCTGGTCTATGGCGGCTTTGCGCTGTTCGGGGTCAACGGCAAACAGGCCCGGACCATGGCCGAGACCTGGATGTCGCCGGCCAGCGCCGCGCTGATCGGCGTGATCGGGGTGATCCTGATCTATCGCGGATGGCGGCAATGGCGACGACTTGGCGCAGCCCGGCACGCGCCCCATGGGCACCACCATGGGCATCCGCACGCGCATTCGGATCATGATCATGGCCACTGCCACCATGCCCATGGTCCCGACCTCGACCAGGTGGTGGCGCTGCGCAGTTGGCGCGACGCCCTGGCATTAATCGGGGCAATTGCGATCCGCCCCTGCACCGGAGCGATTTTCGTGCTGGCGATTGCCTGGCCGCTGGGCATTGCCCTGGCCGGGGCGGCCGGGGTGCTGGCGATGGGGCTGGGCACCGCCGCCTTTACCGCGCTGGTGGCCATCGCCGGGGTAACCCTGCGCCAGAGCGCGGTGCTGGCGATCCCGGGTTGGGCCGGGCCGACCCTGATTGCACTGCAAATCCTTGCCGGGGCGGCGGTGGTCTGGTTCAGCGCCCTCGCCCTGCTGCGCTGAGACCTTAGCAGGTTGCTGAACGAGCCCTGCCTCGACAGGGCTTTGAGAACATGATCACCCTTTGGGCCGCAGCGACGGGGGGGAGGATGCGCGGGACGGACGAGACGAGTGGGTCGCGGTTCAGCTACGTTGATCTGGAGGAGCGCAGCCCGGCTCGGCAGCCACTGCGCGAACTCCGACAGGTCGTGAATGACGTGCTCGCCCGTCTCGATGCCGACTTCGAGGCGCTTTACACCGATTTCGGCGCCCTTCGATTCCGCCGGAACGCTTGATCCGGGTGCAGCCCCGAAAGAAGCGCGAGGACGCGTTCGGATGGGCGAAAACCGTCGGCGGCATGGCTCGGACCATGGATCGCGGCGGCGAACGGGTCCGGTCGCGGTTCACTCTGAACCATGGTCGCCAACCACCTCGCCAGGCCACCCCGGTTGCGTGCCGCATGACGCGGAGAGACGGCCCACGGGGCATATGTCGAGCCGCGGGCATCGCGATCAGGAGAAACAGCCCTGATGCGGGGACAGCCTTCCTGATAAGGGAAGTTTCGGCACCCTGTTCGGCCAGCCGGGGCAAGAAATCAGCCAGCTCAGGCTGTGCGATATCGGGGCGGTGGTCTCTGGTCTGCCAATGCCAGGGCATGCGCAATTGCAGCGCGAGATCCTGTCCAACGCCTTTGCCGGTGCTGGCGCCGGGCGCGCCGTTCATCCAGTTCACCCATGCCGCCCATCGCCCGGTTTCTGACCGGTTGCAAGCCGCGCTCGGCATCCGCGCAACCAGGCGCGGCTTGATCTGGACCAAGCTGCCACCGGCCCGCGTATTCGAATTCCGCGCCCTGCCACATTGAACTTCGCCCGAGATGCGCTAAGAACTCAGCGACTTCGCATGGAGAGCTGACAATGACCGACATCCGCACCGAGACCGACAGTTTCGGCCCCCTGGACGTGCCCGCCGACAAATATTGGGGGGCGCAGACGCAGCGCTCCATCATGAATTTCCCGATCGGCTGGGAAAGACAGCCGGTGCCGATCATCCGGGCGCTGGGTGTGGTCAAGAAGGCCTGCGCCCAAGCCAACCTGAGCCTTGGCACCATCGACACCCAAATCGGTGAAACCATCGTCGCCGCCGCCACCGAGGTGATCGACGGCAAGTTCGACGACAATTTCCCGCTGGTGGTCTGGCAGACAGGCTCTGGCACCCAGTCGAACATGAACGCCAATGAGGTGATCAGCAACCGCGCCATCGAGATGCTGGGCGGCGAGATGGGGTCCAAGAAACCTGTGCATCCCAACGACCACTGCAACATGGGCCAATCCTCGAACGACACCTTCCCGACGGCGATGCATGTCGCCATCGGCATGCAGGCCCGTGACGTGCTGTTGCCGGGGCTGGAAAAGCTGGCCGCCGCGCTGGAGGCCAAGCAGGAAGAGTTCAAACATATCATCAAGATCGGGCGCACCCACACCCAGGACGCCACGCCGCTGACCCTGGGCCAGGAATTCTCCGGCTACGCCCATCAGGTCCGCAAGGGGATCGAACGGGTCAAGGCCTGCCTGCCCGACATCTATGAGCTGGCCCAGGGTGGCACCGCCGTCGGCACCGGTCTGAACACCCAGACCGGCTGGAGCGAATTGGTCGCCGCCAATATGGCCGAGATCACCGGCCTGCCCTTTGTCACCGCGCCCAACAAGTTCGAGGCGTTGGCGGCGCATGATGCCATGGTGATGTTCTCGGGCGCGCTGAAGACCGTCGCCGCCAGCCTGTTCAAGATCGCCAATGACATCCGTCTGCTCGGTTCTGGTCCACGCTCCGGGCTGGGCGAGCTGATCCTCCCGGAGAATGAGCCCGGGTCCTCGATCATGCCGGGCAAGGTCAACCCGACCCAGGCCGAGGCGCTGACCATGGTCTGCATCCATGTGATGGGCAATGACGCCGCCATCGGCATGGCCGGGTCACAGGGCCATTTCGAACTGAACGTCTACAACCCGATGATGAGCTACAACCTGCTGCAATCCATGCAACTTCTCGGTGATTCCGCCGGGGCCTTTACCGACAACATGGTGGTCGGTATTCAGGCCAATGAGGCGCGGATCGACAAGCTGATGAAGGAAAGCCTGATGCTGGTGACGGCGCTGGCCCCGACCATCGGCTATGACAATGCCACCAAGGTTGCCAAAACCGCGCATAAGAACGGCACCACCCTGAAGGAAGAGGCGATTGCCCTTGGCCTGGTCGATGCCGAGACCTTTGACCGCGTGGTGCGCCCCGAAGACATGATCGGACCGAAAGGATAACACCATCGCCCGGCCGCTGACCTTCTGGTTCGACTTCGCCTCGCCCGATTCCGACCTCTCGGCGATTTGCATCGCCGACGAGGCGGCGGGCGCCAGGGTGAATTTGCGCGGGCGGCCGTTCCTGCATGGCCCGGCGTTGGCGGCGCCGGGCTGGGCGCGGCATGCGGCAGACCCGGAATGAACACCCCTCCGATCAATCTGTCGAAAATCCGCAAAGCCAAGGCGCGCGCCGAGAAAAAGGCGCGCGGCGATGAAAACGCGACAAAGTTCGGCCAGAGCAAAGTGGACAAGGCGCGGGACAAGGCCCGCAACGCCAAGGCCAGGCGCGATCTCGACGGCCACAAGCGCGAGCCATGAGCGCGCCGATCAAACGTTCGCTGACGCTGCACGGGCACCGCACTTCGGTCTCGCTCGAAGATGAATTCTGGCAGGCGTTCCGCGAAATCGCCGAGACCGAAGCCAAGGGGCTCAATGCCCTGGCCGCCGAAATCGACGCCGCCCGCGACCTCGACACCGGGCTGGCCACCGCGATCCGGCTGTTCGTATTGCGCCATTACCGGCGTTAGGATTCGGTTTGCCGAAACGACCCTATCCTGCGGCCATGTCTGATTTTCCGATGATTGCCACCGAACGCTGGCTCAACCAGGTCTTTGCCGCCAAGGCGGCGCGGAATGGTGGCGTGGTGCGACGCAATCTGCGGGACGTCGAACGCGAGGTCGGCCTCGACTGGTTTCGCCATGAAATCCGCCGCCGCGGATTTCATGCTGTGGAAAATGCCGGTCAGATCGTGGTGTTCTGCAACAATGCGCCGGTCCGGGTGCTGTGCTGAAAAATCTTGGCCAAGATTTTTGCCACCCGCCGATTTGCGAACCTTTTGCGAACCTTCGGGAGGCGAAAAGTTTTCACGAAAACTTTTTCAAAGACTTTTCGCGAAAAGTCTTCCCAAACCCGATTTCGGCAATCGGATTGACGCTTTGCGGCCATTGGGTTACATGACCTTCAAGGATCGAGTTGCGCAAATGACGCAGGGCCATACGGGCCTGATCCTGGACGCGACGGGCCTGAAATGTCCGTCTATCACGGACACACATGACAACTTTTTCAGATCTCGAACTGGACCCCAAAGTCCTGAAAGCCATCGCCGAAGCCGGGTATGAAACCCCGACCCCCATTCAAGCCGGCGCCATACCGCCCGCCCTCCAGGGCAAGGACGTGTTGGGCATTGCCCAGACCGGCACCGGCAAGACCGCCAGCTTTGTGCTGCCGATGATCACCATGCTGGCCAAGGGCCGCGCCCGGGCGCGGATGCCACGCTCGCTGGTGCTCTGCCCGACGCGGGAACTCGCCGCGCAGGTGGCTGAGAATTTCGACACCTATGCCAAGCATGTCAAATTGACCAAGGCGCTGCTGATCGGCGGCGTCTCGTTCAAGGAACAGGACATGCTGATCGACCGCGGCGTCGATGTGCTGATCGCCACGCCGGGCCGCCTGCTGGATCATTTCGAACGCGGTAAACTGCTGCTGACCGGGGTGCAGGTCATGGTGGTGGACGAGGCCGACCGGATGCTCGACATGGGCTTCATCCCGGATATCGAGCGGATCTTCTCGCTCACCCCGTTCACCCGGCAAACCCTGTTCTTCTCGGCCACCATGGCGCCCGAGATCGAGCGGATCACCAACACCTTCCTCTCAGCCCCGGCGCGGATCGAGGTCGCGCGTCAGGCCACCACCGGCGAGAATATCGAACAGGGTGTTGTCATGTTCCGCTATTCCCGCAAGGAGCAGGAAGGCAGCGAAAAACGCGCCCTGCTGCGCGATATCATTCAGGACGAAGGCGACGGGCTGACCAACGCCATCATCTTTTGCAACCGCAAGATGGATGTCGATATCGTCGCCAAATCGCTGAAGAAATACGGCATGGACGCGGCGCCGATCCATGGCGATCTGGAACAATCGCAGCGGATGCGGACGCTGGATGCCTTCCGTGACGGCCAGCTCAAACTTCTGGTCGCCTCGGATGTCGCCGCGCGCGGGCTCGACGTGCCTGCGGTCAGCCATGTGCTGAATTACGACGTGCCCAGCCATGCCGAAGATTACGTTCACCGGATCGGTCGCACCGGCCGCGCCGGGCGCAAGGGCAAAGCGATCATGATCTGCTCGGGTCGCGACGAGAAAAACCTCGCCGCCATCGAAAAGCTGGTCGCCAATACGATTCCGCGGATCGACCTGCCGGGCGGCACCCGCGCCCCGGCCGAAACGCCTGTGACCAGCGCACCCGATGCCGCGACGCCTGAAACCACCGAAGGCAAACCGCGCAGCAGCCGGACACGCAGCCGCAGCCGCAGCCGGTCTGACACGCCCAAGGCACCGGTGCCTGCCGCTGTCAGCGCCGATCCGATCGCCCCCGAGGCCGTCACGGCAGATGCGCCGCAACCGGCACCGCAGCCGGAGCCGGTGGAGGCTGCCAAGGCGCCCGAGCGCTCACAGTCGCGCCGCGGTTCTTCCAGCCGGGGTCAATCCCGGGGCTCCTCGGATCGGAACCATGTCCAGGGGATGGGCGATCACCTGCCCAGCTTCATCGCACTGAGCTTTGAAGAGCGCAAATAGGCCGTTGCACAATCGCGACCTCAGCTTCGGCTGAGGCGCGGCGCGCGGCCATCTTGGCCACACCACTCGTTTGATACTGATGCTATTGCGCAGGGGCTTTGCCCGCATCCAGCCTGCTCTGCAATTGCAGTCGCGGGCGGTTTTCGCATGTCCTGCAGACCTCATCCTGCAGATCAGAGGGCCGCAGGCAGAGGGGCCAAACGGCCCCTCCCTTTGCTCAGGCCGACAGGCGGCTGACAACCACCGTGACTTCGGGCTTTTTGCCAATCTCGTCCTTGGTGGTCTGCCGCACCACCCGACGCAAGGCGGTGTCCAGCTTTGCGTCATCCCGCAGGGTCTTGGCATCGGCGCGACCGAGGAATTGCGACAGGTCTTCCTCCAACACCTCCTGCAGCGCGGCATTGGAGCGCCCGGTCTCGGCCAGCCCACGAATGTCGCACCAAGGATCGCCCAATGGCGCGTCCTCTTCGTCGAGGATCACGGTCAGCGTGACATGGCCGTTCAGCGCCATCCGAATCCGGTCGCGCACGATCCCGTCCAGCGCACCGATCATCACCCTGCCATCTAGATAGCTGCGCCCGGTCTCGACATAGCCGGCCACCGTCGGCCGGTTGCCCGAGAGATCCAGCATGGTGCCATTCACCGCCACGATCCCCGCCCGGCCCAGGCTTTCGGCCAACTTGGCATGCTCGCGCAGATGCCGGTGTTCGCCATGCATCGGAATCACCATCTGCGGGTCGATCAGATTGTGCATCATCTCGATATCCGGGCGGTTGGCATGGCCGGAAACATGGTAATGGCCATCGGCATCGTCGACCACATCGACCCCTTTTTCGGAAAAGGAATTGATGATCTGAATGACGCCCTTTTCATTGCCCGGGATGGTCTTTGAGGAAAACAGAAAGGTGTCTCCCTCTTTCAGCTCTAGCCCGAGAAACTTGCCGCGCGACAATTGCGCCGAGGCCGCTCGGCGTTCGCCTTGGCTGCCAGTGACGATCAACATCAGGTTTTCACGCGGGATCGATACGGCGTCTTCCGGCTGCACAACGGCAGGGAAATCGGTCAATACCCCGGTGGTGACCGAGGCCTCGACCATCCGCTTCATCGCCCGCCCCATCAGACAGACCGAGCGTCCGGCCCGCACCCCGGCCTCGGCCAGGGTGCGCACTCGGGCAACATTGGAGGCAAAGGTGGTGGCCACCATCATCCCGGGTGCAGAACTGACCAGTTTCTCGATCTCGGGCCCGACGCTGGCCTCGGAGCGGCCCTCGTTGCGGGAAAAGACATTGGTGCTGTCGCAGATCAGCGCCTTGACCCCGGGCTTGGCAATCGACGTCCACATATCGTCGTCAAACGGTTCGCCAACCAGCGGCGTCAGATCGCGTTTGAAATCGCCGCTGTGAACCACCCGACCGTCCGGGTAATCAATCACCAGGGCCGAGCTTTCCGGGATCGAATGCGAGATCGGCGCGAAACCGACCTTGAATGGCCCGGCTTGCACCGTGGCCGGCCAGGGGCTGGCGACGCTCACAGCGTCTTCCTTGATGCCGTATTCCGCCATCTTGCCGCGGGCAATATTGGCGGTAAAGGCACGGGCGTGAATCTTTGGCATGCCAAGCGCCTCGTAGAGGTGGCCAACGGCACCGACGTGATCCTCATGCGCATGCGTGATGAACACCGCCTCGAGCCGGTTCAGCCGGGCCTTGAGCCAGCTGATATCGGCCATGATCAGATCGACTCCGGGGCTGCTCTCCATGTCAGGAAAGGTGACGCCGATGTCGACCAGGATCAATCGCTCCTTATCGGGGGCGCCGTAGCCGTAGACATAGGCGTTCATCCCGATTTCCCCGGCACCGCCGAGGGGGAGATAGATCAATCGTTCAGCGGTCATATGTTACCCTGTGCTTTGTTATAGTCATGAATGACCCGCAAACCGTGGATCGTCAGGAATTCGTCAAATTCGTCATACAGCGCGTCGCCCTGTTGGAACAGGGGCGCCAGCCCGCCGGTGGCAATGATCCGCATCGGACGGTCATATTCGGCCAGTATCCGGTCGCAAATTTCGCGCACCAGCCCGACATAGCCCCAGAATACCCCGGATTGCATGCAGGCGACAGTGTTGGTGCCGATCACTTTTAGCGGCTTGGTGACATCGACATGCGGCAGGGCGGCGGCCATTTCATGCAGGGCTTGCAGGCTCAGGTTCACCCCGGGGGCAATCACCCCGCCGACATAGGAGCCATCTTCGGCCACCACGTCAAAGGTGGTGGCGGTGCCGAAATCGACGACGATCAGGTCGCCGCCATACCGGTCAAAGGCCCCGGCGGCGTTAACCAGGCGATCCGGCCCGACCTGGGTGCCCCCATCGACGCGCGGCCCGATCGGCAACAGGCATTCCGGCTTGCCCACCACCAGCGGACGACAGTTGAAATAGCGATCCGACAGGATCCGCAGGTTGAACACCACCCGCGGCACCGTGGTCGAGATGATCACCGCGTGGATATCCATCGGGATCTTGTGATGCGCCAGCAGGGTGGACAGCCAGACGTAATATTGATCCGCCGTGCGCTGATGCTCGGTCGAGGTGCGCAACGTGCACAGGAATTGCGTCCCGTCCCAGACCGAGAACACGGTGTTGGTATTGCCGCAATCAATGGCGAGAAGCATCGCCCCTCTCCTCTTCATGGTTGTAAACGATCAGAAAAACACATCCGCCGCAGTGATCGACTGGCGCCCGGACTCCGTGGCCAGGATCAGATGGCCCTGCTCATCCACAGTTTCAAACCGTCCCGAGGTCTCGGATGTGCTGGTGCGGGCGATGATCACCTCGCCCAGCCGCGCGGCGCGATTGAGCCAGGCATTGCGGATCGGGGCAAAGCCGTAATCGGCAAAGGATTCTTCGTGATGCGCCATGGCCTTGGCCAGCGGGGTCAGAAAATCCTCGGGGGTGATCAGCACCCCGGTTTCGGAAAACAGCGACACCGGGCGCACCGCGTCTTCGGGCAGCAGCCCCGGATCCGGCGCCTCGGCCAGGTTGACGCCGATGCCGACCGCAACCCCGGCGAGCTTGCCACCGCGTTGCACCGTCTCCAGCAGGATCCCCGCCACCTTGCCGCCATTGATCAGCACGTCATTGGGCCATTTCAGCGCAAAGGGATCGCTGCGCCCGGTCACCGCGACAAAGGCGTCGTAAAGCGCCAAGGAGGCGACGAAACTGCGCAGCGCCGCCCGGTCCGGGCCTGCCCTCTCGCGGGTGACAAAGGTGCCGGCAAAATTTCCAGCAGGCTGGCGCCAGACCCGGCCCCGGCGGCCACGCGCGCTGGTCTGGCGTCTGGCCAGGAGCCAGGTCGGTTCCGGCAGGTCGTCGAAACGGCGCTCGGCCTCGTTCAAGGTGCTGTCGGTTTCCTCCAGCACGATGCGGGCATAGCCCTTTGGCCAGTCCTGAACAGGGATGTTCCGGCTCACTTAACCAGCGTCATCGCGGCGGCCTGGGCCGCGGCCTCGACCCCGAAGAGATTGATGATACCGATCACCATGATCGCCGCCGAGGCCATCAGCAGGGTCCAGAGCACCGGCGATCGGCCGGTTTCCAGCCCGGCGCCTTCGCTGCCGAAATACATGTAATAGACGATGCGCAGGTAATAGAACGCGCCAATCACCGAGGCGATGACCCCAGCCACGGCGAGCCAGGCCAGGCCACCGTCATAGGCAGCGCGCAGCACATAAAGCTTGCCAAAGAACCCCAGCAACGGCGGCACCCCGGCCAGGCTGAACATCAGGATCAGCACTGCAAAGGCGCGTCCCGGCTGAACCTTGGAATAGAGATTGAGCGCGGCGATATCGACCACCGGCGCGCCATCACGCTCCATTGTCAGGATAAAGGCAAAGACACCGATATTCATGGTGACGTAGATCGCCATGTAGATCAGCATCGCCTGCACACCCAGCGCCGTGCCCGACGCCAGCCCCATGAGCGCAAAGCCCATATGCGAGATCGAGGAATAGGCCATCAGCCGTTTGATATTGCTCTGCCCGATCGCCGCCACCGCGCCCAGGAACATCGACAGCACCGCCAACAGCGCCACCACCTGCTGCCAATCGCCGGTCACCCCGCCAAAGGCATCATGCATCACCCGGGCGAACAGAGCCATCGCCGCGACCTTGGGCGCGGTCGCAAAGAAGGCGGTCACCGGGGTCGGCGCGCCCTCATAGACATCCGGGGTCCACATGTGGAACGGCACCGCCGAAACCTTGAAGGCGAGACCGGAAATCATGAACACCAGGCCAAACAGCAGCCCGATCGGCGCATGCCCACCCTCAGCCGCGGCGATGATGCCGCTGAACAGGGTGGTTCCGGCAAAGCCATAGATCAGCGAGGCACCATAGAGCAGCAGGCCCGAGGACAGCGCGCCCAGCACGAAATACTTCAACCCGGCTTCGGTCGATTTCACACTGTCGCGGCGCATCGAGGCAACGACGTAGAGCGCCAGCGATTGCAGCTCCACCCCCATATAGACCGCCATCAGATCTCCCGCCGAGACCATCATCATCATGCCGACCGCGGCCAGGGCCACCAGGATCGGGTATTCGAATTTCAGAATGCCGCGACGGGCCATGTATTCCTGCCCCATCACCAGCACCGCCGCCGCCGAGAACAGGATCACCACCTTGGCGAAACGGGCAAAACCGTCGTCAATGAACATGCCGCCGAAGGCCGTCACCCGGTCGCTGGAGCCATTGGCCATGATCCAGAGGCCAAGAATGCCAAAGATCACCGCCGTGACCCAGACCAGCAACCCCGCTGCCTTGTCCTTTGAGGTGTAAACGGCCCCGATCAACGCGATCATGGCGTAGATCGACAGGATGATTTCCGGAAGGATGACGCTCAGATCGGCCTGCATCGTCGGGCTCTCCGTCAGTGCGATGCCGCGGCATGCGTGGCGCTTTCGGCGCCCGCTGTCGCAGCGTGATAAGTGTGAACCAGCGCCTCGGTCGAGGGGCCGATGATATCGGTGACTAGGCTGGGATAGACGCCAAGCAGCAGCGTCATCGCGATCAGCGGCGCAAAGATCGCCTTTTCTCTGCGGCTCATGTCGCTGATCGTGCGCAGGCTTTCCTTGATCAGATCACCCATCACCACCCGGCGATACAGCCACAGCGCATAGCTGGCCGACAGGATCACCCCGGTGGCGGCAATCGCGGCGATCAGGGTGTTGGCCTGGAAGGCCCCCATCAGGATCAGGAATTCGCCAACAAAGCCCGAGGTGCCGGGCAGGCCGACATTGGCCATGGTGAACAGCATGAACACCAGCGCATAGACCGGCATCCGGTTCACCAGCCCGCCATAGGCCTCGATGTCGCGGGTGTGCATCCGGTCGTAGATCACCCCGACGCAGAGGAACAGCGCGCCCGAGACAAAGCCGTGGCTGAGCATCTGGAAAATCGCCCCGTCCAGCCCCTGCTGATTGGCGGCAAAAATGCCCAGGGTGACATAGCCCATATGCGCAACCGAGGAATAGGCGATCAGCTTTTTCATATCCTCCTGCACCAGCGCCACCAGGCTGGTGTAGACGATGGCGATGGCCGACAGCCAGAACATCAGCGGCGTCAGCAAGTCCGAGGCCACCGGGAACATCGGCAGGCTGAACCGCAGGAAGCCATAGCCCCCCATCTTCAGCATGATTGCCGCCAGCACCACCGACCCGGCGGTCGGCGCCTGAACGTGGGCATCCGGCAGCCAGGTGTGCACCGGCCACATCGGGATCTTGACCGCGAAGCTGGCAAAGAAGGCCAGGAACAGCAGCGTCTGCATGCCGCCGACGATCTGCACACCGAGCAGACTAAAGGTTTCCGATCCGAAGTCGAACACCAGCAATTTGGCGATATCGGTGGTCCCGGCCTCGGCCGCCATCACCACCATCGCCACCAGCATCAACACCGAGCCAAGGAAGGTGTAGAGGAAGAACTTGAACGCCGCGTAGATCCGCTCTTTCCCGCCCCAGATGCCGATGATCAGGAACATCGGGATCAGACCGGCCTCAAAGAACACGTAGAACAGCACCAGATCCAGCGCCATGAACACGCCGAGCATCAGGGTTTCGAGCAGCAGGAAGGCGATCATGTATTCCTTGACCCGGCTTTCCACCTTCCAACTGGCGGCAATCGTTAAGGGCATCATGAAGGTGGTCAGCAGCACGAACAGCACGCTGATCCCGTCGACGCCCATCTTGTAGCGCAGACCCAGCAACCACGAGCGATCCTCGACAAACTGGAACCCGGTGTCGTCGGGGTTGAACCCGGCCAGGATGAACAGCGACACCACAAAGGTCAGGGTGGTGGCGATCAGCGCCACCCATTTGGCATTGCGCTGCGCCGCCTCGTCCTCTCCGCGCAGAAAGATCGCGAGGATCAGCGCGGCAATGGCCGGGATAAAGCAGGTAATCGAAAGCAGGTTGGTCATCATTCAGCCCCCCCGCCGATCGACATCCAGGTGACAAGAATCGCGATCCCGACCACCATGGCGAGGGCATAGGTAAAGATATAGCCCGACTGCGCCCGTCCCGCGAGGCGGGTAAGGAACGGCACGATTCCCAGCGCCACCCCGTTGATGCCGCCGTCGATGACGCCCTGATCGCCCTTCTTCCAGAAGAACCGGCCAAGCCACATCGCGGGCCGGATAAAGATAAAGCTGTAGATCTCGTCGAAATACCATTTGTTCAGCAGGAACAGATACAGCGGTCGCTGGCTCTCGGCCAGGCGCTTGGGCAGCGCCGGATTGACGATGTAGAACAACCAGGCGGTAAACAGGCCAATCAGCATCGCGATGAACGGGCTGATCTTGACCCAGGTCGGGGCATGGTGCGCGTCATCCATCACATGATTGTCGGCGCCCATATAGATCGCACCAGCCGGGGCCATGCCCGCGCCATGATCCGCCACCGGGGCCGCGCCGTGGCCATCATCGTTGGCCTCACCATGACCGCTGTCCGCCGTCACGCCATGTCCGGCCTCGCCCGCCTCGGCATGGGCTTCGATGCCAAAGAAGGCATTGACCTTGTGATGGTCGCCAAAGAACGCGCCATACCAGACCATCCCTGAGAACACCGCGCCGAGTGCCAGAACCCCGAGCGGGATCAGCATCACTTTGGGGCTTTCATGGGCGTGATCATGGGTGTGTTTGTCGCCGCGCGCGGTGCCAAAGAAGGTCATGAAGATCAGCCGCCAGGAATAGAACGAGGTGAACAGTGCCGCGATCACCAGCATCCAGAAGCCATAGCCACCGGCGGTGCCCGCCCAGGCGCTTTCGATGATGGCATCCTTGGACAGGAACCCGGCAAAGCCGATGGTTGTCAGCGGGATGCCGACCCCGGTGATCGCCAGGGTGCCGATCAGCATCGCGTAATAGGTCAGCGGGATCTTTTTGCGCAGCCCGCCGTAATTTCGCATGTCCTGCTCATGGTGCATCGCATGGATAACCGACCCGGCGCCAAGGAACAGCATCGCCTTAAAGAACGCATGGGTGAGCAGGTGGAACATCGCCGCCGAATAGACGCCGACCCCTGCCGCCACGAACATATAACCAAGCTGGCTACAGGTCGAATAGGCGATCACCCGTTTGATATCGTTCTGCACCAGACCAACGGTCGCGGCAAAGAACGCGGTGCTGGCGCCGATGAACACGATCAGGTTCTTGGCGTCGGGCGCATATTCGACCAGCGGCGACATCCGGCAGATCATGAACACGCCGGCGGTGACCATGGTGGCCGCGTGGATCAGCGCCGACACCGGGGTCGGCCCCTCCATCGCATCGGGCAGCCAGGTGTGCAGGAACAATTGGGCCGATTTGCCCATCGCGCCGATGAACAGCAACATCACGATGATCTCGGCTGCGTTCCAGCTATAGCCGAGGAAGCTAAGCTCGGTCTCGGCCAGGCGCGGTGCCTCGGCAAAGATGGTGTCGAGGTCGATGCTGTCGACCAGGAAGAACAGCGCCAGCATGCCCAGGATAAAGCCGAAATCGCCGACCCGGTTGACCACGAAGGCCTTGATCGCCGCAGCGTTCGCTGACGGCTTGCGGTAATAAAACCCGATCAACAGGTAAGAGGCGACGCCGACGCCCTCCCAACCAAAGAACATCTGCACCAGGTTGTTGGCGGTCACCAGCATCAGCATGGTGAAGGTGAAGAAGGACAGATAGGCAAAGAAGCGCGGCTTGTAGCTTTCGCCTTCCTTGAAGGCCGGGTCATGCGCCATGTAGCCAAAGCTGTAGAGGTGCACGAAGGCCGAAACCGTGGTCACCACGATCAGCATGATCGCGGTCAGCCGGTCGAGGCGGATCGCCCATTCGGTGGCCAGGGTGCCACTTTCGATCCAGCGCATCAGCGGGATGTGCTGAGTCACCTCGCCCAGCGACAGAAAGGTGATCCAGGACAGGGCACAGGCCACGAACAGCAGCCCGGTGGTGACCCACATCGCCCCGCGTTCGGTGATGATACGCCAGCCGAACCCGGCAATCAGCGCGCCGATCAGCGGCAGGAAAAGGATGAGCTGGACCATGGCGATCAGCCTTTCATCACGTTGACGTCTTCCACGGCGATAGAGCCGCGGTTTCGGTAAAAACAGACCAGAATGGCCAGGCCAATCGCCGCCTCGGCAGCGGCCACGGTCAGCACGAACAGGGTAAACACCTGCCCGGTCAGATCGTTCAGAAAGCTGGAAAAGGACACCAGGTTGATGTTGACCGACAGCAGGATCAACTCGATCGACATCAACAGAATGATGACGTTCTTCCGGTTCAGGAATATCCCGAAGATCCCGGTGACGAACAGCGCTGCTGCCACCGTCAGATAATGTTCAAGTCCGATCATGTCGTCCCTCTCGGTCCTTTACGTCCCGCTGCCGGATTGCCCGGCGTTCTTGTCGTCCGGCGTGGGCTAGAGGCCCTGCCCCGGTTTCACATCCTTCAGTTCCATCGCCTTGGCTGGATCGCGCCACATCTGCGCCAGCACGTTCTGGCGTTTGACATCGCTGCGGTGCCGGACGGTCAGGACGATCGCCCCGATCATCGCCACCAGCAGGATCAGCCCGGCCAGTTGGAACAGCAGGAAATATTTCTCATAGATCAACAGGCCGATTGCCGCAGTGTTCTCGACACCTTCCGGAGTGACCGCCTGCCGGGCGCTCTGGGCGCTATCGGCCTCGATCCACGACCCGTAGGCGAGCGCGAATTGCATCAGCAAAATAAGCCCGATCAACAGCGCCAGCGGCATGTAGCGGGCCATTTCGGCCTTCAGCTCGGCGAAATCGACGTCGAGCATCATCACCACGAACAGGAACAGCACCGCGACCGCGCCGACATAGACAATGATCAGCAGCATCGCGACAAACTCAGCACCCAGCAGCACGAACAGCCCGGCCGCCGACAGGAACGTCAGGATCAGCCACAGCACCGAATGGACCGGGTTGCGGGAAATCACCGTGAACAGCCCACCCGCCAGCAGCGAGACGGCGAACAGATAAAAGGCAAGCACCGCGACACTCATTCCTCTTCCCCTTCCATTTCGTCCATGACCTCTTTGGCCAGCACACCGGCCTTGGTCACAGCCGGAACCCCGGCAAACATGGTCATCTGGGCGATGGCCTCGGCCACCTCCTGATGGGTGGCACCGGCCGCGATCAGGTGGCGCACGGTCAGCCGCAGCTGACTTTCGGCCTGGGCGCCCTGAATCACCAGACCGGCCAGCATCAGGAACAGCCGGGTCTTGGAGTCGAGGCCATCCTTGTTAAAGGATTTGCCAAAGGCCATTTCCATGAATTCCTTGGGCAACGTCGGCCAGATCGCCTCAAACCCCTTGGGATTGAAGTTTTCCAGTGCCGGATTCATCGCCTTGGCCATCGCCTGCGCTTGTTCCAGCATCGCCTCAAACGGATTGCGGGCGTCAGCCATCAGCCTCGCCCTCCTGGGTTATGTCCGCTGCGGCAATTCATCTGTAGGGCGCATCCGTTTCCAGGTTGCGAGCAATCTCGGCCTCCCAGCGGTCGCCATTGGCGAGCAACCGGGACTTGTCATAGAACAGCTCTTCGCGGGTCTCGGTGGCGAATTCGAAATTCGGCCCCTCGACAATGGCGTCAACCGGGCAGGCCTCCTGGCAGAAACCGCAATAGATGCATTTTGTCATGTCGATGTCATAGCGGGTGGTGCGGCGGCTGCCGTCCTCGCGCGGTTCCGCATCGATGGTGATCGCCTGCGCCGGGCAGACCGCCTCGCACAGCTTGCAGGCGATGCAGCGTTCCTCGCCATTCGGATAGCGGCGCAAGGCATGCTCGCCGCGGAACCGCGGGCTGAGCGGGCCCTTTTCATGCGGATAGTTCAGCGTCGCCTTGGGTTTGAAGAAATAGATCATCCCCATCTTGAAGCCCTTGAGGATGTCCGTCAGCAGGAAATATTTCGCTGCCCGGCCATAGTCGATATTCGCCATGTCAGCCCCCCATCGCCCAGCGAGCCCAAAAGCCACCGAACACTTCGAATTTCGCCAGGAATGCAACCAGAACGACCCAGAACAGCGACAGCGGCAGGAACACCTTCCAGCCAATCCGCATCAATTGGTCGTAGCGGTAGCGCGGCACGATGGCCTTGACCATCGAGAACACAAAGAACGCCACCAGCATCTTGCCGGCCATCCACAGGAACCCGTCCGGCAGGCCCGGCACCGGCGACAGCCAGCCGCCAAAGAACAGCAGCGACACCAGCGCGCACATCAGCACGATGGCGACATATTCGCCGATCATGAACAACAGGAACGGGGTCGAGGAATATTCGACCTGATAGCCCGCGACCAGTTCAGACTCAGCCTCGGGCAGGTCGAACGGCGGGCGGTTGGTTTCCGCCAGGGCTGAGATGAAGAACAGGATGACCATCGGGAAATGCGGCAGCCAATACCAGTTCAGCAGCCCCAGATTGCCGTCCTGCGCATGCACAATATCGCTGAGGTTCAGCGAGCCGGTGGAAATGATCACCCCGATGATGATCAGCCCGATCGAGACCTCATAAGAGATCATTTGCGCGGCAGACCGAAGCGAGCCGAGGAACGGATATTTCGAATTCGACGCCCAACCGCCCATGATCACGCCGTATACCTCAAGCGAGGAGACCGCGAAGATATAGAGGATGGCGACATTGATATCCGAAAGGATCCAGCCGTCGTTGAATGGAATTACCGCCCAGGCGATCATCGCCAGCGCGAAGGAGGTCAGCGGCGCCATCAGGAACACCGCCCGATCTGCCCCAGCCGGGATCACCACCTCTTTGGTGATGTATTTGATGAAATCCGCGAAGCTCTGCAGCAGGCCGAACACGCCCACCACGTTCGGGCCCTTGCGCAACTGCACCGCCGCCCAGATTTTCCGGTCGGCATAGAGCAGAAACGCCAGTGCCACCAGCAGCGGCACCACGATCAGCAACACCTGCCCGATAATCAGCAGGGCGATCCCCAGCGGATGAGAGGTAAAGAATTCAGCCATCTGTCCCTACGCGCCTTTCATACCGTCGGAATCTTGCGTTCCGTGCAGTCTGCAACCACGACCTCTGCGTCAATGGTCCTGAGCCCATCCGGCAGTGCCGCCGAGATGGTATAAACAGCATCCGCCTGCCAGAGGCCAGCCTCTTGGGCGACATTTGTGCGCAGATGCCGTGCAAAACCGTAGCCACGGATCAATGCATAACGCGCTGCGGCGCATTCGGCATAGTCGGCCACGTCTTCGCCATCCCGCGCGCCCCGCATACGGACGTGGAAATTCACCAGGTCGCCGTCCAGCAACCGGGTCTCAATGCCCTCATAAGATGGGGCATAGGGGCCGGTGAACCGCGCTTCGGCGCGGGCCACGGCGGCCTGCTTTGCTGTCATGCCCTCATCGTCCGACGCCGGGGCGCAGGCCACCAGCCCGGTCAGGGCCAGAGAGAGGAGGGCAAAACGACGCATCTTATTCTGCCGCCATCGCGGTGTCATTGCGCGCCTTGGCGCGGGCCGACAGATCGGCCATCACCTCGGAGGCGCGGGCAATCGGATTGGTCAGGTAGAAATCCCCGAGTGCCGCGACAAAACTCGCCTCGCCCAGCTGACCCGACTCAAGCGGTTGCCAGTCGTTTTCCGGCACCGTGTCGATCCCCTTCAGATGCGGCACCTCGGCGACCAGCGTCTGACGCAGCTGTGCCAGGCTGTCATAGGGCAGCGTCGCGTCCAGCTCAGCCGAAAGCGCCCGCAGGATCGCCCAGTTTTCCTTGGCCTGGCCCGGTGCGAATCCGGCGCGCAGCGCCAGCTGCGGGCGGCCTTCGGTGTTGACGAACAGCCCGCTCTCTTCGGTCCAGGCGGCGCCCGGCAGAATCACATCGGCGCGGTGCGCGCCCCGGTCGCCATGGCTGCCTTGGTAGATGACAAAGGGCCCGGGCGCGATATCGACCTCATCGGCGCCGAGGTTGTAAACCACCTCAGCCCCGTCCAGTGCCGCAGGCAGGCCACCCGCCGTCACCGCATCGACATCCATCGCCCCAACCCGACCCGCGGCGGTGTGCAGCACCAGCAGCTTGCCATTGGAGCGCTCGACTGCGGTCATCACTTCGGCCAGAACCGCCGCGCCATCGGCCTCGCGCAGCGCGCCCTGGCCAACGATCATCACCGAGTTCTTTTCCTTGATGTCGCCGAAGTCATGCTTGGCCAGCCCGGCCAGCGCCTTGCGGTCATTGCCCATGTCAAAGACGTCATAGCTCAACCCGGCCGGGACACCGATGCCACCGATCTGGGCACCGTTCAACCAAGCCTTGCGGATCCGGGCATTCAGAACCGGCGCCTCAACTTCTGGATTGGTTCCAATCAGCATAATGTAGGCGGCGCTGTCGATATCCTCGATCGAGGCGGTGCCAACATAGGCGGAGCGGTTGCCAACAGGCAGCTTCGCGCCGTCGGTGCGGCATTCGACAGAACCGCCCTGCCCCTCGATCAGCTGTTTCAGCGCAAAGGCGGCCTCGACCGGGGCCAGATCACCGACCAGCCCGGCCAGTTTCTTGCCCTGCATCGCCGTCGCGGCGGCGCTCAGCGCCTCGGGCCAGGTGGCCGGGCGCAGCTTGCCGTTTTCACGGATATAGGGCGTGTCCAGCCGTTGCCGACGCAGCCCGTCCCAGACAAAGCGGGTCTTGTCGGAAATCCATTCCTCGTTCACCCCGTCATGGTTGCGCGGCAGGATGCGCATCACTTCGCGGCCCTTGGTGTCGACGCGGATCGAGGATCCAAGCGCGTCCATCACGTCGATGGTTTCGGTCTTGGTCAGCTCCCACGGACGGGCAGTAAAGGCGTAAGGCTTTGAAACCAGAGCCCCAACCGGGCAGAGATCAATGATATTGCCCTGCATGTTGGAATTCAGCGTCTGGTTCAGGTAGCTGGTGATCTCGGCATCTTCGCCGCGCCCGGTCTGGCCCATCTGGGTGATCCCGGCGACCTCAGAGGTGAAGCGCACGCAGCGGGTGCAGGAAATGCAGCGGGTCATATGGGTTTCAACCAGCGGCCCGAGATCGAGATCGTCGCTGGCGCGCTTGGGTTCGCGGAAGCGCGAGAAATCGACGCCATAGGCCATCGCCTGATCCTGCAGATCACATTCACCGCCCTGATCGCAGATCGGGCAATCCAGCGGGTGGTTGATCAGCAGGAATTCCATCACCCCCTCGCGGGCCTTTTTGACCATCGGCGAGTTGGTTTTCACCACCGGCGGCGCGCCTTCCGGCCCGGGGCGCAGATCCTTGACCTGCATCGCACAAGAGGCGGCGGGTTTCGGCGGGCCGCCAACAACCTCGACCAGACACATCCGGCAATTGCCGGCGATCGACAGGCGTTCATGGTAGCAAAAGCGCGGCACTTCGACCCCGGCCTGTTCGCAGGCCTGGATCAGGGTCAGCGCCGGGTCGACCTCGACCTCGATACCGTCAATGATGATCTTGCGAAGGTCCGCCATATCCTAGTTCTCCATCAGAAAAGCCCCTGTTCCGGCGGCTCTTCCCATTCATCCCGGCCGCTTACGGCCTGTAATTCAATCCAGCACAGTGCAAGCCGGGGCTTACAACCATCCCTTGCATTCGCCCTTCAGGGTCAGCGTGTCATCGACGATGATCAGCGAACTGTCCGGATCATCCGGGCCGATGGTCCAGTCGACGCCGGACCAGCCGAAGAATTTCATGCAATATTTCACCGACTCATAGCGGCCTGCCTCTTTGGCGCCCGCCAGGCTCTGGCTGACCTTGTTGACCGTGACGCTGAATTTCTGCGGCGCCTCGTCGTCCTTGGTCAGCTTGGCGCGGTAATACTTGTCGTCAAAACTCACCCGACCACCGCCAGAAACCCAGCTGACGCCGGATTGCACCACACCGCAGCCAGTGAGCGCAACGAGCATCACCGCCAGCACCGCGCGACGCGGCAATGGGCTACGAAACTGGGCCATAGCGATCACTCCGCCGCCACGGCGGTGACGCCGCGCTTGTGTTTGATCCGGTCCTCGATCTCGCCACGGAAATTCCTGATCAGCCCCTGGATCGGCCAGGCCGCCGCATCGCCCAGAGCGCAGATCGTATGGCCCTCGACCTGCTTGGTCACATCCCAGAGCATGTCGATTTCCTCTGGCTCGGCCTCGCCGCGCACCAACCGGTCCATCACCCGCATCATCCAGCCGGTGCCCTCGCGGCAGGGGGTGCATTGGCCACAGCTCTCGTGTTTGTAAAACGCCGACAGCCGCCAGATCGCTTTGACGATATCGACAGATTTGTCCATCACGATCACCGCAGCGGTGCCCAGCCCCGAGCCAAGCTCGCCGCGCAGATAGTCGAAATCCATCACCGCGTCGCGCATGTTCTCGCCGCGCACACAGGGCACCGAGGATCCGCCGGGGATCACCGCCAGCAGATTGTCCCAGCCGCCGCGAATGCCACCGCAATGCTTTTCGATCAACTCTTCAAAGCCGATCGACATCGCTTCTTCGACGACGCAGGGGTTGTTCACATGGCCTGAAATCGCAAACAACTTGGTGCCCGCATTGTTCTCCCGGCCAAAGCCCGCGAACCAGTCGGCACCACGGCGCAGGATGGTCGGCACGACGGCGATGGATTCGACGTTGTTCACCGTGGTCGGGCAGCCATAAAGCCCTGCCCCGGCAGGGAACGGCGGTTTCATCCGCGGCATGCCCTTCTTGCCCTCAAGGCTTTCCAGCAGCGCGGTTTCCTCGCCGCAGATATAGGCCCCCGCACCGTGATGCAGGTAGAGGTCGAAATCATAGCCGGATTTACAGGCGTTCTTGCCGATCAACCCGGCCGCGTAGGCCTCGTCAATCGCCGCCTGCAGCGCCTCGCGCTCGCGGATATATTCACCGCGAATATAGATGTAGCAGGCATTCGCCCCCATCGCGAAAGACGCGATCAGGCAGCCCTCGACCAGCGTATGCGGGTCGTGGCGCATGATTTCCCGGTCCTTGCAGGTGCCGGGCTCGGATTCATCGGCATTGACCACCAGATAGGAGGGGCGCCCATCGCTTTCCTTGGGCATGAACGACCATTTCAGCCCGGTCGGGAACCCGGCGCCGCCGCGTCCACGCAGACCCGAGGCCTTCATGATCTCGACGATCTTGTCGCGCCCCAGCGCCAGCAGCCCCTTGGTGCCATCCCAATGGCCACGCGCCTGCGCGCCCTTCAGCGTGCGGTCATGCATGCCGTAGATATTGGTGAATATCCGGTCCTGATCCTTGAGCATCACGCTACCCTTGCCCCTTGTCGTTCAATTGTTGGCGCAGACGCCAGATTTGCCAGAGGTTGACAAAGACCCAGACGAAGCCCGCGATCGCCGCCATGTCGAACAGAAAGACAAAGCGAACTGGCAGGCCCAGCCAGGGCACCAGCGCGGTGCCAACCAGCCATATCAGCATGGTGCCTGCGATCACCAGGGCGACAACGCGCCCGCGTCGGGCCAGCGCCCGTTCGCTGTCTTGCCGGTTTGCCATGTTCATCGGTCAATACACACCGCCCTTGTCCACGCGTTGCGAGAATTCGGTCTCGCCGCCCGCCGCCAGGGTCGTGGCCTGCGCCACCCAGCCATCGCGGCTGACCCGGCCTTTGAAGCCCTTGAGATTCTGATCGACCCAAGCCACCTCATCCGCGCCCCAGGCGGCCACCTGATCGAAATGGTAGATGCCAAGCTCGTTCAGCAGGATTTCCAGCTTCGGCCCGACGCCCTTGATCCGTTTCAGATCATCCGCCACACCGTCGCGCGCCGCGCTCAGCGCTTGGGGTTTCCGTCCCGCCTCGCCTGCATCGCTGGCAGAAGCCGCAGCCGGCTTCGCCTCAGCGGGTTCTTCTGCCGTCTCAGCGGGCTCTTCTGCCGCGTCCTCCCAGGCCTTGTCGCCCTCGGGCGCGTCATAGGCCGCGGCGCTGGTGGCGGCGGTCGACATGCCCTCTTGCGCCTCGTCATATTCGGCGGTGGCGCCATCGGCTGGCACGATTCCGGCGGCGCGGCTTGACGTCGCCCCGGTCGCCGCATCACTTGCCTCCGGCGCGGGTGCGGCAGTTGCAGTCGGCGCTGGTGCGGCAACCGGAGCAGCCATCGCACCTGGCGACATCCCCCCGGTTTGAGATCCTGCCGAGTCCTGTGACCGCTGCGAAGCGCAAAAGAATCGGATCAGCAGCAAGGCAACGGCACAGCCCACCAGCGCAGCGATCACCAGGGCGACCAGAATCCAGACAGCTGGACGCATCGCGCTGTAGGCAACGATCGCCACAACCACGCCGATGATCCAGCAAATCGCCGAACACCGTCCTTCTTTTGTCTGCAAGTCCATAGTCTCGCCTCCCCTCAGCGATCACATCGTCGGTTTGGTACTATTCGTAGACGTCACCCTTTTTGACCCGTGCTGAAAACGCGGTCTCGCCGCCCTTTGCTAGAATCTTGGCCTGATCCACCCAGGTGTCACGGCTGACCCGGCCCTTGAAGCCCTTGAGGTTCTCATCGACCCAGGCCACCTCGTCCGGGCCCCAGGCCGCGATCTGATCGAAGTGGAAAAAGCCCATCGAATTCAGCAAATCCTGCAATTTCGGCCCGACGCCCTTGATCTGTTTCAGATCATCCGGATGGTCATCGCGCGCCGCTTTCAGCCCTTCCGGCTGGCGGCCTACGGCATCCTCGGCAGTCGGCGCGGTGGTCGCGGCCGGAGCGACCTGTTCCTCGGCCTCAGCCGTCGCCGCCTTGCCTGCGCCACCGGTCCGCCAGGGGGTCAACAGCGGCACCTCGGTGCCATCAATCCGCTTGACGGTGTCGCCCAGATCGACCGCCCGTTGAGCCGAGGCGTTGTATTGCTTGCGCCCGCTTTCGTAATCCTTGAGGCTGGTCAGCCCCGACAAAGGTTCGGCCGCAAAACGGCCATTCTGCGGCCCCGGCACCGGCACCTTGCCCGCGGCCAGCTCGTCCAGGATTTCGACCAGCCGCGCGGCGGTCAGATCCTCGTAATAATCCTTGCCGATCTGCGCCATCGGCGCGTTCGAACAGGCGCCGAGGCATTCGACCTCTTCCCAGGAGAACTTGCCATCCGCCGACAGCGTATGCGCCTTGTCCGCGATCTTTTCGCGGCAAACCCCGATCAGGTCCTCGGCACCGCAGATCATGCAGGACAGGGTCCCGCAGATCTGAATATGCGCGACCGAACCAACCGGTTGCAGCTGGAACATGAAGTAGAAGGTCGCCACTTCCAGCGCCCGGATATAGGCCATGCCCAGCATGTCAGCGATCTGTTCGATCGCCGGGCGGCTGAGCCAGCCCTCTTGTTCCTGCGCGCGCCAGAGCAGCGGAATGATGGCGCTGGCCTGACGGCCTTCGGGGTATTTGGTGATCTGCGCCTCGGCCCATGCCAGATTGGCGGGCGTGAAAGCAAAGCTTTCGGGCTGATCGTGGTAGAGGCGTCGCAACATGGTTCGAACGATCCTTTAATTCACCCTTGAGTCACCGGGTGCCGCTTAGGCGCAGGCGCCTGTGGTCAGGCGGACACCACCGCCCTCTGTCGGTTCGGCCGCGCCGGCAGCCATACGAAATTGTCCCATCTGAATGGTCTGTTCGCGGGTCATCCCGGTTTGCAACTCGACCGCCAGATATTCGCGCTCGGTGCGCATCTCACAGCCGACCGAGGCCACCGCCGCGTCATAGAGCGCCGCTGTTTCAGGCCCGACCCCCTGCGGCGCCATCGCGCAGGCACCGGTCAGACCCAGCACCGCGGTTGCCGTCGCAAAGCGCATCAAGTTGCTCATTCGGGTCCTCCGATCACGCCGGCCCGGCCGAGGCGGCACCGGTGTCGTTGCGGTTGCGGCATGACCAGGCATCAGCGATCAATCTCCCCGAACACCACATCCAAGGTGCCGATGATCGCCGCCACATCGGCCAGTTGGTGGCCGCCTGCAACATAATCCATCGCCTGCAGATGCGGGAACCCCGGCGCGCGCAGCTTGGCCCGGTAGGGCTTGTTCGAGCCGTCGCTGACCAGGAACACGCCGAATTCGCCCTTCGGCGCTTCGACGGCGACATAAACTTCGCCTTCGGGCACGTGGAAACCCTCGGTGTACAGCTTGAAGTGATGGATCAGCGCCTCCATCGAGGTCTTCATCTCGCCGCGTTTCGGCGGGGTGATCTTGCCCCGGGCCAGAATATCGCCCTGGCCTTCGGGTGCGCGCAGCTTTTCAATCGCCTGCAGGATGATGCTGGTCGATTGACGCATCTCCTCCATCCGGCAGAGGTAGCGGTCATAGCAATCGCCATTCTTGCCGACGGGGATCTGGAAATCGAATTCGTCATAGCATTCATAGGGTTGCGCACGGCGCAGGTCCCAGGCCAGGCCCGATCCGCGCACCATGACGCCGGAAAAGGCCCAGTTTTGAATGTCTTCTTCGCTCACCACCCCGATATCGCAATTGCGCTGTTTGAAGATCCGGTTTTCGGTCAGCAGCGCGTCGATATCATCCAGCCGTTTCGGAAAGCGTTTGGCCCAGGTTTCGATATCGTCAAGCAATTCGGGCGGCAAATCCTGATGCACCCCGCCGGGGCGGAAATAGGCGGCGTGCAGGCGCGCGCCACAGGCCCGTTCGTAAAAGATCATCAGATCTTCGCGTTCCTCAAACCCCCAGAGCGGCGGCGTCAGCGCCCCGACATCCATCGCCTGGGTGGTCACGTTCAGCAGGTGGTTCAGGATCCGCCCGATCTCGCAGAACAGCACCCGGATCAGCGAGGCGCGACGCGGCACCTCGACCCCGGTCAGTTTTTCGATGGCCAGACACCAGGCATGTTCCTGATTCATCGGCGCGACGTAATCCAGCCGGTCAAAATACGGCAGGTTCTGCAGATAGGTCCGGCTTTCCATCAACTTCTCGGTGCCACGGTGCAGCAGGCCGATATGCGGATCTGCCCGCTCGACAATCTCGCCGTCGAGCTCAAGCACCATCCGCAAAACCCCGTGCGCCGCAGGGTGTTGCGGGCCGAAGTTGATGTTGAAGTTACGGATTTTCTGTTCGCCGGTCTCGATGTCGGCAAAGCCTTTGGAGCCGTCCATCATTGGTCAATCCCCGGAATCTTGATTTTGTCACGAAACGCCATCACCCAGAGCAGCACAAAGATGCCAAAGGGGATGATTGCGATCAGCGCCGCCCATTGCGGCAACCGGAACTGCGGCACCAGAAACCACATCGGCACCACAAAGAGAACGGCAAAGAAGATATACATCATTGCGCAATCCCAATGCTACGTGAACCAGAGCCCACTTTGTAGTCGAACCTCAGACCGCGGAAACCAAAGCAAAAATACCGTCGCAATGAACCGATGGCCACTTCGTAAACTTCGGATTTTTTTTTAAAAACCTCAGAGACAGTGACGCCCAGACCAAGTGCCGCGAGCACAGCTTGAACGAGATCGAAACTCAACCACTCGATCATTTCGCTGACTCCCTTTTGTCATCGCCCTTTTTCTCATCGCCCGGCAGGATGTATTCCGCCCCTTCCCAGGGCGACATGAAATCGAACTGACGGTATTCCTGCACCAGGCTCACCGGCTCATAGACCACCCGCTTGGCGGCCTCGTCATAGCGCACTTCGGTATAGCCGGAGGTCGGGAAATCCTTGCGCAGCGGATGGCCGCGAAAGCCGTAATCGGTGAGGATACGCCGCAAATCCGGGTGGCCGGAAAAGATGATCCCGAACATGTCAAAGACTTCGCGTTCGAACCAATTGGCCGACGGGTGAACCGAGGTGATCGACGGCGCCATCTCATCCTCGCGCAGGCTGACCCGCAGGCGGATGCGCTGATTCTGATACATCGACAGGAAGTGATAGATCACATCAAACCGCTTGGCCCGGTCCGGGTAATCAACCCCGGTGATATCGACCAGGGTCGAGAATTTGCAACTGCTGTCGGCACGCAGGAAATCGACCAGGCCAACGATATTGGCCGGGGCGACATCCACCGTCAGCTCACCACGGGACACCGCCCAGCCAAGCACGCAATCCGCGCGCTTCAGCTCGATATGGGTGCCGAGTTCTTCGAGTGCTTCGCTCATCACGATCCCCTGCCCCTAGCGGGCGATTGTCCCGGTGCGCCGGATTTTGCGCGCCAGCTGCATGATACCATAGAGCAGCGCCTCAGCGGTCGGCGGGCAGCCCGGTACATAGATGTCGACCGGCACGATCCGGTCACAGCCGCGCACCACCGAATAGCTGTAATGGTAATAGCCGCCGCCGTTGGCGCAGGATCCCATCGAGATCACATAGCGCGGCTCCGGCATCTGGTCATAGACCTTGCGCAGCGCCGGGGCCATCTTGTTGGTCAGGGTGCCGGCGACGATCATCACGTCGGACTGGCGTGGGCTGGCGCGCGGTGCGATGCCAAAACGTTCGGCGTCATAGCGTGGCATCGAGGTGTGCATCATCTCGACCGCGCAGCAGGCCAGGCCAAAGGTCATCCAATGCAGGCTGCCGGTGCGGGCCCAGTTGATGATGTCCTCGGACGAGGACAACAAGAATCCCTTGTCCTGCAACTCACGATTCAGGTTCTGGGTGGCGACCTCTTTGTCGGCGCCTGCGGTGTTGGTGCCGGTTTGCACCCCGGTCATTGCCATTCCAGCGCCCCCTTCTTCCATTCGTAGGCAAAGCCGATGGTCAGCACCCCGAGGAACACCATCATCGACCAGAACCCGGCCATGCTGACATCCTTGAACGCCACCGCCCAGGGGAACAGCATGGCGATTTCCAGATCGAAAATGATGAACAGGATCGACACCAGGTAGAACCGCACATCGAATTTCATCCGCGCATCGTCAAAGGCGTTGAACCCGCACTCGTAGGCAGACACCTTTTCCGGGTCGGGATTGCGCACGGCGACGACAATCGCGGCAAGGATCAGAACCAGCCCCAACCCGATCGCGACGGCCAGAAAAACGAGAATGGGGAGGTACTCCCGCAGCATCTCTTCCAAGGTCGGCTCCTTTGCTTGCGCGGCCGGGCAATTGGGCCCGCGATGCCTTTGTCTGGGTTTACTCCCGCCCCTTGGCAGGGTCAACCAATCCCGGGTCATTTCGCTGCGCTGAAAAAGCACGCCGCCGGATTGCCATATCCGACGGCGATTCGGGCTCCCGCAGCGGCAATATTCACCGCTGCAAATGGCTTGCCCGCCATAAGCCTGGGAACGGACAGCGTCCTACCCCGGTGGGTTTTTGGCGGTGGGCGGGCGTGACGATGCGCGCCCGCAACAGGGCCTGGCCGATGTTAGTCCAGTGTCACCTCTGCCCTCTCACCGGCAATCACCTCAATCGTGGTTTCCTTGACAACATCGCTGTCCTTGTAGGTGGCATGGGCCAGGTATTTGCCCGCGGCCAATGTCCACTGATGCGCCTCGCCATAGGCGGATTGCACCCGTTTCTGCTTGCCGTTGATGTCCTTTTTTGCCTCGAACAATTGCACCCGATAGGCGCCCGGTGTCGCCAACGCCAGCACCCCGGCATTCATCACCACCTGCAGTTCCACCCGCTTGCCGGCCTCAACCTTGAATGGCGGGCTGGTGACCTCGGCGGTGCCGAGCTTGGCGAAAAGCACATAGTCCCCGACCGGCATGTCAAAGGCGCGCGACCCATAGACCGAGTGGATGTTCTTGCGCCGGCCCTTGAGATCGACCTCAGCACTTTGCACGATAAAGCGGACATCGTTGTTTTCCACCGCCGGACCGCCCTCGGCATAGAGCGCTTTCGGATAGACCACGCCAGCCCCGACAATCAATTCGCGAGCTTCGCGCGCCCCGGCCTTCAGCATGAGGGTCTCGGTTGCCTCGGCCCCGGCATGAGTCGCCAGGATCCGCAATTCACCTGCCGGCATGTAAAACGCGCTCTGGCCGTAACCGTTGGCGCGTTTGCCACCGGAAAACACCTGTACCCGCACAGCCTTGTTCGGCTCAGTGGCATCAGGCGCGGTTTTCGGGGTGACGGTGATATGGCCGACGTTCAGCACCACATGGCTTTCGGTCAGCTCGTTCGCGGCGACATGCACCGGCAGCACCAGGTCGATGACCTGGGCAAAGCTCACCTTTACCGCGTAATCGCCTGCGGGCAATTTCGCATCAAGCCCGGCACCATAGCTGTTCTTGATCCGGTCGCCGCTGGGCTGGCCATCGGCGCCTGCGGCATAAATCTGCCAGCGCGCGCGCTCGTCGACCTCACTCAGATCCGGTCCGTCTTCGGAGAGGGCCGCGCTGATATGCAAGGTGACCGCCAGATCCTCGGGTTCCGGCGCCGCGGCGGGTTCCGGGGCGGGCGCCGGGGCTGGATCGGCCACCGCGACCACGGTTTCGGTCAATGCCGCGCTCAACTGTCCAGCATCGCTGGCCTGAAAATAGCTGCCGCCGGTTTCTTCGGCCAGACAGGCCACCTGCGCGCCCTCGGCATCGGTCAGACCAAAGCCAACCACATGGGCGGTGAAATTGACGCCGAGTCGCTCCAGCTCGCGCCCCAGGGCGCAGGGATCGGCGTCACAGGTTTCCAACCCGTCGGTCACCAGGATGACGGTGGATTTGCTTTCGGTGTATTTCAGGGTCTCGGCGGCCAGACGCACCGCGTCGGTCAGCGGCGTCTTGCCCTTGGGGCTGATCCCCTTGGCGAAATCACCGATCGCCGCGCCGGTGCCCTTGGCGGCCGGAACCGCCACTTCGATATCGGCGCAATCGCCCTTGCTGCGGTGACCATAGACGATCAGGCCAAGCTCGCTCTCCGCGGGCACCGCGCCCAGCACATCGCCGAGCACCGCGTGGGCGATTTCAATCTTCGACTTACCCTCGATCTGGCCCCACATCGACCCCGATCCATCGAGCACGATCATCGACCGGTTTTCGGCCAAGCCGGGCAGTGCCAAAATAAGCCAAGCCAGCATCGCAAATATCATTCTGACAAACATCAAACCATCCTCCAAAATGCAATTGGTGGCACGATAGTCCGGTTTTTAACATTCGTGAATGCTGGAATACCTGCGCTTTGCTCAGCTCCGCCAGCTTGGCTTGCGGTTTTCAAAGAACCCACCAATCCCCGAGATCAGCCCGGATCACGCCAGCGATTGACGATCGGATAGCGCCGGTCCAGCCAGAACGCACGTTTGGTCAGCCGGGTGCCCGGCGCCGATTGAAAGCGTTTGTATTCGCTGATGTAGAGCAGATGCTGCACCCGCGCCGCATCGGCCGGGTCAAAGCCGGCCGCGATGCAATCGGCAACCGAGCCGTCGAGATCGACCAGGATATTCAGGATCGCATCGAGCACCGGATAATCCGGCAGGCTGTCGCTGTCCTTTTGATCGTCCCGCAATTCGGCCGAGGGCGGCTTGGTGATGATCCGGTCGGGGATCACCTCGCCCTCTGGGCCCATCATCCAGTCACGATGATTGGCATTGCGCCAGCGGCATTGTTCGAACACCCGGGTCTTGTAGAGATCCTTGATCGGGTTATAGCCGCCCGCCATATCGCCATAAATCGTCGCGTAGCCGACTGCGACCTCGGATTTGTTGCCGGTGGTCAGCAGCATTTCGCCGAATTTATTGGACATCGCCATCAACAACAGCCCGCGCAACCGCGACTGGATGTTTTCCTCGGTCACATCCGGCGCGGTGCCCGCGAACAGCGGCGCCAGCGTCTTGGTGATTGCCTGCCGCCCCTCGGCGATCGGCACGAAATCATAGCGGCAGCCCAGGTTCTCGGCGACCGCCTTGGCGTCCTCCAGTGAATGTTCCGAGGTATATTCCGAAGGCAACATCACACACCGGACATTCTCAGCCCCCAGCGCATCCACCGCGATGGTGGCGACGATGGCGGAATCGATGCCCCCGGACAGGCCCAGCAGCACCTTGCCGAATCCGGACTTGGCGCAATAATCGCGCAGGCTTTCGACCATCGCGCGATAATCGCTTTCCCAGTCATCCGGCATATGCGCCTTGTCGCCGGGCAGGATGCGCCAGCCCTCGGAGCCGCGCTCAAGATCGACATGGTGCAACATCTCGTCGAACATCGGCAGGTGAAAGGCCATCTCGCCGCCCGGGTTCAACCCGAAGGAGCCGCCGTCGAACACCTGATCGTCCTGACCGCCGACCATGTTGAGATAGATCGCCGGCAGCCCGGTTTCGACCACCCGTGCCACCATGTGGTTGTAGCGGGTGTCCATCTTGCCGCGATAATAGGGGCTGCCATTCGGCACCAGCAGGAATTCCGCCCCGGTTTCGGCCAGGGTCTCGGCCACTTCCGAATGCCAGGCATCCTCGCAGATCGGGCTGCCGATGCGGGTGTCGCCGATCGCGTAGGGCCCGCCCAGCGGTCCGCTGGCGTAGAGGCGCACCTCGTCGAAAACCGTCTCATTCGGCAGGTTGTGTTTCAGCACCCGGTGGACCACCCGGCCGCCGCTGCAGATGTGATAGGCGTTATACAGATTCGCCCCCTCGATCCAGGGGCCGCCAATTGCCAGCGCCGGGCCATCGGCACAGTCCACCGCCAGCGCCTCGATCGCCGCGATCGCCGCCTGGTGGAACACCGGTTTCTCCACCAGATCCTGGGTGTTGTAGCCGGTCGCAAACATCTCGGTGAAGGCGACAAGGTCGGCTCCCGCCGCCTTGCCCGCCGCCCAGGCCGCGCGTGCCTTGGCGATATTGCCCGCAATGTCGCCCACCACCGGGTTCAACTGCGCCAGCGTGATCCGGAACCTGTCAGCCATTGCCCTGCCTCATCCATTCTGCCCCGCGTCATAACTTCACCACGGCGCGAGGGAAAGCCGATTTGCCGGAAAGGCGTTGTAAGGTGCATCCCTGTCATTTACGGTTTCGACACCGCGCTGGCGGGCAGGTTTCGGGGATGGATATGGCTGTGACGCGGATGGCTTTGGTGAGATCGGGAATTCGGACCACGCTGCTGTGTCTGGCGCTGGCACAGCCCGCCCTGGCCCAAGACGGCGCGGTGCGCACCAAACAATATGACGATGGCGGCGTCTATGAGGGCACCTTCAAGGACGGGCTGCAGCATGGCACCGGCACCTACCGGTTGCCGAATGGCTATGAATACACCGGCGCGTGGGTCGAGGGCGAAATTCGCGGCCGCGGCGTCGCCCGCTTCCCCAATGGCTCGGTCTATGAAGGCGAATTCGCCAAGGGCAAGCCGCATGGCATCGGCAAGATCGTCTTTTCCGATGGCGGCACCTATGAGGGCGAATGGTCCGAAGGCAAGATCATGGGCCAGGGCCTGGCCAATTACGCCAATGGCGTGCGCTACGAGGGCGGCTTTCGCAACGCCATGCACCATGGCCGTGGCCGGATGGAAAGCCCGGGCGGCTATGTCTATGACGGCGAATGGGTGAATGGCGTCAAGGAAGGCCGCGGCACCATCACCTATCCGGATGGCGCGATCTATGAGGGCGACATCGTGCGCGGCGCCCGCGAAGGCCAGGGCAGCCTGAAAATGCCTGACGGGCTGGTCTATGAAGGCACCTGGAAGGACGGCCAGATCAATGGTTCCGGCACCCTGACCCAGCCCAATGGCGATGTCTATGAGGGTGAATTGGTCGCTGGCCGCCGCGAGGGGCTGGGCAAGGTCACCTATGCCAATGGCGACATCTATGAGGGCGAGTTCAAGGGTGACCAGCGCCATGGCCAGGGCATCTTTAGCGGGGTCGACGGCTATAAATACGACGGCAATTGGGTGGCCGGGCGGATCGAGGGCGAGGGCCGCGTCGTCTATCCCGACGGTTCGGTCTATGTCGGACAATTCCGCGGCGATCTGGCCGATGGCAGCGGCAAGATCACCTATCCCGACGGCGCCACCTATGAGGGCGAATGGCGCGATGGGGTGATCGAGGGCAAGGGCATCGCCACCTATCCCAACGGGCTGATCTATGACGGCGAATTCAAGAACGCCAAGAACGACGGCTTTGGGGTGATGACCTATCCCGACGGCTATCGCTACGAAGGCCATTGGAGTGCCGGACAACGTCAGGGCCAGGGCAAGGCGATCTATCCCGACGGCACCGTCTATGAGGGCGATTTCGAAGCCGGACAGCGCCATGGCACCGGCAAGATCGTGATGCCGGACGGGTTCAGCTATGCCGGCGACTGGAGAGATGGCGAAATCTCGGGCCAGGGCGTGGCGACCTATGCCAATGGCGATGTCTATGAGGGCGAATTCCGCGACGGACGCCGTCAGGGCAAGGGCACGATGCGCTATGCCTCCGGCGAGGTGGCCGATGGCAAATGGGAAAACGGCGCGCTGAGCAAGTGATCCGGCACCGCCACACGGCGCGCCTGCGGCGCATTGCTG
The DNA here is from genome assembly GCF_029213205.1 of Pseudooceanicola sp. Lineage (GTDB taxonomy): Bacteria > Pseudomonadota > Alphaproteobacteria > Rhodobacterales > Rhodobacteraceae > Pseudooceanicola. Next base: position 107,926 of record NZ_JARGNH010000008.1, read on the forward strand.
GGCTGATTTTAGGGGGCGCTGCCCCCGCTGGCCTTGCAGGCCAGCCCCCCGGGATATTTTTGACCAGAGGAAGATCAGACGCGCCGAGGCGTCCGCCCGGCTTCTCCTGGTTTCAAATATCTTCGGGGGGTGGCGTGGCCCGCGGCCGCGCCTGAGGGGGGCAGACAGCCCCCCTTCTCGTCTGAAGCAAAGGAAATGCGCCGCAGGCGCTCCGTTCGGCTCAGAGCCCCGCGTAGATCGTCGCCAGCCTGGCGATCGCCTGGTCGGGCGGCAGTTCCTCGCTTTCGCCGGTCCGGCGCGAGGTCAGTTCAACCACGCCGTTTTTCAGCCCGCGCGGCCCGACCGTGATCCGCCAGGGCAGACCGATCAGATCCATCGTCGCGAATTTGCCCCCGGCGCGCTCTGACGTGTCATCATAAAGCGCCTCAAGCCCCAGGGCCGCGACGCTGTCATAAAGCGCGTCACAGGCGGCGTCGGCCGCAGCGTCGCCGGATTTCAGATTGACGATGCCGACATGGAAGGGCGTCACCCCTTCGGGCCAGATGATGCCCCTGTCGTCATGGCTGGCCTCGATGATCGCGCCCAGCAGGCGGCTGACACCGATGCCATGACTGCCCATATGCACCGGTTGTTTCACCCCATCCTGCCCCTGCACCGTCGCCCCCATCGGTTCGGAATATTTGGTGCCGAAGTAAAAGATCTGCCCGACCTCGATACCGCGCGCCACCCGGCGACGCGCCTCGGGGACCTGGGCAAACAGGGCCTCGTCGTGGGTTTCGTCGGTGCGGGCATAGCGCGAGGTGAACTCCTCAAGCACCGCCTGGCATTGTTCGACGTTGTCGTAATCGATGTCACGGTCACCGAATTTCAGGTCGGTGATCTCGCTGTCGTAAAACACCTCGCTCTCGCCGGTGTCGGCGAGAACCAGGAATTCATGGGTGTCATCTCCGCCGATGGGCCCCGAGTCGGCGCGCATCGGGATCGCTTGCAGGCCCATCCGCTCGTAGGTGCGCAGGTAGCTGACCAGGTGGCGGTTGTAGGCGTGCAGCGCGTCCTCTTTGGTCAGGTCGAAATTGTAGCCGTCCTTCATCAGGAATTCACGGCCCCGCATCACCCCGAAGCGCGGGCGCACCTCGTCGCGGAACTTCCACTGGATGTGATACAGCGTCAGCGGCAGATCCTTGTAGCTTCCGACATGGCTGCGGAAGATGTCGGTGATCATTTCCTCGTTGGTGGGGCCATACAGCATGTCGCGGTCATGGCGGTCGCGGACGCGCAGCATTTCCGGGCCATAGGCGTCATACCGCCCGCTTTCGCGCCACAGATCCGCCGGTTGCAGGGTCGGCATCAGCAGCGGGATATGTCCGGCGCGCTGCTGTTCCTCATGCACGATCTGTTCGATCCGACGCAGCACCTTGTAGCCCAGCGGCAGCCAGGAATAGATCCCCGCCGCCTGTTGCTTGATCATCCCGGCGCGCAGCATCAGCCGGTGACTGACGATCTGCGCCTCGGCGGGGGTTTCCTTGAGAACCGGCAGGAAATATCGGGACAAGCGCATCTGGGACCTACGGAATGAGAGTGTGGGAAGAGAATGAACTTTCGGCGGTTTAGGCCAAAGCCAACCGTCAGGCAATCGCGCGTGTTGCAAATCGCGGCGTGATCGGCCCGTGGCACCCGGACCGCTGCAGCCGGTCAGCCTGGCAAGCCACCTGCGGGGTCCGCGCCGTCGCACCCGGGGGGGTCAGACGCTCCGGATCAGGCGTTCAACCTGCCGTCGCATGGCCAAGGGGGTTGAATTCGGCGGCCCCTGAGGTGAGATAGGCCGCAACGCGAAAGGTGTATCATGGCGCTGCCGGTCCGAGACCAAATGAAATACTGGGGCATCGCCGCGGCGGTGTTCATGGCCATGCTCTGGTGGCTGGGCGATGTGATCCTGCCCTTCGTCCTGGGCGGCGCGGTGGCCTATTTCCTTGATCCGGTGGCGGATCGGTTGCAGCGCGCCGGGTTGAGCCGGGCGGCCGCGACCGCCGCGATCACCATCGCCGCCTTGGTGGTCTTTGTCATCATGGCACTGCTGGTGGTGCCGACCCTGATCAATCAATCCCTGGCCCTGGTCGACACCGCGCCGCAATTGTTCCGTAACCTGCAGGCGTTTCTGACCGAGAAATTCCCGCAATTGCTGGATGAGGGATCGACCCTGCGGCAATCGCTGATCGCGGTGGGCGAGACGATCCGCGACAAGGGTGGTGAATTGCTGAACACCGCGCTGTCCTCGGCGGTGACGCTGCTGAATGTGGTGATGCTGCTGGTCATCGTGCCGGTGGTGGCCTTTTACCTGCTCTATGACTGGGACCGGATGGTGGCGCGGATCGATGAATTGTTGCCGCGCGATCATGCGCCGGTGATCCGGCAATTGGCCCAAGAGATCGACCAAACCCTGGCCAGCTTTATCCGCGGCATGGGCACCGTCTGTCTGATCCTGGGCACCTATTACGCCATTGCGTTGATGCTGGTCGGGTTGCAATTCGGGCTGGTGATCGGGGCGCTGGCCGGGCTGATCACCTTTATTCCCTATGTCGGCGCCCTGTTTGGCGGCGCCCTGGCAATCGGGCTGGCATTGTTCCAGTTCTGGGGCGACTGGCTGTCGATCGGATTGGTCGCGGGTATCTTTGTTCTTGGCCAGGTGATCGAAGGCAATGTCCTGACCCCAAATCTGGTCGGCAACAGCGTCGGGCTGCACCCGGTCTGGCTGATCTTTGCGCTGTCGGTGTTCGGTTCGCTGTTCGGCTTTGTCGGGATGCTGGTGGCGGTGCCGGTGGCGGCCTCGCTGGGGGTGATCACCCGCTTTGTCCTGGACCACTACAAGGGCAGCCGCCTCTATCACGGCCTCGACGACCCGCCCGGGCCTGACGACCTTTGAGCAGAGCGCGCTGTGAGACGACCGGCACGCGAATGACCGGCACAAGAACAATGAGCCAGCTGAGCTTTGACCTGCCCGCGATTGCGGCGCTCGGGCGCGAGGATTTCTTTGCCTCGCCCGCCAATGCCGTGGCGCTGGGAATGATCGACCTCTGGCCGGACTGGCCGGATCGCCGGTTGCTGATCGTCGGCCCCAGGGGCGCGGGCAAGACCCATCTGGCGCATGTCTGGGCATCACGCTCGGCGGCCCGGATCGTCGCGGCGGAAACGCTTGACGAGCACGACATTGCCGAACTGGTCTCAGGCCATCTGGTGGTCGAGAATGTCGATGCGATTGCCGGGACGGCCGCGGCAGAACAGGCGCTGTTTCATCTGCACAACCTGCTGCTGGCCGAAGGCCGGTCGCTGCTGTTGACGGCGCGCAGGCCGCCGATGTTTTGGCCGCTGACCCTGCCCGACCTGGCCAGCCGGATGCAGGCCTGCCACCTGGCCGAGATCGCCGCCCCGGACGACCTGCTGCTGGCCTTTGTTCTGGGCAAGCTGTTCTCGGATCGCCAGATCGTGCCCGACGCCGCGGTGATCCCCTATCTGCTGCGCCGGATCGACCGGTCCTTTGCCGCCGCCAATGCCGCGGTGGATGCCATTGATGCCCTCGCCCTGAGCGAGGGCCGCGATGTGTCGCGGGCGGTGGCGGCCCGGGTGCTGGATGATCTGGAAAGCCTGGCCGACTGAGCGTAGACTGTCGCGATGCCCAAACGTCATCAAACCGTCACATCCGCCGACGACAAGACCCCCATGACCGAAGCCGATTTCCTGAATTTCGACGGGCCGCAGCCCTGCCCGATGCCCGATCTGGACATCACCAGCCCGGCCCGGTTCCACAATCGCGAACTCAGCTGGCTGGGCTTCAACTGGCGGGTGCTCGAAGAGGCGGAAAACCTCGATGTGCCGCTGCTGGAACGGCTGCGGTTTCTGTCGATCAGCGCCACCAACCTGGACGAATTCTATACCGTGCGCGTCGCCGGCCTGCGCGCATTGGCCAGAGAGGGCAACACCAGCCCGGCCATCGACGGGCTGACCCCGGCAGCGCAATTGCTGCTGATCAACGAGGATGCGCGCAAATTGATGGCGCATCAGCAGGTCGTCTTTGCCACCCTGCGCGACGAGATGCGGGCGGCCGGGCTCTCGATCCTGTCGCGCAGGGAATTGACCGACGCCGACCGCGGCTATCTCGGCGAGGTGTTTCTGAACAAGGTGTTCCCGGTGCTGTCGCCGCTGGCCATCGACCCGGCGCATCCGTTTCCCTTTATCCCGAACATGGGCTTTTCCTTGGCGCTGACACTGGAGCGCAAGCGCGACCGGCGCAGCCTGCAGGCCCTGCTGCCGATCCCGCATCAGATCGACCGCTTTGTGCCGCTGCCCTCGCCCCGCGGCCAACACCGGTTTCTGCCGCTGGAAGAGCTGTTGCTGCTGCATATCGACCGGCTGTTCCCTGGCTATCGCGCGGTCGGCACCTGCACCTTCCGGGTGCTGCGCGACAGCGATCTGGAGGTCGAGGAAGAGGCCGAGGACCTGGTGCGCGAATTCGAGACCGCGCTGAAACGCCGTCGTCGCGGCGAGGTGGTGCGGCTGAAAATCTCGGCCCGCGCCCCTACCGAGCTGAAACGGGTGATCGAACAGGAATTGCAGGTGCGTGGCGACGAGGTGATCGAGGTCGACGGCATCATTGGCATCTCGGCGCTCTCCGAACTGGTGATCGACGCGCGGCCCGACCTGCTCTGGCCGCAATTCACCCCGCGGGTTCCCGAGCGGGTGCAGGACCACGACGGCGACATGTTTGCGGCGATCCGCCAGAAGGACATGCTTCTGCATCACCCATACGAGACCTTTGACATGGTCGTCCGCTTCCTGCACCAGGCCGCGCACGATCCCGATGTGGTGGCGATCAAGCAGACGCTCTATCGCACATCCAAGAATTCGCCCATCGTCGAGGCGCTGTGCGAGGCGGCGGAAGAGGGCAAATCGGTCACCGCGCTGGTCGAGCTCAAGGCGCGGTTCGACGAAGCCGCCAATATCCACCAATCGCGCCGGCTGGAACGCTCAGGCGCGCATGTGGTCTATGGCTTTGTCGATTGGAAGACCCATGCCAAGATCAGCACCGTGGTGCGCCGCGAGGGCGACAACCTGGTCACCTACACTCATTTCGGCACCGGCAATTACCACCCGATCACGGCGCGGATTTACACCGACCTCAGCTTTTTCACCTGCGATGTCACTCTCGGGCGCGACGCCACCAAGGTGTTCAACTACCTCTCTGGCTATGCCCTGCCAGAGCGGCTGGACAAGTTGTCGATCTCACCACATTGGATGAAGACCGACCTGATCGCCCGGATCGAGGCCGAGGCGGATCATGCCCACGCCGGTCGTCCGGCGCGGATCTGGGCCAAGATGAATTCGCTGATCGAACCCGAGGTGATCGACGCGCTCTACGCAGCCAGCGCCGCCGGGGTGAAAATCGACCTGGTGATCCGCGGCATCTGCGGGCTGCGCCCCGGCATCGCCGGACTCTCTGACAATATCCGGGTGAAATCGATCATCGGGCGGTTTCTGGAACATTCCCGGATTGTCTGTTTCGGCAATGGCCACGGGCTGCCACATGACGAGGCCACGGTGTTCATCTCTTCGGCCGACTGGATGAGCCGCAACCTGAACCGGCGGGTCGAAACCCTGGTGCAGATCGAAAATCCAACGGTCAAGGCGCAGATCGTGCGTCAGATCATGGCCGCCAATCTGGCTGACGTCGTGCAAAGCTGGGTGATGCAGCCAGATGGCCAATTCCGCCGCGCCAGGCGCCCTGCCGTCGGCACCCCGTTCAACTGCCACCAGTTTTTCATGGACAATCCGTCACTCTCCGGGCGCGGCTCTGCCGGGGCCGCCGATGTGCCGGAACTGACCCATGCGGCGACTCCTGGCCTGGCCCGGCCCAGTGCGGATGTTGACGTCCCCGCCAGCCGCCGCCCATAAAGGCGCGACGCCGGCAAGCGAATCGGAAGACATGGACGCAGCGAACGATGCCTCGCCGCCTGACTGGGGGCCTTTTGGCCGCCCCCTTTTCGATGACCCCGAAACCCGGGCGCTGAGCCGTGTCGGCGTGGTCGATGTCGGATCGAACTCGGTCCGACTGGTGGTGTTTGATGGCGCCGCCCGCAGCCCCGCCTATTTCTACAATGAAAAGATCATGTGCGCCCTTGGCGCCGGTCTGTCCGAAACCGGGCGGCTGAACCCCGAGGGGCGCAAACGCGCGCTGGCGGCAATCCACCGGTTCCAGCTGTTGGCGCATGGGATGCGGGCGACACCGCTGACCGCCGTCGCCACCGCCGCGATGCGCGAGGCCAGCGATGGCGCCGATTTCATTGCCGAAGCCGAGCGCCTGACCGGATTGAATATCCACATCATCGACGGGACGGAAGAGGCGCGGCTCTCGGCCCAGGGGGTGCTGCTTGGCTGGCCCGGCTCCTATGGCTTGGTCTGCGATATCGGCGGGTCTTCGATGGAGCTGGCCGAGATTGCCGGCGGCACTGTCGGGCGCTGCGTGACCTCGCCGCTGGGGCCGCTGAAGCTGGCCGATGTCAAAGGCGGGCGCAAGGGACGGCGTGGATTTATCAAGGCCGAGGTCGGCAAGCTCAAATGTGAAATGGGTGAACAACGCAACCGGCTGTTCCTGGTCGGCGGGTCCTGGCGGGCGATTGCCCGGATCGACATGGACCGGCGCGGCTATCCGCTGCACGTGCTGCACGAGTATCGAATGACCGCGAAAGCGATCCGCGAGACCGCCGATTACATCCAGAAACAAGACCCCGAGGTGCTGCGTGCCCGGTGCGGGGTGTCGCGCGATCGAATGGCGCTGGTGCCGATGGCCGCCGAGGTACTGGTCGAAATCGTGCGCGCCTTTCGCCCGCATGACATCGCGGTCAGCTCTTACGGGATCCGCGAAGGCATGCTCTATCAGCAAATGCCGCAGAACCTGCGCGACCGCGACCCGCTGATCGAGGCCTGCCGCTTTGCCGAACGCAAGGACGCCCGCCTGCCCGGCTTTGGCCGCACCGTTTATGAATTCTTGCTGCCGCTGTTCCGCTCGGCGAAACCGGAACAGCTGCGGCTGATCAAGGCCGCCTGCCTGCTGCATGACGTGACCTGGCGCGCCCATCCCGATTACCGGGCCGAGGTCTGTTTTGACAACGCCACCCGCGCCAATCTCGGCGGGTTGAAGCATTCCGAACGGATCTTTCTCGGCCTGGCACTGCTGCACCGCTATCGCAACAAGCGCGAAGGCACCCATTTCGAAGACATGTATGACATGATCCCACCCGAGCAGCAGCTGCAGGCGGAAATCGTCGGCAAGGCGCTGCGCTTTGGCGCGATGCTCTGGCTGGACCGGGATGCCGACATCGGCGAGTTGAAATGGTTCCCCAAGAAAAAGCGCTTGGTGCTGAACCTGACCGAGGCCGCCTGGCCGCTGTTCGGAGAAGTCGCCGCAGCGCGGTTTGGCTCACTCGCCAGCGCGTTGGGTGCCGAAAGCGAAATCACGCTGCGGCGCTGAGCGGTTCCCCGGCCACCGCCGCAGCGCCGCCTAGCCCAGCAGCGCGTGGCCCAGCAGCGCCGAACTCACCCAGGCCCCAAGCCCCCGAGACGCATCTCGTTCATCAACAGCCGGTCGTCAAAGCCCCGTCCGCCGATGAACAACGACATGGTAAAGCCGATCCCGGCCAGACAGGCCAGAAGTGAGGTGTTTGGTACACCTGGACGGAGAACCTCTGAACGCCGAATGCCATCGCGGTTTCTTCGAAACCGCAGCCGCCCAGGTCATTGATCCCGATATCGGCTACTATTCTTATGAAACGTGTTTGGTGCCCGCGGCCGGACTCGAACCGGCACGGCCATACGGCCGGGAGATTTTAAGTCTCATGTGTCTACCATTCCACCACGCGGGCAGGCCCGGTGAGCTTAGGCCATGGGGCGGCGGCGCGAAAGATGGCTGGCACAAAATTGGTGCGGAATTTGCGCACCTTTCCAAACCCGACCCAAAGAACCGGCCGCGCCTTGGGACCTGGTGCCGCAGGCTTTCAGCTTGACCTCGCATCGCTTTGGCTTAGCGTCGCGCCATGTTTCCATTGCGCGATCATAACCCCTCTGGGCGGTTCCCCTTTGTCACCTATGCGATCATTGCGCTGAATGTCGCGGTGTTCGTGCTGACCATGCCGCAGACCGTCGACATGGCCAGCTTGCAGGCTTTCTATGGCGAATGGGCGATGATCCCGGCGCGGGTGTCTGCGGGCGAAGGCTATCAGACTCTGCTGACCTCGATGTTCCTGCATGGCGGCTTCATGCATCTGGCGGGCAACATGTTGTTCCTGTGGATCTTTGGCGACAACCTGGAAGACGAGATGGGGCATCTGCCGTTCCTTGGCTTTTACCTTGCCGCTGGCCTCGGCGCGGCGCTGGTGCATTACTTGTCCGCAACCGGGTCACCGGTGCCGGTGGTCGGCGCCTCTGGCGCGATTGCCGGGGTGATGGGCGGGTATCTGTTGCTGTTCCCCAAGGCCCGGGTTGATATCCTGATCATCCTGATCGTGTTCTTCCGGGTCTTTCCGGTGCCCGCCTGGGTGATGCTGGGGCTGTGGTTCGGAATGCAATTGTTCAATGGCGTCGGTTCGGATCCGACCAACGGCGGCGTCGCCTATTGGGCGCATGCCGGTGGCTTTCTGATCGGGCTGGGGCTGACCATCCCGCTGTTCCTGCGCCTCGGCGGTCCGGCCTTCTGGAGCCAGAATCATGGCCGCCCGCCGCATCCGGATGCGAAATATCCATTGTCACCGACCCGAATCCCAACCGTGCGCCGCCGCAAATAGCACCGCCATCGGCGGCCGCCCCGCCAGCTAGACCAGCGAGGGCAACCAGAGCACGATCTGCGGGAATGACACCAGCAGCGCGATGGTCACCGCATCGGCCAGAAAGAACGGGGTCACGCCCTGAAACACCTCCTGCACCGAAATATCGTCGCGCACCCCGGCCACCACAAAGCAGTTGAGCCCGATCGGCGGGGTGATCAGGCAAAATTCGGCCATCTTGACCACCAGGATCCCGAACCAGATCGCACACATGTCGCCGGACATGCCAAAGGCACTGTCCGCCGCCAGCACATCCTCACCGCCATTCAGCGCCATCACCGCCGGATAGACCACCGGCAGGGTCAGCAGCAGCATCCCGATGGCATCCATGAACATGCCCAGCACCGCATAGGCCAGCAGGATCATCACCAGGGTCAGCAGCGGCGAATGTTCCAGCCCGGCGATCCAGTCGGAAAACGCCCCCGGCAGATCGGCAAAGCCGAGGAAGCGGACATAGACCAGCACCCCCCAGATAATGGTGAAGATCATCGTTGCCAGCTTGGCGGTCTCCAGCAGCGCATCCTTGAGCTGGGCCCAGCTCATCCCCTTCATCAGCGCCATCACGAACACCACCGCAGCGCCCAGGGCGCCGCCCTCGGTCGGGGTGCCCCAGGGGTCACCGCCGAAGGGGTTGTAGATGAAGAAGATGATGATGAAGACGACAAAGAAGATCGGAAAGGCCGGCGGCAGTGACCTGAACCGCTCTTTCCACGAAAACCCGCCCAGCGGCGGGCCAAATTTCGGCATCACCATCGCCAGACCGACGATCAACCCACCATAGACCAGCGCCGAAAAGGCGCCGGGGATGAACCCGGCCAGCAGCAGCTTGCCGACATTCTGTTCAACGATGATCGCATAAATCACCAGGATCGCCGAAGGCGGGATCAGGCTGGCCAAGGTCCCGCCCGCCGCAACCACGCCTGCCGCAAAGCGTTTGTCATAGCCGACCTTCAGCATCTCCGGGATCGCGATGCGCGCGAACACCGCCGAGGTCGCGACCGAAGCGCCAGACACGGCGGCAAAGCCGGCGGTGGCGAACACCGTTGCCACCGCCATACCGCCCGGCAACCAGCCGACCCAGCGTTTGGCGGCCTCGAACAGCGCCTGCGTCAACCCGGCGTAATAGGCCAGATAGCCGATCAGGATGAACGTCGGGATCAGGCTCAGCTCCTGGCTGGCCAGTTTGGAATGCGGCACCTGCCCGGCGGTTTTCACCGCCACCGTCAACGCCCAGCCGAATTGCTCCCAGGCGTAGTCCTTCTTGTCCCAGAATATCCAGATCAGCCCGACCAGCCCCGCCGTGCCGGCGGCAAAGGCGACGCGCATCCCCAGCACCACCAGCACCAGCATCCCGCCGGAAACCCAGAGCCCGATTTCTACAGATGTCATCGCTCAGCCCTCGCCCCGTTCAGCAACGCGTTCCGCACCGGCGACATGCTCGGCCTCTTCGGCGGCGAGTTCCGCCGCGCTCTTGACCATCGGCACCCCGATCGGTTCATCCGTGCGCTCGACAAAGGCCCTGGCATAGCCCCAGAGCTGCAGAACCAACCGCAAAGCCAGCACCGAAAACGCCACCGGCGCCAGCAGTTTGGCCGGCCAGAGCGGCAGTGCGATATCAATCGAACTGTCGCGGCTCCACCACGGCGAGGTGAAATCGAAACTGCGCAGGAAATGCGAATAAGAGCCCCAGATCAGCAGCGCCATCAGCAGCAGGGTGACCGCGGTGGTGACAAATTCCGCCGCCCAGAGCCCGCGGCCCTTCAACTGCCCGACGACGATATCCATGCGGATATGGCCGCCATCGCGCATCGCATAGGAAATCCCCATAAAGGCGATCAGCGGCATCGCCTGCTGGATCCAGTCGACGTAACCGGGCAGCGGCGCATTGAACAGATTGCGCCCGCCGACCGAAACCACCGCCAGGAACATCAGCAGCAGCACCGTCAGGCCCGACAGGAAGCCGAGAAAGGTCTCGATCCGGTAGAGGCTGCGATCCAAACGGCTGAGCAAAGAACCGTCGGCGCGCACAGGTTGCGATCCGGCCATGGAATCCCCCTTCGTCCCGGCCCGGTCTCAGGGCCAATGGGCGCGGCCTTTCCGACCAGGCCCGCTTTCGCGTCATCCGCGAAAGGTCCAAATCACCGCGTCACCCGCGCGAAACGCGGAAACCGGGGCGGATTGACAGCCGCCCCGACAGTCCCGGCGCAGCAGCGCCCAGCCCAGGCCCGGCGGGTTCCGGGATCATTTCATCGCACGATGATCGGCCAGCGCCTTTTCGATGGTCGCCAGCAGCTCGGCGCCGGGAATGCCCTGGGCCTCCATCTTGGCGACCCATTCTCCGGCAATGCCGGAGGTGGCGGCCCGGAATTTGGCCAGCTCATCGTCGCTGTAGCTGACTTTCTTGACGCCCTTCTCGGCCAGCACCTTTTCCCATTTTTCCATCAGCTTGCCGTAGGTGTCGATGTAGTAGGCGATGGCTTCGTCGATCGACCCGTCCAGGGCCGCGCGCTCGGCATCGGGCAGCGCGTTATAGGCGTCGATATTCACCACCACCGGGCAGTTCACGGTGCCGGGGTTCAGGTTCTCGGTCCACCAGGTGGCCTGATCGATGGTGCGAAAGGACAGATGCGCATGCGGCGCAAAGGCCACCGTATCGACCACACCGGATTCCATCGCATTGTAAGCTTCGGTCGCGGTGACCGAGGTCGGAACCGCGCCAACCGACTTGAAGGCTTCGCCCAGACCGCCGGTGGCCCGCACCCGCATGCCCTTGAAATCCTCAAGATGTTCGCGCGGATCACCGGTGCCGACGATGTTGTATTGCGGCATCGGCGAGGGCATCAGCAGCTTGGCATTCCAGCGCGCCAGATCCTTCTGTGCTGCCGGATGCGCGTAGAGCGCATTGGCAACGGCAACCTCTTCGTTCAGGTCGCGCACGCCCAGGAAAGGCAATTCGGCGGCGGTCAGGGTCGGGTTCTTGTCCTCGTGATAGCCTGCACAGATCTGCGCCATCTCAAAGGCGCCGATGCTGATGCCATCCAGGTTCTCGGTGTTTTTCGACAGCCCGCCATAGCTGATGTTCATGGTAAAGGCGCCGCCGGTCTTTTCCTTGACCAGTTCGGCAATCTTTTCGACATGTTCAGTGAATTCGCGGCGCTTGCCCCAGACCGAGACATTCCATTCGGTGGCCAATGCCGGTGCAGCAAGGCCAAGGATCACGGCCGTCGCAGCGGCCTTGGTCACAAAACGTTTCATGATTTTCTCCCTTGATGCGGCTTCTCCCTGCCGCTTGAGCAAGCACGGTAGCCCGCCCGGGCTGAAGATCAAGAAAAAATCCCTGCGGGAAAACCGGGGGAAAACGCCGGCCCCGCCGCCGCTGCGTCGATTGCGGCAATGCGGCATTGCCTCTGGCGTTTCGCGCAGATGCGGTATAGGCGGACCGCGACCCCAGAAAGAGACCCCTATGGACCTGCGAAACATCGCCATTATCGCCCACGTTGACCACGGCAAGACCACGCTTGTTGACGAGTTGCTCAAGCAATCGGGAGCATTCCGCGCCAATCAGGCCGTGGCCGAACGGGCCATGGACAGCAACGACCTGGAACGTGAACGCGGCATCACCATCTTTGCCAAGCCGACCTCGGTGGTCTGGAAAGGCACAAGGATCAATATCGTCGACACCCCCGGCCACGCCGATTTCGGTGGCGAGGTCGAACGCATCCTGTCGATGGTTGACGGTGTGGTGCTGCTGGTGGATGCCGCCGAAGGCCCGATGCCGCAGACCAAATTCGTGACCTCCAAGGCGCTGAAACTCGGCCTGCGCCCGATCGTGGTGCTGAACAAGGTCGACAAGCCGGACGCCGAACCGGACCGCGCCCTGAACGAATGCTTCGACCTCTTCGCCAATCTCGGCGCCGATGACGACCAGCTGGATTTCCCGCATATGTATGCCTCGGGCCGCAACGGCTGGGCCGATGCGGAGCTTGACGGACCGCGCAAGGATCTGTCGGCCCTGTTCAACCTGATCGTCAACCATGTGCCCCGCCCCCGCCAGATCGCGCATCAGGACGAAGATTTCCGGATGCTGGCCACCACCCTTGGGGCCGATCCCTTTGTCGGGCGGATCCTGACCGGACGGGTCGAGGCCGGCAAGCTGCGGGTCGGCGCCACGGTGCAGGCGCTGTCGCGCATCGGCCAGAAGATCGAACAATTCCGGGTCACCCGGATTCAGGCGTTCCGTGGCCTCGCCCAGCAGGACATCGAAGAGGCCCAGGCCGGCGACATCGTCAGCCTGGCCGGGATGAGCAAGGCCACAGTCGCCGACACCATCTGCGCGCTGGCTGTCGAGGAACCGCTGCAGGCCAAACCGATCGATCCGCCGACCATCTCGGTCACCTTCGGGATCAACGACAGCCCGCTGGCCGGGCGTGACGGCAAGAAGGTGCAGAGCCGGGTGATCCGCGAACGCCTGATGAAAGAGGCCGAAAGCAACGTCGCCATCAAGATTGCCGACACGCCGGGCGGCGAGGCCTTCGAAGTCTCGGGCCGGGGCGAATTGCAGATGGGCGTGCTGATCGAGAACATGCGCCGCGAGGGGTTCGAACTCTCGATCTCGCGCCCGCAGGTGCTGATGCGCGAAGGCGAGAACGGCGAAAAGCTTGAGCCGATCGAAGAAGTCACCATCGACGTCGACGACGAATATTCCGGCGCGGTGATCGAAAAGATCACCGGGTCGCGCAAGGGCGAACTGACCGAGATGAAGCCCGCCGGCGCCGGCAAGACCCGGATCATCGCCCTTGTCCCCTCGCGCGGGTTGATCGGCTATCACGGCGAATTCCTGACCGACACCCGCGGCACCGGTGTGCTGAACCGGGTGTTCCACAGCTGGGCCCCCTATCGGGGCGCGATCCCGGGCCGTCGGGCCGGGGTGCTGATCTCGATGGAATCCGGCACCGCGGTGGCCTATGCGCTGTGGAAGCTCGAGGATCGCGGCCGCTTTTTCATCGGCGCTCAGGCTCCGGTCTATCAGGGCATGATCATCGGCGAACATTCCCGCGACAATGACCTCGAAGTGAACCCGCTGAAGGGCAAGCAACTGACCAACGTCCGCGCCTCCGGCACGGATGAGGCGGTGCGCCTGACCACCCCGATCACCTTGTCGCTGGAACAGGCCATTGCCTACATCAACGATGATGAGCTGGTCGAAGTGACGCCGAACGCGATCCGGCTGCGCAAACGCTTCCTTGACCCGCATGAGCGCAAACGCCAGTCACGCGGCGCCTGAGCCTAAGGTCGCAGGGGGCGCTGCCCCCTCGGCCTGCGGCCTCACCCCCGGGATATTTTCGACCAGAGGAAGCAGGGCAATAGCTCCAGCTTCATCTTTCCCTAAATACTCCCGCCGGAGGCGGCGCGATTTCTGCAGGAAATCGCCACCAAACACATGCGCCGCAGGCGCGCATCCTGATCACGCCACCCGTTCGCCCTGGACCCAGACACCGCGCGGCACCGGCACGTTGTCGCAGAGCCGAAAGCGCAGCAGGTCGGCGCGCTGCCCCGGCGTGATCGCGCCGCGATCCCCTAGCCCGGTGGCCCGCGCCGGGGCACCGGTGACGCTGGCCAGGCCGCGCGCCATGTCGCCATAGTGTTGGCCCAGTTGCACCGCCGCCAGCAGCAGCGCCGCCGGGACATAATCGGATGACAGGATGTCCAGCACCCCGGCCTCGGCCAGATCCAGCGCCGAGACATTGCCGGAATGCGAACCACCGCGCACCAGGTTCGGCGCCCCCATGATCACCGCGATTCCCACTGCCCGGCAGGCCTTGGCCGCAACCAGGCTGGTCGGGAATTCGGCGATCCGGACCCCATGCGCCTGCGAGGTTGCGACCTGCGCCGCGGTGGTGTCGTCATGGCTGGCCAGCACCGCGCCAAAGCGGCGCGCCGCCGCCACCGCCGCCGCCTCGTGGCGGGCGCCGAGCCGGGCGTGCAGATCGCTCAGCCAGTCGACATAATCGGCAAAGGCCTCTTGCGAGATCCCGTGTTTGCCACGCACGAAGGCCTCGAATTTCGAGATATCGGTGAATTGCCGCTGGCCCGGGGTGTGATCCATCAGGCTGACGATACCGACCCGGTCCTCGGGGCCGAATTCGGCCAGCTCTTCGAGCAAGGTTTCCGAACATGTCTCGGCGCGCAGATGCAGGTGATGGCTGATCCGCAGCGCCCCGGAGGTGCGCATCGCCAAGATTTCATCGGCCATCGAACGGGCATAGCGGCGATAGCCGACCTCCGGATTGGTCAGGATCGACCCGACCCGCACCGCATCGAACACCGTGGTGATGCCGCAGCCCGCCAGCTCGGCGTCATGCGCCACGATCGCGGCGTGATGCGGCCAGCTGACCTTGGGGCGCGGCGCGATATGGCGTTCGATATTGTCGGTGTGCAGTTCGATCAACCCGGGGCTGAGGAAATCACCGCCGCAATCCAGCGCCCCGGCGGGCAGGGCCGCACCCTGGCCAATCTCGGCAATCCGGCCCGCGCGGATCACCAAATGGCCGGTCAGCACCTCGTCGGGCAGCACCAACTGGGCATTGCCGAGAATGATCTCCTTGCTGGAGAGGCAGGAATCCTTGGGCATGTTCAGACCTTTTCAGAAGAAATATGGGCAAGGATCGCGGTGACCGCCGCCTCGATCGGGCCGCTGTTGTCGACCACCAGCGCCGTGATGCCATCCGGCAGGGCGGCATCCGCCCGGGCCAGGCGGCGGGCGATGTCCGCGGGCGCCTCACGCCCGCGCGCCGCCAGCCGCGCGGCCAGGGTTGCAGGATCGGCAGTCAGCTGGATGACGATCATCCCGGGAAACCGGGCGGCGGCGCTGGCCAGCACGTCGCGCGACAGGTTGACCAATGCATCATGGCCAGCGGCCAGCACCGCATCCACCGTCCGGGGAATGCCGTAGTCGAGCCCATGCGCCTGCCAGGACAGCGCAAACGCCCCGGCTGCGACCCGGGACCGGAACGCCTGCGGCGTCACCGCCTCAAACACCTCGCCACCGGCCTCCGCCGTCCTTGTGATCGCCCGCTGCACCAGGTGCAGATCGGGACGCGCCGACACCAGCGCCTGCATCACACTGTCCTTGCCAACCCCGGAGGCGCCGACAATCGCGATCAGGCGGCCGCGGCGGCTCATGCCGCCTGCTCCGGCGAAAATCCTGTGACATCGACCTCGCGGTCGCAGAGCCGCGCCCGCGCCGCCTCGTCATGGAAAATCCCGATGATCGCGGCGCCGCGCGCCTTGGCCTCTTCGATCATTTGCAGCACCGTGTCGCGGTTCTGCGCATCCAGACTGGCGGTCGGCTCGTCCAGCAGCAGCGCCGGATAGCCATAGGCAAAGCCCCGGGCGATATTCACCCGCTGCTGTTCGCCACCCGAAAACGTCGTCGGGCTGAGCGACCAGAGCCGTTGCGGAATATTGAGACGCGCCAGAAGCGCCTCGGCCCGCGCCCGTGCCGCCACCAGGTCAGAGCCGGTGGCCAGCAGCGGTTCGGCAACCACATCGCGGGTCGCCACCCGGGGCACCACCCGCAAGAACTGGCTGACATAGCCGAGCGTATAACGCCGCAGAGTCAGGATCGCCCGTGGATCGGCGGCGACGACATCCACGTCACCGACCATGATCCGGCCCGAAGCGGCCAGGTAATTGCCATAGATCATCCGCATCAAGGTGGATTTCCCCGCCCCCGAGGCCCCGGTCAGGGCGATGCATTCGCCCGGGGCGACCTGCAATTCGGCCCCCCGTATCACCGGAATCACCGCGCTGCCCTGATTGTGCAAGGTAAAGGTCTTTGACAGGTTTTCGATCTGGATCATTGACTTACACCTGCAACACAGAAGAAACGAGCAGCTGGGTATAGCCATGCTGCGGATCGTCAAGCACCTGATCGGTCAGCCCGGTTTCCACGACTTGGCCATCCTTCATCACCATCAGGCGATCCGCCAACAACCGCACCACCGCCAGGTCATGGGTGACGATGATCGCCGACAGCCCCATCTCGCGCACCAGCCCGCGCATCAGGTCGAGCAGCCGCGCCTGCACCGAGACATCGAGCCCGCCGGTCGGTTCATCCATGAACACCAGCCGTGGCCCGGTGACCAGGTTGCGGGCGATCTGCAAGCGCTGACGCATGCCGCCGGAAAACGCCGTCGGGCGATCATCGATCCGGTCGCCCGAAATCTCGACCCGGCCCAGCCAGTCCAGCGCCTGGGTGCGGATATCGCCGTAGCGGCGTGCGCCAATCGCCATCAGCCGCTCGCCGACATTGCCACCGGCGCTGACATTCATCCGCAGGCCATCGGCGGCGTGCTGATGCACAAAGGCCCAGTCGGTGCGCGCCAGCCGACGCCGCTCCGGCTCGCTCATCGTCACGGTGTCGGTGGCAATCCCGTCCAGGTCGAACAGCACCTGCCCGGCATCCGGCGCCAATTGCCCAGCCAGGCAATTCAGCAGCGTCGTCTTGCCGGAACCGCTTTCGCCGACAATGCCCATCACCTCGCCCGGCCACAGCTCAAACCCGACCGCTTCGCAGCCGATCCGCGCGCCGTAATATTTGCTCAGCCCCGCGACCTGCAACAGCGGGCGATCAATTGGGCTCATATCCTTCATGTCAGCGCCTCCGCTGCGGCCGCCATCGCCCCCTGATGGCCGTCCTCGCGACGGGCGCGGCAGAAATCGGTGTCTGAACAGACAAACATTCGGCGGCCGGCATCATCCATGATCACCTCATCGAGATAGCTGTCATTGGCCCCGCACAGCCCACAATCCTGTGGCGCCCGGGTGCGTTCAAACGGGTAATCCTCGAAATCGAGGCTCACCACCTTGGTATAGGGTGGCAGCGCATAGATCCGTTGCTCGCGCCCGGCGCCGAACAGCTGGATCGCCGCCATCTCGAGCTTCGGATTGTCGAATTTCGGGATTGGCGAGGGGTCCATCACATAGCGGCCCTCGACCTTGACCGGATAGGCATAGGCGGTGGCGATCTCACCGTGCCGGGCAATGTCTTCGTAGAGCTTCACATGCATCAGCCCATACTCCTCCAGCGCATGCATCTTGCGGGTCTCGACCTCGGAGGGTTCCAGAAACCGCAACGGTTCCGGGATCGGCACCTGATAGACAAGGATCTGATCCTCGGTCAGCTCCTGCTCCGGGATCCGGTGGCGGGTCTGGATCACCGTCGCCTCGGCGGTGCGTTCGGTCGTCGCAACTCCGGCGGTTTTTTCAAAAAACTTGCGGATCGACACCGCGTTGGTGGTGTCATCGGCGCCCTGGTCGATGACCTTGAAGGTGTCGTCCGGGGTCAGTGTCGCCGCCGAAACCTGCACCCCGCCGGTGCCCCAGCCATAGGGCATCGGCATTTCACGGCTGGCGAAGGGCACCTGATAGCCGGGGATCGCCAGCCCCTTGAGGATCGCCCGGCGGATCATCCGCTTGGTCTGCTCATCGAGATAGGCAAAGTTATACTCGGACATCGGCGGCTCCGGTTCTGCGGGTAGAGTTGGAGAAAGGCGAAGGGACGTGCGCGCCGGCAGAGCTGCGCCGGTTCAGGTCAGCCGCCCGGCGACTTCGGCGATGCGGGTCAGCGCGCCGGTCAGATTGCCGGTGATGTCGGTGTTCCAGACCCGCAGCGGAGTCAGCCCCTGCGCCCGCATCCAGGCATCGCGCGCGCGGTCCGCAGCGCTGTCGGCATGGCCGCCGCCATCCGTCTCGATCACCAGCCGCTGCTCGGCACAGTAGAAATCGGCGATATAGGGGCCGATCGGCACCTGGCGGCGGAATTTCAGACCCAGCAAGCGCCGATTGCGCAGATGCCACCAGAGCAGGCGCTCGGCGGGCGTCATCTCCTGACGCAGCTGACGCGCCCGCGCGGTCTGAAAGTGGTTCTGCCACATGGGGCGCAGGATTGTGCAGATAGGATGAACGTCGGGTTAAGAGGGGTCCCCCCCTCACCCTGACCCTCTCCCCCAAGGGGAGAGGGAATCGCGCGGGGCGGCTGAACGCGGCGCATCTGTTCGACATCGGGCAAGGGCGCTGTTCCCCTCTCCCCTTGGGGGAGAGGGTCAGGGTGAGGGGCTGCACCGCCCGCCTCATTCCGCGGCCTCCGGTCGCGCCACAGCCGCCTCCCGCCGCAGCTTGCGGATCAGCTCGAGTTCGGACTGGAAATCCACATAATGCGGCAGCTTGATATGCTCCAGAAACCCCGTCGCCTGGATGTTATCCGCATGATATAGAACGAATTCCTGGTCCTGCGCCGGGGCGCCGACATTGTCTTCGCCCAGTTCTTCCCAGCGCAGAGCGCGATCCACCAAAGCCATCGAAATCGCCTTGCGCTCGGTCTGCCCGAACACCAGCCCATACCCCCGGGTGAATTGCGGCGGTTCGGTTTTCGAGCCGACGAACTGGTTCACCGTCTCGCATTCGGTCACCGTGACCTCGCCGATCTCGACGGCAAAGCCAAGCTCGGGAATGTCCAGCTCCACCGCCACCGCGCCGATCCGCAATTCGCCGACAAACGGGTGGTTGCGGCCATAGCCGCGCTGGGTGGAATAGGCCATGCCAAGCACAAACCCCTCGTCGCCCCGGGTCAACGCCTGCAACCGCAAGGCGCGCCCGGCAGGCAGGTTCAGCGGCTCGCGGGTCAGATCAGGCGGCGTGGCGTCACTGGCGACCTCGGCCTGAATCAAGCCCTCGCGGTCCAGAAACTCGGCCACATGCGGCACCGCATCCGGCGCCACCGGTGCCTCAGCCACAGCAGGCGGCTCCAGCCCCTCGGCGGCCAGGGCGAAATCCAGCAACCGGTGGGTGTAGTCAAAGGTCGGGCCCAGCACCTGCCCGCCCGGCACATCCTTGAACGTCGCGCTGATCCGCCGGTCAATCGCCATCGCGCCGGTGTCGATCGGATGGGAAAGCCCAAGGCGCGGCAACGTGGTGCGATAAGCGCGGATCAGGAAGATCGCCTCGATCAGGTCGCCGCGCGCCTGTTTGATCGCCAGGGCCGCCAGATCGGGATCATAGAGTGAGCCTTCGGCCATCACCCGGTTCACCGCCAACGCCAGCTGCTCGCGGATCTGCGCGATGTCGAGCGCGGCGACATCAGGATCGCCGCGCCGCTCTTCGGCCAGCCAGGCATGGGCATTGTCGATGGCGCGTTCGCCCCCCTTGACCGCGACATACATCAGCCGATCCTCGTGCTGCGCGGCAGCGCCGCGATGCGGCTGTCGCAGGTGAAATAGAAATCAAGACCGAGCGGGAACTGCGCCGCATTGCGCTGCAACGCCACCGGGTCCGGCAGGTTCAACGCGGCGGCGTCACGGATTCCGGGGCCGCGCAACCGGCTGCCGCTGGCCACCAGATCGCTCAGCTCGACAATCAGGGTGGCCGAGCGATCCGGATAGTCCGGCGTGCCCTGCGCATAGCGGTCAAGACCGCCCAGTGCCTCCCATGTGCCCAGCGCGAACATCGCATCCCCCGGCGCGACCAGTGGCGCGCCAAGATGGAACGCCACCCAGTCACGCATGGCCCGGTTGTCATGCGCCCCGGCCAGATGCAGCGGCGTTTCGGCATCACACAATGTCAGTAACAGGGTCGCCGCCGCGACCGAGACCGGTGCCGGGGCACGCCCGCCGCTGATCGTCTCGATCCGACCGGGGCGGGCCAGGGCCGACATCGCCGCGCGAAAGGCATGGGCGGCGGCAACCGGCGGAGTGTCGAACCCGCCTGACAGCGCCTCAGTATCAACACACGCGCTCATGCGTTCTCCCCCCGCACCATGGTAAAGAATTCGACCTTGGTCGCCGCCGCCTTGCCCGCACGGGCGTCGGCCGCAGCCGCCAGCCCCGCCTGCAACGGCATCAGAACCGCTGTGCGCAGCCGCGGCGCCGCTTCGGTCTGCATCAGCGCATCGATCACCGCCGCGTTCTGTGCCTTGGCGGTGTCGCGGCCCTGCACATAGGCGTGGCCAACTTCGCCGCTGGCCAGCTTCAGCGAACACCGGGTGACGCTCATCTCGCCCAGATTGAACGCCGCGCCGATGGCCCCGGCCCGTCCCCGCACCATCACCATGCCGATCTCGGGCGGGCGCAGCCAGGTGAACGCGGGTGCCGCGTCATACCCGGCCCAGAGCCGCGCCAGATCGGCGGCGGGCGCCTTGGCCAGCAGCGACATCCAGGCCTTGCGCTGATCATTGGTCGGGTCGGGCTGTGCCATGCAACACCTTGCAGATTTGTCTAGGTTACTATACAACTATACAACTTCCTACGCCGACCGACCGAGTCGCACAAGCCCCGCAAGGTGAAGTTTTCATGACACCCCCGACCGCCCGAACGCCGCTGTGGAAATCCATTGCCGAGGCGCTGACCGCCGATATCGCCGGGGGGCGTTATGGCCCCGGTGACAAGCTGCCGACCGAGGCCGAGCTGGCGGCGCGTTTCGGGGTCAACCGTCACACGGTGCGGCGCGGGCTGGCCGATCTGGCCGATCACGGGCTGATCCATGCCCGCCGGGGCGCCGGGGTCTTTGTCACCCAGGCACCGACCGACTATCCGATTGGCCGAAGGGTCAGGTTTCACCAGAACCTGCGCGCCGCCGGACGCCTGCCCGCCCGCGAAATTCTGACCGCAGAAACCCGTGGAGCTGCCCCGCGCGAAGCTGAGGCGCTGCACCTACCCGCGGGCGCAAGGGTGCATGTCTCGGAAGGTCGCTCATTGGCCGACGGTCAGCCGATCGCGCTCTACCGTTCGGTGTTTCCGGCCGCGCGCTTTCCCGACCTGCTGACGCGACTGGCCGAGACCGGCTCGGTGACCCGGATGCTGGCGCATTTCGGCATCACCGATTACATCCGCGCCTCGACCCGGCTGACCGCAAAACGCGCCACCGCCACCCAGGCCAATGGCCTCAGGCTGCGCGAGGGCGATCCGATCCTGCGCACCGTCGGCATCAATGTCGATCCCGAAGGCCGCCCGATCGAATATGGCCACACCTGGTTTGCCGGTGACCGGGTGACCCTGACCTTGGGCGCGGATTAGCCCCACCAGCCATCGCGGCGCAAATTTCGCGTGCCCCGCGACAGCTTGTCATGGCGGCGATACATTCTGGGGTTATCCACAGGGCAAATCCGGCCAATCGACCACATCACAGGACCTGCCCGCATGCCCCGCCCTCTTCCGGCTCTGCGCCTGACCGGCGCGACCATTCTGCGCGACAACGCGCTGCAAACCCGTTCGATCTCGGTCGCTGAAGGCCGGATCGCCCGTGGCCCCTGGCCGGAAATCGACCTGTGCGGCTATTATGTTCTGCCCGGAATCATCGACCTGCATGGCGATGCCTTCGAGCGCCATATCGCGCCGCGCCCCTCGGCCCCTTTTCCGCTGGCCACCGGCCTGCGTGCCACCGACCGCGACGCCGCCGCCAACGGGGTGACCACCGCCTGGCTGGCGCAGAGCTGGTCCTGGGAGGGCGGCCATCGCAGCCCCGATTTTGCCCGTGCGGTGATGCTGGCGCTCGACCATTACCGCCCCCATGCGCTGACCGATCTGCGGCTGCAAATCCGCTGTGAGACCCACACCGTCGAAACCGCCAATGAATTGCTGGCCAGCCTCGCGGCCCATGACATCGATTATGTGGTGTTCAACAACCATCTCGACGAGATGCTGAGTGCCGCCGCGACCCGGCCCGGCGAATTCGCACTCTGGGCCCGGCGTGCCGGACGCAGCCCCGAGGCGCATATGGCGCAGCTGCGCGCCGCCCGCAGACAGGCGCGCGAGGTGCCCCGGTACCTCTGTCGTCTGGCCGAGGCCTTTGACCGGATGGGCATCACCTATGGCAGCCATGACGACCCGGATGGCGAAACCCGCGAGACATTTTCGATGATCGGCGCCAAGATCTGCGAATTCCCAATGTCGCGCACGGCAGCGGCGCTGGCCCGTGCGGTCGGCGATCCGGTGCTGATGGGCGCCCCGAATGTGGTGCGTGGCGGCTCGCAGGCGGGAAATATCGCAGCGCTGGATCTGATCGGCGACGGGCTCTGTACTGCGCTGGTGTCGGATTACTACTACCCGGCTCTGGCCCAGGCCGCCTTTCGGCTGGTCGATGACCGGGTGCTGGACCTGCCCGCCGCCTGGGCGATGATCTCGTCCACCCCGGCCGAAATTCTGCGCCTGCCGGACCGTGGTCATCTCGCCCCCGGCAGCCGTGCCGATCTGGTGGTGATCAACAAGGCGACCCGTGCCATCGAAGCGACCATCGCCGGTGGGCGGATCACCCATCTTGCCGGCGAGGCCGCGCAGCGTTTCTTTGACGCGCTGCATGCCCCGGCAATCGCGGCGGAATAGCCCGCCGCACCGGGGTCGCCTCAACCTTCGTATTTCTCCAGAAACGCCGCCGCCTCAAGGGCACGGAAATCTGCCAGCGCGGCGCGGATCTCGGCGTGGCTCCAGTCCCACCAGGCCAGGGCGATCAGCCGCTCACCGATCTCCGGCGGCTGGCGCAGACGCAGCACCCTGGCCGGGGTGCCGGCGACGATGCTGTAGGGGGTGACATCCTTGGTGACGATGGCGCCCGAGGCGATGATGGCGCCGTGCCCGACCGTGATCCCCGGTTTCACCTGAGCATCATGGCCGATCCAGCTGTCATGGCCGATCCGGGCAATGCGGGCGTGGCGCTGTGCAAAGAAGTCCGCATCCGGCGCGGCATCGTCCCAGAGGTCATCCGAGCGATAGAGGAAATGATGCAACGCAGCGCCCTGCATCGGATGATCGGTCGCGCCGATCCGCACATGCGCGGCGATATTGGCAAATTTGCCGATCTCGGCATTGGCGATGTCGGCGAACTGGTCGCAATAGGAATAATCGCCAAAGCGACTGTGCAGCACCCGGCTGTGGCGGCGCACCTCGCAATAACGGCCAAATTCTGAGTCCAGGATTTCCACGCCGTCATGCAGAAACGGCCGGTCCGGGTGCAGTCGCGCCATGAGCCCCCCTTGCCATGCTGTCCCGGAGTCTTGCCGCCGATCTGTAACACTGACGTGACGGCGCCCTCACCCATGGCTTGTCTTGGCGATTTCTGCCGGTCAAATTGGTGCGGTCACTTTCCCGATGGACAAGAACCAGATGCATTTCGAGGGCTATCCGACCTTTCGCGTTGCCGCCTGTGACCTGAACGGCCAGATGCGCGGCAAACGCCTGCCTGCCGCACAATTCGACAAGCTGGGCGAAGGCAGCGTGCGAATGCCGCTTTCGGTGCTGAATGTCGATATCTGGGGCGCCGATATCGAGGGCAGCCCGCTGGTGTTCGAAACCGGCGATGCCGATGGCATCCTGCTGCCCACCGATCACGGGCCGGTGCCGATGCCCTGGCTGGGCAGCCCCGCCGCGCTGGTGCCAATGTGGATGTATCGCGACAATGGCGAACCGTTCGACGGCGATCCGCGCCATGCCCTGGCGACGGTTGTTGAGCGTTACACCGCGCGCGGTTGGCGGATCGAAGCGGCGGCGGAGATGGAATTCTATCTGGTCGATGATTCCGGCGACATCCTGACCCCGCCGTTGAACCCGAGCTCGGGCCGCCCCCTGCATGGCCAAGCGATCCTGTCGATCCGCCAGATTGACGCTTTTGACGCCTATTTCACCGAGCTTTACGAGGCCTGCGAGGCGATGGAAATCCCCGCCGAATCCGCAATTTCAGAAGCCGGGCTTGGCCAGTTCGAAGTGAACCTGGCGCATCGCGACGCGATGGCCGCCGCCGATGACGCGTTCCTGTTCAAGGCGCTGGTGCGCGGGCTGGCACGCAAACACGGGATGGCCGCCACCTTTATGGCCAAACCCTTTGCCGAGGATGCCGGCAACGGCATGCATGTGCATTTCTCGGTGCTGGATCGCGACGGCAACAATATCTTTGACAATGGCGGGTCCAAGGGCACCGATCTGCTGCTGAACGCGGTCGCCGGGTGCCTGGCTTGCATGGCGCCCTCGACGCTGGTGTTTGCGCCGCACGGCCCCAGCTATGACCGGATCGTGCCCGGCGCCCATGCCCCATTCGGCGCCTGCTGGGCCTATGAGAACCGCACCGCGGCCATTCGCATTCCCGGCGGCCCGGCCAGGGCGCGGCGAATCGAACACCGGGTCTCCAGTGGCGACAACAACCC
Source organism: Pseudooceanicola sp. (assembly GCF_029213205.1). Classification (GTDB taxonomy): domain Bacteria; phylum Pseudomonadota; class Alphaproteobacteria; order Rhodobacterales; family Rhodobacteraceae; genus Pseudooceanicola. The sequence goes on from NZ_JARGNH010000008.1 coordinate 132,979, forward strand.
CTATCTGGCCATGGCGATGATGCTCGGCGCGGCGATGGTGGGGATCGAGGATGGCCTGACTCCGCCCGCCCCGATCACCGGCAATGCCTATGCGTTGAACCTGCCGGGGCTGGAACCGGACTGGGCCAGCGCCCTCGCCCGGTTCGAAGCCGATCCGCTGGTCGCCCGCATCCTGCCCGCCGGGCTGATCCGAAATTACTGCGCCACCAAGCGTCAGGAAATGCTGCACCTGGCCGAGGTGCCGAATGACGACCGCTGGAAGGTCTATCTGGAAAGCGCCTAGGCGGCAGGCCCCGCCGCTGCGCGCGGCAGGATCACCCGCCAGAACCGCGCCATCATCGTCACTGCCGCCACCGCCAGCCCGGCGGCCAGGCCCAGCCAGATGCCGACCCCGCCCCAGCCCGCGACAAACCCCAGACCATAGGCGCAGGGCAGGCCCACCGCCCAATAGGCAATCACCGCATAGACCATCGGCACCCTTGTGTCCTTGGCGCCGCGCAGCAGGCCCAGCGCCATCACCTGGGTGGCATCGACCAGCTGGAACAGCGCCGCCGCCGCGATCAGGTGACGCCCGATGGCGATGACCTGCGCCCGGTCCGGCTCCTCCGGTGACAGGAACAACCCGATCAGCCAGCCCGGCACCGCCAGAAAGATCACCACAGTCAGCAGCACCGCGGCCGCCGACAGGGCAACCGCCGCCAGCGCGCCGTCGCGCAGCCCCGCCGTGTCACGCCGCCCGATTGCCCGCCCGGCGCGGATCGTCGCGGTATTGGCCAGCCCGACATGGATCATAAAGGTCAACGAGACGATCTGCAGCGCGATCCCATGTGCCGCCAGATCGAGGATGCCGATCCAGCCCATCATAAAGGTCGCCGCCGCAAACAGCCCGACCTCGGTCAGGGTGGTGACACCAATCGGCCAACCGAGGCGGAACACCGCGCCGAACGCCTCCCAATCCGGTTTCCAGAAACGGCGGAACAGCGCGGTTTCCGGGGTGGCGCGCTGCACATAGATCACCAGCCCGGCAAGCGAGGTCAGCTGCACCAGAAGCGAGGCCAGCGCCGCACCGCGCACCCCCATCTCCGGCGCGCCCCAATGGCCAAAGATAAAGACGTGATTGCCCAGCGCATTCACCAGCACCGCCAGCAGGGTCACCCACATCACCACCCGGGTGCGCTCCAGCGCCGAAAGATGGCTTTTCAGCACCATCACCCCCAACGCCGGAAAGATGCCCCAGCCGTAGATCGACAGGTACTCTCCGGCAATCGCCGCCAGCGCCGGATCCTGGCCCAACGCGATCATCAGCGGTTCGGCCAGCAGCAGCAGCGGCAGCGCCGCCAGCGCATAAAGGCCGGTGATCCACAGGCTCATCCGGGTGGCACGGCGGGCGGTGATGGTGTCGCCACGGCCCTCGGCCTCGGCCACCAGCGGCGTCAGCGCCCAGGCAAAGCCACTGCCAGCAATGAACAGGATAAAGAACAAGGTCGAGCCCAGCACCTCGCCCGCCAACACCTCGACGTCATACCAGCCGAGCATCAGCGTATCGGCGACCTGCACCAGGAATTGCGCCACATGACTGCCGATCAACGGCAGGCCAAGGGTCAGGATCGCCCCCACATGTTCGCGATATGTCGTCAGACGGCTCATCACCGGGCTTTAGGCCCGCCAGGATCACACGGCAAGCCTGCCGACGCGCGATGCGGCGCACAGGCGCCCGTGCGATCTGCGCGAAACCCCACCGTCTTGCCTTTCGACCGCGCCGCGTGCTTGCGCCCTGTCACCGCGCTGCAAAACCGTTACACTACGCCGGTCCGGCCCGGCGTCTGCGGGCCGGTTTAGCGGAGGGGCGAGATGCGGTCAGAGATGAAAAAGCTGAACGGCCAGGATTTCCTGATCCGTGAATCGGGCGATGCGGCGGCGGCGCCGGTGCTGATGCTGCACGGATTCCCGGAATATGGTGGGGCCTGGTCCGGGCTGGCGGAACGGCTGAGCGACAACTGGCGCTGCATCGCCCCGGATCAACGCGGCTATGGCCAGAGCTGGGCACCGCCCGAGGTCTCGGCCTACCGGGGCAGCGAACTGGCCGCCGACATGGCCGCACTGGCCGAAACCCTGGGACAGAAGGTCACCCTGATCGGTCATGATTGGGGCGCCTCGGTCGCCTATGCGCTGGCCATCGCCCGGCCCGACCTGATCGACCGGCTGGTGATCCTGAACGGTGTCCACCCCGGCCCGATGACCGCCGCGATCATGCGCGACGGGGCGCAGCGCCTAGCCTCGCAATATATGCGATTCTTGCGTGCCGAGGGGTCTGAAGAAAAGCTGGCGGCGGATAACTATACCAAGCTGCTGGGGTTGTTTGCCGAAGGCATGGACATGTCCTGGATGACCCCGGATCTCCGCGCCGAATATATCACCGAATGGTCCCGCCCCGGGCGACTGCGCGGCATGGTCAACTGGTATCGCGCCACCCGGATGCCGGTGCCTGAGCCCGGCGCGCCGAGCGAGCGGGTTGCGCTGGATCCCGAAACCTACCGGGTGCGGATGCCGCATCTGCTGATCTGGGGCATGGGCGACAAGGCGCTGCTGGCTGAGGCGACCGAGGGGCTGGAAACCTATTGCGCCGATCTGACCCGGGTCGAGCTGGCCGATGCCGACCATTGGCTGATCCACCAGAAACCCGACGAGGTGGCGGCGATCATCCGGGATTGGCTGACCGCCTGACCGGCACCCTTACCCCGGTTGGCTTCGCGTCGACCCCGATCAAGCCAGTGCGAAACCAGCGAGAAAGCAGACCCAAATGACAGAATTCAGCGATTTCATCCCCCAGGCGCGGGATTTCCTGATCCGGCTCAGGGCGGACAACAGCCGGGATTGGTTCGCCGCGCATCAGGACGAATACGATGCGACGATCAAAGCCCCCGCCAAACGGCTGCTGGATGAGATCGCCGCGCCGCTGGCCGGGATCACCGGCGCCAAAGTGTCCAAGAAACTGTTCCGCCCGCAGCGCGACATTCGGTTTTCCAAGGACAAGACCCCCTACAAGGATCATTGCCACATGCTCTGGCATGCGCCCGCCGGATCCGAGGTTGGCTATTATTTCGGTATTGCCCCGGATTACGTGCGGATCGGCGCCGGGATCATGGGCTTTAACGGGTCGGCGCTCGACCAGTGGCGCGGTTTGGTCGACAGCGCGACCGGTGCGGAGCTGGCGCAGCTGCTGGACAACCTGCGGGCCGCGGGCTGTGACATCTCAAAACCCGATCTGAAACGGGTCCCCGCCCCCTATGACAAGGATCACCCGCGCGGTGATCTGCTGCGCCGCAAATCGCTGACCGTCTGGAGCGACGTGGCCCCGGATATCAGCGACCTGCCCGAGGCGCTGATCCAGCGGTTTACCCGCTTTGCGCTGCTCGGTCGGTTGCTGAGCCAAGCCATATCCGGTTGACCGGCAGCGGATCAAACCTTTGACGTGATTTCAAGAAAGCCTTTGTAAATGCGACTTATTTCCTGCGCCGTAGCGATTTGTTCGCTGTTCAGCCTGTCCGCCGTCCACGCCGAGACCAAGGGCCCGCCACTGGCCGAAAAGGAGGTGGTGAATCGCAGCATCACTGCGCCGGTGCTGAAGATCGTGCTCTATTCCGATGGCACCTATGAACGCCGCGCCAGTTTCTATCCCCGCACTGGCAAGAAACATTGGGCCAGTGTCAAAGGCAAATGGACCCGCGACAAGGATGGCCGGTTCTACCTGACCCAAAGCCGCACCTATTTTCACGATTCCCGGTCAAAAAACAGCTATCGCGATGGCTCGTGCATACTGATCTATCGCAACAATCTGGGCACCATCCGCGCCGCGCTGTGGCACGCAAATGGCGACACCGGCGACGGGCCGGTGAAGATCCAATCCGCCAATGACGGCTATCATTTCCCCAGCATCAAAGCGTTGCAGGCCACCGGTGCCAAACAGATCACACCGGCGGCATTCCTCAAGGCAGCAACGGGGCGGAGTTTCGTCGTCGATCAATGGCTTGGCCTCAAGAACTTCAGCAAAGCCCGCAAGCCGGTGTTCCACCTGAGCGGCTTTGCCAATGGCGCAGCGCAGGCGACCAACCGGCAGGGCAAGACCGCTGCGGCCAAGGTCTATGGCCAGGGCAAATCGCTCTGCACCCATTTCAAGTTCAGCAACCTCTGGGCAGATGGGTGCGGCACCGCCTGGCAAACCCCGGATGGCCGGATCTATGTGGTGTCGGATAAATCCGGCTATGCCTATATGGGCGGCCAGTTTCGCTGACCGCGAAGTGCCGCGCAGGCGCGCCCACCGCCCAGATTGCCCGGTATCTTGCGGCCTCAGGCAGCAGGTCACCCTTATCTTGTGGACAATCCGCGCAGTGCCCTTCCCACCGGGCTGATCCTTTGTCATAGTAGCCAGCAAATCAAAAATGAGCAGAGCCCATGGCAGACGACCTTTTGGCCAGCGCGCCGCAAGCAACCTATGACGCCTCCTCGATCGAAGTGCTCGAGGGGCTGGAACCGGTGCGCAAACGGCCCGGCATGTATATCGGCGGCACCGATGAACGCGCCCTGCACCATCTGGTCGCGGAGATCCTCGACAATTCGATGGATGAGGCGGTCGCCGGTCACGCCACGCGGATCGAGGTTGAACTGCACGCCGACAATGCGGTGACCATCCGCGACAACGGGCGCGGCATGCCCTTTGATCCGCATCCAAAGTTTCCCGGTAAATCCGCGCTTGAGGTGATCCTGTGCACCCTGCATGCGGGCGGCAAGTTTTCCGGCGACAGCTACGAGACCTCGGGCGGGCTGCACGGGGTTGGTGCCTCGGTCGTCAACGCCCTCTCTGACAGCATGGTGGTGCAGGTGGCGCGCGACCGAAAACTGGTCGAACAGCGATTCTCACGCGGCATCCCGCTGGGCCCGGTGGCCGAGATCGGCGCGGCGCCGAACCGGCGCGGCACCACCACCACCTTTCACCCCGATGCCGAGATTTTCGGCACCTACAAGTTCAAACCGGCGCGGCTGTTCAAATCCATCCGCTCCAAGGCTTATCTGTTCTCGGGCGTTGAAATCCGCTGGAAATCCGAAGTGGATGATGGCGAAACCCCGACCGAGGCAGTGTTCCATTTCCCCGGCGGCTTGGCCGATTACCTCAAGGAAACGCTGGGCGCGTCGTCAACCTATGCCGACGCGGCCTTTGCCGGGCGGGTCGATTTTCAGGAACGCTTCGGCGTGCCGGGCCGGGTCGAATGGGCGATCAACTGGACCCCGGCGCGCGACGGTTTCATCCAGTCCTATTGCAACACCGTCCCCACCCCCGAGGGCGGCACCCATGTCGCCGGGTTCTGGAACGCGATCCTGCGCGGCATCAAGGCGTATGGCGAGCTGGTCAGCAACCGCAAGGCGGCGCAGATCACCCGTGACGACCTGGTGACTGGCGGCTGCGCGCTGGTCTCCTGCTTTATCCGCGAGCCGGAATTTGTCGGCCAGACCAAGGACCGGCTGGCCACGGTCGAGGCGCAGCGGCTGGTCGAGGGCGCGGTGCGCGATCACTTCGACAATTGGCTGGCCGCCGACACCAAGGCGGCGGGGGCGATCCTCGATTTCCTCGTCCTGCGGGCGGACGAACGGCTGCGCCGCAAGCAGGAAAAAGAAACCCAGCGCAAGACCGCGACCAAGAAACTGCGCCTGCCCGGCAAGCTGACCGATTGTTCGGCCACCAACCGCGAGGGCACCGAATTGTTCCTGGTCGAAGGTGATAGTGCCGGCGGCAGCGCCAAGATGGCGCGCAACCGCAAGAACCAGGCGCTGCTGCCGCTGCGTGGCAAGATCCTGAACGTGCTCGGCGCCGCCAGCTCCAAGATCGGCACCAATACCGAGATTCAGGATCTCTGTCAGGCGATGGGTGTCGGGCTGGGCAGCCGGTTCAAAGTTGACGACCTGCGCTATGACAAGATCATCATCATGACCGATGCCGATGTCGACGGCGCCCACATCGCCTCGCTGCTGATGACCTTCTTCTTCACCCAGATGCGGCCGATGATCGACCAGGGCCATCTGTTCCTGGCCTGCCCGCCGCTGTTCCGCCTGACCCAGGGCGCCAACCGGATCTATGCCAAGGACGAGGCCGAGCGTGACATCTGGCTGGAAAAGGGCCTGGGCGGCAAAGGCAAGATCGAGGTGTCGCGGTTCAAGGGTCTCGGTGAGATGGACGCCAAGGACCTCAAGGATACCACGATGGATCCGACCTCGCGCAAGCTGATCCGGGTCACGATTGACGAGGATGAGCCGGGCGAGACCGGCGATCTGGTGGAACGGCTGATGGGCAAGAAACCCGAGCTGCGGTTCCAGTATATCCAGGAAAACGCCCGGTTCGTGCAAGAGCTGGACGTCTGACCCGCCGCACCCGCTATTGCTGCAGCGTCTCGATGTAGTCGACCAGCGCCAGCAGCCCCGCAGGGGTGGGCAGGCGTGCACCGTCGGGGGTTTCATGCACCACCACGCCCCCGTCCAGCCGGCTGCCAAAGTCCGGCATCACATGGCCCTGCCCCGGGGCACCATACACAAACGCGATCACCCGGTCGCGCGGAAACACCCCGCCATTGTGCGCGGCAAGCTGGGTCAGATCGGCGGGTGGCACCGGCAACCCGGGCGCCATCACCCCGTCACCGTGACCCGATCCGCCATGGCAGGCCATGCAATTGTCTGTGTAGATCGCCGCGCCATCGACGGCAAAGGGGGTCACCCCCGGAAAACTGCCCGCCCCCTGGCACCCGGTCAGAACCACCGCCCCCAAGAGCAGGCCAAGTCTGTGCAAAATCCTCATACCGCCATTCAGGCAAAGACCCCGTGTCAGGTCAATGGTCTTGATCAATCCGCCTCCGGCAGTCAGGCGGCGCTCAACCGCCCGGACTCCAGCCGCAGCACCCGGTCCATGCGGGCTGCCAACTCCAGATTATGGGTGGCGATCAACGCCGCCAGCCCGGTGGAGCGCACCAGATCGACCAGAGTCGAGAACACCTTTTCGGCGGTTTCGGGATCCAGATTGCCGGTCGGTTCATCGGCCAGCAACAGACGTGGCGCATTGGCCAGCGCCCGGCAAAAGGCCACCCGTTGCTGTTCGCCACCCGACAATTGCGCTGGCCGGTGCCCGGCGCGGTCGGCAATCCCGACGCGGGTCAGCAGATCGCGCGCCCGCGTCCTGGCATCGCCCGGCGCCACCCCATTGGCCAGCTGCGGCAGCACGATGTTTTCCTCGGCCGAGAATTCCGGCAGAAGATGATGAAACTGATAGACAAATCCAACATCTGAACGGCGAACCGCAGTGCGGCGGCGGTCGCTGAGCCCGGTCATCTCCTGCCCGGCGATCCGCACCGAACCGGCATCCGGCGTGTCCAGCAGCCCGGCAATATGCAGCAGCGTCGATTTCCCCGCCCCCGAGGGCGCAACCAGCGCCACGATCTCACCGGGCGCGACCTGCAACCCGACCTCGCGCAGCACCCGGATTTCACCGGGTTGGCCGGGATTGTAGGTCTTGACCAGACCGGACAGCGACAGGATCGGCTCACTCATAACGCAACGCCTCGACCGGGTTCATCCGCGCCGCGCGGCGCGCCGGAAAGATGGTGACGACAAAGGACAGGCCCAGCGACAGGCTGACCGCCGAGAGCACATCGCCCAGCTGAAGTTTTGCCGGAAGCTGATAGATGCCGCGCACCGAGGCATCCCAGACACCTCCGCCGGCCAGGTAATTGACCATCGAGAAGATCGGATCGATCCAGATCGCAAAGGCGCAGCCAAGGATCACGCCGATCACGGTGCCGAGCACCCCGGTAAAGGCGCCGCAGATAAAGAACACCCGCAGGATCGACCCCTCGGTCAGCCCCATGGTGCGCAGGATGCCGATGTCGCGTCCCTTGTTCTTGACCAGCATGATCAACCCGGAAACGATGTTCATCGCCGCGATCAGCACCAGGATCGACAGGATCACGAACATCACATTGTCCTCGATCTCCAGCGCCCGTAGGAACGATCCGCTGGCGTCGCGCCAGGTCCAGGTCAGGATGCCGTCACCCGCCGCCACCGCCAGCGACATCGCCAGGTCATCGACCCGGTCGGGCTGTTCAACCATCACTTCAAGTTCGTCCGCCACACCCTTGCGGTTGAAATAAACCTGCGCCTCGTCAAAGGGCATATAGATGCGGGTGCGATCGATGTCATAGCGCCCGGCGGTGAACACATAGACCACCTCATAGGCGCTGATCCGCGGGCTGGTGCCAAAGGCGGTTTTGACCCCGTCCGGCGAGATCAGCCGCACCTTGTCGCCCAGCGTAACCCCCAGTTCCCGCGCCACGCCCGAGCCGATGGCGATGCCCTGATCAAATCGCGCAATATCGCCAAAGCTGGTGTCCGCGGCGGCGATGCGCGGGATGGTCATCAGGTTTTCACGCGTGATCCCAAAGACTTCAACGCCTGAGTTGCGGCCCTGCGCATTGGCCATCACCTGACCCTTGATCAGCGGCGCGACCCGTGTGACCCCGGGCACCGCCGCCACCCGCGCGGCCATCCCGTCGTAATCGACAATCGCCCGGCTGAGGCGTCCATTGGCATCCGCCTCGGCCTGCGGATAGAGCGTCACATGCGCGTTCGCACCCAGGATCGTGTCAACAAATTCCGCGCGAAACCCGGACCTTACCGCCAGAGTTGCAATCAATGCGAACACCGCCAGGGCGATGCCGATCAGCGAGATCCAGGTCATCACCGACACCCCGCCCTCGGCCCGCCGGGCCCGCAGATAGCGCCAGGCGATCAGGAATTCGAACGGCGCGAAAGGGGGGGTGCGGGTCGCCATGGCTGCTCCTGTTGGTCCCCATCAGGGTTGGCGGGAAGGTGGTGCAGCGGAGCGTGGAGGTCAAGGCGTCAGGCGCGGAACCAGCAGGGGCTGGCCTGCTGGTCCGGGGTCAGCGCCATTCGATGACAGGGGACAGGACCGCCTTGGCAGAACGGCCCGAGTCGCTCAATCCTCGTTGGGGTCATTTTCCGCCTCAGCCTGGGTCGCATGAACCGTGCCGTGCAAGTGATCCGGCGGCCCATAGATCGCGTAGAGCTTGATCGACTCATCGCCGGTATTGGTGATATTGTGCCAGAGTCCGGCCGGCACAAACACCGCCCAATCCGCACCCACCTCCTGATCGAAGTCCAGCTTGTCCTGGCTCGGCCCCATCTGAACCCGGCCCCTGCCCTGCTCAAGCCGCAGGAATTGGTCGGTGGTTTCGTGCACCTCCAACCCGATATCGCCGCCCACCGGGATCGTCATCAGGGTCAGCTGAATGTGCTTGCCGGTCCAGCGCGTGGTGCGAAAATCGGGATTGCCGAGGGTGTCCTGCTCAATGTTCACGACATAGGGGGTGGGGCCATGATCCTTGGTATCGGTCATCTGTCATCCTTTCAGGAAGCGCGTCTGGCTATAACGCCATCTATGGCGCGACAGGGCGCAGTCAAACCTGCGCCCGTGACAGATTGTCCGGATTGGTCGGGGTTTGGTGTGGTGGTGACTGGTCGATGACGGATGCGGAGAGGTTGGGTTGGGTTGCAGTTATTCGCTGCAAGCGCGAGGCGAATACGAATATGGTAGCACAGCAGACCTTCACTCTATTAAAGCGTCCCGCCTTTAACCTGCGACATATCCGGCAGCAGTGAAGTAATTCC
>NZ_JARGNH010000030.1 GCF_029213205.1 Pseudooceanicola sp.
ACCGAAGCCGAGATGCTGCGCACCCCGAACTTCGGCCGCAAGTCGCTGAACGAGATCAAGGAAGTGCTGTCCGGCATGGGCCTGCACCTTGGCATGGATGTCGAGGATTGGCCGCCGGACAATATCGAAGACCTGGCCAAGAAGTTCGAAGACCAGTTCTGAGGCGGCCCAGGCCCCTCACCCTGACCCTCTCCCCCGTGGGGAGAGGGGAGTACCAAGACCCGGGCGTTCTGCCCCAAGGAGAGCTGGTGACCCGCATCACCGGCCAGACAAAGCAAAACCGCCCGTAGAGGGCCATTGGAGTAAAAAACATGCGTCACGCACGAGGTTACCGCCGCCTGAACCGCACCCATGAGCACCGCAAGGCGCTGTGGGCAAACATGGCCGGCTCGCTCATCGAACATGAGCAGATCAAGACGACTCTGCCGAAAGCCAAAGAGCTGCGCCCGATCATCGAAAAGCTGATCACCCTGGGCAAGCGCGGTGATCTGCACGCCCGTCGCCAGGCCGCCAGTCAGTTGAAACAGGACGCCTATGTGGCGAAACTGTTCGAGGTTTTGGGGCCGCGCTACAAGGACCGTCAGGGTGGCTATGTCCGCATCCTGAAGGCCGGGTTTCGCTATGGTGACATGGCGCCGATGGCGATCATCGAATTCGTCGACCGCGATCCTGATGCGAAAGGCGCCGCCGACAAGGTCCGCGTCGCCGCGGAAGAGGCTGCCGAGGATTGATCGACGCCCCTGTCAGGGATAAGCAAACCCCCGCCCGGTTGGGCGGGGGTTTTGCGTTGTGCGAAAGACTTTTGCTTCGGCGGGAGTATTTCGGGAAAGATGAAGCCGGGAGTCGGCTTGCATACCGGGGGAGGGATTCGCATATGCGGTGGATGATGAGAGTGGTTGCACCGATCTTGTTGGCCCTGACTCTGGCCCTGACTCTGGCCCTGTCCGGAGCGGCGGTGGGGATGGCAGAGACCCGGGTGCCGGTCAGCCAGGGGGAAATCTCTCTGAGTTTCGCGCCGCTGGTCAAACACGCGGCGCCGGCGGTGGTGAATATCTATGCCAGCCGGGTGGTCGAGGCCCGGACATCGCCCTTTGCCGATGATCCGTTCTTTCGCGAGTTCTTTCGCGATTTTGGCCAGACCCGCCCGCAGGTGCAGAATTCGCTGGGCTCCGGGGTGATCCTGTCGGCGGATGGGATCGTGGTGTCGAACCACCATGTGGTCGAACAGGCCGATGACATCAGGGTGGTGCTGAACGACCGGCGCGAATACCGCGCCCGGATCCTGCTGGCCGATGCCGAGGCCGATCTGGCTATCCTGAAGCTGGAAGACGCGGATGAGATGCCGCATCTGGCGCTGCGTGACAGTGACGGGGTCGAGGTTGGCGAATTGGTGCTGGCGATCGGCAATCCCTTTGGTGTTGGCCAGACCGTGACCAGCGGCATCGTTTCGGGGCTGGCACGGTCTGGCACCGCCACCGGCAATGCGCGTGGCTATTTCATCCAGACCGATGCGCCGATCAACCCGGGCAATTCCGGCGGTGCGCTGATTGACGTGAATGGCGATCTGATCGGGGTCAACACCTCGATCCTGTCGAAATCCGGCGGCTCGAACGGCATCGGTTTCGCGATTCCGGCGTCGCTGGTGCAGCAATTCGTGCGCCAGGCGCGGGCCGGGGCGACGGTGTTCCGTCGGCCCTGGGCTGGGCTGAATGGTCAACCGGTCGATGCCGGGTTGGCCGAAGGGCTGGGGCTGGATCGCCCCGGCGGCATCGTGATTTCCGATCTGCATCCGGCCAGCCCGTTCCGCCAGGCCGGGGTGCTGCCGGGCGATGTGGTGCTGGCGGTGGGCGGGCAGCCGGTGAATACCCCGGCGGAAATGATCTATCGCATGGGCGTCGCGGGCGAGGGGGCGGAGTTGCCGCTGCGCATCTTCCGGGCCGGCGAAGTCCTGAACCTGACCGTGCGGCTGACCGCCCCGGCCGAGGATCCGCCGCGCGATGCAAGGGTCAGCGGCCGCGACACCCCGATCCCCGAGCTGGCGCTGGTGCGGATCAATCCGGCGGTGTTGGCCGAGTTTGGCTTGCCATTGACGGCAGAGGGCGCGGTGGTCACCGATCCGGGGCCGTTTGGCGCCCGCGCCGGGCTGCGTCGGGGTGATGTGATCACCGCGGTGAACGGTGTTGCGGTGCAAGGCAGTGCCGATGCGATCAGCGCCCTGGGCGAGTCGCGCAATCGGTTGACGCTGGATATCCAGCGCGGGCTGGAGCGGCTGTCGCTCAGATTCCGGCTGTAGCGCGGTGCCGGATCTCTTTGCCAACGGCCCGGTCCCGGTCGCCGATAACGCGCCGCGCCCGCTGGCGGACCGGCTGCGCCCGCAGACCCTGGGCGAGGTGATCGGCCAGGCCCAGGTGCTGGGGCCGGAGGCGCCGCTGGGGGTGATGCTGGCGGCGGGGTCACTGTCATCGCTGATCTTTTGGGGGCCACCCGGGGTGGGCAAGACCACCATCGCCCGGCTTCTGGCGGCGGAAACCGATCTGCATTTCGTCCAGATCTCGGCGATTTTCACCGGCGTGCCGGAGCTGCGCAAGGTCTTTGAGGCGGCCAGAATGCGCCGCAGCAATGGCAAGGGCACCTTGCTGTTCGTTGATGAAATCCACCGTTTCAACAAGGCACAGCAGGACGGGTTTCTACCGCATATGGAAGACGGGACCATCCTGCTGGTCGGGGCGACCACAGAAAACCCCTCGTTCGAGCTGAACGCCGCGCTGTTGTCGCGCGCCCAGGTGCTGGTGCTGGAACGGCTGCCGCTGGCCGATCTGGAACGGCTGGCGCAGCGCGCCGAGGCCGAACTGGCGGCGCCGTTGCCGCTGGACCCGGACGCGCGGGCGGCGCTGCTGGGGATGGCGGATGGCGATGGCCGGGCGCTGCTGAACCTGATCGAGCAAGTGGCGGCCTGGCAGGTTTCGGCACCGCTCGACACCGCCGCATTGGCGACACGGCTGCAGCGGCGGGCGACGAATTACGACAAATCCGGCGATGAGCATTACAACCTGATCTCGGCGCTGCACAAATCAGTGCGCGGCAGCGACCCGGATGCGGCGCTCTATTGGCTGGCGCGGATGCTGACCGGAGGCGAGGATCCGCGCTTTCTTGCCCGGCGGATCACCCGGATGGCGGTCGAGGATATCGGCCTGGCCGATCCGCGCGCCCAGGGCATCTGCCTGGAAGCCTGGCAGTGCTATGAGCGTCTGGGCAGCCCCGAGGGCGAGCTAGCGCTGGGGCAGGCGGTGCTCTATCTGGCGCTGGCGCCGAAATCCAACGCCGGTTACGTCGCGTTCAAGGCGGCGATGTCCGCCGCGCGCCAGACCGGCAGCACGCCACCGCCGAAACATATCCTGAACGCGCCGACCGCGCTGATGCGGGACCAGGGCTATGGCGCCGGCTATGCTTATGACCACGACGCCGAGGACGGGTTTTCCGGGCAGAATTATTTCCCCGACGATATGGCGCGGAAGGGGTTCTATCAACCGGTCGAACGCGGGTTCGAGCGGGACTTGAAGAAGCGGCTGGACTGGTTTTCCCGACTGAGGGACAAGCGCGGCGACGCTGCGGACTAACCGCCCTGCCTGCTGCGCCGCCTTGACAAACGACAGGCCCCGCGCGATGGACGCGCTATGATATCCACCCTTATAAAAGTTGCTGCTGGCGGCGCGCTTGGCGCCGCGCTGCGCTATCTGTCCGGCGTAGCGGTCGCGCGGTTGTTCGGGGTGACTGGCTTTCCGCTCGGGGTGCTGGCGGTGAATGTTCTGGGATCGGGGATTATGGGTATCCTGTTCGTCTGGCTGGGCTATCGCGGGCTGGCCCATCTCAACCCGTTTCTGATGACCGGGGTTCTGGGCGGCTTCACCACCTTTTCCGCCTTTTCGCTTGAGGCCTATACCCTCTGGGAACGCGGAGCGGCGGCGCAAGCGGCGCTCTATGTCGGGCTGTCGGTGACGCTATCTTTGGCGGCTCTGGTGGCAGGTATCTATCTGGCACGGGGGGCCATCGGATGAGCCGGGTTCAAACCATCACTGTCGGGCCGGGCGACGGCGATCAGCGTCTGGATCGCTGGCTCAGGCGGATGTTTCCGCATGTGGCGCAGGGCCGGATCGAAAAGATGTGCCGCAAGGGTGAATTGCGGGTCGATGGCGCGCGGGTCAAGGCCAATACCAGGCTGGAACCGGGGCAGGATGTGCGGATTCCGCCGCTGCCTGAGGCCGGGCCCAGCGTCCCCATCCGCCAGACCCGGGTGAGCGAGGCCGATATCCGCTTCATCCGCTCCTGCGTGCTGTGGAAAGACGATCATATTATCGCGCTGAACAAGCCGCCGGGCCTGCCAGTGCAGGGCGGCAGCAAGCTGACCCGCCATGTCGACCAGCTGGCCGAGGGGCTGCGCTATGACCTCGAGGAAAAGCCGCGCCTGGTGCATCGGCTGGACAAGGACACCTCGGGCCTGCTGTTGCTGGCCCGCAGCCGCCCGGTGGCCGCTGCCCTGACCGAGGCGTTTCGTCATCGCGCCACCCGCAAGATCTATTGGGCCGCCGTCGCCGGGGTGCCGAGCCCACGGATGGGCACCATCCGCTATGGGCTGGTCAAGGCGCCGGGCCATGGGGCCGGGGGCGAGGGCGAAAAGATGCATTGCATCCACCCGGATGCGGTGGCCCGGACCGAGGGCGCCAAACGCGCCACCACCGATTACGCGGTGCTGTCGGCATTGGGCAGCCGGGCCTCCTGGTGTGCGCTGGTGCCGATCACCGGGCGGACCCATCAGCTGCGCGCGCATATGGCCGAGATCGGGCATCCCATCATTGGCGACGGCAAATACGGCGGCTCCGGGCAGGAAAACCTGGGCGATGGTTGGGGGGCGCAGCTGGGGGGCGAGTTGAGCCGCAAGCTGCACCTGCATGCGCGGTCACTGACCATCCAGCATCCGATCACCGGCCAGCCGCTGCACCTGACCGCGCCGCTGCCCGAGCATATGGCGCGGACCTGGGAGGCGGTGGGCTGGCACGAGGCCGATGTGATCGCCGACCCGTTCGAGGATGAGGAATGAGCGCGCCCCGTCTGGTGATATTTGACGTCGACGGCACGATTTCCGACAGCCAGGGCCATATCCTGGCGGCAATGGCCGACGCCTTTGCGGCCGTTGATCAACCGGTGCCACCACGCGAAACGGTTCTGGGCATCGTTGGTCTGTCGCTGGATCACGCGATGCCGAAGCTGGCACCCGATCTGGCACCAGAGGATCATCAGCGCATGGCCGATGGCTATCGCGCAGGCTATAGCCGCCGCATGGCCGCGGGCGGCGCGGCGCTGGTGCCGCTGTATCCGGGGATCCGTGAGGTGATCGAGGAGCTTGCCGCGGATCCCGACACAAGGCTGGCGATTGCCACTGGAAAATCGCTGCGCGGGCTGATCGGCCTGCTTGATGCGCATGGTCTGCGTGACCATTTCGTCAGCCTGCAGGTGGCTGACCATCACCCGTCAAAACCGCATCCTTCGATGCTGCTGACGGCGCTGGCCGAAACCGGTATCGCGGCGGATCGCGCGGTGATGATCGGTGATACCTCGTTTGACATGGACATGGCCCGGGCCGCCGGAATTGCCGGGATCGCGGTTGGCTGGGGCTATCATCCAGCCCGGGAACTGGGCGCAGCCCATGCCCATGTCCGCGCCACCACCGAATTGCCCGCCGCGATCGAGCGGGTGTTGGCGGGGACCTGACCATGGCAGATTGGGCGGCAAAACGGTTCTGGACCGAGGTCAGCATCAGCGAAACCGACCAGGGTTTTGCCATTCTGCTGGACAAAAGGCCCTTGTGCACCCCGGCCAAGGCCCCCCTGCATCTGCCGACCCGCGCCCTGGCCGAGCGGGTGGCCGAGGAATGGCGCGCGCAAACGGATTTGATCGACCCGCGACTCATGCCCGCGACCCGCAGCGCCAATGCCGCCATCGACAAGGTGGCGGTGCAGTTCGACGAGGTCGCCGATATGCTCTCTGCCTATGGCGACAGCGATCTGCTCTGTTATCGGGCAGACGCACCGATTGAGCTGGTCGAGCGTCAGGCCGCCGCCTGGGACCCGCTGCTGGATTGGGCGGGCACGCGTTTCGCTGCCCGGTTGCAGCCGCGCACCGGCGTCGTGCATGCGTCGCAAGCGCCAGCGGCGCTGGTTCGGCTGGATCGCGAGGTCCGGCGACAATCTCCGTTTCAACTGGCCGCGTTCCATGATCTGGTCAGTCTGACCGGGTCACTCGTCCTGGCGCTGGCCGCTGCGCATGACCGGATAACCGCTGTCGAGGCCTGGGATCTGTCGCGTATCGACGAGGATTGGCAGGCCGAGCATTGGGGGACCGATGACGAGGCCACCGCCGCTGCCGCGGTTAAACGCCAGTCGCTTGTCGATGCCAAACAATTCTTTGATTTCGCATCGAAAACGCCCATTTATTGACCTCGCGTCAATGTGAACGGGATCAACTCGGGTCCTGATGTCGTTGGCCCATTGGCAGGAAACACCAAATAGCAGTGACCGCTCGGTAGGTGCCCAGACGGCACATTTATTTTGGTGATGACACCCTTGACCAATGGAAATGAATCCCCGCACACTCTGGACATGCTGACTAGGGGGGAGCACCCCTGATGCAAATTCGAATTGGATCCACCGAGGATTCGAAACCCGCCGAAGGTACAGGCGGGGACATTAGGAAGAGGTAAAAATGAAAAAAACCGCATTTATTGGAGCGCTGACTGTTGCTGGTCTGATGGCTGGTGCGGCGGCGGCTGCAACGCTTGACGACGTGAAAGCACGCGGCAAGCTGAATTGTGGCGTGAACACTGGCCTGGCCGGGTTCTCGGCGCCGAACGCAAGTGGTGAATGGGAAGGCTTTGACGTTGCCATGTGCCGTGCCGTGGCCGGGGCCATCTTTGGCGATGGCACTGCTGTCGAATTCGTGCCGACCACCGGCAAGACCCGGTTCACCGCGCTTGCGTCGGGTGAAGTCGACATGCTGTCGCGGGTGACCACTTGGACCTTCTCGCGCGATGTGGATCTCAAGTTCAGCTTCGCGGCCGTGACCTATTATGATGGTCAGGGCTTCTTGGCCCCCAAATCGCTGGGTGTGTCATCGGCCAAAGAACTGGACGGCGCGACCGTCTGCATCCAGACCGGCACAACGACAGAGCTGAATCTGGCGGACTTTTTCCGCAAGAACAACATGTCCTATGAGCCGGTGCCGGTTGAAACCAACGCCGAAGGCCAGCAGCAATATCTTGCCGGTGCCTGCGACGTTTACACCACCGACGCATCGGGCCTGGCTGCCACCCGCGCCACTTTTGAGAACCCGGGCGATCACGTCGTTCTGCCGGAAATCATCTCGAAAGAGCCGCTGACTCCGCTGGTGCGCCATGGCGATGACGAATGGGGCGACGTTGTGCGTCAGACCATGTTCGCGCTGATCGCAGCCGAAGAACTGGGTATCACCTCAGCCAATATCGATGCCTTGTCGGCGACGCCGGGCAACAACCCCGAGATCAACCGTCTGCTTGGCACCGAAGGCAACTTGGGCGAAATGCTCGGCCTGTCGGCGGATTGGGCCAAGAATGCCATCAAGGTCGGTGGCAACTATGGTGAGATCTTTGAAACCACGATCGGTGAAAACACCGCAATCGGCCTGGCGCGTGGGTTGAACGCGCTCTGGACCGATGGTGGCCTGCAATACGCACCGCCGTTCCGCTAAACACTTGGTAAGGGTGCGGGTTAAACCCCGCGCCCTTTGCCTTTCCGCCCGACCCGGTGTCGCGCCGGGACGGCAAATGATCCGGCCAATGGCGCAGCAAGACGCCGCATGACAAGGCCGGGACAACGGGGAACAATCAGGATGACCACATCAATCGACCCACCAGCGGCGTCGTTCAAGTTGTCTATGCTGATCTACGATACCAGATATCGGTCGATCACTTTCCAGACAATTGCCTTGATCGCGTTTTTGATTTTTATCGGTTGGCTATTCAACAATACCGCGCAAAACTTGGCCGATCTGGGCAAGGAACCCTCTTTCGGTTTCATGACCGAACAAGCCGGTTACGATATCAATCAGCGCCTCATTGACTACAATTCACAAAGCACGCATCTGCGTGCTGCATTCGTCGGGCTATTAAATACGCTGCTAATCGCGGTTCTGGGCTGCATCACGGCAACGATCGTCGGGGTTCTGGTCGGGGTGCTGAGGCTCAGCGGCAACTGGCTGATCGCCCGGTTGATGACCGTCTATGTCGAGATGTTCCGCAACGTTCCGGTGCTGATGTGGATCGTGCTGTGCATGGCTATTCTGATCGAAAGCCTGCCCTCACCCCGAGATTTCCGGGGGGAAACGCCCGAAGCCTCGATGATGCTCTTTGATTCCGTCGCAATCACCAATCGCGGCGTCTATATTCCCGAGCCGCTGTTTTCGCGCGGGCTCGGCGATGTTTCGGTCGGCGGGGTATTCGGTATCAGCCTCGATCTGATTGCCGTTTTGATCGTGCTGGGGGCCGGCCTTTACGGCGCGGCGAAAATCAGGAAGCGCGCCGATGTGATCCAGAACGCCACCGGTGTTCGGCCCAGAACATGGCACACCCGGCTGGCCGTTGTGTTTGTGCCGCTGATCATCCTGCTGGTGGCGCTGGGATTCCACCTGGGTTATCCGGCGCTGAAAGGCTTCAACTTTCAGGGTGGCACGCATATGCGCAATTCCCTGATTGCGCTCTGGCTGGCTCTGTCCCTTTATACCGCCGCCTTTATTGCTGAAATCGTGCGCGCCGGTATCCTCGCCATCTCAGGTGGTCAGACCGAAGCGGCGGCAGCACTGGGCATCCGCCCAGGCCGGATCATGAGTCTTGTGGTCCTGCCGCAGGCGCTGCGGGTCATCATCCCGCCGCTGATCTCGCAATACCTGAACCTGACCAAGAACTCGTCGCTGGCGATTGCGGTCGGTTACATGGACATCACGGGCACCCTGATGGGCATCACCCTGAACCAGACCGGGCGCGAGCTCGAGACGGTCTTGATGGGGATGCTGGTTTATCTGGCCATTTCGCTGAGCATTTCGAGCGTGATGAACTGGTACAACTCTCGCGTGAAACTGGTGGAGAGGTAAGATGTCAAACACTCATGCAGACACGGTCCTCTTTGTGCGCGACACCATGCTGCCGCAGCAGGACCCGCCGTCGTCGACGATCGGCGCCATCGGCTGGGCCAAGGAAAACCTGTTTTCCGGTTGGATCAACTCGATCCTGACGTTGGTTTCACTGGCCTTTGTGCTGTTCCTTCTGGCCGGGCTTCTGCCTTGGTTGTTCTCGCCCACCTGGTCGATGAATTCGCTGACCGAATGTCGTGAGCTTCTGGCCGGAGACCATGGCGCCTGCTGGGGTGTCATCCGCGAACGCTGGCCGCAGCTGATGTTCGGGTTCTACCCGTCCGAGATGTATTGGCGGCCGGTGCTCACCATCGTTCTGCTGTTCGTGGCGATTGCCCCGATCCTGTTTGCGGAACGGGTGCCATCCAAACTCCTGGGCTTTACCGCCATCTTTCCCTTTGTGGCCGTCTGGTTGCTCTGGGGCGGCACGATCTGGGGGCCGCTGATGGCGCTGCTCGGGTTTGTGGTGGCCTATTTCGTCTTCGGTCTCGCCGACAAGTACCTCACGAGCGCGCTGGCGCTGATTGCGGCGGTTGTTTCGGCGCTGATCTGGTGGGGTCTCATTTCACCGCTGATCGAACCGGCGCTGTCATCGGCGCTGCCGATCGGACTCGAAACCGTGGATTCACGTCAGTTCGGCGGCTTCATGCTGTCGATCACGATTGGCGTCACGGCGATCATGTGTTCGCTGCCAATCGGCATCCTGCTGGCGCTGGGCCGTCAATCGGACCTGCCGCTGGTCAAGGCGATCTGCGTCGGCTTCATCGAATTCATCCGCGGTGTGCCGCTGATCACTCTGTTGTTCATCGCCTCGACCCTGCTGAATATCTTTCTGCCGCCGGGGACCAATTTCGACATCATCCTGCGGGTGATGATCATGGTGACGCTGTTCGCATCGGCCTATATGGCCGAGGTGATCCGCGGCGGCCTGGCTGCGCTGCCCAAGGGCCAGTACGAGGGGGCCGACAGTCTGGGCCTCGATTACTGGCAGGCACAGCGGCTGATCATCATGCCGCAGGCGTTGAAAATCTCGATCCCGGGTATCGTTTCGACATTCATTGGCGTCTTCAAGGACACCACGCTGGTCTCAATCATCTCGATGTTCGACCCGCTTGGCCTCGCCAATGCGATTCGTGCGGACCAGTCGTGGAACGGCATCTACTGGGAGCTGTTCATCTTTATCGGCGTCGTCTTCTTTATCTTCTGTTTCTCAATGTCCCGCTACTCGATGTATCTGGAGCGCAAGCTTCAGACCGGGCACTAATTAGAGGAAACCCCAATGTCTGAACCTGCGACAAAGCGTGAAATCGACCGGACGAAAATGACCGTCTCGGACGAGGTGGCGGTCGAAATCTCGAATATGAACAAGTGGTATGGCACCTTTCATGTGCTGCGCGACATCAACCTGACGGTGAACCGGGGGGAACGGATCGTCATCGCCGGCCCTTCCGGGTCAGGTAAATCCACCCTGATCCGCTGCATCAACCGGCTTGAGGAACATCAGGCCGGGCGGATCGTGGTCGACGGGACCGAACTGACCAGCGACCTCAAGAACATCGACAAGATCCGGTCGGAGGTTGGCATGTGCTTTCAGCATTTCAACCTGTTCCCGCATCTGACCATTCTTGAGAATTGCACCCTGGCCCCGATCTGGGTGCGCAAGACGCCCCGCAAAGAGGCGATCGACACCGCAATGCATTTCCTGGAAAAGGTCAAAATCCCGGAACAGGCCGACAAATACCCCGGCCAATTGTCTGGCGGCCAGCAGCAGCGGGTGGCAATTGCCCGGTCGCTCTGCATGAAACCACGGATCATGCTGTTTGACGAACCGACCTCGGCGCTCGACCCCGAGATGATCAAAGAGGTGCTCGACACCATGATCGAGTTGGCCGAAGAGGGCATGACCATGCTCTGTGTGACCCACGAAATGGGCTTTGCCCGTCAGGTGGCGAACCGGGTGATCTTTATGGATCAGGGCCAGATCGTCGAACAGAACGAGCCTGAGGAATTCTTTAACAACCCACGGTCGGAGCGCACCAAGCTGTTCCTGTCGCAGATCCTCGGGCACTGACCAGCCTGCCTGGGCAGGAAACAGCAAAGCCCCGCCAAGCTGCGGGGCTTTGACGTTTCGGCCTAATCGCCGGTCAATTCGCGCGGGGTGATAAAATTCACCATCCTGCCGCTGGCAAAGTCCAGATTGCGCCATTTGTCCGTCGCCAGATCGGCAACCAGGGTCGCACCGGTCGGATAATCGGCAAAGCGGCCGTGCGGCGGCGTCTCGGTCAGGATCCGGGTGGCAAAATCACCGATCCCGGGATTGTGCCCGATCAGCGCCAGCGTCTTGCCCGTAGCCGCCTGCAGCGCGCTCAGGATCGCCTCGGCCTCGGCCAGATAGAGGGCGGGCAGATGCATCACCTTGGCCTCCAGCGCCAGCAGGTCACAGGTTTCGCGGGTGCGCAGGGCGGTTGAACACAGCACCAGATCGGGCTGATAGCCCATCTTGCGCAGCCAGGCACCGATGGCGCTGGCGCTGCGGCGCCCCCGGGAATTGAGCGGGCGATCATGGTCGTCGATCCCGGGCTCTGCCCAGCTTGACTTGGCATGGCGGATCAAAATCAGGCGTTTGGTCATGCAATGGTAATCGTTAAACAAATTGTGCCATGTGATAGGCGGAATGTGCGACCAGCCTGCCATGCGCCTGCCCGACAGGGCAAGCGGTTCTGACCTGACAGCCATGGGTCATGCAGCTTTGACCGGCCTTGCTGCGCAGAAATGACTTGCAGCCGGGCACGTCATAGCCGCGTTCATTCAGCGCGCTGACCGGGCAGGCGGTGCGGCAGGGCTGATCGGGGCAGGTGATGCAGGGATTGGCCGGGACTTCGGGCAGGGCGATCCGGCCGGGCAGGGCCAGTGCGCCGCGAAACGACAGCCAGAGCCCGGCCTCGGCATGCACCAGCAGCGACACCGGCGAGGCATGGACCCAGCCGCTGGCCAATGCCCAGCCGATGAAGGGGCGGAAGGGCGGGCCACCAAAGGGAAACAATGCCGTCGCGCCGATCTGTCCGGCCCAATCGCCAACCACCCGGCGCGACCAGCGGTCGACCGGGTCGGCGCCCCCGTCCTGCCATTCGGCGCTGCCGGTGATCCGGGCCCAGAACCCCGGCTCATCCGGGCCAAGCAGCAGCAGGGTGCCGGTGCCCGCGGGCAGGTCCGGATCCGCTGCGGCGGGATGCAGCGCGGCGCGGATCGCCAGCCCGCGGTCCCGGGCTGCGGCGCTGAGCGCGGCAAAGTTCATTTGCGGAACGGCAGCCACAGGCTCCACCCCAGACGCGTCGGGCGGTCGTCCTGCCAGGTCAGGCCAAGCGTCATCCCGTCATGGCCACCCTCGGGCTGGGCGACATAGGTGCGAAACAGCCGGTCCCAGATCGACAGGGTAAAGCCATAATTGCTGTCATGCTCGGTGCGGCGCACCGAATGGTGCACCCGGTGCATGTCCGGGGTCACGATCACCCGGCGCAGCCAGCGGTCTACCGGTTCGGACAGCGCCAGATTGGCATGGTTGAACAGGGCGCAGCCGTTCAGCATCACCTCAAAGATGATGACCGCGATGGCGGCCGGGCCAAGCGCATAGATCACCGCGATCTTGTAGAGCATCGACAGGCCGATCTCGAACGGGTGAAAGCGGATGGCGCTGCTGACGTCGATGTCGCGGTCGGCGTGATGCACCCGGTGCAACCGCCAGAGCAGCGGAATCCTGTGGCTGGCAAGGTGCTGAAACCAGATCGCGAAATCGAGGATGACAATCGCCAGCCCGACCTCGATCCAATTCGGCCAGGCGGTGAGGTTGAACAGCCCCCAACCCAGCCGAGCGGCATCCAGCGCCGCACCGACCGACAACAGCGGCAAAGCCAGCGCCAGCAGGCGCAATGTGGCGCTGTTCAGGAGGGTCAGGGTGCCATTGGTCGCCCAGCGCCGCCAGCGCCCGTTGACCCGCCTCCGGCGCGGCAGTGCCGCCTCGGCCAAAGCAAAGAGCGCGAACAGCCCCAGGAAAAATCCCAGCCGGATCAGGGTTTCATGTGCCATGGCCCAGACATGGCGTGCCAGGCGGCATTCGGCAAGGGCTGGGCGTTCAACCTTTGCGGATGATCGACCCGGCGCCATGTTCGGTGAACAGCTCCAGCAGGGTGGCATTGGGTGCCCGCCCGTCCAGTATCACCGCCGCGCGCACCCCGCCGTCGATTGCCATCAGGGCGGTTTCGGTCTTGGGGATCATGCCGCCGGCAATGGTGCCATCGGCGGTCATTTCACGGATCTGGGTGGCGGTCAGCTCGGTCACAACCTCGCCCGCGGCATTCTTGACGCCCGCCACATCGGTCAGCAGCAACAGCCGGTCGGCCTTTAGCGCCGCGGCAATCGCCCCCGCCGCCGTGTCGCCATTCACATTGAAGGTTTCGCCATTGCGTCCCATGCCCAGCGGCGCGATCACCGGGATGATATCGGCGGCAAACATCGCTCGCAGGATCGAGGTGTCGATCTCGACCGGCGTGCCGACCAGCCCGAGGCTGGGATCGGTGGGTTCGCAGATCATCAGTTTGGCATCCTTGCCGGACAGGCCGACACCCTTGCCGCCCTGGCTGCCGATGGCCTGCACGATATGCTTGTTCACCCGGCCCGACAGCACCATTTCGACAACTTCGACGGTGGCCGCATCGGTCACCCGCTTGCCGTTCACGAATTCGGACTTGATCGCCAGCCGGTCCAGCATCTCGTTGATCATCGGGCCGCCGCCATGCACGATCACCGGGTTCACCCCGACCTGACGCATCAGCACGATATCGCGGGCAAACATTTCCATCGCCTCGTCGTCGCCCATCGCATGGCCGCCGAATTTCACAACGACCACAGCGTCTTCGTAGCGCTGCAGATAGGGCAGCGCCTGAGACAGCGTGCGGGCGGTGGCAATCCAGTCGCGGTTCATGGCGGTCTGCTTTTTCATCTGAGTATCTCCGGTGACGGCGCAGTGATATGCGGCATTGTCGCGGCTGCCAAGCCCGGCGTCCTGTGCCGCAGCTTAGACCAACCCGGCGACGATTGCCCGCAACGTCGCGATGCCATCGCCCTTTTCGCTCGAGGTCAGCACGATCTCGGGAAAGGCGGCAGGGTGTTTCGCCAGCGCGGCGCGGACCTGGGTCAGCACCCTTTCAAGGTCGGCGGCTTTCACCTTGTCGGCCTTGGTCAGCACGCATTGAAAGGTCACCGCGGCGCTGTCGAGCAGCGACAGGATTTCTTCATCCACCGCCTTGACCCCGTGACGTGCGTCGATCAGCACAAAGGCCCGGCGCAAGGTGGCGCGGCCAGAGAGGTATTGTTTCAGCAGCCGCTGCCATTTCTCGACCACGCCCAACGGCGCATTGGCATAGCCATAGCCGGGCAGGTCGACCAGGTAATGGCTGTCGGCCAGGGTGAAATAGTTGATTTCCTGGGTCCGCCCCGGGGTGTTGGACGCCCGCGCCAGCCCCTTGCGCCCGGTCAGCGCATTGATCAGCGTCGATTTACCGACATTGGAGCGCCCGGCAAAGCAGACCTCAAGCCGGTCATCGGGTGGCAGGCCCGACATTGCCACCACGCCTTTCACGAAATCGGTCTGTCCGGCGAACAGGATCCGCCCGGCTTCGATCTCGGCCGCAGTGTTTTCGGCGATGGGAAAGGGCAGCGGGGTCACAGGATCTCTACCTCATCACCTTGGGCGATTTTGCCGTCACGGGTGATCATCGCATAGATTCCGAAATCCTGATGCCCATAATTCTGGTTCAGCAGCGTCAGAACATCGACGTCGCGCTTGCCGGTCTCGGGGTTGGCGAGGGTCGCCTTGCAGCGGGTTATCCGCTCGCGGATTTCAAGCTCGGCCGCGCCGATCCGGATGCGGCGCCCGATCAGGGCGAACTCCTCGAACGGGGCCCAGCCGTCGATCCAGAGATTGCCGCGAAACCGGTGCGGCGACAGCGGCGTGCCCGCATGCTCGCCGAGGGCGCGCAGCGACGCAACGCTCAGAACCGAGACAAAGGCTTCGGGCACATCGGTCATCGCCTGCCCTTGCAGGCTGACCAGATTGCGCGGTGCCGGCAGGTCCGGCCCCCAGAGCGGCGAGAGCCAGGCCAGCAGCCGGGCGCTGTCGCGGTCCGGGTTCAAAGTGATGTCAGCGGCATCCGGATGCGACAGGGTCAGCATGCCGGTCTGCGCGTCATAGGCGGCGCGAATGGCCATCAGGGCCGGGTTGGTCACGCCGCGCAGGAAATTCAGCTTGCGCTGCCAGCCATCGGGCTGGCCCTGAAACTTTGCGCCCTCATGCGCCACCGCCCAGTGCCGGTCATAGGCCAGGGTTTGGCCCGCGTTCAACTGGGCACGGGGCAGAGATTCAAAGCCGATGGCCTTGATCGGGTGGCGCAGGATATCGGTGAGCCGGGCTATTTCCCGCCCTCCGCCGGTTTCTTGCGCCGAAAGCTTTTACGGATATTGCCGAAAACATCCGGATGGTAGCCGTGGCTGCGCATGATGATGTATTGCTGGGTAAAGGTGATCGTGTTGTTGGTGATCCAGTAGATCACCAGCCCGCTGGCGAATGAGCCGAGCATGAACATGAACACCCATGGCATCCAGGCAAAGATCATCGCCTGGGTTGCGTCGGTTGGTGCCGGGTTCAGTTTCTGCTGCAACCACATCGAAATGCCCAGCAGGATCGGCAGAATGCCGAGGCTGATGATCGCAATCGGCGAACTGGCATCGGGGGCAGCGAAGGGCAGCAGGCCGAACAGGTTCAGGATCGACGACGGATCTGGCGCGCTGAGGTCGCGGATCCAGCCGATCCAAGGCGCATGGCGCAGCTCAAGCGTGACAAAGATCACCTTATAGAGCGAAAAGAAGATCGGGATCTGCAGCAGGATCGGCAGGCAGCCGGCCGCCGGGTTGACCTTTTTCTTCTTGTAGAGCGCCATCATCTCCTGCTGGACCTTTTGACGGTCGTCGCCGGCCTTTTCCTTGATCTTCTCCATCTCCGGCTGCAGCTCTTTCATCCGCGCCATCGAGGCGTAGGATTTATAGGCCAGCGGGAACAGGATCAGTTTCAGCAGGAAAGTCAGGGCGATGATCGACCAGCCCATATTGCCGATAAAGCTGTGCAGCCAGTGCAGGACCGAAAAGATCGGCTTGGTCAGGAAAAAGAACCAGCCCCAGTCGATCGCGTCGATAAAGCGGACCACCCCGGCCTTGTCCTGATAATCGCGGATGGTTTCCCATTCCTTGGCCCCGGCAAACAGCCGCGAGGTGACCGCGACAGTGGCGCCGGGCGCCACGCTCTGGGCGGGCATCACCGCTTCGGTCTGGAAAATATCCTGCGCTTCGAAATACTTGGCGGTCGATCGAAAGGCGCCTTCGGGGATCAGGGTGGTCATCCAGTAGTGATCGGTAAAGCCGATCCAGCCACTTTCTGCGACCTCGATCCGGTCCGCGGGGGCGCCTTCGCGGTCGTCGATGTCGAATTTGGTCAGGCCCTTGTAGTCTTCTTCCTGCAACTCGCCGTCCGACATCCGGATCAGGCCCTCGTGCAAAACAAAGAATTTCTTCAGGTTGCTGGGGGTGCCATGCCGCCGGATCAGACCATAGGGGTGCAGGGTGACCGCGTCTGCCCCGGTGTTTTCCACCGATTGGGTGATGGTGAACATGAAATTCGCATCGACCGAGATTTCACGGCGAAAAGTCAGACCGGCGCCGTTCGACCATTCCAGGGTGACCGGGCGATCGGTGGTAATCTCGGCCCCGGCAGGGGCCTGCCACAAGGTGTCGGGACCAGGCACCGCATCGGCGCTGAGGCCACCGGAGGCGGCCCAGCCGTAAAGCGCGTAATAGGGATTTTCATTACCGATCGGGCTGAGGATTTCGACCTCGGGCGACTCGGGGTCTAGGGTCTTGCGGTAGTTCTTCAGCAGCAATTGATCGAGCCGTCCGCCGCGCAGCGAAATCGCGCCGTCGAGGCTGGGGGTCTTGATGGTGATGCGCGGGGCCGAATCTGCCGGGGCCTCGGTGCCTGCGGCTGTCGCGTCATTGGTGCCGCCATCGGAGGCGGGCAGCAACCCGCCTGGGCTGGCCGGATCGGCGCGGTCTTCGGTGGTGACGCTGGCGTTGGGATCGGTGACAGGCTCAGGCGGTGGAAAAAGCACGAACCAGACGACAATGACCACAAAGCTAAGCAATGTCGCCAGAAGCAGGTTCTTGTTGTTATTGTCCATGAGGCAGAGCCACCCGTCGCGGTTTGGTTCAGGGCGGTTCAACAGATCGGGGCGGCAAAGGTCAAGGGCATTCTAAGCCAGAGCCGTCACGTCGCCCGGTGTCGTACCCCGGCAGGGCGCGGCAGAGGCTGATTTGGCGGCCGGATTTGGCAGCCATGCCCGGACCTGCGGTTCGAATCGGTTGGCCCGGAAGAAGCCGCCCGGAATTGCGGCGCCCGGAATTGATCCGGGGGCGGCGCTTGTGGCTGCCCGCGCGCGGCTCAGGCGATGCCACGGCCGATCTTCAATGCCTCGGACAACCCGGCCTCATGGGCGCGGACCCAATCGATGGTCTGTTCCACCGGCATCGGCCGGGCGATGCCAAAGCCCTGCACATGGCCACATCCGAGTTGCGCCAGCATCGCATGTTCGCCCCGGGTTTCGATGCCCTCGGCCAGGGTTTCCAACTCTAGCCGTTCGGCCATGGTCAGGATTGCCGATACCATTTTCTGTTGTTCCGGGTCGCGGTCGACCTTCATCACAAAGCTGCGGTCGATCTTGATTCGCGACACTGCAAAGCGTCGGATCGAAGAGATCGAGGCATGGCCGGTGCCGAAATCGTCCAGGTCGATCTGGCAGCCAAGCTCGGCCAAGCCGTTGATGTTGCGCGACAGCACATCGTCGGGGCTGGCGGCGACCACGGTTTCCAGCACCTCGACGACCAGCCGCTCCGGGCTCAGCTCGAACCGGTCGATCTGCCAGCGGATCGCATCGATCAGCCTGGGATTCTGCAGCTCGGCGCTGGCAAAATTAACACCCACATGCGGGACCTGCAGCCCGGCGCGATCCCAGCTTTGCAGGGCGGTCAGGGCGCGGGTCAGGATCACCTCGCTCAGGTGTTCCATCGCGCCCATGCGTTCCAGAACCGGCAGGAATTCCACCGGCGGGATCACGCCGCGTTCGGGGTGGCACCAGCGCGCCAGCGCCTCAAACCCGGTGACCCGGCCGGTGTCGGTGGAGACCTGCGGCTGAAAGAACGGCAGGATCTGGCCCGTATTCAGCGCCTGCGCCACCTCATCCGTGGCCAGGGTCCGCGTTGCCGCGCGGCGGGTCATGTCGGCGGAATAGGCACGGATTGCCGACGGGCCGTTGCGCCGGGCGTCCGCCAGCGCCAGTTCGGCGGCCAGGATCAGGCCGGGTCCGGTTTTTTCCGGTGCCCGCGTCGACAGGCAGAACCCGACCGAGCAGGAGACATAGATCACCGAGGCGCCGAGTGAGATCGGGTCCTCAATTGCCGATTGCAGCCGCGCCGCCATCTGGATGGCAATTTCCAGATCCAACTGGCCAATCGGCGCCAGGCCGATGCCAAAGCCATCTGTGCCGAACCTTGCGAGGCTGTCGTCGCCACGGATCGCGGCACGCAAACGCTCGGCGCTGCGGGTCAGAATATCCTCGCCAGCGGTGAGGCCATACCGGTCGGTCACCTGATCGAAATCGTCGATCGAGAGCAGGAAACAGGCGGTGAACCGGCCCCGAGATCGAGCATTGTCAAGCTGCTGGTCCAGCGCCGATTCCAGCGCCTTGCGCGGCGGCAGGTCGATGGCGTGCGTCTGCGGATGCCGCCCGTCCCGGGCAGCGGGCTGGTCCAGCACCCCGGTCAGCGCATAGAGCGCCGGCATGATCAGAGCGACCAGGATCAGCCAGGGTTCGCCGCCGATCCAGAAGGCCGCCAGCACTATCGCGGGCAGAAACGCCAGCGCCTGAGGCCCCAGCAGCGTCTGCCGCAGCAGCCGTCGCAATTCCCTGAACCGCTGGGCGGATAGACGGGACATATGGCGCGTTTCCCCAAACATGGCAGGGGTCAGGCTAGGGCGGCATTTCTGAACGCCAGCTTAATGCAGGTCGGGCACCGCGTCTTCGGTTTGACTCGAATTGTCGTCAGTCAGGGCAAGCCCCTGAAAATCAAATATCTTTGGGTCGAGAAGATGCGAGGGCCTTGTGTTCATCAGCGCCCGGAACATCTTTTGCCGACGCCCCGGTGCGTTCTGTTCCCAGCCATCCAGGAGCGCCTTGACCTGCTGGCGCTGCAGCCCGTCCTGTGATCCGCAGAGGTCGCAAGGAATGATCGGATAGGCCATGTCGCGGGCGAATTTTGCGCAATCGGCCTCGGCCACATAGGCGAGGGGGCGATAGAGGAACAGATCACCCTCTTCGTTCACCAGTTTCGGCGGCATCGTCGCCAGTCGCGAGCCGTGGAACAGGTTCATAAAGAACGTCTCGAGGATGTCATCGCGGTGATGGCCCAGAACCACGGCGGAACAGCCCTCTTCCCGGGCAATCCGGTAGAGGTTGCCGCGCCGCAGCCGCGAACAGAGCGCGCAGAGGGTGCGCCCGGCGGGCACCTTGTCCATCACGATGGAATAGGTATCCTGATATTCGATCCGGTGTGCCACCTGCATCCGGGTCAGAAACTCGGGCAGCACCGTGGCTGGAAACCCGGGTTGCCCCTGATCGAGGTTGCAGGCCAACAGGTCGACCGGCAGCAACCCGCGCCATTGCAACTCATATAGCACCGCCAGCAGGGTATAGCTGTCCTTGCCACCGGACAGGCAAACCAGCCATTTCGGCCGCGCCGCGTCGGGGGCTGCGCCACGGTCGATCATGCCGAAATCGTCAATCGCCTCACGCGCCTGGCGCACGATCCGTTTGCGCAATTTGCGAAACTCGGTCGTGGTCGGGGCACCGGCGAACAGCGGATGAATATCGTCGTGATTGTCCAACATCCGCCTGTCATGCCAGAAGCGCGCGAGGCTGGAAAGGGGGCGCATGCCCCTTGCCAGCGCGGCGCGGTCTTGGCACCCTGCGCCCGGAAATTCTGCCGCGCTCGGAGGCCGCCCTTGTCTGACACCGACACCGCCCAGGAACCGGGCAAACGCGCGCTGATCGAGTTGGACGGTGGCCCGCGCGGGCTGGGTGCCTGGATGACGGTGCTGGTGTTCCTGTTTGGCATCGGCGCCGGGGTGCTGATGGCGTTTTCCGGTTACGCGGTGCTGGAAAACAGCGCCAACCTGCTGGTCACGGTGTTCCTGACCGGCATCTTCGTGATCACCCTGTTCGGCGTCATCGCCTTTGCCCTGCGCCGCCCGGTGCTGCGCTATTTCTTTGGCGTCGCCAACACCCAGCTGGAAACGTTGTCACTGCCGCTTGGCGATGCCGCCGAGGGCGCGGTGGAGCGGGATGCGAAACGGGTGACGGCGGCGCTGCGGGTGCTGGTCAAGCTGATGCTGGCGCGGCTGGCCTGGAGCTCCACCCGCAACTGGATCATCGCCTCGCTCACCGGGCTGGTGGCGGCGCTGGCGGCACTGGCGGGTACCGCGCTGTTGTTTGAGCAGAACGAGCTGATCGCCCATCAATCGCAATTGCTGACCGAACAGAACGACAAGGTCGAATTGCAGAACGATCTGCTGATCCAGGATGTGCAGCTGGCCGAGGCCGAGCGCAACGCCCAGATCGCGGTCGAGATCACCAGCATTGCGGAATTGCTGGGCGATGCGATGATCCGGGCGGATGAGCGGGCGCAAAGCGTCGCCGCCGCCTCTGGTCAACCGGTGCAGGGTGGGGTGCGATCGTTCCGACCCGAGATCAACCCCTGGCTCGACCTCGGCAAGCCGTTGCTGATGCGAATCACCTCGGCCTCGCGCGCGGCGAAACCTTACCGGTTTCTTGATGCGCGGTTCCGGGCGCATGACGACGCCGACAAGCTGCGGGTGGCGATGGAGACAAGGCGCGACGATCTGCCGAGCGCCTATGCAGCGATGAAACAGACCTGGGGCTGGCAGGATCCGCCTGAGGTGGACCACCTGATCGACCGTCCGGCCAGCCCGGAACGCGCCCAGCTGTTGCAGGTGCTGATGAGCGCCGGGGTGAAGAATTACGAATTCATCAATCACTTCGGCCTCGACCTGTCCTTTGCCTTTGCCGAGGACACCGATCTGATCGGCATCACCCTGCAGGGCGCGCAGTTGAGTTTCGCCACTTTCGACCGGGCCCAGGTGATCGAGGCGGATTTTGCCGGGGCCGCGTTGGAGAACAGCCGCTTTCGCAAGGCGCGGATCGAACACACCGCCTTTCGAGGCCTGCCGTATCGGCAATTGCGCGCGCCCTATCAGGCCGATGACATGGCGCTGTTCATGACCGCGCTGAACGGCGCCGATTTCTCGGATTCGCTGCTGCGCGAGGTGGATTTCCAGAACGTGCATGGCAGCGCCTCGCGGTTTGATCGCGCGACCCTGGCGGCGGTGAAATTTACCGGCTCGGATTTCTCCGGCGCCACCTTTCGCGGGGCGGTGATCCTCAGCGCGTATTTCGCCGGGGCGACGCTGAAATCGGTGGATTTCGATGGCGCCTATGTCTTTGATGCGGGGTTTCTGGATCGGCTGACCGCCGAGACCGAAGGATTTCTGGCCAGCCGGTTCCGCATGGTGCCGGTGCCGGTGGATGAGGCCTTTGCCACGGTGTCGACCTTTTCGGCGTTGTCGCGGGACGAGGCGCTGGCGCTGGCAGGGGCGGAGACGGCCTGGCGGGTGGAGCGGATCGCGGCATTTGAAGAGGCGACGGCCACGTCATCCAAAGACACGGCATTGGCCGAATGATCACCCGATCAGTCGGGCACGTCATCCACGCCCATGCCGCCCCAGGGATGGCAGCGCGCCACCCGTTTGGCGGTCAGCCAGGCGCCCTTGATCCCACCATGCTTTTCCAACGCCTGCAGCGCATAGGCGCTACAGGTCGGGTCATAGCGGCAATTGTGCCCGACCCAGGGCGAAAAGATCAGGCGATAGGCGCGCACCGGCAGCGCGAAGAGGCGGGCGAGGGGGCTCATCCCCGGCCCCGGTGCAGGCGTTCAATGGCCTGGCGCAAATCGGATTTCAGGGCTTCGAACGGGCGTTGGTCGGTGACCTTGGGGCGACCGATCAGCACGTAATCCCAGCCGTCCAGCCCGATTTCGGGCAGCACTGCGCGGGCGGCCTCGCGCAGGCGCCGCTTGGCCCGGTTGCGGGCGACGGCATTGCCGACCTTCTTGGAACAGGTGAAACCAACGCGAATGCCCACCGCCTCGCCTGCCTCACGCTTGCGGGCCTGCACCCCCATCGAGGCGGTGCCCTGGCGCCCGGCGCGGGCAGCGGCGAGAAAATTCGCACGTTGTTTCAGCACGATCAGCCGAACCGGCGGGCAAATGGAAGCCGCCGAAGGCACCGCCGCATCTGACGTTGATACGTCATTGGCGAGGGCCTTCGGCGGCACCATAGTCTTGGCGTTGCTGGCGCGGATTACGCGCTCAGCGATTTCCGGCCGCGGGCGCGGCGGGCGTTCAGGATCTTGCGCCCGGCCTTGGTGGCCATGCGTGCGCGGAACCCGTGGCGCCGCTTGCGGACCAGGTTCGAGGGTTGGTAGGTGCGTTTCATCGCGCCGTCTCCGTTCTGTCGTGCCCGCGCGGTTGCTGCCGAGCCTCGGGTAAAGCGGGAGCCATCTGGGAATCGCCCCGCACCCGCAAATTCACATTAGAGGCCGGGCTATAGACCCGGCCCGCGGCCAAGTCAAACCTGTGCAGGCCATGCTGAAATCTTTTTTTGCGCCATTCCGGGGGATTGTTACGAAACCCGGGCTGAGCAGGGGCAAAACCGCCGTCAGCGGCGCGCGCCGATCACCGGGGATCAAGGCCGCGTGATCGCCCTGTGCAGGGGCGGGGCTTTGGCGCATCTTCCGACAACCCAGCGGAAAGACCGATGATGACAGACCCGACCGACCCAGGCCCGACCGACCCAGGAAAGAGCCGACTCAGGCATCTGCCACTGATCACGATCGCGATTGTCGCCACCCTCGGCGCGGTGCTGCTGCGTGACACGCTCAGCTTTGAGACGCTGCAGACCCATCGCGCGACGCTGCTGGCCTATCGCGACGCGCATTATGCGCTCTCGGTCCTCGGTTTCATGGCGGCCTATGTTGCGATTGTCGCCTTTTCGCTGCCCGGCGCCACGGTGGCGACCCTGACCGGCGGTTTCCTGTTCGCCACCTGGCCCGGCACCTTGTTCAATGTCAGTGCCGCCACCATCGGCGCGACGCTGATCTTTCTGGCCGCCCGCTGGGGCCTGGGCGCCCGGTTGGCGGCACGGATGCAGGCGGGCGAGGGGCGGGTGCCCCGGTTGAAGCGCGCGATTGACGAAAACCAGTGGTCGGCACTGTTCCTGATCCGGCTGGTGCCGGCGGTGCCGTTCTTTGTCGCCAATCTGTTGCCGGCGTTGGTCGGGGTGCCGCTGCACCGCTATGTGATTTCCACCTTCCTCGGCATCATTCCCGGCGGGCTGGTCTATACCTCGGTCGGGGCCGGGCTGGGCGCGGTCTTTGCCCGAGGCGAAAGCCCTGACCTGGGTATCATCTTTGAGCCGCAGATCCTGCTGCCGATCCTGGGGCTGAGCGCCCTGGCGGCTTTACCGATATTGATTAAGGCGCTGCGGCGCAGGAGAGGTGTCTCTGATGCGATTTGATTATGATCTTCTGGTGGTCGGCGCGGGGTCCGGCGGCCTGTCGGTGGCCTCTGGCGCGGCGCAGATGGGCGCCCGGGTGGCGCTGGCTGAGCGCGGCGAAATGGGCGGCGATTGCCTGAACTACGGCTGTGTGCCCTCCAAGGCGCTGATCGCCGCCGGGGCGCGGGCGCAGGCGATGCGCGACTGCGCCGATTTCGGCATCACCCCGGTGGTGCCTGAGGTCGATTACGCTGCGGTGATGGACCATGTCGCCGCGACCATCGCCAAGATCGCACCGCATGACAGCCAGGAGCGATTCGAGGGCTTCGGAATCGAGGTGATCCGCGATCATGCCCGCTTCACCGGTCCGCAGCAGGTGCAGGTCGGCGACCGGGTGATCCGCGCCCGCCGGGTGGTCATCGCCACCGGCGCCTCACCGCTGGTGCCGCCGATCGACGGGCTGGACGGGGTGCCTTACCTGACCAACGAGACCCTGTTTGACCTGCGCGAGCGCCCGGATCACCTGCTGGTGCTTGGTGGCGGGCCGATTGGCATGGAAATGGCGCAGGCGCATGTGCGACTGGGCTGCAAGGTCACGGTGATCGAGGCGGATCGCGCCCTCAATCGCGACGACCCTGAGATGGCGGCGGTGGTGCTGGCGCGTCTGCACGCTGAAGGGATTGAGATTGCCGAGGGCGCCCGCGCCGCGCAGATCAGCGGCAAGGCGGGCGCGATCCGGGTTCTGGCCGAGGATGGCCGGGTGTTTGAAGGCTCCCATCTGCTGGTGGCGCTGGGGCGCCGGCCGAATATCGCCGATCTGGGGCTTGAGGCCGCGGGCATTGCCACTGAGCGTGGGGCGATCACCGTCGACGCCCGCCTGCGCACGTCGAACAAGAAGGTCTTTGCCATCGGCGATGTCACCGGCGGGCTGCAATTCACCCATCTGGCGGGCTATGAGGCCGGGGTGGTGATCCGCGCCGCGCTGTTCGGCCTGCCCGCCAAGGCGCGCCACGATCACATTCCCCGCGCCACCTATACCGAACCGGAATTGGCCCAGGTCGGCCTGACCGAGGCCGAAGCGCGCGGCAAGCATGGCGATGCACTCCAGGTCGTTGCTGCCGATTACAGCGGCAATGACCGCGCCCTGGCCAGCCTGCGCAGCGAAGGCGGGGTCAAGGTGATGGTGGTCAAGGGGCGCCCGGTGGGGGCAACAATCGTCGGTGCCGAGGCCGGTGAACTGATCAGTCTCTGGGCGCTGGCCCTGTCCAAGGGGCTGAAGCTTTCTGACATCGCCGGCATGGTCGCGCCCTATCCGACATTATCAGAACTCGCCAAACGGGCCGCGGGGGCCTATTTCTCTCCCAAGTTGTTTGAAAACCCCTGGGTCAAACGGGCGGTCGCTGCGGTTCAGCGCGTCCTGCCGTGAGGCCCCAAGCGCGCAGGTGCCATGCTGAATTCGCTCTCTGGCCGTTTCCTTGTGCTGACGATCGCCTTCGTCATGCTGGCCGAAGTGCTGATCTTTGCGCCCTCGGTGGCGCGATTCCGTGAGGATTACCTGAAATCGCGGCTGGAGCGGGCGCAGATCGCTTCTCTGGCGCTGCTCGCCGATGACCGGATCACCGCTGATCTGGAAGAAGAGCTGCTGCGCAACGCTGAGGTCTATAACGTGGTGCTGCGCCGCGACGAAGCGCGGCAGTTGATCCTGTCCTCACCGGTGCCGGGGCCGATCTATGCCACCTATGATCTGCGCAACACCAGCGGCTGGGACCTGTTGCGCGACGCGATGACCAGCCTGGCGACACCGGAAAACCATGTGATACGGGTGATCGGCAACCCGGTGAACGAGGCCGGGCTGTTGATCGAGGTCTCGATGCAGACCGGGCCGATGCGCCAGGCGATGGTCGAGTATGGTCTGCGGATTCTGGCGATGTCGGCGGTGATCTCGATCTTGACCGCGCTGCTGCTGTTCCTCGCGGTGCGGGTGTTTCTGGTGCGCCCGATCAAGAGGGTGATCGCCGGGATGCGACTCTATGCCGAGGCGCCCGAGGACGCCCGCCGTATCATCGAACCGCATGCCGGGATCCGTGAATTGCGCGAGGCCGAAGAGGCGTTGCAAAAGCTGGAAACCCAGCTCACCGCCGCATTGAAACAGAAAGAGCGGCTGGCCCAGCTTGGCGGCGCGGTGGCCAAGATCAGCCATGATCTGCGCAATATCCTGACCTCGGCGCAGCTGTTCACCGATCGGATCGACGCCTCGGGCGACCCGGCGGTGCAGCGGCTGGCACCGAAGCTGGTGAATTCGATCAGCCGCGCGGTGAACCTCTGCGAAAGCACCCTGGCCTTTGGCCGGGCCGAGGAACCGGCGCCGAAACTGTCCCATACCCGGCTGCTCGACGTGGTGTCGGATGTGATCGACAGCGAACGGCTGGCGGTCGGTGATGCCGAGGTCAGCTTTTCCGAGGATATCCCGGCCACCTTCATGCTGCGGGTCGATCCTGAACAGCTGCACCGTGTGCTGTTCAATCTGGTCCGCAATGCGCGCCTCGCCATCGCCTCAAGCGGGAAAGAGGGCGAGATTTCGGTCGCGGCAACCGAAGATGACGATGAGTGGCAGATCACCGTGACCGACACCGGCCCCGGCATGCCACCCAAGGCAAAGACGAATATCTTTACCGCCTTTCAGGGCGGCGCCACCAAGGGCGGATCGGGCCTTGGTCTCGCCATTTCGGCCGAGCTGATTCGCGGTCACGGCGGGCAATTGCTGCTGGATCACACCGGCCCGGAGGGCACCGGCTTCCGCATTGTCCTGCCCAAATCGATGGCGGCGATCGAGGCGGCGGCGGAATAGTCGCGCCGCTCGGCCCGGGACGGTGTCGCGCGGCAATCGGATCTGCGGTCAGCTGCATCACACCTAATTCATCAGCCTGGCCTCGATGGCGCGTCTGCAAGGCTCCGCCGCGGCACAACATCGGGGTGGGACGCTTTTTCTGCTTGCACTCAAACCGACCCGCAGCTAAATGCCGACCTCACGCACCGGTAGCTCAGCTGGATAGAGTACTTGACTACGAATCAAGGGGTCGGGGGTTCGAATCCTCCCCGGTGCACCATCGACTTTCCGCTAGGAATGTCGCCCTTGTTTACCAAATGGCGGAGAGCGGCAGGCGTTTCATAGAAACGACGAGAGCTTGCAACGTTCGAGCATTGTCTGCCCTACCGCACCAAACACTTTTCATAAGAAAAGTAGCCGATATCGGGATCAATGAACTGGGCGACAGCGGTTTCAAAGAAGCCGCGAGAGCATTCGACGTTCGGACGTTCTCTGTCCCGGTGCACTCCTTTCACAGTGGCAAGTCAGATGGCTTTGGCTTCTATGCCCGCAACTGACCCAAAACGGACGCAACCGGACCTTCGCGCAAGATGCAGCGAAGGTCTCGAAAGAGCCCTAAGTGCATGATGCTGCGGCATGAACGAACGTCGGCATTCTCACGCTATGATCATAATATTGAGTTGCTCTCAAACAGCATTACACGCAGAAATACTGCAGCGCGACCTACTCACCTGCATCGAGCGCTTGATGACGGTCTCATTGGCTTAGGGTAAAGTGAACTCATGAAATGCAATCAATGTGAACGGCCAGCGCTGTATAAATACGATAACGGGCTGAATCTGTGCCTGTCCTGCAATGCGATTCTGCAAGAAAATAATTACCGTGGCTTCCTGATGAACGCTTCTATGGTGAACCATGCCATGGATGAAATGGAGATGATGACGGGCATTCATCTGGGAGGCGGAAGAATTCCGGTTAGCGCACTAAAGCGTCCCGCCTTTAACCTGCGACATATCCGGCAGCAGTGAAGTAATTCC
>NZ_JARGNH010000059.1 GCF_029213205.1 Pseudooceanicola sp.
TTTATCCTCCCGAATGACGCCGTCAGACTTTTTCATAAAGCGTGGTCACACAGGCCCCGCCCAGACCCAGGTTGTGCTGAAGCGCCAGACGCGCGCCATCGACCTGGCGCGCATCGGCCTGTCCGCGCAGCTGCTGGACAAGCTCGGTGCATTGCGCAAGGCCAGTCGCCCCGAGAGGGTGCCCCTTCGACAGAAGACCGCCCGAAGGGTTGGTCACATACTTGCCGCCATAAGTGTTGTCGCCGTCATCGACGAATTTCGCCGCCTCGCCGCGCCCGCACAGGCCAAGCGCTTCGTAGGTGATCAGCTCGTTATGGGCAAAGCAGTCGTGCAGTTCGACCACGTCCACATCCTTCGGGCCGATGCCCGCCGCCTCGTAGACCTGATCGGCGGCGCGCTTGGCCATCGAGAAGCCGACCACCTCACGCATGTCATGGGCGTTGAAGGTCTCGGGCCCGTCCGTCGTCATCGCCTGGGCCGCGATCCGCACCGAGCTGTCAAGCCCATGCTTGTCGGCAAAGGCTTTGGAACAGACGATTGCCGCCGCCGCGCCGCAGGTCGGCGGGCAGGCCATCAGCTTGGTCATCACGCCGGGCCAGACGACCTGCGCCGCCATGACGTCGTCTGCGGTTACTTCCTGACGGAACAGGGCAACCGGGTTCTTGGCCGCATGTCGGCTGGACTTGGCGCGGATTTTCGCGAAGGTTTCCAGCGGGGTGCCGAATTCCTCCATATGCGCCTTGCCCGCGCCGCCAAAATACCGAAGCGCCAGCGGAATCTCGGAGTTGCCGACCAGTTCGTCGGTTTCTTCGTCGAAGGCCGCAAACGGGCTGATCCGATCCTTGAACATCGCCCCGATTGCGCCGGGCTGCATCTGCTCGAACCCAAGCGCCAGGGCGCAGTCCACAGCGCCGCTTTCAACGGCCTGGCGAGCCAGGAACAGCGCGGACGACCCGGTCGAGCAATTGTTGTTCACGTTCACAACCGGAATGCCGGTCATGCCGACCTGGTACAGCGCGCGCTGGCCGCAGGTGCTGTCGCCGTAGACATAGCCGACATAGGCTTGCTGGACCTTGTCATAATCCAGTCCCGCGTCCGCGAGGGCGGAGCGAGTGGCCGTGGAGGCCATGACATCGTAGCTTTCGGATTTTCCCGGCTTCTGGAATGGGACCATTCCGACGCCGACGACATAAGCTTTGTCTTTCATCTTTCTCTCTCCCAGGTTTGATCTGGACGCCGTGAGTCGAGCGCCAATAAATTTTCTACCGTTTGTTAGAATTTACATCCCGTCGGAAGGCAGTGTCAACAACGACGCGGCGGAGCGCTGCTTGCCGAATTTTCTAACGTATGTTTGAATAATTCTGCCGCGCGGCGATAATGGGCCGCATAATTTCGGCCTGTAAGTCGCGGCGCGAATGGGCGGGCGGTTGTTGACCATCGGGAGCCCGAGTTTGGCAGCAAAAGACGTCCAGGCTATGAAAGAAAGGAAAAATGACGAATTGCTATGAATTCAAGGGCTTCGTTCCCGTCGTTCCGGATGGGACATTTGTTCATCCTCAGGCGGTGCTGATTGGAAATGTTATCCTCGGTCGGGGATGCTATATTGGACCCGGCGCAAGCCTGCGGGGCGATTTTGGCAGGATTGTAATTGGCGATGGGGCCAATGTTCAGGACAATTGCATCATCCATTCCTTCCCGGGCCGCGATGCGGTGGTCGAAACCGATGGCCATATCGGCCACGGCGCGATCCTGCATGGATGCTCCGTCGGGCGCAATGCTCTGGTGGGGATGAATGCCGTGATCATGGACGGCGTTGAGCTGGGCGCGGAATCGATTGTCGGCGCCCAGGCCTTCGTGAGGGGCGAAACGGTGATCCCGCCGCGTTCAATGGTGGTCGGAGCGCCCGCAAAGGTAATCCGCGAGGTCACCGAAAAGGAAGTTGCGTGGAAGACTCGCGGGACGGCGGAATATCGACAACTGGCGCGCGACTGTCTGACGGGATTGAGGCCTGTCGATCCCCTCAAAGCGGTCGAGGCGGACCGGTCGGAGATGGCCGCTTCCGATGTCGGATCGATACAGGAGGCGCGGCAACAGGCGACGTGATGCGCCGCATCCAGGTGCGGCCCGATGAGACAGGCCGCACCGGATTTAAGGTGTCACAGCCGGAAGATCCCGTAATGCGGATCTTCGATCGGCGCGTTCAGCGAGGCCGAAATCGACATGCCAAGCGCGTTGCGCGTATCCGCCGGGTCGAGGAGGCCGTCGTCCCAGAGTTCCGAGGTCGAGGTATAGGCTTCGACATCGCGGCGATATTTTTCCAGCACCGGCTCGCGGATCGCTTCGATTTCCTCTGCGGTCAATTCCTTGCCTTCGCGCTGCAGCTGCCGGATCTTGACGTCGGCCATGGTGTTGGCGGCCTGATCCGCGCCCATCACGCCGATTTCGGCCTGCGGCCACATGAACAGCGTGCGCGCATCCCAGGCCCGTCCGCACATGCCGTAATTGCCTGCCCCGTAAGAGGCATTGGCGATCACGGTAAACTTCGGCACGACCGAGCCGCCCTGCGCCATCAGCATCTTGGCGCCGTCCTTGGCGATGCCGCGTTCTTCGTATTCGCGGCCCACCATGTAGCCGGTGATGTTCTGGAAAAAGACCAGAGGCGTGCGGTTCTGGTTGCACAGCTGCATGAAATGCGCGGCCTTGAGCGAACTGTCGTTGAACAGCACCCCGTTATTGGCGAGGATGCCGACCTTGTAGCCCCAGATATGAGCAAAGCCGCAAACCATCGTGGTGCCGTAATCGGGCTGGTATTCGTGAAAGCGCGACCCGTCTACGATCCGGGCCAGAACTTCGCGCATGTCAAACTGGGTCTTCCGGTCCTTGGGGATGATCCCATACAGCTCTTTGGGGTCGTAGTACGGCTCTTCAAACGAGGCGGTTTCGATGATGGTTTTCGGCTTGCGCTTCCATTGGCTGACAATCTCGCGCGCCAGTGAAAATGCGTGCTCTTCGGTGGCGGCGCGGTAATCGCCGGTGCCCGAGACCGAGGTGTGCATGACCGCCCCGCCCAGTTCCTGAACGCCGACTTCTTCGCCGGTGGCCGCCTTGACCAGCGGCGGACCGCCGAGGAAAATCGCGCCGGTGCCTTCGATGATGATGTTGTAATCGCTGAGCGTCGGCACATAGGCGCCCCCAGCGGTACAATGCCCACCGACCACCGCGATTTGCGGGATGTTGGCCTGGCTCAGCTTGACCTGATTGCGGAACACCCGCCCGCCCAGATAGCGGTCGGGAAAGACGCCGTGTTGCAGCGGCAGGA
>NZ_JARGNH010000009.1 GCF_029213205.1 Pseudooceanicola sp.
AACTGGCCTACTTTTACGCCGCCCTAATGGACCAATTTTGCGCCGCCCTTGACAGGAGTACTGGTTTGACGCCCCGGATCGAGCCCGTGATGCGGCGCAAACCTTGCGTGCCGGGCTTTAATGGCTACCACGATCCCCTTGCGCAATATCTGGCTGCTATTTTTGTACGCGGCCGATCTGGTGCAATTCAAAGGGCGATTTGACCATCAGGTCGAGACCGCCCCGGATCTTCCGGATCTAGTGGCGCGCCTCTTGACCCATGTGGTCGAGGAACGCCTGAGCCGGAACCTATCCCGCGGATACCGCCCCCAAGTGGCTACCCTGTCGCGGGTGCGGGGGCGTATTGACATGCTAGAAACCACGACCCGCCGATTGATGGACCGCGGTCGCATTGCCTGCCGCTTCGAAGAGCACACGATGGACACGCCCCGCAATCGGCTGGTCAGGGCAGCCCTCGCGCAGCTTGCGAACCGCGTTGCGGATGATCTGGTTGCGCATCGCTGCCGCCAACTGTCCGGGGATTTTACCCGCATGGGCGTTGTCGGCCCCCGCCCCTCCTGGGCAGAAGTGGCCAGTGACCAGATTGGTCGCAATGAGGCCGCCGACCGTTTGATGGTGGCACTGGCCCGGATGGTGTTTAACACGATCATCCCGACAGAGGAGCCCGGGGAGGTATCAGGCGCCCTGCCTGACAGCACCGACCACCTGATCCGCCGCCTATTCGAGCGGGCGGTGGGCAACGCCCTGCGCCTTGAACTGGAGCCTCAAGGTTGGTGCGTGACTCAAGGCAAACGCCTTTCATGGCCGGTCACGGCCGCATCCCCCGGGATCGCCGCGATCCTGCCCGGAATGCAGACCGATATTGAGTTGAACCATGTCGAAACGGGGCGCCGAATTGTGATAGACACGAAATTCACGGCCATCTTTACAGCGTCCAGCTATCGAGACCGGATTCTGAAAAGTGGTTACCTCTACCAGCTTTACACCTATCTGCGCAGTCAGGAGCGGCCGGGCGATCCCGCTAGCTTAACCGCCGTCGGGATGCTGCTGCATCCGCAGACAGGGGGATCAGTCGATGAAGGGGTAACAATCCAGGGACACCGAATGCGCTTCAAGACGGTTGATTTGGCAGGCGATCCTGGAGAGTTCGAGGTGAGCTTACGGGGGGTGTCTCGGAATGAGGGCTCATTAGCCGTAGATCGCTCAGTTCCCCTTGGCGATGGAAGCCAACCTTTCTTCCGCGCGCTCTGCGCGCGCTTCGGCTTTCTCAAGGATACCTTGAAGGTCAGAGACTCTTTGTTCTAGGCCGGCTATTTTTTCCGTGGCGCGCGCATGCTCAAGGGTTAGAGTTTCATAGGCGGTCTGGAGCATATCGAGGTCACTCTGCACATCATGCAGTGCAGTTTCTGCGTCCTCATGCTGCTTTCCTGCAAGCTTAAGATTTTCTTCAAGATCAGCTTGTTTTTCGGAATAATGATCTCGTAGCTTCTTTAGCTCTCTGCGCAGCGCCTCCGTCGCAACGCCAGCCTCTTCTTGCGCATCGCGCCATATTCGCGCCGCGAGTTCTTGCGCCAGCTGCTCGATGGGTTCGGGCACATAGCGCTCTGCGAGAGCCTGACGCTCCTTTTGATCTTCTTTCCAGGCCCTCACCAGGGGCGAAATCGTGGACATAGAACCGCCACCCAAAAGGCTGTGGACGGCTTGATTCGTCACTGGGCTGCCTCGCGCGATGAGCTTTTCGGCTGCCTCGGCGACAGCTTCGGGCGTTATGGACGACTGACGTGGCATGGCGTTGCTCCCTCTTTGTAATATCGTACATTATGATACGCAGGGAGCCCACAGGAGAAGCGCGGGCGCTGGTTGCCTGGTATGTGACTTCCTGATTAGTGTAATTAATTGTAAATTAGGACTTGAACAAGGGGGATGGTATCACCAAATTACACATAGGTCACCGGGCGCCCGATAAGCGGACGAGAACAGAGATCCTACCCTCTGCCCCCGCCCTGACCACCGAAGAGTCCATAGGAGACCCTACGATGGCTAAGTATTACGTAACCCGTGGCGCGGGCGGATTCAATTCCGCGCTTCCCTTCACCTTCACCCTGTCCCCGCTTGTCCTCGCCCGCGCGATGACTCGCGCGCTGGTCGATCTGGCCGCCGCCGAGCGTGAGCTGGGCGATGAGACCGGCTTCGACCCGGCCCTCTCCGCCTATCGGGCTGCCGTCGATGAGGCCCGTACCCGTGTCCTCGAGCACTGCGAGGCGCTGATCGCCCATGCCCCCGCCACGCTGCAGGCAGCCTCCCTTCAGCGGGTCGCGGTGCTGGTCGATACCGTCATCCGGTCCGGGGATCCGGTTGAGGTGGCCCGCATCCGCGCCAGTCTTCAGGTGGCACGCTGGGTCTGGCAGCTGCCGACTACCGTGCCGGGCCACGCCTTCTATAATGCGGCCCTCGATGCCGCGCTGGACGCACTCGGTGGTTATATTGACGGGCCTGACGAACCGCAGGACACTCCGCCGGCGGCAG
Organism: Pseudooceanicola sp.; assembly: GCF_029213205.1. Lineage (GTDB taxonomy): Bacteria > Pseudomonadota > Alphaproteobacteria > Rhodobacterales > Rhodobacteraceae > Pseudooceanicola. Next base: position 2,527 of record NZ_JARGNH010000009.1, read on the forward strand.
GGTCCCAGACGGTGATGGAGGCCGGTGCGGCGGTGGAGAGGGACGATCATTCGATCCCCACCGCCCATACGGAAGTCAGCCGCGCCTTCACCGCCCTCGTGCACGGTCTCGAGGCCTGTGTGGCTGCCGAGCGGCGGATCCAGCGCGACGTTGTGGGCGACGATGTGTTTGCCCCGGAGGTCGCCTCGGACCTGGCTGCGGCAGAGGCAGCCCGCGAGGATCTTCTCGTCCGGCTCGCAGAGGTCACCGCGCTGCCGGAGCAGCGCGGTCTCGACCGTCCGCTGCAGCTGTTGGCGAAGGGGCTTCATGCGCTTGTTTCGGTGGAGGATGACGACGACCGCCAGCATATGCATGCAGTCATGGCGGGGAGCGCCGACCTGTTGCTTGTTCGGGGGGATGCGCCCGCGGTTCGCTGGGTGCGCGCGGCGCAGCGGCGCTTCCTCGACGGCGTCGCACGGCTCATGTCGATGGAAGACTTCGGAGGAAGGGGAGCCGGGCCGGACGATGACGGCACGGACGACGCACCCGGGCTCGCGGCCTGAGTCGCTCCGGACCTCGCCAGGGGGCCACGGCCCCCTTTCCCTCTTCCCGAACAATGGAGGCGCGCATGCCCCAACAGCCCTTCCTGCCCGGCATCATCTTGCCGAGCCGTCCCGCCGAGCCCCGCGACGCCCGTAACGCGCTGGCGGCCTACCCTGACATGCCGATCGAGGATCTCTGCCGCTATGCAAAGTGGCTGGGGGCCTCCGCCGAGATGACCGTCGACGCCCTGTTCTTGCGTCTCGGTGAGCGCATCTTTCCGGCACCCGAGCACGAGCGGCATGATCGCGTGTGGATCCTGCCCGACGGCACGCCGCTGCGCATTCAGGTCAAGACGCGCCACAGTCAGGCCGCGAACGGATCCTTTATCTTCAACCTCCGACAGCGCTCGGCCCGCGGGTCGACCGGCAAGGGGCCGTATCTGCCCGAGGATTTCGACCTGCTTGCCATGGTCATTCTGACCGAAAACGTCGTCGCCTTCACCGCCGACTGGCAGACGCGACATGTCATCCAGCCGAGTGAGATTCCGGCGCTTCGGCGGCACCCCCGTGCCACGTTGGACGCCGCCCTTATGCGCTTGGGCCATGCCCAGGCGATCCCGGGTCACGTCGACGGGCCGGACCTCAATCTCGCCGCCTGACCGACGGGTCTTTCCACCCCCCAGATCCTTCCTCGGTCCGCCCCCGGCGGTGGGCCGACTGCCCCCCTTTATTCCGGAGTTCTCCCATGACGCAGCCCACATCCTCCTTCTCGACCCCGCCCGCCACTATCCCGCTCACCGATACCCCGGACTGGGCCACCTTCGCCGCCGAGATCCGGAACGGCCTGCTGTCCCGGGCCGCCGCATGGGCAGTCACCGCCTACACCGCTTCCGGCCCCACCGAGGATGACGACGCCGAGGCCTCCGTTGCGACGGCCACCGACGCCGGCAACGCTGAGAAGGCGACAGTCGACACCGGCACCCGGCGCGATACGACTCTGGCGGACGCCGCCCGGTCCAGCGCCCAGAGCGACGGATGGCAACTCGATGATCTGCTCGATCAGATCGAGGCTGATGCGGCCATGAGTGAGTTCCCCGACGCGTTGCCCTTGGTCCCGGAGGACGCTACGGCACCGCGCAAGCGCTACCGCCTCCGCCCGGAGGCCGCACTGGCCGTGGTCCGCATCGCCAAGACCTTCGGCTCGGCCGGGGCGATGGGCCGGGCGCTCGGCGCGCCGGGCGCTGTGACCCTGATCACCACCGCAGATCCCGCGCTCGACGCGCATCTCATCCAGCTGATCGAGCACATTGCCCAGCCCAACGCGCTCTGGCCGAAGGGCGCGGCGATCCCCGTCGTGCTGAGTGCCGAGAAGGCCGCGCCCAGCAAGCTGGATGCATCCGAACCGGCTGTCAGTGTGCTCTGCGGCTCGCTGCGCTTGGCGCTGGAGACCCGCCGCCCGACCGTCCTCATCGCCCCGGCGGCCGGAACCGCGCCGAAGGCGCTCCGGGCGCTTCAGCCTGAGATGGTCGCGCTTGCGCCCCTCGACCGCGAGATGCTGGCGCAGATCCTCGGCGATGCCTATCCGGAGGCAGAGGTCCCCGGCGCGGCGCTCACCGCGCTGCCCGCCAACGCGCCGCTCGCGCGGCTCACCCCCGGCGACCTGCTCCTCGCCCTGCGCTGGCCCGACCCGAAGCGCGCCGTCACGACGCTGGCCGCCGCGCTGGCCCCCGAAGAGACCCAGACTGGGCCGGGGCTGGCCGCATTCCCGCTGCCCGAGGATGTCCGCGCACCGCTGGAGCAGCTCGTCGAGGATCTGCGGGCATGGAAAGCGGGGGAGATCCGCTGGCGCGACGTGTCGCGTGGGGTGCTGCTCGCCGGCCCTCCGGGGACCGGCAAGACCGAAACGGCCCGCCAAGTCGCACGCGAGGCGGGGATCGGCATGATCGCCGCGTCGCTCGCCACATGGCAGGCGCGTGGGGAGCGGTCCTCAGATTTGCTCCGGGCGATGAAGGCGGATTTCGCGCAGGCCGCCAGCGAGGGGCCGTGCATCATTTTCGTCGATGAGATCGATGTTTTCGGGGACAGAAACCGCCGGGATCACAATGCCTCCTGGACGGAATATGTCGTCGGCAGTCTGTTGGAGTGCCTTGACGGCTATGCGGCTCAGGAGGGGGTCGTGTCCATGGCCGCGACCAACCATGTCGATAGGGTGGACCCCGCCTTGCGCAGGCCCGGGCGTTTTGACCGCATCCTCCATCTGCGCCACCCAACGGTCGAGCTGATGCCGCGAGCGCTGCGCTGGCAGGCCTGGCCCGACCTGCGCGACGCCGACTTGACCGCCATCGCCGCGCAGGCCGTCGGCATGAGCGGCGCCGACGTCGCGGGCCTGGTCCGCGCTGCCCGGGCAACGGCCCGGCGGGCGGGTCGCCCACTCAGCGTGGAGGATCTCTCCGCGACCCTCGCGGAAATTCGGCCCCCCATGCCGGAGGCTGTCCGCTGGCAGGTGGCGGTTCACGAGGCCGGTCACGCCGTGGTCGGTGCCGCCACCGGGGTCGCCACGCCCCGCGTGCTCGCCCTCCAGGGCGATGGCGGCGTCACCCATGCGGAACGGCGCGTCATCCACCAGCGGCGGTCCGAACTGGAAGCCGCGCTGGCCCTCGACATGGCCGGCCGCGCGGCGGAACACCTCGTATTCGGCGAAGCCTCCGCCGGGGCTGGCGGCGCCTCGGACTCCGACCTCGCTCGGGCCACGACCATGGCTATCTCGATGGAAGCCGCCTGGGGGCTCGGGGACCGGCTTACGTGGTGCGGCGACCCCGAGACCATCGCGCCCCGCCTGCGCCTCGACCCGCCGCTCGCGGCCCGCGTCGAGGACCACCTCCGCCGCGCCGAAGACCGGTCGCTGGGGATCCTGCAGGCCCAGAGGCCGGTTCTCGAAGCCATCGCCACCGCGCTCTGCGACCGGGGCCTGCTGCAGGGGGCTGCGCTGGAGGAGCTGATTTCCCAGGTGAGGCCGGAGGCGGCACAGCCCACGCAAGGCGAGCGGGCGCTGGAGGTCCAGAAGGCACCGGACCAGTCGAAGTCTGAAGACGAACAGGCGGACAACCGGGATACGGACTGGTCCGTGCCATACCGGCCCCTCGATCGCGCCGCCTGATCCGGTCCGGACCCGCCCGCCTGTACGATCTCGGTGCAGGCGGGCGGCGGCAAGTCTCTCTGAATAACAAATCCGTCCGAACAGACGATTTGCACCTGCCTTAACTGAGGCTCGTTTCTGTTATCAGAACAGTCTGGGTAAGCGTTCGATCGCATCCGCTTTTATGCGTACACTGACATCGTCACGATACGTTTGTTCGTTTATCTCGCTGTAGGGCCTTTGCTCCTGCCCCCGGAAAGCATGTCCGGTGATGTCGTATCTGGTCACGTCAAGCACATCGGGATCGTGCAGCAGGGTGTCATTAACATAGTGTCGCAAGCTGTGCATGCAGAGCTCTCGTGGATTCCCACCCAGCGCGATCTTCAGCGCCTTCCGCCACATGTCGTCGATGCTTTCGCCAAATTTTTCCACGCCCTCAGCGGGATCAAGGCTTAGGCTGCGTGCGCTGCCCGACCGCGGCTTCGGGATAACATCTGGGAACAGAAACGTTTCGCCGTGTGCCTGCATGCGCCCGGCATGTTCCATCAGACCCAGTTCCACCAGGTGCGAGTGAATCGGAACGAACCGCGTGAGTTTCTTTCGCGGATCCGTTGTCCCTTCTTCCTCGCCTTTGAGCCCACGCCAGGCGTTAGACTGAATGATGATTGTCGGGATGCCCTCGATCGTCACGATATCAGAGGGCAGGAGGCCAGCGATCTCGGCTCGGCGTGAGCCCGTGTATGCGAGAATCAGGGGCACCCAATAGCGAGAGTCTTTCTTGATCATCTCGCCAGGAACATGCCGGCGGCCTGGGCTCTTGTGGCCTTGCCATAGCGGATGCCCAAACACCGTACGGACTTCATCGAGACGAAACACGGACCGACGTTTGTGATCGAGGACCCGACCACTTGTTTTCGGCCGCAGAGATGCGAGTTCAGGCTTGAAGCGGAGGGCGTGTCCCTCGGAAACGGCGCGGCCCAAAAAAAGTTCAAGAGATTTCAGGTGACGTTTGATTGTTCCAGAGGCCAGTCCAACCTGATCGCGTGGCATGTTGGCCGCGATCGCCTTCACCTGGCCATAGCTACGCCGCTGATCATATACTGACCGTAGGAAGGTCTTCGGGATTTCCTTGAGAGCGTCCGCGTATCGCCGCAGGTGCCACTGCTCGACTTCATCGATCGTTTGAATGCCATTCACAAAACAGAAAAGACGCAGATCAGCGGCGCGCTGCTGCGCCACGCCGTCGGATAGGCCTTCCTGTCGGGCATATCTCCAGAATATCCCGGCGATGTCGCGAGTGTAGCTTCCGTCCCCCGGTTCAGGTGCCGACTGGGCCGCTGCGAATTGTTTCATCAGTTCGCCTACCGTAAATGTCCCATCAATCAAATCGACGCCGTGGGATATAGGCGCGAGTTGTTTGGTGCACTTGATAGGTGTGGTGGTTGTATCGGGTTCGAGTGTCAGTTGATCCGCCATGACGACCGGTTCAACTTGTTCAGAGTTTATTGACGTCAGCAGCGCATCAGCTTCCGACAGATAGGTTTCTTTTTGACGTTTAGTGATGCTGGATAGGGCTGCCAGCCTGACCTTTAGATCCGCCTCCCGTACTTGGGCGTGATGCTCCATCGAAGCGAGGGTCGCACCGGTGGTTTCGGTAAATCTTTTCACCATCGTCCGTCGGGCCTCTGGTGACATGATCCGAGCATATTCGATTTGATAGATGCGAAGCATATGCTCCACCTGCGCCGGCGTCCAAGCCGGATCGATTCTATGGGGGGGAAATGTCGAGTGAACACCGTCTTCCAGCAGGGTCAGCACTGCGAGCTTTTGGATATCCCGAAGCCACGCACCGTCCTGAAGGCCGCGCCCCGTCATCCGCTCAATCCGGACCTTGCGATGAAATTCCGGCAGCACCTGACGCAGGCTGGTGGCCATGTATTTCGAGACCACCTCTTCAGGGAGGGCAGGAGAGAGCAGGATCAGCGACGACATCATTCGATCGAATTCCACAGTGATACGTCCCGTTAATATAGACGCTGAACGCTCATCTGTGGTGCCCAGAGGGATGACCACTGGTCCGATTTTTGGGGATAACCCCGGTATCCGTCTTCGAAAATAGAAGCGGTGTCCCTGACGATAGAGGTACTTACCGGTTGTTGGGTGGTCTTGTGTCCGCATCGCGCCCTGCTTTCCGGGCGGTCCGAACTCATGAGCCAGAGAACACGAGGGCGTTGTGACAGACGTGTGCAAGTTTTGTGCAACGCCTGTGAAAGAAAACACGCCGTAAATCCAAAATTCGCCGGAGCTAAGTTTGGAAGTCGTAGCTTTTCAACACCTTATAGGTGATATGGCTCCGGCGGTAGGGATCGAACCTACGACCAATTGATTAACAGTCAACTGCTCTACCGCTGAGCTACGCCGGAACTGGGGGCGGATATAGCAACAGCGCTGGGGCCGGGCAAGGGTCAAACTTCGGCATTGGTGCAATTTTCCTCGGGATCAGCCGGTCCGGGCAAAGACGGCTTCCTGGTGCAGGTCGGATTCCGGCGCGACGGCGGATTTCCCCATCAGATCAATCAGGTGGGCGAGGACATTGCGGGCGGCAGCGGGCAGCAGCTGCGGCGGGATGTCAGTGTAGATGCGGGCGGCCAGGCTGGCGGCATTGGCGGGGCCGTCCTGCAGCGCCTCCAGGATGGCCGCTTCGCGGGTCTTGCGATGGGCGATCAGCCAGTCGATCCGCGCCTGCGGGGCCTCGATCGGGGCGCCGTGACCGGGCAGCAGACGTTGTGGTTCCAGGGCGCGCAGACGGGCGCAGGAGGCCATGAAATCGGTCAGGTCACCATCCGGCGGCGAGACGATGGAACTGGACCAACCCATCACCAGATCGCCTGAAAAAACCAGGCCATCCATGTCAAAGACCAAGTGATTGCCAAAATGCCCGGGGGTCCAATGTCCGCGCAGGCGCCAGCCGTCGCCGCTGACCTCGCCGCCATCGGCGATGATCTCGTCTGGGCTGAAATCCGTATCCGCACCTTCGCCGCCGCCGATCTCTCCGGCGGCCGCTAGGCGTTGCATCACCGCCGATTGCCCGGCCAGCGCGTCGCCATAGGCATAGACCGGGGCGCCGGTCCGCGCCTTCAGGGCGTTCGCCAGCGGCGAGTGGTCGCGATGGGCATGGGTGATCAGGATGTGACTCACTGATTCGCCGGGCGCCAGCGCCGCCAAGATCGCCTCGAGGTGGTGGTTGTCCTCGGGGCCCGGGTCGATCACCGCGATGCCGCTGCCCTGGCCGACCAGATAGGTGTTGGTGCCACGATAGGTAAAGGCCGAAGAATTGCCGCAGAGCACCCGGCGCACCCTCGGGGCGAGGGTTTCGGGCTGACCGACGGGCGGGTTGAAATCATCTGTGGCTTGCATCGTGGCTTCCTTCCTAAGTGGCGTCCGCGTAGGTTTAGCCCATGACCTTTGGTTGGCTCAAACGATATGTGCCGCGCGGGCTATATGGGCGGGCGGCGTTGATCCTGATCCTGCCGGTGGTGGCGCTGCAACTGGTGGTGTCGGTGGTGTTCATCCAGCGGCATTTCGAGGGCGTGACCGAGCAGATGACCGGTGCCATCAGCCGCGAGCTTGACCTGATCCAGGGCGCGGTGGCGGTCGGGCTCGACCCCGGTGAAATTGCCGCGCGGCTGGATGTTCAGCAACAATCGCTGCCGTTGAGCGCGGTACCACCGGATCATATCCGGCCCTGGTATGACCTCTCGGGGCGGGCGGTGATCGCGACGCTGGCGCGGTTGCGCCCGGATTTGCTGGCGGTGTCGCTGGCGGATGACAAGGTGGTGCGGGTCTATTCTGCGGCGACGGAGCCTGCGGCAGGTGCCGTCGAATATGCTTTTGGCCGGGAACGGGTTTCAGCCTCTAACCCGCACCAGCTCTTTGTAAACATGGTGGTTTTCGGGGCGTTGATGACCGCTATCGCCTATGTCTATCTGCGCAACCAGCTGCGTCCGGTGACCACGCTGGCCAAGGTTGCGGCGGCCTTTGGGCGCGGCCAGCACCTGCCATACAAACCCGCGGGCGCCGCCGAGGTGCGCGCCGCCGGCCAGGCCTTTGTCGACATGCGCAGCCGGATCGAGCGGCAGATCGAGCAGCGCACCCTGATGCTGTCGGGGGTCAGCCACGATCTGCGCACCCCGCTGACCCGACTCAGGCTGGGTCTGTCGCTGCTGGACGAGGCCGAGCGCGCGCCGCTGGAGCGGGACCTGGCGGAAATGCAAAAGATGATCGAAGGTTTTCTCGATTTTGCCCGGGGCACCGCCGAGGATGCGCCCGAGGCGGTTGATCCGATTGCCCTGATTCACAGCATCGTCGATGATGCGCAACGGGCCGGGATTGCCGTCGAACTGGTTGAAACCGCCGAACTGGGCCCGGTGTCGCTGCGCCCGCTGGCGGTGCGCCGTGCCGTCGAGAATCTGATTGGCAATGCGGTGCGCTATGGCCACCGCGCCGAAGTGTCGCTGACCGCGACCTCGCGCGGCCTGTGCATCCGGGTCGAGGATGACGGCCCCGGCATCCCGGCCGAACAGCGGGCCGAGGCGCTGCGGCCGTTTCAGCGGCTGGATGCGGCGCGCAATCAGGATCGCGGCGGCGGCGTCGGGTTGGGCCTGTCAATTGCGGCGGATGTGGCGCGGGCGCATGGCGGCGCGCTGCGACTGGGCGACAGCAGCCGATTGGGCGGATTGCAGGCGGATCTGGTGATCGCGCGCTAGCTGGGTCTATCGCCCGCGAGCAAACGATTGCCGGGCGACACATGGCGCGGGACTCGACCGGTGCGTCGCGGAAATCCAAATCCGACTCGCTCTCCTGAACCGCGTCCTTGGACTGGCCGCCACAGGGGCCGTAGGCGGGGGCGTCCGGGGATGGGGACGTCTGACCCTCACCCGATTTGCGCAACAATACCCTGCGCAGCAGTCAGAATTCATTCAACCCGGATGATTTGGGTGAGTTTGGTAGGCCCGGAGGGATTTGAACCCCCAACCAAAGCGTTATGAGCGCTCTGCTCTAACCGTTGAGCTACAGGCCCGCCATGGCCCTGCTTTAGGAGATTACAGGCTGGACGGTCAAGCGGCTGCGCGCCTAGGCTGGTCCGATGATCAGGGAGAAGCAGAGATGACCAGCGACAAATCCGCGCTGACACGACAGGTCGGCGGGTTCCGGGTGACCGCCATTCAGGATGGGCAAATGACCGGCAGCGTCGCGTTGATGCCGGATTTCGACGACGCGCAGGCGCAGGCCTATTGCGACCGGGTCGGGGTGCCTTTCTCGAAAGTGCGCGAAACCTCGGTCAATTGCTTTGTGATCGAGGGGCAGGGGCGCACGATGCTGGTGGACACCGGATCGCCGCCGGATTTCCACAAGGACGCGGGCCGCTTCCCCGAAGCCTTTGCCGCCGCCGGGTTCAAGCCCGAGGATATCGATATTCTGATCCTCACCCATCTGCATGTTGACCATTGGGGCAATATGCTGCGCCGCGAGGATGGCGAGGCGTTTTTCCCGCGTGCGGAATTCGTGGTCACCCAGTCGGATTACGATTTCATCCACGATGAGTCGGTCTACGCAGGCCTGAATGACGCGCGCAAAGTGGCGCATGACCGCTCTCGCGCCTGTTGCGTGCCCTATGCCGGGCGGACGCGGCTGATCGCCGATGACGGCGACATCGTGCCGGGGATCAGCTATGTCACCATGCCGGGCCATTCGCCGGGCCATTCCGGGGTGTTGATCCAAAGCGCGGGCACGGTGTTGTTCATCTTTGCCGATCTCGCCCATGCCTGGTTCTGGCAGGCGCCATTCCCGGATTGGTCGGTGCTTTATGATCTCGACCAGAAACAGGCGGCGCGGTCGCGGCGGGCGACCCTGGCCCGGATCGTCGCCGAAGGCTGGCCCTGCGCCGGGATGCACACCCCGTTTCCCGGCTGGGCGCGGGTTGAGCAGGATGGCGACGTCTGGCGCATCCTGCCGGATTTCTGATCCTGGCCGGGCGCTGAGCCCGTGCTTGCGGTGGACTCGCGCGCCGCGCTGATCTATCCGAGGCGCGAACGGTCCGGAGGGCGGAAATGAGCGGCACAGGCGCGGGCAAGAACGGCATAACCTACGCGGATGCGGGGGTGGATATCGACGCGGGCAATGCGCTGGTCGATCGGATCAAACCAGCGGCCAAACGCACCGAGCGTGCTGGCACCATGGCCGGGTTGGGTGGCTTTGGCGCGTTGTTCGATCTCAAGGCGGCAGGTTACAGCGACCCGATCCTGGTGGCGGCCACTGACGGGGTCGGCACCAAGCTGCGCATCGCCATCGACACCGGGCTGGTTGACGGCGTCGGCATCGATCTGGTCGCGATGTGCGTCAATGATCTGGTCTGTCAGGGCGCCGAGCCGCTGTTCTTTCTCGATTACTTCGCCACCGGCAAGCTGTCGGTCGATCACGCCGCGCGGGTGGTTGAAGGCATCGCCGAGGGCTGTCTGCGCGCCAGTTGCGCGCTGGTCGGCGGCGAGACCGCGGAAATGCCCGGCATGTATCCCGAGGGCGATTTCGACCTCGCCGGATTCTCGGTCGGGGCGATGGAACGTGGTGGCGAGCTGCCGCGCGACGTGGCGCCGGGCGATGTGCTGCTCGGCCTTGCTTCGGACGGGGTGCATTCCAACGGGTATTCGCTGGTGCGCAAGCTGGTCGAAATCTCCGGCCTGGGCTGGGATGCAGCCTGCCCCTGGGGCGCGGGCACCCTGGGCGCGGCACTGCTGACGCCGACCCGGATCTATGTGCGCCCGGCGCTGGCGGCGATCCGGGCAGGCGGCGTGCATGCGCTGTCGCATATCACCGGTGGCGGGCTGAGCGAGAACCTGACCCGGGTGGTGCCGGGGGCTGACATCGATCTCGACGCCTGGGACCTGCCGCCAGTATTCGGATGGCTGCAACAGACCGGCGGCATCGAAGCCGCCGAGATGCTGAAAACCTTTAACAGCGGCATCGGCATGGTGTTGGCGGTGGCGCCGGAGCGGGCCGGGGCGCTCACCGAGCTGCTGCGCGCTGAGGGCGAAACCGTGATCCAGCTGGGCACTGTCACCGACAGCGGCAAGGTCACCTACCGGGGCCGCCTTTCTTGAGCCAACGGGTGGCGATCCTGCTTTCGGGCGGCGGCTCCAACATGGTCCGCCTGATTGAAAGCATGACCGGCGATCACCCGGCGCGGCCGGTGCTGGTGCTGTCCAACGATCCCGATGCTGGTGGCTTGGCCAAGGCCCGGGCGCTGGGAGTTGAAACCGCAGCGATCAGCCACAAAGCGTTCAAGGGTGACAGGCCGGGATTCGAGGCCGCGCTGTCGGTGCCGCTGGCCGCGGCGCGCCCCGATATCATCTGCCTGGCCGGGTTCATGCGGGTGCTGACCGCCGATTTCGTGCGCCAGTGGCAGGGGCGGATGCTGAACATTCATCCCTCCTTGCTGCCGAAATATCGCGGCCTCAACACCCATGCCCGCGCCATTGAGGCCGGTGATGCTGAGGCCGGCTGCACCGTGCATGAGGTCACCGCCGAGCTCGACGATGGTCCGATCCTGGGGCAGGCGCGGGTGCCGATTCAGCCCGGCGATAGCGCCGAGTCGCTGGCGGCCCGGGTTCTGGCGCAGGAACATTGCCTTTACCCGGCGGTGCTGCGCCGCTTTGCCGCAGGCGATCGACGCCCGATCTTGCTGCCCTGAGCCGCCATGGCACCCGACTTTCCAAGCCGGAGCGATTGGAGTATATCCGCCCGAAGGCGAGGTCTGGATCGACATCAAAAGACAGGTATTTATGAAGACACTGACCACGACTGACGAACTTGCAGAGTTTTGCGCCCAGGCTGCCAAACACCCCTACGTCACCATCGACACCGAGTTCCTGCGCGAACGCACCTATTATTCGCAGCTCTGCCTGGTGCAGCTGGCGATGCCCGGCACCGACGACAGCGGTGCGGTGCTGGTCGATCCGCTGGCCGAGGGGATCTCGCTGGAACCGCTGCATGCGCTGTTCCGCGACACTTCGGTGGTCAAGGTCTTCCACGCGGCGCGCCAGGATCTTGAGATCTTTCAGGTCGATGCCGGGGTGATCCCGGATCCTCTGTTCGACACCCAGGTTGCGGCGATGGTCTGTGGCTTTGGCGAACAGGTCGGCTATGAGACGCTGGTGAAAAAGATCGCCCGGCAAAACCTCGACAAATCGTCGCGGTTCACCGATTGGTCGCGCCGCCCGCTGAGTGATGCGCAGCAGAAATATGCGCTGGCTGATGTCACCCATCTGCGCCAGATCTACGAATTCCTCGACGCCCAGATCCGCAAGACCGGGCGCGAGAAATGGGTGACCGAGGAATTGCGCATCCTGACCAATCCGGAGACTTATATCGTGCGCCCCGAGGACGCCTGGAAACGGGTGCGCACCCGGACCAATTCCGGCAAGTTCCTGGCGGTGATGCGGGAATTGGCGCGGTTTCGTGAATCCTATGCGCAGGCGCGCAACGTGCCGCGCAACCGGGTTTACAAGGACGATGCGCTGGTCGAGCTGGCCTCGACCAAGCCGCAGAACATCAATGACCTCAGCCGCTCGCGTCTGCTGCTGCGCGAGGCCCGCAAGGGCGATATCGCCGAGGGCATTCTGGCGGCGGTCAAGGCCGGGCTCGACTGCCCGCCTGAGGGGTATCCCAAGGTCGACACCAGCCGCGACAAGATGCAGGTGAACCCGGCACTGGCCGATCTATTGCGGGTGCTGCTGAAAGCCAAGAGCGAGGGCGCTGGCGTGGCCGCAAGGCTGATCGCGCCGACCTCGGATCTGGACGCTCTGGCGGCGGGGTGGCGCGATATTCCGGCGCTCAGCGGCTGGCGCAAAGAGGTGTTCGGCGACGACGCCATCCGCCTCTGCGAGGGCAAGGTCGCCCTGGCCGCGCGTGGCGCCCAGGTGGAAATCGTCGAATTGTAAGCGGGTCGGTCGTCAGGCTCGAGTCCGGCGCGGTGCGATCAGCGGCGGCTGGTCATCGAATTGCGCGTGCCCGAGACGCGAATCTGGCGCACCCCTTCCAGTTTCTGATCCGTCACATGATGGGCGGCGACGATCCGGCGCGACGGCGCGGTGCCAATGGCTGAACGATGGGCGACCAGAGCCTTGAGCGTGTAGGACAACACCCCGTCCACCGCGATTTCGTCTTCGGAATCCGGCACCACCTTGACGCTGAACGATCCCTGACGGGCCGCCAATGCCTCGATTCGAATGATCGCGCCGCCAGGCACCCGTTCCACCGTCAGCGCGGTGATCTGATCCACCGGCGTACCGTAATAGGCCGAGGAATCTTCTGATGACATCAAGCCGTTGCTGCGCGGGATCAGCGGGTTGGTCTCGGCGGCGGTTTCGGTTGCCCGTCCCCGGCCAAACCAGTTCGCCGGGTTCAAACGGGACCCGCCCAAAGCGCCGCAACCGCCGAGAACCAGCGTGGTAAGCAACAGAACGGCGATGGATTTGCGCATCATATCGGGCCTTTTGCTGGCGGTGTCCCCATCGAGTTACCCTATCGGCCCGGCCTTGAAAAGCCGCAAGGCGTCGCGCCGGGGGCTGGACCTCATCGTTGCTGGCGCCTAGGTGAGGACAGCAGCGCAAGGCAGGTGAGCATGGCACAGGACGCATTCGAGGATATCGTCGCGGATTTCGAATTCCTTGAGGATTGGGAAGACCGCTATCGCCATGTGATCGAGATTGGCCGGGCGATGCCACCGCTGGATGAGGCATTGAAGACGAAGGTGACCAAGGTCGATGGCTGCGCCAGCCAGGTCTGGCTGCATCCTCGGATCGAAGCGGGCAGATTCACCTTTGAGGGCGACAGCGACGCCCTGATTGTGCGTGGGCTGATCGCGGTGCTGCGCGCGCTTTATGACGATCTGCCGGTGGCTGAGGTGGTCGGCGTCGATGCGGGCGGTGAATTGGCGCGGCTGGGCCTGCAAGAGCATCTGTCGGCGCAGCGCTCAAACGGGCTGCGCGCGATGATCGAACGAATTCGCGAAACCGCCAGCGCCGCGACCTGATCGCAGCGCGGCGGGGGGTGGCGCGGCCCGATCCTGGCCAGCCCGCGCCCTGCCGTCAAAGACGCGCGGTCAGTCGGTGACCCGCACCCGTTCCATCCGGTCCGGTTCGCCGATCACCGCGCCATTCGGGCCACGGCCGCGCTTGATCGCGTCGACGATCTCCATCCCCTTGGTCACCTGGCCGACCGCCGTGTATTGGCCGTTCAGATGCGGTGCCGGGGCGAACATGATAAAGAACTGCGCATTGGCGCTGTTCGGATCGCTGGACCGGGCCATGCCCAGAATCCCGCGCTCAAAGGATTTGTCGGAAAACTCGGCCCTGAGGTTGGGCAGTTTTGATCCCCCTGTCCCGGCCCGGCGCATGTCGCCGCCCTTGCGGGCGAATTCGACATCGCCGGTCTGCGCCATGAATCCGTCGATCACCCGGTGGAAATAGACGCCATCATAGGCGCCCTCATTGGCCAGCTGGGTGATCTGGGCGACATGGTTGGGCGCCACATCCTCGAACAGCTCGACATGGATGCTGCCGCGTGCTTCACCGGCGATTTCGATATCCAGGCCGGTGGCATGGCCGGGCAGGGCCAGCCCGGCCAGGATCAGGGCGCCGATCAGCGCCTTAGACATCGCTGGCCACCTTGACGCTGATCATCCGGTCGGGGTTCGCCGGTGGTTCGCCTTTGGTGATGGCATCGACATGTTCCATGCCTTCGATCACCTGGCCATAGACCGTGTATTGCCCGTTCAGGAAATCGTTGTCCTTGAAATTGATAAAGAATTGCGAGTTCGCAGAATTCGGGTTTTGCGAGCGCGCGGCGCCGAGGCTGCCACGGGCATGCGGCAGTTTGGAAAACTCGGCGGGCAGGTCGGGCAGGTCGGAGCTGCCGGTGCCGGCGCGGCGGATGTTGAACTCGCCTTCCATATTGCCATGCTGCACGTCGCCGGTCTGCGCCATGAAGCCGTCGATCACCCGGTGAAAGGCGACGTTGTCATAGGCACCGGCGCGGGCCAGTTCCTTCATCCGTGCGGTATGGGCCGGGGCCACATCGGGCAAGAGCGCGATGGTGACGGTGCCGCCTGCCAGCTCCATCAGGATGGTGTTTTCGGGGTCCTTGATCTCGGCCATGGTCGGGTTCCTTTGATTGGCTTTGCGCTACCCTTAAAAGAGCGGCGGCAAATTGCCAAGGCGCGGGCTGTTGACCCTTTCGCGATCAGCAGCCAATAAGCGCCGGACTCGCAACGGGCGGGAGGCGGCAAAGGGTGGAGCGCATGGGCTGGAAGACGCTGGACGACATGGATTTGGCGGGCAAGCGGGTCTTGCTGCGCGTCGATATCAACGTCCCGGTGGAAAACGGTAAGATCACCGACACCACGCGGATCGACCGGATTGCCCCGACGGTTCACGATATTCGCGCCAAGGGTGGCAAGCCGCTCCTGATCGCGCATTTCGACCGCCCCAAGGGCAAGGTGGTGCCAGCGCTGAGCCTGCGGATCACCCTCGGCGCGCTGCGCCGGGCCCTGGGCTGCGATGTCGCCTTTGTCGAAACCCTTGAGGCGCTGGAAGCCGGGACCGAAGAGCAGGGCGAGGCCGATGTGCTGCTGCTGGAAAACATCCGCTTTCATCCCGGTGAAGAGGCCAATGACCCGGCCTTTGCCGCCCGGCTGGCGCGCCTCGGCGATATCTATTGCAATGATGCCTTTTCCACCGCGCACCGGGCCCATACCTCGACCGAGGGGCTGGCCCATGTCCTGCCGGCCTGCGCCGGTCGTCTGATGCAGGCCGAGCTTGAGGCGCTTGAGACAGCGTTGGGGCATCCCAAACGTCCGTTGGTGGCCGTGGTCGGCGGCGCCAAGGTGTCAAGCAAGCTCGACCTGCTGGGCAATCTGGTTGAAAAGGTCGATCACCTGGTGATCGGCGGCGGCATGGCCAACACCTTTCTCGCCGCGCGGGGACTCGATGTCGGCAAATCACTCTGTGAGCATGACATGGTCGACACCGCCGAAGCGATCCGCCTCAAGGCGCTGGATCTGGGCTGCACCATCGTGCTGCCCTCGGATGTGGTGGTGGCGCGGGAATTCCGCGAACATGCAGACAGCGAAACCGTGCTTGTCGACAATTGTCCGGCGGATGCGATGATCCTCGACGCCGGATCGGAAAGCGTCAAGCGGATCAACGCCCTGTTCGACACCGCCGCGACCCTGGTCTGGAACGGCCCGCTGGGCGCCTTTGAAATCGTGCCCTTCGACATGGCCACCAATGCGGCGGCGCAAAAGGCGGCCGAATTGACCAAGGCCGGGCGGCTGGTGTCGGTGGCCGGTGGTGGCGACACGGTGGCGGCGCTGAACAAATCCGGGGCCGGGGCCGCGTTCAGCTATATCTCGACCGCTGGAGGTGCCTTTCTTGAGTGGATGGAGGGCAAGACCCTGCCCGGCGTCGCCGCCTTGGGCGGTTGATCGGCGCTGTTAGCGCCACCTTTATTGCAACCGTCCCGGGCCTCGCCTAGAAGCGGGGCCGGGGGAGTTTCCCGCAGATTTGGACCATTTCAGGCGAAAGTGATTATGGCGAACCCAGAACAATCCGAGAAATTGCGCAGCGGTCAGGGCTTTGTGGCGGCATTGGATCAAAGCGGCGGCTCGACCCCCAAGGCGCTCGGCCTTTACGGGCTGACCCCAGCGGCCTGGAACACCGAGGCCGAGATGTATGGCCTGATCCACGAGATGCGCAGCCGGATCATCAAATCGCCCGCCTTCACCGGTGACAAAGTGCTGGGCGCTATCCTGTTCGAGCGCACCATGGATGGCGAGATCGACGGCATTCCGACGGCGCAATACCTTTGGGAAAACCGTGGCGTGGTGCCGTTTCTCAAGGTCGACAAGGGGCTGGCCGACGATCAGGGCGGGGTGCAGCTGATGAAGCCGATGCCGGAGCTCGATGCGCTGCTGGCCCGCGCCAGCGCCAAGGGCATTTTCGGCACCAAGATGCGGTCGGTGATCAATGCCGCCGCGCAGCCGGGCATCCGATCGGTGGTGGCCCAGCAATTTGAGGTGGGGCAGCAGATCCTCGGCCATGGGCTGATCCCGATCATCGAGCCCGAGGTGACGATCAGCATTGCCGACAAGGCCGCCGCCGAAGACATCCTGCGCGATGAACTCGCGGCCGCGCTGGATCGCCTGTCCACGGATGTTCAGGTGATGCTGAAGCTGACGCTGCCAGAGACCGAAAATCATTACCAATCCCTGGTCGATCATCCCCGGGTGATGCGGGTGGTCGCGCTGTCGGGCGGCTATTCCCGCAAAGAGGCCAACCGGCGCTTGTCACTGAACAAGGGCGTCATCGCCTCGTTCAGCCGCGCCCTGACCGAGGGTCTGTCCGCCGGGCAATCGGATGCGGATTTCGACGCCACCCTGGCCCGCACCATTGATGAGATCTGCGCGGCCTCGATCGCGGGTTGAGCCAGCCCAGCGGTTTTTGCGACGCTGTGATGGTTTTTCAACAACGCCGGCGCGACAGATGCGCCAGGGGGATTCCCTTGGCGAATCAGCTGTGGCATGGTGGGCGAACCCGTCCAGAAGAGGCGGGGATGAGGCACAGAATGGCAAACGGCAGACGTCCCGCGCTTGGCGCGGCAATATTCTTTATCGCGGCTTTCGGCTTTGGCCTGTATTTCACCTTTGCAGCGGTGCAGGGTGATTACGGGCTGTTCCAGCGTGCCGAGATTCTGGCCCAGTCCGAGGCGCTTGAGGCACAGCTGGCGGCCCTGAATGCCGATGTGGCGCGGATGGAGAACCTCACCCATCGCCTGTCTGACGACTACCTCGACCTCGACCTTCTGGATCAGCAGGCGCGCGACATGCTGGGCATGCTGCGCAGCGATGAAATCGTCATCCGCTGAGCTTCTCTTCCTCGCTGCGCCAGTCACACATTTCACCCGGCCCGCCCGGCATTTTCGCCCTCGCATGCCGCGGGCGAATGGTGTAGATAATAGTTTAACGCTAAACCATTTTGGGGAGGAGCGCCGATGGCGACCCGAAAGCCCGCCGCCAAGCCGAATGTTTCGGCCGATGAGCTGAAACACTACTACCGCGACATGCTGCTGATCCGCCGGTTCGAAGAAAAGGCGGGGCAATTGTATGGCATGGGGCTGATTGGTGGGTTCTGTCACCTCTACATCGGCCAGGAGGCGGTGGTCGTCGGGCTGGAAGCGGCAGCGGAAGAGGGCGACAAGCGCATCACCTCGTATCGGGATCACGGCCATATGCTGGCCTGCGGCATGAACCCGGACGGGGTGATGGCCGAACTGACCGGGCGTGCGGGCGGCTATTCCAAAGGCAAGGGCGGCTCGATGCATATGTTCAGCCGCGAGAAACATTTCTACGGCGGCCACGGCATCGTCGGGGCGCAGGTGCCGCTGGGCGCCGGATTGGCCTTTGCCGACAAATACCTCGATAACGGCCGCGTCACATTCACCTATTTCGGCGATGGCGCCGCCAATCAGGGCCAGGTCTATGAGACCTTCAACATGGCGGCGCTGTGGAAGCTCCCGGTGATTTTCGTCATTGAAAACAATCAATACGCGATGGGAACCTCGCAGAAACGGTCGACCTCGACCGAGGATATCTATACCCGCGGCGCACCTTTCGGCATTCCCGGAGAGGTGGTTGACGGTATGGATGTGCTGGCGGTCAAGGCGGCGGGCGAAAAGGCGGTGGCACATGGCCGGGCGGGCAAGGGGCCCTATATCCTTGAGGTGAAAACCTATCGCTATCGTGGCCACTCGATGTCGGATCCGGCGAAATACCGCACCCGCGAAGAGGTGCAGAAAATGCGCGAGGAAAAGGACGCGATCGAACATGTCCGCGACCTGCTGCTGTCGGGCAAACATGCCAGCGAGGATGATCTCAAGACGATCGACAAGGAGATCAAGGGAATCGTCAACCGCTCTGCTGAATTTGCCAAGGAAAGCCCGGAACCGGATGCGTCCGAGTTGTGGACTGATATTTACGCCGCCGAGATCCCGCAGGGTTCTGCGGTGCAAGAATCCTGAGGGGGAGGGAACGACATGGCAACCAATATCCTGATGCCCGCGCTGTCCCCGACGATGGAGGAGGGCACCCTGGCGAAATGGCTGGTCAAGGAAGGCGACACCGTCAAATCCGGTGACATCATGGCCGAGATCGAGACCGACAAGGCGACGATGGAATTCGAGGCGGTGGATGAGGGCGTGATCGGCAAGATCCTGGTCGCGGAAGGCACCGAGGCGGTCAAGGTGAACACTGCCATCGCGGTGCTGCTGGAAGATGGCGAAGAATTGAGCGCCTCTGATACCGCGGCTGAAAGCGCGCCGGCCCCGGCTGCGGCGCCTGCGCAGGAAGAAACGGCCAAGGCCCCGGCCGCAGCCAAGGCCGCCGCGCCCGCTGCGCCGTCTCCCGATCGGGCCCCCGATTGGCCCGAGGGCACCGAGATGAAATCGCAGACCGTGCGCGAGGCACTGCGCGATGCGATGGCCGAAGAAATGCGCTCCGATTCCAGCGTGTTCCTGATGGGCGAAGAGGTGGCCGAATATCAGGGCGCCTATAAGGTCAGCCAGGGCATGCTGGACGAATTCGGCAGCAAGCGGGTGATCGACACGCCGATCACCGAACATGGGTTCACCGGCATCGGCGTCGGCGCGGCCTTTGGCGGCTTGCGCCCGATTGTTGAATTCATGACATTCAACTTTGCCATGCAAGCGATTGATCACATTATCAATTCGGCGGCCAAGACACTCTATATGTCGGGCGGTCAGATGGGCTGTTCGATTGTGTTTCGCGGCACCAATGGCGCGGCGGCGCGGGTCGGTGCCCAGCACAGCCAGGATTACGCCGCCTGGTATTCGATGATCCCCGGCCTCAAGGTGGCGATGCCCTATTCGGCAGCGGACGCCAAGGGCCTGTTGAAAACCGCAATCCGCGATCCCAACCCGGTGATTTTCCTGGAGAATGAAATCCTCTACGGGCGCGCCTTTGATGTGCCGGTTCTTGATGATTTCACGGTGCCTTTCGGCAAGGCCAAAATCTGGCGCGAAGGCGGTGATGTGACCATCGTCAGCTTTGGCATCAGCATGCAGTATGCTCTGGAAGCCGCTGAAAAGCTTGCAGAAGACGGGATCGAGGCCGAGGTCATCGACCTGCGCACCCTGCGCCCGATCGACTATGACACGGTGCTGGCCAGCGTGATGAAGACCAACCGCTGTGTGACGGTCGAAGAGGGCTTTCCGGTCGGCTCGATCGGCAACCATCTGGGCGCGACGATCATGCAGCGTGCCTTTGATTATCTCGATGCGCCAGTGATCAACTGCACCGGCAAGGATGTGCCGATGCCCTATGCGGCGAATCTGGAAAAACTGGCTTTGGTGACCACCCAAGAGGTGATCGAGGCCGTGCATCAAGTGACCTACAGGTAAGGAGGGCGCGCAATGGCGACCGAGATTCTGATGCCCGCCCTGTCCCCGACGATGGAAGAGGGCACCCTGGCGAAATGGCTGGTCAAGGAAGGCGACGCCGTCAAATCCGGCGATCTGCTGGCCGAGATCGAGACCGACAAGGCGACGATGGAATTCGAGGCGGTGGACGAGGGCGTGATCGGCAAGATCCTGGTCGCGGAAGGCACCGAACGGGTGACGGTCAACAGCCCGATTGCGGTGCTGCTGGAAGAGGGTGAAAGCGCCGATGATATCGTGGGCGCGGCCCCGGCCAAGGCTCCGGCTCCGAAAGCTGCAGAGCCGGCCGCAGAACCCGCCGCAGAACCGATTGTGGCCCCGGCAGCGAAACCCGCCGCCGACCAGGCCCTGGCGGCCCCCAGCGGCGGTGATGGCAAGCGCCTGTTCGCCAGCCCGCTGGCCCGCCGGATCGCCGCCGACAAGGGCATCGACCTGGCGCAGGTCACCGGCTCTGGCCCGCATGGCCGGATCGTGCGCGCTGATCTGGAGGGGGCGACAGCCTCGGCCCCGGCGACCGTCACGGCCGCGGCTCCTACGGGCGCTGCGTCGATGCCGACCGGGCCGTCGACCGACGCGGTGCTGAAGATGTATCAGGACCGCGACTATGCTGAGATCAAGCTGGACGGGATGCGCAAGATCATCGCCGCCCGCCTGACCGAGGCCAAGCAGACCATCCCGCATTTCTATCTGCGCCGCGATATCCGTCTGGATTCGCTGATGAAATTTCGCGCCGATCTGAACAAACAGCTGGCGCATCGCGACATCAAATTGTCGGTGAATGATTTCATCATCAAGGCCTGCGCCCTGGCCCTGCAACAGGTGCCAGCGGCCAATGCGGTCTGGGCCGGGGACCGGGTGCTGCAACTGGTGCCCTCGGATGTCGCGGTCGCCGTGGCGATCGAGGGCGGGTTGTTCACCCCGGTGATCCAGGACGCCGAGATCAAGTCGATGTCGGCTCTTTCCGCCGAGATGAAGGACCTCGCCGCACGGGCCCGCAGCCGCAAGCTGGCGCCACATGAATATCAGGGCGGCAGTTTCGCGATCTCCAACCTTGGGATGTTCGGCATCGACAATTTCGACGCGGTGATCAACCCGCCACAGGCGGCGATCCTGGCGGTCGGTGCCGGGGTGAAAAAGCCGGTGGTCAGCGCCAGTGGCGATATTGCGGTGGCGATGGTGATGTCGGTGACCCTGTCGGTCGATCACCGGGTCATTGACGGCGCGCTTGGTGCAAAGCTGTTGCAGGCGATTGTCGATAACCTGGAAAACCCGATGGCGATGCTCGCCTGAACGGACCCCGATCGGGCCGCTGCGAACGGCGGCCCGCGGTCGGCCTAATGGCGATCCGTTGGCGGCAATCAGCGTCATCGGGCCGGGCGCGTTTTCCGCTGTCCGGAAAAATCCCACCATCTTGACGCATTGCCCTTTCATCCGTGCCGGTGACACATTAGATATCTTTGGACTTTCCGGCCCTCAAAGCAGGGCCACACTCAGGGAGCATCCCCATGCTGAACAACATCGGACTTCCAGGCCTGCTGCTCATCGCCGTGGTCGTGCTGGTCCTCTTTGGACGCGGCAAGATCTCGTCGCTGATGGGCGAGGTCGGCAAGGGCATTACCGCCTTCAAAAGGGGCGTGGATGACAGCAAGAAAGAGCTTGAGAGCGCCAAGGCCGAAGAGGCACTCGACGTGACTCCGGCGGACGCGGAAAAAGACAAGGCCTGATCTCAGGGTCTGATCCGTCGCAGGCCTGATCCCTCCGGGGGCGGCCTGATCGTCTAGACCTGCGCGCTACTTGAGGGGCATACAGCCATGTTCGACCTCGGTTGGACCGAACTTTTGCTGATCGGCATCGTTGCGCTGATCGTGGTGGGCCCCAAGGACCTGCCAGGGCTGTTCCGCAACGTTGGCCGCTTTGTCGGCAAGGCCCGTGGCATGGCGCGCGAATTCACCCGGGCAATGGAAGACGCGGCAGATGACTCCGGGGTTGGCGATCTGACAAAGACCCTGCGCGACGCGGCCAATCCCAGCAAGATGGGTTTGGACAAGCTGAAAGAGGCGACCGATTACAGCAAGTGGACGCCGGACAGCGCCACCGGCAAACTGGCCGAAGACCGCGCCGAAGCCGCCAAGAAGATCCACAGCGCCAGCGCCGAACGCGCCGAGAAACGCCTCGCCGCCGAGGCGGCTGAGGCTGATGCGGCCAAACCCGCCGCCGCCGCGTCCAAGACCGCAACCAAGACGGCTGCGAAACCGGCGGCCAAGACCAGCGCCAAGCCGAAGGCCGCAGCCGGTACCGCCGCGAAACCGGCAGCCAAATCCAAAGCGGCGGCGAAACCAAAACCGGCCAGCAAGCCTGCTGCCAGTAAGGCCGCCGCCAGCAAGACGGCAGTCAGCAAACCCGCTGCGAAACGCCCGGCCAAGCCGAAACCGGCCACCGGAGGCTCTGCTACATGAGCACGCCCAATGAGCTTGAAGACAGCGCGGCCCCGCTGATTGAACATCTGGCCGAGCTGCGCAACCGGCTGATCCATTCGGTGATCGCCTTTATCATCGGCATGGTGATCTGTTTCACTGTCTGGAATCCGATCTTCAACTTTCTGACCCAGCCGCTGTGCAATGCCCTTTCGGCGCGCGGGCAGGTCGGTGATTGCGGGCTGATCCTGATCAAGCTGCAGGAGGGCTTCTTCGTCGCGATCTCGATCTCGCTGCTGGGCGGGCTGTTCCTGTCGTTTCCCTATATCGCCTTTCAGATGTGGCGGTTCGTGGCGCCCGGGCTCTATCGCAACGAACAAAGCGCTTTTCTGCCGTTCCTGATCGCCTCGCCGGTGATGTTCTTTCTCGGCGCCGCCTTTGCCTTCTATGTGGTCACGCCGATGGCCTTTAACTTTTTCCTCGGCTTTCAGCAGCCCGGAACGGTGATTGGCGAGGGCGGTGCGGACAGCGGCATTGCGGCGATCGCCTTCCAGGGGTCGGCTCAGGAATATCTGCGGCTGACGGTCAAGTTCATTGTCGCCTTTGGCATGTGCTTTCAGCTGCCGGTGCTGCTGACCCTGATGGGCAAGGCCGGGCTGGTTTCGGCCGAGGGCCTCGGCAATGTGCGCAAATACGCGGTGGTCGGCATTCTGGTGCTGGCGGCGCTGGTCACCCCGCCGGATGTGATCACCCAGGTGATCCTGTTCGTGGTGGTCTATGGCCTTTACGAAATCTCAATCCTGATGGTCCGCCGGGTGGAAAAGCAGCGCGAAGAGCGGCTGCGCGCCGAGGGCTATTATGACGACGAGGATGACGAGGCCGGGGACGAGGCCGATGATCCGCTGAATGACGAAGACGACGCAGAAGACGAAGGTTCCGCGAAAGATGACCGACCCAATTGAGCGGATCGCCGCCGCGCTGGAACGTATCGCCCCGGCGCCCCTGGATGCCCCGGATTTCGATGGCGCCGATGCCTTTGTGTTTCATGTGAACCCGGAGCGGCTGGAACCGGTGACGCGGGTCAACCGGGTCGATCTGGGCCTGCTGATCGGCATCGAGCGTGCCCGTGACACATTGCTCGCCAATACCCTGCAATTCGCCCGTGGCCTGCCGGCCAACAACGCGCTGCTCTGGGGCGCGCGCGGCATGGGGAAATCCAGCCTGGTCAAGGCGATCCACGCCGAAATCCGGCGCCAGGGTCAGCCGCTGAAGATCGTCGAATTGCAGCGCGAGGATCTGCCCAGCGTGTCGCGGCTGATGCAGCTGCTCAGCGCCGCGCCGCATCGGTTCGTGTTGTTCTGCGATGACCTGTCCTTCAGCCATGACGACGAGCATTACAAATCGCTGAAGGCGGTGCTGGATGGCGGCATTGCCGGGCGTCCGGAGAATGTGTTGTTCTACGCCACTTCGAACCGCCGCCACCTGATGCCGCGCGACATGATCGAAAACGAACGCTCCTCGGCGATCAGCCCCTCCGAGGCGGTCGAAGAAAAGGTGTCGCTGTCGGATCGCTTCGGGCTTTGGCTCGGTTTTCATGCCTGCGACCAGGATGCCTATCTGGCGATGATCCGCGGCTATTGCGACGCCTATGGGCTCAACATCGACGCGGCAAGCCTGCGCGCCGAGGCGATCGAATGGCAGGCCACCCGCGGTGCCCGCTCGGGCCGCGTCGCCTGGCAATTCTTCACCGATCTGGCTGGCCGGATGGGCGTTGCGCTGAACTGAGAAGAGGCCAGCCCGACGGTTCTCTCAGCCCTGCCGCTTCCTCTGGTCAAAAATATCCCGGGGGGCGGCGCAGCCGTCAGGCTGCGGCGGGGGGCTGGCCCCCTCCGCACCGCTGCAAGTCAGCCGGACTCAGTTCAAATAGGGCAGCGGATCGGTGCTTTCCAATCCCTTGCGCACTTCAAAATGCACATAGGTCGATTTGCCCGACGGGATCTCGGCGATGGCCTGCCCCCGGCTGACCTTCTGCTTTTCCTTCACCTTGATCCCGGTGACATTGGAATAGATGGTCAGCAGCTTGCCGTCGTGGCGCACCACCACAACGTGGTTGCCCTCGGCATCCGAGGTAATGGCGGCAACCTCTCCAGCCTCGGCGGCACCGATCGCAGTGCCGGCGGCGGCGGCGATGTCGATGCCGTCATTGCGGCCCTTGGCGTAGTCGCGCACGATATTGCCCTTGACCGGATAGGCCATGCGTCCGGCTTTCTTGGCCGTTTGCTGGCCGATATCGGCCACCGGCGCCGTCGTGGCGGCGGCCTTTGCGACCGGTTTGGTCTTTTCATCCGGCAGCGGCTTGACGGCGCTTGGCGGCAGCGGCGTCGGCGATCCGACCCCTGGCGCTTCGGTGCTTTGTGCGGCGGTCTTTTGCACCTGCGGCGTCTCGACCTTGACCGGGATCAGCAGGTATTGGCCTTCGCGAATGCTGAATTCGCTGTCCAGCCCGTTCCATTCCCCCAGCGCCTTGACCGGCACCTTGTAGAGCCGGGCGATGGTATAGGCGGTCTCGCCGCGCACCACCTTGTGGCGCTCGGGTTCCTTGCCGGTTTGGGCCCTGGGCTTGCTGGCTGTGGCTTTGGCCCGGGCCGCGGGCGCGGCGGCGGGGTCCGCCGGGGTCAGCGGCGTGGTTTCCACCCGCCGGTCGCCCGCCCGGTTGAGCGCGCCACCGGCGATCGAGGCGATGTCGGTGCTCGGGGCCGTTGGTTCCGGGTCCGGCAGGATTGGCCCGGTGCTGAGGGCACCGGTTTCCGGCGAGGGTTCGGCCACCCGGCTGGGCAGCGACAGCACCTCACCCGCGCGCAGCGGATCATTGAATTTCAAACCATTGTGACGGGCCAGGGCGGCAGGATCGGTGCCGACCCTTTCGGCCACATCGGTGACCGAATCGCCACGTCGTGCCACCGCCACCTGGTAATTGGGATAGGAAATCACCCCCCGGTTATCGGGCCGGGGTCGGTCGGTGGTGGCCAGGCGCGCCGCCTCGGCGGTGCTGAACTGGTCGAAATTGCCGCGCATGTCCAGATCCAGCGGCGTGGTGCAGGCCGTCGCCAGCGCCAAGGTCGAGGCGCTCAGCCCCCGAAATACTGTTCGGATGGTCACATTCATCTGTTCGATCCCTCACCGCCACCCCTGTTTGCCGGGGTCGTCGTCGATATCCTGTGCCACGCCACCGGATGGGGCGCGGGTGCCTGTCGTTGCCGTCAGCCCGGGTCGCGTCTGCTTGCGGGCCAGTTCCAAGTCGTCGTCAGTCCTGAGCCAGCCCTTCGATCAGCGGCACGAACCGCACCGGGCGCAGCTCGTCGTATTCCAGTCCCGTTTCGGTGCGGCGGACGCGGATCAGGCTTTGAACATTGTCCGACTGCCCCACCGGCAGCACCATAATACCGTTAATCTTGAGCTGCGCCAAGAGCGGGCCTGGCGGGTCCTCGGCGGCGGCGGTCACGAGAATGCGATCAAACGGCGCCTGATCGGGCAATCCGTGCGATCCGTCACCGGCGATGGTGGTGATGTTGGTCAGGTCAAGCGCGGTGAAGATCTCGCGGGCCTCGCGAACCAGACGCGGATGCCGCTCGATCGTATAGACGCGTCGCGCCAGCTGGCTCAGCACTGCCGCCTGGTAGCCCGATCCGGTGCCGACCTCCAAAACCTTGTCGCGCGGCTGCACCTCAAGCGCCTGGGTCATCAGCCCGACGATAGAGGGCTGCGAGATGGTCTGGCCGCAATTGATCGGCAACGGCGTGTCCTCATAGGCGCGTTCGGCAAAGAGCCCGCGAATGAACACCCCCCGGTCGATCTTTTCCATCGCGGTCAGGGTGCGGGCGTCGGTGACCCCGCGCGAACGCAGCGTGTAAAGGAATTGCATCTGGCGTTCGGCAACGCGGTCGGTCATTCAATGCCTTTCAACACGTCCAGCATGTCATGCGCCGTCAGATCGGCGCGCATCGGTGTCACCGAGACATAGCCGTCCAGATTGGCATGGGCGTCGCTGCCCGGTTCGGTATGGATCTGCTGATCGCCGCCCTTGATCCACAGGAATTTGCGCCCCGAGGGGGCGAAATGCGGCTCGGTCGAGAATTTGGTGTTGCGGCGGAACCCCTGGGTGGTGATCCGCATGCCGCGCACCGCATGTGCCGGGCAGGGCGGAAAGTTGACGTTGTAGAACAGCCGGTAATCGCCACTGTCCTTGGGCTGCGCCGCCAGCACCTTGCGGATCACCTCGGCGCCATGTTGCCCCGCTGCTTCGAACGGATCGTCGCTCTGGTAATTCTCCGGCCCGAGGTATTGCGACAATGCAAAGGAGGGGATGCCCTGCAGGGCGCCTTCCATGGCACCGCCCAAAGTGCCGGAATAGAGCGCGTTTTCGGCGGAATTATTGCCCTGGTTGACCCCGGAGAGGATCAGGTCGACCCGCTGGTCCTTCAGCACATCATGCAGCCCGGCGAGCACGCAATCGGCGGGCGAGCCTTCGGCGGCAAAGCGTTGCGGGCCGAGTTTCGAGACCATCATCGGATGGGTGTAGGAGATCTTATGCGCGACGCCGGATTGCTCGAACGCCGGGGCCACGGTCCAGACCTCGCCCTTGGGGCCGGCCAGTGCCTCGGCGATGCCCTGCATCACCGCCAGCCCTGGTGCCGAAATGCCGTCGTCATTGGTGATCAGAATTCGCATATGTCCGCCCGTTTTGCCTGCCTCTGAATAGGCGAGGGGCGGGGCCGGGGCAAGCACTGGCACCCAGAGCGCGGACGGAGTTTCAGCCGGGGTGCGGCAGCGTCACACCAGGCTGTCCAGCAAACGCGCCGCTTCGTCCTTGGGACTGGCCAGTCGGCTGCGATCCTCGCCGGGGTGGAATCGGGCGCGCAGGGCGGTGGCCATCGGCGCCGGGGTCAGCACATGAACCTGCGGGCCGGTCGTGCCGGTTTCCCCGACCCAGGCCCGGGCCAAGGTGATCTGCGCGGCTTTGGTGGCGCCATAGGCGCCGTGGAACTTGGCACCGCCCGCCGGGTCGTCAAAGAACAGGGCGGACCCGTCGGCGCCCAGCAGCGGCGCGATAAACGGGATCAGGATGCCGGTGGCGGTGACATTGGTGGCCACCGCGCGGTCCCAATCCTTGGCATCAATATGATGCGCCGGGGTCAGCGGCGGCACCTGCACCGCCGTATGCGCCCAGAGCGCGATGCCGCCCCAACGGTCGTGGATCGACCGGCACAGCTGCGCCATCGCATCGCGATTGGTGATGTCCATCGGCGCCAGGGTGGCGGCACCGCCACGGGCGCGGATGCGGTCATCCAGCTCTTCCAGCGCGCCGGTGGTGCGGGCCACCGCGACGATGTGGTGTTCAGGCGCCAGGGCTTCGGCCAGGGCCGCACCCAGGCCGCGCGAGGCGCCGGTGATCAGGGCTATTTTTTCGCTCATGCTGTGCGGTTTGGGCATATTCGTCGCCGCAGTCAAGCGCTGCGCCAAGTCGAAGCCCGGCGATCAGCCGCCGATTTCGGCGCGGCGCAGGGCGATGACCCGGTCCAGCACCGCATCCGGGGGCAGGGCCGCGAAATCGGCGCGGTGGGCATCCGCCGCAGCGTTCACTCGGCGGCTCTGAGTTGGAAACCCTTTTCGATCATATCCGCCGGTTCCACCGGATATTCGCCCGAGAAACAGGCGTCGCAATATTGCGGGCAATTGGAATTGCGGCCCGTCGCCTCGCCCGCCGCGCGATAGAGCCCATCGAGCGAGATGAAGCGCAGGCTGTCCACCGACAGGTGTTCGCGCATTTCTTCTTCGGACATGGTGGCGGCCAGCAGTTTTTCGCGCTGCGGCGTGTCGACGCCATAGAAACAGGGCCAGGCGGTTGGTGGGCTGGCGATGCGAAAATGCACTTCGGCGGCGCCGGCATCCAGGATCATTTCCTTGATCTTGCGGCTGGTGGTGCCGCGCACCACGGAATCGTCGACCAAGATCACCCGCTTGCCGCGGATCAGCGCCCGATTGACGTTCAGTTTCAGCCGCACGCCCATATTTCGGATCTGTTCGGTCGGCTCGATGAAGGTGCGGCCCATATACTGGTTGCGGATGATCCCCATCGCGTAGGGGATGCCGCTTTCCTGGCTGAAGCCGATCGCCGCCGGGGTGCCGCTGTCGGGCACCGGACAGACCAGATCCGCATCCACCGGCGCCTCGCGTGCCAGTTCGACGCCAATCTGACGACGGGTCTCATAGACCGAACGCCCCCCCAGAACGGAATCGGGGCGGCTGAAATAGACATGTTCAAAGATGCAGAAACGCGGGCTTTTCGGACGGAACGGACGGCGGCTGTCCAGACCCTGGTCGGTGATCACCACCATCTCGCCGGGTTCGACCTCGCGCAGGAATTCGGCGCCGATGATATCCAGGGCGCAGGTTTCCGATGACAGAACCCAGCCATCGCCGATCTTGCCCAGCACCAGCGGGCGCACCCCCAGCGGGTCACGCACCCCGATCAGCTGGGTGGCGGTCATCGCGACGATGGAAAATGCCCCCTCGACCCGGCGCAGCGCATCCTCCATCCGTTCCGGCAGGTCCTTCTGCAGAGACCGGGCCATCAGGTGCACGATACATTCACTGTCCGACGAGGATTGAAAGATCGAGCCATGCTCGATCAACTCGCGCCGCAGCGCATCGGCATTGGTGATATTGCCGTTATGGCCAATCGCCGCGCCGCCCATCGAAAATTCGCCAAAGAACGGTTGCACGTCGCGGATCTGCGTGGCGCCCTTCGATCCGGCGGTGGAATAGCGCACATGGCCGATCCCGATCGAACCGGGCAGGGTGGCCATGACATCGGTGCTGGTGAAATTGTCGCGGATGTAGCCGAACTTGCGCGCGTCGCTGAACCCGTGTTCGGGATCATAGGTGACGATCCCACCGGCCTCTTGACCCCGATGTTGCAGCGCGTGCAAGCCGAGCGCGACAAAATTGGCCGCGTCGCTGACCCCGAGGACGCCGTAAACGCCGCATTCCTCGTGCAGTTTGTCATCGTCCCAGGGAAGGCTGGGCAGGGTTTTGGTCTTGGTCGCTGTTTCGGGCGAGTGGCTGGGCAAGGGGCAGCTCCGAATCCTGTCGCGTGATGCCCCTTTTAAACACCCACCGGGCACAGTGTCACGAAAGGATCACATAGTCGCGCCGGTTGCCGGCCGAAAGCGCTGGCAAGCGGGGCACCTCGGAGCAGATCCTCGCAGAGGTCTAAAACGGGCTGATCGGCTGAAAAAACGACGATCGGCGCCCGGATCCGTGCCGCAATCGGTGAAATCGGCGTCTCCGACCCGGTGCCGCAGGCCATAGCGCCGGCGTTGCTGACCCAGCCCTGTGGCGATGCGGCGCAGCCTGTCAGGGACTCGCGGACCATGGCACCGGGCTGCGGGATGCGCGGTCGATGGCGGTCGACTCGCCCCGCCATGACATCGTGTTGCAGCACCCCGCTTGGGCGGTCTGGCCGCCAATCGAAGCTTTTCTGACGGAATGTGAAGGCGAGGCGGCTGCGCCGCCTTATTCGCAGGCGCCGACCAGGCGTTCGTATTGGCTGGTGATCCAGCCGAGGGCGCGTTCGGGGTTTTCGTCCTCGATCTTGCCGGTCAGCCGGGAAAAGACCTGGGCCGAACGGCTGTCATCCACCATCGGGATTTCCTGCGAGGTCAGCACGGTGTTGTAGACAAAGAAGGCGATGGCGATCAGCAACACGCCGCGCGCTGCACCGAACAGAAAGCCGAGCGCCTGATCCAGCCCGCCGAGGACGGAGCGCTGCACCAGCGACGAAAACAATGGTGTGAACAAGGAGGCGATGACCAGCGCCACCGCAAACACGGCGGCAAAGGCGGTGATCACCGACAATTCACAGCTGTCGGCGATGAAGCTGCCGATCACCGGCACCTCTTTGACCAGCGGTTGCACCTGCGGCGCAAAGATGAAGGCCAGGACCGCGGCGACAACCCAGCCGCCGATCGCCAGAACCTCGCGCAGGAAGCCGCGGGAATAGGCCAGGATCGCCGAGATGACGATAATCGCGGCAACCACGCCGTCGATGATGGTGAAACCTTCCATGTCGTTTGCGTCCTTCGCAAGGGGGCGCGGGTCAACCCGCGCCGAAAACTTCGCCCACGAAGGCGGTCAGATCCGCCATCGGCTTGACCGCCATTCCACCATCTCCGCCCGGTTTGCCACCGGCGGGTGCAATGGCCGAGGTGAAACCAAGTTTCGCCGCTTCTTTCAACCGATTTTCGGTCTGCACCACCGGTCTGAGGGCGCCTGAGAGGGAAATTTCGCCAAAAACAACACACTCTGGCGGCAAAGCCGCGTCTTCGCGGGCGGAAAGCAGCGCCGCGGCGGCGGCCAGATCGGCGGCCGGTTCGCTGATTTTCATGCCACCGGCGACGTTCAGATAGACATCGAGCCCGGTGAAGGGGATGCCGCAGCGTGCCTCAAGCACCGCCAGGATCATCGCCAGACGGCCGCTGTCCCAGCCGACCACCGACCGGCGCGGCTGCGAATGCGGGCTGGGGGCGACCAGCGCCTGAAACTCGACCAGAACCGGGCGGGTGCCCTCGATCCCGGCAAACACCGCCGATCCCGGGGCCGGGGCGCCGCGTTCGGACAGGAACAGCGCCGAGGGGTTGGACACCTCGGCCAGCCCGGCGCCGGTCATCTCGAACACCCCGATTTCATCGGCGGGGCCAAAGCGGTTCTTGACCGCGCGCAGGATGCGGAACTGGTGACCGCGCTCGCCCTCGAAATAGAGCACCGTGTCGACCATATGTTCGACCACCCGCGGCCCGGCGATCTGGCCATCCTTGGTGACATGGCCGACCAGGATCACCGCCGAGCCGCGGCGTTTGGCGAATGCGGTCAGCTCATGCGCGGCGGCGCGCACCTGGCTGACCGACCCGGGGGCGCTTTCGACGGAATCCGACCACATCGTCTGAATCGAATCGACGATCACCAGGTCGGGGCGTTCAGCATCCAGCGTGGTCAGGATATCGCGCAGCACGGTTTCCGCGGCCAACTGCACCTTTGCGCCGGTCAGCCCCAGCCGGTCGGCACGCATCCGGATCTGCGCCGCCGCCTCTTCGCCGGAAATATAGAATGTCTTTAGCCCGGCATTGGCGAATTGCGCCGCCGCCTGCAACAACAGGGTGGATTTGCCGATGCCGGGATCGCCGCCCACCAGCACCGCCGAGGCCGGGACCAGCCCGCCACCCAGCACCCGGTCGAGTTCGGCCATGCCCGAGGCGGTGCGCGGCAGCGGCGGATCCTGCGTCGAGAGATCGGTCAGCGTGATCGCGCGACCGCGCGCCGCGCCCAGCGATTGCTTGCCCGCCGCCGCCGACAGCGGCCCCTCTTCGATGATCGAATTCCAGGCGCCGCAGGCGTCGCATTGCCCCGACCATTTGGTATGGACAGCGCCGCATGCGCTACAGGTGAAGGTGGTGGTTGCCCGTGCCATGGGGCTTCTTGCCCCGGCGCGGCCGGGCGGTCAATCGTGCTGCTCAGTCGTTGCCACGATTGCCCATGCCGACAACCTTGGCGCGGCGCTGTTCCAGGATCGGGCTGGAGATCACCACGTCATCGTAATCGTCGTCGAAATCGTCCTGCATCATCGCCTCGGCCAATGATGGCATCGCGGTCAGCTTTTCCACCCTGCTCGGCGGCGGGGTAATCTCAGGCTGGGTTTGCTTGGCATCTTCGCCCAGATTGAGCGCTGGCAGAATACCGTCGAGCTCCTCAAGCAGGCGATCCAGCTGCGAGCGGGCAATGCTCTCTTCCATCTCCATCGCGTTCAGCCATTGCCGCAGATCGGTGGTGATCACCTTGGCAGTGCCGAGCCGATCGTTGAATTTCTCGATCTCTTCCTGACGCTGTTTCAGAAAGGCGCGGGCGCGGTTCACATTGTCTTCGCTATAGGTCTGGGCCAGTTCCTGGCTGACCTGGCTCATCTGCGCCGCCGCTTCCAGGATGTCCGGTTCCAGCCCGTCCAGATCGGGGTGTTTGCGCAGAAAGGCGATGCGTTCGCGCACCGCGTCAAATTCATGGCTCATCCGGAACACACCGTCGCGGTCGGCGCTGTGCGCCTTGAAATAGGCATGTGCCACGTCATGCATCGAGATGTGGAAATTGCGGTGCGACTTTTCCAGGGCCTGCACCCGGCCATTGGTCGGCAGAAAGGCGCAGAGGCCAAGCGCCAGCGCGGTCAGGCCGATCATTGCCCACATGCCCGCATCCGGCACCGGCGCGCCGTTCCAGATCAGGCTGAGTTCCGGCCAGGGGATCACCGCAAAGGCCGCCAGCAGCGTCGCGGTCAGCAGTGCCAGCGCCAGCATCAGCATCGCGCCCATGGTGATCGGTTGCACGATTCGGGTGAGGATCAGGCGCAAAGTGCCCTCACGCGATTCAATGTGATCGGTTCGAAATGCCATTCGTCAAAATCCCCCGGGTCCCGCGACTCACCCGAATCGGCGGGTTTCCGCCGTTGTTACCACAGGTTAGCGGTGGAACTTACCGTACGTTAAGCTTGGGTGTGCTCCGCGCCCGGCCCGAGGCGGCGCGCAATCGCCGTTTCGGTCAGCCGTGCGAGCAGCAGCGAGGCGAGGATGCAGCCGGAGAAAAGGTATATCCCCCATCCGGTTTCAACCCGCCCGATCCCGATTCCCTTGATGATCGCAATATAGAGCGAAATCAAAAAGATATCGGCCATTGCCAGGCGTCCTGCCCAATCTGCAAAACGCAGGGACCGCCGCCCCCAGCGTCCGGTTAACACCCCCAGCAACGCCAGGGTTTTGGCATAGGGCGCGACCAGCGCAAAGAGGCCGACCAGCAGGGCCAGGAAACGGTCAGTTTCCCAGAGCGAAACGACCCCGGACCAGACACTGATCTCTGACAGGCCGAAAAGTGGCAGCAGCCCGGCGCGCAGCAGCGGCGCGAACCAGGCGATCGGGTAGAGCAGCAGCAACAGCAGGTTGCCGAGGATCAGCGCCCGGGTCAGCCCCGGGGTGGCGCGCCAGCCGATCATTGCTCAACGCACCGCCGCGATCGGCCCCTCGGCGCGGCCATGGATGAACTGATCGAGATAGGGGTCGCCGCTGGCATCCATCTCGCTGACCGGGCCGGTCCAGCGGATCTTGCCGTCATGCAGCATCGCCACATTGTCGGCGATGGCGCGCACACTGGTCATGTCATGGGTGATGGTCATGGCCGTGGCGCCCATCTCGGTGACAATCTCGCGCACCAATTCGTTGATCACCCCGGCCATGATCGGATCCAGCCCGGTGGTCGGCTCGTCGAAAAAGATGATTTCGGGTTCAGCGCAAATGGCGCGGGCGAGGCCGACGCGCTTTTGCATGCCGCCCGACAATTCCGCCGGGAACAGATCGGCCACATCCGGCGAAAGTCCGACCCGGCGCAGCTTTTCCACCGCAATCGCCTTGGCCTCGTCACGCGGCCGCGCCAGGGCGCCGCGCAGCAGCCGAAAGGCGACATTCTGCCAGACCGGCAGGCTGTCAAACAGCGCGCCGCCCTGAAACAACATGCCGAACCGCGCCAGGAACGCATCGCGGTCATGGCCCTCGCCACCCTCGACGGTGATGCTGCCGCCGTCCGGTTTGATCAGGCCGAGGACGCATTTCAGCAGCACCGATTTGCCGGTGCCAGAGCCGCCGATCACCACCATCGAGGTGCCGCGCGGGATCGTCAGATCAACGCCGCGCAGCACATGTTTGGGGCCAAAGGATTTGGTGACGCCGTTGAACTCGATCATCTCAGTGCGCCCCCCGTCGAAACAGATATGTCGCCCCGGTGCTCATAGCGAAAAGAACATCCGGGTCAGCAGGAAATTCGCCGCCAGGATCAGCACCGCCGCGGCCTCGACCGCGCTTTTGGTTGCTGCTCCGACGCCCTGGGCGCCCCGGCCGGAATTCATCCCCGCATAGCAGCCCATCAGCGCCGCGATCACCCCGAACACCGCTCCCTTGACCAGAGACGAGATGATGTCGAGCGGCTCCAGGAAATCGACTGTGTTTTTAAGGTAAACCGCCGGGTTGAAGCCCAGTGATCCGGTCGCCACCTGATAGCCGCCAAGCACGCCGATGACATCGCCGATTCCAACCAGCACCGGCACGGTGACCAGCGCCGCCAGCACCCGCGGCACCGTCAGGTATTTCATCGGATGGGTCGAGAGGGTAACCAGCGCGTCGATTTGTTCGGTGACTTTCATCGTGGCAATCTCGGCGGCGATAGAGGAAGTCACCCGCGCCGCGATCATCAACCCGACCAGCACCGGGCCCAATTCGCGGACCATGCCGATGGCGACGATCTGCGGCACCACCGCCTCGGCGTCAAAGCGGGAGCCGCCAGCGTAGATTTGCAGCGCCAGCGCGCCGCCGGTGAAAACCGCTGTCAGCCCGACCACCGGCAGTGACAACCAGCCGATATTGATCAGGGCGATGCCGAATTCACGGCTGTAAAACGGTGGGCGCAGCAGGTGGCTGAGTGTTTCAACGAAATAGAGCGCCACCCGCCCGATCAGCGCCAGCAGGCCCAGAACCTGGGCGCCGATGCCGGCAAGCAGCCTCATCCTTGCGAAAATCGACGGCTGTAGCGGGGGCTCAGCGCGGTCAGGATCTCATAACCGATGGTGCCGGCATTGTCGGCCAGGTCGTCGACGCCCTGATCCGGGCCGATCAGGGTCAGCACCTCGGGGTCATGGCGCAGATGGCTGATATCGACACCGATCAGATCCATCGAAATGCGGCCGCGCACCGGGCAGGGGACATCATCGGCATAAAGTGATGTCCGCGGCGCAAGGATCCGCTGGATGCCATCGGCATAACCGCCCGAGACCGTGGCGATGCGGCTGGGTTCCTCGGCCTCCCAGGTGTTGCCATAACCCACTGTTTCACCCGGATCGAGGTCGCGGATCTGGATCACCGGCAGGTCAAGCCGCACCACCGGCTGCGCCGCTTCGAAGGGGCGCCCGCCGTAAAGGCCGATCCCGGGGCGGGTCAGGTCGAAATGATACTCAGGCCCCAACAGGATGCCACCGGTGGCCGACAGCGAGCGGGGCGCGTCAAAGCCGCCGGTCATGTCGTGAAACACCTGCAATTGTTCGCGGTTCATCGGGTGATCCGGCTCATCGGCACAGGCCAGGTGCGACATCAGCAGGGTCACCTCCTGCTCCATCGCGATCGGGCGCAGCGCGTCCCATTCGCTGGGTTCCATCCCCAGCCGGTTCATCCCGGTGTCCAGCTGGACGCCAAAGCGATGCCCCGGCAGCGCCTCGACATGGCGCAACATCTGGTCGATGGAATTGATCATCGGCACCAGATCCAGATCGTGGATCATATCGGTGTCGCCGCGCATATGGCCGCTGAACAGGTTGATCTCGACAGCAGAGCCAAGCACCTCGCGCACCTGCGCCGCCTCTTCGGCCACCGCGACAAAGAACCGGCGGACCCCGGCCCGGGCCAGCGCCCGCGCCACCTGGGCGGTGCCGAGACCATAGCCATTGGCCTTGATCACCGCAGCGGTTTCCACCCTGTCGTCCGACAGGGCATTCAGCGCGCGCCAATTGGCGATCAACGCGTCGAGGTCGATGGTGAGTTGTCCTGTAGCCATGCGCCGTTTTTGACCGCAGCACCGGCGCGGTGCAAGGACAAACCGCGCCGGATGCGGCGCAGGCGCGATGTCGCGCCGATGATCGGGACGGGGCCTGTCTAGAGAGGTTCCCAGAGGTCGCGGCTGCGCTGCCACATCTTTTCACCGATCAGGCAATCACGCCCCGGGGAGGCCTGGGTCGGGATCACCCGCGCCTCGGGCCGGGGCGGGGCTGGCGTCTTGCCCGCGATTTCCAGCACCAGTTTCTTGCGCACCGCGGCGGCGAATTCCGCCCAGTCATAAACCGGGATAACAAAGCTCCCGGCGCCGCCGGTCACACAGGTCTGGTAATAGATATCGAGATCATCAAGGTTCCAAGCCGCGATTCCATCGCGGGTCATCAGTGGCAGCCCGTTGATGGTGATCCCTTCGGCCAGCACCTGATCGCGGATCGGCAGCACCGGCGCGCCGTCATTGTTCGGCCCGTCGCCGGAAATGTCGATCACCCGCCTGAGCCCGGCAAAGCGGTTGCCGCGGAAATACCCGGGGCCCATCGCCAGCGCCCCGGAAATCGAGGTGCGGCGCATAGCTTGGGTGAAATGCAGGGTGAGCGCCTCGGCAAAACCCTGGGCATCGTCGCGCGACCGGATCAGCCGCCAATCGACCACCACTCTCTGCGACCCGGCGCCGGCCCATTCGACATAGGCCACCGCGATATGGCCGAGAAAGCCATCGCCGATCACGTTCAGAACCGAATCCGAGGTCAGCGCCTCGGCATAGCCGCGCCGCTGAATCTCAAGCTCGCTCGGGGTCATCGACCGGGACACATCGACCAGCAACAGCAGCTCGACATCGACCTCGATGGCGCTTGGGTCGTAGGGCTCGACCTGTGCCGCGACCGGCGGCGCAGAGATGAGGGCAATGACCAGGGCAAACACGCGTCTCATCAGCCGATCCTCGCGCCAGGCTCTGCGCGGAGTCCAGCCATTCCCGCTGGCGCACGAAAAGGTGAAGGCGAATCAGTTCAGTTCGGCTTCGGCATATTCGACCTGCCGAAAGCTCAGCCCGAGCGCCTGATAAAAGGGTTTGGCGCTGGCGCTATCCGGATCCGATCCCAGCCAGATCCAGGCACAGCCCATATCGCGCCCTGCGGCCAGCGCTGCCTGCATCAGCGCGGTGCCAATTCCACGTCGCCGGGCCACCTCAGCAACCCCGAGATTGTCGATATAAAGCGCCGGATCCCGGTCCGGCCCATGCAGCACCATCGCCAGGCACTGGCCGACCACCAGTTCGCCGTCGCGGGCGACAAATAACAGATGCTCGGGCCGGGCCAGAACCGCCGCCAGCCGCTCCGGGGTGAGCGGTGCGTCGAACACGCCCTCGGCCACCTCAGCCAGATGATGCGCGGTCTCGGCGCTGATCCGTTCGATCCGCGCCTGCGTGCTCAATAGTCGCCACCCTGATCGGCCTGCCAGGGCTTGACCAGATTGCCGAATTTGGTGAACCGGCCCTCAAAGCTCAGCTCGACCGTGCCAATCGGGCCGTGGCGCTGCTTGCCGATCACCACCTCGGCGCGGCCATGCAGACGCTCCATCCGCTCCTGCCAGGCGGCGATTTCGGCCATCTTGTCATCCGAGGGCTTTTCGCGTTCGACGTAATATTCCTCACGGAACACGAACATCACCACATCCGCATCCTGTTCGATCGACCCCGATTCCCTGAGGTCCGACAGTTGCGGGCGCTTGTCCTCACGGTTTTCCACCTGCCGTGACAGCTGTGACAGGGCGATCACCGGGATGTTCAACTCCTTGGCGATGGCCTTCAGCCCCATCGAGATCTCGCCGATCTCGTTCACCCGGTTTTCGGCGGTGCCGCGCACCAGCTGCAGGTAATCGACGATCAGCAGGTCAAGCCCATGAGTTCGCTTCAACCGCCGCGCCCGCGCCGCCAACTGCGCAATCGGCAGGGCGGCGGTGTCGTCGATGTAGAGCGGGCAGGCTTCCAGCTCCTTGGCGGCCTCGACAAAACGGCGGAACTCATCCTCGGTCATGTCGCCGCGACGGATCTGTTCGCTGGGCACCTGGGCGGCTTCGGACAGCACCCGCGCCGCCAGTTGCTCGGCGCTCATTTCCAGCGAATAAAAGCCGACGACGCCGCCATCCACCGCGCCCTCGGTGCCGTCATGACGCAGCCCGCGGCGATAGGCCTTGGCGACATTAAAGGCGATATTGGTGGCGAGCGAGGTTTTGCCCATCGACGGGCGCCCGGCAAGGATCAACAGATCCGAAGGGTGCAGGCCGCCGAGTTTCTTGTCGAGATCGGTGAGCCCGGTCGAGATCCCGGCCAGCCCGCCGTCGCGCTGATGCGCGGCATTGGCCATGTTCACCGCATCGGTGACGGCGCGCAGGAAGGATTGGAACCCGCTTTCGGTCTGGCCCTGTTCGCTGAGCTTATAAAGCTGTTGTTCGGCTTCGACGATCTGCTCTCTGGGTTCGCTGGCAACATCCACCGTCGCCGCCTTGGCGGCGATCTCATGGCCCAGCCCGATCAGCTGACGGCGGATCGCCATGTCATAGATCATCTGGGCATAGTCGCGCGCCGCATAGGCGCTGACCGCGGCCCCGGCGATGCGCACCAGATAGGCCGGTCCACCCAGTTCTGCCAGACCTTCGTCGGCCTCCAGAAACGCCTTCAGCGTCACCGGGCTGGCCAGGTTGTTCTTGGCGATCCGGGCGGCGGCGGTTTCGAAAATCCGGGCGTGCACCGGCTCATAGAAATGCTGCGGACCGATGATCCCGGCGATCTTGTCATAGATGTCGTTGTTGGTCAGCAGGGCGCCCAGCAATTGCTGTTCAGCCTCGATCGAATGCGGGACACGGTCGATTTCCTTGCCCAAAGGCAAAAGTCCCTCCGCCGAGTCAATCCTTGGATGGTCGTTCATCTGATACCCTCGGGCCACCTGTGACCCAATCGGCCAGCTGCCGACAATCCGGCCCGCTGTGCCCCCGTTCCGCGTCGTTTTCGTTGCGCGCGTCCATAGGCACTACACCTATAGGATAGGCCGCGCGACCGACAATCTTGATAACCTGTGAATCGTCTGTGCATAAGTTTTGATACCACATCTGGGTGGATCAGGCGAACATCCAGCGAGATATGGCGCGGGTTTTCGCTGTCCTATCCTTTTGCTCCATCGTTTTCCGAGCCGAATTGCTGGCAGGGCGCGGATGTGGCACCGCGCGGCACCCGCCTCTGCGGGCGAATCGTCAGACGCCGCTGCGCGCCGCCTGCCAGGCCCGGGGATCGTTCAGAAACGTCTCGACCTCACTCAGGGTGGCGGTGTCGAAACTGGCGCGGCGCTTGGCCTCAGCCAGCACATCCCACCAGGTGCAGAGGTGATGCAGGGCGATGCCATGATCGCCAAGGGTCTGCTCGGTCTCCGGAAAAATCCCGTAATAAAAGATCACGGCCGTATGCGCGCAGGTGGCCCCGGTTTCGCGGATCGCATCGACAAAGGAGACCTTTGATCCGCCATCGGTGGTCAGATCCTCGACCAGCAGCACCCGCTGGCCGGGAGTCATCACCCCCTCGATGCGCGCATTTCGGCCATAGCCTTTCGGCTTTTTGCGCACATAGGTCATCGGCAGCGCCATCCGCTCGGCCACCAGCGCCGCAAAGGGAATGCCGGCGGTCTCGCCACCAGCGATATTGTCGAACGCCTCCAGCCCGGCATTGCGCATCACCGTCACCGCCAGAAAATCCATCAGGGTGGAGCGGATGCGGGGATAGGAGATCAGCTTGCGGCAATCGATATAGGTCGGACTCGGCAATCCGCTGGCCAGGGTGAAGGGCTCGGTCGCGTTGAAATGCACCGCTTCAATATCGAGCAGCATCGCCGCGCTCAGCCGGGCGATTTCCTCGGCGGCGGGGTAGGATGATGGGATCATGGGCTGGGTCTCCGTCTTGAAACGCGTCTGCGCTTCATCTTGCCAAAAATAGTCCCGCCGGAGGCTTGAAATCGATGTCGCGACATCACCGCCGCGGATCGCTCCGGGAGGGGGCACCGCCCGGTTCGCCGCCGCTGGCGGCGATGCCTCCGGCGGGACTATTTTTGGCAAGATGAAGCCTGGGGTCAGTCATCGACCTGCCAATGCAGCGGGAAACCGGGGTCAAAGACCGTGACCGGACCATCGGCGCTGTCGATCTTGCTTGGATAGTGGAACGGGGGGCCTTTGATCAGGGTCAGGCGCGCCTCGTTCGCGGGCATGCCATAGAAGGCCGGGCCGTTCAGCGAGGTGAAGCCTTCCAGCCGGTCAAGCGCGCTTTCGGCCTCGAACACCTCGGCAAGGATTGACATCGTGTTGGTCGCGGTGAAGCAACCGGCACAGCCGCAGGCATGTTCCTTGAGCGCGTCGATATGCGGGGCGCTGTCGGTGCCGAGAAAGAAGCGCGGATCGCCCGAGGTGGCGGCGGCGACCAGGGCGAGGCGATGTTCCTCGCGCTTGGCGACCGGCAGGCAATAATAATGCGGCTTGATGCCACCGACCAGGATGTGGTTGCGGTTGATCACCAGGTGATGGGTGGTGATCGTCGCGCCAAGGCCGGTATCGACGCTGCGCACGTATTCGGCGGCCTGGGCGGTGGTGATATGCTCCATCACCACCTTCAGCCCAGGATGAGCGCGGCGCAGCGGATCCAGCACCCTGTCGATGAACACCGCCTCGCGGTCGAAAATATCGACATCGGCATCGGTGACCTCGCCATGGGTGCAGAGCGGCAGCCCGATCTCGGCCATCCGCTCCAGCACCGCGGCGATTTTGTTGAAATCGGTGACGCCGGAGGCGGAATTGGTGGTGGCGCCGGCCGGATAGAGCTTCACCGCCTTGATCAGGCCAGAGGCATGGGCGGCGGCGACATCCTCGGGATCGGTGCCCTCGGTCAGGTAGAGCGTCATCAACGGCTCGAACACCATGCCTGCGGGCAGGGCGGCGCGGATCCGGTCGCGATAGGCGGCGGCCTCGGCCCCGGTCACCACCGGCGGAACCAGGTTCGGCATCACGATGGCGCGGGCGAAATGGCGGGCAGTTTCCGGCAGCACGGCGGCGAGCATCGCGCCGTCGCGCAGATGCAGGTGCCAGTCGTCGGGACGGCGGATGGTCAGGTGATCGCTCATGCCGCTTCGCATAGCGCAAGTGCTGCGGGCTGACCAGTCCCCGGCGCGGCTTGGATCAGCCGACCCGCGCCGGTTCTGTTGCGTCCTTGTCCGGATGGGTTTCCCCGCTCGCGGCGCCCTCGGCGCTGGTCAGCATCTCCAGGCGGCGGGCAAAGCGCGGCGCCTTCATTCGGGCGACCACGTTGCGGCAGAGGGCGGCGACGAGCGTTGGCCGGCCTGCCGCCTCGATGGCGCCGAGCAGGCGGCGCAGATAGGGCAGGTGACTGCGACGGGTGCGGGCCAGCCGGGCGAAGCTGGCAGCGTTCAGCCGCCCGGTGCCGGCCAGTTCGATCAGCCGGTGCAGGATCTGCATCGCCTTGAGATCGCCCTCGATCGCGTCCCCCATCCGGCGCAGCTTCAGCGCTGTGGTGTTCTTGCGCCGGAACAGCGCCGCATGCATCGCGT
This sequence comes from Pseudooceanicola sp., assembly GCF_029213205.1. GTDB lineage: Bacteria > Pseudomonadota > Alphaproteobacteria > Rhodobacterales > Rhodobacteraceae > Pseudooceanicola. The sequence goes on from NZ_JARGNH010000009.1 coordinate 44,446, forward strand.
CCAGGGTTTCGGTCGGGTCATAGATGACAAAGGCCTGATCCGCCGCCTCGGTCATATCCGGGGCAAAGCCGTAGCGGTCGGTAAAGGAAACCCGGCGCATCTCGGTAAACCGATTGTCCCAGAGCGCGTGCTCGGGATCGAGTGTCGCTTGTGGCGAGATCGTCAGCACCCTGGCCCCCGGCGCGGTGACCGAAAACGCCGCCGCCGCATAACCGCAGGGCCCGGCGCCGTAGAACAGCACGGTCTCGAAATCCTCAAGAAAGCCGTCATCGACCAACCGGTCGAAATAGCCAAACACCCGGGGATCGCGAAACCAGGTGTCGCCGTCGCAGGCCAGGCAGAGATGCGACCAGCCGGAGTCGCGCACCATATGCCAGCCCAGCGGCTCTCCCTGGGTGCGGATCGCGGGCAGGGATTCAAAGGTCACCAGCAGGGTGGAGCCGTTTTCGACCAGCGCCGCGAAATGGCGTTTGCCGAGCGGTTGGAAGGCGCCATGCTCATCGACGATATTGACGAATTCGCGCAGCCAGGTGGTGTCATCCAGACCCTCAAGGCTGCGCGTCAGCGCCGTTTCCACATCGTTCATCGCCAAGCCCCCCACGGCCCAATCGCCGCCAGCCCAGCGGTCAAGGCCTGATCTTGCACCATCCGACAGCGGTTTGCGAAGGCCTCTGCCGGAACTGTCGTCGGATCGTGATCGATCAGGCGCCTTTCGGGCCATTGTCGCGGGATCGGGCCAAATTGGCGTGCCGAACCAGGAATTGCGCGGCTTTGAGTGACACCGGGCGGGTCGGTTGGCTCATCAACAGCCGCCCGAACAGGGCGCGAAACGGCTCTTGCTGCAGCAGGATTTCGAATCGCTCGCGGCGCCAGGCGACGGCGTTGTGGTGCAGGGCGGCGAGTTCGGGATCGGCCATCAGCCGGGCGCGTTCCGCCGCCATCTCCGGGGCGAGGGCGTGGATTGTGGTGTCTTCGGCGGCGGCAAAATTGCGCTCGACCCAATAGTCGATATCGAGCAGATGATCGGAATGCACCGCCCGTCCACGGTCCGCCTTGACCACATAGCTTTCCATCGCGCCGAGCGGATAATGGTTGAGCTGGGCGAGGTCGTTGTTCTTGCGTCCGTAATTGTTGAAAATCCGTTCGGTGCGGAATTTCGCATCCAGTTCGCGCCCGGCGGCGTCAAACCAGCGCGCGGTGTCGATCCGGGTTGGATCCGGGGCGCGCGGGCGATGCACCCCGAGTTTCTTGTAGGTGCCATCGTTGCGGTAGAGCGTCTTGAACATCAAGGCGCGCCAGGGCCAATAGATCACCTCGGGTGCGGCGCGGGTGAATTGCGCGGTGATCGGCTCGTCGACATAACGTACCACATCGGCATTGCCGAACAGCCGCCAGGTCAGGGTGACGGCGCTGGCCTCGGGCAGGGCGCCGAGCAGATCGGGCAGGCGATGGTTCCCGACATGGATATTGACGAATTCATCGACATCAAAGGCCAGGATCCAATCGGCGGCACGGACGCTCTCCAGCCGGTCGGCCTGTTTCAGCGCGGTGAACTGGATGCCGCCCTTGTCATAGGGGCCATCATTGCGAATATGGGTGATCAGCCCCAGGGCGGCCAGCCGGTCGAGCATCTGGTCGGTGCCGTCCTGGCAATCGTTGGAAAAGACCAGGAAATCGGTGAATCCGACGGCGCGGTGATGCGCCAGCCATTCCAGCAGGAAGGCTGCCTCGTTGCGAACACAAAGAACTGCCAGGAATTTCAAATTCTTACGCCTGACGGATAATTCATTACTTTAACTTTCCATGTCCAGCGCCAGCGCATAGGCCACGCGCTCGGTCTCGTTCAGATGGACAGTGAGGGTCTGCTCGTAAAGCTTTTGGAATTCGGGGTTTTCATGCAATTCCGCCGCCTTGTCGCGATGCCAGTCGACCCCGGCCAGATGCAGTTCCTGCAGATTGGTGTCGGCCAGCAGCGCGTCATAAGCTGCGCGCAGGCGGGGCAGATTACGTTTGATGGTTATGTCTTTGAAATCGTTCCAATCCATCCGCACCCAGTAATTCATCCCGATGGACCGGTCGACATGCAGCGCCCGCCCGCGCTGACGCTTGACCAAATAGCTCTCGGCCGAGCGCAGGGCATAGTGGTTCAGTTGGATCAGGTCGTAACCGATCGAGCGTTTGGAATTCCGCCAGCCGTTTCGGACCACGTCCCCGCCCATCGGCGCGCCGGACCCATTGACCCAGGCGATGTCGCCAAGCCGGTCCTCGGCGGGTTTGTTGGGCCGGTGGCAGGACAGTTTTCCATAGGCGCCGATGTTGCGAAACATGGTCTTGAAGCCCCAGGCGGTGTGCGGCTTGGGGCAGAATTTCGGGGCGCAGCTGTCGAATTGCTCGATCACAAATTCATCCGCGTAACGGGTGACGCCATTGTGGCCGAACAGCCGCCAGGTCATTGCCACATTGGTCGCATGCGACACCCGCTCAAAGAAATCGTCCAAAGTGCCATTGCCGCAGCGGATATTGACGAATTCGTCGACGTCGATATGGGCGATCCATTCGGCATTCTTCAGCACCGGTTCGTTCAGCGCCGCATCCAGGGCGAATTGCTGTGGCGAATTGCCGGTCCAGCCGTCATTGTCACGGTGCTGGACAATGCCCATTGCATCCAGCCGCTGCAGGATTTTGTCAGTCCCGTCGCTGCAATCGTTGGTGTAAATCAGGAAATTGTCGAACCCGATGGCGCGGTGATAGGCGACCCATTCGATGATATAGGGCGCCTCGTTCTTCATGCAGCCGACGATCACCCGCCCGCTGGAGCCTTCGGGCAGGTCACGCGGCGGGACCGGGGTATAGGCCGCCGCCAGCTCTTCCTCATTCACCTGTCCCAGCCGGTTGTGCGGGCGGAACGGCGAGGTGACGATTTCGCGGTATTTCTCCACGGCCAGCGGCGGCATCACCTTCAGCGCGGCGGCGCTTGGGGCATCTGCGGCGGGCTGACCCGCCTTGGGTGCGGGCGTGCCATTCAGCGCCGCCATCGCCTGCACCTTGGTCGCCTGCGCGTCGGCCGTCGCCTTGTCGATACGCCAGCGAAAAGCCAGCAGATATTGCGAGGCGCGAAAGCCAAAGGTCGGGTCGGCCTCGGTCCAGGTCGGGCCGGGATCGGGCGCGGTGAACGGGGCGGCGGCCAGGGCGGGATGGGCCGTGATCAGCGCGGCATTATCGTCAGCAAACCGTTCTGAAATCGCGGCCAGTCTGCCGGGGTCAATAGGATCGCCGTCGACACGGAAATCCTCCATGATCCGAGTCCAGAGCGGGCGCGGCAGCACCCGGTCGCCCTTGGCCAGCAGGCGCAGCAACAGCGTGTTCATCTGCCGCCCGCGCGCCACCCAGGCGGCGGCGGGCTGTGCCGGCGGCGGCACCGGCCCGGCCTTGCCGATATTTTCCTCGATGTCAAAGGCGGCACGCAACTCCTCGGTGGCGATGGCGCTGAACACTTTGGTCTGGAACGGGCGCAATTGCACGGAACCGGCGCCGAAAACGCCTTCCCAGTGGCGCATAAGCTGCTGATAATCCAGCCAGAATGCCGGGGCCTGGTTCTCCTGAAACACCCCGAGCTGCGGCGCGATCTCAGGCGCTGCCGCCCGTGCGGCCGCCCACCAGTCGGTTGCCCCGACGAGGCCTAGCTCGACGGCCAGGCTGCTGGCCCGGCCTTCCATCACCTGTGCCGAATAGAACCGCGCCAGCACCCGGGCCTGATCGTCGACATGCGCCACGATCCGGATGTCATCCGAGAGCTGCGACAGCAGCGCCTTGAGCCGCTCCAGCTCACTGACCCGGGCCAGCGAGGTGCCCAATTGGCTGGCCGACAGGATCAGCACCTCTGGGCGATGGGTTTCGACCTCTTTCCTCAGGCTTTCCAACACGTTGTTGGCCAGGTTTTCCTGTTTTTCCGGCAGGATGTAGCCCCGGTTGAAGCGCAGCGGATCAATGTGATCGGGGTCGGTGACGGCCATGAACAGCCGGGTGTGATTGCGATTGCCGGGGCTGCGTGCAAACAGCACGCCCTTGCCGATCAGCTGCGCGCGCTTGTCGACCAGCACCGCCTGCAGCCGTTCGGCGCCGACATGTTCCAGCCCGATATGCAGATAGATCCTCATGCGTGGGTCGGGCCTTCGCTGGTTTCGTCCGCGTCGCCATCCGCGTCGTCTTCGGTTTCGTCAGATGCGCCATCGGGATTGGCATTGGCGCGCCCCCACCAGTCGATCTCTCTCCCCAGAAAGGCGCTGAGCTGTTCGCGCGCATCCTCGGCGGCAACGTCGAGCAGCAGGAATTCCTCGGGCCGCCCCCGGAACAGCCGACGCAGATGCGCGTAATGTGCCTTGATCCAGGTCACTCGCTCCATCGTCGTGTTGCCATATCCATGAGGAAGCCCGGGGATATCAGCGCGTTCCAGCCTTGTATTCATGTTGGTCCAGCTCAGCATCGAGCGCGACAGAAATTTCGCCCGCCGCTGGGTGGCGACGAATTTGGCGCCGGGATGATGGGCGCGGATCGCCTCGATCAGCCCGAAATCCATCTGCGGCCAAGCGGACCCGCCATGGGTCAGGTAAGAGCTTTCGGTGATGGCGTCGAACGCCTCCAGCTCGGCCAGCGGATCGCCGGTCCGGAAATAGCCACGATAGAGCACATCGCCGACGAATTGCCGTTGCAGCGCCGGGTTGTCGGTCTGGGCCGGGCGGATCTTGTGATCCGCGACTTTCATCCCGGCCTTGTTCAGCGCTGTGGCCAGGGTGGTGGTGCCGCTTTTCGGCAGACCGAGGTTGATGACGCGCAGCCGTGTCATGCGCTTAGCCCCAGTTCTTCCAGCAGCGCCAGCTCTTGCGGTGGCAGGGTGCCGAGTGATTTCAGCTGTGCCCGCATCGCCTGATAGCTGGGTTGGGCATCCAGCTCCGCCAGCTTGGCCCGGTGCAGCGTCACCGCCTGCTCATGCAGATCCGCGATCCCCGGCAGCGCCATGAGACGATCAGTTTCCGATTTCAGATCAGGCAGGTAGCGCTGGATGCTCAGGTCCTGCCAGGCGACATCGGCACGTTCGCGCCAATAGCTGTCGTCAAAGGCGCGGTGCGCGCGGTTGACGTCGCCGCGGTCATTCTTGACCAGATAGCTGTCGAGCGAGCGCAGTGCGTAATGGTTCAACGTGGCGAAATCGCGGGCACCCAGGGCGGGAAACTTGCGGATCCGGCGCTCATTGGCGGCGACCAGGAATTTATGCGGCACCGGTCGGCCCGATCCGTCGGTCCAGCTTGGGCGCTTGTCCTTGGCCACCGATTTCTTGATGAACGGGCGATGGGCGCCGTAATATTGCACCGGGAAATCCCTGCGGATCAGCGACTTGACCTCGATTGCCAATTCCCCGCACCAGATGTCCGGATTGTGTGAGCGGGTGAATTGCGCGATCACCGGGCGATCCGAATAGGCCTCGATCCCGTCATTGCCAAAGAACTGAAAATTCAGCGAAATCGCTTGTGGATCGTTGCAGGCGGCGATCAGGGCCGGGATCGTATGGTCGCCAACATGGATGTTCAGGAATTCGTCGACATCGGCGATCCAGACCCAATCGGCCCCGGTCACCAGCGGCTGTTTCTTGGCGTCTTTCAACGCCTCCATCTGGTAATTGCGTCCCTCGGCCGGGTTCGGCAGGTGCTGCACCACGCCATGATCCGCCAACCGGTCGAGCAACCGGTCAGTCGCGTCGCTGCAATCGTTGGAATAGAACAGGAAATCCGTGACCCCGATCACATGGTTGAAGGCGATCCATTCCAGCAGGAACGGACCCTCGTTCTTTACACAGGTGATCGCGGTTATCCGCATGAGCGCGCCTGCGCGGTGATCCCGGATGCCATATTTCTGCCTGTCGCCATCTGTCGGGGGTGACCCGTTATTGTTTGGCCAAAGAATGGCAGCGGTGCCGGGCCGCGTCAATTGCCCCGGCGCGGGCAGGCCGGGCGCGTGGCAATTCAGCATATGGCGGTTTCACTGCGGTGGGTTGACTATAACCGCCCCGAATGCAGGCTGGCCCTCCGGAGCAGAGCGAGGGCCAGATGGCATATCCGACAAGCATTGACGCGACCCAGGACATGCTGGCCGGGCAGGGCTATGTCGCCGCGCGCGCGCTCAGCACCGTGACCTTTCTGTCGCTGACCCTGGCCCGGCCGCTGTTTCTTGAGGGCGAGGCCGGCACCGGCAAGACCGAGATCGCCAAGACCATTGCGACATCCCTGGGGCGCGACCTGATCCGGCTGCAATGTTACGAGGGGCTTGATACGGCCTCGGCGGTCTATGACTGGAATTTTGCTGCCCAGATGATCGCCATCCGCACCGCCGAGGCCACCGGCCAGGCCGATGCCGAGATCCTGAATCGCGACCTCTTTGGCCCGAATTTCCTGATCGAACGGCCGCTGTTGCAGGCGATGCGCCCGCATGAAAATGGCCCGCCGGTGCTGCTGATCGACGAGATCGACCGCGCTGACGAACCGTTTGAGGCGTTTCTGCTTGAGGCGCTGTCGGAGTTTCAGGTCAGCATTCCGGAAATCGGGGTGATCCGGGCGCCTGAGCCGCCGATCGTCATCCTGACCTCGAACCGCACCCGCGAAATCCATGACGCGTTGAAGCGCCGCTGCCTGTACCATTGGGTCGATTACCCGGATTTTGCCCGCGAAATGCAGATCCTGCGCGCCCGGGTTCCCGAAGCCTCTGATCGCTTGTCTCAGGAGGTCACCGCCTTTGTGCAGCGGCTGCGCGCTGCCGATCTGTTCAAGAAACCCGGCGTCGCCGAAACCATCGATTGGGCAAAATGCCTGCTGGCGTTGAATGCGGTGGCACTGTCGCCGCAGCTGATTTCCGACACGCTCGGTGCGGTGCTGAAATACCAGGATGATATCGCCCGGATGGAAGGCTCCGAAGCCGCCCGATTGCTGGATGAGGTCCGCGCCAGCCTTGGCCCGGTCTGAGATGCCCCAGCGGCTTCCTCTGGTCAGAAATATCCTCGGGGGGGCCGCCCGCAGGGCGGTGGGGGGCAGACAGCCCCCCGCAAGGGTGCCGCAATGACCACGGCATCCACTGAAGCCGCCACTTTGCCGCAAGCGCCGCGCCTGGCTGACAATATCACCCATTTCGCCCGCGCCCTGCGCCATGCCGGTCTGCCGATCGGGCCGGGCCGGGTGCTGGACGCGGTGCAGGCGGTGGCGGTGGCCGGGTTCAGCGAACGCGAAGATTTCTACTGGACCCTGCAGGCCTGCTTTGTCTCGCGCCCCGATCACCGGGCGATTTTCGATTCCGTGTTCCGGCTGTTCTGGCGCGATCCGCGGCATCTGGAGACCCTGGTCGCGGTGATGGCACCGGCTCTGCGCGAGGCGGCGCCGCGCCCGCCCGCCGCCGCCGAAACCCGCGCCGCCGAGGCGCTGCTGGCCGGGCTCAGCCCGGACCAGGGGCCAGAGGATAGCGCCCCCGATCCCAAGGTCGAATTGCAGGTCGATGTCAGCGACACCGCCTCGGCGCGGGAACGGCTCAAGACCCTCGATTTCGATCAGATGACCGGGGCGGAAATGGTGATGGCACGGCGGATGATCGCCGACCTGGCGCTGCCGGTGCGCCCGCTGCCGTCGCGGCGCCGCCACCCGGCAGTGAGCGGGCGCATCGACCGGGCGCAGAGCCTGCGTGCTGCCCTGCGCCAGGGCGGCGAGCTGCAGGCGCCGCGCCGCCATCGTCCGCGCGACCGCTGGCCAGATCTGGTGGTGCTTTGCGATATTTCCGGCTCGATGAGCCGTTACAGCCGGATGCTTTTGCATTTCGTTCATGCCATCGCCAATGCCAGGGGCGCCGGCTGGGCCCGGGTCCATGCCTTTACCTTCGGCACCGAGCTGACCAATATCAGCCGCCACATGCGCCATCGCGACGTCGATGCCGCGCTGCAGGCGGCGGGGACCGAGGCCCGCGACTGGGAGGGCGGCACCAGGATCGGCACGGCGCTGCATATCTTCAATCGCGACTGGTCGCGCCGGGTGATGGGGCGGGGCGCGGTGGTGATCCTGGTCACTGATGGCCTTGATCGCGGTGACCCGGCGCAGCTGATCGCCGAGGCCGAGCGGCTGCAGCTTTCCGCCCGCCGGGTGATCTGGCTGAACCCCCTGCTGCGCTTCGACGGGTTCGCGCCGCGCGCCCGCGGCATCCGCGCCCTGCTGCCCACCGTCGATTGTTTTCTCGCCGGGCATTCCGTCGCCTCGCTCGAAGCCCTGGGGCGGGCGCTGGCCCAGGCCGGGGATAGCGGCCAAAGGGGCAAATTCCTGGCCGCTCTGCGGGCGCCCTGATCACCCAGTCCGCTTGGCGATGACAGCCGCGCCGCCGCGCCCGGTGATCCGGCCCCTTGACCGCACCCTTCTGAACGCCGACATAAACCGGGCCTGACCGGAGATCCGCATGCCCGAACGCAACCCAGCCGCCCTCGACTTCCTGCTCAGCCGCAGATCGCGCCCGGCCAAGACCCTGACTGCCCCGGCACCGGAGCGCGCCGCGCTGGAAACCATCCTCACCGCCGCCGCGCGCAGCCCCGATCATGGCAAGCTGGAGCCCTGGCGCTTTATCGTGCTGCAAGGCGCCGCCTTGACCCGGCTTGCCGACCTGGCCGCCAGCCGTGGTGCGGCTCTGGGCAAGGACGCCGGTGACATCGCCAAGGCGGTCGATCAATTCGCGCAATCGCCGCTCGCCGTCGTGGTGGTCGAAAGCCCGGTGGACAGCCCGAAAATCCCCGCCCTGGAACAGACCTATTCGGCGGGCGCGGTGGCGCTGGCGCTGCTCAACGCGGCGCTGGCCTCGGGCTTTGGCGCCAATTGGCTGACCGGCTGGGTGGCGCATGACCGCGATTTCGTCACCGCCGGGCTGGGCCTGGCTGGCGCCGAACGGGTCGCGGCCTTTATCCATATCGGCACTGAAACCGCCGCGCCGCCGGAGCGGCCGCGCCCCGATCTGGAGGCCAAGGTGACATGGATCTCCCTCTGATCTTTCGGGCCTTTTCCCTGACCCTGTCGCAGGTCGGCGATCCGCGATTTCGCCGGGTGCTGCTGCTTGGCATGGGGCTGACCTTTGCACTGCTGGTGGCGGTCTTTGCGGCCTTCCTGCTGCTGCTGAACTGGTGGATCGGTCCCGAGGCGGTGATTCCGTTGGTCGGCACGGTCACCTGGCTGAACGATCTGCTGACCCTGACCAGCTTTTTCGTGATGGTGTTCCTGTCGGTGTTCTTGATGGTGCCGGTGGCCTCGGCGATCACCTCGATGTTTCTCGACGATGTCGCCCAGGCGGTGGAGGATGTGCATTATCCGACCCTGCCGGAGGTCCCCCGTCAGCCGCTGGGCGATGCGATCCGCGACACGCTGAATTTCCTCGGGGTGCTGATTGGCGCCAATATTCTGGCGCTGGTGCTCTATGCGCTTCTGGCCCCGCTGGCGATCTTCATCTTCTGGGGGCTGAACGGCTTTCTGCTGGGACGCGAATATTTCACCCTGGCGGCGATGCGCCGGGTTGGCCGGGTCGAGGCGCGCCGGTTGCGCCGCCGCCATATCGGCACCATCTGGCTGGCCGGGGTACTGATGGCGATGCCGCTGTCGATTCCACTGGTCAACCTGGTGATCCCGATCCTCGGTGCCGCAAGCTTCACCCATCTGTTCCACGGGCTGGAAGGGCAGCGGACCTAGGTCGGTCCGGTCCGGCGACTCAGCTGGGCGGGCCCATCCGGTTGTAGAAATCGAGATCGCGAATGCTGATCCAGCCGGAAAGGATGATCCCGGCGGCGATGGCCCAGAGCACGATGGTCACCCCGGTGGTGATCCAGATTTTCTTGCGCAGGTGATGCACCTCCGGGGCGCCGGATTGGGTGCCCTTGGTCACCTTGCCAAGATCGGCCTGGGTGCGAATCCGCATCGGCGCGATGATCAGCAGCACCAGAAACCAGATCACCGCGAACAGGACGATGGCCGATGTCGGTCCCATCAGACCTGTTCCAGTTCGACGAGACAGCCGTTGAAATCCTTGGGATGCAGGAACAGCACCGGTTTGCCGTGCGCGCCGATCTTTGGGGTGCCATCGCCCAGCACGCGGGCGCCGGTCGATTGCAGATGGTCGCGGGCGGCGAGGATATCCTCGACCTCATAGCAGACATGGTGAATGCCGCCCGAGGGATTCTTGTCGAGAAAGCTCTGGATCGGCGAGCCTTCGCCCAGCGGATACAGCAGCTCGATCTTGGTGTTGGGCAGCTCGATGAACACCACGGTGACCCCGTGATCCGGCTCATCCTGCGGCGCGCCGACCTTGGCTCCGAGGGCGTGACGATATTGGTTCGACGCGGCCTCCAGGTCGGGCACGGCGATGGCGACATGGTTCAAACGACCGATCATGGCATATCCTTTTCTCTACCCCGCCCTTATGCGCAGGCGCGCCGTCCGGTTCAAGCGCTGCCACCGCGACCAATCTGCGCGCTCTGGCTCGGGGCCAATCTCCGCCCCCCGCTTCCTCTGGTCCAAAATATCCCGGGGGTGAGGCCAGGGGCCGAGGGGGCAGCGCCCCCTGACCCAAGTCGCCACCGCCGCGCCATTTTGGGGCAGACACCGCCCGGCCACATGCTAGGTTCCACCCCGGAGGACCCGATGATGGACCGTTTTGACGATATGCCCGAACAGGCGCTGGCCTGGCACCGCGCCGGACGCGGTGCGGTTCTGGCCACGGTGATTGAAACCTGGGGCTCGGCGCCGCGCCGGACCGGATCGATGTTGGCCATTTCCGGCGACGGGGCGCTGGCGGGATCGGTCTCTGGCGGCTGCGTCGAAGGCGCGGTGGTCGGCGAGGCGATCGAGGCGCTGGCCGATGGCGGCACAAGGCTGCTCAGCTATGGCGTGTCGGATGATGACGCCTTTGCGGTCGGGCTGGCCTGCGGTGGCACCATCCGGATCCTGGTGCAGCCGATCGGCCCCGAAAGCGGCCTCAGCGAAACGCTGCTTGCCGATCTCTGCGCCGCGCGCGCCGCCCGGCGCCCGGTGGCGCTGGTTTCGGATCTGGAGGGGGAGGCACGTCATCTGGCCGGACCGCAGGATTTCCCCGAACGCTTCCGCGCCGATCGCTCAGGGCTCGAGGCGGACGGGCGCCATGTGGTGGTGATCCACAACCCGCCGCTGCGGCTGATGCTGGTCGGGGCGGTGCATATCGCCCAGGCGCTGGTGCCGATGGCGCGGATCGCAGGCTATGACTCGACGATCATCGACCCGCGCCCGGCCTTTGCCGCCGAGCATCGCTTTCCCGGCGAGGTGATCCGTGATGACTGGCCCGATCTGGTGCTGGCCGAGCTGGGCATGGATGCGCGCAGTGCGCTGGTGCTGCTGACCCATGACCCCAAGATCGACGATTCCGCCCTGAGCCTGGCACTGACGTCTGACTGTTTTTACATCGGTGCCCTCGGCTCCACCCGCACCCATGCCAAGCGCGTCGCGCGGTTGCAGGCGGCGGGGCATGATGCGGCCGCGATTGCCCGGATCCACGCGCCGATCGGGCTGAACATCGGCGCCGCCGACCCGGCAGAGATCGCGGTGGCGATCCTGGCGCAGATGACCCAGGTGCTGAGGCAGGCATGAGGTTCGGCCCGGTTCCCACGGCGGCGGCGGCGGGCGCGATTCTGGCGCATTCCGTCGCGCTGCCCGGCGGGCGACTGCGCAAGGGCCGGGTGCTCAGCACCGCGGACATCGCTGCACTCAGGGCTGCCGGCCTGGCCGAGGTGATCGTCGCCCGCCCTGATCCCGGTGATGTCGGCGAGGATGCCGCCGCCGCCGCCATCGCCGCGGCGCTGGTGCCTGATCCCGAAGGGCAGGGGCTGCGGCTGAGCGAGGCCTTTACCGGTCGGGTGAACCTGATTGCCGAAGCGCCGGGGGTGATCCTGCTCGACCCGGAGCGGTTGCTGGCGCTGAACCGGATCGACCCGATGCTGACCCTGGCCACGCTGCCGCCGTTTCAGCAGGTTGGCAGCGGCCAGATGGCGGCGACGGTCAAGATCATCGCCTATGCGTTGCCCGGCGCGCATCTGGAGCGCGCCCGCGCGGTGCTGGCCGGGCCTCCTGCAATCCGCCTGGCACGACCGGCCCATGCGACGGCGCGGCTGATTGTCACCGAAATCGACCGTGGCGCCGGGGCCAAGGGGGTCGAGGCGGTGCGCGCCCGCCTTGCCGCCCTGAACATCACCATGGGCGACCCGGTCATGGTGCCGCATCGCGCCGCGCCGCTGGCCGAAGCGCTGCGCGAGGCTGACGAGGATCTGCTGCTGATCCTGACCGGATCGGCGACCTCGGACCTTGAGGATGTCGCGCCGCAGGCGCTGCGGCTGGCGGGCGGGCAGGTGGATCGCTTTGGCATGCCGGTCGATCCCGGCAACCTGCTGTTTCTTGGCGCGCTCGGGCCCCGCCCGGTGATCGGATTGCCGGGATGTGCCCGATCTCCGGCGCTGAATGGTGCCGATTGGGTGCTGGCGCGGGTCGCTTGCGGACTCCCGGTCAGCCTGGATGACATCGCCGCAATGGGGGTGGGCGGGTTGCTCAAGGAAATCCCGACCCGGCCACAGCCACGCGACCGCCGCCGCCGCCGCGAGGAATGACAGAGGCCCGACACAGGCTGACACAGGCATCATGCAGGGCCGCAAAAGGCAGATCGCCTCTTTTCCTCGCCCGCGCCGCATGGTTTACTTAACTTGGAATACCGTTTTCGAAGAGGATCAGCGATGCCCAGAATCAGCATGAAGGTGAATGGCGACACCGCCGAAGGTGACGTCGAGGGTCGCACGCTGCTGGTCGAATTTCTGCGCGATTCCCTACGCTTGACCGGAACCCATGTCGGCTGTGACACCTCGCAATGCGGCGCCTGCACGGTGCATGTGAACGGCATCCAGGTGAAGGCCTGCACGATGTTCGCCGCCGAGGCCGACGGCGCCGAGGTGCTGACCATCGAAGGGCTGGCGGATGGCGACACCCTGTCACCGATGCAGCAGGCGTTTCAGGATCATCACGGGCTGCAATGCGGGTTCTGCACCCCGGGGATGATCATGGCCGCTGAGGCGCTGCTCAAGATCAACCCCAAGCCCAGCGAAGCCGAGGTGCGCGATCACCTCGACGGCAACCTTTGCCGTTGCACCGGCTATCATAACATTGTCAAGGCCGTGCTGGCGGCCTCGGGCCAGGATGTGAGCGCGCTGACCTCCGCCGCCTGAGGGCGGCAGGGTCGCAGCGCAGCCTGAGCCCTGAGCAACGGACATGAAAAAGCCCGGTCGCCTGAATGGCGCCGGGCTTGTCGATTCAATGGTCTGGCGGCTGTCAGCGCGACGCGATCAGCGCGCCGGGCCGATCATCATCACCATCTGGCGGCCTTCCATGCGGGGCATGTTTTCGACCTTGCCGACGTCCTGAACGTCTGCGGCCACCCGTTCCAGCAATTCACGGCCCAGGTTCTGGTGCGCCATTTCACGGCCGCGGAACCGGAGGGTGATCTTCACCTTGTCGCCGGCCTCAAGAAACCGGAACACATTGCGCATCTTGACGTCGTAATCGTTGGTGTCGGTGTTGGGGCGAAACTTCACCTCCTTCACCTCGATCGTCTTTTGCTTTTTGCGGGCTTCGCTCTCACGTTTTTGCTGTTCGTATTTGAACTTGCCAAAATCCATGATCTTGCAGACCGGAGGTTCTGCATTCGGGGAAATCTCAACCAGATCGAGCCCGGCTTCTTCGGCCATTTCCATCGCACGGGCGGGGGTCACCACGCCGACGTTCTCACCCTCCGCGCCAATCAAACGGATTTGGCTGGAACGGATTTTCTCATTGATACGAGGGCCGGTGTCACGCGTCGGAGGCGCGTTGTGGGGTCTGCGAGCCAGTTTTTCACTCCTTCAGTGGTGCTGGATATGGTAGCGCAAGGTAGTGCCGCCAGCGCCCGCTTTCAAGCGGCAATCGGCGCTGGAGCGAATGCAGCTGGGCGCCGGAACCGGGCAATCGGCGCCGGCCTCACTCAGGGTCCATCGGCACACCCTTCGGATCGTCGCTGCCGCGCATGTATTTAAAGGTGCCAATGGCATGGGCGCAGAGGTTGCCCTGGTCATCGTACACTTCGCCAACAGAGGAATAAATCGTTCTGCCTGAGCGGGTTACCCGGGATTCTATGTGCAGTTTTCCGGATTTGGACATGCCGACATAATTCACCGTCAGCGACAGGGTCGAACATTTGCGGATGCGGCCGGGATACGGACAATACAACCCAGAGCCGGTGCAGGCGCTGTCCAGAACGGCAGCATAAACCCCGCCATGGGTGAATTTCGCCTTGTTCATGTGATAAGGCTGCAGGTCGATCTCGCCCTTCAGAAAGCCTTCGCCGCGCTCGACAATGCGAAACCCCATAAGCTGGTTGAAGCCGCCGAGCTTATAGATGCCGTCATCGGTCCCGGCGGCGTGTGAGTCGTCGTCTTTCATGTCTGTCCTTCGCAATCGGCGCGCCCCGAAAGGACGCGCCGATTTAAGTTAGAGTATCAGTGCAGTGATTTGAAATTACGCGGCTTTGGTCAGGTCCGGCATGGTGCCGCAGCCATCGGCAAAGCGCAGTTTCGCGCCCGTACGGGCCTGCAATTCCTCGGCGGTCATGCCATCGATCATCTCGGTCACCAGGAACCCGTCCTTGGTCACGTCGATCACCGCCAGATCGGTATACACCCGCTTGACGCAGCCCATGCCGGTCAATGGCATGTCGCAGGTTTCCAGCAGCCGCGCGGCACCGTCCTTGGAGTTGTGCTGCATGATCACCCAGATTCGCTGGGCGCCGACGGCCAGGTCCATGGCGCCGCCGACCGAGGCGATGGGATCGTCGTTGTCGCGGCTCCAATTCGCCAGATCACCGTTTTGCGCCACCTGGTAGCCGCCGAGACAGCAGAGCTCCAGATGGCCGCCACGGATGATGCCAAAGCTCATCGCGTGGTCGAAGATCGACGCCCCTGACAACATGGTGATCGGCTTTTTCCCGGCGTTGACAAGGCTTTCGTCCTCTTCCCCTTCAGGCGGGGTCGGACCCATGCCGAGGATGCCATTTTCAGAATGGAGCAGGATATCGCGGCCTTCGGGCAGGAAATTGGCGACTTGCTCGGGCATGCCGATGCCAAGGTTGACGTGCCAGCCGTCGTCGATGTCCTGGGCCAGTCGGGCGGCAATTGCCTCTCGGGTCAACGGTTTCATGCGGCTACTCCCCATTCGTTCTCGGCCACGGGCCGACATTGGATCAGACGGTTGACGCAGACGCCCGGCGTGACAATCGTGTTCGGCTCCAGCGCGCCGAGTTCGACGATTTCGTCGGCCTCGATGATGCTGACATCGGCCGCCATCGCCATCAAAGGCGAAAAGTTGCGCGACAGGTTCTTGTAGGTCAGATTGCCCCAACGGTCGGCTTTATCGGCGTGGACAAGGGCATAATCCGCGTGCAAGGCTGTTTCAAGAACGTAGCCTACGCCGTTGAATTCCCTGGTTTCCTTCCCTTCGGCCAGTTTGGTGCCATAGGCAGTTGGCGTATAGAACGCCGGAATGCCGCAGCCCGCGGCGCGAATCCGTTCGGCCATGGTGCCTTGCGGGTTCACTTCGACGGTGAGCGAGCCTTCGCGCACCCAGCGGGTGATTTCGGCACCCAGATCTCCGCGCGGGAAGGAACAGGTCAGCTTGCTGATCATGCCAAGGCGGAACAGCATCGCCAGCCCGGTAAAACCGTTCCCGGCGTTGTTCGAAATGACGTGCAGGTCCTTCACGCCTTTGTCGATCATGCCTTTCAGCAAGTAGTTTGGCCGTCCCGCGTCACCAAACCCCGACACCATGATTGATGCGCCATCCTGGATCCCGTCCAGCGCCACCTCAATCGTTTCACATCTGCGATCCAGCATCGCTCCTCCCTCACGTTTTGCCAATGGTTCTGTCTTTTGACCCGGTGGTCAACGCGTATTGACGCGCTGTCCCGAGCTTTCTAGCCTGATCGATAGCGCAGAACGGCCTTCCGCAACGCGGAATGGTATGCCGTCCTGAGCGTCAGGGAGGAATATAGCCGTGTCAGAAACCAAGGTCACCATCCAAAAGGATGGGGAAGTCGCCATCATATCCATCGCAAGCCCGCCGGTGAACGCTCTGTCCGGGCGGGTCCGACAGGGGATTTGGGGGCATCTTCAAGCCGCGCTTGCGGACCCGGAAATCAAGGCAATCGTGCTGGCGGGCAGTGCCCGTGCCTTTTCCGGCGGCGCCGATCTGACCGAGTTTGGAAAGAGCACATTGGAGCCGGGTTTGAACCCGCTGATCGACGGCATCGAGGCGGCGGAAAAACCAGTGGTCGCGGCGGTCGAGGGGCTGGCCTATGGCGGTGGCTTCGAGATCGTGCTCGGCGCCCATTATCGGGTGTTGGGGCCGAAGGCGACGCTGGCCTTGCCCGAGGTCAAGATCGGGATCATTCCGGGCGCTGGCGGCACCCAAAGGCTGCCACGGCTGATCGGGCCAATCGCCGCCCTGGCGCCGATTGTCACCGGCGATCCGATCACCGCGCAACAGGCGCTTGATCTGGGCATTGCCGATGCGGTGGTTCAGGGTGATGTGATCGCTGAATCAATTGATTTTGCACGGAAAATTGCCGACAACCGGCCGTTGAACCGGATCTCGCAGAACGACGAATTCGTACGCGGAGTCGATCAGGCCGAGTTCGAGGCCGAGGCCAGCCGGCTGCTGTCTCGCAGCCGCAAGCTGAAGGCGCCGCAGGGCTGTGTCGCGGCGGTGCGGGCCTCGATGACGCAGTCCTTTGAGCAGGGCATGGCGACGGAACACGAGGTGTTTCACGAACTGCGCGAAAGTGATGAATCCAAGGCAATGCGGCATCTGTTTTTTGCCGAACGCGCCGCGTTGAAACTGCCCGGCGTGGCCAAGGCGACCGCACCCCGACAGGTCGAGAAAATCGCGGTGCTGGGGGCCGGGACCATGGGTGGCGGGATCACCATGTCGATGGCCACCGGCGGCTATGATGTGACCATCATCGACCTCGATCCGGCGGCCCTGAAACGGGGTCTGGACATCATCGAAAACAACTACCGCAAGACCCAGGCGCGCGGCGGCTTTACCGAGGCCGAAGTGACGGCTGCGTTGAGCCGGATCCACGGATCGACAGATTTCGAGGATGTGAAAAATGCGGATATGGTGATCGAGGCGGTGTTCGAGAACATGGATCTGAAGAAACGGATCTTTGCCGATCTCGACCGGCTCTGCAAACTCGGCACGGTGCTGGCCTCGAACACCTCGTCGCTGGATTTGGATGAGATCGCCAGCGTCACCAAACGGCCCGAGGATGTGATCGGGATGCATTTCTTTTCCCCGGCCAATGTTATGAAATTGCTTGAGAATGTGCGTGGAGCCAAGACGGCCCCCGAGGTTCTGGTGACCGCTAATGCGGTGGCTAAGCGGGCGGGCAAGGTGCCGGTGACGGTTGGTGTCTGCAATGGCTTTGTCGGCAACCGGATGGGGGCCAGCCGCGGGCGGCAGGTGCATGCGCTGATGCTGGAAGGCGCGATGCCGCAACAGATCGACCGGGCGGCCACCAGCTTCGGATTCGCGATGGGGCCGCTGGCGACCAATGATCTGGCGGGACTCGACGTCGGTTACTTGGTGCGCCAGGAGCGCGGCGAGGTGATGGAGATCCCCGACGCGATCGTCGAAAAGCTGGGCCGCAAGGGGCAAAAGACCAAGGCGGGCTTTTACCGCTATGAGGAGGGGTCGCGCAGCCCGATCCCGGATCCCGAGATCGAGACGCTGATCAGCGATATCCGCCGCGACAAGGGCTTTACCCCGCGCGCGTTCAGCGATGACGAGATTGTCGAGCGACTGATCTTTCCGCTGATCAACGAAGCTGCGCAGATTCTGGACGAAGGCATCGCCACACGGGCCAGCGACATCGACCTGATCTATATCAACGGCTTTGGCTTTCCGCTCTGGACCGGCGGGCCGATGGCCTATGCCGACCGGGTCGGGGTGGCCGAGGTGGCCAGCAAGCTGGCGCAATATGCCGAGATGGCGGGCAGTGATGAGCTGAAACCGAAACCGTTGCTGGCGCGATTGGCCGCGGAGGGCCGCAGCTTCGCAGATTTCGATAGGGAGCGTGGCTGATGAACACCCATGCACCGATCTGGGCTCAGCAGTTTCGTCCCGCCGTCGATCCGTTCTTTCAGCCCGAAAAGATTTGCCTCAACGGCATGCTCAAGCGCGCCTTTGATCAATGGGCCGATATGTGTCAGTTCGAATATTACGGACAGACATATACTTACGCAGAAATGCGGCAATTGGCGGCGCAGGTGGCCTCGGCGTTGAAAGCCGCCGGGATCAAGCGCGGCGACCGGGTGGCGCTGCATTTGCCCAATACCCCCTGGCATCCGATCTTTTTCTTTGGCGTGATGGCGGCTGGCGGGGTTGTCACCCATCTGTCGCCCTTGGATGCCGAGGCCGAGATTGCCCATAAGGTGCATGATGTTGGCGCCAAGATGGTGATTTCACTGTCGACCCCGGAATTCGCAGAGCGCTTTACCAAACTCGTGCAAGATCCTGACTTTCCACCTATCTATCTCTGCGACGATCCGATTTCGGCGATGGGTCGACCTTGCCCGGTGCCCGAGTCAATGCAGTCGGCCAGCGCGCTTCTGGCTGGACATGAGGGCGCGGTTTACGACCCGCCGATGATGCGGCTTGATGAATTGGCGTTGCTGCAATTCACCGGCGGCACCACCGGCGTGCCCAAGGCGGCGATGCTGACCCATGGCAATCTGAGCGCCGCCGAGCAGACCTACAACCACCTTTCCGCCGCCGATCCCGGGGCCGAGCCGGGCAAGCCGGGGATGCTCTATGCGCCGCTGTTCCACATCATGGGGCTGACCAGCGCGATGCTGAAACGCACGATGGAGGGTGGCCGGATGCATCTGCGGCTGCGCTTTGACGCGGCCTCGGTGATTGACGACGTGGAAAAGCACCGGATTGCCAGCCTTAGCGGGGTGCCGACCACTTGGATCGCCATCATGCAGCTTCCCGATATCGACAAGCGGGATCTGTCCTCCGTCGAAAATGTCAGCTCGGGCGGTGCGCCGCTGCCCCGCGAGGTGTTCAACCGCATTCGCGACCTGACCGGGCTCAAGATCGGCGGCGGCTGGGGGATGACCGAAACTGCGTCGAACGGCACCTCGGTGCCGCGCGATTTCCCGGATGAGAAGCTCGGGACCATCGGTATTCCGTTGCCGGGGATGGATATGGCGATTGTCGATCTTGAGGATCCGACCAAGCGCCTGGCCACCGGCGAACCTGGCGAGATCATCATCAAGGGCCCCGCCGTCACCATCGGCTATTGGCAGAACGAAGAAGAGACCCGCAACGCCTTTGTCGATGGTTATCTGCTGACCGGCGATATCGGCTACATGGATGAGGACGGGTATTTCTATATCGTCGACCGGAAAAAAGACCTGATCCTGTCCGGCGGCTTCAACGTTTATCCGTTGTCGATTGAAAACGCGATCCATATGCATCCGGATGTCGCCGAGGCTTTGGTCATCGGGGTGCCCGATGTTTACCGAGGGGAAAGCGCCAAAGCTTTCGTATGTCTGAATAATGGCGCCCATCCGTTTACCCTGGAGGAATTACAGGGTTTTCTTGCGGACAAGTTGGGACGGCATGAAATGCCGAGATTCCTTGAATTCCGCGATGAGCTGCCACGCACATCTGTGGGCAAGGCGTCGCGCAAGATGCTGAAAGACGAAGAACGAGCAAAAAAACAGGCCGAAGGGGCCTGAGGAGGAAAGATGGACCTGAAGTTTACCCCTGAAGAGGAGGCCTTCCGTCAGGAAGTGCGCGACTTTATCGACGCCAACCTGCCCGCGGAAACCCGCGAGCACCTCAAGTTGGGCAATGCGCCGACCAAAGAGATGACGGTGCAATGGCAGAAAATCCTGAACAAAAAGGGCTGGGCGACGCCGCGCTGGCCCGAGGAATGGGGCGGGCCGGGTTGGTCGGTGACTCAGCAGTATATCTTCCAGCAGGAAAACCAGAGCGCCCCGGCGCCTGATCCTTTGGGCTTTGGCGTCAATATGGTTGGCCCGGTGATCATCCAGTTCGGCAATGAAGAGCAAAAGAAGCGCTTTCTGCCGGGAATCGCCAATCTTGACGATTGGTGGTGTCAGGGCTTCTCCGAACCCGGCGCCGGATCGGATTTGGCTGGTCTGAAAACCCGCGCGGTGCGTGATGGCGATCATTGGGTCGTCAATGGTCAAAAAACCTGGACCACGCTGGCCCAGCACGCCGATTGGATTTTCGCACTGGTGCGCACCGATCCGGACGTGAAGAAACAGGAAGGTATCTCGTTCCTGCTGATCGACATGAAAAGCCCCGGTGTTGAGGTCCATCCGATCCAGACCATGGATGGCGGCCACGAAGTCAACTCGGTGTTCTTTACCGATGTCCGGGTGCCTGCGGAAAACATGGTGGGCGAGGTCAACAAGGGCTGGACCTATGCCAAGTTCCTGCTTGGCAACGAACGCCTAGGCGCGCCGCGGGTCGGCTCCAGCATGGCCAAGCTGGAAGAGCTGAAAGAAATCGCCAAATCCCGCATCGTGCGGGGCAAGCCGCTCTGGGATCATCCGCGGTTCCGCGACAAGTTTGTCGAGGCCCAGGTCGAGCTGAAGGCGCTTGAGATGACGGTGATGCGGGTGCTGTCGGGGATCGAAGCCGGGGCGGATCAGTCCAAGCCCGATCCGGCGACTTCGGTGATCAAGATCAAGGGCGCCCAGATGGTGCAGCGGATGACCGAACTCTATGTCGAGGCGGCCGGCGAACAGGCGGCGCCATGGCTCGACGCAGAGGGCGCCAATGCCCAGGTCGGCCCGGATTGGACGATCCGCGCCGCGCCCAACTATTTCAACATGCGCAAGTCGAGCATCTACGGTGGCTCGGATCAGGTGCAGAAGGGGATCATCTCCAAAGCGATCCTTGGACTGTGAGGTAAGACAATGAACTTTGAACTGAATGACGAACAGCGGATGCTGTCCGAAAGCCTGACGCGTTTCCTTGCAGACCGTTATGATTTTGAAAAGCGCAACAAATACATGGCGCTGCCCGAAGGCTTTGATCGCAAGATCTGGCAAGGCTATGCCGATATGGGCCTGTTTGCGCTGCCGTTCCCCGAGGATGAGGGCGGCATCGGCGGCACCCCGACCGAAACCATGCTGGTGGGCGAGGCGATGGGCAATGCCAACACGCTGGAGCCTTGGGCCGAAGCGATCGCAATCGCACCGGCACTGCTGGCGTCGGCCTCTGCTGCGCAACGCGCGGCGATTGCCGAGGGCATCATCTCGGGCGCGCATGTGCCGACCTGGGCGCATCTGGAACCGGGGATGATCGAGCGTGACGAGCCGCTGAAAACCCAGGAAAACGGTGGCAAGATTTCGGGCAGCAAGACCGTGGTGTCCTATGGTGCCGAGGCCGATCTGATCTTTGTCACCGCCGTCGACGGCGCTGGTGCGGTCGGCATCTATGTGGTGCGCAAGGGGGCCGAAGGGCTTGAGACTCGCAGCTACCGCACTCAGGACGAACAGCGCGCGGCGGAGCTGACCTTTGATGGCACTCCGGCGGAAAAGCTGACCGGCGGGATTGCCGCGGACAAGGCCATTGCAGTGGCGGAGTCCAAGGCGCTGGCGGCGACCATCGCGGAATCCCTGGGTGCGATGGAGCAGGCGATCGACCTGACCGTCGAATACATCAAGGGGCGCGAACAATTTGGCCGCCCGATCGGCACCTTCCAGGCGTTGCAGCATATCGCGGCGCAGGGCGTGGTCGAAAAGGAACAGGTCAAATCAATGGCGATGTATGCCGCGCTGATGTGTGAGGATGCGGATGAGCAGACTCGCGACCTGGCGCTCTCCACCGCCAAGGTAAAGATGTGCGATGCCTCGCGCTATGTCGGGCAGATGTCGATCCAGCTGCATGGCGGGGTCGGGATGACGATGGAATATTCCATCGGCCACTACTTCAAGCGTCTGACGATGCTGGAAATCGCCTGGGGTGACCGGGATTTCCACATGGACCGTCTCTGTGCGGCAGGCGGGCTGGCGGCGTAACGCCAGGGGAAAGGTTTTAACCAAGACTTTTCAAAAAAACTTTGGCGCGGCTGGTCACGGTCGCGCCAAATCGGCAGGGTGCGGATGCATCAAACAGATCCAAAAGGCAGGGCCAATGAATATCGACCAGACCATGCAGGAGCGGCGCAGTATTCGCGGCTTTCAGAAGAAGCCGGTGTCGCGCGCCCTGATGGAAGAGGTGCTGGCGCTGGCCAATTGCGCGCCGTCTTCGATGAACACCCAGCCCTGGCATTTCCATGTCCTGACCGGCGCGCCGCTGGAAAAGGTGCGTGACGGCAATACCGAACGGATGTTGGGCGGAGTACCGCCAAAGCGCGAGATTCCCAGCCATGGCACCTATGAAGGCATCCACCGCGACCGCCAGGTCGAGATCGCCAAACAGCTGTTTGCCGCGATGGGCATCGCCCGCGAGGATGCCGAACGTCGCCAGGATTGGGTGATGCGCGGGTTCCGGCAATTCGACGCACCGGTCTCGGTGGTGGTGACCTATGACCGGGCGTTGAACGACCACGGACCGGTGGCGATTTTCGACGCGGGTGCCGCCACCTACGGGCTGGTGCTGGCGGCCTGGTCGCGCGGGCTGGGCGCGGTGATCAACGGCCAGGGCATCATGCAATCGCCGGTGGTGCGCGAACATGCGCAGATCCCCGAGGATGAGGTCATTCTCACCTGTGTCGCCCTGGGCTGGCCGGATGAGGAATTCGCCGCCAATTCGGTGAAATCGGTGCGCCGGGACGCGGCTGAGGTCAGCACATTCCTCGGCTTTGAAGACTGAGATCAACGGCTAAGATCAACAATGCGCTCCCCGCTGTCTGAAAATGGCGGGGAGACGCCATTGGCGGGCAAGCGGGCTCAGCCCCGGTTGCGCCCGACCCCAAGGGCGTCGAGTTCCCTTTCGATGCCGATGGGTGCCGTTGCCGATTGCTTGGCTTGCGCCTTCAGCCCGTCAAAGCGCAGCCTGAGCGCGGCTTTTTCTTCAGCCGTGCAATCGTTCCAGGGGCGGCCCTGAAGACCCATGACCAGTGCATAATAACCAATGAAATGGGCAGAGCCGCCGGCGTGCAGATAGGCGAGATAGCCCTGATCCGCGCCGATCTCGCGCAGCTGCGCGGCGCTGGTGATCCCGGCGCGGGCGAAATCGCGCACCGCCGCCGGGCCGAGGTTGGGAATGGTCGAAACCGGGTCGTCCATTCCCGGAGGCTCAGATTTGCCGCACGGCCCCTTTGGCCGCGCTGGTGGTCAGGGCGGCATAGGCGCGCAACGCCCCGGTGATCTTGCGCTTGCGCGGTTTCGCCGGGGTCCAGCCCTTGGCCTCCTGTGCCGCGCGCCGGTCGGCCAGAACCGCGTCATCGACGGCCAGGTGGATTGTCCGGTTCGGGATGTCGATCTCGATCAGATCGCCCTGTTCGACCAAGCCGATGGTGCCACCTTCGGCCGCTTCCGGCGAGACATGGCCGATCGACAGCCCCGAGGTGCCGCCAGAAAACCGCCCGTCGGTGACCAGCGCGCAGGCGGCGCCCAGGCCTTTGGATTTCAGATAGGAGGTCGGGTAGAGCATTTCCTGCATCCCCGGTCCGCCGCGCGGCCCCTCGTAGCGGATCACCACCACATCGCCGGCCTTGACCTTGCCGGTCAGGATCGCGCTGACCGCGTCATCCTGGCTTTCCACCACAAAGGCCGGGCCCGAGAATTTCAGGATTGAATCGTCGACCCCGGCGGTTTTGACGATACAGCCCTCTTCGGCGAGATTGCCGTTGAGCACGGCCAGCCCGCCATCCTGGGAAAACGCATTGGCCTTGTTGCGGATCACCCCGGCCACCCGGTCGGTGTCGACGGCTTCATAGCGGCGCGATTGCGAAAACGCGACCTGGGTTGGCACCCCGCCGGGGGCGGCGGAATAAAACTCATGCACCGAATTGCT
The DNA here is from genome assembly GCF_029213205.1 of Pseudooceanicola sp. GTDB lineage: Bacteria > Pseudomonadota > Alphaproteobacteria > Rhodobacterales > Rhodobacteraceae > Pseudooceanicola. Next base: position 68,607 of record NZ_JARGNH010000009.1, read on the forward strand.
GGTGGTCTGGGCAATGTCCCATTGCGCCAGAGCCGCCGCCATCGTTGGTGCATGCACGGTGGGCAGAGAAGTATCCAGCAGCCCGGCGCGGTCCATTTCGCCGAGGATTGCCATGATCCCACCGGCGCGATGCACGTCTTCCATATGCACATCCGCCTTGGCGGGCGCGACCTTGCACAGGCACGGCACCTTGCGGCTGAGGCGATCAATATCCTCCATGGTGAAATCCACCCCGCCCTCATGGGCGGCGGCCAGCAGGTGCAACACGGTGTTGGTGGACCCGCCCATGGCGATGTCGAGGCTCATGGCGTTCTCAAACGCGGCAAAGGACGCGATCGAACGCGGCAGAACCGAAGCATCGTCGTTTTCGTAATAGCGTCGGCACAGATCGACGATCAGATGCCCGGCCTCGACAAACAGCCGCTTGCGGTCGGCATGGGTGGCGAGAGTCGAGCCATTGCCGGGCAGGGATAGCCCCAGCGCCTCGGTCAAGCAATTCATCGAGTTGGCGGTGAACATGCCAGAACAGGAACCACAGGTCGGGCAGGCGGCCTCTTCGATGGTCTGCACCTCGGCGTCGGAATACTTGTCATCGGCTGCGGCAACCATGGCATCGACCAGGTCCAGCGCCTGTTCCTTGCCGTTCAGCACCACCTTGCCGGCCTCCATCGGCCCGCCAGAGACAAACACCACCGGGATGTTCAGCCGCATCGCGGCGTTCAGCATGCCCGGCGTGATCTTGTCGCAGTTGGAGATGCAGACCATGGCATCGGCGCAATGGGCGTTGACCATGTATTCGACGCTGTCGGCGATGATTTCACGGCTGGGCAGGGAATAGAGCATCCCGTCATGGCCCATGGCGATGCCGTCATCCACCGCAATGGTGTTGAATTCCTTGGCCACGCCGCCGGCCGCCTCGACCTCGCGGGCCACCAGCTGACCCAGGTCCTTCAGATGGACATGGCCGGGCACGAATTGGGTGAAGCTGTTCACGATAGCGACAATCGGCTTGCCGAAATCGCCATCCTTCATGCCGGTTGCGCGCCAAAGGCCACGGGCTCCGGCCATGTTGCGGCCATGGGTGGAAGTGCGGGAACGGTAATGCGGCATCAGATGTCCTCCTGTCGTCGGGCATCCTATACCAGCTTCGGCGCCGGATGCCATCGCATCCAGCGCCTGAAATTCAGCCTCAGATCGCCGCCCAATCGGTATAGCGCTGCGGTTGCGGGGTGCTGGCGCCCGGTTGGGTCGTCGGGGAGGATTGCTGGCCCTGTTGCTGTTGTGGCTGTGCGGGCTGCGTGGTGTTCGGTGACATCGGATTCGCCTGTGATCAAACCGGGGATCATCCCCCGAATGCGGCGGCATTTGCGCCCGGCCCGGTGAAATTGCAAGCCTTCGATTTCCGCAACACGTTCACATGCGCGCGACACCGCCGAACTGTGACGAAAACCCCCGGCGCCCGGTAACAAATTGTCAGATCGTCTTGGCCGCAAGCGTCTCGCTCCAGGCGGCGCGCCGCTCCTTCAGGGCGCGTGGACGCGCCACTGGCTCGACCTCGTCGCCAAGCGTTTCCAGCACCTCGAACGCGATGGACTCAGCCCCCTCATCGGTCCAGGCCGCCTGCAGGTCGCGCTGCGGGTGATTGCCACCACGCAGGGAAAAGCTCTGGCGATTCCATATCGTATCAAGGTCGCTGGCGGATCCGACCCAGATCAGCCCGCGCGCCGCACACCGCAGCGCGTAGATGCCAGCGCGGCGCTTTTCCTCGCCCCAGGCGGCGACGGCGGCTTTGCGCTCGGCCTTGCTCACCGGAGGGGTGCGATTTGCCGTCATTTCCGTATTCCTCAAGCTTCAGGAAAGCGGGAGGCGCCAGGGTATTTCCCAGGCGCCCACCGTCGTTACTTCTTCCAGCCGAGCTGGCCGCACAGCCGCTGTTGCGCGGCTTCGAATTCATCCGCCAGCCGGTCGATCAGCACCGTCGTCGGCACCACCTCCTTGACCAGGCCAATGCCCTGGCCGGATCCCCAGATGTCCTTCCAGCGTTTCTTGCGCTCGGTGCCTTCGGCGAAATTCATCGCCGCCGGGTTGGATCCGGGCAGGTTGTCGGGATCAAGCCCGGCGCGTTCGATCGAGGGGCGCAGGTAATTGCCCCAGACACCGGTGAAATCGTTGGAATAGACGATGTCGCTGGCGCCATGCGTTGTGATCATTTCCTTGTAACCGGGCACCGCATTCGCCTCTTCAGTGGCGATAAAGGCCGACCCAGCATAGCCACCATCGGCGCCCATCGCCAGCGCCGCCAGGATCGAATCGCCCTTGGCAATCGCGCCGGAGAGATAGAGCGGCCCATCGAACCATTCCCGGATCTCCTGGATCAGCGCCAAAGGTGACAGCGCCCCGGCATGGCCACCGGCCCCGGCGGCCACGGCGATCAGGCCATCTGCGCCTTTCTCGATCGCCTTGTGGGCGAATTTGTCGTTGATGACGTCATGCAGGACGGTGGCGCCGACCGAATGCGCCGCCTCATAGACCCATTCCTGCGCCCCCAGCGAGGTGATCCAGACCGGCACCTTGTGCTTCACGCAGAGCTCGACATCGCGCTCCAGCCGCCCATTGGTGCGGTGCACGATCTGGTTGACCGCATAGGGTGCGGCGGGCCGGTCCGGATTGGCCTGGTTATGGGCGTCCAGCTCGTCGGTGATCCGGGTCAGCCATTTGTCCAGCTCGATCTCTTCGCCTTCGGCCTCGCGGGCATTCAGCGCCGGAAAAGAGCCGACGACACCGGCCTTGCATTGCGCCAGAACCAGATCGGGATTCGAGATGATGAACAGCGGGCTTCCGATCAGCGGAATACGCAGATTTTGCAAAACTGGCGGCAGTGCCATGTGATTTCCTCCTAGGATCATTCGCCTTGCGGAAAGAGGTTCCGCAACAGGCAGGCGGCTACACTATCGCCCCTGTCAGGGGTTGCAATCGCTTCTTCCCCCCCCTTCGGCTTTCACTCGGGCGACCACCCTGGCCTCTGCGCCCGCGCCGATCTTCATCTTGCCAAAAATATTCCGGGGTCCGGGGCAGCGCCCCGGCGCTCAGCCAAGCCGCGCCCGCGCCGACCGCCGCGGCATCAACCGTGCCACCCACCGCCAGCACCACACCGAACAAGCTCCGCGCCATCCTCGGCGGCGTAAATCCCGTCCGAGCGGTCATTGGCCTCGGCGATCACCAGCGAGAATGCGGCGCGGGAAAACGACAGGTCCATTTCGTCGCAGACCTGCTGCAGCCCGGCCTGAATGACGGAGAGGGTAATCGGGTCGAGACTCATGATTGCATCACCTTTCGGACGGCAGTGCCCGATCGCCGGGGGGGGGCGGTCGGGCGCTGCCTGTGCCGCAAGCCGCACCGGCGGTCTGTTTGGCAACCGAACCGCAAATGCGGCAGACATGCGCATGTCTGCGGCCTCCCGGCGGCTCCGCAGGTGGTTCGGGCATTCGGGCGGGTTCTCGCCCCGCCAGCGCCCTCCACCACCCCCATCGGCGCGATGCCGAGGTGATCCCGATGTCTCACCGATGCCCCGCAGCCCGATCATGCCGCCCCGCCAATCGTCACCAGGATATTGCCGATCGCATCGCCCTCGGCCCGGTCGCCGGGCGGGATCAGGATGGTGGTGTCCATCTGTTCGATCACCGCCGGGCCGTCGATCACCGCCCTGAGCGGCAGCGCTTCGCGCTGATAGATCGGTGTCGCCTGCCAGGTGCCATCGAACGACACCTGCCGGATGTCGCGCTGCGCCTCGGCCAGGGTCGCGCGCCGCCCCGCCGCCGGGATCAGCGTCGCCAGGTCAAACCCGCGGCGTTCGCCAATGACCGAGCAATTCACATTGACGACCGCCGCCCGGATCGAGTCGAGCCGCACCCGGAACCGTTGCCAATAGGCGGCCTCGAACCGGGCCTGCAGCGCCTCGCGGCTGATCTCGGGCCCGTCCAGATCGACCCGCAGCAGGTGGGTCTGGCCGATGAATTGCATGTCGAGCGAATAGAGCGCCCGCACCCCGGTCAGTGGCAGGGTCTCGCGCGCGATCAGGGCGCGGCCCTCGGCGGCCTGGGCCTGCAGCACCGCGCTGAGCGCGTCCATATCGAGCTGGTCGAGCGGGCGGTTCAGCGTGGTCACGAAATCATGGCGCAGATCGGCGACCACACAGCCCAAGGCGTTGGTGATGCCGGGGCGGGCCGGGATCAGCACCCGGGGAATGCCCAATTCGCGGGCCAGGGCGCAGGCGTGCAACGGCCCGGCACCGCCAAAGGCGAAGAGGGCAAAATCGCGCGGGTCGACGCCCAGCGACACCGACACCATGCGGATCGCCCCGGCCATCTTGACATTGGCCAGCCGCAGCACCGCATCGGCCGCCGCTTCTGTCGTCACGCCCAGCGGGTGGCCCAGGTGTTCGTCAAAGATCTGACGCAGGTGATCCAGGCTGACGCCGCCTTCGACCGAGTTCAGCCGCGCCGGATCCAGCCGCCCGAGCAGCAGGTTGGCATCCGAAATCGTCGGCAATTCACCGCCCCGGCCATAGCAGATCGGCCCCGGCGCCGCCCCGGCGCTGTCCGGCCCAACCTCCAGCAGACCGGCGGCATTGACCCGCGCGATCGAGCCGCCGCCCATGTCATAGGTGATCAGGTCGCCGATCCCCGCCGCCCGCCCGGTATAGGCCGCCGCCATCACCCCCGAGGCCGGGCCGGACATCACCGTCTTGGCCGCCTCGCGCGCCACGTTGGCCGCCGAAACCATGCCGCCATTGCCATTCATCACCAGCAGTTCCCCGGCATAGCCCGCCGCCGCCAGCCGGTCTTTCAACCGGGTGACATAGCGGTCCAGCAGTGGCTGCACCGAGGCATTGACCGCCGCCGTCACCCCGCGCTCGAACTCGCGGCTTTCCGACAGCAAGGCATGGCCGAGGGTGATGTGCGAATTGGGCCAGAGTTCGCGCAGGATCTCGGCGGCGCGCAGCTCATGCGACGGGTTGGCATAGGCGTGCAGGAAATGCACCACCACCGAAACACAGCCTTGATCCAGCAGCGCCTGCGCCGCCGTTCCCAGTGCCACCTCGTCCAGCGCGGTCACCACCCGGCCCTGGGCATCCATCCGTTCGGGGACCTCGAGGCGCAGATCGCGCGGGATGATCGGGCGAAACACGCCCTTCATCCCATAGGCCTGTGGCCGGGTGCGTCGGCCCAGTTCCAGAATGTCGCGAAATCCGGCGGTGGTGATCAGCCCGGTGCGCGCCAGCTTGCGCTCAAGCACCGCATTGGTGGTGGTGCCATGCACGATCAAGGCGCAACGGCGCAGATCGGCCCCGGCCGCGTCCAGCGCCGCGATCACCCCGTCGGCCTGATTGGTCGGCGTGGTCGCCACCTTGGCCAGCCGCACCGCGCCGCTGCTCGGGTCGCAGAGCACTAGATCGGTGAAGGTGCCGCCGACATCGACGCCAATGATCTGATCGGCTCTGCGCTGGGTCATCGCTTGCCTCGTATTGTTGGTGTGCAAATGATTTGCCTGCCAGGGGCGAGGTGTCAATTGCGGCGTTGCCTGGCATTGCCGGGTGCCGGGCGATTGTTGAGGCTTGGAACCGGGGCGCGAACCGGGCTAGATCAACGGATGCGGCGGATTTGTGCACTCATATTGTTGATTTCAGCCCTGATACCGGGGGCCGCCCTGGCGCATGCCTCCGAAGGCGGATTCGTGCTGTTGCTGCCGACCGGCCTCTATGCGGCGGGCGGAGTCACGGTGGTGGTTCTGACGGTGCTGCTGGTGGCGCTGCTGCCGGGGCGACAGAGCCTGGCGCTGTTTCGCCCGCTGCCGCTCTGGCGCGCTGCGCCGCGGGTTCGGGCGGGCTGGATCAGTCTGCTGGTGCTGGCGATCCTGGCCTGGGCGGTGATCCAGGGCTGGGTCGGCGAACAGGATCCGACCCATAATCCGCTGCCGCTGATCGTCTGGACCGGGGGCTGGGTGATCCTGCTGCTGATCCAGGCGATTCTGGGCGATGTCTGGCGGGCGCTGAATCCCTGGACCGGGCTCTGGTGGCGGCTTGGTCGTCCGGCGCCGCTGCGCTATCCGGCGGCGCTGGGGCATTGGCCCGCAGTGGTCGGGCTGCTGGCGCTGGCCGGGTTTCTGCTGGCCGATATCGCCCCCGCCGCGCCGGGGCGGCTGGCCTGGGTGGTGGCGCTCTATTGGGCGCTGCAAATGTTGGGGCTGTGCCTGTTCGGGCTGCCCTGGTTGCTGCGCGCCGAGGCGATCACCGTCATGATGCGGGCCTATGTCGGGCTGAGCCTGCTGGGCCGCAGCCGGGGCAGGCGGGCGATCGGGCTGAGCGGCTGGCGCCGGATGGCGCAGCAGACGCCGCCGCCCGCCGGGCAGGCGGTGTTCATCCTGCTGATGCTGGCGATTGGCAGCTTTGACGGGGTGAACGAAACCTTTTGGTGGTTCGCCCGGATCGGGATGAACCCGCTGGAATTCACCGGCCGGTCAGCGGTGGTCTGGCAAAGCCTGGGCGGGCTGGCCCTGGCCTGTCTGCTGCTGGTCGCGGTGTTTGCCGCCACCACCCGCGCCGGTCTGTGGCTGCTGCAGAGCACGCTGCCGCCGGGCCGGGTGATCCGCCTGTTGGTGCCGAGCATCCTGCCGATTGCCCTGGGCTATCACCTGGCGCATTACCTGCCGGTTCTGCTGGTCGAGGGGCAATACCTGGCACTGATGCTGAATGACCCCATGGAGACCGGCGTCAATCTGCTGGGGCTGGCGGGCGCACATGTGACGACCGGGTTCTTCAACACCCAGGCGACGGTACGGGTGATCTGGCTGACCCAGGCGGGGGCAGTGGTGTTTGGTCATGTGATCGCGATTCTGATGGCGCATGGGCTGGCGCTGCGCCTGTTCGAAACGCCGCGAAAGGCGGCGTTATCGCAAATTCCGCTGGCCATTTTCATGGTGCTCTACACGATTTTCGGACTTTGGCTGCTGGCCTCGCCACGCGGTGTTTGACCCATGGTAAAACTCTGGACAACCATGTCTGGGGGGGCGAAACTTGTTCATCCCCGGTCAGACGGGACATGCGATCACCGCCAAGGATCAATTCCAGAAGGATTGCCTGCCATGACAAAATCCACTGATCACCCGGTTTCCACCTCGCGCCGCACGGCGCTGAAGACTCTGGGCGCCGTCGGGGCCGCTGCCACGCTGCCGCTCTGGTCGCGCTATGCCCAGGCCCAGACCAGCGAACCGATCCGCATCGGGTTCCAGAAACACGCGACCGGCATCGGCGCCGCCTATGGCCGCTGGTATGAGCGCACCACCGATGCGGCGGTCGCCAAGATCAACGCCGAGGGCGGGATCAATGGCCGGATGGTCGAGCTGGTGACCGAGGATGATGGTACCGACCCCAAGCGCGGTGCCGAAGTGCTTGAAAAATTTGCCAATCAAAGCAAATGCGATGTCGCATTCGGCACTCTGTACAGCCATGTGGTGATCGGTTCTGCGCCGCGCGCGGCTGAGCTGAAGCTGCCGTATTTCGTGGTCTCCGAAGGCCATCATGTCGCCTCGGGCATTCTCAACCGCTGGACCGTGCAGCCGGGCATCACCGATGTGAAAAGCCAGGTGCAGGCGATGGCGCCGTTTGTGAGCAAGACGCTCGGCAAAAAGGTCACGATGATCTATCCTGACTTCGCCTTTGGCTATGATCACCGCGACAATTTCTCGGCGGCGATGAAGGCGCAGGGCGGCGAGGTTCTGGAAATGATCGCAGTGCCGCCGACCGAAACCTCGTTTACCAAGTATTTCCCCAAGATCCCCCGCGACACCGAGGTTCTGTATCACGTCATGGTCGGCCCTGCGGTGCTGACCTTTGTCAAGGAACTGGGCGAATTCTTTGGCCCGAACCGGCCAGAGCTTTTCGGCTTTATCGACAGCCTGGAAGCGGTCGATATGGCCTCGCCCGGCCTGGAATTCCTGGAAGGCACCTATTTCTGGGAAGGCATGCCGCGGTATCTGCAGCCGGACACCCCGGATTACGTCAAGACCTACCGCGACGCGGTCGGCATCGACGCCAATGGCGCCTCGGTCAATGATGCCAAGGACGTGTCGACCGCCGCGCATATGTTCGGCTGCTGGGAAACCCTGCATGTCATCAAGGCCGGGATGGAGGCGTCGGGCTATGTCGGACCGAAGGACCGGCAAAAGCTGATCGAAGCGGTCGAGGCAATGAGCGTGATGCCCGCCGGGCTGGCACATCCGCAGGGCGGCAAGCTGTTCAATGGCAAGACCCACCAGGTGTTCGGCCCGCAATACATCAGCCAGGTCGAGAACGGCAAATTGGTGGTCAAGCACACCGCCGCGATCACCGACACGCTCTATGCGGATGAGGTGGATTACACCGCCCAGAGTTTCTGAAGCCTCGGGCGCGGCCGTGTCGCGTGCCGTATCGATGCGCTCCGGCCCACCGCGCGGCGTGGTCTTCCATCACATGAAAATCACCCAGTAACCCGCAAGGATCACGATGGAATTCGGCCCCTATCTGATGCTCGCCATGCTCGAGGGCGCGGTGCTGGCCGCGGTGCTGGCGCTGATGGCCTCGGGCCTGTCGCTGACCTTTGGGGTGATGCGGGTGGTCAATGTCGCGCATGGCGAATTCTACATGCTGGGGGCGGTCATCGCCTGGTTCGTCGCACATCTGGTCGGCGGTGGCGCGGCGCTGTCCTTTGTCGCCGCCGCGATCATTGCGCCGCTGGCGGTTGGCGTTCTGGCCGCCGCCGCCGATATCACCATCCTGAAGCGCATCGACTATGACCCGGAGCGCACCATCGTCGCCACCATCGGGCTGCTCTATGTGATCCAGCAGGTGACGCTGATGACCTATGGCCCGGATGCGCGCCCGGTCGAACCGCCGTTCAATAGCCGGATCGCGCTGCCCTGGATCGAATGGGGCGAGGGCGGGCCGTCGCTCTATTTCCCCTGGGGGCTGTCGACCACCTCTTACAAGCTGTTCGTGATCGGCGCCGCTGCGGTGCTGATCCTGGCGATCCGACTGTTCATGACCCGTTCGCGCGCCGGTCTGATCATGCGGGCGACGCAGCTGGACAGCGACATGGCCACCGCCTTTGGCATCCCGGTCGAGCGGGTCTATGCGGCGGTGTTCGGCCTCGGCGCGGCACTGGCGGCCCTGGCCGGGGTGCTGATCGTGCCGATCCAGCAGGCGCATTACCTGATGGGCGGCGACGCCCTGCTGCTGTCGTTCATCGTGGTGATCATCGGCGGCCTCGGCTCGATGGCCGGGACCATTGTGGCGGCGGTGCTGATCGGCATGTCCGACGGCATCATCTCGGTGTTTTTCTCACCGACCCTGGCCAAGATCATCGCGACGCTGCTGGTGGCGCTGGTGCTGGTGTTCCGCCCGCAGGGCCTGTTTGGGACCCGCGACAGATGAGCCGCATCGTCGCCCTGCACCTCGGCCTGGTGGCGCTGTTGCTGGCGCTGAATTTCCTGCTGCCCGCCTACACCCATGGCAATATTGCCCGGATCATGGTGCTGGCGGTCTATGCGATCGGCTATAACATCGCCTTTGGCTATACCGGGCTGCTGTCGCTGGGCCATGCGATGTTCTTTGCCGCGGGCATGTATGGCACCGGGCTGATCCTGCGGTTCAGCGAGCTGTCGGCGCTGCCTGCCTGGGGGGTGGGGCTGGCCTGCGGCGCCGGTCTGGCGCTGGCGGTGGGGCTGCTGGCGCTGCGCACCGCCGGGGTGGCGTTCATGATCGTGACGCTGATGTTCTCGCAGGCGGTCTATTTGATCATCCTTTATTTCGGCGCCTTTACCCGTGGTGACGAGGGTTTTGTGATTGAAGCCGCCGATCGGATGATCTGGGGCCTCGACCTCGGCCAGCCGCAGGTCCGCTATCTGGCCGCCTGGGCGCTGTTCTCCGTGGTCTTGCTGATCTCGCTGCGGCTGGTGCGCCGCCCGGCGGGCCGGGTGTTCGTCGCGATCCGCGAGAATGAACTGCGGGCGCGGTTGCTGGGCTATGACACCTTCCGCTACAAGCTGTTGGCGCTGGTGATCTCAGGGACCATTTCGGCGGCCTCGGGTGGCGCCTATGCGCTGCTCTTCGGCTATGCCGGGGCCAGTTTCGCCACGGTGCAATATTCGATCTTTCCGTTGCTCTGGGTGCTGCTGGGCGGCGCGGGCACCGTGCTCGGCCCGTTCCTTGGCACCTTGTTCATGTTCTACCTGATCGACATCGCCTCGGGTCTGACCGAGGCCTATATGCTGATTGCCGGTCTGGCGCTGATCGGCCTCACCCTGTTCGCGCCACAGGGCATCGCCGGGGTCATCCGGGCGCGGCTGTGGAAGGATCTGCCATGAGCCTGATCCTGTCGACGCGCGGATTGTCCAAATCCTTTCAAGGGTTGCGGGCGGTGCATGAGGTCGATTTCGACCTGCCGCAGCATCAGGTCCGGGCGCTGATCGGCCCGAATGGCGCGGGCAAGACCACCTTCGTGTCGATGCTGATCGGGCGGCTGGCGGCGAGCGCAGGCCGCATCTGCTTCGATGGTCGCGATGTCACCGATATGCCCGCCCATGCCCGCGTGGCCCTCGGCATGGCCTATACCTTTCAGATCACGTCGGTTTTTGCCCGGCTCAGCGCGCATGAGAATGTGGCGCTGGCGGCGCGCCGCCATCTCGGCGCCGATCAGGATGCGGTCGAGGCCGAGGTGCAGGAGGCGCTGGGCCGCACCGGCCTGGCCGATCGCGCCGACGCGCTGGCTCAGGACCTCTCCTATGGCCATCAGCGGTTGCTGGAAATCGCCATGGGGCTGGCACAGCGGCCTCGGCTGATGATCCTCGATGAGCCGACCCAGGGCCTGGCCGAAGGTGAGATCGCCGCGTTCAAGGCGTTGATCCGCGACCTGGCGCGGGACACCACGATCCTGCTGATCGAACATAATATGGCGGTGGTGATGGAGCTGGCCGACCGGATCACGGTGTTGAATTTCGGCGAGATCCTGGCCGAGGGCACCCCGGCGGAGATCCATGCCGATGCCCGGGTGCAGGCGGCCTATCTGGGGAGTGGCGGCGATGATTAGACCCGCGCCCTGTTGCCAGCGCGCGCCCTTTGGCCGGGCGCGCAAAATAGAGAAAATGCCTCCGGCGGGGATATTTGCAACCAGAGGAAGCAGGCGGATCGGCCCTCGCTTCCTCTGGTCTGAAATATCCCCGCCGGAGGCTTCGCCGTCAGGCGAAATCAGCCCGGGGCGCCACCAATGCTGAGGCTGGAGGGGATCAGCGCCGGATATGGCCCGGCGATCGTGCTGCGCGATCTCAGCCTCAGCGCCGCGCCGGGGCGGATCACCTGCCTGATGGGGCGCAATGGTGCGGGCAAGACCACGACGTTGAAGGCGATCATGGGGCTGGTGCGCCCCAGCGCCGGGCGGATCATGCTGGGCGATCAGGTGATCTCGGATCTGCCGGCGCATCGGGTGGCTGGGCAGGGGATCGGTTATGTGCCGCAGGGCCGGGGGCTGTTTTCCGAACTGAGCGTGGCGCAGAACCTGCGCATCGGGCTGATGGCGCGGCGCGGCGACGCGGCCGAGACCGCTGCGATCCGGGCCGAGGTTCTGACCCGGTTTCCGCGCCTGGCCGAGCGGCTGGATCAGCGCGCCGACACCCTGTCTGGAGGCGAGCAGCAGATGTTGTCGATGGCCCGCGCGCTCTGCCTGCGGCCCCGGCTGCTGCTGCTGGACGAACCGACCGAGGGCTTGCAGCCGAGCATGATCGAGGCAATCCGCCAGGTTATCATGTCGCTGCGCGACGCGGGCGCGGCGGTGCTGTTGGTCGAACAGCGGATCGACGCGGTTCTGGCGATTGCCGATCATGTCCATGTGATTGAAAACGGGCGCAATCTGGAAGATTTCGACGCCGCCGCCCTGACCCGGGCGCCGGAGCGTCTGCGCGCCCATCTCGGGGTCTGAGGCTCAGCCGAGGCGGGCCAGCAGCGCCAGCAGGGTGGCGCTTTCCTGCTCGGACAACGGCGCAAGGGTTTCGGCGCTGATCTGATGCCCGGTTCCGACCTGCGCAGCAAACCAATCCCGCCCCTCGGGGCTGAGCCGCAGACTCAGGCGGCGCTGATCGTCAGGATCGGGTCCGGCCGCGATCAGCGCCTTGGCGCGCAGCCGGTCGACCACCCCCTTGATCGTCGCCCCGTCCATCGCCACCGCCCGCCCCAGGGCGTTTTGCGACATCGCACCGCGTTCGTACAGCCGGGCCAGCACCGCGAATTGCATCGGCGTCACCGCATCGATCCGGGCGGCAAAGAGTGCCAGGTGGCGCTGATTGGCGCGGCGCATCAGAAACCCGACCTGATCGTCGAGCCGATAGTCAGATTGGCCCATATCCCGTCCCTTGCTGTGTTGATCCCGAACTTGACAGAGCGGGGTCGCGGCGCTCACGCTCTCGTTTGTATACCAACGCCCCCGACGCTCATAGCGCCCAACTGAAAGCGGCGACGCGCGAGGTCGGATCGGTGCAGATCCAGAATGCGGGCACCCTCGGCGGCAATCTCTGCAACGCTTCCCCCGCCGCTGACGGGGTGCCGGCCCTGCTGAGCCTTGAGGCGCGGGTCGAGCTGCGCAGCGAGAGCCGCACAAGGGTGCTGCCGCTCAGTGATTTCCTGCTCGGGCCGCGCCGGACCGCACTGGCGGCGGGCGAGATCCTGAGCGCGGTGCTGATCCCTGATGTCTCTGGGCAGGGCGGCTTTCTCAAGCTTGGTGCGCGGCGCTATCTGGTGATCTCGATTGCCATGGTGGCGGCGCGGATCGCGGTAAGCGAGGGGCGGATCAGTGCCGCCGCGCTGGCGGTCGGGGCCTGTTCGCCGGTGGCCTGCCGCCTGCCAGACCAGGAGGCGGCGCTGATCGGGTGCCCGGTGGCGGCGGCGGTGTCGGCCATCGACGCGGCGCTGATCTTGCCGGTGCTGGCGCCAATCGACGACCCGCGGGCCGATGCCGGGTATCGCCAGATCGCGGCGGTCGAATTGCTGCGCCGATTGGTCGGGGACATGACGGGGGCGGCGCGATGAGCCTTGATCTGAAGGTCAACGGCCGACAACACCAGGTGAGCGCCGCGCCGGGGCGTCGCCTGTCGGATGTGCTGCGCCACGATCTGCGTCTGACCGGCACCAAGACCGGCTGTGACGCGGGCGATTGCGGCGCCTGCACGGTGCTGATCGACGGCGCCCCGGTCTGTGCCTGTCTGACCCCGGTTGCCCAGGTGGCCGGGCGAGCGGTCGAAACCGTCGAGGCGCTGGCCGGGATGCCGGAAACCGCCGCCCTGCAGGCCGCGTTTCTGCGCCACGGCGCGGCACAATGCGGGATCTGCACGCCGGGTATGTTGATGGCCGCGACGGCGCTGATCCGCCTTGTGCCGCAGCCGAGCCGGGCCGAGGTCGAGGCGGCGCTTGGCGGGGTGCTCTGCCGCTGCACCGGATACACCAAGATCATCGATGCGGTCTGTGACGCCGGGCCGGGGGCGATGCCAGTACAGCCCATTGCCGGGGCGGCGGTCGGCGCCCGGCTGCCACGGCTCGACGGCGGCGACAAGGTGACCGGGGTCGAGCGGTTTGGCGCCGATCACCTGCCCGAGGGCGCGCTCTGGCTGCGGGCGATCCGCTCGCCACACCCGGCGGCGCGGTTCCGGCTGGGCGATGTCGCGGCTTGGGCGGATGCGGTCGGGGTGCAGGTGTTCACCGCCGCCGATATCCCCGGGGTCAACCGGTTCGGGGTGATCCCGGCCTTTATTGATCAGCCGGTGCTGGCCGAGGGTGAGGTGCGGCTGCGCGGTGAGGCGGTTGCGCTGATCGCCGGGCCGCGCGCGGCGGTGGAGGCGGCGGATCTGGCCGGGTTTCCGGTAACCTGGGAGGTGCAGGAGGCGATCAGCGATCCGGGGCAGGCCATCGGCGCCCGCCCGGTGCAGCCCAGCCGCCCCGACAATGTGCTGATCCGTGGCCAGGTCATCCGTGGTGATGCCGAGGCGGCGCTTGCCGCTGCTGCGCATCTGGTGGAAGGAACGGTCGAAACCGGCTTTGTCGAACACGCCTATATCGAGCCCGAGGCGGGGGCGGCCTGGATGGAGGGGGACACGCTTTGCATCCGCGCCTGCACCCAGGCGCCGGTGATGGATCAGGAAAGCGTCGCCAGCCTGCTGGCCCTGCCGCTGGAGCGGGTGCGCATCCTGCCCTCGGGTACTGGCGGCGGCTTCGGCTCCAAGCTTGATCTGTCGGTGCAGCCGCTGATCGGGCTGGTGGCGCTGAAAACCGGCCAACCTGCCGTGATGGCCTATTCGCGCGCCGAATCGCTGCAGGTGAGCACCAAGCGTCACCCGGCCCGGATGGCGGCGCGGATCGGTTGTGACGCTTCGGGGCGGATCACCGGAATGACGTTCACCGGCGATTTCGACACCGGCGCCTATGCCTCCTGGGGGCCAACGGTGGCGAACCGGGTGCCGGTGCATGCCTCTGGGCCCTACTACACCCCGGCCTACCGGGCCGAGGCCGCGGCGCTGCACACCAACAACCCGATTTCCGGGGCGTTTCGCGGCTTTGGCGTGCCGCAGGCGGCGATCTTGCAAGAGACGCTTTATGACGATCTGGCGCAGAGCACCGGCATCGACCGGCTGGCGTTCCGGCGGTTGAATGCGCTGAGCGAGGGCCAGCCGACGGTCTGCGGCCAGGAGCTGGGCGGCGTCGGCATCGGCGCCTGTCTGGAGGCATTGCAGCCGCATTGGGACCGGGCGCGGGCCGCGGCGGCGGCGTTCAATACGGCGGCAGAGACCAGTGACGGCGCGATCCGGCACGGCGTCGGGGTGGCCTCCTGCTGGTATGGCTGTGGCAATACCGCATTGCCCAATCCCTCGACCATGCGGCTGGGGCTGAGCGCGGCAGGGCGGCTGGTGCTGCACCAGGGGGCGGTCGATATCGGTCAGGGGTCGAACACGGTGATCGCGCAGATCTGCGCCGATGCGCTGGGGCTGCCGCTGGCGGATTTCGACCTGATCGGACCGGACACCGCGCTGACCCCGGATGGTGGCAAGACCTCGGCTTCGCGGCAGACCTATGTTTCTGGCAAGGCGGCGCTTCTCGCCGGGGCGGCACTGCGGGCGCAGATCCTGGCGCTGACCAACCGGGCTGCCGACGCGGTGCTGGCGCTGGAGGGGGCGCGGCTGAGCGTCAGGGATGCCAGCGGTGAAAGCCTGCTCGACCTGGCGCAAATGCCCGGCGGCGCAGGCGGGTATCTGCTGATGGCGGAGGAAAGCTATGACCCGCCGACCCGGCCCTTGGGTGAAAACGGGCAGGGCGCACCCTATGCGGTCTATGGCTTTGGTGCGCAACTCGCTGAGGTTGCGGTGGATTGCGCCCTGGGCACGGTCCGGGTGCGGCGCATCATTGCCGCGCATGATCTTGGCCGGGTGATCAACCCGCTGCTGGCCGAAGGCCAGATCGAGGGCGGCATTGCCCAGGGGTTGGGTCTGGCGCTGATGGAGGACTACCTGCCGGGGCGGAGCGAGAACCTGCATGATTACCTGATCCCGACCAGTGGCGACATGCCCGAGATTGTGCCGATCCTGCTCGAAGTGCCCGATCCCGAGGGGCCGATGGGCGCCAAGGGTCTGGGTGAACATGCGCTGATCCCGACCGCTCCGGCGATTCTGAACGCGATCCGGGATGCGAGCGGGGCACGGATCACCCGGTTGCCGGCGCTGCCGCACCGGGTGCTGAAGGCGATCGGGGAGGCGGCGGGATGAACGCGGTGCGACCGGTCTCTGCGGCCCATATCGCAGACATAGCCACCCACACCCGCCCGGGCTGCGCCTGCCTGCCCCCCGGCAGGCGCATTCGCGCCCGCCCAGTCCGGCGCAACCCTTCGGTACTGTCGCCACGTTGCAACCAGGCGTTAACTCATGACCACCCCTGACGCCCGCCCCGAGAAGGTCCGCTGCGATGCCTGCCCGGTGATGTGCTATGTCGCCGAAGGCCGCACCGGCGCCTGTGACCGCTATGCCAATCACAATGGCCAGATCGTGCGCTGTGACCCGCTGACCATCCTCGAGGCGGCAACGGAAAGCGGCACGCCGCTGCGCCCGTTCCTGAACGCCGATTGGGACGGCAGCCTCGCCACCGATGACGGGCGCATTGTCACCGCGATCGGCGCGGGCACCACCTATCCGGATTTCAAACCCGCCCCGTTTATCGTCTCGCGGAAGTTCGACGGGATCGACGCCGTCACCGTGGTGACCGAGGCGATCTATTCCTATTGCGGCGTCAAGGTGAAGATCGACACCGACCGCCACCTCGGCCCGGAGGGCGCAAGGGTCTTGGCCAAGGGCGAGGTCGTCGGGCTGGTCATCACCTCTGAATATGGTTCGCAAATGCTCTCGCTCGGCGGTGTCGATCACCTGACAGGCGGCTCGAAATCCGAAGGCCGGGCGACCTGCGACACCTTGCTGGCGCTGTGCAATTGTGAACCGGTCACGTTGCAGATCGATGGCGGCGCGGAGGTGATCGTGCAGGCCGGGCAGCCGCCGATTGTCGACGGCCAGCCCGAGGCGCGGATGCGGGTCGGCTGCGGTTCGGCCACCATCGGCATGTTCGCCGGCCAATGGCAGGGGTTGGTGGACGAGGTGGTGGTGGTCGATGACCACATCACCGGCGTGGTCAGCGAACACCAGGCCGGCAAGGTGATCGGCTGGGCCGACACCGGCATCCGGATCAAGGGCCACCGTTCGACTCCCGGGCGCTATTTCCGGGTGGCCGAGCCCGGCCTTGGCTGGGGCGGCACCAATATCGACGATCCGCTGGCGATCTTGAATCCCTGGCTGGCGAAAAAGGGCGCGCGACCCGGGCTGACGCTGCTGATGGTTTCAACCACCGGAGAGCATGCTGCCTATTATGTTCTGGATGACGATCTGCAGCCGCGGCGGCAAGAGATACCCGCAGCCCTGCAGCCCTCGGTCGATCTGATTGCGGAAAACTGCGAACGGGCGCTCTGCACGGTGATGTTTCAGGCCGGTGCGGGGGGATCGTTGCGCTCAGGTGTCACCCAGAACCCGGTGCGGCTGACCCGGGCGGTGCAATCCGGCGCGGTCAGGGTCACGGTCGGCGGCGCGCCCGCCTATATCTGGCCCGGCGGCGGCATCACCCTGATGGTCGATGTCACCGAGCTGCCACCAAACAGCTTTGGCTATGTGCCGACACCGGCGCTGGTGGCGCCGCTGGAATTCACCTGTGACCGTGTCACCTTCCGGGCGTTGGGGGGCCATGACGACGCGGTGCGCGATATTTCGGATGTGCTGGAAAACGGCAATGAATACGGGGCCGAGCATCGGATCTTGCCGGGGCGCACAGAATGACCGGGCCGCAGGCGCAGATGCTGAGCGGAGACCGGCTGCACCTCAACCAGGGACCGATTGACCTGATCCTCGGGGCGAGAGGGCCCGGTCGCGCGGCGTTTTTTGCCGCCGCCACCGCGCGGTTTCAGACGGTTCTGCAGGAATTGGTGGCCGAGCTTGCCAACCTGCGCCGTGCCGATCCGCCGCCGCTATCCGGCCCGGTGGCGCGGCGGATGCAGGCCGCCATCACCCCCTTGGCGGTGGAGTTCGTCACCCCGATGGCCGCCGTGGCCGGGGCGGTGGCCGATGAGATCCTGCAGACCGCACCGCCGGAGCTGCCAATGGCCTATGTCAACAATGGCGGAGATATCGCCTTTCAACTTGCGCCGGGTCAGAGCTTTGCGGTGGCGATGGTCGGCGGAAGCCTCACTCTTCCCGCCGCCGCGCCCTGGCGCGGCCTCGCCACCTCGGGGCGCGGCGGACGCTCACATTCACTGGGGATCGCCGACGCGGTCACCGTCATCGCCAGAACCGCCGCCCAGGCCGATGCCGCCGCCACGATGATTGCCAATCGCGTCGATCTGCCCGGCCATCCGGCGATCAGCCGTATGCCGGCGTGCCATCTGTCGCCGGACAGCGATCTCGGCGACCGCCCCGTCACCACCGGCCTTGCCCGCCTCACCGCCGCCGAAACCGCCCAGGCGCTGGCGGCGGGCGCCGCCTATGCCGAAACCCTGCAGCTGCGCGGCCTGATTGGTGGCGCGCAGCTCTGCCTCAACGGCGCCACCCGCCAAACTGGCCCCGATATCTTGACCAAGGACCCTGCCCATGCCTGATTTTACCCTGCGCAAGACGATGATTTTTCTGGAAGATATCCAGCACGACGGCGGCCCCGTCGGTCCGGTCCGGCAGCGCGGCGCGATTGTCGCGCTGGTGCGCAACCCGTTTGCTGGCGGCTATACCCCGGATCTGCAATCGGCGATGGACGACCTGAAACCGCTGGGCCTGCTGATGACTGATAGGCTGATCGCCGCGATGGGCGGTCGCGACGGGATCGACGGCTATGGCAAGGCGGCGATGTGCGGCACCGGCGGTGAATTGGAACACACCGCGCTCTGGCACGTCCCGGGCGGTTATGCGATGCGCGAGCGGCTGGGCGAAGCGCGGGCGATTGTGCCCTCGGCGATGAAGCAGGGCGGGCCGGGCATCCGCATCGACGTGCCGCTGGGGCATATCAATGCCGCCTATGTGCGGTCGCATTTCGATGCGATGGAGGTCGGGCTGCCGGATGGCCCGCGCCCGGATGAATTGCTGCTGGCGCTGGCGATGGCGCGCGGTGGCCGCATCCATGCGCGGATGGGCGGGCTGCGTGTCGATCAGATCAGTGTCGGCGACGGGCTGCGCTAATCGGCAAAGCCGCGTTGCCGCTCGATCGCGCGCAACTTTTCCGTCGCCGCCTCCAGCACCGGGCAGGGCACGCCGCGCGCCCGCGCCAGCGCCACGGTGGCACCAAAGATCGGCTCCACCTCCATCGGGCGGCCCTTTTCCAGATCCTGCAGGGTCGAGGGTTTGAAGCCCGGATCCCGCGCCGCCAGCTCCAGCCGTTTTTCGGTGGTCATCCGGATCTCGGCACCCTCGGCCTTGGCCAGGGCGCGGACCTCTTCCATGATCGCGGCGGCCTGCTGGCGCAGCGTTGGATCGGCCATGATTTCCGCCTGGGTCAGCCCGGACAGGGCGGCGACCGAATTCAGCGCGCAATTGCTGAACAGCTTGGAAAACAGCGAATTCTGGAACGGTTCGGTCTCGCGGATGGTCAGCCCGGCGTCCCGCAGCAGCTGGGCCAGGCGTTCGACATCCTCGCGCGGCTGGCCGGGCAGGCGGCCAAGGTCGAGATAACCGTCAATCTCGACCTGGATCAGCCCCGGTTCTGGCACCGAAGCGCCCATATAAGCAATCGCGCCAATCGCCCGTTCGGCGCCGACCAGCCGCCACAGGCGGCCCTTTGGATCGACCTCGGGTGCGCCCTGGACCCCGCCCTTGCCATCGGGCAGCGGATACCACCAGGGCAGCCCGTTGACCACCGGCACGATCCGCCCGTGCGAGGCCAGCAGCGTTGCCAGCTTGCCCGCCATCGCCGGAATCTGATGGCCCTTCAGAGCGGTGATCACGACATCCTGCGGCGGCAGCTCGGCGGGGTTTTCGACCGCCGTGACCGGGATCGCTATCGGTTCGGGATGCACTGGGGTTTTCAGCCGCAGCCCGTAGTCGCGGATCGCCTGCAAATGCGCGCCCCGCGCGATGACCGAGATCTTGCCCAGCCCGTGATCCCGCGCCATTGCCAGCCGTGCGGCGATGGTGCCGCCAATCGCGCCGGGCCCGACGACGCAGACATTGAGATTTCCAGGCGGCAGCGGTGGCAGGGTGTTGGACATCGGCGGGCCTTTCCTGGCAGTTGCGGGTGGCGGCACGATCCGCAGCGGGCCGCACCGGTTGCGACGATAGGCAGTGGCTGCGCTGCGGGCAACCGCCAAGCGCGGCACCCGCCCCCGGTTTACAACGCCCCGACCGCTTGCTAAATCGGGTCAGCCTGCAACGGAGCTCTGCCGCATGTGCAATCAGCGATGGCCAAGCCGGATCGAAGCAGGGCGATGGCGCGCGCCGTCGTCCGTCTGATACTTGCCCGGCAACCGAGGGCGCCCCGGCGCACCCGACACATGAGAATCCAAACCAATGACTGACCTGACCTTTGTGACCAAGGGTGGCGTGACAATTGCGCGCCGCGAAACCGAAGCGCGTTATCTGGCCGCCGCCGAAGAGTTGGCCGAACGGCTCGACTCCCGTCTCGGCGCGCTGTTTTCGTCGAACTACGAATACCCGGGGCGCTATACCCGCTGGGAATTCGGCTTTGCCGAACCGCCGCTGATGATCGAGGCGCGGGGCCGCGAGATGGCGATCCGGGCGCTGAACCCGCGCGGTGAGGTGCTGGTGCAGCTGCTGCGCCCGACCCTGGAACCGCTCGACGCGCTGTCGTCAGTGCGCGACTCCGCCGACGGGCTGGCGCTGACCATCCGCACCCCCGACCGGGTCTATAACGAAGAGGAACGTTCGCGCGCGCCCTCGGTGTTTTCGGTGCTGCGGGCGATCACCGATCTGTTCCATGCCGAAGAGGACAGCCACCTCGGCCTCTACGGCGCCTTTGGCTATGATCTGGCGTTTCAATTCGAACCGATCGAATTGAAACTGAAACGCCCCGATGATCAACGCGATCTGGTGCTGTTCCTGATCGACAGCCTGCTGGTGACCGATCACTATTCGACCCGGTCCTACACGCTGTCCTATGAGTTTTCCAAGGACGGGCTGAGCACCCAGGGCCTGCCCGGCGGCGGCCCCAATGATCCCTTTGTCAAAGGCCCGTCCGAGGTGCCGCGCGGCGATCATGTGCCCGGCGAATACGCCAAGCTGGTGACTGAGGCGAAGAAGAGCTTTCGCCGCGGCGATCTTTTTGAGGTGGTGCCGGGACAGGTGTTTTATGAACCCTGCAAGGATGCGCCCTCTGCGATCTTCAAGCGGCTGAAAAAGATCAACCCGGCGCCCTTTGGTTTCATCATGAACCTCGGCGCGCAGGAATATCTGGTCGGCGCTTCCCCGGAAATGTTTGTGCGGGTCACCGGGCGGCGGGTGGAAACCTGCCCGATTTCCGGCACCATCAAACGCGGGGCCGATGCGATCGAGGATTCCGAACAGATCCTGAAGCTGCTGCAGTCCAAGAAGGACGAGAGCGAGTTGACGATGTGCTCGGATGTCGATCGCAATGACAAATCCCGGGTCTGCGAACCCGGCTCGGTCCGGGTGATCGGACGTCGGCAGATCGAGATGTATAGCCGCCTGATCCACACCGTCGATCATATCGAGGGGCGGCTGCGCGAGGGCATGGATGCCTTTGACGCCTTTCTGTCGCATGCCTGGGCGGTGACGGTGACCGGGGCGCCAAAGCTCTGGGCGATGCGGTTCATCGAGGCGCATGAAAAATCGACGCGGTTCTGGTATGGCGGCGCGGTCGGGGCGATCGGCTTTGACGGCGATATGAACACCGGGCTGACCCTGCGCACCATTCGGATCAAGGATGGCGTCGCCGAGGTCCGCGCCGGGGCGACCCTGCTGAACGACAGCGACCCGAACGAGGAAGAGGCCGAGACCGAGCTGAAAGCCAGCGCCATGCGGGCGGCAATTCGTGGCGATGTCACGGGTAATGCTGCTGGCGGCGACGGCTGGCGGCTGCCGGTCGGGCAGGGGCGACGGGTGCTGCTGGTCGATCACGAGGACAGCTTCGTGCACACTCTGGCGAATTATTTCCGCCAGACCGGGGCCGAGGTTCTGACCACGCGAACACCGGTTTCGGATCAGGTGTTTGACGACTTTCACCCCGATCTGGTGGTGCTGTCGCCAGGCCCGGGCAACCCGGCGGATTTCGATTGCCGCACCACCATCGGCAAAGTGCTGGCCCGAGACCTGCCGCTGTTCGGTGTCTGCCTGGGGCTGCAGGCGATTGCCGATTATTTCGGCGCGACGCTAGAGCAACTGGATGAGCCGATGCACGGCAAACCCTCGCGGGTGCGGGTGCTCCACCCCGGGGTGGTCTTTGCCGGTCTGCCGGAGGCGGTGACCATCGGGCGCTATCATTCCCTGCACGCCCGGCGCGAGACAATTCCGGATGACATGATCGTGACTGCCATCACCGAGGACAATGTGGTGATGGGACTCGAACATCGAAACCGCGCAATCGCGGCCGTGCAATTCCATCCCGAAAGTATCATGTCCTTGGGCCAAGATGCTGGTATTCGGATGATCGAAAATGTGGTCAGCCGATTGTGCGCCAAGCCGGTTTGAGCCAGTGAAACAAGCGTATCATTGGGAAATTGTTCAGCGCTAACGGTCAATGGATTAATTGTCTTGGGTAAAGAAAGCGACGCCGACCGGTATCGCTTTCTTTATCGCCATTTCGAATAATATCGCCATTATTCGAACTTAATTTTTCTATTGGATAACTCCGGATTTGGCGGCGTTCGCCGTTGACACAAATTAGCCCATTGACTTATGCGGCTCTCCATGGGCAGTAACCTGTCTGGGTATGGCAACAATTCGGTCCAATGTGGCCGTACGTTTGAGGAAATGGTAACGAATGAAAATTGACCTGGAAAATATTTCTCTGGATGAGCTGAAGGCACTTCGCAAGGATGTGGAGACCGCTATTCGCAACTTTCAGGATCGCGAACGCAAGAAGGCGTTGGACGCATTGGAAGAAAAGGCGCGTGAACTTGGCTATTCGCTGTCTGATCTGACTGGCTCTGGCGCCAAGACACGCAAGGTGAACCCGGCCAAGTACCGTCATTCCGACGATCCCAACAAAACCTGGAGCGGCCGTGGCCGTCAGCCGGGTTGGATCAAGGAGATCCTGGCCAATGGTGGCAACCTGGACGATTACCTGATCCGCAAGTGATCGCCTTTAAGTGATCGCCTTTCCAGCGCGCCCGTGATCGGGCGCGCTGGACAGGGGGGCTATTTGCGAATGCCCATCGTGCGTCCGACCCAATCGGGCACTGGCGATTGGGAATGCTCTGCCAGCATCGCCTGCAACGCCGCCAGCACCGGCGCCGGATAGGGCGCGACCCTTGGGCCGGATTGGTCGATATGCAGGCTGATCCCCTCACCGGTGGCCGACAGCCAGCCGTCGCTGTGATACAGCTCCTGACAGAAGTGATAGGCCTTGGGCCCGACGTCGAGCAGCCGAAAGGTGGAATAGACGCTGGCATCGGGTGGCAATTCGCGCAGGTAGCGAATGTGGAATTCGCCGGAAAAGGTGGTAAAGCCACTGCTCCGGGCATAGTCGATACCCAGGCCGACACTGTCCTGAACCGCATCCACCCCCCAATCGAACAACACGCCGTAATAGGCCATATTGAGATGGCCGTTGTGATCGATCCACTCGGGTTTCAGGGTTTGTGTGGCGCTTTGAATGCTCATCAGCGGAGTCCCATCTTGCGCCCGACCCAATCGGGCCGTGGCAATTGTGCCTGTTCTTTTTGCAACGCCTGCAGTCGTGCCAATATTTCCGGCAGATAGGGGGCGACGCGCGGGCCATTGGTATCGATATTCAGGCTGATCTTTTCCGACGTCGCCACCAACCTGCCGTCACCGCGCAGCAGTTCCTGGGCAAAGTGAAACGATTTCGGCCCGACATCCAGCAGGCGAAAGCTGCAGCGCACCCGGTCGCCCAATCTCAATTCGCTGAAATAGCGCACCCAGAATTCACCGGCAAAAGTGGTGCGTTGATACTGGGCGCGATAGGCGGGGCCAAAGCCTATCCGGCGAAACACATGGCTGCTGCCCTTGTCGAACAGCACCCCGTAAAACGCCCTGTTCATATGCCCGCTGTGATCGATCCATTCCGGCAGCACTGCCATCGGTGGCGACAGATCCGGTGGCGACAGATCCGGCGCATCGATTTCGGGCGGCGCGGCAGTGATCATTTCGGCTTGCGCTCGGCAATGTCGAGGCCCGCGGCTTTCCAGGCGCCGAAGCCGCCGGTCAGGTTCACCGCCTTCAGCCCCATCTCCTGGGCGACCTTGGTGGCCAGCAATGAGCGCCAGCCGCTGGCGCAATAGAACACGAATGTCTTGTCCTCGGCAAAATAGGGCTTGTGATAGGGGCTGGCCGGGTCAATCCAGAATTCCAGCATCCCGCGGGGTGCGTGTTTGGCGCCGGGCACCATGCCGTCACGCTCCAATTCGCGCACGTCGCGGATATCGACAAAGACGGTGTTTTCATCCGCCAGCTTTGGCTGTGCCGCCTCCGGCGCCCAATTGGTTACCTGCGCCTCGGCGCGTTCCATAAGATCCTTGATTCCGAGTGCCATGTGTCTGCCTTTCCTGTTGCGTGCCGAACCTGCCGCGTGACGGCGGCAAGGGCAAGAGGGCGGCAGGCTATTCGCCTAGGGCTGCACGAATGTGGTCGCGCAGGGTGGTGGCCTTTGGGTGGCAATAGGCGGCGGCGTCGGGGTCATAGACCTCCGGCGCGACCTCGGCGTTGTTCGGGGCCCGGTGCAGGCGGTGGCCATCGCCATGTCTTGATGGTCAGCACCCGTCCGGTCAGCGACAGATAGCGTTGTGCTGCCGCGCAATTGAGTGGCACGCAATCACGGGTCTGTTTGCTGGGCGAGCCAATGCCCGCCCGCCCTTACAGCCCGAGTTTCGCCGTCACCAGCGCGTTGACTGCCGCCGGGTTGGCCTTGCCGCCTGTCGCCTTCATCACCTGGCCGACGAACCAGCCGGCCAGTTTCGGGTTCTGCTTGGCCTTTTCCACCTGCGCCGGGTTGGCGGCGATGACCTCGTCCACCGCGGCCTCGATCGCGCCGGTGTCGGTGACTTGGGTCATCCCTTCCGTGGCCACGATTTCCTCCGGCGCACGGCCCGAAGTATAGGCGATTTCAAAGACATCCTTGGCGATCTTGCCGTTGATGTCACCGCTGGAAATCAGCCCGACGATCTGGCCCAGATAGTCCGGGCTGATCGGGCTGTCGGTGATGTCGTGATCTTCCTTCTTCAGCCGTCCGAACAACTCGTTGATCACCCAGTTGGCGGCCAGTTTGCCGTCGCGCCCCTCGGCGACCTTTTCAAAGAACGCCGCGCTTTCGGCATCGGCGGTCAGGACCGAGGCGTCGTATTCCGACAGGCCGAAATCGCTGACAAAGCGCGCCCGCTTTGCGTCCGGCAGTTCCGGCAGGCTGGCCTTGATATCGTTGACCCAGGCCTGTTCGATCTCAAGCGGCAGCAGATCGGGGCAGGGGAAATAGCGATAGTCATGCGCCTCTTCCTTGGAGCGCATCGAGCGGGTTTCGCCCTTGTCCGGGTCATAAAGCCGGGTTTCCTGCACGATCTCGCCGCCGGATTCCAGGATCTGGATTTGCCGGCGCGCTTCATGGTCAATGGCTTGCTGGATGAAGCGCATCGAATTCATGTTCTTGATCTCGCAGCGGGTGCCCAGATGCGAGAAATCCTGCGTCGCCTGATATTTCTCATATTGGCCGGGTTGGCAGACCGAGACGTTCACATCTGCCCGCAGGTTGCCGTTCTGCATATTGCCGTCGCAGGTGCCCAGGTAGCGCAGGATCTGGCGCAGCTTGGTGACATAGGCGGCGGCCTCTTCGGGGCCGCGAATATCGGGGCGGCTGACGATTTCCATCAGCGCCACGCCGGTGCGGTTGAGATCGACAAAGGACATGTTCGGATCCATGTCATGGATCGACTTGCCGGCGTCCTGTTCCAGGTGGATCCGTTCGACCCGCACCAGGCGGGCGACGCCGGGGCCCATGTCGACCAGGATTTCGCCCTCGCCGACAATCGGATGGTAGAGCTGACTGATCTGATAGCCCTGCGGCAGATCGGGGTAGAAGTAATTCTTGCGATCAAAGGCCGAGCGCAGGTTGATTTCCGCGTTCAGCCCCAGCCCGGTGCGCACTGCCTGTTCAACGCAGAATTCGTTGATCACCGGCAACATCCCGGGCATCGCCGCGTCGACAAAGGCGACGTTGGAATTGGGTTCGGCGCCGAATTCGGTGGAGGCGCCGGAAAACAGCTTGGCCTTTGAGGCGACCTGGGCGTGCACCTCAAGCCCGATCACCAATTCCCAATCGTGTTTCGCGCCTGCGATCACCTTTGGTTTCGGGGTCTCATAGCTGAGGTCCAGCATGGTGCATCCTTTCGGGCCGAGTGTCGATCAGCCTTCTAGGACAGGGTCAGCAGGGGAGCAAGGGCTCAGGCCGGGTTGCGCAGTTCGACGCCTCCGGGGGCAAAGGTCACGATCTGCCCGGCCTCGAGTTCCTGGTGGAAATGCCGCGAGATCAGTGACCGCGCCATCGCCTCGCCATCCTCGGCCAGATCTTCGACCGCCGGCAGGTTGGCAAAGGGTGACAATTGCGCCTCGGCCCAATGCCCGGGGTGCAATTCATGCAGCCGTTCGCGCACGATCGCGCCAAAGCTGTCGTTGATCTTTTTGCGGTTGCGGCGGGCCGTGGCGCTGATGTCATCGGGGGCGCTGGTCGGGTCCATCACCACGCCGGCATGGGCGGCCATCAGATTGGTCACATGCTGGGTGCCGCGCCGGTCGAGAATGTCTTTTATCCCCTCGACATAGCGATCGATGTCCAGCCGGTCGGCGGCCTCGGGCACCGCCCGCAGCACGTCGAACCAGACCCAAGTATAGCCGCCGTCGCCCCAGATGTCCTCGACCCGCTCGGCGGTTTCATGCGCCATCTCGTCAAGAATCTCGAAAGAGCCGAACCAGCGCGGCAGCAGCCGCAGGCCGAAATTGCGCAGGTGCCGGGGATTGCCGGGATCGAGGTCGATCAGGTCTTCGAAATCGTCGCAGACCCGGTCCGGCGCATCCGGGATGCCAGAGAGCAGATCGCACCGCGCCTCGGCCAGCAGGGCGCTGCCCAGCTCGATGGCGCTGAACGGATCGAGGATCTCGGCGGCGCGGTTGAAATGATGGATGCAATTCGCGCCATCGCAGGGGGGGCGCGAGGTCGGACGGCGCGGGCCGAGGCTGGCCAGCCCCATATCCATATGCGCCTGTGCCACCACCACGGCGACGCCCCAGCATTCGGGATGATCATCCAGCGCCTCCTCCAGACCGGCCAGAACCGAAGCGTCGGGCTGGCCGCCCGCATGATAGGCGGCGGTGGCGGCGGTGACGAAATCCGAACGGGCGCCGAGCGACAGCAGCCTGGCATAGCTGGTGCCTTCGGTGGTGGTTTCGCGGTTCAAGTCGGTTTCGCGGGTCAGACGACCAAGGACATCCCACTGGTCCTGACGCACCAGAAACTGGCCTTTGCCGATATAGGTCTGGCGCAGGTAATCCTCCTGGCCGTCGGAATTGACCGGCAGGATCAGCCCACGGTCGCGGTGATGGCCAGCGGCCTTGCCACGCGCCAGGCTCATCGCGAACTGGGCAAAACCCACCGCGTCGGTCTGGCTGCGCGAGGCCGGTTTGGGGGCGCCATGGTGACCTTTGGCCTTGGCCGAGCCGTCACGCGGGGTGCGGGACAGCTGCGAGGCGATCAGATCGGGCAGACGGGCAAAGCCGCGCATGGGGGTACTCCGTGAATTATTCGTTGGCATCAATCTGGCATCGCATTCCGGCGGAAACGTGGCTGCATTCAGGAGATACGGCGAAACCTTCGCGACGCGGATTGACCCTAGGTCAGCCCGGGGCACGGATTTGGGCAGGTGCGGGGGGCGGTGAAATTTGGTGAAAGCGCTTTGTAACAAAGGGTTTCAGCGGCCGGTCCGCGTGGCACCGACGCCCGTTCCGGCCTAATTTTCGGGGCAATGGCCACATTGACGCCCTGATGACCGGGCGTGGCCTTGGGGCGTGGCCCTGGTCAGGGGGCTGGCCCGGTTCGCGCCCATCAGCGGGGCGCAACCGGGCCGTCCGGCCTAACCGTTGCGGATCCGGGCGATCATTTCGGCACAATCCGGGCTCAGCCCGTCACGGGCCGCGATCCGGTCCAGTTCGGCTGCGATCATCTGCTGGCGGTCAGCGTCATAGCGGCGCCAGCTCTGAAACGCGGTGCATATCCGCGCCGTGGTCTGCGGGTTCAGCGCATCCAGCGCGATCAGCCCATCGGCCATGATCCGATAGCCGTCACCGCTGGCATGATGAAACCCGGCCTGATTCAGCGCCAGGGCGCCATAGACGGCGCGGAACCGGTTGGGATTGCGCAGGGTGAAATCGGGATGCTCGGTCAGGCGCTGGACCGTTGCCGCCGTGTCTTCGGGCGCGGCATGACCGACCTGCAGCATGAACCATTTGTCCATCACCAGCCGGTCGGCGCGCCATTGCCGTTCAAACCCGGCCAGCGCCTCGGCTCCGGCCCCGGCAATCAGCAACGCTGACAGGGCGCTGAGTTGTTGGGTCATATTGTCAGCCGCCGCATATTGGGTGCGGGCGAGGGCGCCGCCATCGCGCCGCGACAGCAGCATCAGCGCGCTGTTGGCCAGCGACCTTGCCGCGACATGCGCCGCTTCGGGGCGGTAATCGCCGGGCACCTGATTGACCTCATAGGCGGCGCGCAATTGATCGCCCAGACGGTCGGCGATGGCATCAAGCAGCGCCTCGCGCGCCTGATAGATCGCCTGCGGATCGGGCACCCGCCCGGCATCGACCTGGGCCTGGGCCAGGTCATCCTCAGAGGGCAGGGCAAGAACCAGCGCGACAAAGGCCGGGTCAAGGCTGTCATCGGCCAGGGTGGCCGCCAGCGCGCCGAGATAGCTGTCGTCGGGCGTGGCGCCCTCGTTCAGCATCCTGAGCAGCCCGTCACGGGCCAGGGCGCGCCCGGCCTCCCATTTGCAGAACGGATCGGTGTCATGGGCCAGCAGAAAGGCGCGTTCGGCATTGTCGGTGTCGCGGTCCAGGATCACCGGCGCCGAAAACCCGCGCAGGATCGACGGGATCGGCCGGGCACCCAGCCCGTTGAACTCAAAGCTTTGCTCGGCTTCGGTCAGCTCCAGCACCGTGGTTTCCCGCACCTCGTCGCCATTGGGGCCGATCAGGCCGACGGCCACCGGGATCACCCGTGCCGGTTTGTCGGGCTGGCCCGGGGTCGGCGGCGTCGATTGCGACAGGGTCAGGGTAAAGGTGCCATCCGCCCAATCCTCGCGCACCTTCACCCGTGGGGTGCCGGCATCGGTATACCAGCGTTTGAACTGGCTGAGGTCGCGGCCGGTGGCATCCTCGAACACCTTCAGCCAATCCTCGATCGTGCAGGCCTGACCGTCGTGGCGGGTGAAGTAAAGGTCCAGCGCCTTGGCGTAATTCGCGTCCCCGACCAGCCGTTTCAGCATGCCGATCACCTCGGCGCCCTTTTCATAGACCGTGGCGGTATAGAAATTGTTGATCTCGACGAAATGATCCGGGCGCGGCGGATGCGCCAGCGGGCCGTTGTCTTCGCGGAACTGGCGGCCGCGCAGGTCGATCACATCGCTGATTCGCTTCACCGGTTCGGATCGCATATCGGCGGTGAACTGGCTGTCGCGGAACACCGTCAGCCCCTCTTTCAGGCAGAGCTGGAACCAGTCGCGGCAGGTGATCCGGTTGCCGGTCCAGTTGTGGAAATACTCATGCGCGATGATCGCTTCGATCCGTTCGAAATTGGCGTCCGTCGAGGTTTCCGGCGAGGCGAGCACGGCGGAGGAGTTGAACACGTTCAGCCCCTTGTTCTCCATCGCGCCCATGTTGAAATCGTCAACCGCGACGATGTTGAAGATGTCGAGGTCGTATTCGCGGCCATAGACATCCTCATCCCATTTTATCGCCTTTTTCAGGCTCTCCATCGCAAAGGCGCATTTGCCCTCGTCACCCGGGCGCACCCAGACATTGAGCTCGATCTTGCGCCCGGACATGGTCTTGAACTGGCCCGGATGGTTCAGCAGATCACCGGCCACCAGCGCGAACAGATAGGCCGGTTTCGGCCAGGGATCGTGCCATTCGGCAAAACCGGCGCCACTGGCCTGCGGGTTGCCGTTCGACAGCAACACCGGCAGGTCGCTTTCGATCCGCACGCTGAAGGTCGCCATGACATCCGGGCGGTCCGGGTAATAGGTGATCTTGCGAAATCCCTGCGCCTCGCATTGGGTGCAATACATGCCGTTGGACATGTAAAGCCCTTCCAGCGCGGTGTTGCGTGCCGGGGCAATTTCGACCTCGGCTTGCCAGTCAAACGGCGCGTCCGGGACCGCGCAGCGCAGACCCTCTGGCGTGACCTCGGGGCTGATCGGCTGTCCGTCGATACTGGCCGCGATCAGCGTCAAATCCTCACCATGCAGAAAGAAATCGCGGTCGCTGGTCGCCGGGTTGGGGCGGAATTGGATGCGGCTTTTCACCCGTGTCGCCTCGGGCGACAGAACAAAGGTCAGCTCGACCTTGTCCACCAGATAGGCGGGCGGGGTGTAATCGCTCAGGTGAATGGTTACGCCGCCTGTTTCGCCTTTGTTGCTCATTGCCGCCTCCGTTTTGGGTTTGGCCATTGCTGCGGCAGGGGCGGCGGAATTGCAAGGGTGGCCGGGGCGATGTGCGTCGCCCCGATGGTGTCAGCCGACTTGCCGCTTGCGTGCCGCCGCGTCGAACGCTGGCCGGCGTTTCATAACCCGTTTCCAGCGCGCCAGATGCCATGATATTGCGACGGGGCATATCGCCAAGGGTCGTCTTCACGGTGACCCGCTTGCCCTGGCTTTCGGCACCAAAGGTGACGAAAACATCGCTGTGGTGGCGCAGGTCGTCAAAGCGGCTCAGCCAATAGGCCAGATGCTTTTCTGGCTCCGTCTCAGCGAATTCATGCCGGTTCGGAACGTCCATGCCGTCGCCCTGCATGGTAAAGCGCCAGCGCCCGCCGGGCTGCTCTATGTCTCGCCATTTGCCTCACCAAATGGGGCGCAGCCTGGCCGTCAACAGAAACCTGGGCAAATGCCGAACTGTCGCCGTCTTGTGGCGGCAGTGACAGGGCGTTAGCCTGCACCTTGCAACCAGCAGCGGACAGGGGAACAACATGGCAGACAGGATCAAGGCCCACGGGCTTGAGGTTGCGGACAGCCTTTACCGGTTTGTCACCGATCAGGCTTTGCCCGGCACCGGCATCAGCGCCGACAACTTCTGGTCCGGCTTTGCCGATCTGATCGCCGACCTGACACCGAGGAACGCGGCGCTTCTGGAAACCCGCGAGGTGATGCAGCAAAAGATCGACGCTTGGCATCTGGCCCGGCGCGGCCAGCCGCATGACCCGGGCGCCTATCGCGCGCTGCTGGAAGAGATTGGTTATCTGGTGCCCGAAGGCCCGGATTTCGAGATCGAGACCAGCGGCATCGACCCGGAAATCGCCCATATCGCCGGGCCGCAGCTGGTGGTGCCGGTGACCAATGCGCGCTACGCGCTGAACGCCGCCAATGCCCGCTGGGGATCGCTTTATGATGCGCTCTATGGCACCGATGCCCTTGGCGACTTGCCACAGGGCGGCGGCTATGACCCGGCGCGCGGGCTGCGGGTGATCGCCTGGGCCAAGGCGCATCTGGATGCGGTGGCACCACTCACCGGTGCCAGCTGGGCTGCGGTCACCGGGATCAGCGTCAATGACGAACGCCTGGCGTTGAGCTCCGAGGCCGGGCCGGTCGGGTTGCAGGATGCGGCGCAATTTGTCGGCTGGGCCGCCGATGACCAGGCGCCGCTGCGGGTGCTGCTGCGCAAACACGGGCTGCTGATCGAGATCGTGGTGGATTACGACACCCCGGTCGGCCAGCAGGACCTGGCGGGGATTTCCGATGTCCGGCTGGAAAGTGCGGTCTCGGCGATCATGGATTGCGAGGACAGTGTCGCGGCGGTCGATGCCGAGGAAAAAGTCGGGGCCTATGCCAATTGGCTGGGGCTGATGAAGGGTGATCTGAGCGAACAGATGGACAAGGGCGGCCGCGCCTTTACCCGCCGCCTGACCCCGGATCGCGACTATACCGCGCCGGATGGTCATAATTTTTCGGTCAAGGGTCGCGCCCTGATGCTGGTGCGCAATGTCGGCCATCTGATGACCAACCCGGCGATCCTGGACGCCCATGGCGATGAGGTGTTCGAAGGGCTGATGGACGCGGTTGTGACCACGCTCTGCGCCCTGCACGACCTGGCCAAATCCGGCGGTGATCGCAATTCCATCGAAGGCTCGGTCTATGTGGTGAAGCCCAAGATGCACGGGCCGGCAGAGGTCGCCTTTGCCGACGAGATCTTTACCCGGGTCGAGGACCTGCTGGGCCTGCCGCGCTATACGGTAAAGCTGGGGATCATGGATGAGGAACGGCGCACCTCGATCAACCTCAAGGAATGCATCCGCGCCGCGAAACACCGGGTGGCCTTTATCAACACCGGCTTCCTCGACCGCACCGGGGATGAGATCCACACCAGTATGGAGGCCGGGCCATTCCTGCCCAAGGGCGAAATGAAGAACACCGCCTGGATCGCCGCCTATGAGGATCGCAATGTCGATATCGGCCTGGCCTGCGGGTTGAAGGGCCGGGCGCAGATCGGCAAGGGGATGTGGGCGATGCCCGACCGGATGGCCGAGATGCTGGAGGCCAAGATCGGCCACCCCGAGGCCGGAGCGAGCTGCGCCTGGGTGCCTTCGCCAACCGCCGCGACCCTGCATGCGACGCATTATCACAAGGTCGATGTCGCCACCCGGCAGAGCCAGATTGCCGCTGGCGGCGCGCGTGGCCGGCTTGAGGATCTGCTGCGCATCCCGGTGCTGGACGGGCGCAACCTGAGCAGCGACGAGGTGGCGCGCGAGGTTGCCAACAACGCCCAGGGCATCCTGGGCTACGTGGTGCGCTGGGTCGATCAGGGGGTCGGCTGTTCCAAGGTGCCTGACATCCATGACGTCGGGCTGATGGAGGATCGCGCGACCTGCCGGATCTCCTCGCAGGCTTTGGCCAATTGGTTGCATCACGGGGTGGTGGACGAGGTTGAAGTGATGACGGCGCTGCGCAAGATGGCGGCGGTGGTCGACCGCCAGAACGCCGATGACCCGGCCTACCAGCGGATGGCGCCGGATTTCACCGGCTTTGCCTTTCAGGCGGCCTGTGATCTGGTGTTCCAGGGCCGGGTGCAACCCTCGGGCTATACCGAGCCGGTGCTGCACCGGCGGCGGCTGGAGATGAAGGCGGCGGGCTGAGGCGCAATTGATGCGGGAAGCGGGGGGCTGTCTGCCCCCCACGCCCTGCGGGCGCCCCCCCGAGGATATTTTGAACCAGAGGAAGCGGGAAAAGACATGGCCGAGATCAGTTTGAGACGGGCGCGGACGATCATCCGCAAGGCGCTGGAGGCCGGACAGGCGCAGCAGATGCGGCCGCTGTCGGTGGTTGTGCTGGATGCCGGGGGTCATGTGAAGGCTTTTGAGCGCCAAGATGGCGCCTCGCCCGGGCGGTTCGGGATTGCGCATGGCAAGGCTTATGGCGCGGTGATGCTGCATATGAGCGGCACCGCGCTGGCCGAGCGGGTGGCCGCAGGGCCGGGCGGCGCCGCTTTTGTCGCCGCCGCCAACGGGGTGTTCGGCGGCGCGGTGGTGCCGGTGCCGGGTGGGGTGCTGGTGCGCGACGGCAAGGGCCATGTGATCGGCGCGGTCGGGGTCAGTGGCGATCTGTCGGAACGCGATGCCGCCGCCGCGGTGGCCGGGATCGAGGCCTCGGGGCTGAGCGCGGAAGCCTGAGCCGGGGCACGAATGTCACAAGCCTGCCCAAACGGCGGTCAAAGGCCGCTGATCTGCGCATATGCACAGGTTTAACTGTTTATTCGCGGCAACTTGCGGCATAGGATCGGTGCCAAATTCCAGATTTCAGGTGGCTCATGTCCCGCGCGCGCGTCGGTATCATTACCAATTATAACGTCATTAATGATCAATACCGCACCCATTCCGGCGGGCTGATGAACACCCAGGCGGTGGCCGAGGTCTGCGATTGCATGCCGCTGCTGATCCCCGCCGATCCCCGGTTCGTGTCGGTCGAGGAACTGCTGGCAGAGTTTGACGGTTTCGTGCTGACCGGCGGGCGCCCGAATGTGCATCCCGAGGAATATGGCGAGGAAGCGACCGAGGCGCATGGCACCTTTGATCGCAACCGTGACGCCATCACCCTGCCTTTGGTGCGCGCCTGTGTGGAGCGTGGCCAGCCGTTCCTGGGAATCTGCCGGGGGTTTCAGGAGGTTGCGGTGGCGATGGGATCGACCCTGCATCCGGAAATTCGCGACCTGCCGGGGCGGTTGAACCACCGGATGCCCCCCGACGGCACCATCGAGGAAAAATTTGCCCTGCGCCACAAGGTGACCTTTACCGAGGGCGGGGTGTTTCATCAGCTGATGGGCGCGCCTGCGGTGATGACCAACACGCTGCACGGGCAGGGGGTGGCAACCCCCGGTGCCCGCTTCCATGTCGACGGCACCGCGCCGGACGGCACCCCCGAGGCCGCCTATGTCGACGGTGCGTCGGGCTTTACCCTGGCGGTGCAATGGCACCCGGAATACAATGCGTCCAATGATCCGGTATCGCGGCCGCTGTTCACCGCCTTTGGCGATGCGGCGCGCGACTGGGCGGCGGGCCGGGCCGGGTGCCCGGTGTTGAAAAGCGCCTAGGCCACCGGGATTTCGGCCTGGATTTCTGGGGTATTGCCATCCGGGTCGGGCAAGAACGGCGTCCGGCGCGGCACGCTCGACACCGGCGGCGGCGCATCCGGCCGCATCGCGGGCGAAAATGACGGTGCAATCAATCGCCCGGATGGATTTCAGAGCCTGCGCTGGTGGGCCATGGTTCAGAGCGGTCCGCCCGCGATTTCGACCTCGGAGCCATTGACGCTTTCACAGAGTGGGTTGCACAGCCAGAGCGCGGCGGCGGCGACCTCTTCGGGTTTGATCAGCCGCTTGTGGCGGTTGATGTTCACCATCACATCGCGGGCCTCGTCGGCACTGACCCCGGTGCGGTCCTTGATCGAGTCAGTGTTGCGGGTGACGATCGGGGTGTCGACATAGCCCGGGCAGATCGAATTGAACGTATAGGGCCCGCCGATGAAATCCTCGGCAAAGGAGCGCACCATCCCGATCACCCCGTGTTTGGAGGCTGAATACGCACCCGCACCGCCGGCACCGCGCAGCCCGGTAATCGAGGAAATCACGATCACCCGGCCCCAATCGGTGCCGAGCATCGAGTGCAGGCTTTCGCGCACCGTATAGAAACTGCCATCCAGATTGGTGGCCATGATCTTGCGCCAGAACTCGCCGCTGGTCTTGTGCAGCTTGCGGCCTTCGGCAATTCCGGCATTGGCGACGCAGATCTGGATCGGGCCACGGGCGGCGACGGCGGCGGCGGTGACATCGCGCACCTGCGCTTCGTCGGTGATATCCATCACCAGCGGGTGCATGCCGGGGTCGGCGACCTCTTTCAGCACCTCGATCCGGCGGCCGGTGATTGTCACCTCGGCGCCCTCGGAGACCAGAGCGCGGGCGATGGCGAGGCCGATTCCGGTGCCGCCGCCGGTGACGATGGCGTGTTTGCCCTTGAGATACATGCAGTTCCTCCTGTTTCTGGCGTCAACTTACCCACCGGCACCGGGGTGACAAGCCCGCCCGATTGCGAAAGCTTCTATGGCGGTGGCTCCGAGGGCGGGCTAAAGTGGCGCCATGCGCAAGTGGATCGACATCCCCCCTGTCTGGCTGGCCGCGTTTCTGGCCCTGGCCTGGGCGCAGGCTGCCTTTGTGCCGATGGGTCTCAGCTTTGGCACCACCGGTGCGCGCTTCCTCGGTGGGCTGGCGGTCGGCGGCGGGCTGGTGCTGATGGCGCTGGCGGCCTATGAGATGCGGCGTCGGCGCACCACCCTCATACCACATGCCGAGGCCAGCGCGCTGGTCACCTCAGGCATTTTTTCCCGCTCACGCAATCCGATTTACCTTGGTGATGCGCTGATTCTGACCGGTATGATCCTCTATTGGGGCGCGGTTCTGGCGCTGGTGCTGATCCCGATCTTTGTCTGGCTGATCGAACGTCGGTTCATCCTGCCCGAAGAGGATCGTCTGCGGCGGAAGTTCCGGGCCGATTTCGCCCGCTATTGCCAGAAGGTGCGCAGATGGGTTTGACACTTTGCGCAAGAACGGGCATCTCATCTGACGAAACCGCGTAACAATATTGCGCAATGAATTTGCGGGCTGCTTCGGGGTAATCCGGCGCGGCCCTGACCTTTGTTCAGTAGGGGGATCTAGGACGTGAAGATCGGAACGCCAAAGGAAGTGTTCGAGGGCGAGGCGCGGGTTGCCATGACCCCGGATTCAGCCACGCAACTGCAAAAGCTGGGCCATGACTGCCTGATCGAAAGCGGCGCGGGCGCCATGGCCGGGTTTTCGGACGCGACCTATGAGGCCGTCGGCGTCAAGGTGGTGGCAACCGCTGCGGCGCTCTGGAAAGAGGCCGATGTCATCGCCAAGGTGCGGCCGCCCTCGGACACCGAGGCCAAGCGGCTGACCGAAGACAAAACCCTGATTTCGTTCTTTTATCCTGCCGCCAATGCGGAGTTGATGGAGCTGTGCAAATCCAAGGGTGCCTCTGTCATCGCGATGGATATGGTGCCCCGCATCAGCCGGGCGCAAAAGATGGATGCGCTGTCTTCGATGGCCAATATCGCCGGGTATCGGGCGGTGATCGAGGCCGGTAACAACTTTGGCCGCTTCTTTACCGGTCAGGTGACTGCCGCCGGTAAAGTGCCGCCTGCCAAGGTTCTGGTGGTCGGCGCCGGGGTGGCTGGTCTGGCCGCGATCGGCACCGCGACCTCGCTGGGTGCGATCACTTACGCCTTTGACGTGCGCCCCGAAGTCGCCGAACAGGTGGAATCGATGGGCGCCGAGTTTGTGTTCCTCGATTTCGAAGAGGAACAACAGGACGGCGCCGCCACCGGCGGTTATGCCGCCGTGTCGAGCCCGGAATTCGCCGCCGCGCAGCTGGCCAAGTTCCGTGAGATTGCGCCGGATATCGACATCGTCATCACCACCGCGTTGATCCCGAACCGCGAAGCGCCCGAGCTCTGGACCGAGGATATGGTCGCGTCGATGAAGCCGGGATCTGTCATCATCGACCTGGCCGCCGAACGTGGCGGCAATTGCAAGATGACGGTGATGGATGAAAAGATCGTCACCGACAACGGCGTGACCATCGTCGGCTATACCGATTTCCCCAGCCGGATGGCAGCGCAAAGCTCGACGCTCTATTCCACCAATATCCGCCATATGATGACCGATCTGACCCCGGCCAAGGACGGGGTGATCAATCACAATATGGAAGACGACGTGATCCGTGGTGCCACCGTGACCCATGCTGGCGAGATCACCTTCCCGCCACCACCGCCCAAAGTGAAGGCGATTGCGGCGCAGAAGCCGAAAGAGAAATCCCGGGAATTGACCGTTGCCGAAAAGCGCGAGCTTGAGGTGGTGGCGTTCAAGAAACAGACCCGCTCGCAGGTGACATTGCTGGCGGTCGGCGCGGCGATCCTGCTGGCGATCGGGCTGGTCGCTCCGGCCAGCTTCATGCAGCACTTCATCGTCTTTGTGCTCTCGGTCTTCATCGGTTTCCAGGTGATCTGGAAAGTCAGCCATTCGCTGCACACGCCGCTGATGGCGGTGACCAACGCGATTTCGTCGATCATCATTCTGGGTGCCCTGATGCAGGTCGGATCCGGGTCGTTCCTGGTGATTTTGCTGGGCGCGCTGTCGGTGTTCATGGCCGGAATCAATATTTTCGGCGGCTTTCTCGTGACCCGGCGGATGCTCGCCATGTTCCAGAAATCGTAAGGGGTAGGACAGATGGATTTTGGTTTCACAACAGCGGCCTATGTGGTCGCAGCTGTCCTCTTCATCCTCTCGCTGGGTGGGCTTTCCGGACAGGAAAGCGCCAAGCGGGCGGTCTGGTATGGCATCAGCGGCATGGCGCTGGCGGTGTTTGCGACGCTGATCGGCCCCGGTTCCGGGCTCTGGCTGCTGTCGCTGATCCTCATCGTCGGTGGCGGCACCATCGGGTATTTTGTCGCCACACGGGTGCAGATGACCGAGATGCCGCAGCTGGTGGCGGCGATGCATTCACTGGTCGGTCTGGCGGCGGTGTTCGTCGGCTATAACGCCCATATCGAACTGGGTCGGGTGCTGATGATGGACGCGGCGACCCGCCACGACCTGACCGGCTTTGCCGCGCTTCTGGCGCATAAGACGGCGGTCGAGGTGTCGATCCTGCGGGTCGAATTGTTCCTTGGCGTGTTCATCGGCGCGGTGACCTTTACCGGCTCGGTGATCGCCTATGGCAAGCTGGCCGGCAAGGTCAGCACGGTGGCGACCAAGCTGCCCGGCGGGCATCTGCTGAACGCGGCGGCGGCCGGGCTCTCGGTGCTGTGCCTGTTCTGGTATTTCAGCACTGGTGGCTTTTTCCCGCTGTTCCTGATGACGCTGCTGGCGCTGTTCATCGGCTATCACCTGATCATGGGCATCGGCGGCGCGGATATGCCGGTCGTGGTGTCGATGCTGAACAGCTATTCCGGCTGGGCGGCGGCGGCGATCGGTTTCTCCCTCGGCAATGATCTGCTGATCGTGGTCGGGGCGCTGGTCGGCTCTTCCGGTGCGATCCTGAGCTATATCATGTGCCAGGCGATGAACCGCTCGTTCATCTCGGTGATCCTCGGCGGCTTTGGTGGCTCCACCGGCCCGGCGATGGAGGTCGAGGGCGAACAGATCGCCATCGATTCCGACGGTGTCGCGGCGGCGCTGGAGGATGCGGATTCGATCATCATCATCCCCGGCTACGGCATGGCGGTGGCGCAGGCGCAGCAATCTGTCAGCGAGTTGACCAAGCGGCTGCGGGCAAAGGGCAAGACCGTGCGCTTTGCCATTCACCCCGTCGCGGGGCGTCTGCCCGGCCACATGAACGTGCTGCTGGCTGAGGCCAAGGTGCCCTATGACATCGTGTTGGAAATGGACGAGATCAACGAAGATTTCCCCAGCACCGACGTGGCGATTGTCATCGGGTCGAACGACATCGTGAATCCGGCGGCGCAGGAGGATCCGAATTCGCCGATCGCCGGGATGCCGGTGCTGGAATGCTGGAAGGCCAAGCAGGTGTTCGTGTCCAAGCGCGGCCAGGGCACCGGCTATTCCGGGATCGAGAACCCGCTGTTCTATAAAGAGAACACCCGGATGTTCTATGGCGATGCCAAGAAATCCCTAGATGAGTTGCTGACCAAGATCAGCTGATCGTCATGGGGTCGGAATGCATGGGGCGGTCCTTTCGGGCCGCCCTTTTGCTATTGTGTGACTGGGATGATGTGGGGCGCGCGCTTTGGTGCGCCGCAGAGGGGGCGCTGCCCCCGCCGGGCCTGCGGCCCGACTCCCCCGGAATATTTATGGCAAGATGAAGCGGTCGGGGCTCAGGGGGGTTAGCGGCCGCGGATGCGCGGGTCGAGCGCGTCGCGCAGCCCGTCGCCCAGGTAGTTCACCGACAGCACCGTCAGCGAGATC
This sequence comes from Pseudooceanicola sp., assembly GCF_029213205.1. Taxonomy (GTDB): domain Bacteria; phylum Pseudomonadota; class Alphaproteobacteria; order Rhodobacterales; family Rhodobacteraceae; genus Pseudooceanicola. The sequence goes on from NZ_JARGNH010000009.1 coordinate 108,135, forward strand.
GCCAGGCCGGGCATGATCACCCGCTCCGGGTTTTGTTGCATGTAATCCACCGCGTCGAACAGCAGCCGCCCCCAGGTCGGGAAATCGGGTGGAAAGCCGAGGCCGAGGAAGGACAGCGCGGATTCGGTGATAATCGCATTGGCGATGCCGAGGGTGGCCGAGACCACGATCGGCGAGACCACATTCGGCAGGATATGCCGGGCGATCAGCATCAGGTTCGAGGTGCCGATCGAGCGCGCCGCGAGAACGAATTCACGCTCTTTCAGCGCCAGCACGTCGCCGCGCACGATTCGTGCGGTCGGCATCCAGGAGGTGATGCCGATGGCGGTGACCATCAGGATGAAAATCCCGGTTTCCGGCCCGAAGGCGGCGCTCAGCCGGTCGCGGAACAGCATCACCATGACCAGCAGCAGCGGCAGCAGCGGCAGCGCCAGGAACAGATCGGTCAGCCGCATCAGCAGACCGTCGAGCCGCCGGTAGAACCCGGCCAGAACCCCGATCAGGGTGCCCAGCACCAGCCCCAGGGACATCGCAACGATGCCGACCAGCACCGAGGTCTGGCCACCGATCATCATCCGGCTCAGCATGTCGCGCCCCAATTGGTCGGTGCCGAAAGGATGTGCCAGGCTGGGTCCCTGATTGCGGGCGCGGATGTCGATATAGGTGGCGTCGAGCGTCCAGATCTGCGGCCCGAGAAAGACCGCAAAGACGATCAGCAGGAACACCACGCCGCCGGCGACGGCGCCCTTGTGGTGGATGAACTGGCTCCAGACCTCGCTCAACTGGCTGCGCGGCGGGGTCAGCGGCACCGGGCCACTGGTCAGCACTGCATCCAGCACCTCGGCGGTGAGGTCAGGTTCGGCGGTGGTGCGGCGGTCCTCAGTCATAGCGGATCCTTGGATCGAGGATGCCGTAGAGCACATCGGCGATCAGATTGAAGAGGACGATGAGAATTGCGAATATGAAGGTCAACGTCTGCACCATCGGAATGTCATTGGCCTGAATCGCGGAGATCAGCAGCTGACCGATCCCGTTCACCTTGAACACCTGTTCGGTGATGATCGCGCCGCCGAAAATCTGCGGAATGCCCAGGGCGATGACGGTGACCACCGGGATCATCGAATTGCGCAGCACATGGACCAGCACCACCACCCGTTCGGACAGGCCCTTGGCGCGGGCGGTGCGGACGTAATCCTGATTGAGATTGTCGAGCATCGAGGCCCGCATGAAGCGTGACAATTGCGCGGTGATCTGCAGTGCCAGCACCATCACCGGCATCACCATCTGGCGCAATTGCACGACGAAACTGTCCCAATCGTTCACCGCATGGGTGGTGTCATAGATCGACGGCAGCCAGCCCAGGTTGACCGCAAAGATCACGATCACCAGAACCCCGGAAAAGAAGGGCGGCACCGAAAACCCGATCATCGAGATAAAGGTGCCGACATTGTCGAAGATCGAATATTGTCGGTAGGCGGAATAGATGCCGATTGGCAGGGCGATGACGATTGCCACCAGATAGGCGGTGCCGACGACCCAGAGGGTCTGCGGCATCCGCTGCCAGACGATGTCCATCACCGGCGAACGGGTCTGCCAGGACAGCACGCGCTGCTGGCCTTCGGCGAGATGGCTGCCAAACAGGCTGTCGATCATCACCTGCGGTTCGACCCAGCAGAACTGCACCATCCATTTGCCAAAGCGCACCGGCAGTGGTTCGTCGAGACCCAGTGACTGACGGATCTGTTCGCGCACCTCCGGCGGAATGGTCAGCGGCAATTGCGCAGTCGGATCACCGGGTGCCAAATCCAGCAAAAGAAAGATCACCAGGCCGATAAACAGCAAAGTGGGAATCGCAAGAACCAGCCGTCGGACGGTGTAAGTCAGCATTCAGGCCAAACGCTTTCGGTTCTGGTTGGAAAAGGGAACGGGGGCAGGAGGGCGACGCAGGGCCGCCCTTCTGTAATCGGACTCACTTGATCCGGTACCAGTCAGCGATGTTCCAAAGCTCGCTGTCCCAGTCGGTCATCTTGACGCCGCCCAGGGTCTTGGCATGGGCGGATTGACCGCCACGGTGCACCAGCGGGACGATCGAATAGCTGGCCATGATCATGTCGTTCATCGCCTTGGCCAGGTCGCCGCGCTTGGACAGTTCGGCGGTTTTCGACATCTCGGTGACCAGGGCATCATAGGCCGGGTTGCAGAACCGCTGCATGTTCGACCCTTGCCATTGCTTGTCCGGCCCCGGGATTTCCGAGCAACGCCAGTTGGCCATATAGGCCTCGGGATCCACGCCGGAGAAGTTGTTGGTGTACATCTCGATGTCGGCATAGAACTTCTGGAAGGTATCGGGCGAGGACGGGTCGCCGCCAAAGAACACCGAAGCATTGATGTTGCGCAGCTCGGTTTCGACACCGAGTTCCCCCCACCACTGCTTGATCAGCGCTTGCGAATCCTGACGCACGGCGTTGGTCGAGGTCTGGAAGAGCACCGACAGTTTCACGCCATCCTTTTCGCGAATGCCGCCGGCGCCGACTTTCCAGCCTGCTTCGTCCAGCAACTTCTTGGCGCCTTCGATGTCCTGGTTCAGGCAGCTGTCATTGGCGGTCGAGGCATAGGCCGCCGGGGCCGGCAGCACGTTGCAGGTTGCTTTCCCGGCCTTGCCATAGCCCACGTCGACCAGCAACTGACGGTCAATGGCCATGCTCAGCGCCTTGCCGACCTTCGGATCGGTCAGGAACGGGTGCGGATTCTTGCCATCGGCATAGACCGATCGCATGTCCGGGCCGAGGTCGGCAGAGGCATTGCTCTGGTTCAGGTGCAGGCGCTCGACCGAGGTGCCAAAGGCCACAACGACCACGCCCTTGCCGCCCATTTCCATCTTGTCCAGAATCTCGGGCGCCAGCTGCAGGTTCCAAGCATAGTCGAATTCGCCGGTTTCCAGAACCGCGCGGGCCGCCGCCGCTGCGTCGCCGCCGCCTTTGAATTTGACCGATCCAAAGGCCGGTTTGGACGCGTCACGGTAATTGGCATTGGCCGAGAGCGAGATCACGTCGTTCGGTTTGAACTCGTCGACCACATAGGGGCCGGTGCCGATCGGATTAAAGTTGGCGTCGGTGCATTCGGGAGCCTTGGCGCCCATGCAGTTTTCAAACTGTGCCTTCTGGATGATCGGGCTCTCTGAGCCGACAAAGGCGGTGTAGGGGAACGGCTTGGCCTCGGCGAAGGTGACCTTGACGGTCAGCGGATCGGTGGCTTCGACATTGGACACGCCGTCGAAATACGAACTCTGCGCGCAGCCGCCTTCGGGATGGGTGCAATATTCCCAGGTGAACACCACATCAGACGCGGTAAAGGCGCTGCCGTCGGACCATTTGATGCCATCGGACAGCTTGTAGGTGATGGTTTTCAGATCGGCCGACACGCCACCGTTTGCCACGGTCGGGATCTCGGAGACCAGCATCGGCACCATTTCCCCTTGTTCGTCAAAGCGGATCAAGGGTTCGATCACCATGGACGCGGCTTCGACCTCCTTGGTGCCGCCGGACAGGAAGGGGTTCATCGTTGATGGCGCTTGCCAGTAGATGATGTTCAACTGCCCATCCGCGCCGCGCTCGGCGTAGGCGGTTGGTGCCAGGGCGAGCGATGCCGCCGCGCCCAGCAATAGCGACTTGAGGTTCATGTCACACTCCTAGTTGGTTTGCCCCGATCTCTTGGCGGATCGGTGCTGTTCGGCTCGGGGCGGTGTTCTCCCGTGGAAGGAGCCCCCGAAGCAAACTCCCCCGGAAGACCTGGGGCGGCCTTCTCCACGGTTGCAGATCATCGAAAACCGCTTGCGCTTAAATTGCAAGCCTCGCCTTCGTTTTACGCTGGGACAATTTCCCGGGATGTTTGACATTCGGGCAGTGGCATCGCTAGCGTCGTCCCATTGCGCCAACAGGATATGCTTCATGCTGGATCAGCCGCCCCCCAATGCCCAGGCCCGGCCCGAACCCTTGGCCCGGATCGAAAATCTGAGGGTCACCTTTCAGACCAAGGATGGTCCGGTGGTCGGGGTCGAGGACGTGTCGTTTTCGATAAAGCCCGGCGAAACCGTTGCGGTGGTCGGAGAATCCGGCTCGGGCAAGTCGGTGTCGTCGCTGTCGCTGATGCGGCTGGTTGAATATGGCGGCGGCGAAATCGCCGGTGGCCGGTTGCTGTTTGACCGCCGCGATGGTGGCCAGACCGATCTGGCGCAGATCGATCAGGACCAGATGCGCGACATTCGCGGCAACGAAATCGGCATGATCTTTCAAGAGCCGATGACCGCGCTGAACCCGGTGTTCACCGTGGGCCGGCAATTGACCGAAGGCCTGCGGGTGCACAAGAACATCAGCCGCGAGAGCGCCAAGGCGCGGGCGCTGGACCTGCTGCGCCAGGTGCGGATCCCGGAACCGGAACGGCGGCTGGAACAATATCCGCATGAACTGTCCGGCGGCATGCGCCAGCGGGTGGTGATCGCCATGGCGCTGGCCTGCGAGCCGCGTCTGCTGATCGCGGACGAGCCGACGACGGCCCTGGATGTGACGATTCAGGCCGAGATTCTGGCGCTGATCAACCGGCTGAAAAAGGAAACCGGCACTGCGGTGATGTTCATCACCCATGACATGGCGGTGGTGGCGCAGATGGCCGACCGGGTGGTGGTGATGTTTCGCGGCAACCTGGTCGAAGAGGGAACCGTCGAGGAGATCTTTGCCAATCCGCAGCAGCCCTATACCAAGGCGCTGCTGGCGGCGGTGCCAAAGCTGGGCGAGATGCGCGGCAAGGCCTATCCCGAACCGATGAAGCTGTTCGGCGCCAAGGATCAAAAGATCGAACCGATCACCGGCGAGGACACGCCGCTGCTGGAGGTGCGCAACCTGACCGCCCGGTTCCCGGTCAAGGGGGGCTTTTTCCGCCGCACCGTGGCGCAGGTGCATGCGGTCGAGGATGTCTCGTTTACCATCAACAAGGGGCAGACCCTGAGCCTGGTTGGTGAATCAGGCTGTGGTAAATCCACCGCCGGGCGGTCGCTGCTGCGGTTGGTCGAACCGGAATCCGGGCATATTGTGCTCGACGGCAAGGACATCGTCGCGCTTGGCACGCAGGGGCTGCGGCAGGCGCGGCTGGATATGCAGATGGTGTTTCAGGACCCGTTTGCCAGCCTCAATCCGCAGATGCAGCTTTCCGATCAGGTGGCCGAGCCGATGCGCAATTACGGCACCCACAAAGGCGCCGATCTGATGCGCCGGGTCGAGATGCTGTTCGACCGGGTCGAATTGCCCCGCTCGTTCCTGCGCCGCTATCCGCATGAATTGTCCGGCGGCCAGCGCCAGCGCGTCGCCATCGCCCGGGCCCTGGCGCTGAACCCCAAGCTGATCGTCGCGGATGAGGCGGTTTCGGCGCTGGATGTCAGCGTCCAGGCGCAGGTGCTGAACCTGATGATGGAATTGCAGGCCGATCTCGACATCAGCTACCTGTTCATCAGCCATGACATGGCGGTGGTGGAACGGGTCAGCCACCGGGTCGGGGTGATGTATCTGGGCCGGATCGTCGAAATCGGCAGCCGCACCGCGGTGTTCGAGAACCCGCAGCACCCCTATACCCGGGCGCTGATGCTGGCAGTGCCGATCGCCGATCCGCTGCGCCGCAAGGATGAAAACGATTTGGTCTTTAAACCGATCCCGTCGCCGATCCATGATCTCGGCTATGTGCCCGACCCCTCGGCCTATCGGCAGGTGGGCGAGGATCATTTCGTGCTGACCACCGACAGCGGCTATTAAATGGCGGCTCTTGAACGGCAACCAATGAATGGTGAACAGTGAATCCGGAAATTGAACTGTGCTGAGTGACGCGTAACATTGGTGGCGGCCCCGGTTTGCGCCGAACCGGTTCCGGCTTGATAGGAAATCGAATGCCCAAACGCTTGACACCCTTTGAAATCATGGAAAAGCTGGTCAGCTTTCCGACAGTCAGCCGCGACAGCAACCTGCCGCTGATTGACTGGGTCGAGGCCTATCTGAACAGCCATGATGTGGCGACCTTTCGACATCTGCACAAGGATGAGCCCAAGGCCGGGCTCTGGGCCCATGCCGGGCCGCTGGTCGAGGGCGCGGTGGTGCTGTCGGGTCATACCGATGTGGTGCCGGTGGACGGGCAGGCCTGGTCCAGCGACCCGTTCACCGTGATCGAGCGGGATGGCAAGTATTACGGCCGTGGCTGCTGCGACATGAAGGGGTTCGACGCGCTGGCGATCTGGGCGCTGGTCGAGGGCCAGGCCAGCGGCCTGACTCGGCCGCTGCAACTGGCACTGACCTATGACGAAGAGGTCGGGCTGATCGGTGTCGATCCGCTGATCCGCGATGCCGATGGGCAGTTCCCCAAGGGCTCGACCGCGATCATCGGCGAACCTTCGACCCTGCAGGTGGTCACCGGGCACAAGTCCGGGATCGGCTTTCAGGTGCATTTCGAAGGGTTCGAGGTGCATTCCTCGATCGCCTACAAGGGGGTTTCGGCGGTGATGGAGGCGGCCCGGCTGATCATGTGGGCCAATGAGATGAACGCCGAAGGCATGGCGAAGACCCCGACCGGGGTGGACGCGCTGTTCGATCCACCCTGGACCAATGTCCATGTCGGCATGATAGAAGGCGGCACCGCCCATAACATCACCGCCAAGGATTGCGATTTCGTGCTGACCTTCCGCTGCGTGCCCGGCGACGATCCCGCCGAGTGGGGCGCCCGCTTCAAGGCCGAAGTGGCGCGGCTCGATGCCGAGATGAAAAAGGTGCGTCCCGAGGCCGGGATCGTGATTTCCGAGAAGTTCGGAGCCAAGGGGCTGGCCCCGGAGGTCGATGGCGCCGCCGAACAACTGACCCGGTCATTGACCGGTGACAATGGCACCCATGTGGTCAGCTATGGCACCGAGGCCGGCTATTTCCAGGCGCATGGCTTTTCCGCCGTGGTCTGTGGGCCCGGCGACATCGCCCAGGCGCATCAGCCGGACGAATTCATCACCATCGAACAATTCCAGGCCGGTCATGCCTTCATGCAGCGCCTGCTGGATCATCTGAGAAAGGGTTGAGCCATGCCGATCAAGAACCGTTTTGCCGAGATGCAGACTGAAATCACCGCATGGCGTCGCGATCTGCACGAACATCCCGAGATCCTGTTCGACACCCATCGCACCGCCGGGATTGTCGCGGAAAAGCTGACCGCTTTTGGCTGTGACACCGTCGAGACCGGGATCGGGCGCACCGGCGTCGTCGGCGTGATCCGGGGCAAGTCGAACACCTCAGGCAAGGTGATCGGGCTGCGTGCCGATATGGACGCGCTGCCGATCCTTGAAACGACCGGGCTGGATTACGCCTCCAAGACCCCGGGCGCCATGCATGCCTGCGGTCATGACGGCCACACCGCGATGCTGCTGGGGGCGGCGAAATACCTCTCTGAAACCCGCAATTTCGACGGCACCGTGGTGGTGATCTTTCAACCCGCCGAAGAAGGCGGCGCCGGCGGCAAGGAAATGTGCGACGACGGGATGATGGAAAAATTCGGCATTCAAGAGGTCTACGGGATGCACAATTGGCCCGGCATGCCGACCGGCGCCTTTGCCATCCGATCCGGCCCGTTCTTTGCGGCGACCGATCAATTCGATGTCACCGTGGTCGGGCAGGGCGGTCATGCGGCGATGCCCAACACCGTGGCCGATCCGACGATCGCCGCCGCGCAGTTGGTGCTGGCGCTGCAAACCATCGTGTCGCGCAACGCCGATCCGGTGGAACAGATCGTGGTCTCGGTGACCTCCTTCGTCACCGCCTCGACCGCGTTCAACGTGATTCCGCCCTCGGTCAATCTGCGCGGCACCATTCGCACGATGACCAAAGCCACCCGGGAACTGGCCGAAAAGCGGTTCAAGCAGATCGCGACCTCGACCTGCGCGGCCTTTGACTGCCGCGCCGATATCACCTGGATTCGCGGCTATCCCTCGATGGTGAATTCCGTCGATCAGACCGAATTCGCCGTCGAGGTCGCCACCGCCGTCGCCGGCAAATGCGACCTGGCCGAGGTGACGATGGGCGGTGAGGATTTCGCCTATATGCTCGAAGAGCGCCCCGGCGCCTATATCCTGGTCGGCAATGGCGACAGCGCCAAGGTCCATACCCCGGACTACAATTTCAACGACGAGGCGATCCCGGCGGGCTGCTCCTGGTGGGCGGAAATCGTCGAACGCCGGATGCCCGCCGCCACGCTCAGCGATAGGCGAACAGCTCGTCATCCAGGTCGATGGCGGCGAATTCGTCTTTTTCGACCCAGTAATCCTGGTTCAGCTTCCATTCATTCGAAGCGCCGCGCCGGGGAAAGATATTTTGCCCGCGCAGCAGGTAGCCGGGATTGAAATCTTCTTCATCGGCCCAGTCGAACAGCTCCATATCCTGCTCCGAGGCGCGCAATTTCACCTCGACCCGGCTTTTCTGACCGGCCTGCATGTGATCGAGCAGGCGCATGACGAATTGCGCCACAAGCTCGGCCCGCAGGGTCCAGGACGAGCGGAAATAGCCCATCACCCAAACCAGATTGGGCACCCCGGTGAACATCATGCTGCGATAACCGACGGTGTCATGCAGATCGAGCGCCTGACCGTCGATTTCGAAGGCAATATCGCCCAAGGCGCAGAGGTCGAAGCCGGTGGCGGTGACGATGACATCGGCCTCCAGCAGCTTGCCGGATTTCAGCAGGATGCCTTCGGGCACGAATTTTTCGATCTCATCGGTTTCGATCGAGGCCTTGCCACCGGCCAGCGCCTTGAACAGATCGCCGTCCGGGATTCGCGCCAGCCGCTGCCGCCAGGGGGCGTAGGACGGGGTCAGATGCTTGTCGTAATCGAAATCCTCGCCCAGGTATTTCTTGGCCGTGGCAATCAGCTCTTTCTTCACCGCCTCAGGGTTGGCGGCGCAGAGCAGCGCGAAATCGCGGCCCAGGACCAGCATTTCACGGCGCACGATCTCATGAATCCAGACCTCGTCGACCTGCAATTCGCGCAGCCGCGCGGCGATGGCGATTTCATTGCGCTCGGAGCGGAAATAGGTTGGCGAGCGCTGCAGCATGGTGACGTGATCGACCATATCGGTGACATTGGGAACCAGGGTCGCCGCCGTGGCACCAGAGCCGATCACCACCATGCGTTTGCCGGCGCCGTCGAAATCCTCGGGCCAGCTCTGCGGGTGAATGATCTCGCCGTTGAAATCCGCCATCCCCGGCCAGTCCGGGGTATAGCCCTTGGAATGGCGGTAATAGCCCTGGCACATCCACAGGAACCGTGCCGACACCTCGCGCAGCTTGCCGCTGCCGCTCTGCCGCGCGGTGACGGTCCAGAGGTTGGTGGCGGAATTCCAGCGCGCTGTTTCGATCCGCCAGCCATAATGGATATGCCTGCCGAGATCGTTTTCGGCGATGGTCTCGCCGAGGTAGGCGTTGATCTCGTCCGCGGTGGCAATCGGTGGCCCGACCCAGGGTTTGAAGCCATAGCCGAATGTGTGCAGATCGCTGTCCGAGCGGATGCCGGGATATTTATGGGTGCGCCAGGTGCCGCCAAAGCCGTCCTGTTCCTCGATCACCGCATAGCTGTCGTCGGGCCGTTCCTGCTGTAGATAGCGCGCGGCGGCGATGCCGGAAATTCCGGCGCCGACAATCAGGACATCCAGCGGCTCGGTCAGCGCCTCAAGCGCGGGGTCGGGACCTATGTCGTTCATCTGGTTCATCTGGAAATCCTCCTCAGCTGGCGCCTATCAATCCCGTAGCCGCGCCCCAAGTCAATTGTCCCAGGTCGGATGTCAGCCTCGTGCAAAACCGATTCCGCTTCCTCTGGTCCAAAATATCCCGGGGGTGAGGCCAAGGGCCGAGGGGGCAGCGCCCCCTGCGACGGGTTCAGCCGCCGGTATGGCTCATATGGCGCGACACCTGGCCATCCGGCTTTTGCCGAGAATAATCAAAATCATGGCCCTTGGGTTTGCGGGCAATGGCCGCGCGGATCGCCTCGGCCAGCACCGTGTCGCTGTCGGGATGGTTGCGCAGGGGCGGGCGCAGGTCGGCCATGTCTTCCTGCCCCAGGCACATGTACAGCTGGCCGGTGCAGGTCAATCGCACCCGGTTGCAGCTTTCGCAGAAATTATGGCTGAGCGGGGTGATAAAGCCGATCTTCTGGCCACTTTCCTGCAGCCGCACATAGCGCGCCGGACCACCGGTGCGTTCGGGCAGGTCGATCAGCGTATAGGTTTGGGCCAGTTGGCGGCGCAGATCCTCCAGCGACCAATATTGCCCGACCCGGTCCTCATTGCCGAGATCGCCCATCGGCATCACCTCGATCCAGGTCATGTCCATGTCACGGGCGGCGCAGAATTCGGCCAGGCTGATCAGCTCATCCTCGTTAAAGCCTTTCAGCGCCACCGCGTTGATCTTGACCCGCAGCCCGGCGGCCTGGGCTGCATCCAGTCCGCGCAGCACCTGTGGCAACCGGCCCCAGCGGGTGATCCGGGCGAATTTTTCCTCGTCCAGCGTGTCGATCGACACATTCACCCGACGCACCCCGGCGGCGTAAAGATCCCCGGCAAAGCGTTCCAGCTGTGAGCCATTGGTGGTCAGAGTCAATTCGTCCAGCGCGCCGCTGTCCAGATGCCGGGTCATGGCGCGGAAAAACGTCATGATATCGCGCCGCACCAGCGGCTCGCCGCCAGTGATCCGCAGCTTTTTCACCCCGAGGCCGATAAAGGCCGAACACATCCGGTCCAGCTCTTCCAGGGTCAGCAGGTCTTTCTTTGGCAGAAAGGTCATGTTTTCGGTCATGCAATAGACGCAGCGGAAATCGCAGCGATCGGTCACCGAAACGCGCAGATAGGAAATCGGCCGGGCGAAGGGATCAATCAGGGGCATGTCCATAGGGCGAAGGTAAGGATCCGCGCATCCGGCGGCAAGAGTGCGATCACCGATTGTCGTCTGGGCGGGCCGGGCTTAGGCTGATGAGATGACGATGCTCAGACATACGCTCTTGGTGCTGGCCCTAACCGCCTTGCCAGCGGGCTGCGCGGTTCTGCGCCCTGATCGCGGCGGTGAGGGGCCGGTTGCGGTGCGCGATGGCGATGGCCAGACCCGCCCGCGCGCCCGGCCGGGATCGGCGGATGCTGCGGCGCCTGATGCGACGGATGTGGCCGCGGCCAAACCTGTCGCCGGGCCAGGCGGGCGGCTTGGCGTGACCATCGCTTCGCTGGGCGATGTCGGCCAGCCGGGGCTGTGGCTGAAAACGCCGCTGGTGGCGGCGGATCGCAAGGGGCGGCTGGCCTACAAGGGGCAGCGGGTCGATGTCGATCTGATCGCAATTCCCGGAACCGCCAAGGCCGGGAGCCGGATGTCGCTGGCGGCGTTCCAGGCGCTCGGCGCGCCGATTACCGGCCTGCCCGAAATCGAAGTCTTTGCGAACTAACCTGTCGGTTTGACAAGGTATTTCCCGGCTTCCTTGCGCGCGAAAGGTTTCATCGCGGCACCATGTTGGTCAAGGAAGGCCTGTGCCCGCGCCGGATCATGTTTCGAGAGGTCGCGGATCCACCAGGCCACCGCCTTTTGGATGAACCAGTCGCGGTCGGACACATAGCTGGCCGCCCAGCCCAGCACCCGCTCCCGCGCCGCCGCCTCATCAGGTTTCGGATGGTTTGATTTGCTCAGCGGCAAGGTGATCACCAGCGCCGCGCGCCGGGTCCACATATGCTCTGAGCGGGTCCAGCCCTCGACCCGGTCCAGCCGCGACAGATCGGCGGTGATCCGGCGCTGCCCGGCCATGCAGGCGTGATCGGCGACCGCCCAACCGTCAAAATCCGGCACCCAGGCACAGATCAGATCCCAGGCCGCCGAATCGGGTCGAATCCGCGCCTGGGTCAGCAGCTTGGCCGCCGCCAGCATCGCCTCGTGGATATTGGTGTTCCAGAGCGCCCCGGCCAGGATCAGGCGCTCGTTCAGCGAAAGGTCTTGCCGCCAGGTCTTGGTCAGGTCGTTGATCGCCGGATTCGGGGTGCCAAGATAGGTCCGCGCCACCTTATGATAGGCGGCCATGGACTCGGCGCGCCCCGGTTCGGCCCCGGCACGCAGCGCCGCCAGCGCTTCGTCCAGGGTCACCATTCCGGGCCGAACCGATCACAGCGCTTGGCCATGGTCACTCGACAGTGACGGATTTTGCCAGGTTGCGCGGCTGGTCGACGTCAGTGCCTTTGGCGATGGCGGTGTGATAGGCCAGCAATTGCGCCGGCAGGGCATAGAGGATCGGCGTCAGCATCGGGTCGATGCGCGGCATTTCGATCTTGCGCCAGACCTCACCGGCGGCGGCCAGCCCTTCGGAATCCGAGATCAGAACCACCTTGCCGCCGCGGGCCATCACCTCTTGCATGTTGGACACGGTTTTCTCGAACAACCCGTCACTGGGTGCCATCACCACCACCGGCATATGGCTGTCGATCAGTGCAATCGGGCCGTGTTTCAACTCGCCTGATGCATAAGCTTCGGCGTGGATGTAGCTGATTTCCTTAAGTTTTAGAGCGCCCTCCATCGCCAGAGGATACATCAGCCCGCGGCCCAGGAACAACACGTCCGAGGCTTCGGCCAATTCCTGGCTGATCGCCTCGACCGGTCCACCCATGTCGAGGCCAGTGCCAAAGATCGCGGGCAAGCCGCGTAGCTTTGCCAGGGCATCGGCAAAGCCTACGTCGCTCAGTTCACCCTTTTGCCGCGCGGCCTCAAGTGCCAGCGCCAGGAGCACCGTCAATTGACAGGTGAAGGCCTTGGTCGAGGCGACGCCGATTTCGGCACCGGCATGGATCGGAAAGCTGACGTCGCTTTCCCGCGCGATCGAGCTTTCCGAGACATTGACCACCGACAGGATGCGGTCGGCCTTGCCAGCGCAGTAGCGCAGGGCGGCCAGGGTATCGGCGGTTTCGCCGGATTGGCTGACGAACAGTGCCGCCGTGCGCGGTGCGATTGGCGGCTCGCGATAGCGGAATTCCGAAGCAATATCGATCTCGACCGGGAGTCGCGCCACGGTTTCGAACCAATATTTCGCGGTCATGCACGCCAGATAGGCCGTGCCGCAGGCGACCAATACCAGCCGGTCGATCTGGGTGAAATCAACCCCGCCGCCGGGCAGGACGATGGTGTCGCCGTCCAGGTAATGTTTCAGCGCTTCGCCTAGCACCTTGGGCTGTTCGGCGATTTCCTTGGCCATGAAATGCTTGTGCCCGGCCTTGTCCACCGAGGCGGCGTCCAGCCGGATGATGCGCATTTCGCGATTGGCCAGCGCGTCGTTCTCATCGCGCACCTCGACCGAGGTCCGGGTGATGACGGCAATATCGCCTTCTTCCAGATAGGTGACCTGATTGGTCAGCGGTGACAGGGCAATCGCGTCAGATCCGACGTAATTCTCGCCCTCGCCATGGCCGATGGCCAGCGGCGGGCCGCGCCGGGCCGCGACCAGCAGGTCGTCGTCGGATTCAAACAGGAACAGCAGCGCAAAGGCGCCTTCGAGACGGCGAATGGTCTTGGTGGCTGCGGCGATCGGATCAAGGCCCGTGGTCAGGTAATGGTTGGCCAGCAGCGCCACGGTTTCGGTGTCGGTTTCGGTTTCATGGCCGATCCCGGCGGCAGCCAATTCGGCGCGCAATTCGCGGAAATTCTCGATGATGCCATTATGCACCACCGCCACCGGGCCCGAGCGATGCGGATGCGCATTGACCTCGGTCGGCGCGCCATGGGTGGCCCAACGGGTGTGGCCGATGCCGGACTTGCCGCTGAGCGGGTCGTGCACCAGCAGATCAGCAAGATTGACCAGCTTGCCGACGGCGCGGCGCCGGTCCAGAATCCCGTCGCGAATGGTGGCGATTCCGGCGCTGTCATAGCCCCGGTATTCCAGCCGCTTCAGCGATTCGACCAGAAATGGCGCGGCCTCATGTCCGCCCAGATACCCGATGATTCCGCACATGTGCTTATCGCCCCGTTTGCTTTGCTTTGATCGCCCGCAGGCGGTCCATCAACTTGCGCGCCATGCCTGGCTTGTTCACTTGCCGGGCCCGCGCCAGCGCCAGCGCGCCGGGTTCGACATCCGATGTGATCACCGAACCTGAGGCGGTCATCGCGTCATCGCCCAGGGAGACCGGCGCCACCAGCATGGTGTCGGAGCCGACAAACACCCGCGCCCCGATCCGGGTGCGATGTTTCATCACCCCGTCATAGTTGCAAGTGATCGTGCCGGCGCCGATATTGGTGGCTTCGCCAATATCCGCATCGCCGATATAGCTGAGGTGATTGACCTTGGCGCCCCGGTCGATGATCGCGTTCTTCACCTCGACAAAATTGCCGATATGCACGTCTTCCGCCAGTTCGGCGCCAGGGCGCAGCCGGGCAAACGGGCCGATGGTGCCGCCACGCGACACATGGGCGCCTTCCAGATGCGAAAACGCCCGAACCCGGGCGCCGGTTTCCACCGTGACGCCGGGGCCAAAGACCACATTCGGTTCGATGATGCTGTCGCGGCCCAGCACGGTGTCATGGGCGAAATAGACAGTTTCCGGCGCCACCAGGGTGACCCCGTCCTCCAGCGCCTTGACGCGGGCGCCGGCCTGAAAGGCGGCTTCGGCCCTGGCCAGATCGATGCGCGAATTGATTCCCATCGTCTCGGCCTCGTCACAGGCGACGGCGGTGGCGGTGAGGCCACGGGCGCGGGCGATACCGACGATATCGGTGAGGTAATATTCGGCGCTGGCGTTGTCGTTCTTCACCTCGGTGATCAGATCGAACAGCAAGGCGGCATCGGCGCAGAGCACCCCGGAATTGCAAAAGCTGATGGCCCGTTCCTCGGGGCTGGCATCCTTGTATTCGACGATCCGTTGCAGCGTTTCGCCGTCCATCACCAGCCGCCCATAGCGGGCATCGCGATCGGCGGCGTGAAAGCCCAGGATCACCACGTCATTCTGCTGCCGCGCCTGTTTCAGCGCGTCGAGGGTTTCAGGGCGGATGAACGGGGTGTCCCCGAACAGGACAAAGGCATCGCCGTTGAACGATTTCAGCAGCGGCGCCGCCTGCGCCACCGCGTGGCCAGTGCCCAACTGCTCTTCCTGCACCGCGATCTCGGCGCGCTCGTCCCAGTCGCGGGCGGCGCGGCCCACCGCCTCACCGCCATGGCCGGTGACCACGACGATTCGTTCCGGTTGCAGGCTGTCGGCGGCCTTCATCGCGTGGACCAGCATCGGCGCGTCGGCGATCTCGTGCAGAACTTTCGGAAGGTCGGATTTCATCCGGCTGCCTTGACCGGCAGCAAGGATGATAAGGGCGGTGTCCATTGTGACGTTACAATCCTGTCGCTTGTCCTTGGGTTGGGTCCGTTTTATCGGGTTCATGGCGCGGCGCAAGGGTGGCGCAGCTGACTTGACAAGACGCAACAGAATGGAACAGGCGCATGGGCACGGTGGTATTTGATCTGGACGGCACGCTGGCCGACACCAGCGGCGATCTGCTGGCCGCTGCCAATGCCTGTTTTCGCGGGCTCGGGGTGGGGGATCTGCTCGGGCCGCAGGATGCGCCGGTGGCGCTGAACGGCGGTCGGGCGATGCTGCGGCTGGGGCTGGGGCGGCTGGGACGCAGCGGTGACGAGGCCGAGGTCGATCGCCAGTTCCCGCTGCTGCTAGAGCATTATGAAGGTGCCATCGACACCCATAGCTTTCTGTTTCCCGGGGCGATGGCGGCGGTGACGGCGCTAAAGGCCGAGGGCTATCGCGTGGCGATCTGCACCAACAAGCCCGAGGGGCTGGCTGATCTGCTCCTGACCCGGCTCGGGGTGCGAGGCGATTTCGCGGCGCTGGTCGGGGCCGACACGCTGACGGTCCGCAAGCCTGACCCGGAACCTTTGCGCGAGGCGGTGCGCCGCGCCGGTGGCGATCCGGCGGTGTGTTGCCTGATTGGCGACAGCCGCACCGACCGCGAAACCGCCCGTGCCGCCGGGGTTGCCTCGATTCTGGTCGGCTTTGGCCCTTCCGGTCCGCTGACCGCCGCGCTGGAGCCTGAGGCGCTGATCGGGCATTTCGATGAACTGCCCGACGTGGTTCGGCGTCTGCTGCCACTGCGCTGATCTGCAATTGACGCGGGCGCCATTGAGACAGGCACCATTGAGACGGGCACCATTGAGACGGGCGCCATTGACGCCGCCCCGGGGCCGCGAAAGGATACATCCATGGAGCGTTTCACCGGCAGTTTCACCCAGCAAGAGCCGATTCCCGAAGCCGCCATCGCCGCCGCCGTCGCGGTGATGCGGAGCGGGCGGCTGCATCGTTACAACACGCTGGGCGATGACCCCGGCGAGGCGGCGCTGCTGGAACAGGACTTCGCCGCCGCGATGGGGGCAAAATACGCGCTGGCCGTTGCCTCGGGCGGCTATGCGCTGGCCACGGCGCTGCGCGCGGTCGGGGTCAAGCCCGGCGACCGGGTGCTGACCAATGCCTTTACCCTGGCGCCGGTGCCGGGGGCGATCGCATCGCTGGGCGCGGTGCCGGTCTTTGTCGGGGTGAGCGAGGCGCTGACCATCGACCTTGACGATCTGGCCGCCAAGGCCGACCAGGCCGAGGTGCTGCTGCTCAGCCATATGCGCGGCCATATCTGCGATATGGAGGCGTTGACCGCGCTCTGCCGCGCCCATGATCTGACCCTGATCGAGGATTGCGCCCATACCATGGGCGCGCGCTGGAACGGCGTCCTGTCCGGGCGCCACGGGCGGGTGGCCTGCTATTCCACCCAGACCTACAAACATCTGAATTCCGGCGAGGGTGGGCTGCTGATCAGTGACGATGCCGATCTCATGGCCCGGGCGGTGATGCTGTCGGGGAGCTATATGCTCTATCCCCGCCACCTGGCGGCGCCGGATCCTGCGGTGTTCGAGGCGGTGAAATACGACACGCCCAATATCTCGGGGCGGATGGACAATCTGCGCGCCGCGATCCTGCGCCCGCAACTGGCACAGCTCACGACCCAATGCGCCGCCTGGACGGCGCGCTATCGGGTGGTCGAGGCGGGGCTGCGCGAGACCCCCGGCCTGCGTCTGATCGAGCGGCCTGAGGCCGAGGAATTCGTCGGCTCGTCGATCCAGTTCCTGCTGCTGGATTGGTCCGCCGAGGCGATCCAGGCGGTGCTGGCGCGCTGCGCCGCGCGCGGGGTCGAGCTGAAGTGGTTCGGCGGCGCCGAGCCGAGCGGTTTCACCTCGCGCTATGAGTCCTGGCGCTATGCACCCAGCGCGCCGATGCCCGCCAGTGACCGGGTGCTGAAGGCGATTGTCGACATGCGCCTGCCACTGACCTTTACGCTCGCCGATTGCGCGCTGATCGCCCGGATCATCCGGGCCGAGGTTTTGGCGGTGCAACAGGCCGGGGACGGCGATTGACCGGGGGGCAATAAAGCGGGGGGCAATTAAGCGGGCAGGCCGCGCAACGGCTTGACCCAGGCTGGCCCATATGTCAGCAATGTGAACAAGTGTTCAATAAAGCGGGGGAGGCGCCGATGTTCACCGGATCCATGCAGTTTGACCTGGGCGAAGACGCAAATGCCCTGCGCGACATGGTGCATCGCTGGGCGCAGGAGCGGGTGAAGCCGTTGGCCGCCGAGATCGACCAGAGCAACAACTTTCCTCCCGCGCTCTGGCGCGAGATGGGCGAAATGGGCCTGCTCGGCATCACCGTGGGCGAGGAGTTCGGCGGCGCCGGAATGGGCTATCTCGCCCATGTCGTCGCGGTCGAGGAAATCGCCCGCGCCTCGGCCTCGGTGTCGCTGTCTTATGGTGCCCATTCCAACCTCTGCGTCAATCAGATCAATCTGAACGGCACGCCGGAGCAGAAACAGAAATACCTGCCTGCGCTGGTTTCGGGTGAACATGTCGGCGCCTTGGCGATGAGCGAGCCGGGGGCGGGGTCGGACGTGGTGTCGATGCAGCTGCGCGCCGAAAAGCGCAACGACCGCTATGTGCTGAACGGCAACAAATACTGGATCACCAATGGCCCGGATGCCGACACGCTGGTGGTCTATGCCAAGACGGACCCAGAGGCCGGATCGAAAGGCATCACCGCGTTTCTGGTCGAGAAAACCATGACCGGGTTTTCCACCAGTCCGCATTTCGACAAGCTGGGGATGCGCGGATCGAACACCGCCGAGCTGATCTTTGACGATTGCGAAGTGCCGTTCGAGAACGTGCTGGGCGAGGAGGGCAAGGGCGTGCGGGTGCTGATGTCCGGCCTCGATTACGAACGCGTGGTTCTGTCGGGCATTGGCACCGGGATCATGGCCGCGTGCCTCGACGAGGTGATGCCCTATATGGTCGAGCGCAAGCAATTCGGCCAAAGGATCGGGGATTTCCAGCTGATGCAGGGCAAGATCGCCGATATGTATACCAAGATGAACTCGGCCCGCGCCTATGTCTATGAGGTGGCCCGCGCCTGTGACCGGGGACAGGTGACCCGTCAGGACGCGGCGGCCTGTGTGCTCTATGCCTCCGAAGAGGCGATGGTGGTGGCGCATCAGGCGGTGCAGGCGCTGGGGGGGGCTGGTTATCTCAACGACAACCCCGTGGGCCGGATTTTCCGCGACGCCAAGCTGATGGAAATCGGGGCGGGCACATCAGAGATTCGCCGGATGCTGGTTGGCCGCGAATTGATGGGGCTGATGCAATGATCCGGCTGGCGCTGGCCGTTGCGCTGATCGGCGCCCCGGCCGGGGCGCAGGATCTGGTGTTTTCGCCCGCGGCCACCGAAACCTGCCTGGCGGCGGGGCGATCTGACTGCATCGGCGCCTCGGGCGAAGCCTGTATGCAGGCGACGCCGGGCGGGCAGAGCACCGTCGGAATGGGCGGCTGTCTCGACCGTGAGCTGAGCTATTGGGACGCGCGCCTGAACAGCGCCTATGGCAGCGCGATGCGCCAGGCCAAACAGGCGGATCAGGCCAATAGCGATGGCGCTTTGGCGGTGTTGAGCCAGGCCCAGGCGCTGCGCGAGATGCAGCGCGCCTGGATTCCGTTTCGCGATGCCAAATGCGATTTCGCCCGCTCGCAATGGGGCGGTGGCACCGGCGGCGGCCCGGCGCAATTGTCCTGTCTCATGCAGGAAACCGGCCAGCAGGCGCTCTATCTCGAGGGCGCGGGAATGGGCGGCTGAACCGATGCTGATGCGCGGACAAAGCTATGCCGATATGGTGGCGCGGTTCCGTTGGGATCTGCCCGCGCGGCTGAATATGGCGATTCAGGTCTGCGATGGCTGGATCGATCGGGCGCCGGACCGGCTGGCGCTGATCGACCTGTCCGAGGGCGGCCGTCACGAGCACAGCTATCGCGATCTCTGGACCCTGTCGCGCCGGGTTGAACAGGCGCTGCTGCGCCATGGCATCGGGCGCGGTGACCGGGTCGGGGTGCTGCTCAGCCAGTCGGTGCTGACCGCGGCGGCGCATATTGCGGTGTGGCGGATCGGGGCGATCTCGGTACCGCTGTTCAAGCTGTTTCGCCAGGACGCGCTGAATTCGCGGATCGGCGACAGCGGCGCCCTGCTGGTCATCACCGATGACGAGGGCCGCGCCATGCTGGCGCCGCTGGATATCGCCACTTTGACCGGGGACGAGCTGCCCGATGACCCCGCAACCGGACCGGTGACCGACACCGGCCCCGAGGATCCGGCGGTGCTGATCTATACCTCCGGCACCACCGGGCCGCCCAAGGGCGCGCTGCATGGCCATCGCCTGTTGACCGGCCATCTGCCGGGGGTGGAGATCAGCCACGATCTGCTCGGCCAGCCCGGCGATTGCCTCTGGACGCCGGCCGATTGGGCCTGGATCGGCGGCCTGTTCGACGTGGCGATGCCGGGGCTGGCGCTGGGGGTGCCGGTGGTGGCGGCGCGGATGGCCAAGTTCAACCCCGTCGATTGCCTGAGCATCATCCGACAAGCCACGGTTCGTAATGTATTTTTTCCGCCAACTGCGCTGCGGATGCTGAAGGCCGCCGACGCCCGCATTCCCGGTTTGCGCAGTGTTGCCAGCGGCGGCGAACCGCTGGGCGCCGAAATGCTGGACTGGGGCCGCGCCGCTTTCGGGGTGACGATCAACGAATTCTATGGCCAGACCGAATGCAATATGGTGGCATCCTCCTGCGCGGCGCTGTTCCCGGTGCGCCCCGGCGCCATTGGCCGTCCGGTGCCCGGGCATGAGGTCGCGGTGATTGGCTCCAACGGGGTGCGCGCGATTGGCGAGGGCGATGTGGCAATCAGGCGAGGATCGGCGTCGATGATGCTGGAATATTGGCGGAAACCGCAGGCCACGGCGGAAAAGTTCCGCGCTGACTGGATGCTGACCGGCGATCGCGGCGTGATCGAGGACGGCTATCTCAGGTTTGTCGGGCGCGAGGATGATGTGATCACCTCGTCCGGTTATCGGATCGGCCCGGCCGAGATCGAGGATTGCCTGCTGAAACACCCGGCGGTCGCGACCTGCGGCGTGGTCGGAAAGCCGGATCCGATGAGAACCGAAATTGTAAAGGCTTATGTTGTGTTGCGCGATGATGTTAGAGTAGAAGACGGGCTGGACGACGAGCTGATGCGCTTTGTTTCCAGCCATCTGGCCAGCCACGCCCGCCCGCGTGAGGTAAGCTTTATCAAAGAGCTGCCGATGACCGTGACCGGCAAGGTGATCCGCAAGGAACTGAAAGCCCGCGCGGCAGAGGAGGTGGCATGATACTGGAAGGACTGGCGCAATGGCTGGCCGGGCTGGCTTGCCCCGATTGCGGAACGGCGCAGCCGATCTATACCAAGGCCGGGTTCAAAAGCCGCATCCGTGTCCCGCATCACGCCGAGGCCTGCCCGAACTGCGGCGCCACCCTGCATATGGTCTATGCCGAGGGCGGCCCGTTCCGTGAGGGTCTGGGTTGGGGCGGGGCCGCTGTGGTGTTGTTCGCGGTGGCGATCCTGCTGACCGGGATCGAGATCGCGCTGCCGACACCGCTGCTGATCGCTTCTGTGATTGCCGCGATGGCGTTGCTCTATGCCTTTGCCATTGCCATGACGGGGCTGATTCTGGGCTGGACCCGAAGGATGATCAAACCATGAAGCTGACCTCGCAGATCCTGCCCGGATCGGAGTCCTTTCGTGTCAACAGGGCCGGGCATCTGGCCGCCATCGACATGGTGCGCGAAGCGGCGGTTCTGGCGGCGGCGGGCGGCGGCGACAAGGCGCGCACGCGGCATGTGGCGCGGGGCAAGATGTTGCCACGCGACCGGGTCGCCAATCTGCTGGATCCCGGCAGCCCGTTCCTTGAGATCGGCGCGACGGCGGCGCATGGCATGTATGACGGTGCCGCGCCGGGTGCCGGGATGATCGCCGGGGTTGGCGTGGTCTCTGGGCGCCAGGTGATGGTGGTCTGCAATGACGCCACCGTAAAGGGCGGCACCTATTACCCGGCTACCGTGAAAAAACACTTGCGAGCACAGGAGATAGCCGAGGAAAATCATCTGCCTTGCGTCTATCTGGTAGACAGCGGCGGCGCCAATCTGCCGAACCAGGACGAGGTGTTTCCGGACCGCGATCATTTCGGCCGGATCTTTTACAATCAGGCCAGGATGAGCGCCAAGGGAATCGCCCAGATCGCCGTGGTGATGGGATCCTGCACTGCCGGCGGCGCCTATGTTCCGGCGATGTCGGATGTGACGATCATCGTGCGCGATCAGGGCACCATCTTTCTGGCCGGTCCGCCGTTGGTCAAGGCGGCGACGGGCGAGGTGGTCAGCGCCGAGGATCTGGGCGGTGGCGATGTCCACACCAGGCTGTCCGGGGTCGCCGATTACCTGGCCGAGGATGACGCCCATGCCCTGGCCCAGGCCCGGCGCGCGGTGGCCAGTCTGGGTGTCGGCGCCAGCGCCGCGCTGAATTGGGCAACGCCCGCGCCTCCGGCCTATGATCCCGAGGAATTGCTGGGCGTGGTGCCGACCGATCTGCGCATTCCCTATGACAGCCGCGAAGTGATTGCCCGGCTGGTTGACGGATCGCGATTCGATGAGTTCAAACAACGGTTTGGCGAAACCCTTGTCTGTGGATTTGCGCATCTCGATGGCTGCCCGGTGGGGATCGTCGCCAACAATGGCGTGCTGTTTTCCGAGGCCGCGCAAAAGGGCGCGCATTTTGTCGAACTGTGTAGCCAGCGCCGGGTGCCGCTGCTGTTCCTGCAAAATATCACCGGCTTCATGGTCGGGCGGAAATACGAAAACGACGGCATTGCCCGGCATGGCGCCAAGATGGTGACGGCAGTGGCGACGACGGCGGTTCCGAAGATCACCATGGTCATCGGCGGGTCCTTTGGTGCCGGGAATTATGGCATGTCGGGAAGGGCTTACAGCCCGCGTTTCATGTGGTCATGGCCGAATTCCCGGATTTCGGTGATGGGCGGGCCGCAGGCGGCTGGGGTGCTGGCCACGGTGCGCCGTGACGCGATCGAGCGCGGCGGCGGGGCCTGGTCGGCGGAGGAAGAGGCGGAGTTCAAACAGCCGACCATCGACATGTTCGAACAACAGTCACACCCGCTCTATGCCAGTGCCCGGCTCTGGGATGACGGCGTTGTCGATCCGCGCAAGTCGCGTGAGGTTCTGGCGCTGAGCCTGCGGGCCAGTCTGAATGTCCCGATCGAAGAGACGCGCTTTGGCGTGTTCCGGATGTGAGGGCGCAGCGATGATCGAAACCCGATTCACCCGCGCCTTCGGGCTGACCCATCCGGTGCTGGCGGCGCCGATGGCCAATGTTGCGGGCGGCGCGCTGGCGGCGGCGGTCTGTTCAGCAGGCGGTCTGGGGGTCATCGGCGGCGGCTATTGCGACCCGGAATGGATCGCGACCCAGGTCGCGGCCGCGGGCAACACGCCGGTTGGTGTTGGTTTCATCACCTGGCGCCTGTCCGAGGCGCCGGGGCTGTTGGAGCGTGAACTCGCGCGCAATCCGCGCGCGGTGTTCCTGTCATTTGGTGATTTCGCTGCCTATCAGCCGGTAATCCGGGCGGCGGGGGTGCCGCTGATCGCCCAGGTGCAGACGCTGGCGGATGCCCGCCACGCGGTGGCGGCGGCGGCCGATGTGATCGTCGCCCAGGGGGCCGAGGCCGGTGGCCATGGCAATGGCCGTGCCACGCTGACGCTGGTGCCCGAGGTCGCCGATATGCTGGTGGCCGAGGCGCCGGATGTGTTGCTGCTGGCGGCGGGGGGCATTGTCGACGGGCGCGGGCTGGCGGCGGCTTTGACGCTCGGGGCCGATGGTGTGGTCTGTGGCACCAGGTTCTGGGCCAGCGCCGAGGCGTTGCGCCCCGAGGGTCAGTTGCCACAGGCATTGGCGGCGGATGGCGACGCGACGATCCGCACCAGCGTCGGCGATGTGGCGCGTGGCTTCGACTGGCCGGGCGGCTGGGCCCTGCGCAGCCTGCGCAACGATTTCGTCAAGCGCTGGAGCGATGACCTGCCCGGGCTGGCCGAGGATGACACGGCCCGCGCCGCCTGGATCAGTGGCGCCGAGGCGGCGCCGATTGTAGGTGAGGGCATCGGGGTGATCCACGACGCGCCCCCGGCGGCGAAAATATTGGACCGGATGAGTGCAGAGGCCGCGGCGATCCTCGCCGGTGGCTGGCGAAAGGGCTAGACGATGTTCGACACGATCCTGATCGCCAACCGTGGCGAAATCGCCTGCCGGGTGATCCGCACCGCCCGGGCCATGGGGCTGCGTTGCGTTGCCGTCTATTCGGACGCGGATGCCGAGGCGCTGCATGTGGCGCTGGCGGATGAGGCGATCCGGATCGGTGGCCCGGCCCCGGCTGACAGCTATCTGCGCGGCGATGCGATCATCGCGGCGGCCAGGGCCAGCGGCGCCCAGGCGATCCATCCCGGCTATGGCTTCCTGTCGGAAAACCCAGATTTCGTCGATGCGGTGGTCGCGGCGGGGCTGGTGTTCATCGGCCCCAGCGCCAACGCGATCCGGGCGATGGGGCTGAAAGACGCGGCCAAGGCGCTGATGGAAAAGGCCGGGGTGCCGGTGGTGCCGGGCTATCACGGCGCCGATCAATCCGACGCCGGGCTGGCAGCGGCGGCGCAGGCGGTCGGCTATCCGCTGTTGATCAAGGCGGTGGCGGGCGGCGGCGGCAAGGGGATGCGGCTGGTCGAGGCCCCTGAGGCATTTCACGCGGCGCTGGAGTCGGCGCGCAGCGAGGCCAGCACCGCCTTTGGCAATCCGAATGTGCTGATCGAACGGTTCGTCAGCAACCCGCGCCATATCGAGGTGCAGGTGTTCGGCGATGGCCAGCAGGCGGTGCATCTGTTCGAGCGCGACTGTTCGCTGCAGCGCCGCCATCAGAAGGTGATCGAAGAGGCCCCGGCGCCGGGCATGACCGAGGTGATGCGCGCCGCAATGGGGCAGGCGGCGGTGCAGGCCGCCGAGGCGATCGGTTACAGCGGCGCCGGCACCGTCGAATTCATCGTCGATGGCTCCGGCCCGCTGCGCCCGGACGGGTTCTGGTTCATGGAGATGAACACCAGGCTGCAGGTCGAACATCCGGTGACCGAGGCGATCACCGGTGTCGATCTGGTCGAATGGCAGATTCGGGTGGCGGCGGGAGAGGCGATTCCGCTGGCCCAAGAGGATCTACATATCAGCGGCCATGCCTTTGAGGCGCGGCTCTATGCCGAGGACGCGGAAAACGGGTTTCTGCCCGCCACCGGGCGGCTGGCGCATCTGGCCTTTCCGCCCGTGGTGCGGGCCGACACCGGGGTGCGCTCGGGCGATGTGATCTCGCCGCATTACGATCCGATGATCGCCAAGGTCATCGTGCATGGCGCCAGTCGCGAGATCGCGCTCAGGCAATTGTCCCAGGCCTGTCGCGAGACTGAGGTCGCAGGAACCGTCACCAACCTCGCCTTTCTGGGGGCGCTGGCGGATCATCCAGGGTTTCGTGCCGGTCAGGTCGACACCGGGTTGATCGCCCGCGACATCGCCAGCCTGACCGCGCGGCCCGCCGCCTCGACCCGGGCCCGTGGCTGGGCGGCGCTGGTGGCGCTGGGGCTGGCGCGGGCGCCGGGTTGGCTCGACGGGCTGCACCTCTGGGTGCCGATGCGCCGGGCGGTGGCCTTGAACCACCGGGGCGACGCACTGCAGGCCGAGGTGGTGATGCAGGGTCAGGGCACGGCGCTGATCCAGTGGGACGAGATCAGCGTTGCCGCGCAGTGGCGGGGCGATGGCTGGCGGCTCGACGGCGCGCCGGCACCGGCGCATCATGTCGAGGCCGGGCAGATCACCGTATTTGACGGGGTGGCGCAGGTCTTTGAAGTCGTCGACCCGCTGCTGCGGGAAACCGCCGCCTCGACCGGCAATCTGGTCGAAGCGCCGATGCCCGGGATGGTCAAGGTGATGCTGGCCCAGGCCGGGCAACAGGTCACGGCCGGCGAACGGCTGGCGGTGCTGGAAGCGATGAAGATGGAACATGCTCTGGGCGCCCCGCGCGACGGGCTTGTGGCCGAGGTTCTGGTGGCCGAGGGCGCGCAGGTCGAGGCCGGTGCCGCGCTGATCCGCCTGCAAGAGGAAGAGGAAGAGGAAGACAAGGCATGAGTGACAAGATTGTTTTGCATCACGTCCCCGGGTCGCGCAGCCTGCGCACCCTGTGGCTGCTGTCCGAGATGGGGATCACCCCCGAGATCGAGAACTATGCGATCCCCGACGGGTCGCTCAGAACCCCGGATTTCCTGGCCCGTTCGCCCGCCGGGCGGGTGCCGGCCTTGGAAATCGACGGGCAGGTGATCTATGAAAGCGGCGCGATTACCGAATATCTCTGCGAAACCCGGCCCGAACACGGGCTTGGCCGTGCGGTCGGCGATCCCGAGCGGGTGCCGTTCCTCGAGGCGATGCATTACGCCGAGACGATGGCGGTGCTGGTCGCCAACCTGAACCTGCAATGGATTTTCCTGCGCGACCCGTCGCAGCGCTCGGACACCGTGGTCAAGATCGACGCCCGGCGGCTGGCCGCGACCATGGCGCCGCTTGAGAAGCTGCTGGCACAGCAGGACTGGATCCTGGCCTCCGGCTTTTCGGGGGCGGATACGATGCTGGGCTGGAATTTCCTGGCGACGCCGAAATATGTGCGGATGGATGATTTTCCCAACCTTGCTGCCTATGTCGCCCGGTTCAGCGCGCGGCCTGGCTTTGTCCGGGCCAAGGAACTGGACGGGCCGGCGAATTTCGGCCGTCAGGACTTCTATTCGGTCGAGACCAGCAAATGAGCGAACGAGTCGAGATTTTCGAGGTCGGGCCCCGCGACGGGCTGCAGAATGAAAAGCGGCCGATCCCGCTGGCTGAAAAGGTGGCGCTGGTCGATTGTCTGAGCACCGCCGGATTCGCCCATATCGAATGCGCCAGCTTTGTCAGCCCGAAATGGGTGCCGCAGATGGCCGGAAGCGCCGAGGTGCTGCGCCGGATCCGGCGGGCCCCCGGCACGGCCTATACCGCGCTGACCCCGAACCTGCGCGGGTTTGAAGAGGCGCTGGACGCCGAGGCCGACGAGGTGGCGATCTTTGCCAGCGCCTCAGAGGGGTTCAGCCGCGCCAATATCAATTGCAGCATCGAGGAAAGCCTGGCGCGTTTCGCCCCGGTGGCCGAAGCGGCGGCGGCGGCAGGCATCCGGATGCGCGGCTATGTTTCCTGCGTCACCGATTGCCCCTATGATGGCAAGGTCGATCCTTCGGCAGTGGCGCAGGTGGCCGGGGCGCTCTACGCGCTTGGCGCCTATGAGGTGTCGCTGGGCGATACCACCGGGCAGGGCAATCCCGACAGTATCAGGCGGATGCTGAAGGCGGTGATCGAGGAGCTTCCGGCCAGCAAGCTTGCCGGTCATTACCACGACACCAATGGCCGGGCGCTGGACAATATCGAGGTCTCGCTCGGGCTGGGGCTGCGGGTGTTCGACGCGGCGGTCGGTGGCCTTGGTGGTTGTCCCTATGCGCCCGGCGCGGCGGGCAATGTGGCGACCGAGGCGGTGCATGAGCGGTTGAGCGCGCTGGGTTATGACACCGGGCTCGATCCGGCGGTGCTGGCCAAGGCGGCGGATATGGCGCGGGCGATGCGCAGCACGGACTAAAGCGTCCCGCCAAAAACCTGAATCGCGGGGATTCCCACACGCATGATTTT
>NZ_JARGNH010000031.1 GCF_029213205.1 Pseudooceanicola sp.
ATCGTCTCGGAATACGATCCCTTCGGGTGAGGCTTCGGCCTCACTTCCCGAGGGCTTGGCGCAAAAGCGGCTATCGCCGATAGCGGGCCTGCTCTACAGAGCAGTCCTAAGTGCAGAAAAAATATAAGAAAATAGCTCTCCTATAAGAAAGCTTTCCTACGTTTCTGCGATTTTCTTCAAACGATGACGTCGCCGGTGATGCGTCAGACTTCAAGGCCAATGCTCCCGATCTTTCACATGGGCATTTGGAGCATCTGTTGGCAATCTGACGGATGCCTGAAATCCAGAAGTTTCACCGGGACGTGGTGACTGGAGCAAGAGAGAGGTTTCGATCCGTTCTGCGATGGCTGAGACGATAGCGAGGCCAAGCCCGCTACCATCAGTTTTTGCATCTGCCCTCTCGAAGCGCCCTGTCAGGCGTTCGAGTGTTTGGGTTGCTACCGCGGGGCCCTCGTTCGCCACGATCAACTGCCCGTCGCTCGTGAGTGTAACCTCGACTGGGGCATTCTGCGCCCCGTGGCGTAGGGCGTTTTCCACCAGATTCCGGCACAGAATTCCCAATGCGTCGGGGTCGATATCAGACAAGACAGGCGTGTCCGGCAAGTTCAACATAAGGCGCCCGTTCTCTGTGCTGCGCGCAATATCTTCCACCACGACCCGAGTGATGGTTCTGACATCAGCGCTCTGGTCCATCCGAAGTCTACCGCCTTCCGCCCGCGCAAGCTGCAGGAGACGTTCGGACAGCCGAGCGAGACGCTTGAGCGTCGCCTCGATCTCGGCGGCGCGCGCGTCGATGGTCGGATCTTTGGTCTCTGACCGCAGTCGCTGCGCCTGGGCGATAGCGCCCGCCAATGGTGTCCTTAGTTCATGAGCCGCATTGGCTGCAAAACTTCGCTCAGCCTCGAACGCGTCGCGCAACCGAGCCAAAAGGCTGTTCAAGGTTGCAGCCAGCGGTCCGATTTCTGTCGGCAGGTCGGCCGCGGGTACTTCTGACAGGTCGCGCACGCCGCGCGCTTCAAGCCGCGTACGGAACCGATGGAGAGGGGCGAGGCTAAAGCGCACAGCGAGAATAATCGACGCGAGCGCCAACGGCAGCACAACCAGCAGCGGCAGGCCGAGGCTCATCTGGATTTCCCGAGCAACCGAAGCGCGATGCGCCAACGGTTCGGCCACGGTGATGCTGATCGTCCCCTGGAGCGCCGCGTCGCTGTAGAGGCGATGTGTGGCGTTCTGCCCAAATCCCGGACCGTCGTATGGAGGAAACACGGCAGGGTCCGCCGCATGGGATTGCAGCAAAATGCGTCCCTCGGCATCGCGTACGATGTAGGTGAAGAACTCGTCATGCTCCCGGATCGGCGCGAGGCGCTGCGTCACACCCTGATCTTCTCGCCCGACGATGTCGGTCACGGCCAGCGGCAGGATGCGCTCGGCGGTTTCGCGTAGGGCGCTGTCGAAGACCTCATCCATCTCGCCCCGAACGATCACCGCGGTAACCGTGGCGGCGGCGAGCCAGAGGATCGTCAGCACAAGGCCGAGTGACAAGCCGAGCCGTACCTGAAGGCTGGATGGCCACATCATGGCTTGCCCAGCCGGTAACCCATGCCGCGCTCGGTCTCGATGATGGCGCTCCCCAGTTTCTTGCGCAGGCGGCTCACGTGCACCTCGATGGTGTTGCTCTCGACTTCGGCGTCGAAAGCGTAGAGCTTCTCCTCCAACTGCGCCTTGGACAGGAGCTGCCCGGGACGCGCCAGGAAGGCCTCGAAGAGCGCCCATTCCCGCGCCGTCAGCGGCACATGTCTGCCATCCCGATGGACGCTGCGCGCGGCAAGGTCGATGTCGAGCGGTCCGTGGGTCAGGATCGGGTTGGGGTTGCCGCTGTAGCGCCGCGCGACCGATCCGATCCGTGCCGACAGTTCCGACAGGTCGAAGGGCTTCACAAGATAGTCGTCAGCGCCCGCATTGAGGCCTTCGATCCTATCGGACACCTGGTCGAGCGCCGTCAGGATGATGACCGGCGTCACGTCTCCACGCGTCCTGAGGCCCTTGAGGAACCCGATACCACGTCCGTCTGGCAGCATGAGGTCGAGCAGGAGCAGGTCGTAGGAGGTTGCGCTCATCGCGTCTGCCGCCGCGTCTAGCCGCGTGACCCAGTCTACTGACTGGCCATCAGCTGCGATCTGGTCGCGCACGGCAGCGCCAAGAGTCGTGTCGTCCTCGATCAGCAATATGCGCATGGTCGTACCCGTCCTTTCCTGATGTCCCTCCATGATCCGTCTGGCTGACACGAAGCTGAAGCTTGTGGGTCGAGCCCCTTCAGGCTGCCGTCAGCTTCGCGGCGCATGAATGGCATCAAGAGGCGAGCCACTAGGAGTGTGCCCCATGAAGAAGACATTGACAATTATCGGCTTTCTCGCGGTCTTTCCGGTCGGCGCGGCGCTGGCTGACGACGATTGCTTCGTGCCGATGGCCGACTGGCAGCCGCGCGATGCTGTTGCCATGCTGGCTGAGGAAAATGGTTGGACGGTGCGCCGGATCAAGATCGATGACGGCTGCTACGAGATCGATGGGAGGGATGCCGAGGGGCGTGCGATCGAGGTGACTGTCCACCCGGCCACGCTGGAGATAATCGAGTTCGAATACGAGGACGACGAGGATGATCGCCGCGAGCGGGATCACGAGAGACGCGACGATGACTGATGCAGCGCGTCGCGACGGTAATGTCCCGGTGCCGGGCCTGCCGCCACTCTCCCGGCTTTCCCTAAACTCTCCTCTAGCTCTGACGGGCCCGGTGCTGGTTGCGTTGCCATGCCTGCTGGCGGCACTGATCGGGTTCAACACCTATGCGCCCTATGGCGCGGATGCAGCACTTGGCATTGCCGTCGGGGCCGCGGCAGTTGTCGCGATGGCACAGACCCTGATCCTCGCCGCACGGCCGCCGCTGGTGGAACCATTGTTCGGCGGTCTCGATCGCATGTACCGTTTCCACAAGTGGCTTGGTATTTCCGCAATGGTCCTGATGATCCTGCACCAGCAGATCGAGCCGGATTTCGAGCGTTTGGTGCGTGAAACCTCCCTTGGTGAACTTGGTGAAGAGGCGGGCGAACTTGCCTTCAACGCGCTTCTCGCCCTGGTTGCTGTCAGCTGGTTCCGGAGATTGCCCTTCACCCCACTGGAAATCCCCTATCAGATCTGGCGGTTCAGCCATCGTTTCATGGGGGCCCTTTTTGCAATCGTGGTCTTTCACCAGTTCTTCGTCGACCTGCCGACAGAGGTAGATCCATCGCTCTCGGTGCTTCTAAACACATTTGGCATCGCGGGAGTAATCGCGTGGATATTCACCGAGCTGGTCGCCCCGTACCTGCGGCGTAGAGAATTCACCGTCACAGAGATCAGCCAGACCAAGGACACCACCACGCTAACCCTCCGCCCCGAGGGGCGGGCCATGCGGTGGCGGCCGGGGCAATTCGCCTTCTTCCGCGCGCCAGAGGCAGGACTGTCCGAGCCGCACCCCTTCACGATCGCCAGCGCCCCGCGCCCTGACGGCACCCTGACGTTCTCCATCCGGGGCTTGGGTGGCTGGACACGAAGCCTGCCCGCCATCTTGCGGACCGGAACGCGCGTGCAGGTCGAAGGGCCATATGGACGGTTCAATTTCCGCAAGGGCGGTGCGCGCCAGATATGGCTGGCGGGCGGCATCGGTATCACGCCGTTCCTCGCCTGGGCCGAAAGCCTGAGCGAAGCGGATAGCCGCGACATTCACCTCATCCACTGCGTTCGGACACAAGAGGAGGCGATTGGGGTAGAGACGCTGCGCGCTGCGGCTGCCCGCAACCCGAGGTTCAGTTTCGAGGTGGTCGTTACGACGCGCGATGGCAGGCTCACGGCCGAGCGCCTGATTGGCGCGGTCCCTTTCGCGATCCGGCAAGCCGATTTGTGGTTCTGCGGCCCAACCGGTCTGAAGGACGGGATTCTCAAGGGCTTGAAAGCACAAGGCCAAACGCCTCGCCGTGTCCGCTTCGAGCAGTTCGAATTCACCTGAACGCGGGGCAGGGCGCATAGCCATGCCAGCCCTGTAGCCTGCGCTCGCATCTTTTTTTGGCCCCGCCCTCATCGGCGGGGCCATTTTCCTGACGGCAAGCTGAAGCAGGAATCGCTGGGGCGTCAGGATGCCCTCAGGTCGGGGTGCCAGATTGGTCTCATCAAACGAAAGGACCCCTTGCCATGAAAAAGACTCTGACCGCCCTTGCCCTGATCGCACTTTTGCCCGCCGGCGCTGCGCTGGCCGACGACGATGATTGCAATGCGCCCCGTGACCAGTGGCAGCCGCGCGAGGCCGCCATGCAGATGGCCGAACAGAACGGTTGGACGGTGCGCGACTTCGAGATCGACGACGGCTGCTACGAAATCCAAGGCCGAGACCAGGATGGCCGCGAGATCGAGGTGAAGCTCGATCCGGCGACGCTGCAGATCGTCGAGATGGACTACGAGGATGATGACGACGACCGCGGTGGCGCCCGCAATCCCGCGCCCGCTGGAACGGTCGCTCCTCCGCAGAACGGCCTCTTCGGAAACGGCGCCCCTCCGCAGGTTCAGGTGAACTGAACAGCTCCGAAGCACCCTGAACAAGGATCATTCCCATGAAATCACTTCTCGCAACGCTCGCGCTGACCACCGCACTCACGCTTCCCGGCCTCGCTATGGCACGGCCCGTGACGCTCACAACCACCCTCAACAACTATGGCGGCGACGGCGCTTACCTCGCGCTTTACGTTACCGACGCCTCGGGCGCCTATGTCGGCAGTCTCTGGATGGCTGGTGGCAAGTCCAAGTACTACGAGCATCTGAGCGATTGGTACCGTGCCACGGGCGGCGATACCGCGCAGGTAAACGGTATCACCGGCGCCAGCGTCGGCGCGGGCCGCAGTCTCGAGATCACGCTCGATCTGGCCGATGCGCTGTTCGATGCGGGCTACACGCTTCACATAGACGCGGCGGTCGAGGATATGCGCGACAGCCCGAACGAGGTGGCCGTGCCGCTGACGACGGCGGGCGCGGGTACGCCGGTGACCGGCCGGCGCTACATCGCCAACTTCTCCTACGACATGTGAGGGGCAGGGCCATGATCCGTACACTCCATCGCTGGCCGGGTCTACTGGCACTCGCGCTCGTCACGATCCTGAGCCTGAGCGGCGCTGCGCTCTCGGTCTTTCCGGCAGTCGAGCGCATCACCGCGCCGCAGGTGGAGACTGGTCAGACAGTCGCCACCCTCGCGGACCGCATCCAGGCCGTCTATCCGGGCGTCGAGCAGATCCGGCGGTCGCCCTCCGGTCGGATCACCGCCTATTGGTTCGATCAGGGCGCGCCGGGTGCTGCCGTGATCGACCCGGCGACGGGCGCGGGCGTTGCCTCGGCCGACCCGAACCAGGCCCTTCGCTGGCTCACCAACTTTCATCGCTCGCTCTTCCTCGGGGATGGCGGGCGCATCGCCATGGCCGCCGGGGCCGCGGCGATGCTGGTCCTCTCGCTCTCGGGTGCTATGCTGGTCGCGCGACGGGCGGGCGGATGGCGGCACTGGTTCGCGTCCTTGCGCGGTCCGTTCGCGGGCAGGCTGCATGTCGAGATCGCCCGGATCGCCGTCATCGGCCTCGTTCTGTCCTCCACCACCGCCCTCTGGATGACAGCCTCCACCTTCGATCTTTTGCCGGACGGTGGCGTCCTGCCGACTGATCCCACCGAAGTGAGCGGAGAGATTGGGTTCGCTCTCGATCAGATGGCCACGCTGCTGCAGACGCCCGTCGCCGAGCTGCGCGAACTGAGCTTTCCCTATCCCGGCGATGCGACGGACGTGTTCACACTGAAGACCGACCGGGGCACCGGCTATCTTGACCAGGGAACCGGCGCGCTCGTGGCATGGGCCGACCTGACCGGGTGGGAGCGCGTCTCGGAAACCATTTACATGCTGCACACGGGGCAGGGGGCCGCGACGCTCGGCCTTGTGCTCGGGATGATGGCGCTCGGAGTGCCGGCGATGGGCGTGACCGGCGTCCTGATCTGGTTTGCCGGGCGGCGCGGGCGGCCGCGCATCCGCGGCAACCAGCCCGCGGGCCGTGCCGAGACGATCCTTCTTGTCGGCAGCGAGGGTGGCAGCACCTGGGGCTTCGCCGCGACCCTGCATGCCTCGCTGACGGCAGCGGGGCAGGGCGTCCATGTTGGCCCGATGTCGGGCTTCGCGCCAGAGCGCTACGCCCGAGCCGAGCGCATCATCGTGCTCGCCGCGACCTATGGCGACGGGGCTGCGCCGGCCTCGGCGAAGGGCTTCCTCGACCGGTTGAACGCCCTCGACGGAGCGCCGGATATTCCCATGGCTGTGCTTGGTTTCGGAGATCGGAGTTTTCCGGCCTATTGCGCCTTTGCCAAGGACGTTGCGGCAGCAGCGCAAGCGAAGGACTGGCCGGAGCTTCTGCCGCTTGACGCAATCGACCGCCAGTCCCCGCAGGATTTCGCGCGCTGGGGCCGCGCTCTTGGCGAGGCGCTTAGCATCTCTCTCGAGCTTTCTCACCAGCCCGTCTCGCCGCGCACCGAAACATTGACCCTCGTCTCGCGGCGCAACTACGGGGCCGAGATGCAGGCGGGGGCCGCGATCCTGCGCTTCGCCTTGCCGCGCGCGACGCTGTGGCAGCGGCTGACCGGGGCGGGTTTCGCACGGTTTCAGGCGGGCGACCTGATCGGTGTCCTGCCGCAGGGCAGCGCCGTGCCACGTCTCTACTCGCTGGCCTCGGGTCGCCGCGACGGCTTCGTGGAGATCGTTGTGCGCAAGCATCCGGGCGGGCTGGCCTCGGGCCAGCTGACCGCCTTGGAGCCGGGCGCTAGGGTCACGGCCTTCCTGCGCCGCAATCCCGGCTTTCACGCCGACCGCGGTCGCACCCCGCTGATCCTGATCGGGGCGGGCACCGGCATCGGGCCGCTGGCGGGCTTCATCCGCGGCAATGCGCGGCACAGGCCCGTGCACCTGTTTTTCGGGATGCGGCATGCGGACAGCGATTTCTTCTATGGCGAAGAGATGCCCGGCTGGCAGGCTGAGGGGCGGTTGACCCGGCTTGTCACCGCCGTCTCGCGCGGCGCGCGGCGCAGTTATGTGCAGGACGCCTTGCGCGCCGACGCGGCGCAGGTGGCCCGGCTTATCTGCGACGGGGCGCGTGTGATGGTCTGCGGCGGGCGCGACATGGCCACGGGCGTGAGCGATGCGTTGGCCGAGATCCTCGCACCTGCCGGGCTTACGCCCGCAGTCCTAAAGGCAGAGGGGCGGTATGTCGAAGATGTCTACTGAGCGCGCGCGCATCGCCCTGAACGGCCCCACCATGGGCACGCGCTGGTCGGCGCTGTTCTTCGCGGATCGGGGCCGCGACACGGATGCAATCCGTGCCGCCCTTCAGGCGGCTGTCGACGAGGTGGACAAGCAGATGTCGACGTGGAACGCGGAGAGCGCGCTCATGCGGATCAATGCGGCGCCGGTGGACGATTGGGTGGTGGTGCCGGAGCAACTGCGGGCGGTCCTGCGCCTCGGGCTCGAGATCGGGCGCGCCTCGGGCGGGGCCTTCGATATCGGCATGGGCGATGCGGTGACGGCCTGGGGTTTCGGGCCCGGGGCCGCCGCGCCCGAGGGTATCCGCGCCGTGATGGACGCCCCCCGCCGCCCGGCGCAGGAGGTGCTGGAGATCGAGGGGATGCAGTTGCGCAAGACCGCGCCCATTGCGCTGGATCTGAACGGCATCGCCAAGGGCTATGGCGTCGACCGGCTCGCCGAGACCTTGCGCGATCATGGGATTGCCGACGCCCTTGTCGGCATCGACGGTGAGATGCGTGCCATGGGCCTGCGCCCCGATGGCGAGGCATGGATCATCGCGGTAGAAGCGCCGGACCCTGATCGCCGGACGCCGCATTCGGTTCTGGCGCTGCAGGACGCCGCCGTGGCGACCTCCGGTGACTACCGCCATTGGGTCGAGGTTCAGGGGCGCCGCCTGTCGCATACCATGGATCCGAGACGTGGCGCGCCGCTGATCGCCTCTCCGGCCTCCGTCACCGTGGTGGCCCGCACCTGTGCCGAGGCCGATGCTTGGGCGACGGCGCTCATGGTGCTCGGTGCGGAGAGGGGTGCGGACCTCGCGAGACAACGTGGACTCGACGCCCTGTTTCTTCTGCGCGATGATGAAGGCAATGCAATGGGCGTGGGAGTCGGGCGTCTTTTTTCCGAAGAACCAGCGGCAATCGCCTCAGCCGGGGGAAGATGAGCCGCATGGAACAGACCCGTACCGATCGCTTCAAGACCGCACTCCTGCTGATGGCCGCAACCGGGCTGATCGTGGGACTCGCATTCTACCTTGCGGGCCAACCAGAGATCGCGAACCTGATCTGGATTGCAGGAGTTGTTCCCGCGCTCGCAGCGCTTGTGGTCGAAATCGTCCGGAGCATTGGGCGCGGCGAGGTGGGCCTCGATATCGTCGCCGCGCTCTCCATGACCGCGGCGCTCGTCTTCGGCGAGACGCTCGCAGCGGCGGTCGTTGCGGTGATGTATTCGGGCGGCACCTTCCTCGAAGCCTTCGCAGAGGGCCGCGCCCGTCGGTCGATGCAGGACCTCCTGTCCCGCGTGCCCCGGACCGCGACCCGGCACCGCAACGGTGCGCTGGAGGAGGTGCCGCTCGACGAACTCGCCCCCGGTGATCGCCTGCTGATCCGGCAGGGCGACGTGGTGCCGGTAGACGGCACAGTGGCCTCCGACACGGCCTTCCTCGACACCTCGGCGCTGACCGGCGAGTCCCTGCCAGTCCGGCTGGCGCGCGGGGCCGACGCCATGAGCGGCTCGACCAATGCGGGCGAGGCCTTCGACCTGACGGCGACGCGCGAAGCCAAGGACAGCACCTATGCCGGGATCGTTCGCCTGGTCGAGGAAGCGCAGGCCTCCAAAGCGCCGATGTCCCGGCTGGCGGACCGCTGGTCGCTGGGGTTTCTGGCCGTCACCGTCAGCATCGCCCTTGCGGCCTGGTGGTTCACCGGCGATCCGATCCGCGCGGTCGCCGTGCTGGTGGTCGCCACGCCCTGTCCGCTGATCCTTGCCGTGCCGGTCGCGCTGGTGGCGGGTCTCTCGCGTGCGGCGCATTTTGGCGTGCTGATCAAGGGCGCAGGGCCGCTCGAGACGATGGCGCGGATCCGCACGCTGATCCTCGACAAAACGGGGACGCTGACCGACGGTCGGCCGCAGATCGTCTCGATCGATAGTCACGACGGCATGGTCGAGGGCGACATCCTGCGCTTCGCTGCTGCGCTCGATCAGGCCTCCAAGCACCCTGTTGCGCAGGCCATTGTCGCGGCCGGGAAGGCGCGCGGCTTCTCGTTGCCCGTGCCATCCGAGGTTGCCGAGTTTCCGGGTGAAGGGGTCATGGGTCATGTCGAGGGCCACAGCGTGATCGTCGGTGGTGACGGTTTCGTTGTGTCCCGCGTTGGGCAGAGGGCGGGCGATCACCCCGCCAAGGGCGCCGGATCGGTCCTTGTCGCAGTGGCAGTTGACGGTCACATGGCCGGGCATCTGGTGATGTCTGACCCGTTGCGAGAGGGCGCGGGGGCGATGCTGGACGGTCTGCGCCGTCAAGGGATCGTGCGCATCCTTCTGGCTACTGGCGACCGCGCGGACGTGGCCGAGCGCGTGACCGAGGGGCTGGGCCTCGACGGGCTGCGGGCCGGTCTGACGCCGGATCAAAAGGTGTTGCTGGTGCTTTCCGAGCGTAAACACGGGCCGGTGATGATGGTGGGTGATGGTGTCAACGACGCGCCCGCCCTGGCCGCAGCCGATGTAGGCGTGGCAATGGGGGCACGGGGCGCCGCGGCCTCGGCCGAGGCCGCCGACGTGGTGCTGCTCGTCGACCGGATCGACCGGCTGGGGCCCGGCATCGAGATCGCGCGCGCCTCCCGCCGGATCGCAGTCGAAAGCGTTGTCGCCGGGATCGGCCTGTCTGTCATGGGCATGATCGCGGCCGCTTTCGGCTACCTCACGCCGGTTCAGGGCGCGCTTCTGCAAGAAGTGATCGACGTTGCCGTGATCCTGAACGCCCTGCGCGCGCTGCGCATCGCGCCGCAGGAGCCAGCTACGGGCAAATCCCAGGCCATCATGTCAGAGCAAGCAGACATCGTTCAAGGAGCCAAGCCATGAGCCGCCTCTCACATTCTGAAATCCATATGGTGCATCGCATCGGCTGGTTGCGGGCCGCCGTTCTCGGAGCCAACGATGGTCTTGTCTCGACCGCGAGCCTCGTCGTCGGCGTCGCGGCCGCAGGCTCCGGCAAGCCCGAGGTCATGATCGCCGGGCTGGCCGGGCTTATGGCTGGCGCGATGTCGATGGCGGCGGGGGAGTATGTCTCGGTCAGCTCGCAAACTGACGCCGAACAGGCGGACCTCGCCCGAGAGAGCCGTGAACTCGAGGAAACGCCCGAGGCCGAGCTCGAGGAACTAACCCTGATTTATGTTGAAAGGGGGCTGGACCGCGACCTGGCGAAAAAGGTTGCCGTGCAACTGACTGAACGCGACGCGCTCGGATCGCATGCGCGCGACGAGCTCGGCATTTCGGAAACCGTTACCGCCCGCCCTATCCAGGCGGCTCTGGTGTCCGCACTGACCTTCGCAGTTGGGGCCGTGCTACCCCTGATCGTCGTGCTGCTGGTCTCGGAGGCGCAGATCGCTTCCCTGGTGGCGGGATCGACGATCCTCGGCCTTGCGGTTCTTGGCGGATTGGGCGCTTCGGCCGGCGGCGCAGGCGTCGTCCGTGGGGCCGCGCGGGTCACGCTATGGGGAGCGCTTGCAATGGCGGCGACAGCCGGGGTCGGTGCGCTGTTCGGGGTCGCCGTAGGCTAGGGGTCAATGGGGTGTAAACGTGTTGCGAGGCCACGGACACTCCTGGTGTGCAACAAGGTCATGGTCCTAGTTCGGACTTGGAAACAGCCCCGACAACGGCAGCGCCGTGCTGGCTTTCATCTGTTCGAGGGCGAAAACCGAACTCACGCTCCGCAACCTGATGCTTGATGTCAGGTTGTCGTAGAATGCGTCGAATGCCGACATGTCGGGTACGACCACTCGCAGCATGAAGTCATGGGTTCCGGCGAGACGATAGATGTCGCGAACCGGCTCGAGCGTCTCGGTGACGGCAAGGAATTCTGTGCGCCATTCTGCCGTGTGCTCCACTGCTTCCACCATCACGAAGGCCGTCAGCGAAAGCCCAAGCGCGTCAGGGTTCAGCAAGGCCACGCGGGCGCGGATGACTCCAGCCTCTTCATGCTTCTGGATGCGCTTCCAGCAGGGCGTCTGCGACAGACCAACCTGGTCGGCGATACGGGCGACCGGAACGGTCGCATCCCGCTGCAGGATGTCGAGGATCTTTATCGTGTTTATGTGTTCGCCCTCGCTTTGTGCACAAAACCTGATAATGTTGATCTTGTTAGTCGCAGTTTTGAGAGCCACACACGACCGATGATCACCCACAAGACCAAGTACGCGCTCAAAGCCCTCATGGTGCTCGCCGATGAAAAGGCTGGTGAAGGCACAGCCCTGCGCATCGAGGAGATCGCGGAACGCTCCGGCGCGCCGAAACGGTTCCTCGAGCACATCTTGCTCGATCTCAAGCGCGCCGGGCTGATCGGGAGCCGCCGGG
Source organism: Pseudooceanicola sp. (assembly GCF_029213205.1). Lineage (GTDB taxonomy): Bacteria > Pseudomonadota > Alphaproteobacteria > Rhodobacterales > Rhodobacteraceae > Pseudooceanicola. The sequence goes on from NZ_JARGNH010000031.1 coordinate 11,693, forward strand.
GTCGCAAGGGCGGATACGAGATGATCAAGGAACCCAGACGCGTCTCGCTGGCCGAAGTGCTGCGCCTGATCGACGGCCCGATGGCCCCGCTGCCTTGCCTGTCGCGCAAAGCTTACCAGCGCTGCGAGGATTGCACCGACGAACAGACCTGCCGGGTGCGCGCTGTCTTCGGAGGCTTCTACGCCACCTACATCCTGATGATCGAATCGCTCACGGTCGCAGATCTCCAGAAGGATGCGCGGCCCTTGGAAAGCTTCGGCTTGCCGGAACCCGCTGCCGGAGAATGATCTTCTAAAATCACGACCAAAAAGAGCGTGATTCTTCCTTTGCTAATCACGATTAAGTCTGTCGTTATTTAGGTGTCAGGCGGCGCTGGTGGCGTGTTCGAGGCAGGGATGATCCCTCCCGGACCGCTTCCCCGCCGACCTGGCACCAGAGTTCGACAGGGATCAGCAAAAGGACAGGCCATGTATCGCACCATCCAGATCGGCGGGCACGCGCTCGCCCAGGGCATCTTCCTCCGAAGTCTCGGCGATGGCCGGATTGAAATCGACGCAGGCCATGCGCGCCTGTCGGGGCATCCAGTCGCGACCCCAAGGTCGAGCGAGACGGTCAGTTTTCACTCTGCGTTCCGCAAGGCCCTGACCGGCGGTCATCTGCGCGGCGGTCTGCTGGCAGGTTTGACGGGTCTTGTACTCGCCTTTGGCGGCACGACCCCCGCGGCAGCGCAGGACAGTGTCGAGATCCTCAACGTCTCCTACGATCCGACCCGGGAATTCTATCGGGAGTACAACGACCTCTTCAACGCGTGGTGGACGGCGCAGGGGAACGCGCCCGTCACGATCCGGCAATCCCATGGTGGTGCCGGCGCACAGGCGCGGGCGGTGATCGACGGGCTGGAGGCGACCGTCGTGACGTTGGCCTTGTCGGCGGATATCGACGCGATTTCGGAACGCACGGGTCTCTTCCCGGCCGACTGGCAGTCTCGCCTCCCGCACAATTCTTCGCCCTATACTTCGACCATCGTGTTCCTGGTGCGCGAGGGCAATCCGCGCGGGATCGAGGATTGGGACGATCTGGTGGCTGATGGCGTGCAGGTGATCACGCCGAACCCCAAGACGTCGGGCGGGGCACGGTGGAACTTCCTCGCCGCCTGGGCCTATGCCGAACGGAACGACCTGGATCCGGCCGAGTTCGTCGGCGCAATGTATCGGAACGTGCCGGTGCTCGACACCGGGGCGCGCGGGTCGACCACGACCTTCACCCAGCGTGGCATCGGCGACGTGCTGCTGGCCTGGGAGAACGAAGCCTTCCTCGCGCTGGCGGAACTGGGCGAGGATGCCTTCGACATCGTCGTGCCTTCGGTCTCGATCCTGGCCGAGCCGCCGGTGACGCTGGTGGATGGCAACATCACGTCCGACGCACAGCGGGCGGCGGCCGAGGCCTATCTTCAGCATCTCTACAGCCCCGAGGCGCAGGCGCTCGCACTCAGCCACTACTACCGGGCGTGGGACACCTCGCTTGCGGCACCCGAGGATGCGGCGCGGTTTCCCGAACTCGACCTTGTCACCATCGCGGATTTCGGCGGCTGGCCGGTCGTGCAGCCCGAATACTTCGGCGACGGCGGCATCTTCGACCAGATCTACGAGGAGTAAGACATGAGGGCGGGTATTCTCCGCTCGCCCTCACCCCTTCCGGGGTTTGGGCTGAGCTTCGGGATCATGATGACGGTTCTGTCCATCGTGGTCCTGCTTCCCATCGGGGCGCTTTTGGGCCGTGGCCTAATGATCGGTCCGGCCGATCTGTGGGACATGGTCAATTCGCGCCGCATCTGGTCGGCACTGACCTTGTCCTTCCGCGCCGCACTCATCGCGTCGCTGTTCAACCTCGTCTTCGGGCTCATGCTGGCCTGGGTTCTGGTGCGCTACCGCTTCTGGGGCCGGCGCTTCATCGACGCGGCGGTGGACCTGCCTTTCGCGCTGCCGACCGCCGTGGCGGGGATCGCGCTGACGGCACTCTACGCGCCGAACGGCGTGTTCGGGCAGGCGCTGGCCCCCTTGGGCCTTCAGGTCGCCTATACGGAAATCGGCATCTGGGTCGCGCTCGTCTTCATCGGGCTGCCCTTCGTGGTGCGCACCGTCCAGCCGGTCATCGAGGAGCTGGAGGCGGATCTAGAGGAGGTCAGCGCCACGCTGGGGGCCCGCCGTGCCTATACGCTGCGCCGGGTGATCCTGCCCACGCTGACGCCCGCGCTGCTGACGGGCTTCGCGCTCGCGCTGGCGCGGTCGGTCGGTGAATACGGCTCGGTCATCTTCATCGCGGGCAACATCCCGAACCTGACCGAGATCGCGCCGCTGCTGATCGTGATCCGGCTTGAAGAATACAATTACGACGCCGCAGCCGCGATCGGCATCGCCATGCTGGTCATCTCCTTCGCGATGCTGCTTGCCATCAACGCCATCCAGACCTGGAGCAGACGGAGGATCGGACTTGTCTGACATGCACATCAACCGCCCCCGACACGATGATTACGCGCACGAAGGCTCGGGCATGGCCGCTGTGGCGCTCGGCATGATGTCGGCGCTGCCGCTGATCGGGGCCGCGATCCTGACCGGCAAACCTATTTGGTCCGTCCTGGTCCTGTGGTTTGTCGGCGGGCCCGTGCTGGCGCTGATCTTCGCCCTGCTGCCGTTTCTGACGCCGCGACCGAACAGGAGGGAGCGGCATGTCTGACATCGCTCTGACACCCCCCGTGCCGGTCACCACAGAAGCGCCATTGATCCGCGCCCTGCTGATCGGCGTGGCCCTGATCTTCGTGGCGCTCTTCCTCTTCGCGCCGCTTGTAACTGTCTTCGTCGAGGCGCTGCGGCAAGGCTGGGTCGCCGCTATCGACGCGCTGCGCCTGCCCGACGCGCAGGCCGCGATCCGCATGACCTTGACCATCGCGGCCATCGCCGTGCCGATCAACGCCGCCTTTGGCATCGCGGCGGCCTGGGCGATCACCAAGTTCGACTTTCCGGGCAAGGCGTTTCTGATCACGCTGATCGACCTGCCCTTTTCGGTCTCGCCGGTCGTGGCGGGGCTGATGCTGGTGCTGCTCTTCGGGGCGAATTCCACGCTGGGCGGCTGGCTCATCGCTAATGACATGCCGATCGTCTTCGCCTTTCCGGGGATCGTGCTGGCCACGCTCTTCGTCACCTTTCCCTTCGTCGCGCGCGAGTTGATCCCGGTGATGATCGAACAGGGCCGGGCCGAGGAGGAAGCCGCGCTGACGCTCGGGGCCTCGGGCTGGCGCATCTTCTTCACCGTCACCCTGCCCAATATCCGCTGGGCGCTGCTTTACGGCGTGCTCCTGTGCAACGCGCGCGCCATGGGCGAGTTTGGCGCCGTCGCCGTCGTCTCGGGCAAAATCCGGGGCGAGACGGCGACCATGCCCACGATGGTCGAGATGTTCTACAACGAATACCTCGCGGTCGCGGCCTTCACCTTGGCCGCCGTGTTGGCGATGCTGGCGCTTCTGACCCTTCTGCTGAAATCCCTGCTCGAATGGCGCCATGCGGACCTGCTGGCTGCCACGCGGCGTCATTGAGAAAGGAAACGACATGAATATCGAGATCGAAGAACTGGCCAAGGAATTCGGCACCACGCGCGCGCTGCATCCGGTGTCGCTGTCCATCCCCTCGGGCGCGCTGGTGGCGCTGCTCGGGCCCTCCGGATCGGGCAAGACCACGCTGTTGCGCGTCCTCGGGGGCCTCGAATTCCCGACCTCGGGCCGCGTGCTCTTTGGCGGGCAGGATGCCACTGGCCTGTCGGTGCAGGAACGCCGCGCGGGCTTCGTGTTCCAGTCCTATGCGCTCTTCAAACACATGACGGTGTTTGAGAACATCGCCTACGGTTTGCGCGCCCGACCGCGCAAGGAGCGCCCGGCCGAGGCGGAAATCGGCCGCCGGGTCAACAAGCTGCTGGACCTGATCCAGTTGCCCGATATCGGCACACGCTACCCCAACCAGCTTTCCGGTGGTCAGCGGCAGCGTGTGGCCCTGGCCCGCGCGTTGGCGATCGAACCACGGATGCTGCTGCTTGATGAACCCTTCGGCGCGCTTGACGCGAAGGTCCGTAAGGAACTGCGCCATGGCCTGCGCGAGATTCACGACCGCACGGGCCTTACGACTGTCTTCGTAACGCATGACCAGGGGGAGGCGATGGAACTGGCCGACCTCGTCGTTGTCATGTCGATGGGCCGTATCGAGCAGGTGGGCAAACCTGCCGAAATCCGCGCGAAGCCCGCGACCGACTTCGTGCGGTCGTTCACCGCAGCGTGAGCTCGCCATGGTCGGCGATGGAATGCAGTGGCAGTGGATGATCCGGGCTCTCTCCCGTATCACAACAACGGCGCCGACCCGGCGGGCCCAGCCGTTCCTTCCAGAGCGGTGGGTCCGCAATGCCCAAGCACTTGGGTGGTATGTCCGGCTGGCTGGCCCCCGCTACTTCATCATGTGGCGCAATCGTCTCTCGCCCGACACGGCGCCTCGGATCCTCGTTCTGCCGCATCGAGATTGCGGTCTGTCATCTATGGAGTACCAAGCAGTCCTCGTCGATCTTGCCGGCCGCGCTCGCCTCCCGGTGGCCCCTGAATGGATCAAAGGCCCGGGGCAACTCTACTGGCTCGAGCGCGCGGAGCGCCGCCTCGTCGAGAGGATCGCGCCGATATCGGCGCGAATGTCATGATGAAGTGTTTCAGAACGGGAAGAAGATCGGAATGATCACCACCGCGACCACGGCGAAGATCACGTTCAGCGGCAGGCCCACCTTGATGAAGTCGGTGAACTTGTAGCCACCCGCCCCGTAGACGAACGTGTTGGTCTGGTACCCGATAGGGGTCGCGAAGCTGGCCGAGGCCGCGAACATCACAGCCATGATGAAGGGGCGCGGGTCGAAGCCCAGTTCGATGGCCAACGCGATGACGATCGGCCCGATCAGCACCGCGACCGCGTTGTTCGAAACCATCTCGGTCAGCGCGCTGGTTAGAACGTAGACGGCGGCGAGGATAGCAATTGGCCCGATCCCGCCCACGGCCCCCACCACCGCCTCGACAATCACGCGGGCGGTGCCAGTTTCCTCCATGCCAAGGGACAGACCAAGCATCCCGAAGATCAGGAACAGGATGCGCCAGTCAATAGCGTCGAACGCCTCCTCGGGGTCGACGCAACGGGTCATCATCACCACGACAGCTCCGATTACCGCAAGGCCCGCGATGGGCATGACGTTCAGCGCGGCCAGCCCCATCACACCGAAGATCGTGGCGATGGCGATGGGTGCCTTGGCACGACGCTGCGGACGTTCGGTCGGAGTCGACAGGTTGACGATACCGCCATCCTCCATCATCCGTTGAAGTCCCTCGGGCGGGCCCTCGAGCAGCAACGTGTCAGCGAACTGCAGGCGCAGGTCCTGCAATTCCTGGCTGATGTTCTGTTCCTGTCGATGTACGGCCATGAGGTAGACGCCGTACTTCCGACGCAGCTTAAGGTCCTTGATCGGCCGCCCGCGCAGGTGCGAGTTCGGTCCGACACTGGCCTCCATCGTGATGGTCTGGTCGGCGGTCACCGGCTCGACATCGTGATCTTCGCGATCCCGAAATGCGATCTGCCCGTCTTCCTTTAGCCCGAGTATCTCACCCGTGCCGGTCTTGAGGACCAGACGGTCTCCGGCTTCAAGGACCAGAACGTTCATCGTGCGGCGCATCGACACCTCGCCGCGGACCACGTCGAGGATGCGCGTCTCGGTGGTGTTGAAGGGTAGATCGGCAAGCTGCTTACCGACGTATTTGGACCCGTTCGGAATAAGAAGGCGCGCAAGGAACCGACGCTTGCCCTCCTGTCCGAGAAGGCTCGACAGAGAGGCACGGTCGGGCAACAGGTAGCGTCCGGCGAACATCATGTACGCCATGCCCACGGCCGCCAGGATCAGCCCGGGCAGCGTCATCTCGAACATAGTGATGGGGGGTTGTCCGGCCTCCTGCGCCACGCCGCTCATCAGGATGTTGGTAGAGGTGCCGACCAGCGTCAGCGTGCCGCCAAAGATTGCGGCAAAGGACAAAGGGATCAACATGCGTGAGGGTGCCACGCCCACCGAAGCCGCGACCGAGATCATGATCGGCGTCAGGAGGATCACCACGGGCGTGTTGTTCATGAAGGCGGAAGCGCCCATCGTGCCGACCATCATCAGCAGCATTGCCCGCAGGAACGAACCGCGCGCCTGTTGTTTCAGAACGTCGCCGATGATCGTCAGCACACCCGTCCGCTCCAGTGCGGCCGATATGATGAACATCATCGCGATGGTGATGGGGGCCGAAGAGCTGAACACAGTCAGGAAATCCCGCGTCTCGACAATTCCCGTCGCCAGGAGCGCCGCCGAGGCGGCGAGCGCCGTGACCTCGGGTGGGTAAATCTCCCGGATGAAGCTCAGGAAGACGACGCCGACGAGCGCGAGAACGAAGATCTGGTCAAGACTCATGGGCGGGTACTCTCTCAAGGCAGTGGCACTTTCCCACAATAAACGATAAAGCTACTCGTGTTTTCAATCGCAATCTGTCTGGATGGCCCGAAACCGACGGGACGCGGCAGATCGCTCCTCGGGATCAGCCGTTCACATGCTGCGCAAGCTAGGCACCGTCTCAGGCCTCACCCTGGTCAGTCGCATCCTCGGCTTCCTGCGCGATGTCGTGCTGGCCGCAACGCTGGGTGCCGGGCCGGTGGCGGATGCCTTCATGCTGGCTTTTCGCCTGCCGAACCATTTTCGCGCGATCCTGGCCGAGGGTGCGTTCAACGCCGCTTTCCTGCCGACATGGGCTGCGGCCGACGCAGGCGGGCGCGACAGCACGCGCCTCGGCGCGGAGACTCTCGGCTGGCTCACGCTCGCCAACCTTGTGCTTCTGGCGCTGGCGCTTGGTGCGACCGGCTGGATGCTGGCCGTGCTTGCGCCGGGCCTGTCGCCCGCCGACGAGACCTGGCCGCTCGTCGTCACGCTTACGCGGATCACGTTTCCCTACCTGCTCTGCATGTCGCTGGTGGCCTTCCTCGCGGCCCTGCTGAACGGGCGCGACCGCTTCGCCGCACCGGCCGCTGCCCCGATCCTGCTCAACCTGTTCATGATCGGCGCGCTGCTTATGGCCGCGCAGTTCCCGAGCGCCGCCCATGCCGCCGCCTGGGGCGTGATGGCATCAGGCGTGGCGCAGGTTGCGTTGCTGGTCGTAGCAGCGTGGCGCGCGGGCCTGCCCCTGCCGCGTCCCCGGCTGGGCCTGTCGCCCGATTCAAGGCAGGTGTTCCGCCGCCTCGGTCCCGCGATCCTGACCTCGGGCGCGCTGCAGGTCGCGATCTTCGCCGACACGATCATCGCCACGTTCCTGCCGGCCGGATCACTCTCGCACCTCTACTACGCCGACCGGCTCTACCAACTGCCCATCGGCCTGATCGGTGTTGCGCTCGGAACGGTCATCCTGCCCGACATCGGGCGCCGCGCGGGCCTCGGTGACGAGGTCGGCATGCGCCGCGTGCTCGACCGGGCGCTCGTGATCTGTCTTGTCGTGGGGGTGCCGGTCGCGGTGATCATGGCGACCCTGGGCGACTGGGCCATCCGCATCCTGTTCGTTCGCGGCGCCTTCGATCTTGCGGCGGCGGAAGCATCGGGGGCCATCCTCGCCGCTTACGCCCTTGGTCTGGTTCCGGCACTCGCGCTGCGCTCCCTCGTCGCCGGATTCCACGGGCGTGGGGATACCCGAACTCCGCTTCGCCTGCTCGTTGCGGCAACGCTCGTCAACATCGCACTGAAGATCGTGCTTGCCCCGATGCTCGGCGCGGTCGGGCTTGCCCTTGCGACATCAGTGGGCATCACGGTCTATGCGACGCTGCTCTACCGGGAAAACCGGGTCCGCGGTTTCCTCACGGGGCCCGCGCCGATCCCGGCGGGCGCACTCGTCGCAACGGGGGTCGGATTGGGCCTGTTTGTCTTGTGGTCACGCGATGCCGTCCTGCGCGCCATCGAGTATCTGACTCCAGGTCTTGCATTGCCGGTCGCATTTCTGATGCTGATGATCGCCATCCTGGCGGTTCAGGGATCAGTGAGCGCTCTGGTTATCGGGCGCCGCACGATTGAAAAAATGGGCGCACCGGAGGAATAGCTGCGATACTCCCGTTTTCGAACTCGCCCAAAATCGAAGTATGCGCGAAATATTCAGCGCTCATCTTCCACACAGCGCAAAAAATCATGCGGACCAGTTCACAGGTCAAACCCATAGCCGTGACCGCTCCAATCCGATTTATTGATTGATGGCTAAATCCCCTGTCGTCTTCCCAGCAGCTAGCGCCTCTACGAACCACTGCGGTTTACGCCCACGACCGGACCAGGTGAGCGACGGGTTCTCAGGATGCCGGTATTTCGCCGCGGCAGGCATCCGCGTGGTTTTCACCTCAGTGCCGACAAGCTCGGCCAGAGAGTAGCCTAGATCCCGGGCGAGAGCTTCGACCTTGGTGCGGGCTTCCGCCTTCTGTCGATCCTCAAAGGTGGCAATCGCCTTGACGATGTCCTTCTGCATTTTCTTCAGCTCGCTGAGCGACAGCGCCTCGAGATCGTATCAGCCATACTATGCCTCGTGTCCTGAATGTTCCGGTATCGATAGCCCGCCGGGGCAGGGCCCCGCAACTCCCGCCAGGCAGGGCGAGGGGTGGCGGGAGCCGGTGATCGTCATTTTCGCCGCCAGTGGGGTGCTGGGCTTGGGTTCAGGCGGTTCCGGTTGGCAAGATGACAGGGTTTGGCATGGGCTCCCCGCGCCTCACTGTCTCCTGGGCCATCCCTTCGACTGGCAATCCCCTAATCCCGTTCGGGTTCTCGCGCGCAACCCCGCGTCAGTCCGGGCCGAGTTGGCCGCCTGTGGCGTCCTGCCCGCTCCACCCCGGTCCTCTGGGGGTTTCCGGCGTCCATGCTGTCCACCGTGCACGCGTCACCCGACGGGCTTTGTCCGGGTCTTGTCGAAGGGACGGTCCCGAAGACAGGAAACACAGGAGCTAATCATGCAGAACATCGTCATCCTCGCCGGCAACATCGGTCAGAAACCCGAAACCCGCACCACCCAGGGCGGCACCAACATCACCAACTTCAGCCTCGCCACCTCTCGCCCCCGCCTCTCGGAAGGTCGCGTCCTGCGCGACGAGAACGGCTACCGGGTCATGGACACGGAATGGCACCGCATCACCTGCTTCAACGGTCTCGGCAAGACGGTCGCGGAGCATTGCGAAAAGGGCATGAAGGTCCTCGTCCACGGCCGCATCCACTACAGCAAGTGGATCGACAGCATGGGGAACGACCGCTACGGCTGCGAGATCATCGCCGAGAAGGTCGACTTCCTGAGCCGCCCGAAGTCGGCCGAGAACGAAAACCCCGAGCTGGTCGACCGCGACGACGAGATCCCGTTCTGAGAACGGGGTCTCCCCCTCGGGCCCGGCGGGGAAACCCGCCGGGTTCACTTACAGGCCAAGGCCCTCGGCGATGGTATCCACGATCGCTGCATGAACCGCTTCCCGCTCCGTGCCCGGAGGGTCGGTGCAGACCGGGTCATCCTGTTCCGCCTCGAGGATTGCTACGCCGTCAGGCTGGCAGAGCGGCATCGCGGTGAAGTGGAAGGCCGGGGCAAGCTGCAAGGCCCGGGCATCGGGGACCAGGGCAGCAAGACCGCTTTCGGTGAAATTTGTAACAGACATCTGCGTCTTGCGGTCGCCCAGGCCGATCAGCACAGCCTCCGGCAAAAGACCAGCCACGTCTGCCGACTCAAGGCCCCAGACGAAACCGGGGTCGATGGCCACCACCGAGGTCACACGCGGATCGGCGTAGCTCGCGTTCCACAGGCCCGGGTCCTGCCGCTGCATCCCGACGCGGTCGGACAGTAGCATGTCGCAGGCCTCCATCGTCTCGATGTGGGTGGTGCAGGCCGCGACGATCCCGTCAAGGTTGCCAGTCACGCCCCCCAGCGACAGCGCTGTCCAGCCGCCAAAGGAGAACCCGGCCGCCATCACCCGCGTCAGGTCAAGATGGGGGCCAAGGTCCGGGTCATCCGTCAGCACGTCCAGCGCCCGCGACAGGTCGGCCGCGCGGGTCCAGTGCTGCACGCCGCGTGCCATGTCATGATCGCCCCAGGTCGAGCCCGGGTGGTTCACCATCACCACGATGGCGCCCCGCTCGGCCAGCGCCGAGGCGAGCCAGGCCTGCGCCCGGTCGGTGCCGCCCATGCCGTGGCTGAACAGCACGACGGGATGCATGCCTGCTGCCGGTTCGGCATCGCTAAAGGCCTCTACCCCGCGAAAGACGGGGTTCTCGGCATAGACGGTCTCGGTGCCGCCCGTCGCGCGGGGATACCAGATCGCTACACGGGTTTCGACGTCGTGATGGGGCATCTCGATCTGGGCGATCTTCAGGCCGGCACCTTCGGCAAGGGCTCCGCTGGCGAGGGTGGAAAGGGTAAGCGCAAGGACGGTGGTCTTCATCTCGGGTCTCCGATCCGGGGTTTCAGGTGACCCTTGCCTCGCCCGAAACCGCCACAGCCCGCGTCCTATATCCGGATACAGGTCGCCACGATCCGGATTTGGGACTAGGCGTGGGCTGTTCCCAAGCGCCGTGACTCGTTGATGCCCACCCTTCCCATCCCAGTTTTCGTATCTTTCCTGCTGGCCTTTGCCTGTCTGCGCCTGTGTGTGGAACAGCGGCGGCTGAGCATCCTCGGGCTGCTTCTGGCACTGTGTGCGGCCCAGTCGTTCATCATCGCGCTGGCCCAGCACTACATGGTGCCGGGTCTACGATGGGTGCAGCCTGTCAGCGCCGCCCTTGTGCCGCCAATTGCCTGGCTTGCCTATGTCATCACGGCCCTGCGGCCAGCGGCGCGTGGTGATCTGCTGCACGGCCTTGTTCCGCTGACGGCCCTGGCGGCGCTGCTGGTGGCGCCCGCATTCCTTGACGTGCTGCTGCCTGCGGCTTTCGTAGGCTATGGCGTCGCGATCCTGATGCAGGCCCTGCGGGGTGCCGACGCGCAGCCCCAGGCGATCTTGGCGCATGACAACCTGCCTGCGCGCATCTGGCTGGTGATCGGCGCGGCGCTGGTTGCATCGGCGCTGAGCGATGTGCTGATCGTGCTCGCGCAGGCCACCGGCCGGGCCGAAGCGCGCGGCTGGATCATCACCGTCTTTTCGGTCGGCAACCTGCTGCTGATCGGCCTGTTCGCGCTGTCCCCATATCTGCGGGCAGAACCGCCGGACGCGGAAGGGCCCGATGAGGAAACCCCCGAGCCGGATATCGAGCTATGGGAGCGGCTGCAGGCCTTCATGGCGCGGGAAAGGCCCTACCTCGATCCGAACCTGACGCTCGCGCAACTTGCCCGGAAACTGCATGTGCCGGCCAAGGCGCTGTCGGCCACGATCAACCGTTCAACCGGCGAGAACGTCTCGCGTTTTGTGAACGCCGAACGCATCCGTCATGCACAGTCCCTCCTCCTGCGCGGCCAGACGGTGACCGAGGCGATGCTGGCCTCAGGGTTCAACACCAAGTCGAACTTCAACCGCGAGTTCCTGCGCGTCGCCGGTGCCAGTCCAAGCGATTGGCTAAAGACCAGTGGCACGATCGCCGAGGTGAACACTTCGCAGTTTCTGGCCTTGGCGACCGAGCAAATAGCCCCGCGAGAGTAAGAGGAGTGCCGGTTTCCCGGTGACGGGTTGAGGGTTGGGAGAGTGGCTCCCGGCGCCCGTCGCGGGAGATAGCCGATGGGCGTTGTGGAAGTTCTGGATCCAGGTCAGCCGGCTCGGGCTGGTGGCTGGAAAGTGGATGTGAGCCGTGGTGAGCGGAACGGGCGGGTGTCGTCCGAATGGTTCAACCGGCCGGATGACGAGCGGTATCTGTCGCTCGATGATCTCTGGGCCAATGTGAAAGGCCGGTCGGAGCGCAGCCGCAGCCGCGTGGTACAGACGGCGGATATCCGGGTCGAGGCTGCGCGCGACAACCCCGAGCGGTTGCACTTGATGCTGCCGAAGGCACAAGAACCGGTCGCGCCGACGCATTGGGCGTTTGGCCAGCTTGCCAGCATCGTTGGCGCGCCGGCGTCCTACCTGCGGCAGTTGCCGGCGCCGCTTGCGGGGATCAATCTGCAGTATGGCCTGACCAATCATCGCGCCGAGCAGGTGAAGACTTTTGAGACTGAAGATGGCCGAGCTGAACTGCGCGCGGTGACCGGCCCCGACTATGGCCGCATCCACGATTTCGAACTGGTCGAGGCGGTGCAGCGCATCGCGGGCAATGGCACGGGCGACACGCGGTGGAAGGTGCCGGGCGTGCTGGACTGGTCGACAGGGGTCTACAACCCCGATGTCGAGATCAGCCGCGACACGACCACCCTTTATGCCTCGGACCGCGATGTCTTCCTGTTCCTGGTCGATGATCGCAACCCGATCGAGGCGGGCAAGTTGCCCGACGGCTCCCCCGATCTCTACTTCCGGGGCTTTTACTGCTGGAATTCGGAGGTGGGCGCCAAGACCCTCGGCATGGCGAGCTTCTACCTGCGGGCCGTGTGCCAGAACCGCAACCTTTGGGGCGTCGAGGATTTCCAGGAGATCCGCATCCGCCACTCGAAGTACGCCGCTTCCCGCTTTGCCCATGAGGCCGCGCCCGCGTTGACGCGCTTCGCCAATTCCTCGCCGCAGGGGTTCGTGAACGGCATCAAGGCCGCGCGGCAGCAGGTCGTGGCGCGCAGCGATGAGGATCGCGCGGATTTTCTGCGCAAGCGCGGATTCTCAAAAGCTGAATCCGGCAAGATCATCGAGAAGGTGCTGATGGAAGAGGGCCGCCCGCCCGAGAGCATCTTCGACTTCGTGCAGGGCATCACGCGGCTGGCGCGCGACAAGACCCAGCAGGATGCGCGGCTCGACATGGAGGGGCGCGCCAAGAAGCTCCTCGACCGGGTCAGCTGACCAAGCACCCATGCAGCGATCGCCCGACACCGGGGCGGTCGCTGCAGCTATTTCTCAACATGCACGCCGTTGGCTTTGCCCGGAAAGGGCAGGGGGCTTCGGCGTGCGCATTTCAGCGAGACCCCCCATGACACCCCAGGAAGAAACCGTCATTCTCGAGGCCCGTGATATCCTCGGCCGCTACCTCAGCCAGAACCCGGTCATTGGCAGCTGGCAGGCGCTGATGGACTACTGCGCGCTGACCGTCCGCGGCCCAGTCGAGCGCTTCCACGTCCTCTACCTCGACCGAAAGAACCGCATCATCTCCGATGAGCTTCTCTCGACCGGTACGGTCGACCATGTCCCCGTCTATCCGCGCGAGGTGATCAAGCGGGCACTGATGCTGAACGCCAGTGCTCTGATCTTGATCCACAACCACCCGTCCGGCGATCCGACGCCATCGGAGGCCGATCTGAGCATGACCAAGGAGATCCAGAAGGGGTGCAAGTACCTCGGCCTGACGCTGCATGACCACATCATCGTCGGTGCCGGGCAGGAGCTGAGCCTGCGGGCCCTCGGCAAGCTCTGATCGTGGCACCAGACCTGCTGCCATCGCCCCTTCGAGGAAGAGGGCGGCGGTTTGGTCTTTGACGGATGAGGCGGGGAGAGTGGCTTCCCGCGCCGTTGGAGACATTGCCATGTTTGACCTTCCCCTGCCGATCCAACCGAGCCCGCGCCCGATGGGCCCCGTCCCAAATGGCCCAGCTGTCGCTCCTGATCCCAGCCTGCCTTTCGCGCTGACGCGGATGCACCGGACGCCTGCAGCCCTGCTGTCGGGCACCGCTGCCCCCGTGGTCGTTGAGCGTTTTGCGACCTTGGCTGATGCCATGCAAGGGGCGTTTGAGCTTGCCGAGGACAACGGCTCCGATGCAGCGCCGCAGCTTCTGGCTATCCTTGATTACGACCAGCGCTTGGTTCTTGCCGGGGCCGCAAGTCATGGCGCTGTGGCTTGGTGCCACCCTGTCGCCAATGCCCTTGAGGCGCGGGCCGTCGTGACCGAGGCGGTTCAACTTCGCGCCCAGGCTGGCCGCGCCATTGATTGGAGGGTACCGTAAAGTGTGGGGCAATTATGCAGCCATTTCGGTTTCGGAC
>NZ_JARGNH010000060.1:0-214 GCF_029213205.1 Pseudooceanicola sp.
ACATCGTCTGCCGGGTCAATCATCGCCTTTTCGAAATACTCGGACGACATGCAGCCGGGTGACCGCGGCGTGATCTGTTCGTTTGGGGCAGGCTATTCGGTCGGGTCAGTGTTGATCGAACGCGCATAGAAAAAGAGGGCCAGTCGGCCCTCTTCTCTGTAGATCGTTCAAGGCTGGATCAGTTCCAGAAACCTTCGTCGACCGATTCCATCTG
>NZ_JARGNH010000060.1:224-2911 GCF_029213205.1 Pseudooceanicola sp.
CTGCGACTCAAGTCGTGGGAGAGTAGGTCACCGCCAAACCTAATAAAATCCCCAGTCTCTCAATCGATGTACAGAACGATACCCTATGATCGAGACCATACGTCAGCTACCCTGATCACGCTGTGTTGACAGGTATGATCTAACGACGCCGCATGTTCGGCAGTCATAGACCACGATTGTATCGAAGATGAACGTAAGCGGTGTCTGAAGGGCACTTGGGTTTCAGCTTGACGGCTGGAAGTTCCAAGGAAGCAACTCGTCGATGCGGTGTTGCGGATGTCCGGCCGCAATGGCTTCGAGCGTAGCCTTGAGATAGGCGAAAGGCTCGATGGCGTTGATCTTGGCGGTCTCGATCAGGGATGCGATGCGGCCCCATGCCTTGCCCCCCTCGTCATGACCGGCGAACAATGCGTTTTTCCTGTTCAAAGCAATCGGCCTGACCAGATTTTCGACCTTGTTGGAGTCGATCTCGACGCGTCCGTCCGTCAGGAAGGTCTGCAAACCATCCCAGTGTCGGTGGATGTAGGCAAGCTTCTCTCCGAGGCGCGATTTGGCCGAGATGCGCAGGCGCTGCGCTTGTAGCCAGATGCCGAAGGCTTCGACCAGTGGCGCGGATCGTGCCTGGCGCGCTGACAGGCGCTGGCCCGGGGACGTGTCGCGGATGTCTTTCTCGACGGCATAGATTCCTGCGATCTGGCGCAGGCCCTCGGCGGCGATCTCGGAACCATCGCGATCGAAGATTTCCTTGAGCTTGCGACGCGCATGCGCCCAGCAATGGGCGACAACGATCGGATCACCGCCCTTGCGGTCAGGGCGCGTCAGCCGGTTGTAACCCTGGTAGCCATCGAGTTGCAGCGTGCCATTGAAGCCGGTCAGGAATTTCTCGGCATTCTCCCCGCGGCGATCGGGAGCATAGAAAAAGACGACCCCGGGGGGATCATCGCCGCCCCATGACCGATCATCGCGCGCCAGAGCCCAGAGGTAGCCTGTTTTTGTCCGCCCGCGGCCCGGATCGAGGACCGGCGCCGTGGTTTCGTCCATGAACAGCTTCGTGGATGTCTTCAGGTGCTCGGCCAGCCGGTCCACGATGGGTCCAAGGTGGAAAGCTGCCACACCGACCCAATCAGCCAGCGTCGAGCGGTGAATGTCGATGCCAGAGCGGGCGAGGATCTGTGATTGTCGGTAGAGCGGGGCATGGTCCGCATATTTGCTGACCAGAACATGCGCGATGGCGCCTTCGGTTGGGAGCCCGCCCTCGATCAGCCATGCGGGCGTCGGTGCTTGTGTGACCCCATCGGTGCAGGTGCGGCAGGCATATTTTGGGCGGACCGTCACGATCACACGGCACTGTGCCGGGACGATGTCGAGCCGCTCGTTGCGGTCCTCGCCGATCCTGTGCATCTGCCCGCAACCACAGGGGCACATCAGGCTGTCGGGTTCGACTACCTGCTCGATGCGTGGCAAACCGGCGGGCAGGTTGCCGCGGTTGCGCCTGGCCACTCGCTTTCGCTTGGGCTTGTCGTCTCCGGGCGTCTGCACCTTCTTTTGTTCACGGGCCTCGGCGACGGCAGCTTCAAGATCCTCGAAGGTCAGCTGGCGATCATCTTCGCTGAGCTTCTCGGACTTCTTGCCGTGGACCACCTGGTTCAGCTCGGCCACCAGATGCTCAAGACGTTTGACGATGTCCTCCAGCTCCGCGGCCCGCGCAGCTTTTGCCTTCAAGGCCTCAAAAGCTACGCGGTATTCCGGTGGCAGGACGGACAGATCGAGGTCTTTGGCAGCGGCGCTCATGATCAGTATTATACACTGGGATCAAAGCCATGATCCCTGCATTCGTCGCCCCGAGTCACTCCGCCGCAGCTGGTGGGCGGGTCTCCAGCGCCTTGACCTTGCGCCAGTCCAGCCCGGAAAAAAGCGCCTCGAACTGTGCGTGGTTCAGCGCCATCATTCCGTCCTTGATCGTGGGCCAGGTGAAGGTCGTGTCCTCGAGCCGTTTGTAGGCCATGACCAGACCGCTGCCGTCCCAATAGAGAAGCTTCAGCCGGTCCAAGCGCTTGGCCCGAAACAGGAACACTGTCCCGGTGAACGGATCTTTGCGGAGCACGGTCTGCACCATGGCTGTCAGCCCGTCGTGTCCTTTTCTGAAGTCAACCGGCTGCGTTGCCACCAAAATGCGCACACGGTTCGAAGGGAAGATCATGCGCCACCCCCAAGCGCGCGCACGATGTCCCCAATCCGGGCTGCAGGCGTGGCACCGTCCAGCCGGACAGAAACCGATCCAGCTACGATCTCGATTGCCCTACTCGCCGAACCCGTATCTTCCGCCGATGGCGAACTTTCGACATCGAACATCACCAACGGGGCGAAGTCCGTGTCAGCCTCTGGCGCGGGCAAAACAAGTTCACCATCCTTGGCCAGCCGCCGCCATCCCGACAGGTGGTTCGGGCGAAGGTTATACTTGCGCGCAACGTCATTCACCGTTGCTCCAGGCACCAGCGTTTCTGCCACGATCCGCGCTTTCACACGATCTGGCCACCGTCGGCTCCCGGTCCGTGAGACCTCAACGCCCAAACGCGTGAGAAACTCGTTCGTAGTCTCCATGGCGAAACTCACCTCCTGTTATCCAACAGGGCGTGAGTCTCAAATCACAAGGATCAAGAGAAGGTGGGCGCCACACAGCGCTTACG
>NZ_JARGNH010000010.1 GCF_029213205.1 Pseudooceanicola sp.
ACCTTGGCGAGAAAATTCTACTTATGCAGCCCCCTACTTTCGGGGGGGATTACCGGGATAACGCCAGAGGTCCAGGTCGAGACCCGGCGGCCGGGCCTGAACGAAGCGGACACGCGCCGCAAGAAAGATAACCTGAACCGGCACGCCGTCAGGCAGAAACCCGGTTTTGGCATCGCTCAACGGATCCTCAAGCCAGCGCAGGATATGGCCCATCTTTTCCGCCAATCCGGTGAGAGGCGCGCTGCCGGTTGATCATGAGGCCGAGAACCATCGGCTGTACCGCGAGTTGGCAGGAATGGGGATGTTGCTCAGGAACAGGTCGCCCAAGCGGCAGGTGAAGGCGAAGCTGCGAGTCTGACTGTCGTTGATATCTTCTTCCGAAACGGCTCTGTGCTGGATGCACGGTTCAGCCATCGTGGCGAGGTCGCGGACGCTGGCAAGAGTGTTGCGAAGGGTGGCCGGGTTGAACGCCCGGCCAGCCAACGCGCTGTGGTATCAGGTCTTCAGCACCCGGTAGATCGCCGGGATCACCAGCACGGTTAACAGCGTTGAAGACAACAGACCGAACAGGAGCGAAATCGCCAGCCCTTGAAAAATCGGATCAGACAAGATCACCACCGCCCCGATCATGGCCGCGATCGCCGTCAGAAGAATGGGTTTGAAACGGATCGCCCCGGCCTCGATCAGGATTTCGACCGGGGACTTGCCCGTCGGATCCGCATGACGGATGAAATCGACCAGCAGGATCGAGTTGCGCACGATGATCCCGGCCAGGGCGATGAACCCGATCATCGAGGTGGCCGAAAACGGGGCGCCAAACAGCCAGTGACCGGCGATAATCCCCAGGAAGGTCAGCGGGATAGGCGTCAGGATCACCAAAGGCAGCCGGAACGATCCAAATTGCGCAACGACAAGGATGTAAATGGCCAGGAGCGCCACGGCGAAAGCCGCCCCCATGTCGCGGAACGTGACATAGGTCACCTCCCACTCCCCGTCCCACAAGAGCGTGGTCACGGATTCATCTTCGGGTTGGCCGTAAAGGCTGATCACCGGTTTGCTGCCCGGCGCCCAGTCCATCTCGTCCAGCGCCTGCCCCACGGCAATCATGCCGTAAAGCGGCGCCTCGAACGCCCCGGCCATCTCGGCCGTCACCATTTCCGCGTCACGTCCGTTATGGCGGAACACCGGGAAAGAGGCGTGTTCCCCAGTCACGCGAATCACGTCGCCCAATTCGACGACACCGCGCGCACCGGGCAGGACATTTGCGGGGATCGGCGTCGACAGAAACCGCTCGTCCAGCACCTTGTCACCCTTGTCACGCGCAATGCGGATGGGGATTGGCTGACGGCCGTCGGCACGATGCGAATACCCGACCGTACGCCCGCCGTTCAGGATCGAAAGCGTGTCGAACACATCGCCTTCCTCGACGCTGAAGAACTCCAGGTCGTCGGTGCTGATCGTGGCCCGCAACCGCCGCGGTTGGGTGCCGAAACTGTCATCGACATCGACCACGAAGGGGACAGATTCAAACGCCGCGCGCACCTTCCTGGCCGCCGCCCGTCGGGTGTCGGCATCGGGGCCGTAGATCTCGGCCAGCAGGGTGGCCATCACCGGCGGGCCGGGCGGAGGCTCGACCGTTTTCAGGTTGGTTCCATCGGGCAGCGACAAGGTGGCCAACCGATCACGGATATCCAGCGCGATGTCATGGCTGGGCCGATCGCGGTCGGCCTTGGGCGACAGGGTGATCTGCACCTCGCCCAAATTGGGTGCGGCGCGCAGATAAGAGTGCCGCACCAACCCGTTGAAATTGAAGGGGGCCGAGGTTCCGGCATGGGTCTGGACCGAGACCACCTCGGGCAGTTCCAAAACCGCGCGCGCCACGTCCTGCGCCACGCGATCGGTTGCCTCAAGCGACGTGCCTTCGGCCAGATCAATGACCACAGACAGTTCTGATTTATTGTCAAAGGGCAGTAATTTGACCGTCACATCCTGGGTGTAGAACAGGCCGAGCGAACCAAAGGACAAGGCCACCGTGACCAGCAGGAACACCAGGCTGCGGGTCTTGCTGGCCAGCAGGGGCCGGGCCACCCGGCCGTAGATCCGACCCAGAGTACCACCGGGATGGCCACCATAGGTATCGTCATGGCCATGCTCGGCCATCGGCGCGCGGCCTGCCACCTTCAACATCAGCCAGGGCGTGATGATGACGGCGACAAAGAACGAAAAGATCATCGCCGCACTGGCGTTCGCGGGGATCGGGCTCATGTAGGGGCCCATCAGGCCCGACACGAACAGCATCGGCAACAGGGCGGCCACGACGGTCAGGGTGGCCACGATGGTCGGGTTGCCAACCTCGGCCACGGCCTCGACCGCGCCAGCCATCCGGCTGCGGCCATCCTTCATTCCCCAATGCCTGGCGATGTTCTCGATCACCACGATCGCGTCATCGACCAGGATACCAATCGAAAAAATCAATGCGAACAGCGACACGCGGTTGAGCGTGTAGCCCATGATCCAGGCCGAAAAGAGCGTCAGAAGGATCGTCACCGGAATCACCACCGCCACCACGATCGCTTCGCGCCAGCCGATGGCAAGCCACACGAGCGCCACGATGGACAGGGTGGCAAGGCCGAGGTGGAACAACAGCTCATTGGCCTTTTCGTTCGCGGTCTCGCCGTAGTCGCGGGTGACGGTGACACCGACTGTTTCGGGGATCAGGCTGCCTTCCAATGCCTCAACCCGGTGCAGGATGGCCTCGGCCACGATCACCGCATTGGCCCCGGCGCGTTTGGCCACCGCCAGTGTCACGGCCGGTGCGCGGTGCACCGTGCCATCCTTTGCGCGGCTCACATTGGCGACGATCACATCGGCGCTGTCGGAGACAAAGCTGACCTCCGCCACATCGGCCACATAGACAGGGCGTCCATCCCGTGTGGTCAGCAGCAGGTTCGCGATTTGCGCCGGCGCCACCAGCGTTTCACCCACCACCAGATCGATCTGATCGCCACCATCACGCAGCTTGCCGGTGTTTTCCGACCGATTGGCGTTGGCCACCTTCGCCGCCAGTTGCTGCAAGGTGACACCGTATAGCGCCAGGCGCTCGGGGTCTGGGGCGATACGGATCAGTTCGGGCACTTCGCCGACCAGATAAGTCAGACCGACATCCTTGACCTTGGCCACATTGGTGCGCAATTCACGGGCGATGCGGGTCAAGTCATTTGCGCTGATCTCTTCAACACCCGGTTTGGGAGCCAGAGTCACCGATACAATCGCGACGTCATCAATGCCGCGCCCAACAATCCATGGCTCGGGTATGCCAACGGGAATGCGGTCCATGTTGGCGCGGATTTTATCATGCACCCGCAGCACCGCCGCATCGGCCGAGGTGCCGACCTTGAAGCGCACTGTCACCATTGCGTAATCGTCATTGGTCGACGAGTAGACATGTTCCACGCTTGGGATGCCTTTGACGATCCCTTCCAGCGGTTCTGTCACCAGCTTGACCGCATCTTCGGCCCGCAGGCCCGGCGCTTGGACATGGATGTCAACCAGAGGGACCGAGATCTGCGGTTCTTCCTCGCGCGGCAGGGATTTCAGAGCCACGAGCCCAACCGCCAGCGCCGCCAGAATGAACAAGGGCGTCAGGGATGATGCGATGAATGCGCGTGTCAAACGCCCGGCAATGCCGAGTCCGACAGGTTCGAGATTTTCAGTCATGCGCGTTGACTACGCGATCACCGACCTCAAGGCCGGACAGAATTTCAATCATCACAACGCCATCACGTGTCTGGTGCTGACCGAGAACGACAGTGCGCAGAACCGGCCCGTCGGGGTCTGCAACCTCAACAAAATCCAGGCCAGTGCGGGTGATAACGGCGGTCTCTGGCACCATCAGCGCGGTGCGGGTATCGACCGGAAGGCGGACCAGAACCCGTGCATCGATAAAGTCTTCTGGCAGGTCCGGCACCTCCACATCCGCAATCATCCGACCGTTCTCGATCAGCGGATAGATCCGCGCCAATGTGCCCTGCGACGGCCCTGCGGTGGTTTCAATCTCGATCGCCGCCCCTTCCCGCAAGAAAGCGGCATGACGTTCTGGCACCGCGATGCGCAGAAAAATCCCGCCGCCGCCAATCGTGGCCACGGCCTCGCCGGGCAAGACCACAGCACCGGCTGCCGCTGGCACGGACAGAACCCGACCCGCGATCGGGGCCAATACCGCGCCCTCACGGGCCTGCTGTTCCACCACCTTGCGTTCGGCACCAATCGCCGCGATCTGCCCCGTCAGCACGTCAACCTGGGTGCGCAGCGCATCCAGTCTCTGCGCCGTGGTCACGCCGCGCGCCAGCAGATCCTCGCCGCGCTGCAGTTCGTTCTTGGCATTGTCCAGCTGTGCTGTCAGCGCCTGCACCTGCGCGTCAATGGACGCCAGCTGAAAGTTGATCTTGGCATCGACGACCTGTGCGATGGCTTGTCCCGCCGTCACCACGTCGCCCTCATTGACGTCGAGCGACACAAGGGTCCCGCCCAATCTGGCGCGGGCTGGAATGCGACTGCGCGTCTCAATCCGACCATAGACGGCTTTCCACTCCGTCACGGACACCGCGGCCAGTGGCAGTTCTTCGGCAAGTGGCGCGAGTGGCAAGGACACTGCCAAGGCAACCATGGAAAATAGGAGTCGCACGAACATTCCACCTCGTGAGTTTGGGACAAGTGCCATCTCAAGCCTGTAAAGGCCGTATTGAATGGGTCAGAACGCAACGCAGATTCTAACACCAGCCATTTGAAATGCCAACGATCAGCCCCACTTGAGTGGTCCAGATTGAATGTTAGGGCATGACCTGCCTGATATGCGACCCAAAGCGCCCTGCACACAACAGCCCCTGCTCGAAGTGGTCCCATCTTTTCGGACAGGTTTGCAGCGTTTCTAAGGTGTATCGGGCCTAGATGTTCAGTCCCGGCAATTGGTGACCCGGGAGTTTAGCAGGTTGCTGAACGAGCCCTGCCTCGACAGGGCTTTGAGAACATGATTGGAGGTCATCCTTGCCTGGGCTGATCTGGACGTCGCTCTGGGGATTCCTGCTGGCCACAGTCTTGCACCTTCCACTGTCAGAAGCTGCTGAGCGGATCGGCAAGATGAAGAGAACTCACAAGTTCAGAGAAGTATACAAGATCTTTCGCCCAATCGAAGCCGCAACTTCAATCGCAGCTTTCATCAAAAAGATATATGAGGATCAATCGTTTTATCGGAACAGGATTGCCCATTCGAAGTGTGTAGGTTTCCGGACCACAGCACCTGAGTACATTGTTTTTACGGTGTTTGAGAGACACACAGATGAGTCGATGGTAGCTGACGCGATCTCAATTTCTACTTTTGATTCCGTTTCGAAGTGGGCGCGAAGTTTTTCGAAGTTGTCGTTACAATTGGCTGACCGTTTCGAGGCGGAGTTAGGGGTTAAGCCCCGTTGAGGCGTTCTTGACTTCCAGTTCCCGAATCACGCCACCCATGCTAGGTCTAGTGGAATGAACAGTCAGACTCGCTATATAAGCCCAGATCAGCCGGTGATCCGCCAGCTGGACGAGGCCGCAATCAACCGGATCGCGGCCGGTGAGGTGGTGGAACGCCCGGCCTCGGCGGTCAAGGAGCTGGTGGAAAACGCCCTCGACGCCGGGGCGCGGCGAATCGCCGTGACCATCGCCGATGGCGGCAAGACCCTGATCCGGGTCAGCGATGACGGCTGTGGCATCGCCGCCGAGGATCTGCCGCTGGCGCTGGCCCGGCACGCGACCTCGAAAATCGACGGATCGGATCTGCTCGACATCCACACTTTCGGGTTTCGCGGTGAGGCGCTGCCGTCGCTCGGTGCGGTCGGCCGCCTCAGGATCACCTCACGGGTGGCGGGCGGCACGGCGGCGGAAATCACCGTCTCCGGCGGACGCATGTCCGAAATCCGACCAGCCGCGCTCAGCGCTGGCACGTCTGTCGAACTGCGCGATCTGTTCTTTGCCACCCCTGCCCGACTGAAGTTCCTGCGCAGTGACCGCGCCGAAAGCCAGGCCGTCACCGATATGATCCGGCGTCTGGCGATGGCCGAACCCTTTGTCAGCTTTGCCCTGAAGCACCGCCAGGGCGAGGAAGAGCGCGAGGTGTTTCGCGCCGATGCCGAGCAGGGCGAGCTGTTTGACGCGCTGGCCAACCGGCTGGCCAGTGTTCTGGGGCGTGAGTTCATCGCCAATGCGATCCCGATCGACGCCGAACGCGACGGGCTGCAGATGACCGGCTTTGCCGCCCTGCCGACCTATTCGCGCGGCGCGGCGGTGGCACAATACCTGTTCGTCAATGGTCGCCCGGTGCGGGATCGGGCCCTGAGCGGGGCGTTGCGCGCCGCCTATACCGACCTGCTCAGCCGCGACCGGCATCCGGCGGCGGCGCTGTTCATTGATTGCGATCCGCATCTGGTCGATGTGAACGTCCACCCCGCCAAGACCGAGGTGCGGTTCCGCGACCCCGGCACCGCGCGCGGGCTGATCGTGTCGGGGCTGCGCCATGCGCTGGCCGAAAACGGCCACCGCGCCGCGAGCACGGTGGCGGGCGCAACGCTGGGTGCCTTCCGGGCGGAACCCACCGGTCCACGCGTCTACCAGATGGACCGGGCCGCGCAGCCAGCAATGACCCGCGGCTATCCCACCCAACCGGCGGGCTGGTCCGAACCGGCGGCGGGGTTCACACCTTTCGATCATGCCCCGACGGCGCGGGTCGAAGATCTGATCGACGCCCCCCCGGCCGAGGCGCATCCGCTGGGTGCCGCGCGGGCGCAGGTGCATGAGAATTACATCATCGCCCAGACCGAAACCGGCATGGTGATCGTCGATCAACATGCGGCGCATGAACGGCTGGTCTATGAGCGGCTGAAACGCCAGATGGCGGAAAACGGCGTCACGGCGCAGGCCCTGCTGATCCCCGAGATCGTCGAATTGTCCCCCGGCGATCGGGCGCTGCTCCTCGACCACGCCGAGGCGCTGGCGCAGTTCGGTCTGGGCATCGAAGCCTTTGGCGGCAATGCCGTTGCGGTGCGCGAAACCCCGGCCGAACTGGGTGAGGTCAACGCCGAGGCCATGCTGCGCGACATTCTGGACGAGCTCGGCGATGCCGGGGACAGCGATCTGGTGCAGAGCCGGCTGGACGCGATCCTGTCGCGAATCGCCTGTCATGGCTCGATCCGCTCCGGACGGCGGATGCGCGGCGACGAGATGAACGCGCTGCTGCGCGAGATGGAAGCGACGCCGCATTCCGGCCAATGCAACCACGGCCGCCCAACCTATGTCGAGCTGAAGCTGGCAGATATCGAGAGGCTGTTCGGACGCACATGATTCAGATTGGCGAGCAGAGCTATGCGTTCAACGATCCCATTGTCCTTGCCGTTCTGATCGGCGCGGCGGCCTTCCTGCTGATCTGCCTGTTGCTGGTGCTGGCGATCCGCGCCTCGCGCAAGGCCGCCGATCCGCTGATCTATCAGCTCGATCACCTGGGCCGCACCGTGGACGGGTTGTTTCGCGGGCAGGAGCAACTGGCCGGCGGGCTGACCAGCGTCTCGAATGCGCAATCCAGCGGTCAGGCCCAGGTGCTCACCGCGATGGAGACAAGGCTGGCGGCGGTACAGCGCGAGCTGAACGACCGACTGCATGAGAATGCGATGAAATCCGCCCGCTCGCTGACCGAGATGCAGGACAAGATGAACGCGCAACTGCGCGGCGGCTCTGAGCAGACCACCAAATCGCTGACCCAGCTGCAGGAGCGGCTGATGGTCATCGACAAGGCCCAGGACAATATCACCAAATTGTCCGGCGATGTGTTGAGCCTGCAGGACATCCTGTCGAACAAGCAGACGCGCGGCGCCTTTGGCGAGATCCAGTTGAACGACATTGTCGGCAAGGCGCTGCCCTCGGACAGCTATGCGTTGCAGGCGACGCTGAGCAACGGCAAACGCGCCGATTGCCTGGTGCATCTGCCGAACCCGCCGGGGCCGATCGTGATCGACGCGAAATTCCCGCTTGAAGCTTATGAGGCGCTGCGCGGTGCCGACAAGGGGCCAGAGCTGCAGCGGGCGGCACAATTGTTCCGCGCCTCGGTCAAGACACATATTCGCGCGATTTCAGAGCGTTACATTATCGAGGGCGAGACTGCCGACGGCGCGATCATGTTCCTGCCCTCAGAGGCGGTCTATGCCGAGCTGCATTCGAATTTCGGCGATGTGGTGCGGGCAGGGTTTGATGCACGGGTCTGGATCGTGTCGCCGACCACCTGCATGGCGACGCTGAACACGATGCGCGCCATCCTCAAGGATGCGCGGATGCGAGAACAGGCCGGGGCGATCCGCAATACCCTGAAACTGCTGCACCGCGATGTCGAGCTGGTGTCGGAGCGGGTGGGAAAACTGCAGACCCATTTCGGCCAGGCCCGGGCCGATCTGGACGGCATCGGCACCGCCGCCGAACGGGCCGGAAAGCGGGCCGCGCGGCTGGACAATTTCGATTTCGAGGAATTGGCGCCAGAGGAAACCGCAGCGGCGATGGTCGGGCTGACAGAGGTCAAATAGCCCCCACAGGTCGCGGATCAGTGGCGGGCGATGCGCGCGGGGGCGCTGCCCCCGTCGCCCGATGGGCGGCTCCCCCGAGATTGTTTTAGCCAGAAGAAGCGGTGGGATCAGCGCAGGATCGGCGGTTTGTCCGGATCCGAACCAGGGGCGGCGCGCTCGGGCTTTTGCGGCTCGTCTTTGGGCAGATCGATGCGCAACCCGCTGCGCGCGAGGCTGGCCGCCATTGTGTCGGACCCGGCGAAAAAGGCCACATCCATTTCGCCCTGATCGACCCCGGAAAAGATCAGCGCCTCGCCCGCCGCCTTGGCCAGCGCGGATTCGGCGCCGGGCCGGGCGTCGATGAAGGCCAGCATATGGCCACGGCGCCCGGAATCGGTCTCGGTGCCGACCAGATAGGCGATTTCGGCCATGCCGCCGGACAGGGCGAGTTTCACATCCAGCCCTTCGAGCAACGCATCCGGCAACCCGGCGGGGCGGTGAAAGGCCTTGATCCGACTTTCCACCTGCTCGGGCGCATGACCGAGAGTTTCGACCAGCCAGGCGACCGCATCGGCGGGCAGCAGGATCGAGGAGGGCGCGACGTCGAGGTTCAGACCAAGGCCGAGGCCCTGCCCGGCCAGCATCTGCGCAATCACCCGCCCGGACAGCGCCGCATAGGGCACCTCGCGCCCGGCAAATCCGGCCAGCCGCGCCTCGCTGTCAAAGGCCAGGATATAGCTGGCGTCGGTCAGTTCGAACACCTCGGGGGCGAGCCGGTCATCGCGCGCCTCGGCGGTGAGCAGCACGAACAATTCATTGTCGGCCAGCCGCTCATAGAACCGCAGCCGGGCGCTGTCGTCGCCCGGCGCGTCCATCATCGCGGCATGGGCACGGTCCAACGGGGTTTCGATCATTGCAATGCCTCCTGCACCCGCCGGCGCAACACCGGCACCAGTTCGGTCTCGAACCATGGGTTTTTCTTCAACCACCCGGTATTGCGCCAGGACGGATGAGGCAAGGGGATGGTGCCCGGCAGATGGCGGCGCCAGTCGCGCAAAACCGCGCTGACCGGGGCGCGGCGGCCCAGATGCCAGCTCTGGGCATGACCGCCGACCAGCAGCCGCAACCGCAGGTCGTTGAACCCGGCCATCACCGCGGAATGCCAACTGCGGGCGCATATCGGCGGCGGCGGCAGGTCGGCGCCCTTGCCGTCATAACCAGGAAAGCAGAACGCCATCGGCACCACCGCAATCCGGCTGAGGTCATAGAAGGTGTCACGGTCCAGCCCCATCCAGTCGCGCAGCCGATCGCCAGAGCGGTCGTCGAACGGGCGCCCGCTTTCATGCACCCGCAGCCCCGGCGCCTGACCGGCGATCAGCAGCCGCGCACCGGGCCGGAACCAGACCACCGGACGCGGCGCATGGGCGGTCGCGGTGCTGGCGAAGCGGTCGGCGCAGATCCGGCACTGGCGGATGCGCGCGCTGAGGTTGTCACTGGGACGGTCGACCTGGGGCATATCCGTTCTCTATCCAAGGCTCATTCGCCCTGAGGGCCATCGAGCGAACATCAGAGATTGTGTTAAATCGGGACGGATTTGGCAACGGCCAGGCGCAACGCTTGGTCCGGGATGCCGCCAAGACGACCGGGCCGAAATGCCGGACCTGGGTTTGCCAATCATGCCATCAGAGCCCGAGCCAGACCTCGGAGAATGACCGCAATCGCTGCCGCAAAAAAGTTGAAAGCGGAGCCATTCCCCAACGGTTGTGCGGCCCTGTGAAATCGCCTAGGTCTCAGCCAAACAACAAGGATGGGGCCCAATGTATCGCGTTTGGAATTTTCTGACCAACTATTCGCTTTTGCTGATCATTGGTGCGGTGCTGGCGCTTTTCTGGGCCAATACCAATCCGGACAGCTACCACCATTTTGTCGATTTCGTGATCTGGGATCATGCCCCGATCGGCCATCTGCATGACGGCCATCGGACGCTGACCCTGCATTATCTGATCAACGATGTGCTGATGGCGCTGTTCTTTGCGATTGCCGCCAAGGAAGTCTGGGAAGCGGTGATCCTGAAGGAGGGATCGCTGCGTGGCAAGAAGGCGGCGACACCGCTGTTTGCCACGCTCGGCGGCATGCTGGGACCGATCGTAGTCTATCTGGGCATGGCTTATTTCCTCTGGAACGACACGTTTTCGCAGGTGGCCAATGGCTGGGCGATTCCGACCGCGACCGATATCGCGTTTTCCTATCTGGTCGGGCGGATGGTGTTTGGTGCCGGTCACCCGGCGGTGCGGTTCCTGCTGCTGCTGGCGATTGCCGATGACGCGGCGGGGCTGATCATTCTGGCGATCTTCTATCCCAGCGGCGATCTGGCGCCGGTCTGGCTGCTGCTGTCGCTGGGCGCGGCGCTGGCGGTCTTTGGCCTGTTCAACTGGTTGCCGCGGCGGCTGGACCGGGGCAATCAGGACCGGCCAAATTCGACCTGGATGCGTGAAAAGCTGGGGTTCTGGCCCTATGTGGTTGCTGGCTGCATCAGCTGGTATGGCTTTCAGCAAAGCGGCATTCACCCGGCTTTGGGCCTGTTGCCGATCGTTCCGACAATCCCGCATGCCGACCGCGCCTTTGGCATCTTCAGCGAGGCCGAGCAATATCTGACCGACATTCTGAACACGCTTGAACATGCGCTGAAACATCCGGTTGAAATCGTGCTGTTCTTTTTCGGGCTGCTGAATGCCGGGGTGGTGTTCTCTTCGATCGGCGAGCCGACCTGGCTGGTTCTTGGCGGTCTGGTCATCGGCAAACCTATGGGGATCTTGCTGTTCGGGATTATCGGCGCGCATGTGCTGCGGCTGGGCCTGCCGGCCGGGATGCGGACGATCGACCTGCTGGTCGTCGGCTGTGTTGCGGCGATCGGGTTTACCGTGTCGCTGTTCGTCGCCTCGGTCGCCTTTGACGCCGGGCCGGTGCAGGACGCTGCCAAGATGGGCGCGCTGCTCAGCTTTGGTGCCGCGATCATTTCCCTGATCGTCGGTACGCTGACCCGGGTGCAAAAAGTGCGCGGCTGACCGCACCCGGAACTCAGGTGAACACAGTTGCAAAAGGGGCCGGAAATCCGGCCCCTTTCTGCATTTGCCTGCCCCAATCCAGAACATTGGGCCCAGCGACAGGCGGCTGCGGCGTGGAACTGGCCCGGATTGTTGCCATGACGGCACTTGTCACGTGACCCAGGCCGGTTTGAGCACGATTAATATGGCCTTGGTCACATTTTCGCCCTGAAATCTTGGCATGACTTGACCGAATGGCGCATAATGGCCCCTAAGTGGCTAAAGCCAGTTTAACAAAACTCCGCAAAGGAGTGGCCGAGAGCAGAACCCGGAGCGCCCAATGCTCGAATTCGAGAACGTCAGCAAGTCCTTCTGGACGGGCAGTCATCGCAAGATCATCCTCGACCGGGTGAGCTTTCGGGTTGAGCGTGGCCGCAACCTGGGGATTCTGGCGCCGAACGGCACTGGCAAGACGACGCTGATCAACATGATGGCCGGGCTGGAAAAACCCGACGAAGGCGTGGTGCGCCGCAATGCCAAGATCTCGTTCCCGCTGGGTTTCATGGGCGGGGTGGTCAGCCGCCACTCGGCCTTTGAGAACAGCCGCTATATCGCCCGGCTCTACGGGCTGGACCCGGATTATGTCGAAGCCTTCTGTCGCTGGCTGTGCAATCTGGGTGAATATTTCGACCAGCCGCTGGGCACCTATTCCTCTGGCATGCGGGCGCGATTCAGTTTCGCCCTGATGCTGGCGCTGGATTTCGATATGTATCTGATCGACGAGGGCATGCCCAATTCGACCGACGTGGAATTCAACAAGAAGGCGGGGGACATCCTGCGTGACCGGCTGACCCGGACGACGACCGTGATCGTGTCGCATCAGCCGCGGATACTGGAAGCCTTTGCCAATCAGGCTGCCGTTCTGATGGACGGTAAGCTACATATGTTCGACTCTCTGGAAGAAGCGAAACAGCTCTATGACTACGAAACCCAAAGCTAGAAAGTTTCGCATCCGCCGTGCCGCGCCCGCCACCCCGAGCGATGCGGCAGGATCGGCGCCTGCCGCAGGTGCCAAGCCGGTGCGCCCAGTTGCGCCCGTAGCCCCGGCTGCGGCCTCATCTGCGGCCACATCGCGGCCCGCAGTGGCGCGGTCGGCCGAAACGTCACCACCACAGCCTGCGCGCCCGCCGCGCCCCGCTGCCCAGCCGGGCGCTGCCAGCTCAACCGCCGCCAGACCGGCAGTTGGTGCGGTTCCGGTCGATGGCGATGGTCTGAATTTCCCGCGCCCCAGCCGGAGCGCGGCCGAGGCGGCCGAAGCGTCGAACGCCGCCGGTCTGGCCGGTGTCACCCAGCGCCGCGCCGCCGATCTTGCCCGCCGTCAGGCCGAGGCCGAGGCAGCGCTGCGCAGCGCGGTGCCGCCCACCCGACCGACACCACCACAACCCGGCCCGGCTGCCGAAACCCCGGTACCGCAGCAACCGCAAGCCGCGCAACCACAGCCGCCGCGACCCGACCATGACCCGATAGCCGAAACCGGAGTCGTCGCAGCTCGCGAGGGCGAAATTGCCAGCCCCCGCGAGGTGCGCGCCGATCTCGATATCGACTCGATCCGCAAAGAGGGGCTGACCGGTCGTCAGCTGCGCATGGCACGGCGCGTGGCGCAGAAACACGGGCTGGCCCCGACCTCGGATTTCGATGCGGTGCGCCAGCTGCGCAGCCGTGGCATCGACCCGTTCGAACGCTCGAACATGCTGCAGCTGGTGGTGCCGGACTCCACCGGTTCCGATCCTTCGGGCCGGGTGCAATTGCCGCAGACCGTGCCAGTTGGCGCGCCGGGCAACCTGCCCTCGACCGAGCTGCGACCGGCGGATCGCCGGGCCACCGAAATCAGCAAGTTGCAGCAGGATCTGGCGCTGCGCCGCCGCCGCCGCATGTTCCTGATGTTCACCCGGCTGTTCTTTTTCGTTTTTGCTCCGACAATCCTGGCCGGTTGGTATTTCTATGTGGTGGCCACGCCGATGTATGCCGCCAAGTCCGAATTCCTGATCCTGCAGGCCGACAGCCAGGGCGGCGGCGGATTGGGCGGGCTGCTGTCCGGCACCCAGTTTGCCACCAACCAGGACAGCATCGCAGTGCAGAGCTATCTGCAATCCAAGGATGCGATGCTGCGACTGGACCGCGATGTCGGCTTCAAAAGCCATTTCACCCAGCCCTGGATCGATCCGATCCAGCGGCTCGACGAGAATCCGTCGAACGAAGAGGCCTACAAGATCTTCAAACGCAACGTGAAGATCGGCTATGACCCGACCGAAGGCGTGATCCGCATGGAAATCGCCGCCGCCGACCCCGCCGTCGCGGCGCAATTCAGCGAAAGCCTGATCACCTATGCCGAACAACGGGTCGATGACCTGTCGCGGCGCAAGCGTGAGGACGGCATGCGCACTGCCCGCGAAAGCCTGGAAAAGGCCAAGGCCGAGCGGCGCGAAGCTCAGGAGCGGCTGGTGCAACTGCAAGAAGGCACCATCGTGGACCCAGAGGGGATCATTGCCGGGCTCAGGGCGCAGATCAACAATGTCGAATTGCAACTGCAAGAGAAAGATCTGCAATTGTCGGCCCTTCTCGACAATGCCCGCCCCAATCAGGCGCGGGTGCAGGGCGCACAGGGCGATGTCGACCGGCTGCAAACGCTGCTCGACGACCTGAACCGGCGGATGACCAACGCCACCAGCGGCGAAACCTCGCTGGCGGCCAAGGCGGCGCAGATCCAGATGGCCCAGGCCGACCTCGCCACCGCCGATCTGTTCCTGCAATCGGCGCTGCAGAACGAGAAACAGACCGAACTTGAAGCCAACCGCCAGGTCCGTTACCTGACCACCTCGGTGCGGCCGGTGCCACCCGAGGATCCGACCTATCCGCGCGCGTTTGAAAATACGGTTCTGGCGTTCCTGATCTTTTCCGGGGTCTACCTGATGATCAGCCTCACCGCCTCGATCCTGAGGGAGCAGGTCTCTGCCTGACATGGCGACAGTTGAAATCGGCAATCTGGCGGTCGGCAACGATCGCCCGCTGACCGTGATCGCCGGGCCCTGCCAATTGGAAAGCGCCGAGCACGCGCAGATGATTGCCGGCCGGATGGCCGAGATCTGTGCCGCGCATGGCGCCGGGTTCATCTTCAAGGCCAGCTATGACAAGGCCAACCGCACCTCGGTCACCGGTCAGCGGGGCCTTGGCATCGACAAGGGGCTGGCGGTGCTGGCTGGGGTCAAGGCCGCCTTTGGCGTGCCGGTTCTGACCGATGTGCATGCGCCCGATCACTGCGCCCCGGTGGCGGCGGTGGTCGATGTGCTGCAAATCCCGGCGTTCCTGTGCCGTCAGACCGATCTGCTGCTGGCAGCGGGCGAGACCGGAGCGGCGGTGAATGTGAAAAAGGGCCAGTTCCTGGCGCCCTGGGACATGCCCAATGTCATCGCCAAGATCGAAAGCACCGGCAACCGGCGTATCCTGCTGACCGAACGCGGCACCAGCTTTGGCTATAACACCCTGATCACCGACATGCGCAGCCTGCCGCAGATGGCGCAGAGCGGCTATCCGGTGGTGATGGACGCCACCCATTCGGTGCAACAGCCCGGCGGGCTCGGCGGCTCATCCGGCGGCCAGCGCGAATTCGCGCCGGTGATGGCACGGGCGGCGGTCAGCCTCGGGATTGCGGCGGTGTTCATCGAAACCCATCAGGATCCGGACCGCGCGCCGTCGGACGGCGCCAATATGATCCGGCTAGACGATATGGGCCGGCTGATCGAAGGGCTGATGCGCTTTGATCGGTTGGCCAAGACCGACCCGATCCGCCTCTGACACATTGCGAACGAAGGACCAGACAGTGACAAAACCGATTTCCAAGGTGACCCCCAACACCTGGTCCTTCCTGCGTGATGCGATGATAACCCCGACCGGGTTCCGCGAATATGACGCCCGCTGGAAATACCCGGACGAGATCAACCTGCCCGGGATGACGGCGCTGGGGCTTGGCATCGGCACCCAGATGCTGCGCCACGGGCTGGAGCCGGTGATCGCGGTCGGCAACGACTACCGGGATTATTCGCTGACCATCAAGAACGCGCTGATCCTCGGGCTGATCCAGGCCGGAATCCGGGTCAAGGATATCGGCCCGGCGATCACCCCGATGACCTATTTCAGCGCCTTTCACCTGGGCGTGCCTGCGGTGGCGATGGTCACCGCCTCGCACAACCCGAACGGCTGGACCGGGGTCAAGATGGGCTTTGCCATGCCGCTGACCCATGGCCCGGACGAGATGGGCGAATTGAAAGAGATCGTGCTGGAGGGCAAGGGCGTGACCCGCGACGGCGGTGGCTATGACTTCGTCGATGGCGTCTGGGACGCCTATATGGACGATCTGGTTGGTGATTTCCGCATGACCCGCAAGCTCAAGGTGGTCTGCGCCACCGGCAATGGCACCGCCGCCGCCTATGCGCCGATGCTGTTCGAACGGCTGGGGGTCGAGGTGGTCGAAAGCCACAATGAGCTCGACTACACCTTTCCGCATTACAATCCGAACCCGGAAGCGATGGAGATGTTGCACGATATGGCCGCCAGCGTGCGGGCCTCGGGCGCCGATTTCGCGCTGGGGTTCGATGGCGACGGCGACCGCTGCGGCGTCGTCGATGACGAGGGTGAAGAGATCTTTGCCGACAAGGTCGGGGTGATCATGGCCCGCGACCTGATCAAGCTCTATCCCGGATCGACCTTTGTGGCGGATGTAAAATCCACCGGGCTGTTTGCCAGTGACCCCGACCTGATCGCCGGCGGCGCCAAGGCCGATTACTGGAAAACCGGGCACAGCCATATGAAACGCCGGGTGCATGACCTGGGCGCATTGGCGGGGTTCGAGAAATCCGGGCACTACTTCCTCGCCGCGCCGATTGGCCGGGGCTATGACGACGGCATGCGGGTGGCGGTCGAGATCTGCAAGCTGATGGACCGCAATCCCGATATGAAGATGTCGGACCTGCGCCGTGCCCTGCCCAAGACCTGGGCGACCCCTACGATGTCGCCCTATGCGGCGGATACCGAGAAATACGATATTCTTGAGCGGCTGGTGGCCAAGCTGGTGGCGCGGGCCGAGGCCGGAGAGACCTTTGCCGGTCGTCCGATCAAGGAAGTCGTGACGGTGAATGGCGCCCGGGTGATCCTGGACAATGGCTCCTGGGGACTGGTGCGGGCCTCGTCGAACACGCCGAACCTGGTGGTGGTCTGCGAAAGCTCGGAGAGCGAGGCGGAATTGCGCGCGATCTTTAAAGAGATCGACGATGTGATCCGCACCGAGCCGGGCGTCGGGGATTATGACCAGACATTCTGATGCGGCACAGCCAGCCTGGACAGAAGGTGATGGGCGCGGCGCTGCCTGATCGGTGACTGCCGCGTCGTCTCGCCCGCTCATGGCCCGCCTGAGATCCGTCTGTCCTGCCCCCGTCGCGCGGTGTAGACTGACCTCAGCACAGCCGTCAGCGACCACACCATGCCCGCCCTATGCCGCGATTGCCTGACCGGGTTCGACACCGGCCCGCGTTGCCCCGCCTGCCAGTCGCGGCGGGTCATTCTGCATGACGAGCTGAACCGCCTGACCATCGCCCATATGGATTGCGACGCGTTTTACGCCAGCGTCGAAAAGCGCGACAATCCGACGCTTGCCGACAAGCCGGTGATCATCGGCGGCGGCAAGCGGGGCGTGGTGTCGACCGCCTGCTATGTTGCCCGGATTCGCGGCGTCCGCTCGGCGATGCCGATGTTTCAGGCGCTGAAACTCTGCCCCGAGGCGGTGGTGATCAAGCCACGGATGGCGGCCTATGTCGAAGCCTCGAAAGCGATCCGCGCGATGATGGAGGAAATGACCCCGGCGATCGAGCCGCTGTCGCTGGACGAGGCCTTCCTCGACCTCACCGGGACCGAACGCCTGCATGGCCACCCGCCCGCCTATATGCTGGCGCGGCTGGTGAAGCGGATGCGCGCCGAACTGGGGCTGACCGGCTCGATCGGCCTCAGCCATAACAAGTTTCTGGCCAAGGTCGCCTCGGATCTCGACAAACCGCACGGGTTTTCGGTCATCGGCCTGGCCGAGACGGCGGATTTCCTGCGTGACAAGCCGGTGCGGCTGATCTGGGGCGTCGGGGGGGCCACCCAGGCGGCGCTGGACAAGGCCGGGATCCGCAGCTTTAGCGACCTGCTGCGTTGGGATCGCACCGATCTGCAGGCCCGCTTTGGCAGCATGGGTGACCGGCTCTGGCATCTGGCGAGGGGTCAGGACCGGCGCCGGGTGTCGCGCGACGCGCCGATCAAATCGATTTCGAACGAAACCACGTTTTTTGAGGACACCGGCAATCTTGACCTGCTCGACGGCCATCTCTGGCGGCTCGGCGAAAAGGTGTCGGACCGGGCCAAGGCGCGCGGGTTGGCCGGGCGGGTAGTGACGCTCAAGCTCAAACGCGCCGATTTTCGCACCATCACCCGGCGGATATCGCTGCATGACCCGACCCAGCTGGCCGATACCATCTATCGCCGCGCCCGGGGCCTGTTCGACGCGGTGGCGGATGAGGCGCCGTTCCGGTTGATCGGCGTCGGGATTTCCGACCTGGTGCCCGAAGGCGACGCCGACCGCTCTGGCGATCTGCTCGACCCCGATGCGACGAAACGCAGCCAGGCCGAACGTGCCGCCGACAAGATTCGGCGGAAATTCGGCAGCGAGGCGATCATCAAGGGCCGGGCGCTGCGCTGATCCGGAACTGAAACCAAAGGCACCCGCATGGGTGCCGACCCGTTGCTTCTGGCGCGCCCGGCCCAGCCGAATAGCCCAGCAGCTGAAGGCCGCTTTATTCCGCCGCCAGCGGTAGATCCTTTTTGCGGCCAATCTCGGACAGGTCGCAGATGACCGAGCGCAGCAGCCGCTGGAAGGCGCCGAAATTGGCATTCGGCTGCACCCGGCGTTCGTCCATGTAGATCGCCCGGTCAATCTCGACCTGCACCGCGTGTTGCTGGCGCGACGGGCGGCCATAATGCTGGGTGACATAGGCCCCGGCAAAGGGCGCGTTGCGGATCACATGCAGACCGGCGGCGGCAAAAGCCGCCTCGATCCGGTCCACCACCGCCGCCTCGGCCGAAGCGCCAAAGCGGTCACCGATCACCACATCGGGACGTTTCGCCCCGATCCGGGCGATGCAATCCACCGCCTCATGCGGCATCGAATGGCAATCGATCAGGATCGCCTCGCCAAAGCGGCGCTGGGTCCGGTCCAACTGCGCCTGCAGTGCGTCATGATAGGGTCGCCAGCAGGCGTCTATGCGCCGCTGTGCCTCGGCCATCGGGATCTTGCCGCGATAGATCGCCCGACCGTTCGACACCACCCGTGGAATCACCCCAAGGCCCGAAGAGATGCGCGGGTTATGGGTGGCCCGGCGCACCCCCTCGACCAGGGCGGGATCAAGCTCATCCGCGCTACGGTTGAGGTCGACAAAGGCGCGCGGCACGCTGGCCGCGATCAGCGGCGCACCAAAGTCGAGCGCTGCCATGAACAGGTCATCGACAAAGGCATCTTCGGAGGAGCGCACCTGAAACCCGTCCAGCACGCTGGCGCGCAAAAAGTCGCGCGGATAGTCCCGGCCGCTGTGCGGCGAGGCAAAGACCACGCTGGTGGTCTGCAGTTGCGGTGCGAACAAACGGTATGGACGACTGGCCATGGCGCCTCCCTTGCCGGGATGATAGCGTTTTTCTGAGCTGCCAAAAGCCCTTGATCCTGCATTCGACTCCTTTTATAGACCTCCAGACCGGCGCGGAATAATCCCGCGCCCCTTTTATTGGGGCTGGGGCCGTGCAGGTAAGATGGGTGATTAGCTCAGCGGTAGAGCACTTCGTTGACATCGAAGGGGTCACTGGTTCGATCCCAGTATCGCCCACCATGAATTCATCGGTTTCCTCAGGGAAGCCACCCGCAACCGGCGCTTGTGCGCCACGACCTGAGAGGGCCGACCATGAAGGTTCGCAACTCCCTTCGCTCACTCAAGAACCGTCACCGGGATTGCCGCGTCGTGCGCCGTAAGGGCCGCGTCTACGTGATCAACAAGACACAGCGCCGGTTCAAAGCGCGTCAGGGCTGATAAGCCCCTGACGCTGCCGTGACCGAAAGGCCGCCCTTGGGCGGCTTTTTCGCGTTTCGGGATGGCACGGGCCGGCCCACAGCATGACCTGGATCATTCTGCGACGCAGCGAACTGCTGTAGACTGGTGCGGACTCGCCCTCGCACAGCGGATTCGCCCGATGCCCAAAACCAAGACACCCCGTAAATCCGACACCGGCGCGGTGAAACCCGCGCAGCTGCCGGTGCCAGCCCCCCGCGTCGAGCCAGAGGTGGCCGCCGCGGTGACGCCACCTGCCCGGCCGGAGCCCGCCTATCCGCGTGCCGGATTGGACCGGCGCTGGCGCGCCGCGATGGCGCGGGCCACCGGCGGCGTGTCAGCCACTGCCACCATCGAGGCCTGGAGCGACTGGATGCTGCATCTGGCCAGCGCCCCCGGACGTCAGGCCGATCTGGCCGAACGGGCCATGTCCAACAGCGCCGCCGTCTGGACCTGGGCCATGAAGGGCATGGCCGGAGGCAAGCTGCCGCAACCGGCACCGTTCCAGCCAGCATCCTATGACCATCGGTTCAGCCATCCCGATTGGGCCAAGCTGCCCTTCGCGCTGTGGCAGCAGAGCTTTCTTGCCACCCAGGACTGGTGGAACCAGACCAACACCGACATCCCCGGCCAACAAACGCACAGCGCCGACCGGATGCGGTTCCTGCTGCGCCAGCTGCTCGACAGTGTTGCCCCCTCGAACATGGCCATGCTGAACCCGGAAATCCTGGAAACCAGCCGCGCCCGGGGCGGCGCCAATTTCGCCGAAGGGGCGCGGCATTGGGTCGAGGATGTGCAGCGGCTGATCACCCAGACCCCGAAACCGCTGCCCGAGGGCTTTGCGATTGGCCAGGATATCGCCTGCACCAAGGGCCAGGTGGTGTTTCGCAACGACCTGATCGAGCTGATCCAATATGCGCCGCAGACCGATAAAGTGCGCGCCGAGCCGGTGCTGATCGTGCCAGCCTGGATCATGAAATATTACATCCTCGACCTCAGCCCGCAGAATTCGATGATCAACTACCTCGTCGGTCAGGGCTTTACCGTCTACGCGATCTCCTGGTGCAATCCGGGCGCCGATCAGGCCGAGTTGACGCTTGAGGATTATCGCAAGCGCGGCGTGATGGCGGCACTGGACGTGATCTCGGCGATCCAGCCGGGGCAAAAGATCCACGCCAGCGGCTATTGCCTGGGCGGCACCATGCTGGCGATTGCCGCCGCGACGATGGCCCGAGACGGTGATGCCCGGCTTGCCACGATCACCCTGATGGCAGCGCAGACGGATTTCACCGAAGCCGGTGAATTGCTTCTGTTCCTTGACGAAAGCCAAGTGTCCTATCTTGAGGATCTGATGTTCGATCAGGGCTATCTGGCGAAGCCACAGATGGCCGGGACCTTTGCCGCGATCCGGGCCGAAGATCTGATCTGGACCCGGGCGGTGCGCCGCTATCTCCTCGGGCTGGAGGAGGAGGCGACCGATATCGGCGTCTGGAACGCCGATGTCACCCGGATGCCGGCACGGATGCATTCACAATATCTGCGCAGCCTGTTCCTGGAAAATCGGTTGAGCGCCGGACGCTTTGCCGTCGAAGGCCGGGTGATCTCGCTCGGTGACATCACCGTTCCGATGTTCGTGGTGGCCACCGAAAGCGATCACATCGCGCCATGGAAGTCGGTCTACAAGCTGAACCTGTTCAGCCATGTCGACACCACCTTTGTGCTGACCAAGGGCGGCCATAATGGCGGCATTGTCAGCGAACCGGGGCATCCGGGCCGACATTACCGCATCGCCACCCGCAAACACGGGGCGCGCTATGTCGATCCCGACAGCTGGTTCGCGCAGCAGGCGCCGCAAGACGGGTCCTGGTGGCCCGAATGGAGCGACTGGCTCAGCCACCTCAGCGGCGCCAGCGTGACACCGCCGCCAGACGGCGCACCCGAGGCCGGATATCCGGCCCTGGAGCCTGCCCCGGGCCGCTATATCTTGCAGACCTAGTGACCGCCGACGATCAGCAACGCCATCGTGTCATTGCCGACATACCCGGTCGTCGGCAATCCGTTGCTGGTCTGGAACTGCCGGATCGCATTGCGGGTCCGGGCATCGAAGACGCCATCCACCGGGCCCGGGTTGAAGCCAAATCCGGTGAGTCGCTGTTCGATCAACAGGCGTGTCACCGGATTGCCCGCGAGTCCCGCCTCTTCGCGCTTGGCCTTCGCGACTTCCCTGCTGTCGCGGGTGTTGCCCTGCAATGCGTCGATGCGGCTGCGCGCCTCATCGGCAAAGCGGCCACGCGGGTAGCGATCGAGGTAGTCCCGATAGGCGGCAACGCTGTCCTGACCGCGGGCCGTTTCCCAGATCCGACGCTCTTCGCGCCCGGCCTCTTCCTGACGGCGATCTTCGATGGCCTGCAACGCCGCCCTTGCCTCATCGGCATAACGGCCACGCGGGTAGCGGTTGAGGAAATCGCGATAGGCGGCCTCAGTGTCGTTGCGCCGTGCGGTTTCCCAGTCGCGGCGTTCTTCGCGGCGGGCCTCTTCGGCGCGGCGGTCATCGATGATCTTCAGCCGCTCGCGGGCGGTGTCGGCAAAGACCCCGCGCGGATAGCGGTTCAGATAGGCCCGCAGCGCAGCCTCGTCCTGGCCCTGGCCAAGGTCGCGCCAATAGGCGCGGTCGGCGCGCTCCACCGCCGCCTGGCGGTCACGCTCCTCTTGCGCCAGCTGCGCCGCCTTGCGGTCGGCAGCGGCCTGGATCGCCGCGACCTGTGGCCGATTCAGATAGCCGGTGGCGGCCTGGCCATTGGCCTCTTGCCAGGCGCTGATCGCGCGCCGTGTGGCCGGGCCGAACAACCCGTCGACGCCCCTTGTGCTATAGCCGATCGCGGTCAGATTGCTCTGGATCACCCGCCGCTGGTCGCGGCTGAGGTTCAGCGCCGCCTCATCGGCCTGGGCCCGGCGTTCCGGTTCCAGCTCGAGATCGGCAATCGCATCGCGCGCCTCGGCAATGAATTTGCCGCTGGGATACCGGTCGATATAGGCCTGATAGGCGTCAACCGTATTCAGATCGCGCACCGCCGACCAATAAGCGATTTCGCCGGTGTCGGTGGTTGTGACGCGCAACAACCCGGCATCGGGCGACAGGTAACCGGTCAGATCGACACCGGTTCCTGCGGCCTCGGCCGCCTCGGCATAGCTGGTGTTCGGGTCAAGGATCGCATCCTGCAACAGCGCCAGCAGCCCGGCGTTCGGACCCTGCACCAGGGTCACCCCCTCGGGCAGCGGCACCGGCGCCGATCCGGCGGTCAGGCCAGCGCCAACCTCGGCCATCTTTTCAGGCCGCGCGACCATCACCACCGCATGCCCCGGCGCGCTCCCCGCGAGGCCGGTTAGCGGCGCCAGTGGCAGCCCCTGCGCCCCGACAGCAAAAAGGTCGGGGCGATCCGCCTCGCGGCCCATCAGCCAGCCCTCGCTGGTGCTGCCTGCCAGATGCCCGGAAAGCACGATAACCAGCCGGTTATCATCATCCGCCTGCGCGGCCACGGAAAACTCTCCGGCCAGCTTGTGCATTTCGGGGCCGGTCAGATCGGCGCCGCGGAACACCTGGAACCCGGCCCGGTCCAGCGCCAGGTCAAAGGCACGTTCGCTGCGCTCGGTGCGCAGATCCGGCGCCCGGTCATAATCGGAATTGACGATCACCAGGGCCAAATCCGCAGCGGCCACCGGTGCGGCGACCAAAGCGGCTAGCGCCGGGCCGAACATGCGTGAAAATCTCATCCGTTCTCCTTCCGACCGCGGGCCGAAGGCGCCGGGCCTAGTCGTAACTGCGCAGATCCTCAATCACCTTGCCGTCGTTGGGCAGGCTGCCTGGCGGCACAATCTCGATCTTGCCTTTCAGCTTCAGCGCATCGACGATCGAGGCTTGGAACTGTGCCCCGTCGCCAGCGCTGGCCGTTTCGATTCGTACGATCATGATATCCATTTCGCCATCACGATCCGCAATCACACGCGCCTTTGATATCTCGTCATGTTTCGCGACCAGCGCCGCCACCTGTTCGGGACGCACGAACATCCCCTTGATCTTGGTGGTTTGATCGGCGCGCCCCATCCAGCCCTTGATCCGCATATTGGTGCGTCCGCAGGGGCTGCTGCCCTCCATCGCCGCGCTGAGATCGCCGGTGGCGAACCGGATCAGCGGGTAATCCGGGTTCAGCGTGGTCACCACGACCTCGCCGACTTCGCCCGGCTGGACCGGGTTGCCGGTGCCCGGGGTGACGATTTCGACGATCACCCCCTCGTCGACGATCAACCCCTCCATTGCCGAGGATTCATAGGCGATGTTGCCCAGATCAGCGGTGGCATAGCTTTGCAGGCAGGCGATGCCGCGATCCGCATATTCCTGGCGCAGCGACGGGAACAGGGCGCCGCCGCCCACCGCGGCGCGGCTGATCTTGAGCGCCAGCCCCATCGCCTCGGCCTTGTCGAGGATCACCTTGAGGTAATCCGGCGTCCCGGCATATGCGGTGACCCCGACATCATGCGCCGCCTGCGCCTGCAGTTCGGTCTGCCCGGTCCCGGCGGGCAGCACCGCCGCACCCACCGCCCGGGCGCCGTTTTCAAAGATCATCCCGGCCGGGGTCAGGTGATAGCCGAAACAGTTCTGCACGATATCGCCCTTGCCGATGCCGCAGGCATGCAGAAACCGGCCCATCCGCCACCAGTCGTGGCCATTGCCGCCCGGCTCATAGATCGGCCCAGGCGATTGGAACACATGGGCAAAGCCGCTGACCGGCAATGTGGTCAGCCCGCCAAAGGGGGCAACGGATTTCTGCGCCGAAACCAGGTCGGATTTGCGCAGCACCGGCAACCTGGCCAGCGCCGCGACCGAGGTGATCGTGTGCGCCTCGACATCGCGCAGCGCGCCATAACCCGGCAGCGATTGTGCCGCTTCGATCTGCATCGGCAGATCCCGGGAAATGGCGGCGGCGCGCTCATCGGCGCTGCGGGTTTCGGCGGTATCAAAATAGGTGCTCATCGCATCCCTCATCGCATAGGGCGCCCATCCGGGGCGCGCGTCGGCTCCGGCGCCGCCGGATCGGCGGGCGCTGCTCCTTCATTCGGTTGACAGCGCGTCTGGCGCCGCCGGTTCAGCTCAACCAGCGCTTGCGGCGACGGTAAGAGCGGACGTCACGGAAGGACTTGCGTCCCTCGTCCGAGACGCCGAGGTAGAATTCTTTTACATCCGGGTTTTCGAGCAACTCGGCGGCGGGGCCGTCCATCACCACCCGACCGGATTCCAGAATATAGCCGTAATGTGCGAAACGCAGTGCGACATTGGTGTTCTGTTCGGCCAGCAGGAAAGTCGCGCCTTCCTTTTCGTTCAGGCTTTTGACGATGTTGAAAATCTCTTCGACCAGCTGCGGCGCCAGCCCCATCGACGGCTCGTCCAGCAGGATGGTTTCCGGGCGCGACATCAGCGCGCGGCCGATCGCCACCATCTGCTGTTCGCCGCCCGAGGTGTAACCGGCCTGGCTTTTCCGGCGCTCTTTCAGGCGCGGAAAATAGGTATAGACCTTGTCCAGGTCGGCCTCGATCTCGCCCCGGCTCGATCGCCTGGTATAGGCGCCGGTCATCAGGTTTTCCTCGACCGTCAGATGCTCAAAGCAATGACGGCCCTCCATCACCTGGATGACACCCTTTTGCACCAGCTCGGTCGGGTTCAACCCATAGATCGGCTCACCGCGATAGATGATCCGGCCCTTGGTCACCTCGCCACGCTCGGAGTGCAGCAGGTTCGAGATTGATTTCAGCGTGGTGGTCTTGCCTGCGCCGTTGCCGCCCAGCAGGGCGGTGATGCCACCTTTGGGCACCGACAGCGAGACGCCTTTGAGGACAAGGATCACATGGTTGTAGATCACCTCGATATTGCTGACCTGGAGCAGCGGTTCGTCAGCCGGTGCGGCGACGTCGGTCGGTTTGATCGTCTCAGCCTGGGTCATCCTGTCCTCGAAATCCGGTTGGGCCACATGGCCCGGTTTGGTGTGCCGGGGCCCATCGGGGCCCCGGCGCGTCGCGTTACATTTTGCAGTCGCGCGGCGTGATGTTGTTTTCCTTGGCATAGGCCATGGAATCTTCTTCGATCAGCGGATCGATCACATCGAAATCAGGATCCATGAAATCCGTGATCAAGGACCACGCTTTGGCGGACGCGTCCCATTGCTGGACCGCCGCCTGACGCGGTGCCGAATGGACGGCGCAGGACAGTTTAATCGCACCGCCCATGCCTTTCAGGCCAAGTTCGGTGAACCGGTCAGCAGAAATGTCGAGCGCTTCCATCGCGTCGCGCATGTCGGATGGCGTGATCGCGCTTTTGCCCGTCTTGGCCTGCGCGCCACGGATGGCTTCGGCCACGACGGCGGCGGAATAGACGCCACGGTTGTAACCGACTTCACCCCATTTGGTGCCGTCGCCGGCGTTCTTGCCCGCGTCGATCACTTGTTCCTTGATCGCCTGCAGCGTCGGATAATCGGTGCCGGTGCCGTTGAAGGCCAGGGCTTTGTAGCCGTTGGCACCTGCGCCCGCGGGCAGAACATCACCCTCGGAACCGGACCACCAGACACCGATGAACTTGTCCATCGGGAAACGGATGTTTGCGGCTTCTTGCACAGCAACCTGGTTCATCACGCCCCAGCCCCAGAACAGGACATAGTCAGGACGTTCGCGGCGAATTTGGAGCCATTGCGATTTCTGCTCCTGACCGGGGCTGTCAACCGCGATCTGAAGAAGCTCGAACCCGTGTTTTTCGCTCAGTTTTTCGAGCGTACGGATCGGTTCCTTGCCATAGGCAGAGTTGTGATAGAGCAATGCGATCTTCTTGCCCTTCAGCGAACCACCTTCTTCGCTCATCGCGTATTTCACCGCGACCGAGGCGCCGTCCCAATAGGTCACCGGCAGGTTGAACACCCACTTGAAAACCTTGCCATTCACCGCCGAGGTCCGGCCATAGGCCACGGACCACACCGGAATGCCGTCTGCGGAGGCTTTTGGGATCAGCTGATAGGTGATGCCCGTCGATTGCGGGATATACAGCAGAGCGCCTTGGCCCTTGGTCTGCTCATAGCATTCCACACCTTTTTCGGTGTTGTATGCGGTTTCGCATTCCATAACGTTGATTTTTTCGCCACCGATGCCGCCGTCACGATCGTTCAGCAGCGTCATGTAATCAGAAAAACCGTCGGCAAAAGGAATGCCCGAGATCGCATAGGCGCCGGTCCGGTAGTTCAACGCGGGGATGACCAGCTCGGCCATCGCAGGCGCCACCGTCATCAAAGTCGCGGCGGCCGCCGCAAGTAGTTTCAGTCTCATCGGATTTAATCCTCCCAATTTGGTCTCTACCGATTTCTTGCCTTTCCGCAGATTGTCGTCCCCGCGGTCTTCGCTCGGTCCCGCCCGCTCAATGCGGAAAGGGCCAAAGTCTCAGTTTCTCCTTGGTCAGTCGCCAAAGCTGCGCCAGCCCGTGCGGTTCCAGGATCAGGAACGTGATGATCAGACCACCCAGGATCATGATCTCAAGATGCGCAGCCAGATCGGTCGCCCAACCCAGCCCGCCCACCAGCACGTTTTTCAAGAACACCGGCAACAGCACGATGAAGGCGGCCCCGGCAAAACTGCCAAAGATCGAGCCGAGCCCGCCGATGATCACCATGAACAGAACCAGGAATGATTTCTGGATGCCAAAGGCCTCGGTCACCTCGACGGCGCCGAGATAGACCGAAAAGAACAGCGCGCCCGACACCCCGACAAAGAACGAGCTGACGGCAAAGGCGCTGAGCTTGGCGGCCAACGGATTCACCCCGATGATCTCGGCTGCGATGTCCATGTCGCGGATCGCCATCCATTTGCGACCAACCGAACCACGGGTCATGTTCCGTGCGATCCAGGCCATCAGAACCGCCAGGCTGAGACAGGTCAGATATTTGGCCGCTGCGCTGGCCTCGGGGCCGGTCACCGCAATGCCAAACACCTCACGGGTCGGGGCGCTGATCTGGCCCGAAGCGGAGTAGTTGTAAAACCAACCGACCTTGTTGAAGAGCCAGACCAGAAAGAACTGCGCCGCCAATGTCGCAACCGCCAGGTAAAA
The DNA here is from genome assembly GCF_029213205.1 of Pseudooceanicola sp. Taxonomy (GTDB): domain Bacteria; phylum Pseudomonadota; class Alphaproteobacteria; order Rhodobacterales; family Rhodobacteraceae; genus Pseudooceanicola. The sequence goes on from NZ_JARGNH010000010.1 coordinate 27,935, forward strand.
CCCCTTGATACGCAGCGACGGCAGGCCGAACAGCACCCCGACAATCGCGGTGACTCCCCCGGCCAGCAGCACATGGATCAGGATATTCACGTCGGGAAAAGAGGTCATCAGCTTGTAGCAGGCATAAGCGCCAACAGCCATGAAACCGCCGGTGCCCAGCGACATCTGACCGCAATAGCCGGTGAGCACATTCAGACCCAGCGCCGCGATCGCGTAGATCAGGAACGGCAGCAACACCGCGCTGGCCCAGTAATCGTTGATCAGGAACGGCACCACCCCAAAGGCCAGCGCCAGTACGACGTAATAACCCCAGCGATCGAAACGGATCGGAAAGGTCTGGCTGTCGGCGCTGTAGGAGGTCTTGAAATCCCCCGCCTCACGATAAAGCATCAGGCACTCTCCCCTTCGTCCTGTTCATATGTCGGCACGCCACGACGCGGCGCCTGTGCATAGCCACTGGTTTCGGAGATCCGAACCAGCCGGAAATAGGCCCAAAGCCCCAGACCGGCGCCCAGCGCCGCCAGAGCCGCGGCAATGACCATCTGGCGGCCATTGCTGGTATCCGCCGAGAACGCCAGATAGCCAAAGGCCCAGAACCCGGACCAGGCCACCACATTGACGATTGCGATCAGCTTTTTCATTGTGCCCGGCTCCTCATTGCGATGCCCAGTGGTGGCTGCGCCTGCGGTCGCTCGATGCCGCGCTCCCGGCCAGCGCCAACAACGGAACACCGAATTTCGACCGGGTCAGCCGCAGCCCCAGGGTGCTCTGCGCCTCGTCGCCCAGATCGGTGCCACCCGGCACCGCCTGGCGGGCAGTGCCGACGCCGATCATGGTGCCAAAGACGCCGATGATCGACCGCCCCATCACCAAGCGTATCGCGATCAGAATGGTGGTTTTCCATAGCGCCATCACACCCTCTCGATGATCTTGTCGCCAAACAGGCCCTGCGGCCGGAAGACGAGAAAGAGCAGCGCCAGAACATAGGCAAACCAGTTTTCAGTGGCGCCGCCGATCATCGGGCCGATGGCGAATTCGAACAGCTTTTCACCGACCCCGATGATCAGCCCGCCAACAATCGCGCCGGGGATCGAGGTAAAGCCGCCCAGCATCAGCACCGGCAGTGCCTTGAGCGCGATCAGCGACAACGAGAACTGGACGCCGGATTTTGACCCCCACATGATCCCCGCCACCAGTGCGACAAAGCCCGCCACCGACCAGACCATCACCCAGATGAAATTCAGCGAAATGCCCACCGACAGCGCCGCCTGGTGATCGTCGGCCACCGCGCGCATCGCCCGGCCCTGTTTGGTGTATTGCGCGAAAATCACCAACGCGATCACCAGCAGGGCCGCCACCACCGAGGCCACAATATCGAGATTGTCGATAAAGAACCCATAGCCCAGCGCATTGAAGGTGGTCTCGTCGATAAAGCTGTTCAGCCCCTGCGGCAGCCCGACATTGAGGTTCTTAATGTCCGCGCCCCACATCAGATCGCCGAAGCCTTCCATGAAATAGGCCAGCCCGATGGTCGCCATGAACAGGATGATCGGCTCCTGATTGACCAGGTGGCGCATGATGAAATGGTTCACCGCCCAGGCCAGCGCCACCATCACCACCATGGTCAGGAGAATCGCCGCGACAGCCGGAACGTGCCAGCCGAAATGGTGGATCTCGGTGCCGAAGATCGCATTGATCATATGGCCAAAGGGCACCTGCCCTTCCATGATCCCGACCAGAGTCAACGCCGAGAACAGCGCCATCACCCCCTGGGCATAGTTGAACACCCCCGAGGCTTTGAAGATCAGCACGAAACCAAGCGCGACAAGCGAATAGAGAACCCCGGACATCAGCCCGTTCAGGGTGACTTCCATCGCAAAGAGTAACTGTTCAGGCATGATGATCCCCCCTCAATCGTGCGCCACACCCAGGTAGGCGTCGATCACCTCCTGGTTGCTGCGGACTTCATCCGGGGTGCCATCCCCGATCTTCCTGCCGTAATCCATCACGACCACCCGGTCGGACAGGTCCATCACCACACCCATGTCATGTTCGATCAGGGCGATGGTGGTGCCGAATTCGTCGTTCACATCGAGGATAAAGCGGCTCATGTCCTCTTTTTCCTCGACGTTCATCCCGGCCATCGGTTCGTCCAGCAACAGGATCGACGGCTCCGCCACCAGGGCCCGCGCCAGTTCGACCCGCTTTTTCAAGCCATAGGGCAGCCGTGCCACCGGGGTCTTGCGGATCGCCTGGATTTCCAGGAAATCAATAATCTTTTCCGCGACTTCGCGGTTCTCGGTCTCTTCCTTCTGGGCCTTGCCCCACCACAGCGCCTGCTGCACCATATTGGTGTGCATGTGGTTCAGCCGCCCTGTCATCACATTGTCCAGAACCGTCATCCCCTCGAACAGGGCGATGTTCTGAAAGGTTCGCGCGATGCCCTGGCGGGCCACTTCGAAGGGGCGCATCGACGGACGCTTCTGGCCCTTGTAAAAGACCTCGCCCTCTTGCGGATGATAGAAGCCCGAAATCACGTTCAACATCGACGATTTACCGGCGCCGTTGGGGCCGATGATCGCCCGGATCTCGCCCTCGCGGATGTCGAACGAAATATCCTTGATCGCCACCACACCGCCGAAGCGCAGGGTGATGTTCTTCATCTCCATCACCACCTCGCCGATGGTGCGGCCATCGGCAGAGACGGTGCTCTGGGCTGCCTGTGCGTCGGTCATCTCGTCTTCCTTTCAGGCCGATCAATTGGCCCGTCAATTCCTGGCCCCTGGGTCAGGTTCGGCGTTCTGCGGGATGGCGGGCGGGGCGTCGGCGCAGCCGCGCGGCGCAGGCTCATTCCGCCGCCACCGCTTTCGGCGCCGCTGTGGTGACGGTCTTCGCCGTCACAATCTTCAGCGTTGCCGAGATATAGCCCTTGCGCCCGTCCTCATAGGTGACCTCGGTGCGGGTCGAAATCTCGTCCGAACTGTCGTAGAGCGCGGCGATGATATCGGCGAATTTCTCATCCACGATCCGGCGGCGCACCTTGCCGGTGCGGGTGATCTCGCCGTCATCGGGATCAAGCTGCTTGTGCAGCACCACAAAGCGGTGGATCTGGCAGCCCGACAGCATGTCGTCCCGGGCGACGCTTTCGTTCACCTCTTCGACATGGGCGCGGATCGACTCCAGCACCTTGGGATGCCCGGCCAGTTCCTGATACGAGGAATAGGCGATATTGTTGCGCTCGGCCCAGCTGCCGACCGCGTTGAGGTCGATATTGATGAAGGCGGTGCATTCCGAACGGCCGCTGCCGAACAGCACCGCCTCAAGGATATTGGGATAGAACTTCAGCTTGTTCTCGACATATTTCGGCGCGAACATGCGGCCATCTTCCATTTTTCCGACATCCTTGGCCCGGTCGATGATCCTGAGGTGGCCGGTGTCGGACTCGATGAAACCGGCATCGCCGGTGGCGACCCAGCCCTCGGCATCCTTGGTCGAGGCGGTGCTTTCCGGGTTCTTGTAGTAATATTCAAACACGCCGGGCGAGCGATAGAACACCTCGCCGTCCTCGGCGATCTTCAATTCGACACCGGGTGAGGCAACCCCGACCGTGTCCGAGCGCACCTGACCATCCGGCTGCTGGGTGATGAACACCGAGGCTTCGGTCTGGCCATACAATTGTTTCAGATTGATCCCGAGGGCGCGGTAGAAATCAAAGATTTCCGGCCCGATCGCCTCGCCCGCCGTATAGCCGACGCGCACCCGGCTCAGCCCCAGCGAGTTTTTCAGCGGTGCAAATACAAAGAGATTGCCCAGCGCGTATTTGAACCGGTCCCAGCCGTTGACGGTTTCGCCATCCAGGATTTTGGACCCGACCTTGCGGGCATGGGCCATGAAGGTGTCGAACAGCCACTTCTTGATCCGGCCCGCGTCTTCCATGCGGATCATCACCTGGGTCAGCTGGCTTTCGAACACCCGAGGCGGCGCGAAATAATAGGTCGGCCCGATCTCGCGCAGATCGGTGACCATGGTTTCCGGGCTTTCCGGGCAATTGACGCAGAACCCGCTCCAGAATGCCTGGCCGATGGAAAAGATGAAATCGCCGACCCAGGCCATCGGCAGATAGGCCAGAACCTCGTCGCCCGGGCCGAGATCGTCGAATTCACTGGAATTCTTTGAGGTCTCGATGATGTTGCGGTTGGACAGCACCACGCCCTTGGGCTTGCCGGTGGTGCCCGAGGTGTAGAGCATCACACAGACGTCGTCCTGGGTCAGCTTGGCCTTGCGGGCCTTCAGCTCCGGCATCAGCTCGTCGATCGCGGCGCGGCCCATCGCCTGCACATGCGAATATTCATGCAGCTTGGCATGGTCGTATTTCCTGAGCCCGCGCGGGTCGAGATAGATCATATGTTCGAACTGGCTCAGCCGGTCCTGCACCTCGATCACCTTGTCGACCTGTTCCTGATCCTCGGCCACGACAAAGCGCGCGCCGCAATGATCCAGCACATAGGCCATCTCTTCGGCGGCGCTGTCCTGATAGATCGGCACCGGAATCGCGCCGATCATCTGCGCTGCCGGGAACACCCAATACAGATGCGGCCGATTCGACCCGATAATCGCGATGAAATCGCCCGGCGTGACGCCCAGGCTAATCAAACCCAGCGCCAGCGCTTCGATTTCTTCCTTGGTTTCGACCCAACTCCAGCTTTGCCAGATGCCGAATTCCTTTTCCCGATATGCGGATTTGGACGCGAAACGCTGGGCGTTACGATCCAGAAGGGCCGGTATGGACGCAAAAACGCCCACGTCGTGAGACGTTGGTGCCAAGTTATCTCCTCCCGTTGCCCCGTCTGCCGGAGCGCGACGCCTTTGCGGCGATTCTCTTCGCAAACCCTAACCGGGTCTGCATCCATTTGTCATTGCCAACCTTTTCCTGAAGATTGCGCAATCCTAACGAATTGTAACAGGTGGCGATGGAATACAATTTCAGGGCCAATTTAATTGCCCGATTGATCCCTCCCCCGGGCCATCTGCCAACCAGCCTGGCATTGCAAATCATGCGCGGCGCTTTTCGCCGGGTGCCGCGAATGCTAGCACGTATTGGCAACCACCGAACGGACCCGCTCGTGAGCACCGACGCCAACCAGTCAATGACCCTTGCCGGGCTGAACCTGATTCAGCAGGCCCTGTCGATCTATGACGACGATCTGCGTCTGGTGCTGTGCAACGCCAGGTTCCGTGAAATGTTCGACCTGCCGCCGCAGATCACCACCCCTGGCGCCGGCTTTGACGCGGCAGTCCGCTGGCTGGTCGAACATGGCGAATACGGGCCGCTCGCTGACCCCGAGGCGGCCATCGCCGAACGGGTCGAACAGGCCCGCACCTTTCAGCCGCATTACATCGAGCGCCGCCGTGCAAATGGCCGGATGATCAGCGTCGAGGGCGCGCCGCTGCCAGCGGGCGGCTGGGTCACCGTCTATACCGACATCACCGAGATCAAGGCGCAGGAGGCCCTGCTGCGCGCCCGCTCAGAAGAGCTGCACGCCGAATTGCTGACCCGGGCCGAACAGCTGACCGCCGCCAACCGGCAATTGCAGGCCACCAACGCCGCCCTGGCCGAGGCCAAGCGCGAATTGACCGCGATGGAGGCGCGCACCCGGCAAACCACCGAAATGATGCCCGCCCATATCGCCCATCTGGGACCGGACCGGCGCTATACGTTCTCCAACCGGCGGCTGTCGACGATCATGCCCGGCCGCCCGTCCAATATCGTCGGGCTGCATATTGCCGATGTGCTGGGCACCCAGGCCTATCGCGCGGTGCAGACCTATCTCGAGGGCGCGCTACAGGGTCGTGCCTCGACCTTTGAATTCACCGATCAGGCCTCGTCACGGCGGATCCGGGTGGCGCTGAACCCGGATCACGATGCGGGCTGTTACATCCTGTCCACCGATGTCACCCATGAAACCCAGACCCGCACGGCCCTGCAACAGACCCGCCGCCGGGCGCTGGCGGCCCAGGTGACCAGCGGCATGGCGCATGATTTTTCCAACCTGTTGACCATCATCCTCGGGATGCAGGCGCGACTGGCGACAGTGGATCTGCCCGGCAATGCTGGGGATCTGGTCGCTGCCACCCTGGGCGCGGCGCGCCGCGGCGGTGACCTGTTGAACCGGATCGCCGATATGACCTCGGGCCCCGATCATCGCCCGGCGGCGACCGAGATGGCTGGGTTCCTCGACAATCTCGCCACTCTCGCAACCGCCGCCCTGCCCGAGACGATCCGCCTTGAGATACGCGACGACACCGACGACGCGCGGCTGATGCTGGATCGCGGGATGTTGCAGGATTCACTGCTGAACCTGGTTCTGAACGCCCGCGATTCCTGTGCCGGGTCCGGCGTCATCAGCATTCGCGCGGCGCCGGTCAAGGACACCTGGCTGGAGATCACCGTCACCGACACCGGGTCGGGATTTTCCGAAACCGCGCTGAACAAGGCGCTGGATCCGTTCTTTTCCACCAAGGGCGGCGAAGGCTCAGGGCTGGGGCTGGCAATGGTCTATAATGCCACCAAACTCGCTGGCGGCCGGGTGCGGCTGGCCAATCTGCCGGACGGCGGCGCCCGGGTGACGCTGCGCCTGCCCTGGCGCACCGCCCCCTGCCCGCTCGACCCCGGGCTGGTGCTGCTGGTCGAGGACAGTGCCGATCTGCGCCGCTCGATCCGCGACATGCTGCGCGACGCCGGTCATGCGGTGATCGAGGCGACCAGTGTCGACGAGGCAACAAGCCTCGCCGCCGAAGTGCCGGGCATCACCCTGATCCTGTCCGACATCAGCCTTGAGGGCGCCGACACCGGTATCGACCTGCTGAACCGGCTGCCCAGCTCGGCCCCGCCCTGCTATCTGATGACCTCGCTGCGCAGCGATCATCCGCTGTTCATCGCCGCCACCGCCCGCACCCCGGTGCTGCGTAAACCCTTTGGCGCGGCGCAGCTGGCCGGATTTCTGCGCGGCGAGGCGGCGCCATGACCGCGCCGCTGGTCACCATCCTCGACGACGAGGCCGAGATTCGGGCGATGCTGGCCAGCGCTCTGGAAGAGGCCGGGTTCCGCACCATGAGCTTTTCCCGCGCCAGCGAATTCGAAACGGCGCTGAAAAGCTTTTCCCCAGACCTTTGCCTGGTCGATCTGTCACTGCCGGATCGCGACGGGCTGACCCTGGTGCACCGGCTGGCGCTGGAACAGGGGGCGACGGTGATCATCATCTCGGGACGCGCCCAGGTGCAGGATCGGGTCACCGGGCTGGAGCTGGGGGCCGATGATTACATCATCAAACCCTTTGATCCGGCCGAGGTGGTGGCCCGGGTTCGCGCCCGGCTGCGCCGCGACCGCCCCGCCGCGACCGGCGGCGAAGTCGCAAGGTTCAACGGCTGGACCGCGCATTTCGACCGCTTCGCGCTGGTGGATACCGAGGGTCAGGAAACCCCGTTTTCCCATGCCGAGGGCGAGGTGCTGCGGCTGTTCCTCGAACGCCCGAAGCGGCTGATCTCACGCGCCGCGATGCAGGAATCCCTAGGCGGCGCGGCGGGCGAAAGCTTTGATCGGGCGATGGATGTGCGGATCTCGCGGCTGCGCCAAAAACTGCACGAGGACCCCAGGAACCCGCGGCTGATCAAGACGATCTATGGCGCGGGCTATATCTTCCTCGGGGATGTGAGTTGGGAGTGAGGGGCTGGCCAGGCACTCAGCCCTGGCGCCCGGCCCTTCGGTTGGAAAGTGAGTATTTTTTGGAAAGATGAAGCGGGGAGTGGCGGCACGCTCCAATGGGATCGCGGTCCCGTACCCGGTTCATCCTTTGAGGATCGGCGGCGGCGATGCCGATCAGGGCGCCGCCTTTGCCAGCTCAGCAACCGCCGCCGCCATCACCTGCAATCCGGTCACCAGATCGCCCTCATCGGTGTCCTCGCCAAAGGCATGGCTGATGCCGTTGATCGAGGGCACGAACAGCATCGCCGCATCGCCGCATCGGTGCATCGGGGTGGTCCCGGCGTGGTTCTGTTCGCCCGCAATGGTGATGTGCATGTCACGGATACCAACGATGTCGCTGACCACACCCACCGCCTCACCGGCCTCGGAAAGCCAGGGACCCTGTTCGATATGGCATTCCAGAAAGCCGCTGAACCGCGCCGGATCGGCGAAATCACCGGCCAGATGCGCCATCCGTGCCCGCGCCTCGGCAAAGCTGGTGCCAGTGGTGTCGGTCAGGGCATCCGCCTCGGCCAGGCCGGTGGCGCCGGACCAAACCCGGCTGCCTGTGGTGACCCCGAAACGGCCCTCCTCATCCTGGAAACTGACCGTCGAAATCGGTGGCCCGCCCGCCGCCATCGCGGCGCGGGCCAGTTCCAGCCCGACGATCACCCCAAGCGCCCCATCCAGCCAGCCGCCCTCGGGCTGGCTGTCGGAATGCGACCCGACCAACAGCGACCGCCCGGGCGCCAGGCCCCAGACCGACCCGACCGGATCGAACACTGTCTCCAGACCCGCCGCGCGATAGCGCTCGGCCAGCCAATGCCGCGCCGCGATATCCGGCTCGGAAAATCCAGGCCGGACGACGCCCTTCCCGACTCCCGAGGCGCCAAAGCGGCGCAGCTCATGCAGATCGTTCAAAAATCGCTCGGGGTTGACGGGACTCATCTGGGGCAGCTCGCGTTGCCGCAATTACACGCTGCTGCCGCGGGAAGATCAATTATTCATGATAATTCTCCCACTTCATCTTGCCGCAAATATTCTCGGGGGGTCCGGGGGGCAGACAGCCCCCCGGCGGCGCCACCAGCGCAATCCGCCGCCGTCCCCGTTGCACCGGTCCCACCGATCCCCTAGGGCTGAGTTTCGAAGGGACCACAGGCATGACCCATCTCTGGCTGCGCGCCGAACAACGCCCGAACGAAGACCGCACCGGGCTGACCCCGGACGGCGCTGCCAGGCTGATCGCCCAAGGCATCCGCCTGACGGTCGAGGACAGCGGCAACCGGATCCTCCCGACCGCCGCCTATCGCGCCGCGGGGGCCGAGATTGCCCCGGCCGGAAGCTGGCCCGGAGCGCCGCGCGATGCGATCATCTTTGGCCTCAAGGAACTGCCCGAGGATGGCAGCCCGCTGCCGCACCGGCACATCATGTTCGGCCATGCCTTCAAGGGCCAACCCGCAGGGCGCCTGCTGCTGGAGCGGTTCCGGACCGGGGGGGGCAGGCTCTATGATCTGGAATACCTGCTCGATGAAGACAGCCGCCGGGTCGCTGCCTTTGGCTATTGGGCGGGCTATGCCGGGGCGGCGGTGGCGTTGAAATGCTGGCTGGCGCAGCGGGCGGGCGGCCAATGCGGCCCGATCAGCGCCTATCCTGACAAGGCGGCGTTGCTGGCGGATTTGCACGCTGAACTGGCCCGCGAGCTGAGCAAAGGCACCCCGCCGCCCAGTGCCATCGTCATCGGCGCCCTCGGTCGGGTCGGCAGCGGCGCCAGCAGCCTCTGCGCAGCGATGGGCATCAAGGTAACCAAATGGGACAAGGCGGAAACAGCCAGCGGCGGCCCGTTCCCAGAGATCGCCCGACATGATGTCTTTCTCAACTGCATCCTGGCGATGCCCGGCACCCCGGTTCTGGTGCCCGCCGATCTGCCGGGCCAGCCACGCCAGCTCTCGGTGATCGGGGATATCGCCTGCGATCCAAGTTCAGATTTCTCGCCGATCAAGGTCTATGACCGCACCACCAGCTGGTCGGACCCGGCGCTGCGGGTCCATGCCACGCCGCCGCTCGACGTGACGGCGATCGACAACCTGCCGTCGCTGCTGCCGCTGGAAAGCTCGCAGGATTACGCGGCACAGCTGTTGCCCAGCCTTCTCAGCCTCGATGCCATCGACGCCGGGGTCTGGGGCCGGGCCGGGGCGATCTTCGATCACCATATGAGAGAGCGGGCATGACCATCCATTGCCGCGGCACCGGCCTGTCGGCGCTGCCGGGGCTGCGGCGGCTGATCCAGAACCAACATCCGCTGATCGTCTGAAACCGGACCCTCGACGGGGCCCGGGCCGAGATCGTCGAGCATCTGGCCTGAGGCCGAGGGACGCGGCAGCTTTCTGCCGCGCCCGTGGTGTCGACTCACCCCTTGACCATTTCCGTCACTTTCTGGAACGCCGGGCGGTCGCGCATCCGTTTGGCATAGGCCGCCAGTGTCCCGTTGACCTCGGGGAATTTGGCGCCGCGTGCCCAGTTCAGGCAGTGCACCGCCAGGAAATCGGGCACAGTCACCTCATCCCCCATCAGATAGGGCCCCTGAAAGCGCGCCGCGAGCCGGTCGAGGTTGCGGCCAAATTCGCCTGACAGCGAGGCTTTGACCGCTGGCACCCGCTGATCCTCGGGCAGGATGAAACTGTGCCGCGCTGCGGTCCAGAGCGGCGCCTCAAGCTCGTCCAGAATCTGATGGGTCATCCCGTCCTGTCTGGCCCGTGCGATGCTGCCGGCCGGGGCGGTGAATTGCCCGTGCTTGTCGGCCAGATAGGTCATGATCGCGACGGAATCGGTCAGCGCCTCGCCATCGGCCAGCAGCACTGGAATCTTGCCCAGGGTCGAGTGTTCAAGGACCTTGGCGGAATGCGGCCGTTCACTGTGATGCTCATAGGGCTGGCCCAACTCCTCCAGCATCCAGATCACGCGAAACGTGCGCGATTGTAGTCCTCCGATCACTTCATACATCTTGTCGCTCCCTATTTATGGCGAACCTCAACCCCGGCCCGGTCCGGCAAACCTACAGCATCCAGACGCAGCCCGGTCAGAAAATCAATCACCACCGCGCGCGCGCGCTCGGGGCGCGACCCGGCGCCGCGTCCCGACACCTCGCGGTGATTGGCGCCCGCAACGATCGCCAGCCATTTGCGGCCATCGGCGGGCAGGCCGTCAAAGGCCGCCAGCCGGGTCTGCCAGCCGCCTTCGATCGCGGAATCCCTGGTGCCGGTCACCAGCAGCATCGGCTTGGACAGGCCCGCCCAGGCGCCGGGGGGGAATCTGTCGCCCAACCCCTGCGGTGAAAGCGCGATATAAGCGTCAAAGCGGTCCTTGCCGGTGATCCCAAGCGAATTCTGCGCCCCGGCCTCGATCATCGTGGTCTGGGCGCCCATCGAATGGCCGCCGAGCACCTTTGGCTTCGGCAGACATCCTGCTGCGGCCTCGGCCCGGGCCAGAGTCGCGGCGATATCTGCAGCGCGCTGCCGGTTTGCTGTCGGGTCGGCGACCGCCTCGGCCAGCGCGGCGCGGCGGTTATCAGCCCGCAGAACCGCGCGGATCGCCGCCCGGCCGCTCAGCGCATGGCCCATCACCCAGGTGTCAAAGCCTGCAACGGCGGCGCCCTGGGCCAGATCCGACAGGCCGGTTTCATCGCCGCCAAAGCCATGCGACAGGATCAGCAGTGGCGGACAGGGTCCGGTCGCCGGGTAGTGGCGCAGCGCCGGTTCCGCCTTGGTCGTCAGCGGCAGTATCAGCGCCAGTGCGACAGCGATCCAGCGCCAGGCAACATGGCTCACCGCCGGTTTCCCATCATTGCCAGCCGGATCAGAGTGCGTTCGACCAGCGCCATATCCGGCGCGGTGCGCCCGGCCGAGCGCAGGGCAAGGTCGGTATCGGTGAGCAGCGTCAGCGCATCCTCAAGCCGCGGCGCACCCCAGCCCTGGGCCTGACGCAGGATCCGATCGCGACGCGGGCCAAAGACCGGCGGGCGCAACCGCCCGATGCCCTCGCCGGGGCCGCCGGGATCCGAGGCGACCGCATAGAGCATCCGGAAATGCCGCATCGCGCCGATACAGAGCGCCACCGCCTGGATTCCCTGCGCCCTGAGTCGCCGCATCACCGGGCCGATTTCGCCGGGCCGGGCGTCGGCCACCACGTCCAGAACATCATCAATCCCGGCCTCGGTCGAGATCGGCGCACAGGCGGCGATATCCTCGCCGAGGACCGGCACTGGATCGCCAAGCTTGTAAATCGCAAGCTTCTCGATGGTCTGGCGAAAATCGCCGGGATCGAGGATCTGCGCCAGCGCCGTCAGATCGCGGGTCGCGTCGCTGCTGAGTTTGTTCAGACCGGCGGATTTCAACATCGCGTCAATCTCAGCCCGGCCCGGCGGTTCGTCGTAGATCCCAACGGCATAGGCGTTCTTGTGCGCCTCAAAGAATTTCCGCAGCTTCGAGGTCGGTCGCAGGGTGCCCGCGGTGACGATGATCTGGGCGTCGCCCTCGGCCCAATCCTGCAGGCCCGGCAGAATCTGCGGCGCCAGCGCCTCGCCCGCCCCTTCGACCAGCACCACCCGGGGGCCGGGAAAGAAGCCCACCGCCTTGATCGCATCGCTCAACTGCGCCGGGTCCTTGCGCAGATCGCCCGCCGGGATCCGGGTCAGGCGCATTTCTTCTTCGCCAGTCGGGCCGACCAGCGCCTTGATCACCTGTTGCCGCCGCAGCGCCACCCGCATCGCATCGCCGCCATAGATCAGCAGCCCGGTCCGCGCGGGATCAGGCCGCGCGAAATAGCCCGGAGCGTCGCGCGGCGTCAGTTTCATATCGGCAGATCCACCGCCACGGCCTCAAGCCTGACAATCACCAAATTGGCCAGGATGACCATCAGCCGCTCACGCGCATCGCGCCGCGCCGCCTGGGTCGCGACCGTCGATCCGGTGGTCGAATAGCTGGTGAAGCTGTCCACCTTGCCCTTGTTCAGGACCACGCTGCTGGCCGCGTCTTTCAACTGGTAAGTGATTGTTCCGATAACGTTAAACCGGGTGGTGATATTGCTGGTGGAGATCGCCATACGTTCCTCGGCGACCTTGGTGGCATACGCCAGCACCAATCCACCCTCAGGCGCCCGGCCCAGCCGGGTTTCCACCTCGCGCACGAAAATGTAATCTTCGGTGGTTTGCGGATCAGCGGGGCGCACCCGGCCGATGAGGCGGCTGCCACCACCGCCCGGCGCATAGACCGGTTCAAAGCCGCAGGCTGCGAGGGCCGCCGCGGCGCCGAACATCAGGAATTTTCGGCGCTCAGGCGACCACATTCACGATCCTACCGGGGACGACGATCACCTTGCGGGGCTGTGCCCCATCCAGCGCCCTTTGCACATTCTCAACCGCCAGCGCGGCCTTTTCAACCTCGGCGTTACCCAGGTCGCGGGGCACGGTGATTTCGCCCCGGCGTTTCCCGTTGACCTGGATCGGCAGGGTGACCGTATCCTCGATCAGCATTGCCGGATCGGCCACCGGCCATTCGGCTTCGGCAACCAGCCCCTGGCCACCCAGCAGCGCCCAGATGTCTTCGGCCAGATGCGGGGTCATTGGCGACATCAGCTGCGCCAAGGTCTGCATCGCCTGACGTTTCACCGCGGATGTGGCAGCGGATTTCGACAGCGCGTTGGTATAGCCATAAAGCTTGGCAATCGCGGCGTTGAAACCGAAGCTTTCGACGCCCAGGGTGACCTCGTGAATCGCCTTGTGCATCTCGCGCAGCAGGGCGGTGTCGGCCTCGGGCTTGCCGGTATTGTCGCTGCCGGTGTTGTCGCTGGCCGCCAACTCGACCGCGATGCGATGCACCCGCGACAGATGCTTATGCGCAGCCTCGGCACCCGCGGCGGTCCATTCCACGTCACGCTCCGGCGGACTGTCAGAGAGGACGAACCAGCGGGCGGTGTCGGCACCATATTGATCAATGATCGCCACCGGATCGACGACATTGTTCTTGGATTTCGACATCTTGGCCGAGGGGATGATCTTCACGAAGCGGCCCGCTTCGTAATCCTCCAGCCAGAGGTTGTTCAACGCCAAGACATCGGAGGTAGCAATCCCCCGCTGCTCAGCGAGCGCTCTAACTACCGCGCGTTTGTCCCCCTGAGCGCCATTGGGATCCGTGAAATCAATGACTTCTTCAGGATACAGATAGACCGGGCGAGCCGATGGCGCGTCCTCAAAATCGCCGTCCCAAATCTCATTCAGGCCCGTTACATGTTGATAGATCGCGTGAGTCACCATGCCTTGGGTAAAGAGCGCGTCGAAGGGTTCCTTGGATTTCTCCGGCAGATGGCCACAGATATGCATCGCCCGGGCAAAGAACCGGGAATAGAGCAGGTGCAGGATCGCGTGTTCGATGCCGCCGATATATTGATCGACATTCATCCAATACTCGGCCTCGGCCGCTTCGGTCGGGGTGCTGGCGCGCGGCGCGGTGAAGCGGGCGAAATACCAGGAGCTGTCAACGAAGGTGTCCATCGTATCGGTTTCGCGTTGCGCGGGCGCACCGCAGGCGGGACAGGCGCAGTTGCGCCAGGTCGGGTGCCGGTCCAGCGGATTGCCCGGCACGTCAAAGCTGACATCATAGGGCAGCTTGATCGGCAGGTTCTCTTTCTTTTCCGGCACCACACCGCAGGCGTCGCAATGCACCACCGGGATCGGGCAGCCCCAATAGCGCTGCCGCGACAGGCCCCAGTCGCGCAGCCGGAACTTGGTCACGCCCTGGCCGACGCCCTTCGATTCGCAGAAGACGATGGCGGCGTCGATCGCCTCTTGCCCGGTCGCGACCTCGTCCCAGTTGAACGCCCGGGTCCAGCGCACCTTGTCGGTCTTTGGCGGCACAAAGGCCGCGCTGGCCGGGTAATCGCCCTTGATCGGCTCAAAGCAGGGCAGGATCGGCAGGCCGTATTTGCTGGCGAAATCATGGTCGCGCTGATCGTGCGCAGGCACCCCAAAGATCGCGCCGGTGCCGTAATCCATCAGGATGAAATTGGCGATGTAGACCGGCAATTCCAACGACGTATCAAAGGGATGACGCACCTTCAGCCCAGTGTCATAGCCCAGCTTTTCGGCGGTTTCGATGGCCTCTTCGGTGGTGCCACCCTGACGCGCCTCGACGCAGAATTCCGCAACTGCCGGATCGTGCCGCTCAAGCTCTTTGGCCAAGGGATGATCGGGTGAAATGCCGACAAATGAGGCGCCGAGCAGCGTGTCGGGCCGGGTGGTATAGACCTCGATCCGATCATGGCCATGCTCGGGGTCGACCAGCCCAAACGAGAATTGCAGCCCGCGCGACTTGCCGATCCAGTTGGCCTGCATCAGCTTGACCTTGGACGGCCAATCGTCGAGCCCGTCGAGCGCGTCGAGCAATTCGCCCGCCATGTCGGAAATCTTGAAGAACCATTGGGTCAGTTCGCGCCGTTCGACCACTGCGCCAGAGCGCCAGCCACGACCGTTTTCGACCTGCTCATTGGCCAGAACCGTCATGTCGACGGGATCCCAGTTCACCACCGCGTTCTTGCGATAGACCAGACCCTTTTCGAGGAAATCGAGGAACAGTGCCTGCTGCTGGCCGTAATATTCCGGGTCGCAGGTGGCGAACATCCGGGTCCAGTCGAGCGAAAAGCCCAGGGGCTTCATCTGTTCGACCATCGTGTCGATGTTGGAATAGGTCCAGTCCTTGGGGTGGCCGCCGATGGCCATCGCCGCGTTCTCGGCGGGCATGCCAAAGGCATCGAACCCCATCGGATGCAGCACGTTATGCCCGGTCGCGCGTTTGAACCGCGCCACCACATCGCCCATCGTGTAATTGCGCACATGGCCGATATGGATGCGCCCCGAAGGGTAGGGAAACATCTCGAGCACATAGTATTTCGGCCGCGACGGATCACGCTCGGCGCGAAAAATCCCCGCATCCTCCCAGGCTTCTTGCCATTTCGCTTCGATTGTTGCGGGGTCGTAGCGGGTCATGCAGGCATTCCCTCATGCATTCTTAAGGTCCGCTGGGGTGATATGCGGCAATTCCGCAAGGGTCCAGTGCGATTGCGGGTCGGGCCGGTCCCCAGGGCTGTTCTTGACGGTTGGCGCGCGTATAATGGACAGAACGATACCCCGAGGCCGCATGAATATTCTATTCATCCACCAGAACTTTCCCGGGCAGTTCAAGCATCTGTCGGTGGCTCTGGCAAAAGAGGGGCATCATGTCGTTGCCCTGACCCTCAGGGTGAAGGAACCGACAACCTGGAACGGCGTTCGAATTCTGCCCTATACGATCCTGCGCAAGACCCCGCAGAAAACCCATCCCTGGGTCACCGATTTCGACAGCAAGGTCACCCGGGCGGAATCCTGCTATGTCGCGGCCAAAAAGCTGAAGGAAACCGGTTATCAGCCGGACATCATCATCGCCCATCCCGGTTGGGGCGAATCCCTGTTCCTGCGCGATGTCTGGCCAAAGGCGCGGATCGGTCTGTATTGCGAATTGTTCCATCTGGCCGATTATCCGCATATGAATTTCGACCCGGAATTCGGCCGCAAAGACCCTGAGGTCGAGGCCCTGCGCATCCGGTTGAAAAATCTCAACAATCAGATGCATTTCGAAATCGCCCAGGCGGGGATCAGCCCGACGCATTTTCAGGCCGACACCTTTCCCGAACCATTCCGCAGCAAGATCAGCGTGATCCATGACGGCATCGACACCGACATGATCCGGCGCAACCAATGGGCCAGCTACCAACTGCCCGAGGGCGGTGCCCTGACCCGCAAGGACGAGGTCATCACCTTTGTGAATCGCAACCTTGAGCCCTATCGCGGCTATCACATTTTCATGCGCGCCCTGCCGCGGCTGCTGAAGGCCCGGCCGAATGCGCAGATCCTGATCGTTGGCGGCGACGGTGTCAGCTATGGCTCGGCGCCGCGCGATGGCGCCACCTGGAAACAGATCTTTGTCGACGAGGTGCGCGGCCAGATCTCGGATGCGGATTGGGCGCGGGTGCATTTCCTGGGCCGGATTCCCTACAAGAAATTCATTGAGCTGCTGCAGCTCAGCCGGGCGCATGTCTATCTGACCTACCCGTTCGTGCTGTCCTGGTCGCTGTTTGAGGCAATGTGCGCCGAAACCGCCATTGTCGCGTCAAACACCGAACCGGTGCGCGAGGCGGTGCGGCATGACGAAACCGGGCGCTTGATCGATTTCTTTGACGGCGACGCGCTGGTGGCCGAGGTTTGCGGGCTGCTCGACTCAGCCGAGGCGCGGGCGCGGCTGGGACGCGCCGCGCGGGCCCATATCCGTGACACGTATGATCTGAAAACCATCTGTCTGCCCAAGCAGATGGAATGGGTGCATGCGCTGGCAGCGATGTCTGTCTGACCGGGCCGACCCAGGCTCGCTCTGGCCGGCCAGGGAAATCCCGGCCTAGACCCTTACAATCATTCCGAAATCAGACGTCAGAACCGTCCGTCGGCAACCCGCATCTGCCGCGCTCGGGTCAGGATCGCATCCTCGACCGCGCGATGGGTTGCTGCACTGACCGGGCGACCGCCCTGGGTCTGCAACGACAGGTTCAGCGACCGCGCCTCAAGCGCCGGGTCGCGGATATAGACAGTGGCGCGATAGGACCGCCCGCCACCTGGCGGGGTGCCATAGCCGGTCACGATCACCCCGGTGAAGGGATCGACCGATTGAACCGGAAGGAAATCAAGCACATCCAGAGAGGCATTCCAGAGGTAGCGGTTGACCCCAACCTTGGTGCCATCGTCGCGTTGCTTGAACAGGTCGAAAATAGAGGTGCCGTCGCCCTTTTCAGTCGGATCACCGACAAACGACGAATCTTTCGCCAAAGTGTCGGTTTCGGTGACGCCCCGGCCGCCGAACAGGCCGCCACCGCGCCCGCCACATGCCGCGAGTGACACCACCAGCAAAGCCGCGGCCGTCATCCTGAAAACACGCGAAAAAACCATCACTCTGCCCGCTCCCACCGTGCTGCTTCCGTCCTACCCAAGCCCCGGACAGGGGGCAAGTGAATTCAGGTCACAGCACCTTTGTGTTATGGACCCCTCATAAGGCGCGGGCGGAACCGTGGCAACACTGTGACATTGCTGCACCAACTTCAGCCTCAGAAAGTGACCCCCTCGCCCTGCGCTTGCGTTCCACACCTGAAAAGAGCGAAAGAAGCGCCATACCCAAGCCGGATTCCCCGGATTTGGGGTGACTGAGAAACCCGAGGGAAAACGATGAAAAAAATTCTCTTCGCAACGACCGCGCTGATCGCCACTGCTGGCATGGCTGCTGCGGACGTCAAACTGAGCGGCTATGGCCGTTTCGGTGTCATTTATGTGGAAAACGCAAACCGCGAATTCAGCATCACGTCGCGCTTCCGTCTGAATGTCGACGTGTCGACCACGGCTGACAACGGCATCACCTTTGGTGGCCGTGTTCGTCTGCAAGGCAACAGCAACGCCAACGGCACGACCACTGCTCCGGTTTTCAACGCCGCGCGCTTCTACGCCACGTCCGGCGGCCTGACTGTTGCTGTCGGCAACATCACGGGCGCCATCGAACAGATGCCATATACCTACCATGGTTCGATCGGCCTGACCGGTCTGGGCTATGCAAACGTGGGTTTTGGCTTTAACGCCTCAATGTACGACTCCGCCACCCCCGCTGGCGGCTATGCAACCGGCCTTGAAGTCATCTACAAAGCTGACATGTTCACCCTGCACGCTTCATATGACGACCCGGTCGGTGGCGGCATCGGCCAGCAACAGCGTATCGCTGTGGCCGCATCCGGCACGTTCAGCGGCTACACCATTGCTCTGGCTTACCAAGATTCGAACTTTGGACCCGACAGCGAGTTCCTGGCCACGGTTGCCGGAGAAGTTGGGCCGGCGACGCTGAGCGCAAACTACACGCGCAACCATGCGGACCAGGACATGTTCACCGTTGCTGCAGAAGCAGACGTTGCAGCGGCAACTTCGATTCAAGCGTTTTTCGCGTATGATGAGAGCCAAGTGACCGAAGAAGCCTTCGGTATTGGCTTCCACCATAACCTCGGCGGCGGCGCTTCGCTCCGCGGTGGTGCGGTTTCGCGCCACGGCACCACGGTGGCTGACTTCGGCGTTCTGTTCAACTTCTAAGTTGTTCGGTTAAGCTGACTTTGAAAGGGCAGGCCTCAGGGCCTGCCCTTTTTCTATGCCGGATCGCGCCCCGCAACCGATCACGATCGCGCGCCACGCCTTGCCAGGCGATCGGGCCTGCCGCATCCTGCTCCAATGATCCTGCGCCCTGCCCTGATCCTGTGCCTTTTTGCCGGTCCCCCGGCGCTGGCTGATCCGCTGATCCGCTTCACCGGTGAGGCGCGGATGGGTGTGACCTATGATGGCAGCGCCACACGCAAGACCGACGCTTACGGCCTGGCCCAGATCGACACTCGAATCGCGACAACTACAGACAACGGCCTGGAAATCGGCATGCAGATGCGGATCATCGCGTCCTCCGGCGGCCCGTCAACCGCCTCGGCGCCACGTTTCTACATCACCACCGGAACGGTTGCGGATTTGCCGCGCCGCTGACGGGTTTCCATCGGGCGAAAAATCGTGTTCTCTCGCCGCGCCCGGATTGGAGCCCGCCATGTCCCTGTCAGAAATCCAGACCCGTATCGCAACAGCCGAATCCGCCGCCGGACGAAACCCAGGATCAACCCGGCTGATCGCGGTGTCCAAGATGCAGCCCGATGACAAGGTCGAGGCGGTGCTGCGTCAGGGCCACCGCATCTTTGGCGAAAACCGGGTGCAAGAGGCGGCAGGCAAATGGCCCGGATTTCGCGAGAAATACGACGGGATCGAACTGCATATCATCGGCCCGCTGCAATCCAACAAGCTGCGGCAGGCGATGGAACTGGCGCAGGCCATCCATTCGCTGGACCGGCCGAAACTGGCGGCCGGACTGGCCCGGCTGGCACAGGAAACCGGCGCCTGTCCGGATCTGTTCATCCAGGTGAACACCGGAGAAGAGCCGCAAAAGGCCGGGGTCCTGCCCGCCGAGACCGACGCCTTTGTCGCCGAATGCCGGGGGCTGGATCTGCCGGTGATCGGGCTGATGTGCATCCCGCCGGTGGAGGAGGAGCCCAGCCTGCATTTCGCGCTGCTGGCCAAGATTGCCGCGCGCAACGGGCTGGAGGGGCTGTCGATGGGCATGTCGGGCGATTTCGAAACCGCGATCCGGCTGGGCGCGACTCACGTCCGGGTCGGCTCGGCGCTGTTCGGCGCCCGCGATTAGGCGGGCACGATCAACCGGCTGCCGGGCTGGATTGCCGCAGCGATCCAGCGAAGATGATCGCGGCGAAAGCCGATGCAGCCCGCCGTCGGAAAACCCGGCCGCCGCCATTGATGCAGGAAAATCGCCGAGCCGCGCCCAGCCTCGGCCAGCGGCCAGTTCCAGTCGGTGACCAGAACGATATCATAGAGCGGATCGCCCCGGCGCAGCCTTTCCCGACTGCCCCGGATCGGCACCTGGACCAATTGGTTGTAATCGGCATGGCCGGAAATATCGCACCAGAGATCGCGCGGCCCGATCGGTTCGGCCCAGTTTGCCGGGCGGGCGATGCGATCGGCGCGGTAGAGCATGCCGACAATCCGGTGGGTCCCCACCGGGGTGCCGCCATCGCCCTCACGCTTGTCGCTGACCCGGCCACCGCGCCCCAGGGTGCAGGGCCAATATTGGCCGAGGAACCGAACCCCGCGCGGCGTCAGCACCAGATCGGCGGGGGTCACAGCAGATGCCCGGACTTCGCGGCCTTGGTCGCCAGATAGGTGCGGTTATGCTCGGTCTCGCCAACCTTCAGCGGCACCCGTTCGGTGACTGTGATGCCGTTTTTTTCCATCATCGCGATCTTGGCCGGGTTGTTGGTCAGCAGCCGAACCGAGGCAAAGCCCATCCGCTTCAGGATCTCGGCACCGATGCGGAAATCGCGCTCGTCATCCTCAAAGCCCAGCCGGTGGTTGGCCTCGACCGTGTCAAAGCCCTGGTCCTGCAGGGAATAGGCGCGCATCTTATTGGCCAGGCCGATGCCGCGCCCCTCCTGATTGAGGTAGAGCAACACCCCGGCGCCCTCGGCCCCCATCTGCGCCAGCGCACCGCGCAATTGCGGGCCGCAATCGCATTTCAGCGACCCCAGCAGGTCGCCGGTGAAACAGGCCGAATGCAGCCGGGCCAGCACCGGCGCATCGCGGGGCGGCTTGCCGATCTCGATGGCGTAATGTTCCTCGCCGCCATCCTCGGGGCGGAACACATGCACTCGCCCGGCCTCAGACACGGCCAGCGGCACCCGGGCCGAGACCACCGGATGCAGCGGGTTCATCTGGTCCAGCACCTCGGCGGCGGCGATGGCGTTGATCAGGGTCAGGGAATTTTCAGCGGCAAATCCAACCGGGTCCGGCAGATCCAACACCAGAACCGCCGGCAGGATACGGGCGGATTTCGCCAGTTTCAGACCCAGCCGATGCAGATGTGCCGGGCCCTCGCGCACCGCCACCAGCGGCCCCTTCATCGGAGATTTCAGATCATCCGCCGGATCGGCAACGGCGGTCAGCCACCCCTGAGTCGCAGCACCCGGCAGCGCAATCCGCGCCAGATCGCCGTCATAGGGCCGCGCCTTGAGCGTTGTCGCCCGTCGCGCGGTGATCGCCAGAACCGGCCGCCCCGGCAGCGCCAGAACATCGCCAAGTCGTTGCGGCGACAGGGTTTCCACCGCCAGAACCAGCGCGCCTTGCGTGCCGTCACTCAGCACCACCCCCAGCCCCATGCGCAGATCGGCACGGGCGCGGGACAGACCTTCGGCGATATCAGGGGCAAGACTCATCATTCGATTCCGCAACAACAGCCCGGCAGATGTAGCCGCTTCGGGCGGATTTTGAAACATTGCCCGGCGGATGGACACGTCCGCGTGAGGCGTTTGCAGCAATCCTTGCCGCAACCGTGAGCGATAGCGATGTCTCTCTCACCAGAAAAGGAGGGTCCGATCATGGGACAACTCAAAAAGATACTTCTCGTCGATGACGAAGACGATCTGCGCGAGGCGCTGAGCGAGCAGCTTGTCATGACCGAGGATTTCGATGTCTTCGAGGCCGCCAATGGCACCGAGGCGATGCAAAAGGTCAAAGAAGGTCATTTCGACCTGCTGATCCTTGACGTCGGCCTGCCGGACACGGATGGGCGCGAATTGTGCCGGTTGATGCGCAAGCAGGGGGTGAAATCGCCGATCCTGATGCTGACCGGCCATGACAGCGATTCCGATACCATTCTCGGCCTCGATGCCGGGGCCAACGATTACGTGCCCAAGCCGTTCAAGTTTCCGGTGCTCCTGGCCCGGATCCGCGCCCAGCTGCGCCAGCATGAGCAGAGCGAAGACGCGGTGTTCCAGCTTGGGCCCTACACCTTCAAACCGGCGGCAAAGATGTTGCTGACCGAGGATGAAAAGAAGATCCGGCTGACCGAGAAGGAAACCAATATCCTGAAATTCCTTTACCGCGCCACCGAGGGTGTCGTCGCCCGCGATGTGCTGCTGCACGAGGTCTGGGGCTATAACGCCGGGGTCACCACCCACACGCTGGAGACGCATATCTACCGGCTGCGGCAAAAGATCGAACCGGATCCCTCGAACGCCCGGCTGCTGGTGACGGAATCCGGCGGGTATCGGCTGGTGGCCTGACCTTCGCTGCCGAATTTGGTTGCCGAACAACCACAACTTTAACGCGAGCGTATGGAATTCCATACCTGACTTGAGGTAAATCAAAGTGGTAGGCTTGGCTAAGCTTATCGTTACCCCATCCGGGCGTGGCCGGAACCTGCCACGCAACCTCCCTGTTGAACTGACCCGGGCAGAATTGCCCGGGTCTTCTTTTTTGCGCACCACCCCGCATATCCCACATTCGCGAAGCTTGTCCGCGCCGTGCAGACAACCCTGTCCGCCGGTGCCATCCTGGCACCCGGAGGATCCCACCAATGACCGAACAGACCGTTGAACCCTACGTTGGCCTTGCCTACCGCGAGCGCAGCTACACCCCGGACCCCGAAGAAGAGCGCCGCCTGCTGGCGATCTGCGGCACTGATCCGGCGGTGTTTGGCGGCGGGCTCGACCCGGCGACCTTCATCACCCATGCGATCGAGGAACAGGTGCGCAACGGCATCTCCTCGTCGGGCGGGGTCAACATGGTGCAATGGCTCATCGTCGATGACCTGCCCCGGTTCGGCGAGGCGGTCACTGTCACCGGCGGAGTCACCGCCATCTCTCAGGCGCCACGCGGCCGGATCACCGAATCCGAGGCGCAATATCGCGGTGCCGACGGGCGGCACTGCCTGAACTCTGGCCGGGTCTCGCTGAAGACCGACCCGAGCAAATACGCCGACCCGAAACTGCGCGGCGCCGGCAAGCGGCCCGATCCGGTGATTGCCGACCCGGCGGCACTGCAGGTGGTCGAAGAGGTGCAGCTGACACCCGAGATCGTCTGCGGCTACAGCGCCAATACCGCCAATCCGATCCACAATAACATGGATGCCGCCAACCGTGCCGGATATCGCGCACCGATCATCGGCGGGGCGCATGGGGTGCGCTATCTGACACGCGCGATCTGGTCACATTTCGCGCCGCGCCATGTGCATATGGACATCCGCTTTCGCCGCCCGATCCACTGGGATGACGCGTTTGAAGTGCGGATTGCGGGCGGGGACTCCTGGACCGCAATCGGGCTGACCCGCGACGGCAAGGTGCTGGTGGAAATGGCGATCCGCGACCTTGTGCCCGGCTGAGTGTCTTGCCTGACCGGATCTCGCTGCTAAAGCGATCCACCACAGCCGATCCGAACGAAAGCAGCCATGTCCCTTGTCCTGATTGCCGGGAGTGGCCGCTGCGCCAAGGGGGCCTGAATCAGATCGGCGAGCCCTGCCGAGTCCATGACTCCGTGCGTGCGCTGCGCCAGTCGCTCATCGGCTATGAACAGGCGCGGCGCTTCCCAGGTCGCCGCTCCCGCGCGCACCACATCCGGATACGCCCGCACACAGGCAGCCAGCCTGGCACAGGCCCGGGCGACGCGGGTCATTCTGGGCAGATCCTGCGCCGACACCCGCCAACGGACGGCGTTGTATAGCTGTGGAATCAGCACCAGATCGGCCTGCGTCAGCCTGTCGCAAAAGGCAAAGGGGCCGGTCGGGTCCAACATCTGTTCCACGGTCTCAAGCCCGGAACGGATGAAACGGCGCATCCAAGCGGCGCGGGTGTCGCCCCGGCCCGTCAGCCCTTCGACATGGGCGGCGACGCGCAGGTTGCAGACCGGGTGAATGTCACAGACGATGGCCTGCACCACCGCCCGCATCCGGGCCAGTTCTGCCGGATCCGCCGGGCGCAGCGTCAATCGACCGGTGTCTTCGAGGTCATCCAGGATCGCCATTTCCACCAGCCCCAGTTTCCAGCCAAGGTTGTCGACATCAGGATGTCCAGCACAACCTGGTCTTGGCGGATTTCGACCGCTTCGACGCGGTTCTTGCCCCGGATCTCAATCGGGGCGCCATCCGCCTGGGCCTGACGGATGCGATCCACCAGGAAGCGTTCGAAATAGGGTTGTTGCAGGTTGATGAAGGCGGGGAAGTTATGGCCCGCCTCGGGCGCGAGGTTGAATTCGAACATCTTGCCGTCTCGGTGAAACACCTTGCCCAGATTCCAGACCACGCCCCTGGCGACCATGTCTTCGCCGACCAGCGCATCGCCACGCCCCGGTGCAATGCTCTTGGGTTCAAAATCCGCGATATTGGCCAGCGTGTCTTCCCAATCGCGGTAATGGGCATCACCGCAATAGCAGGCCGAGTGGCATTCGACGATATCGCCGGTGAACATCACCTCTTGATCCGGCACCCAGATCACCGCATCGCCAGCGGTATGGGCACGGCCCAGTTTCTTGATATCGATCCGGCGCTTGCCCAGATAAACCGTCACCAACCTCGATAAAGCTGATCTTCTTGTCTTCCATATCGCTTTGCGATGCGAATGCCTTGGCCAAGAGGGGTGCCCTTTTCGGGTCCGTCTGATGCGGGGGAGTGTGGATTGAATGGCCAGTCGAAGGGCGTGTTACCCGCGGCCAGCAGCCTGCCGGAACCGGCCCGGCGGGTCAGTCCCAGCGGCCCTCGGGGGTGCCATCGAAATGTTTCTCCAGGCTGTCCCAGCAGTCGATGTAATCATCCTGCAAAGGCGCGGCCTTGGCGGCGAAGCGGGTCAGGTGCTGGGGGAACCGGGTTTCGAACATGAAGGACATGGTGTTGTCCAGCTTGACCGGCTTCAACTCGGAATGGGTGGCCTTTTCAAAGGCGCTGTTGTCCGGGCCATGCGGGATCATCATGTTGTGCAAGCTCATCCCACCGGGGGCAAATCCGTCCGGCTTGGCGTCATATTCGCCATAAATATTGCCCATCAACTCGGACATGACGTTCTTGTGGTACCAAGGCGGGCGAAAGGTGTCTTCCATTGTCATCCAGCGTTCGCGGAACAGGACAAAGTCGATATTCGCCGTGCCTTCGACCCCGGAGGGCGCGGTCAGCACCGTAAAGATCGACGGATCGGGATGGTCGAACAGGATCGCGCCAATCGGGCAATAGGTGCGCAGGTCATATTTGACCGGACAGTAATTGCCATGCCAGGCGACAACATCCAGCGGCGAATGGTCGATGCGGGTCTGATGAAACTGGCCCTGCCATTTGATCACCACCCGGCTGGGCGCGTCGCGGTCCTCGAACGCGGCGACAGGGGTCTTGAAATCGCGACGGTTGGCCATGCAATTGGCACCGATCGGTCCACGCCCCGGCAAATCGAATTTCTGCCCGTAGTTTTCACAGACAAAGCCACGCGCCGGGCCGTCGATCAGTTCGACCCGGTAGAGCAGGCCGCGCGGCAGAATCACGATTTCCTGCGGCGCCAGATCAATGACACCCAGTTCGGTGCAGAACCGCAGGCGCCCCTCCTGCGGCACCACCAACAACTCGCTGTCGGCGGAAAAGAAATATTCGTCATGCATCGATTCGGTGACCAGGTAGATATGCGAGGCCATCCCGACCTGGGTATAGACATCGCCCGCCGTGGTCATGGTGCGCATCCCGGTGATCCAGGTCAGCGGCACGGTGCCATGCGGCATCGGGCTCCAGCGGTATTGGCCGAGGCTGATCACGTCAGGGTCGACATTCGGCGCCGACTGCCAATGGGGCATCGCGATCTTTTCATAGCGGTGCGAATGCTTGACCGAGGGCCGGATACGATAGCACCAGGTGCGTTCGTTCTGATGGCTGGGCGCGGTAAAGGCGGTGCCGGAGAGTTGCTCTCCATATAGGCCATAGGCGCATTTTTGCGGGCTGTTGCGGCCTTCGGGCAGGGCACCGGGCAGCGCCTCAGTCTCGAAATCATTGCCAAACCCGGGCATATACCCGTCATGCAGCACGGTGGCCCCGGCGGCGCGGGTCAGTCCCGAAATTTTGCTGGGCCCGTTCATGGCGACTTCCTCTCCTTTGACAGGGCGCATGCTTATGGTTACTTTTGTAACTAACAAGGGGCTATTTCGGGTTCTGCCAGGTGCAGCAAACAGACTTTGATCTATCGGGATTCACACCCTACCTGCTGAACCAGGCCGCCGAGGCGCAAAGCGTGGATTTCTCGTCCATCTACAAGAATCGCTATGGGATGTTGCGGACCGAATGGCGGGTGTTGTTCCACCTTGGCCGCTACGGCCCGATGAGCGCCAAAGAGATTTCGACCCTCGCCAACATCCACAAAACCAAGATTTCCCGCGCGGTGCGCGCGCTTGGCGAAAAGCAATTTCTGGCCCGCGAAACCAGTGGCACAGATCGCCGGGTTGAGCATCTGGTGCTGCGACCGCCGGGCCACGAGGCGTTCGACTATCTTGTCGAGGCCGCCGCAGAACATGAACGCGCGCTCAGCCGCAAACTGGGGAAACAGAATGTCAAAACCCTCAAATTGCTGCTCAAAGCCCTGGCGTCGCGGCAATGACCGCTTGCTTAGAGCGGTGCCGTTCCATCCTCTGGCCAGCTTTCGGGACGCAGGTCACCTTTTTGCGACGAGTGATGTGGAATAATATTCCACTGCGCTCGAGCATACGTTTGACTCGCGCCATACAAATCTTTAGGCGCGGTTAGAGCCTAGTCTGGGCCTGCACGGGGAGGTGCGCAAAGTGTCTGATCAGATCGTCATGCGGAAGCCTTTGGGCATCGTGGACCGCAGCGCGCTCCGCGTTATCGACGGGCTCAGCAATGTGCTGATGGTTGTCGGCAGTGTTGCCTTGATGCTGATGATGATTCAGGTCAGCGCCGATGTGGTCGGCAAGTTCGTCTTCAACAGCCCGGTGCCGGTCACGCTGGAAATGGTGTCAAACTATTACATGCTCGCGGTTGTGTTCCTGCCCTTTGCGGCGGTCGAACGGGTGGAGGGGAACATCCATGTCGAGCTGATCTATGCCCACCTGCCGCGCGCGGTCAAACGGGTGCTGGATATCATCACCTACCTTCTGTTCTCTTGGCTGCTCTGGCTGCTGGTGACTGGAACCTGGAAGGTCGCGTTGAAAAAATACAAGGTAGGTGAATATATCATGGGCTCCTATTCGATCGCCATCTGGCCGACCCGCTTCCTGATCCCGATCGGCTGCGCCCTGCTGCTGGCGCTGGTTCTGGTCAAGCTGGTGCGCGCTGTCGTGGTGCTGTTCCGGGCGGACCTGGACGACACCGACGGGCCAGCTGACGGCCCTGTGGATCCGATTGCGGGGACGGCCATATGATCGATCTGGCGAAAGAAACAGTCGGCTTTCTCGGCATCGGTGTCCTGCTTCTGATGATCTTTCTGCGGGTGCCGATCGGCGTGGCGCTGGCAACGGTCTCGATCGGCGGGCTGTCCATCATCATCGGCGAACGAGCGACCATCGGGATCATTTCGCAAATCCCCTATGATTTCACCGCGCATTGGACGCTGAGTTCGATCCCGATGTTCCTGTTCATGGGCTATCTTTGCTACCATGCGGGGCTGACAACAGGCCTGTTCCGACTGGCGCGGCTGTGGTTGTCCTGGATGCCCGGCGGGCTATCCGTGGCCTCGATCCAGGGCTCGGCGTTGTTCGCGGCGGTGACCGGATCAAGCCTGGCCTGCACCGCGGCCATGGGGCGGATCGCGGTGCCGGAAATGTTGAAGGCGGGCTATGACAAGGGCCTGGCCACCGGCACCATCGCCGCGGCTGGCACCATCGGGTCGATGATCCCACCGTCGATCCTGTTGATTATCTATGGCATCTTTGTCGAGGAATCGATCGCCAAGCTGTTCATGGGGGCATTGATCCCCGGTATCATGACGGCGGTGTTCTATTCGCTCATGGTGGTCGTTCGCTGCTGGATTTCACCGTCGCTTGCGCCGCCGATCCGCGAGGATGTCAGCATGCGCGACCGCATCTACGCGGTCAAGGACACCTGGCCGGTGATGCTGTTGGTGGTTGGCGTGTTTGGCGGGCTGTTCAGCGGCATCTTTACCCCGACCGAAGCGGGCGCCGTCGGCGCAGCGCTGGCCTTCCTGATCGGTCTGGCCAAACGGGCGTTGTCCTGGCCGGTGTTGCGTGATGCGATTGGCGAAACCCTGCGCACCACCGCCTCGATCTTTCTGATTGCCATCGGGGCGCAGCTGCTGACCCGGTTCTTTGGCCTGTCCGGCACCACCCAGATCATCGCGGATTTCATTTCCTCACCGGAATACAGTCAGCTGCAGGTGATCCTGATCATCTCGGTGATCCTGATCCTGTTGGGGATGCTGCTGGACCCGATCGGGATCATGCTGCTGACGATCCCGATCCTGCTGCCGGTGCTTGAAGCGCGCGACATCAACATGATCTGGTTCGGCGTGCTGATGGCCAAGTTCCTCGAAATCGGGTTCATCACCCCGCCGGTCGGGCTGAATGTCTTTGTCGTCAAAGGCATTGTCGGGGATCAGGTGCCTATTCACAGCATCTTCAAAGGTGTGGCCTGGTTCGTGGTGATGGATTTCATCGTGATCGCAGCGCTGATTGCCTTTCCGGCGATCATCCTGTGGCTGCCGGGGGGCTGACAAATAAATGGGGCCAGCTTGGCATTGCAGCCGGGCGCGGTCCTCATAGAATTAACCAATGGCCGCGATTTGCATAAATCCGCAGACACGGCAAACTTTCCAAGGGAGGAAACCACATGAAGATGACAACTCTGGCGATCGCGCTGATAGGCTGCACAGCCTCGACGGCGATGGCCACCGATATCACGATCACCAACTGGACCGGGCCCAAGCACCCGGTCAATGTCGGCGGCTACGGCCCGCTGATCGAAACCCTGACCGCCAACGGCTTTGACGTTCAGAGCTTCGAAGGCGGCGCGCTGTTGGGTGCGAAACCGGCACTGGCCGGTATTGGTGACGGCGTCGCCAGCATGGGCATGCTCGCCATGAGCTATTTCCCTGCTGAGTTCCCGAACGCCCAGCTGGTTGCGGATATGGGTCTGTCGACCCCAAACAACCTGACGGCCATGGCTGCCATGACCGAATACAACCTGATGCATTGCCCGGAATGCCTGGCTGAATACAAGGCGGCGAATCTGGTCTATTTCGGGACCTACTCCACCGCGCCTTATAGGATCATTTCCAGCACGCCGATCCGGTCGACCGCTGATCTGGCCGGCAAGAAAATGCGCGTGCCGGGCGGCCTGTGGTCACGTTGGGCGCAATCCGTGGGCGGTGTTGAGGTCAACGTGCCGTCGTCGGAAATGTTCGAAGGTCTGGACAAGGGCGCGCTGGATATCGCCATTCAGTCCGCTGGCGCCTTCCGCTCCTATCAGCTTTGGGATGCGGCGAAATACCTGACCACCCTGAACCTCGGCACCTATCATTCGCTGTCACTGCTGAGCACGAACCGCGATTTCTGGGCCGATCTGACCGATCAGCAACGCGCTTTGATCCGTGACGATGCCGCCCGCGCCGCGACCGACACCACCCTGCTCTACACCAAGACCGACGCCGAGGTTCTGGCCCAGTTGGACGAGCATGGTATCGAGCTGATCGAACCCTCGGACGAGATGAAGGCAGCCAAGGATGAATTCGTCAAAAACGATGTCGATGTCATCGTCTCCAACGCCATTTCCAACTATGGCGTTCCCGACGCGGCCGAAAAGGTGAAAACCTTGCTGGGCCTGATCGACAAATGGAGCAAGGTCGTTGAAGACGCCGACGGCGACCGCGATACGATCATCGCCAAGCTGAACGAAGACGTGTTCAGCAAGCTTCCTGCCGATTACGGCATGAACTGATCAAAGGCTAAGACAATGATGCCGACCGGATCAAACCGGTCGGCATTTTCTATTGCGGATCGCGGGTAATCCCCCCAGCGCACGCAGCCTCCCCCAGCCAGACAGACGACAGACGCGGCTCAGCGCAGCAGGACGGGCCGCACCGGCGCGCCGGTTGCGCCTCTGATCTTGGGGGACAGCATCGCGAAACAGGCGGTGGCCAGACCGTCGCGGACAACGCCCTCGAGCGCGAGGTTCTCGATCAGCCAGACGCCATGCTCGACCAACGCCAGTTGATGCACTGGCATGATCACCTCGGGGTCGGTGCCGGGCAGCACTTCGACCGCCATATTGTCGGCACCGATGGCAACCACGCCCTGTTCGATCAGCCAGGCCGCCGCTTCGACTCCGATCCCCGGTTCGCCCTGCAGATAGCGCGCATTGTCGGTCTCGTAATGCCGCCCCCAACCGGTGCGGATCAAGGCAACATCGCCGGGTTCGACCTGAAAGCCACCGCGCCCCGCCGCGCGTTCCAGATCCGCAGCCGTCACCAGATCGCCGGTGTTCAGGCCTTCGGCGCCGCCCACGTCAAAGAGGATACCCCGGGTGATCAT
Source organism: Pseudooceanicola sp. (assembly GCF_029213205.1). Taxonomy (GTDB): domain Bacteria; phylum Pseudomonadota; class Alphaproteobacteria; order Rhodobacterales; family Rhodobacteraceae; genus Pseudooceanicola. Next base: position 58,681 of record NZ_JARGNH010000010.1, read on the forward strand.
CGGCGGAATCTGTTCGGCGCCGAGGGTTTCCAACCCCCAGCTGGTCACCTCGTCCTCGGCGCTTCGCCCCCCGAACATGCGTGACCCGGTCGAAACATGGCCCAGCGCATCGACATGGGTGCCGGTGTGCATGGTCATCTCGATCCGTTCCAGATTGGTGCCCATCTCGTTGCGGTGCCCGGTGGCGCGGCGGCGGCGGATGGTGTCGCGCCAATTGGCAAAGATCGACATCAGGAACGGCGACTGGTTCGGCCCCATGCAGGGGGCGCCATAATAGATCTGCTGGCTGATGTCGTGAATTTGACCCTGGCTGACCAGGGCCAGGGCCGCCAACGTCTTTTCCGGTGTCAGATGGGCCGAGGCGCCCTGCCCGGCCTGAAAATCCCAATGCGAATGGTCGTGATGCATGTCTTCTCCCTCAACGGCAGGTGGTGGCGGGCAACCCGGTACTAACTGCCCTCTGACTCCATCGGGCGCGCCGGGTCCGACGCCCAGTCGATGAGCGAGCCATCGTAAAGTGCGGCATCCCTGCGCCCGATCAGATGCAGCGCAAAGCTGGTGCCGCTGGCAGCGATCCCGCCGCCGCAATAATTGATGATGCGCGGGCTGTTCAGCACCCCGGCGGCGTCGAATATCGTGTGCAGCGCCTCGGCGGGACGCAAGCGCGTGGTTCCCGGTTCCAGCAGATCGCGGAATGGCACGCTCACGCTTCCCGGGATCCGCCCCGGACGCCCGTAATGCGCGCCGCCGGTTCCGGCAAATTGCTCGGCCGACAGCGCGTTGACCAGCACCGTGGCGGGATCCTGCATCGCGGCGGCAACGGCCCCGGCATCAACGCGCAGGTCAGGGCGCGGGCGGGCGACGAAATCACCGGGCTCCGGCGCGCCCTCATCCTGATCGGTGAGCGGCAGACCGGCTTCGACCCAGGCCTCAAGCCCGCCGTCGAGAAGGCGCACATCACGCGCGCCGGAGGCCAGCAGCACCCACCAGCAGCGCATCACCGGCACCGGATAGCCGCGGCCGTAGAGCACAATAATGCTGTCCTCATTGACACCCTCTGCACGCATCAGCCGCTGCACTGTCGCCGCCGGAGGCAGACCATAGGGCACCGATCCCTCGGGCGCCGAAAGGTCATCGCCCATCGACAGGTAACGGGCGCCAGGAATATGCGCCTTTTGCCAATCTGGTCGGCCAGATATCAGCACCGATTTTCCGACCGGTTGCGGTTGCATCTCGACACTACAATCAAAGATCCGCAGCCGCGGATCGTCGCGGTTGTCCTGCAACCATTGGCTGGTGCACAGCATCTCTCACTCCCTTTTGGCGGCGCCCGGCGCCTCAGCCCCTGGCAAGGAACCGCGCCGCCACGTTTTCGGCCCAGGCGCCGATACTCAGCGTCGGCGGTGACGCCGTCGGGCGCGGAAAGGCGGCGGCATCGACAACGTAGAGCCCTGGCACCCCATGCACCTCGCCATTCGCCGCGATGACCCCGCCCGCATCGGCCTCGCCGACACAGGCGCCGCCCATCGGATGCACGGTAGCCGGGGTCTTGCCCGCATAGATCCGCCGCCCGGACCGGCGCCCCATTTCCATCAGCGCGTCATGGATTTGCCGGTAGATCGGGCTGTTGGACGGATCAAAATGAATGCGGAATCGCCGACCTTCGGAGGTTGCAACGCCATCCATCGCATCCTCGCCCATGCCGCTGACCACCATGCCGCGTTTCAACCGCTCGCGGATGAACTTGGGGAAAGGATAGGAATTGACGCTCGGCAGGTTGTTGCGGCCGATCCCGACCTGCGGCAACGACTCGTCGCGCAGCTTGATCGCGCCCTTGCTCGGCACCCCTTCGGAATAGTCGCGATCCTGGTCGTTCAGATCCCAGAACCCACGGATATCGCCGTTGCCGCTGAATCGTTTGCCCAGGTTCGGCATGCCCGACAGCCCGTGATAACGGTCGCGACTTTCCAGCAGCAGCCGCAGCGTGTTCATCGTGCCGGCGCCGAGAAAGACGTTATCCGCCTCGATCGTCGCCCGCACGCGTTGGTTGTGGTCGAAATAATCGACCCGAAACCGCCGCCCGCCGCCCGTTTGCGCGGAGATCGAGATCGCCTCGCAGAGTGCACGCACCTCCAGCCCCTTGCGGATGGCCGGGCCGAGATAGACGAAATCCATCGTCGATTTCGATCCCGACGGCGCACCGAGAAAGCCGTGATCGCCGGTGCTGTAATCCGTCTCCCACCTTTCGATGCCGGCCTCGGTCTGGGTCAGCTTGGGGTTCGCCGGGTCCTCGGGAAATCTGAACCCGACCCGCACCTCGTCCTTGGGGACCACCGGTGTGAATTCCGGATGGTTGGAATAGATCTCCATCGCACTATGCGGCGGGGCGTTGTCCGGACCAGGCCGGGTCGACCCGACGCGCGCGACAAATGCCGCATAATGCGGGGCCATCGAGGCTTCGTTGAGGTCGGGGCAATGGCCGTCCCAGTAATCGGGACGCGCGGGCCGTCGGTGCAGGGCAGAATAGACATGGCTGCCGCCGCCGACGCCCGAGGAACAGACCACTTCCATCCCGCGTGAATAATAGACCTCGAACAGCCCCTTGCGGTTGATCCGTGTCCGCCCCCAGGGCAACAACGGGTGATAGACGGAGCGCATGGCCCGGGCAAAGAGGCTGATCCCGCGCGGCAGTGGCGTGCGGTCCTTGATCCCCATCGAACGCACCGGCACCGTGTCCCACCAGGGCCCACGCTCCAACACCGTGACCTGAACCCCGCTTTCAGCAAGCCGCGCAGCGGTGACCGAGCCGCCGAACCCGCTGCCAATTACAACCGCATCCGTCGAATCCGACCCCATGCATTTTCTCCTCAACTCACGGAGTTCGGTGGCGGGCGCAGCCCGCTGGCGCCCGGCCCCGGATGTTCCATAGTCTTCGGTCAGGCCCGCGATCGCCCGAGGGCGACGCGAGCGCTATCCGATCATGCCGGGCCGCAGGGCCGCAGCGCTGCGTTACTCGGCGGCTGTCGCTTTTGCCGGTTCAACCACGTCATTGATCCTGACCTCATCGGCGTCATTATCGACGACAACGTAATTGTCGTAATAGGTCAGGGTCGGACGGGCGCCAAAACGCTTTTCCATATTCGTCGCCCAATCGGCGTCATACCAGGCCTCGGCCGCCTCACGCGATTCCCAGAGGTAGACGCCGCCGCCACCGGCTTCGCCGTTCAGGTAATATTTGCGCTTGAGTCCGGGCATGTCGACATAGGTCGGCACGGATTTCCGAGCGGCTTCGATGGCAACTTCTTCGCTGCGCAGAACACCCGGAATTTGTACGATGGCAATAAACATAGTTTTCCTCCCCATAGTGCCGGAACAGTTTCCACATTGCGCCACGGCGGAGTCAACGCCAATCGGTTTCTTGCTGCGTGCGTGAACTCCCGGAGGGGCACCAGCCGAGGCCAGGCCAATCGTCATAACGTCTATGTTGGTTGATTCGACACGCCCGGTCAGTGCAATATTGCAGCATCGATATTAGTCATACGAAACAGGTATTTTCCGATGCGTCGCGCGATTTTCTCGTTGGTTTTCTGTATGTTCCCCTGCGTTGTAACGGCGCAAACCGCGCGTGAGACCTGTTCGGACCTGGCCCGGCAATTGCAGGTTCCCGGCGTTGGGGTCTGGACATATGACATCGACACGGACGCGGCGATCGCGGCCTGTTCGGCGGCAATTGCCGCAGATCCGGAGGATGACGCCAGCCGCGCCTATCTGGCCGATGCCTATGAACAGGCGGGTCAAGATGATCTGGTCACCCAACATATGCGCCTGCTGCGCGACAGCGACAATCCCGATGCACAGGCGATGGCGTCACGCTATTTCATCAGCGGGGCGGACAAGGATCTTGACCTGTCGCTAAGCCTCGCCCGCCGTTCGGCGGAAAGCGGCAATCTCTATGGCATCTACCGGCTGGCGCGGGTGCTGCGGGTCAAGGACAGCGGCTTTTACGACCCCGCAGAGGCGCTGCGCCTGCTGGAACAGGCGGGGGAGGCCGGCCAGCCCTATGCCTTGGCTTTGCTCGGCGATATTTACATGTATGACGACGGCCGCAGCGACGCCGACAAGGCGCGGGCGATCACCTATTACCGGCGCGCCGCCGAGATCGGCGAAGTCGGGGCGATGGCCGAAATGGGCCGTGCCTATCGCTGGGGCGTCGGGATCGAGGCCGATCCGGCCAAGGCCATCCCGTTCTGGTCTCGCGCCTCGGATCTGGGGAGTGCCTATTCCAGCCTTTACCTCGGCTACATCTATCTGAATGGCACCGGCGTGCCCGTGGACCGCAAGAAGGCCGAACTCTATTTCACCCGCGCCGCCGAAGCTGGCCGCGCCCGGGCGCATTTCGCCCTGTTCTCTCTGCTGGACAAAAACGGCGAAGGCGCGCGCGGGCTGCCGCACCTGCTGAAAGGTGTCGAAGAAGAAGACAGCTATGCGCTCGACGAATACGGCACGCTTCTGGCCGAGGGCAGGCTGGTCGAAAAGGATCTTGAGACTGCGGTCGATATGTATCTGCGCGCCGCCAAGGCCGGGTTTGAATATTCCCTATGGCGCGCCTTTGATCTGGTGCGCAAGGAGTTGCCCGACCGACTGCCCGAGGCCGTCGCCTGGGCGCGTGAGAGCGTCGCCCGCAATGACCCGGCGGGCTATGAACGGTTGGGCACGCTCTATGCCCTGGGCCAAGGCGTGCCGGTCGATCCCATCGAAGCCGCGCGGCTCTATGAAAAGGCCTATCGGCTGGGCGACAGCCTCGCCGCGTTCAAGCTGGCGAATAACATCGCCGAGGGGCAGCTCGGGTTCCGCGACCAGACCGTGGCCAACGGCCTGTTTGAAAAGGCCGCCGAGCTGGGCAGTTCCGCTGCCCGCGTCAAACTGGCCTGGAGCTATTTCGAGGGCAGAGGCCTGGAAAAGGACCAGGCGCGGGCAATCGACATGGCGCGCGAGGCGATCAGCGACGGGCATAAAGCAGGCCGCTTCGATCTGGCCTATTTCCTGGTCAATGCCGACGAGCCCCTGCGCGACCGCGAAGAGGCGGCGCGACTCTATACGCTGGCCTCGGCGCATGGCTCGACAGTGGCAGCGTCCAATCTGGCCGAGATGTTCGAGACCGGTCTTCACGGCGAACCCGATCCGGTCCAGGCACGGAAATGGTATGAAAAAGCGGCCGAGGCGGATCATGCGCGGGCGCTCTACAAGGTGGCGCTGTATCAGATTGAAGAGGGCGGCGCGGCCAAGTTGACCAAAGCGGCGCAGAACCTGGCCAAGGCCGCGGTGGACGGCTGGGAAAAGGCCGAGACCCGCCTCAACGCGGCGTTCAGCGATGCCAGCGATCCGCTGCATCCGGTGGTCATCGCCCCGGATTCCGCCCTGGCGGAGCACTATCTCGACCTCGGGCTGTTTTACGAACGCGCCTTTGTCGATTGCGGCGTGTTCCTGGACGATTGCGGCAAGGTCGGGCGGCAACGGCTGGATCTGGCGCAGGCCGCCGAATGGTATCGCCGGGCCAGCGCCCAATTGCCGAAGGCGCAATTCTGGCTGGGTCGACTGCTGGCAGCGCATCCGGAATTCGAAGCGACGACAGGTGAAGGCCGGGCGGTGCTGGATGTGGCCGCCGCGACGGGTCAGCCAGAGGCGCAGATCCTGCTGGCGCTGCCCGCCGGGATCGATCTGGACCCGGCGCAGGCCGACACCCGCTTTGCTGCCGCGCTGCATGATGTAACCCCTGAGAACGCCGCCTTTCTGGCGGCGCTGGCGACCATCGGGCGGTTCGGCGATGCGGCCATGGCGCCGGGCTGGCGCTGGCTTGAGGTGCGGGCCGCCGCCGGTGACGCGCAGGCCAATCTCGGGCGCTTCGTGGTGACGATGTTCCTCGGCGCCTTTGACGAGGCCGCAACGCATCTGAACAATCTGCCGGACAATGTCGATATCGAGCTTGCCGAGGTCGATTATTCCCTGCGTCAGGCGCTGCGCTTTCTGATGAACAACGTCCGCGATGACGTCACCCCGACCGAGGCGCAATTGACGGCGATGGAGCGGCTGATCACCGCCTTTGAAACCCGCGAACCCGGCAGCGCCCGCGAGCTGAAACAGATGCTGGACGAGGTGCGCCTGCGCCTGCAGACCCGCGACAGCTATGAGCCGCTGACGATCACCCCCGGCCTGCCACTGGCCGAGCGGATCGCCGCCACCTCGAAACGAATCGACGCCAAGCTGGCCAAAGGCGGGCTGTCGCCGCATCTGGTGCCGCTCTATCAGCATCTGGCCCAGCTTCAGGCCGAGGCGGGCGATGCCGCCAGCGCCGAACGTTCGGTCTATCAGGCGATGCGCGCAGCGCGCGAGATGAATGATGGGGTCCGGCACCTGAACGGATCGCTTGTCTATCACATGGAAATGGCCTGCTGGCAGCGCAAGGGCAGCGATCTGCTGTTCTCGATCGGCGCCGATGCCGCCGGGTTGACGCTGGCCAAGGCAGCGGTGAACGAATTGCAGGCGGCGCGTGGCACCCTTGTCGGCCTGCCGGAAAACCTGCAAAACTGCTTTCGCGATCTGCTGAGCACGCAATACCGGCGGATGGCCGATCTGCTGATCCAACAGACCCATCTGAACGAGGCACAATGGGTGCTCGATCAGCTCAAGGATTTCGAAAGCTTCCGCTATGCCAACCGCGCCCCGGAGCGCGCCGGGCGGTCGTTTGATCAATTGCAGATGTCGGCGGCGCAGGCCGGTGTCATGGCCAGGATCCACGGCCTGCCACTGACCGAAACCATCCGCCTGGCGCAACAGGTCAAAACGCTGGAGGCCGCAGGCGATGCCGACGCGGCCGAGGCGCTGCGGCAGCGGCTGGAGGCGGCGCAGGAGGCGCTGGCGGACAGCCTCGATACGCTGGTCGCGGCGGTCGAGGATCTGGACATTGCCGGTGAGAGCGAGATCCCGCGTGAAGTGTCGGCGCGGGCGCTGCGGCGGTTGGGCGGGCGGCTGGACCGGCTGGACGGGGTCGCGATGGTCTATTCGGTGACCCTGCCTGAACGCACGCATTTCCTGATCGTCACCGGCCAGGGCACCGAACATCGCACCGTCGAAATGTCCGAGGCCGATCTGAATGGACGCATCCGCGCGCTGCGCGCGGCCTTGTCGAACCCGGCGCGTGACCCGAGGCCGCTGGCGCAGGCGTTCTATGCCGACATCTGGGCCGATGTTGAGGCGGCGTTGAGTGACATCGGCGCGCAGCAGGTGCTGCTCTCGTTCGACGGGCTGATGCGCTATGTGCCGATTGTGGCGCTGCATGATGGCACCGACTGGCTGGTGTCGCGGCGCGATTACGTAACCTTTACCAGCGCCAGCCGCGATCTGTTGCTGGACAACGAGGCGCTGGACCGGATCGAGGTCGAGGCGCTGGGTGCGACACGCGGTGGCGGCGGCTTCAGCGCCCTGCCCTATGTGCGCAACGAGGTCACCTCGATCGTCGGCGACAAGAATGGCAAGGGGCGCGTCGCCGGGCGAAGCTGGCTCGACGATGCCTTTGACGCCGACGCGCTGAGCCGCGCCTTTGGCTCGGGCGCGCCGGTGATCCATGTCGCCACCCATTTTCGGCTGACCGATCGCGAAGACAGCTCGGCAATGCTGCTCGGTGATGGTCAGACCCTGTCGGTCGCCGATCTGAAACGGGGCGTGCGGCGCGGCAGTTATGATCTTGCCGATGTGCATATGCTGGTGCTGTCGGCTTGTGAGACGGCCCTGTCGGAAGGCTCGGAACTGGAAAGTCTCGCCGCCGAGGTGCAATGGGAGGGGGTGCGCACGGTGCTGGCGACACTCTGGCCAGTGGCGGATCGCTCCACCGCCAGGTTCATGGAGGCGTTTTATGGGCGGCTGGAGGCCGGCGATGGTCGCGCCCAGGCGCTGCGGGCAGTGCAGGTCGCCTTTGCCGGAAACCAGGATGCCATGACCACTGGCGACACCCGTGGCGGCACCGCGCTGAAACCCGCATTTCAGGGCGGGCATGACCTTGTTGGCGTGTCGCATCCGTTTTACTGGGCCGGGTTCCAGATGATCGGACAATGGCGGTAAGACGCGGCTCAGCCGATGCCATCCGGCATCACGGTTTGACTGGACCTCACCGCGCCAACACTCTGCCGAGAGCCCGCCGCTCTCAGATGTTGTCCGGGCGGAACCCCAGTGCCTTGTCCTGCTTGCGGGCGCGGCGCACGGTGTCGGCACGGCGTTTGCGCCCGCGCCGCTCTGACCGGGCCTGGGCGAGGTTGCGCAGAAGCTCGGCCAGCGGGCTGGGCAGACGGCCGGGCCAGCGGGCCGAGAGGGCGCGCAGCACCCGCACCATCCCCGGCGCCATATCGGCAAACAGCGGATCCTCAAGCGAAACATAGGCGGCGGCGGAGCCGCGCTGACCCTGCCGGGCGCTGCGCCCGATCAGCTGTCGGTCGATGCGCGACGAGCTGTGGAATTCGGTCAACATGACATGCAGCCCGCCCTTGGCCTCGACCGCGTCGGTCACCGGAATATCGGTGCCACGCCCAGCCATATTGGTGGCGACGGTGATCCGCCCCGGCGCCCCGGCCTCGGCCACGATCCCGGCCTCGTCCGCATCCTGGCGGGCGTTCAGCACCACCGGCGACGGCCCGGCGGCGCGCAGCCGTTCGGCAATGGCTTCAGAGGCGGCGACCGAGCGGGTGCCGATCAGCACCGGGCGCCCGCTGCCGGCGATCCTTGCGGCATCGCGCGCCACGGCGACCCAGCGGTTTTCGGCGCGGCCATAAAGCCGGGTGCGTGCCATTCGACGGCGTATGCGGCGATGCGTTGGCAGCCGCAGCACCGGGCGCCGGTGGCTGAGGCGCAGCTCACGCGCGACCTCGCGCGCGGTGCCGGTCATCCCGGCGAACCACAGATAGCGGGCAAAGAAGGTCTGATAGGTGATCTGCGCCAGCGTCTCGCGGCTGCCAGACCGCTCGACCCGTTCCTTGGCCTCGATCATCTGGTGCAACCCGCTTTGCCATTGCCGGTCGGGCATCACCCGCCCGGTGAATTCATCAACGATGGCAAGGCCGTCCTCGGTGACGATATAATCCTCGTCGCGGGCATAGAGATGCAGCGCCGAAAGCGCCTGGACCAGCGCCTCGCGCCGGGCCATTTCCGGGATCAGCGCCGGGATTGGCGGCACCAGCCCGGCCAGAACATCAGCGGCGGGCGGCAGCAGGCGCAGGCTACGCGCCTTGCGATCCAACTGGAAATGGGTGCCCGGATCCAGCGTCGCGGCCAGCGCCAGCATCACCTCATCCGCCGCACGGGCGGCATCGCCACCGGGGCGTTCGACGGTGATGATCAGCGGCGTCTGCGCCTCGTCGATCAGGATGCTGTCGACCTCGTCGATTACCGCAAAGCCGAGGCCCCGGGTCAGGATCCGGGCGCTGTCGCGGCCGCCGTCCCCGCCCAGCATCCGCCGGGCAATTGCGGCCAGCGCGGTGCGGTCGCGGCCCAGCGCCAGCCGGTCCCGCAGATAGTCAAAGGTCACGTCGGAATTGGTGGTGAAGACGACATCAGAGCCATAGATCGCCGGGCGCAGGTGATGCTCGGTCTCTTCGGTAATGACACCATGGGTCAGCCCAAAGGCCTCCAGCACCGGGGCGAGCGTCTCGGCATCGCGGCGGGCGAGGTATTTGTTGACGGTGATGACATGCACCGGCACCCCGGTCAGGGCCACCAGAACCGCCGGGATCAGCGTGGTGATGGTCTTGCCCTCGCCGGTGGCCATTTCGACGATCTGGCCACGGGTCAAGGCCAGCCCACCGGTGATCTGCACCGGATGATGGCGCATCTGCAACCGGCGAAAGGTCATCTCGCGCACCCCGGCGGCGACGATCCGCATCGGTCGCCCGCGCAGCCCGCGCGCCAGCAACAGCGGCGCTTGCGCCCGCACCTCGGCCACCAGAGCGACATCGTCAAGCGCCGCCAGCCGTCGCCCGATGCGGATCACCGCGCCGGTCTCGATCCGGGCTCTCAGTCCCGGCCCCCTGGTCGCCCGGCGCAGATAGGACAGGGCGGTGCGCACCAGTTCGTCGGATCGCCTTGGCGTCAGCGCTCGCCGCTCGGGCTCGGCGGTGTCGGCGCGTTCCGAGGTCTGCCAGGGCCGCGCCGCGTCAGACATCGAAGGACCGCAGGAACAGCGCCCGGACCGCGCGTGCCACCCGAACGGCCAGCGGTTTGGCGGTGAAGTTCAGCCGCACATAGGCACGCATGCCATAGGCCGGGCGGGTGCCTGCGGGCAGGCCAAGGTCGAACTGGAACAACCGCGTCGCACTGCGCAGCGACCCGTCCTGCCCCGGCACCGTGGCAAAGGGCCCGCCACCGTCCAACGCCAGCACCGGCGAGGGCAGGATATCGTCGCCCGCCGGCACCACCCGCCGCACCTCGGCCGGCATCACCCGGTCGGGCGCGTCGGCCAGGCGCAACTCGATCCCGCGCAATTCGCGCTGCATCAGGGCGGCCAGCGCTTGCGGCATTGCCACCCGGATCACCGGATCGTTCTGTGGCAGGATCTGCCCGATCACCGCGCCACGCGCCAGGATCCGCCCTTCGAGCCCGGTGGCGGCGGGCAGGTTCAGCCTGCCGGGCAAGGCCGCCGTGACTTCCAGCTCGGCCAACCGGGCGTTGGCATCATCGCGGGCGGCAGCGGCTTCCTCGACCCGGCTGCGCGCCTGGATCACGTTGGCGCGGCCCTCGGCCCTTGCGGCGGCATATTGCGCCTGCGCCTTTTGCAATCGCGCCGCGCGGATTCGCGCCTCGGCCTCCAGATCCGGGGCCGCAAAGCTGACGATCGGCGCGCCCGCGGCCAGGGTGGCGCCATGCGCGGCATGCAGTGATACGATCCGCGCGGTTTGTGGGGCCCGCAATATCGCCTCTTCCGGCAGCCAGACGACACCCTGCACCACGGCGTAATGCGGCAAGGGCGCGGCAAAGACCAAGGCGCCCAGCCCGAGCGCGGTCAGCGCCGCCCCCAGCACCGCCCGTTGACCGACGCGCTGGATGCGCGGATCGGTCAGCCCCTTTTGCGCGGTCTTGAGGATTGGCCAGGCCAGCATCAGGGTGATCGACCAGATTGCCAGCAGCACCCCGACCAGCCGGTAACTGCCCGCCACGAACAGTGCGATACTGACCGAAATCATCAGCCGATAGGCGAAAGCCGCCGGCGGGTAGAGCGCAAACCAGGTCCGTTCCCAGCCGTTGATCTGCATCCGGGTGCGCGCCCGTTCGCCGGTGCCGAGGATATGGACCCGCACCATTTCGCCCCACCAATCGTTGCCGCGTTTGGCCAGGTTCGGGATCTCGATCAGATCGCAGAGCACATGGTAGCCGTCGAATTTCAGCAGCGGATTGCCATTGACCGCCAGCGTCGACAGGCCCGAAATGATCATGGTGTTGAACAAGACCGCGCGCACCACCCCCGGCTCGGCCCCGATCCAGAGGAAAAAGGCGCAGGCGGCGATCACCAGTTCCACCACCACCCCGGCCGCCGCCACCGCCGCGCGGTCCCACTTGCTGGGAAAGGCCAACGAGGCCGAGGCCTCGACGTAGGGGATCGGATAAAAGGCGATGAACATCAGCCCCATCTCATGCACCTCGCCGCCACGGCTGCGCACCGCGACACCATGGCCGATCTCGTGCAGGGCCTTGACCAGAGGATAGATCAGCGCGATCAGCCCGAGGTTTTCCAGATCGAGAAAGCCCTCAAGCCCGCGCGCGGTCAGCGCCGCCCAATGCAGTGGCAGAAAGGCCAGCGCCGTGGCGATGATCGCAGCGGCCAGCAGCCACCAGAGGGCGCGGGGCAGCCCCCCCAGCAGCCGCACCAGACCAATCAGGAACCGGTCCGGGTCGATCAGCGGCAGGGTGATCGACAACGGGTTCAGCAGCAGCTTTTTCCACTTCTGCGCGCGGTCCTTGTCGCGGCGCTCCAGCAGATCGTCGAGCATCGGCGTGTCGGCATTGTCCAGCAGGTCGGACTGGTGCAGCTGGCTCAGCAGGCGGACGATTTCATCCTGGGTCGGGGCGTCCTCGGCCAGCCGGGTTTGCAGGTCTTCCCAGATCGCCTGAATGGTGCGGGTGCCGTCGAGCCGCCCGGCGACCTCCTGCGCGGCGGGGGTCAGGCGGTGGACCTTGGTGCCGGTCGGGTCACTCAGCACATACCAGGGCTGGCCAAGATAGATGTTGCGCACCACCCGCACGTCGCGGCGCAGCCGGGGCCTGGCGCTGCTGATCCGATACCAGTCGTTGGAATGATGGCTGTCGCTCATGGCAGCCAGCGCCAGCTGAGCAGTTTGAGCCGGACCAGGGTGCCGCGCAGCCAGGCATGGGCCAGCGAGCTCCGGCCCACCTCGATCTTGGCCACCCCCTTGAGGCCGGGGCGCAGCCCGGCGGGCGGGTCGTTCACCAGCGCCTCGATACGAAACCGGTTCTCGCCGTCGCCGGGGTCAGACACCGCCGCGATCGACTGCACGGTGAACGGCACCGGCCGGTCGGGCAGTCCGGCCAGCACGGCGCGGCCCAGCTGCCCGGTGGCGACCAGCCCGAGGTCGAATTCGCTCACCTCGATGCGCAGCCGCCAGCCGTCCTGGCGCGCCACCTCGAACAAGGTATCGCCACGGCTGACCGGCGCGCCGATCCGCTGGCTCAGATCGCCCGACACGATCAACCCGTCAATCGGCGCGGTGATGGTCAGCCGGGCCAGCCGCGCGGCGGTCAGGTCAGCGGCGGCGCGGGCCTCGGCCAGATCGGCCGTGGCGATGGCGGCGGCGGCCCGATCGCCCTCGGACAGCGCTGCGCGCAGGGCTTGCCGCGCCTCGTCGATCCGGGCGGCAGCGGCGGCGGCCTCAAGCGTCAGATCGCGCGAATCCAGCCGCGCCAGCCTGTCTCCCGCCCGCACCTGCTGCCCGGCCCGGGCGGGCGCTTCGGCCAGGAACCCGTCGACCGGCGCCACGGCGGCCTGTTGCTCGGCGCCCTCCAGGGTGGCCTCGGCGCGCACCCGCAACCCGGTCTGGATCAGGAATGGCAAGGTCAGCGCCAGGGCCAGGGTCAGCGTCGCCAGGCTGATCGCCGGACGTCGCCCGAACACCGCGCCCAGCCCGCGCCCGGCCCAGTCGCGCAACCGGCCCGACAGCAGCCGCCTTTCGTCATATTTGGCCTTGAGGAGTGGCGCCAGCGCCGCCGCCACCAGCTGCAATTCCTCTGCGGTGCCATCGGCGAGAGCCACTGCAGCGTCACCGGCGCGGCCGCGTTCCAGCAACAGCACCCCGACCGGCTGACCGCGCACCAGCAGCGGCGCCGAGATCAGCGCCCCGGCACCCAGATCCCGCGCCAACAGCCGATGCGCGGCGTCGATCATCTGCCGCCCGGCCTCGGGTGCGGGCCAGGTTACCGGCACGCCCTGCGCCAGCGCTTCGTCCATCGCGGCCTCATAGGCGGCGACGGCCTGCGCCTTGCGACCAAAGGCGGCAACCCGGCTCAACGCTTCAAGCCGGACCCGGCCCCGGCGCTGCATGCCGATGGCGGCAATGTCGAACCCGGTCAGATCGGGGATCGCATTGACCAGCGCCAGCGCCGCGCCGTCGAACCGCGCATGTGACTCACAGGCCGCCAGCAGACCGGTCAGCAATTGCGCGCTGCTGGCCTGCTTGCGCCCCAGCGCCGCCTGCCCCTGCATCAGCCGCGCCTCGATCCAACCGCATGACCAGTGCAATTCACGCATCAGAGCGCGCATCGCTGCGCCATTCGGATGCTGACCCAGCGCCAACACCAGAATCCCCTGCACCGTGCCGCCGCTGTCAATCGGGTAGCCAAGCAGGGTGTCGCTTTCGCCGCGCTGCAACAAAGGCTCGGGCTTGCGCAGCATCGCCTCGGCCAGGGTCACCAGCCGGTCGGTTTCCGCCTCCGCCACCTGCCAGCGCGCGGCCAGGCCCAGACGGCCGCCGTCACCGCGCAGGAACAGCGCCCCAGCCTGAGCGGTGGCGATCCGGTTGGCGGCGATGGCCAGCCAGCCCTGCAGGAATTCCGCCCCGTCCACCGGGTCGAGGAATGCGCGCCAGGGATCCGCCGGAGCTGGCCGGGCGGCGGCGGTCGATGCCTCCGGTTCGGGGTTGTCTTGCGGTGTGCTCCGGCCTTCCAAAGCGGACTCAGTCCTTCAACGGGCCATACCGTCCCTCGTATTCACCGATGAGCTCATTCAGCACCTCGCGCAGTTTTCCGGCGGCATGCGGGCTCATGATGATGCGGTGCTGGATCTCGATCTCCAGATCGCCGTCGCTGCGGTCCCAACTCTGGTTGAGGCCAAAATTGATCACCACCTCTTCGCGGGTGCTGGTCGCGTTGCAGACGTTGCAATAGGAGCTTTTCATATGGCTGGTGTCCAGACGCACCCGGCGCTCGTCTCGGGGGGCCGGTTCCGCGACCGGACCGGTATCCTGCGCCCCCTCAGCGGCGGGTTGGGAGGTTCCGTTCTTCTTGACCATGGTTCAGCCTTCACTCGATTCGTTCATGTCCGACAACAGCATAGCATGACGCGCCCGCTTGCGATCCGACGCGCCAGAGGTGGTGCCGGGGCGGGCGATAACCGTGCCGCTCATCAGCGCCAGCGCAGTGAAGGGCGACAGGTCGGTGGTCTCGGCGGGCGCGATATGCAGTGCCGCGTCGTCCTGGGTTTCGACGGCGGTCGCGGCGGCGTCGGGCAGATCGGCCTCAACCTCATCGAAACACATCCGGTGCTGCGCGGGCAGTGGCGATGAAGCTGCCGGATCTGTGCCTGCGGCCCCTTTCGGCAGCGGCGTCAGGCGATAGAGGTCACCCGCCTGCGCGTTCTCGGGCGCGGTGCCGATCAGGCAGAGCGCGCCATCCTCGGCGCTGACCGCGATCGGCGTCGCATCGGGCGCCACCCTGGTGATCCCGTTCAGTCGCCACAGCTGATCCGGGTCGGCCAGATCAGCGGGCGAGCCGTCAAAGCAGAGCCCAGCGCGGGCCGCCCGCGCCGCCGCGCCCTGGCTGTCGGCCCCGTCCTCGACCGGCACCAGGCAAAGCGGCACCGGCAGGCTGTAGCGCAGATAGAGCAGCCCGTCGCTGCGCCCCGCGCTATCCTCCTGCGCCGCGCTGAGCAGCGATTGGGCATCACCCTGCTGGCTGTCGGACGACATCCGCAAGCTGAACAGATCCGCCGCGCTGCCGCTGCCAGCGGCGGTGATGTCGTCGCTGGCGCCATCGGTGCCACTGCCGGGCGTGCCGCCAAAGACCGGCGGATCGACCGGGGTGACCGAGGTTCCGGGCAGCGGCCGCAACAGGTTCGGGTCGATGAAGCGCCAGGCGTCGAGACCGACAAGCTCATCCTCGGGCAAGGCGGCGAAGCGCGCCAGATCCGAGGTCGTCACCCGGCCATCACCATCGGCGTCGCCGCGCCGCGCGATCAGCGCGATCACCCGCGCTTCCGAGGCGGCGGGGTTGGTCGGCGCGGCAGCAAAGCTGGCAACAGACGGGACCGCCAGACGGCTCTCCTGTGGCGCCGGATCGGCGGTGGCCTCGCCGTTGATCTCGACCACCCGGACCGACAGCGGCCCGCCGGAGGTGGCATAGGCGGCCCCGGCCAGCGTCCGCCCGATCAGCCGACCGAGCTCCAACATCCCGGCCTCGGGCGCGGTCTCAAAACCGATGCGGTAGCGCGCCTGCCCGGCCAGGCCGCCGTCATCGACCCGGCTGACGCTGACGCCGGGGATCGACGACAACAGCCCGGTCACAGCCATCACCGTGCTGTCCCAGCCGATCTGCACCACCAGACTGCGCAGCCCGCCGGACTGATCCATGCTCAGGGCCAGACCGTCGCCGCGAAGGCCCAGCGCCTCACCGGCGATCTGTACAGCGCTTTGCAGGCGCAGGGTAACCGGGGTCTCGACGATGGTGATGCTGCGTTCCTCATAGCCGAGCGGCCCGGCCTCGAGCACATCCCAGCGGCTGCGCCAGCCCAGATCATCCGCCGTCAGCCGCAACCGATAGATGCCCGGCGGCAGCGCATCGGCGCTGGCCAGGAAGGTAAAGCCCATCGCATCCGCATCCGGCACCAGCGAGCCACGCACCGGGTTGCCCGCCGCATCCAGCAGGACCACATCCACCGGTTCCGCCGGGCGGCTATCCAACCGGTAGGGGTTGGGCAGGCCGGTATCGACCCGTTCGTTGAAGCGCACATTCACGCCCCAGGCGCCCGAGGTGACACGGGTGACGCGCAGGCCCGGGGTGACCACTTCGATCACCTTGGTGGCGGTGCCGGTGGCACCGTCGTCGTCGCTGGCCGAGGCGGTGACGGTGAAACGGCCCAGCCGCTCATAGCGATGGGTCGCGCCACTGGCGCCTGCCGCCAGAGTTTCGCTGCTGCCGTCGCCCCAGTCGATGCTCACCGGGCTGATCGCATCGCCGCCCGGATCGCTGACGGCAACACTTACGCTGGCGAGGGTCTCGACCACCGAAACCTCTGGCGCGATCAGCGCGATCTCCGGCGCGGCGTTGGTGACATCGACGCTCAGGGTCTGGCGCGCGCTGCCGCCCTGCCCGTCGCTGACGAGAATCCGGAAAATGCTGTTTGCCGGGCCATCCGGCGCAACCCAGCCGAGCACGCCCTGCGGCGTCAGGCTGGCCGTCTCGGGCCCATCCTCAAGCGTGTAGGTCAGCGTGTCGCCATCGGCATCACGGGCCAGAACCTGAAGCCTCAGCGTGTCGCCCTCGGTCAGGCTGACCTGACGGGTCGCGGCCAGCGCCGGGGCATCGTTCAGCGGCGCGACACTCAGGTTCAAAACCGCCGGCAAGGGCCGGAACACCGCATCGCGGGCGGTGAAGCGCAGGCTGTCGCTGCCGCTGAAATCCGCTGCCGGGGTATAGCGCCAGAGTCCAGGTTCGACCGCGGTCAGGCTGCCGTGCTGCGGCTGGCTGTCGATCTCATAGGTCAGCGGATCGCCCTCGGCATCGCTGACCAGCAGGCGCAGGTCGATCAGCGCCGAGCTGTCTTCGTCCAGCCGCACCACCGCGCCCTGGGTCAGCACCGGCGCGGTGTTGGTGAACCCGCCCGGCACGTCAAAGGCGAAATCGGTGATCGTAACCTGCGAGGCCTGCGCCCCGAAACCGATCAGATCAAGCGACAGCGCCAGCCGCGCCGGATTGCCCAACCCGGTGAGGTCGATGGTGATCCTGCGGGTCACGGTGCCGTCGCCATTGACGGTTTCCGCCCCCGCGGTCACCCCGGCCGCCAACCGCAGCGCGCCATTCGCCTGCAGGTTCAGCGCCGCGTCGGTGTCGGTGAGGCCCGGGATCACAGCCAGCGGCGCGCCGAGATTGTCCAGCAGCGCCATCTCAAAGGCATCGGGCGGCGTGTCGCCGGACACCGGCAACAGGCTGCGCAGGTTAAAGCTGAGCTGGCTCGCGCCGGTGGGCGGGGTCAGGGCGCGATAGGCCGATGTCCGGCTGGTCAGGCCCTCGGTCAGCTCGATACCGCCCCCCGGCAAGGCCGCGACCCGGCCCAGCACATTCCAGCCGGTGTCCAGCAACGGCACCGATCCGACCGGCGGCGCCATCAGGTAGTCGCGGCCAGTGCCTTCGGTGAGGTTCAGAACCCCGCCTTCCCGCGCGATGCGCAGCATGTTCAGCACCGACAGAATGCCCGCATCCTGACCGGCATCCGGTGAATCCGAGGCGTAGCGGATCACGTCCTCCTGCGCCGTCGACAGCGTGAAATCGTTGCGCAGCCCCATCAGGCCCGCACCCGCCAGCGGCGCGCCATTGGTGAAATCATAGAGATCCGGCAGGCCCAGCGTATGCGCAATCTCATGCGCATAGGTCCAGGCGACGGTTTCGGCAAAGGCGGTGACCGGGTCAAAGCCGTCGATCTTGGCCGGCGCCCGCAGCGCGTCGAACAGCGCGCCAATGTCGATCACCACGCGATCCTCAAGGTGATCGGCGTTGAACAGCGCGTCGAGCCGGAATTTCTGCTGCGCCTCGGTCAGCAGATCGTCAACATCGTCGCGCAGCAGCTTGTCCAGGTCGAAGGCGGGGCCGGGATTGACCGGGGTGAAATCGAAACTGCCAAAACCAAGCCGGGTGGCCGCGTCGATCTCGGCAATCTCGTCGACGATCTCTTTCAGTGGCTCTTCGGTGTCGTCCTTGGCCTCTTCGACCTTCTGCCTGGTGGCCTCGGCCTCGGTCTTGGCGGCCTCGACCTTTTCGTCCAATCGCGCGCGCAAGGCGGCGGCACCGGCGGCATCCGCCGGGTCAAGCGCGTCGATCTGGTCGATCAGCGCCCGCACC
Source organism: Pseudooceanicola sp. (assembly GCF_029213205.1). Taxonomy (GTDB): domain Bacteria; phylum Pseudomonadota; class Alphaproteobacteria; order Rhodobacterales; family Rhodobacteraceae; genus Pseudooceanicola. Next base: position 77,059 of record NZ_JARGNH010000010.1, read on the forward strand.
CCGTCGAGCGCGGCGCTCATCAGCTCGCTCTGCCCGGCCAGCGCCGACAGGGTGCTGTCGATCATCACATCCAATGCGTCCAGGGCGCCACCGGCCCCGGCGCCTGCCAGGTCGGCGGCCTTGCCGGCACCTCTCAACTGCGCTTCAGTCAGGCCCAGTTCGGCATCGGTGCGCCCCCAGGCGGCGTCGACGTCGATCAGCTTGCCCGACAAGGTCCGCCGTTTGCTCGGGTCGGGCGGCGTGCCATTGGCGATCTGGTCGAGGATCGAGCTGCCGTCCTCCTGAATGCCCGACAGGAGATCGCGCATCCGACCCAGCGCGTCGTTGTTGCCCTCGAACAGCTTGCCGATGTTGGCGGTCAGATTCGACAGCGGCGTCTCGTCCTGCGGCTTGGCCCCGGGGAAGAGATCCTTGACCAACCGGCCAAGCACACCGTCAAGCCCGCCGCCCGATGTTTCGGGCTGACCCACGGCGGCTTCGGCCTCGGCGAACCAGGCCTTGCCAGAGGCCCCGGCCTCTTTCATCTCGCGCAGGGTCTCCATGATCCCGGGCGGCAGAGCGCTGTCCGGCGCGCTGCCTTTCAGCGCCTCGACCAGGCCGGAGGTGCCCTCCAGCATCTTGCTGAAGCTGCCGCGAATTTCATCCAGCGGCAGGGCAAAGGGGTTATTCGCATCGCGCGCGCCGGTCTCCGACCCCTCAAACAGATCTCTGACCTGATCGAGCAGACGCCCGGAACCGCCCAGCAAGCCACCGCCGCCACCGGTCCGCGGCGCGGTTGGCGACTCGTCGGATTTCAGCGCGTTGAGGATGGTCGTCATCCCGGTTTTCGACAGCAGGCCGCCGCTGGCCCCTTCGGTCATCAGCGCGCTCTGACCGGCGTTTTCAAGCAGCGCCTTGGCCATTGCCCCCAGATCGCCGATGGCCTTGCCAATACCGCCGACCCCGCCAGCGGCATTCATCTGCACAGTGCCGGTTTCTGCCGATTCACCCAGCGCCGCGATCATCGGGTCGAAGCTGCCTTTCAGCCCCTGCATCGATTCCGAGATCCCCGACAAGATGCCGCCAATGCTGTCGGGATTGCCCACGTCCTGCAGCTGGTCCTGCAGCGTCGTGCCGGTCAGGCCGGCCAGGGAGTCGAGCAGTTTTGTCACCCCGCCCAGCATCCCACCGCCACGGGTGCGGACCTCTTGCAACTGGCCGGTGCTTTCGCCCTGCACCCGGTTAAACACCGCCTTGATCGCGGCGGCGGTTTCCGGGTCGGCGGTCACGCTGGCAACACCCTGCATCAGCTTGTGCGTCACTTCAGAGGCCGCCAGATCGGCACCGGCCCCGTCGACCTCGAAGATCAGCGCATTGCCTTTGGTCATCGCCCGGGCGCCGACCGCCTGCAATGCGGCGCTGCTCTGAGTGGTGGCGCCCAGCATGCCGAGCGAAGCGGTATCAAACTCACCGAACCCGGATTCGAGTTGCCCCAGCAGCGTGTCGAATTCCGCCAGCCCCGCGCCGGTCGCACCGGTCATGTTGCCAGACAGTCCGGCCAGCAGATCGTCCAGATTGGCAAAGGCCCCCTGGGTTTGCCCCAGCACGCCCTTGAGACTGCTCAGGATCCCGGTGTTCTCTTGCTGAACCGTGCCCCAGGCGCTGTGCAGCGCATCCCCCGCCGGGCTGCCGCCCAGAGTATTGGCGAGGTTGTCGAGGATGCCACCAATCGAGCTGCCGCCGCTCGGTTGTTTCAGCCCGGCCATGATGCTGGCCAGCCCGCTGTTGACCGTGTCGCTGAACCCGGTTCGCGCCTCAAAGCTGCTGCCAGAGCCAAAGCCGGATTTGCGCAGCGTATTGGTCAGATTGCCGCCAAGGGTCTGCAATTGCTCCGACAGATCGCGGAACAGGTTCACCGCCTGGATCGTGTCCGGGGTGTCGGCCATGGCCTCGGCCTCAGCCAGCAGCGCGACCTGACGATCCAGCAGATCGGTCAGGGTCGGTTCCAGCAGCGCGCCCTTGGCGTCGATCTGGCCAAAGGCCTCCTGGACCTTGGCGCCCAGCCGCCCGAAGGCCGGCGTATCGCCGCCGATTGCATCGACCATATCGGTGAAGTCATCCGCTTCCGGGACAAAGTCATCGCGGGCCGCGCGGGCCTTGGATACGGCGGAATCCGCGGATGCGGCAAAATCCCCGGCCAGCGCCCCGAGGGTGGCAAGATCGTCCTCGCCCCCGACAAAGAGACCGGCGAGCAGGTCGGCGGCCTGGTCGAAATCCTTTTTCGGATCGGCGACCCGCTTGGCCTCGGCCTCGACCGCTTCGTTCAATGTATCGTTGACTTCGGCGGCCGCCTTTTCGGTGTCCGAAGGCGCCACCGGCAGGCTGGCGCCAAGGCCGCTGCCCGAGGTGAAGCTGTAGCTGAGATCGCCCTCGGCGCCGCGCAGGATGGTATAGCCCTTGGCTCCCGCCGCCGCGACCAGCGCCATCACCTGGGCCTCGATCTCGGCCGCCACGCGATCCCAATCCGCCTCGGCCAGGGTGTCGAACAGCGCGGCAAAGCTGTCGGCCTCGGGGATCTCGTCGGCAGTGTCGCGCTCTTGCAGCGCGGCGATCCGGGCCCGCACCGCGAGGCGCAGCGCGTCGATATCGAGGTTGATCACCTGCGGTGCGGTGCCACGGCCGGCAAGCTGGAAATCGCCCAGTTCGGTGCCCTGCCAGGTCAGCCGCAGGGTGGCCTCATCCTCAAGGATCGGCTGCGCCCCACCCGCTGTTGCCAGCACCCCATGCGGCGCAAAACCAAGGGTGATGCGCCCGACCGTGCCGGTGTCGACCAGCATCCAGTCATCGCGCCGCTCGTCGGTGATGCTGGCCTCAAGCCCGGCATTATCGGCCAGAACCCCGCGCACCGGGATCACGATCTGGCGCTCGGTCCGGTCCGTGGTATCGGCAAAGCCGAAGCTGCCGTCATTGGCCAGGTCATCGCCCCCGTCCAGCATATAGAACAGGTTGGCGCGTTGCAGCCCGGTCTGCGGCGAACCCGGGATGACATAGCTGATCGTTGCCTGCGCGGTCAGCAGTGCCAGCCCGTCCACCCCCAGCAATTCCTCCAGCCGGTCGCGGTTGACCGAGGCGGCCAGCGACAGCGCTGCTTTCTTGCCCGGTTCCAGCGACGTCGTCAGGGTCAGCGGCGCCGCGCCCGAGCGCATGTCGAGCACGCCGGAAACCGCTTCCGCGCCTGAGAACCACACCCCTTCGGCCACGTTCAGCGTCAGGAAATCATTCTGCGGGATACGCAGGGTCACGTCGATGGCGCGGTCGTTGTTGTTCTGGATCGTCAGCTCGTGGCGATCAATGCCGGTGCCGCTGGCCTCGGCCTTCAGGAAGGTGTCGATGCCATCGGCATTCTCGAACTCCTGGCCGCTGTCATGGAACAGGATGTTCAGATCCTGCGCGTCGCCCTGGCTGTCGGTCATCGCCACCCGGCCGTCAAAGCTGATATTGTCCAGCTCGACCCGGTAGGGGCTGCGATCAACCCCGGATGCGGTGCCGTTGACGATGACGATCCGGCCGACTTCGCCCACCACCTCGGCGGGCAATTTGAACATCACCCGCTTGGTTTCGTATTCGGTGGCATAGCCGCGCAGCACCGCGCCCGCGTTTTCGGGCGTCAGGCGATACAGCACGTCGTCAACCTCGACCGACACTTCCAATTCGTTGCCAATGACGGTGCCGGGCGACGGCGGGATGAAGGGCGGCAGCCAGGTGATGTCGATCCCGAGCAGATCCTTGTCTTTCGGGAATTTCAGCGTGTTGTGGACCAGCGACCGACCTTCCTGCAGCTCAAAGCTGTAGGTCATCAGCTCGGCCTGGATGTATTTCATGATCGCTGGCAGGCGCTTGACCAACTCGTCGACCAGGAATTTCTTGGTCGCGTCCTTGACCGATGGCCCGGCCCGGGTCTCGGCGGTCTCGTCGCCCAGCCATTTCTTCAGCGCCGCTTCCTTGGCCAGCCGCTCACGCGCTTCGGCGGCGTTGTTCAGCTCGGTGCCGATGGCGCCGAACCCGGTCGCGGCGACCGGGCCTTTCAGGCTCAGCCTGGCGGTGTTGTTGGCGAGGTCGGACAGCGCCATTTCCTTGAGCACGTCAATGGCGCCGCCGCCAAAGGCGAGGTCAAACAGCTTGGTCCCCGACTTGGTGACGAAATTGCTCAGCAGGCCCGGCAGATCGCTGATCTTGGCCTTGGAGATCGCGTCGATGAGTGCGACGCCTTCGTCAAAGGCAAAGGCCTCGTTCATCAGGAAGTTGACGGCCTCCTGCAACTTCAGCGCGCTGGTGCCGGCGACGGCGGCCGGATCGGCCTTGGCGAGAGCCGCGAATTTCGCCTCGATCTTGTCCTCTGACAGGCTCGGCTTCAGCGAATTCAGACCCGGGAACGGGATCGACGCCGCCAGCGTCGCCGCGTCGAACCCGTCATAATCCGGGTTCGGGTTGTCCTCGGAGGCGACGCCGCCACCATGGAACGACCAGCCGGCAATCTCATAGGCGCTGCGCCCCGGCACCGGCACCCGGCCATAGAACGGGCGATAGGTGCTTTCGAAATCGCCGTTAAAGACATCCTCGATCACCTCGAGCTGGCCGCCCTGGGTGGTGTTGTCAAAGGTTTCGGGGTCGTATTTCGACCGGTCCACGGTGGGGATGTACTTGCGCAGCCCTTCGCCGCCGCCCAGCGAGGAATAGAACCAGCCGGTGCCGACGCCTTCCCAGGCCCGTTGATCCAGCGCCGCCTTGGTATCGGTGCGGGTGTCGCTGCCCTCGAATTCGCGGGCGATGTACCAGCTTTTCAGGTTCTTGTCGTAGCCCGCGGCGGCCTTGGCGATGTCCTCGGGCACCGGCGCGGTCTTGTCGTTGTAATAGCGGGCCAGCTTGCCGAATTCCCACAGGCTGGTGTCGGGCGGAAAGGCGGTCTTGGTCTCGATGAACCGGTCCGAGGCCTGCCGCCAGATGTTGTCAGGCGCGTCGCCGACGCCGTTGTATTCCTCGGCCCCCAGATCGGCGGTGCCCAGATACCAGCCGACCGCGCGGGCGTTGACAGTGCCGACGCCGAAGCCCAGCTGGGTCTTGTTCAGCAGCCCGAACGAGAAATCGGGAACCGCGTCATCCTCGAAAAAGCCGGGCAGCCCGGTCAGGTTCATGTTCACATCGGCGGTGTCCAGCGGCAGACCGCGCCAGCTGAACGACACCGCGCGGGTCGGATCGACCGCCTGCTGGTAATAATTGTCGGCGAAATCGACGCCCTTCCAGTTGATCACCTTGGGATCCTGGAAGTTGCTGAAATCCAGCGTATCAAAGCCGAGCCGGGTCACCGTGGTCTTGGCCGCGGCGACCTTTTCCGAAAACTCCTTGGCCGTCTTGGCATAGCGGAAGGCCGCCAGCGACGCCGGCACCGTCACCGGGGCCAGGGTGCCGAAGGATTGAACCGAACCATAGGCCTGCACCAGCCCGTAGGTGAAAAAGCCGACGGCGACGAGCTTGCTCATATCCTCGATCGCACCCAGGAAATCGGCAATCGGCACTTTCATCTGCGGCTGCACGCTGCCCGGATCAATCGTGGTCACATGGATCTTGCCCAGCGCCTCGGCCCCCTCATTGACCAGCAGGCGCTGCACGATCTCGGAATTGACCACCGCGCCCCGATCCTGACCGATGAAATGCAGCGGCGATCCCAGCATGCCGGTCAGGTGGTGCAATTCCAGATCGATCAGATCGGCATAGAAACTGTCGCCCGCCGCCTCGGCAAAACCGGTGTCATTGACCGAGGTCGCCTCGGTCCAGTCGGTGATCAGGACCAGCGAATCCGCCGTTTTCGGATCGCCGCTCAAGGTGATCCAATTGCCCAAACGTCGCCCGCCGTCCGATCCGGTGCCCGGATCGTGCAGCATCACCGCAGCGTTGGAGGCATCGGCGATGGCGCGGGCCAGGTCGAACATCGTGGTCTCGCTGACATCCGGCCCCAGCAGCGGCGCGCTGAAGCCATGGGTCAGCACGGTCACACCGGCATATCTCTCGTCCAGGGCGGGCTTGTCCGGGGCGATCACCAGGCTCGCCTCCAGGGTGGCGGCGCGCGGATGGTTGTTGGACCCCTGCAGCACGGTTTCGACGCCCCAGTAATATTGCTGGCCCCGGGTCAGCACGGTGCCTTCGGGCAGGGTGATCGCGAAATTGCCATCGGGGAATTCGGCCCGGATCCGCTCCAGCGAAATCCGCTCGGTGTAGATGCGGTTGCGGTTGCCCTCGACCGGGAGCAGCTCGCGGATGCCGGTGCCCTCAAGGCTGCCACCAACCCCGAGACTGTCGGCCAGCGCCGACACCCCCGCGCCATCCGCATAGCCCAGCGCCTCGAGCGCGGCGACATCCGTGGCGCTGGTGTCCCCGACATACAGCCCCTCACGCGGCGATGCGACGGCAAGGGTAAACACCACCTCGGTGACCTCATCGAGATTGTCGATATTGAAATGGAAGGTCGGCTGCGGGTTGGCCTTGGCGGTATAGCTTGGCAGGGTGATCAACCCCTTGCCTGCGGTCACGTCCAGCGGACCATCGAACCCTTCGGGGCTGAGGTCGATCGGCGAACGGCCTTCGGCCACCGCCCGGGTGATGCCGCCGGTATAGATCGGCGCATAACCGGCAAAGGCCCCCCCGGCACCGCGGATCTGTTCGCCATTGCCGTCACCGAACAGGCCAAAGGCAGCGCGGGAGTCGATATCGCGGTTGAACAGGGTGCGGATCACCCCGTCCTCGACCAACTGACCGCCATCAGAGCTACGCAGGTCGTCAATCGGGTGATCGACGAACAGCGCGGGATCCTCGGCATTGTCGAGCAATTCGTCGATGGCGTCGATGTTATAAACCAGCACCGTGCCCAGCCGACCGCCCGACATGAACAGGTATTTGCCATCCGACGACAGGCCGATGTCGGTGCCCCAGCTTTTCGGAATGCCACGGGTGGCCGCGACGACGCGCGGGGTCTTGCCGGTGCTGCTGCCCAGCAGATCCTTGAACACCGCGATATTGGTCCCGGCCTGGTTGTTGCGATAGCGCTCGACCTCGGAATTGTCGGTCAGGTTCGGGTTGCGTTCGACAAAGCGTTCGTCAAAGCGACGCTGGCCCAGGACAAAGGCGGTCTTGCCATCGGCGGAAAACACGATGTCGGTGGGGTCGGCGATGTCGAAGGGATCGCTGCCGCTGTCATGGTCGCTGCCCAGCGGGAAGTTGAAGGGCACATTGTCTTCGACCGTCCAGATGCCCGCACCGCCCAGATCGCCCACGGCGCTCATGCTCAGGACAACGACACTGCCGTTATAGGCGCCAGAGCCGGTGGTCTCGCCGGTCTGACGGCCACCATCCAGGACGATGATCTTGAACCGGTTATCCTCAATCGCGACGCGCGTCTGCACCCCGGTCGGGTTGCGCAGGAAGGTGCCGTTTGTGGCGCCGCGCTCGCCAAAGGCGAACAGGGCCTCGACCGGCTCGTTCTCGTCCATCAGCTTGGCGAGGTCATAGATCGCGATGCGCCCGTTGCCGGGCTGATAGGCATTGCCGTTCGCGTCCGGCGTTGACCCGGCCGAGCGGTCGGATTGGGTGACCACCAGCTGTTTGAAATCCGGGGTTAGCGTGGCGCCGGTCACCGGCCAGTCCTTGTCCAGCGTGCGGGTCAGCACCACCTTGTGATAGGTCGCGGGATCGTCCGGATCTATGCCGATGAAATAGATCACCGGCTGGGCGGTGTCGGTGGCGATCAGGAAATCGTTGTTGCGATCAAGGAACAGCTCGCCGATCCGCGCATCCGACATTTCGATGAAATTGGTGTGGGCCTCGTCCTCCGGCTTCACGTCGATCTGGCGGTAGAGCACGGTATCGACCACGGCGATCCCGCCAGCGCCGGTCAGCCCGACATAGGCACGGGTCGAATCGTTGTTCAGCACCACCTTGTCGGGGCGGGCGCTGCCCTTTTCGGCGATCGGCTCGCCGTTCCCGTCAAGATAGCCGATCGGAATCCGCCCGATCATCACCGGCCGGGCGGTCGCATCGCCTGCCAAGGGCGGCTCGAACGGGCGTTCGCGCACCACGACGAGCTGATCCAGCACCTCGCCGGTGGCGGCGATGTCCACCCCGTCGGGCTGACGCACGCCCCGTTCGACACTGATGAAGGTGTCCTCGGCCCGGCCCCGGATCTGCACCCGATCCGAGAATTCCCAAGTGACATCGCGATAGCCGCCGCTGGTGGGATCACTGGTGGCGTATTTGGTCGGGCTCGGTTTGAAACCATAGGTTTGAAAGGCGGAATCCGGGCGCACCACGATGGCGTCGCGCACCCCGATATCATTCGGCGGGCGCACGGTCAGCACATCGTCGCCGCCGTCGCTCCGGTAATCAGCCAGCACCGCGATGCCGTTCTGCTTGCTGGCGCGCAGGACGGTATCGGCCGGGGCCGCTCCGACTTCCAGCATGGCCTGCTGCAATTCCTCGCGGTCGAATTCACCGAACACCACCCAGCTGGGCAGCGGGTTTGTCGACCCGCTGGGCGCCACCAGCCGCTTGCCCCGGATCTCAAGCCTTGGATCGACCACCGCTGAATTGCCGTTCACCGATTCCAGCAGCGTATTGGTCGAGGTGATCAGCGGCGCGGTGCCAGCGATGGCTTCGGCGGCGGCGCTGCCGACCAGCGACACCACGACATCGCCGATCCCGGCGATCAGCTCGATCGCCTTGCTGGTGATGTATTCGAAATTGTCGGCGTTGAAGATCGTGGTGATGATATTGCTGACCCGGTTCGGCAGGGTCAGCGTCATTTTCCCGCCAGCGCTGAGCGCGCCCATAAAGGCACCGCCCGCCGTCCCGGCGACAAAGCCGCCGGTCTGCACCGCATCGGTGGCATTCTTGGCCTTGATATCGACCTCGACCTGTCTGACCTGGGTCAGCGCCGAATCCGCAGCCGCCAGGACAAATTCGCCCGCCGCCTGCACCCCGTCCCAGGGCGGCGAGGTGGTGCGCGCCATGCCATCGCTGCCGACGAGGCCGCTTTCGACCTCCTGATAGCCGCGGACCAGCCCGGTTTCGGTGACGAAATCGGTGATCCGGTAAAAGATGATCCGGGATCCGACCGGCGCATCGGTCGGAATCGCAAGCTGCGCCGGAATCCGCATCGGCGCATCGCCGGTATCAAGCCGGAAGGCCCCGGCAAAGGTCAGCCCGACACCGGTTGGCAGCGGTGGCACATCGAGATCGGCCTGGTTCAGCGTCTCGATGCTGACCGCGACATCGCGCGGCAGGGCGTCCTCGGCAATCGCAACCTGATAGCCATCGGCATTCTGCACGATGCCGCCGGCGCGCCCGACCGGCACCGCTTCGCCGACCACCGGCGCCTGCACCCGAACCGGCACCAGCAATTCGGTGGCACGATAGATGACCTGCACCAGGGTCTCGCCCACCGTCTTGCCGATGATCCGGCCATCCGCCGTTACTTCGACAATATCGCCGTTGACGACGTATTTGCGCACCTCGTCATTGCGGGTCGCGATCACGTTTTCATCGAAGGGATCGAACAGCAGCAATTGCCGCTCGGCCCCCGGGGTGACGATCACCGCATCCGGATAAACATCGGCGCCATAGGTGATCAGCGCCTCGTCATATTCGCTGAGTTGGCCAACCCGCACCACCGTCGCCGCCGTCGCCGCGCCGCGCGTCGCGGTGAGCAGGCTGAACCCGTCGCCAAGCGCCTCAAGCTGCCCGGCCCGGATCCGCGCCACCGCCGGATCGGCGAAATTCACCGTGACATAGCCCTCGGGCAATTGCGCGCTGCCACCATCGGCAAACTGACCGGTGATGGCAAAATCGACACGCTGACCATCGGCGAGATAGGGCGCGCGGGTGGCGAAATCGATGCTGGTCAGTGCCGCGCCGGAAATGTCGATGGCCAGGCTGGTGGCCGCCGATTGGCGATAGCCATCGCTGGCGCGGAGGATCACCCGGCCCGGCGCGCTGCGTCCGGCCTCGGGGGTAAAGCGGATCGCCCGCCCGTCCGGCGTCAGGGACGCGGTGCCGCCGACCGCGCCAATCAGCTCATAGAAAATCGGATCGCCCTCGGGGTCGCTGGTCATGCTGGCCAGCGGGATTTCGATGGCGAGATCGGTATAGGTCTTTTGCGTTTCGGGGGTGATGACCGGCGCGGCATTCGCCAGCAGGCCAAAGTTTTGCATCAACAGCCCGCGATCCGCCGCAGTCGCCAGGCCGTCGCCATTCAGGTCCACCGGCGTGGTTTCCAGCGCGCCCAGATCGGTGCCGTTCACGCTGCCGTCGCCGTTCAGATCGCCCGCCGCGCCGAGGCTGATCCGATAGGCCCCCGCCGCCGCGCCGGTCAGCTGCAGGCTGAACAGGCCCGCGGTTTCGATGGCAAAGATCGCGGTGCTCACCCCGCCCGCGCGCTGCAGCGTCAGCGGCGTCATCCCGCTCAGCGTCAGGGCCGTGGGCGCAGGCCCCTCAACCGCGACCCGCAGCAGGATCCGCCCGCCCGCCGAGGCGAGCTCGGTGTCGCGGATCGCCAGGGTGCTGCCGTCCACCGCACCCGCGCTCAGCGTGACATTGCGCGGCTGCGCCTCGGCCAGGGTCCCGAAATGATGCTGCGCGGCGCTGCTGGTGACCGACCCATCTGCGGCATAGCGATACTGCGCCCCGCTCGGCCCGGTCGCGGCGATCAGCCGCCCGCCTTCGCCGGTTTCATAGCCATAGAGCATCGGCGCCGCGCCACCGCCGGCAAAGCTGAGCCGGCCCGCGTCGTCGTAAAGATAAATGCGCCGCCCGCCATCGGGCAGTTGCAGCCCGGCAATCCCGCCCAGCGGGTTGGTGACGATCTGCACCGCGCTGCCATCCGGGGCGATGATGCCGCTGTCAGCAACGATCAGCCGGGTGCCGTCCTTGGTGATCGCCTTGACCGCGCCGGACCCGTCCGCGTGCCACATGGTGCCATCCGGGCTGGTCAGGGTCAAAACCTCGCCGCCGCGCCCGAACGGGCTGTAGGGCAACCCGCTGACCACCGAATAGAGCCCGCCCTCGGCCTCGGTCAGCAGCGGGCCGTTGTGGGTCAGCGTATAGCCCGGGGTTTCCGAGACAAAGCGCAGGATCGCGCGATCCAGCCCGGCAATCGCCTCGGTGTCGATCTGCGCGGTGAACACCAGCCTGGTGCCGTCCGGCGCGCTCAGATGCACCCGGTCGCCAGTCTGCAGGGCACGGTTCAGGGCATTCGCCGGTCCGGCATCCAGCCGCAGATCGTTCCAGCCCGCCGCCCAGCCCGACCCGAAATCCCCGGCGCGACCGGCGTCGCGGGCGTCATAGGTCCGGGTCAGGTCGAGGCTGACACCGCCCAGATCGACACGGGCATCGACCTCGGTCCGGCGCAGGGTCGCCGAGGGCGCTGGCAGCACCTCGACCTGGCGCTCCAGAACCGAGGTCAGACCGGCGATATCGACGGCCTCAAGCCGCAGCCGGTAGAATCCCGATTGCACCAACCCCGGATCGAGATGGCCGATCACGCCATTGGCGACCTGGGTGGTGCCGCTGCCCAGAATGATCGCGGGGCCATCGGCGGGCACCAGGATCGCGCGCCAATCGGCAATACCGGGATCGGTCACGCTGCCGATGATCGCGCCCGCCTGCAGCACCGCGCCATCGTTGATGGCAAGGCCCAGCACCGGCGCGGCGCGGTCGGCGGCATCGCGCACCGCAATCACCTTTTCCACGCGCCCGACGCGACCGTCGACATCCGTCACCTCAAGCACGGCGGTGATCCGCCCCGGGGCCTCGGGGATAAAGCTGGCGCGGTTGAGATCGCTCAGCGGCACCTCGGCCCCGTCGATGGTCAGCCGATAGGAGGCGACCGGCACGAACCCGGACCCCGCCGCCGACAGCGTCACCAACTGGCCCGGCCGCGCCGGGAATCCCGGGGTAACATCGAGCACCGCAATCGGCAGCTGCGGGCTGCGGCTGACCCGCAGCACCATGTTGCGCGGAACCGTGTCGGTGCCATCAAAGGCGCTGACCCGCACCACATGATCGCCCAGATCACCAACCTCGGGGCGGAAGGTCAGGACATTGCTGGCGGGATCGAAGCTGGCGGTGTCGGGCAGGTTTTCGACCGACAGGATCAGCGTGTCATCGGCGTCCGGGTCACTGGCGCCGAGGCTGAATTGCAGCGTCTCGCCCAGCACCACGGCACGGTTTTGCAGGGCCAGCTCCGGCGCCCGGTTCTGGTTGAGGATTCGGGTCACCACCGCCTGCTCGCTCGCCGCGCCCGCCGCGTCGCGCACCCGGACCTTGATCGTGTAACTGCCCGCCTGGGTATGATCCGGCGTCCAGCGGAATTCGCCGGTGCTGGCGTTCAGCCGCGCCCCGGCGGGCAGCGCCCCGACCGGTTCGAACACCATGCCGTCGCCGTCGATATCGCCCGCCAGCAGGCGGAAGCCGAATGCCACCCCTTCGCGGCCGGTCTGCGGCGGGGTCGGCACAAAGACCGGCGCGCGGTTGGTGTTGGTGACGATCAGCGCCAGAGTCTCGGTCGCGAATTTGTTGCCGTCGGTGACCCGGATGGTGATGCCCTCATAACGCCCGGCCTGATAGCTGTGCGGGGTAAAGGAGAGGGTGCCGGTCAGCGCGTCGATCCTGGCACCCGGCGGCAGGCCGGTGGCGGACCAGGTCAGCGGATCGCCATCCGGGTCGGCGGCGCCCAGGGTCAGGCTGAACTCCTGCAGCTCGGCCACAGTGATATCGCCCACCGGTTGCAGGATCGGCGCGCCATTGGCCGCGCGCACCTTGACCGGCAGGGTCAATGTATCACTCAGCGCATCCGCAGGCACCCCGGCGCCGCTGTCGGTCACCCGCAGGGTCAGGCTGTGATCGCCGATATCAGCACTGGTCGGCGTCCAGCGCAGCAGCGCCCGGCCATAGCTCGACCCGGCAGAGATCACCGCCGCCTCCGGCAGGCCCTCGATGCTAAAGGTCAGCGGATCGCGATCGGCATCCAGCGCGGTGAATTCATAGCGCAACTCTTGCCCCGGCACCGCGACAAGCCCGGCGACCGGTGCCAGCGCCGGACCCAGGTTCGCCGCTTCGACCGAAAGGATGAAGCTGCCCTGATCGCGCTGCGCATTGGCCGCGGTGCCATTGCCGTCATCCTCGACCTCAAGGTCGATCCGCCAATCGCCCCGGTCCAGATCGGCGGGGGTCAGCCGCAGCGTCGCGCCGCCGTCCGCCGCCATCACCAGCGCCCCGAAGGGTGAGGAGCCATCGAGCGGGATCGGCGTCGGATCGAGGTCGATCTGATCGGCCCCGGCGGCGCGGGTCGCGGTGGCGGTGAAGCGCAGCACATTGCCATCGGGATCGACCGAGCTCAGCGGGATCTCAAGAGTGCCGCCGCCTTCGACACTGCGGTTCGGCAGGTCCGGCAATTCCGGCGGACGGTTCAGATCCTCGACCGTGAGGGTGATGTCGATGCTGCGGGAGGCGGCAACACCGGTGCCGTCGCCATCATCGGTCGCGGTCAGCCGCATGACATAGAGCCCGGCATCGGCAAAGCCGGTCTGCCAATGGAATTGCCCGGTGCCCGGATCATAGCTGGCACCGCTCGGCAGGCCGGTCATCTCGTAACTGACCGAGCTGCGCTGTGAGCCTTCGTAGTGCATCAGGGAGCCGTCGCTGTCGCGTTCCGGCATCACGTAATCGGGGTTGTCGGGATCAAACGCCTCGGTGCGGAAGAACAGCGCCTGACCCTCGGTCGCGGTCCAGTCGTCGAGCCCGCGCAGGCTCGGCGCGCCATTGGCATTGGCGACGTTGATGCGCAGCACGATGCGGGTGGTACCAAGCCCGTCGGTGACATCGACCGGCACCGTATATTCGCCCATCTGGGTGTAGCCCGGCGTCCATTCCAGCACCCCGGTATCGGGGTTCAGCGCGGCACCTGCGGGCAACACCGGCGCCGAATAGCGCAGCACCCCACCCTCGGGATCTTCGGCGGTGATCGGGATCCGCAGCGGCTCGCCCTCGCGCACCTCCAGCGGCAGCGGCGTCGCCACAACCGGCGCGGCATTGCCGGGGCGCACCAGGATATCGAAACTCTGGGTGCTCTGCGCAGCGCCGTCGCTGGCCCCGATGGTGACGTCCTGATAGAGGCCGCGCTGACCGGGTTGCGGGGTCCAGACCAGCTCCTGGGTGTCCTGGTCAAGGAATGCCCCGCGCGGCAGGTTGTCGGCAAACAGCAGCAACCGGTCGAGGTCCGGATCAAAGGCCAGCAGCGGCAGGCGCATCTCTTCGCCCTCGAACAGCTCGATCACCGCGCTCGGTGCCTCGATCTGCGGCGCGGTGTTCAGCCCGGCGTCGATGGCAATGTCCCATGTCGCCTCGGAAAAGGCACCGGCCTCGTCATAGGCGCGCACCACCACCGGGGTGGTCGCCGCCGCGTCGCGGCCCGGGGTCCAGGTCAAAACCCCGGTTTCGGGGTCGAGCACCATGCCCTCAGGCCCGCTGACCAGCACCCAGCCGATGGCGTCGCCCTCAAGGTCGGCGGCAATGAAGTCGTGACGGTAGAGCACCCCGACCTCGGCCTCACCCGGCATCGATTCCAGGATCACCGGCGCAGTATTGACCCCCGGCAGAATCCGCACGCCATGGGCAAAGGCCCCGCGCTCTTCGGGGTCAAGCAGCAGGGTCACCGCATGGGCCGTGGCGGTCTCGCCGGGGCTGAGGATATTGTCCGCGCCGAGATCATCGCTGAGGTCGATCAGCCAGATGTCATTGGCCCGCACCCCGCTCAGCGGGGTGCCGCTGCCACTCGGGTCCGAGGTGTCCAGCGTCAGTTGCAGCGGCGCCAGCAATGGCCGGGTGCCGGTATTGGTGACAATGACCTCATAGGTGGTGGTGCCGGTCTGGCGGTCAAAGCGGGTGTTCTGATATTCGATCCGCACATTGGCGGTGACATCCTGCAGCCGGGTGAATTCCACACTATAGGGCGCCCCCAGCGCCACGCCGCGGGCGCTTTGCACATCGCCCGAGACCGAGATCGCAAAGACACCGCGCGGCAACGCCGCAAAGCGCAGTGTGACCTCACGGCTGTCGGCGGCATACTCCACCGAGGTGATCGGCAGGATTTCCCCGTGCGAGTCGATCAGCGCGAAATTCGCCGGGTTCAGCACCGATCCCGCGCCGCTCACCGCCATGTCATCGTCAAAGCGGAACGAGAAACCGGCGACCGGCTGCGCGGTGATCGCGCCATCGGCCAGGGTGCTGGCGACAACCTTGGGCGCATAAAGCGGGCGCAGCACGTCAAGGCCAAGGCCATGCGCCACCAGAACCCGGCCATCGGCCAGCGCCGCGATGCCTTCGCCCCGGATCGGCGCGGCGGCGACGCTGACGATCTCGTGGCTGGCGACATCGACGGCAAAGATCCGTGACACCGCGCCGGTCCCGGTCCCGTCCCGGACGCTGGTCAGCAGCGCCAGCCCGGCGAATTCGCTGCCCGCAGTGCCAAAGGTGATCGAATCGAGCGGCGCCTGCACCTCGGCCACCACCCGCGCCGTGCCATCCGCATCAAAGCGCAGCACCCGGCCCCGGTCGGGCCAGCTGGTGCCCCAGAGGCTGCCGTCAGGGGCCACGGCCAGATCATCGACGCGGCGGTCGGAAAAGGCGATGAAGGTTTCGGTGACCGCGTCGAACCGCGCCACCCCGTCACCGGTCGAGACATAGATCGCGCCATCCGCCGTCACCGCGACCGATTGGGTGATGCCATCGCCATAACGGTTCAGGATATCGCCGGTGCTGCCGCTCAATTCCAGCAGGGCGCCGCCGCCCGAGGTCGCCCAGATCCGCCCGTCCGGCGCTTGCGCCATATCGTAAATCGGCGTGTCGAGCCGGGCCAGCGGTTCCTCGCCGCCAGCGCCATTGGCGTCGACATGGTAAAGCCAGGCCCGGTCCGGCCCGCCGGAATAGAGCACCGATCCATCCGCCAGCCCCAGCACCGCCAGCGCGCCGATGCCGCCCTGGCTGGCCGGGAGCCCGGCGATGAAGGTTTCAAAGGCAAACGGCGCGACCGCGGTGGCATAGGCACCGGGACGCAGCGGCGAGATGGTGGCCGGAATGCCGCCCAGCGCCTCGATGAACAGCGGGTTTTGCGGCTCCGGCAGGGCGGGGGTGGCGACATTCAGCGGCGCGGCCTCGGTGGTGTCGGTCACGCTGCTGCCACCCAGATCGATCACCTCCGGCACCAGATCGCCGCTGGCGGCAAGGCCCGGCGGCGCCGCGTCGCGATTGCCCGCCAGATCGCGCGCCAACACCAGCACGTCGACAGTCGCGCCAGCCGGGGTGCCGTCGGGCGGCGAATACGTGAAATCTCCGGTGGTCTCGTCGCGGGCGACAATGCGGAAATCTCCGCCGTTCACCGAGACGTAGATATTGGCGCTTTGCACGCCCGATCCGCCCGCCTCGTCCGTCGCGGACCAGGTGATGCGGGTGTCCTCGGTGCCCGGAATGCGGCGGGCGTTGTAGGTGGTGATCGGGGCGCCCTGGTCGAGCCGGTAGCCAAACGCCTCGGTAACCTCGGGTGCGCTCACATCCAGGATCACCTGGGCTTCGGCAAGAATCTCGGCGCCGCTGACGGCCTCTTTGCTGGCCTCGACTTGATAGCGCACCGATCCGCTTTCACCGGCGCGCAGCAGCCCCTCGGGCCCGTTGCCTTCAAGCAATTCACCGGTGGCCGGGTCAATCGCCTGCACCAGCCAGGTTGCGGTGCGGCTGGCCAGATCGACCCCCGCCGAAACCCGCAGCACAAAGCCACGGCTGGCGCTGAGGTCGATATCGGTCTGATAGAGCAGCCGCCCGGCGGGAATTTCGATATTCAGATCACCGATGCTCAGCCCGCCCAGGCGGAAGCTGCGGGCGTCCAGCCCCGGATCCAGCGTGGTGACGATGCGCAGCTCTCGCGCCGGGCGCGGGCTGGCGGCGTCAAGCTCGAACCCGATCTCATGCGGCAGCGCGGTCTGCGCCGGCACCCAGTTTTCGTCGCCAGCGCCCAGCGGGCCGCGCAGCCAGGCGGCGCCGTCGCCCTGGGCCACCCCCGCGATCTCGCGGAAGCGGTCAAGGTCGAGCGCGGTCAGCTCGCTTGTCGTCGCATCCGATCCGAAATCCGGCAGATCCACCGCGCCTTCGCCCAGCCAGGGCGAATAGACATTGAAGGCGGTAAAGGTGGTCGGGCGGCTGAGGCCCAGGTCGAACTCGGCGACGTCCGGCAGCGCCGCCACCGGCACATCATAGGGCAGGCCCCGCGGCGGGTTGCGGATGTCATAGCGGGCAATCGGCGCCAGGGCTGCGGGGGTCGAGCCATACCAGCCGCGCACCGCGGCGTAGAAGTCGACCAGATCGCCACCGCTGCGGATCTCATCCCCCGCCGGGCCCATCAGCAGGCCCTGTGACAGCTGCGCCACCAGGCTGGTGACCCGGGTCTGTTCGAACACCGGCGGCGCGTCGGCCTCTTCGCGCAGCAGCCCGGCAGAGGTCAGCGCGGCGAGGAAGCCATCGGTCCAGGCCGCCTGATCCGCCGCCAGGGTTTGCAGCGCCGGCGTGGCATCGGCATCGGCCAGC
This sequence comes from Pseudooceanicola sp., assembly GCF_029213205.1. Taxonomy (GTDB): domain Bacteria; phylum Pseudomonadota; class Alphaproteobacteria; order Rhodobacterales; family Rhodobacteraceae; genus Pseudooceanicola. The sequence continues at coordinate 94,714 of NZ_JARGNH010000010.1, forward strand.
ACCGCCTGGCGCAGTTTTTCGGCCTCGGCGCGCTGCGCCGTGACGAATTCGTCGCGGGTCATCGGGGTGGCGGCGGCGACCACGTTGAACTGGAACGGCAGATACCAGGGCAGATCGCCATGCACGACCTCGAAACCGGGATCGGTAAAAATCTCGTGGATCAGCGGATCGACAGCGGCCAGCGCATCGACACCACCGGCCAGCCCGTCCGCTGCGGCGAGATCCGGGAAGCGGGCATAGAGATAGGTCTTGATGCCCTCGAAATCGCGGTCGATCAGCGCCTGCAGGCCGGGATAGGTCTGCACCGCGAAATTCATCTGCGCCTGGCCCTCGGCGGCCAGATCAAAGGCATAGCCAGGGGCCAGCAGCCGCCCGCCCAGGTTCAGGGCCGATTGCGCGCCGCTCAGCCCCTCGGCGGGCGTGTCCGAGCCATCACCGACATTGGTGGTGAATTGCAGGAACGGCAGGTTATAGGCGAAATCGTTGCTGCCGATCTCGGGCGCGCCAAAGGTGAAATGCACATAGGGCGTATCGACATTGGTGAGGCTGTCGAGCACGACGCTGTAGACCCCGGCCTGCCCCGCCGGAATGACGCGCGGCCCGCCCAAGCCCACGGTCACGTCGCGTTCGATCTGGCGCTCGACCAGATAGCGATAGGGCAGGATCGCCTCGGCGCCATCGGCATTGGTCACGATCACATCGTAAAGCCCGTGTTCGGCGCCCTCCAGGTCGAAGGTGGCGATCACCTTTGTGGCGTCGATGCGTTTCACCGACACCGGCAGGAATTCCGCCAGCCCGGGGCGGCTGAGCTTGACCACCGCGCCGGGCAGGATGCCGGCACCGTCGATGGTCATGGTCACGAACCGCGCCGATCCGCCTTGATCGGGGGTGACGTCGCGGATCTGGAACGGCAGGATCTCGGCCCGCAGCACCTGGTCGATGTCCTCTGCCCCGTCTTCACCGCCAAAGCTGCGCACCAGAATGTAATAGCTGCCCGGTTCGGTCGTGGAAATCAGTGCCTCTTGCCGGGTGCCAAAAACGCTGCCCTGGGCGGCGTCGAAATCCGACTGGCTGGGCGGTGACCCGGCCTTGAGGAAAATCTCGTTCGCGGTGTTGGGGTCGCCGCCGCTCAGTGACACAAGCAGGGTTTCGCCCGCTGGCACCTCGATCCGGTAGAGCCGTTCGCTGGCCGCCCCCAGCGACACCACCCGGTCGATCCCCAGCGGGATCAGCGGGCTGGCCACGGTGATCGCCCCGGCGCCGACGCTGGTGTTGTTGCCCTCGAACGCGGCCTCGTTCACCTGGTCGCGCGCATCGGTGCGCAGGATCACCCGCCAGGCCCCGTCGCCGAGGATCGGCAGATCAGCGGTCAGGCTGCCGGCATAGCTGGCCCCCGCCGCCAGCCCGCCCGCATGGGTGGCCCGTCCCAGGAAGGTATCGCCGATGTCCCAGACCCCGTCGCGCGACAGATAAACTGCATCGCTCCACTCGCCCTTGGCCGGGGCTGTCGATTGGTTGGTGACGGTCCAGCTGACCTGCACCGGATCGCCCGGGGCAGAGCCACCGGACAGCGCGACGCCGGACGCGACCAGATCGGCGGGGGGTTCCTGTTCGATCAGCAGGGGCTGCGCCGAGGACCGAATGTTGTCCTCGCGCCCGTCCTCGAACACCGCCCCCACCGGAGCGCTGTTCGAGACCGGATCGCTGACCACATAGACGAAATACGACCCCGACAGCCCCTTGGGCAGTTTGGTGGCCAGATCGACCTCGCGCAGCGCGCCAGCCTCAAGCGGGGCCAGGTGATCGTGATAGCCAAGAAAGAAATCGGTGCGGGTGTCGAGGGATTCATCACGGCTGAGATAGACCAGATCGCGCCAGCCGCCGCCGGTCGAGCGCACGCCGCTGTTGGTGATCGCATAGCTGACGGTGAACGGCTGACCGGTCACCGCCCGCTGCGGCAGGGCCAGGGCGCTGATGGTCAGATCGGCGGTTTGTGCCGCCTCGACCGCGATCGGTGCGCTGGCGCTGTTGTTGCCCTCACCGGCGAATTCATCGACATTGTCGGCGGTGGCGCTGAGCCCATGCAGACCGATGCGGATCGTCGATTTCTGATAGGTGCCACCGGCGCGCGAGGTGGCGTCGGTTTCCATCAGGATGGTGTAATCCCCGGCGATCCCCAGCGGCAGATCCAGGGTCACCGTCTCGGTATAGCTTTCGCCGATGCCCAGCGGCGCATCGCGGCGGAGCTCGCCAATCATATGGTCCTGCGGATCGAGCGCGCCGTCGACCGAGATATAGAACCGGTCATACCAGCGGCTTTCGCGGGTGGCGCGGCTGCCGGTGTTGGTGACGGTATAGGTGATTTCGACCGGGCCACCGCTGCTGGCCCCGGCGGGCACCTCAAAAGCGGTGACGGTCAGGTCCGGCTCGGCATAGGTGATGCGGGTGCTGCCACGGCCAAAATTGCCGGTCGGGTCATCTTCGGTTTCATAGGCGCTGGTGCGGTAATACTCCGCCCCCTTGTCGATTGCGCCGCTCAGGGATTCGCCCAGCGGCAGCCCGCCGTAATAGGCCACATCGGTTGCCACATGCAGGTAATAGTCGCCATCGCTGCCCGGCGGCAGCACCATCTCGGCGGTTTCGGTATAGCTCGCCCCGGCGGCCAGCCCGGCCTGGTTCTGGTGGATCACCTGGCCCAGCAGGGTGGCGCGGCTGCGCTCGAACACCGGGTCGCGCGACACCCACACGGCGTCACGCCAATACTCGGTTCCGTCCCAGACCGCTGCGGCGCCGTCATTGCGCACGGTCCAGGTGATCTGCACCGGCTCGCCCGAGCGCGCGCCGGGTGCGGCGGCGACGGCAATCACCCTGAGGTCGGCGGCAGCACCGCTGACATCGGCGGTGCCGCTGGCCAGGTTGTTGTCCTCATCCGCCTCGACCACCGCCTGGCGACCGCGCACCGAGGCATCGGTGATCACATGGACAAATTGCCCGCGCGCCGAGGGCGGCAGGTCGAAGCTGGCGCTGGCGCGATAGCTTTCGCCGGGCTCCAGCGCGCCGCTGCGGGCCAGATCGCCGAGATGCCACAGGGTTTCGCCCGGCGCGCCGAATTCGGCACTGTCGCTGAGATAGACCCGGTCGATCCAGCTTTCCGGCGTGCCGGTCAGCCCGGAATTGGCAACCGTCCAGTTTACATTCAGCTGATCGCGCCCGGCATAGGCCGCCGCGTCGCTGGTCACCCCTGAGACCACCAGATCGGGGCGCACCGGCACATAGCCGATGATGTCGATGCCACGGCCTTTGTAGTTGTTGTTGTCCAGCTCGTTCGGATCATCCGGGTTGATGTTGATCGCCAGCGTGTCCTCGGCCACCACGTCGTAGCTGTCCGACCAGGGGGTGATGAAATACTGGCCCGAAGGCAGGTCCTCGGGGATCTGCACCCGCAGGGTCATCTCATAGCTTTCGCCCAGCGCCAGACCGCCGGAATGGGTGACACTGCCCAGTAGCCGGGCCGAATTGCCCTTGAGGAAATCCGCGCCATCGACATCGGCAAAGGCCGAAGTATTGGGCCGCCGCGCATCCTGCGCGATCCAGATGGTGTCGCGCCAGCTGTCATCAAGGGTCTCGCCCGCGCCCAGGTTGGTGACCCGATAGCGCACCTCGACCTCGGACCCGGCGACGGCCTGCACCGGGGCGATCACGCTGCCGGTCACCAGATCCGGGCGCGGCAGGGCGGTGACGTTGAACTTGGCTGCCGCTTGATTGTCGCTGTCGAACGGATATTCGTCGACCCGGGCATTGCTGTCCGCCGAGACGATCACATAGGCATCGCCCGACCAAAGCAGCGGCACGGTGCCGACATCCGAGGTCATGCTGTAGCTTTCGCCCGGCGCCAGGGCGAGCGGGTTGCCGGTGCGCGAGATCAGCACGTCATCGCTGCTGAGCGTGTCGTCAAGCGACAGGTAAACGCTGTCCTGCCATTCGCCCAGCGCCGCGACGCTGCCCTGGTTGATGATCTCGAAACTGGCCTGCTGGCTGCCGCCTGCGGTGACGGCGGGGGCAATCACCAGGCTCGACACCTGCAGATTGGGGCGCGGGTTCAGGGTGACAGTGAGGGGCCGGTCGTCGGCGGTGGTGTTGTTGTCGCCCGCCGCCCCCTCTTCATAGATCCCACGATTGTAATTGGTGACCACGGTCAGGGTATAGGCGCCCTCGATCCGCGCAGGCAGGCGGAACCGTTCGGTGCGCTGATAGCTCTGCCCGATGCCCAGCGCCCGGGTGTTGGTGAAATTGCCCACGGTGATGCTGGGTTTCGAGGTGTCCAGCGGCACCAGAACCAGCCGGTCGGTCCAGGACCCGTCCAGCGCCGCCGCACCGGCGTTGCTGACCCGCCAGGCAACGTCGATGATTTCGCCCTCGGCCGAGGTTTCGACCGTGGCGATATCGCTGACCTGCAGATCCGCCGTCGGCGCCAGGGTGATGGTGGTCGGCACCGCCGCCGAGCGGTTGTTGTCGTTGAACACGAATTCATAGGGGCCGCCGCTGGGCGCGGTTTCGACGCTGGCATAGAGCGGCCCGGAAACACCATTGGGAATGCCGATGACCGCGGTCCGCTGATAGCCGTCGCCAACCTCCAGCGCGCCGAGATGGGTGTAATCGACCGAGGCCACCTTGCCGCTGCCATCGGGGTTGCGCGACAGGGTGATCCGGTCGGTCCAGCTGATCGCGTCGGTGACCCCGATGCCATCGTTGCGCACCGTCCAGGCGACGTTGAGGTCGGTGCCGGACAGGCCCCCCGCCGCCGCCTTGATCATCGTCACCTTGAGGTCGGCATAGGGTGCCCGCGCCACATCGACATAGGTCGGTGCCACGCCCCGGTTGTTGGCGGTGGCGCCATCCTCGAACACCAGCCCGGTGGCATCGGCGACCACGTAGATCTTCAACCGCTCGGAAAAGCCCGCGGGCAGGTTGATCGCCTCGGAACGCAGATAGCTGCCGCCCGGCGCCAGCGCCCCGTCGCGCTGATAGCTGCCCAGCAGGATATCGTCGCCATCCCCCAGAATGTCATCCTTTGAGGCCCAGACCTGATCGGTCCAGCCGGTCTCGCCCCCCTTGGCGCTGGCGATATTGCTGACCCGCCAGCCGACCGAGATGACCGCCGGATCGGCCACGGTGAGCGGCGGCGCGGTGACCTCGGTGACCGTCAGATCGGCATGCGGGGCCAGGGCCACGGCAAAGGCCCGGGCAAGGGTATTGTTGTCCTCGAACTCCTGCTCTTCGGTGCGGTCGGTGGCGTCGGCGACGACGATGATCTGCCAATCGCCGCGTGCATCTATAGGGATCCGCACATCGGCGCTGAGCATATCCTCGGCCCCCGCCGCCAGCGCGTCGCGGGCGCCGCTGGCATGCAACAGGATATCGTTGCCATCGGCGATGCCATCGCGCGACAGCAGGACCCGGTCGATCCGGCCCGCCGTGGCATTGCCGGATCCGGCGTTGCGCACCGTCCAGTTGACGGTGATGACCTGATCCGAGGTGGCGCTGTCAGGGGCCGAAACATTGACCACCTGAAAATCCGGGGTGGCGAGGCCAAAGGGATCATCCGCAAGGCCGATATTGTCGTCGCGCCCGGCCTCGAACACCTGATCGTTGTAATCGGTCACCACCAGGAACCGCCAGCTGCCCGCCGCCAGCGACGGCAGGGTCACATCCAGCGCCGCATCGGTCCCGGCGCCCGGTTCCAGCCCGGCGGAATGGGTAAAGGCACCGAGGTAGCGGGCGCCGCTGAGACTGCCGGTGGCGGTCAGATAGACCCGGTCGGTGAATGGCGCGCGGGCAATCGCCTCGCCAATATTCTCGGTCCGCCAGGACACCCGGACGCTGTCGCCCGGTGAGCCGTCGGTCGGCCCCTGGACATCGCGCACCACCAGATCGGCGGCAGAGGAGGACGAGATCGACACCGGCTCAAGCGCGGCGCCGGTGTTGTTGGCCTCGTTCGCGCCTTCTTCCTGGGTGTCGGCGGCGTCGGTGACCACGATCAAACGATAGGGCCCGGACAGGTTCGGCGGGATGGTGATATTGGCCGAGGCGGTATAGCTGGCGCCGGCGGCCAGCGGCCCGGCCGGGGCCGCCACCTCGGCCAGCAGGATATCACCGGCATCAAGAACCGCATCGGAACTCAGATACACCCGGTCGAGCCAGGCGGCATCCGAGGCTGCTGCGCCGGTGTTGCCGACGCGCCAGGACAGCGGCAGAACCTGGCCCCAGGTGCCAGCGGTCGGACCGGCCACCGCCTCGACCACCAGATCGGCAATCGCGCCCGGCTGCACAGTGATCGCCACCGGCCCGGCGCTGTTGTTGGCCTCGCCATCACCCTCGATCACCTCGGCCTCGGCGTCGGTCAGCACATAGAGCTGATAGGCGCCCAGCAGATCGGCAGGCAGCAAGACATTGAGGCTGACGTTATCGACCGCCCCCGCCGCCAGACCGGCGCGGCTGACATTGGCCAGCACGATGTCATCGGCATTGCCCAGCGTGGTGTCGGTGGACAGGATCAGCCGGTCGCTGCGACTGCCCGCCGCCACGGAACCGGCGTTGCTGACCTGCCAATCGACCTGCAGCCGCTGCCCGGCGACCGGGGTGCCGGTGAGGCTTGGCGCGGTGACGGTCAGATCGGCATAGGTCTTTGCGCGCGCGGCAAAGACCAGCTCGGCAAAGTTGTTGTCCTCGGCATCGCCAGCGGTATTGACCTCGATCACCGAGGATGAGCTGCCATTGTCGAGATAGAGCCGGAAGCGCAGGTCGCCGGTGCCGTTGGCGCCCTCGGGCAGGGCGACGGTAAAGCTGCGGCTGCGGGTCGCCCCGGCGGGCAAAAGCACCCCGGCTTCGGCGGCGAAATCAATGCGCCGATTGAGGAGAGTGGCGCGGGTGTCGAGGTTGGTGACCTGCAGCAGTGATTTGAACGGGACCGGCAGATCGGTGCTGCCGCTGTTGCGGACGGTCCAGGTAAAGGTGACCGTGTCGCCCGCCTGCGGATCGGTGTTGTCGATGCGCAACCCTTCGATCACCAGATCCGGGGCGTTGATCACGCTTTGCGTGGTCTGGTTGTTGGTCTCGCCGGTGGCCGCCGCATTGGCCTCGGGCACCGCGTTGTCCAGATCGGTGGTCACCTCGAACCCCATGGTCCCGGTGCCGTTGACTCCGGTCGGCCAGGTCAGGGTGACGCTGCGTTCCACCGTGCCGCCCGCCGCAATCGCGCCGGAGGTCGCCGGGTCATAGGCGAGGCTGCGCAGATCGAGCGTCGGGTCACCGGAGCGGCTGAGATTGCGCAGCCGCAGTTGATCGGTAAAGGCTTGGGTGATCGCCGCACCGCCGGCATTGCGCAGGGTCCAGCGCACCGTCACGGTGTCGCCCGGCAGATAGCCGGTCGCCGGTTCGACGCGGATATCCTCGACCAGCAGATCGGCCAGTTGATCGTTCAGCGCGGTGAACGCGACCGAGGCGCTGTTGTTGCGTTCCGGGTCAATGCCGCCGTTGGTTTCGTCCACCTCATTGGCGATATCCAGCTCGACCTCGGCGATCAGATCGCCCGCGCCCAGCGCCCCGGAAGGCAGCCGCAGAGTCGCCTGCCGGGTGGTGGTGCCCGCCGGGGCCAGCAGGGTCGCCCCCGGCCCAGTGACCCGGACCCCGACGATCTCACCGGTGTCGGCGCGGCGCAGGATCACCCGGTCACGGCCCGGCACCGCGGCCGCCGCGCCGCTGTTGGTCACGTTCCAGCTGACGATAATATCCTTACCCGCCTGGACGGCCCCAGCCGCGCCGACCGCCACTGCCGAGGGCACCAGGTCGGCGGCGCTGCGCGCGTCTGAGCGGGCGGGCACCGGCGCCCGGCGCGGGGTCTCGATCAGGTTCATCGCAACGTTCAGCGGCTCGCTGCGCCCGACCTGCCCCTCGATCAGCAAATGGTATTCGCCATCCTGATGCAGCGTCAGCACATCCTGATCCGAGATCGCGCCGGATTGCGACAGAACCAATTGCCCGTCCGGGCCAATCAGGCTGAGCCCGGCGCCGCTGATTGCCCCCTGCGTCAGCGCCAGCTTGTAGCGCTGCCCGGCAAGGCCATCGAAGCGATAGGCCTGGGTCACGTTGCCGGGGTTGAGCACCGCGTGGATCGGCGATCCCGGGGTGATCTGCACCGACTCGGCGAGGTTCAGCAGCCGGAACGGCAGTTCGGTTATCTGGTCATCGCGGCGTTCCAGCAGCAACGAATAGGTGCCAGCCGGCAGGGAAACCCGCGAATTGGCCCCGGTGTCGGAAGCAAAGGCCTGGTTGACGATCTGCCGCCCCTCGGCATCCGAGATCACCCAGCGTGCACCTGAATCGCTCAGCAGGGAATCGAAATAGACCTCCCCCGCCGCGGCCATGGTGAAATCATAGATCAGCCGGGCGCGGGTATCGGCGGGGCTATCGCGATAGCGCTTGCCGAATTCGAGGCTCTGGCGCTGAACCTGGCGTTCCGCCAGCCGGAAGCTGTAGTCGAGCGGCCCTTCGCGCCCGTCATAGCCCAGCAGCAGCAACGTCCATGTCCCGCTCTGGCCCAGCCGGGTCACCGACAGGTCATCAACCGCCCGTTGCGGCAACTCGCGCCCGTCCGGCGCGATCAGGCGGTAATTCGACAGATAGGTCGATTGCGAGAACGACGTGATGTCGAACACCACATCCTGCCCGGCCACCGCATCAAAGTGGAACACCTGCGCATCCGCCATGGCTTCGGCGGTTCCGCTGACCGTCTCGCCCAAGGCGATGGTCCGACCGACGCCGAGGTCGAGCAGGCGGAACTGGAACGGGTCAAAGGCGCCGCCACTGGACAAGCTCAGCTCATACGTGCCCGGTGGCAGGCGGAAATCGCGGGCTTCGACAGTGTCGATCCGGCCCCCGGCCACCTCGACGCCCGCCGCATCCCGCACCGCCCAGTGGATTCGCTTGGAGGTGGTGAACCGGCTGTCGAACATCAGCGATGTCGCCTCGGTCAGGCTGAAACCGAACCGGTCGACGGCGCCCGCGATGGGCAGGTTGATCGTGGTGAGCGCGCCCAGCGCAATCGCCTCGGGGTCGGAATTGCGGCGGGTGACATGGGCGTTGCTCGGGATCGATTCGTCGGCATCACCGTCGATGACCAGCAGATAACGCCCGGCCATCCGGGCGCGGAATTCGACCCCGGTCAGATAATTCTGCTGCACCACCTTGCTGCCGTCCGGGGCGATGACATGCCAGCGCTTGTCGGCCCCGTCATTGACCATATCGAGCGAGACATATTCGCCGAGGCTCGCGTCAAACCCGAAGAGGACCGTGCTGTTGGCCGGATCGCTCAGCACGGTCTTGGTCACGTTCAGCGGCAGGTCGGCACCGCTGTCGGCATCAAGGAAGGCGAAAGCATAGGCGTCGCTGGCGTTGCTCGATTGCACGTCGATCTGATAGCGCCCGGCGGCCAGATCCAGCGTCATCGTATCGTTCTGGCGATCGCCGCGCGCATAGAGGTCATAGCTCGACGTGTAGATCTGGCGCGGCGCCATGATCTGGCCAAATGCGTTGCCAAGGCTCACCTTGATCGCCGAGGAATTGGTCAGCCCGTCCATGATCACCCGGGTCGGCCGGGTCAGGGTCAGGACATAGCTGTCGGGGGTGTCGGCGGCGGTCAGGGTGCCGCTCGCCAATTGGCCCAGCGCCAGCGCGGTGCCGGTCAGCGCATCGGGCACCTTGGTGCCGGTTTCGCGCATCGCGAAGGCAAAGCTGATCTCATCCGCGGTGTTGGTCGTATAGCCGTAGACCAGGATGTGATAGGTGCCGGTCTGGCGCAGGGTGATATCGCTGACGTCGCGCAGGCTGTTGAATTCAAAGACCCGCCCGCCCTCCGGGTCATACATCGCAAAGCTCATGTTGCCGCTGGCGGCAAGCTTGTCGAACTCGACGATCTGGCCAGCGGTGCCGGCCCAGCTGAAGACCCGCCCGGCGGTCGAGGGCGCGACGATGACAAGACCGGTGGCGACATTGTCGGCCAGCGGCATTGCATCGGCGAAATTCAGCAGCTCGAACCGATAATCACCGGTAAAGCCGCCGTTGGATTCGATCACCAGCGCATAATCGCCCGGCCCCAGATCCATCTGCGCCTGATCGAAACTATAGCGCCTCAGGCTGACCGCATCGCTGACCGGCACGCCGTTCTTTTCCAGCCGGAAGGTCAGGTTGTCGGTCGATGTCTCGCCCTTGAAGGCCAGCCGCTGGGCGCTGGCGAGGGTGAAGCTGTGGCGAATCACGTCGCCCGGACGTTCGATCTGGCCGGTCACTGGCGTACCGGGGGCAATGGCGCGGGTCAGCGATTGCGCCTGGGTCACCCGAAAGGTGATCTCGGATCCAAGCGCCGCCGAGGGCCGTTCATCCAGCACCAGCGTATAGCGCCCTGGACCGGCGGCATAAAAGCTCAGGTCATTGGCAAAGCCCGCAGCGGTAACGACAACCGCGCCGGAGGCGTCCAGCACCTGCCAATAGCTGTCACCACTGCGGGCAAGGCTGTCGATATAGACCTGTCCGGCACCGGTGACGTCGAAATGGCGAAAGACGGCGGTCTTGTCCAAGACCTGGGTCACATCGCTGTCCAGCGCCAGCGCCGTCGACAGCGCCATGTCGCGCAGGGCAAAGGCAAAATCGGGGGTGGTTATCCCGTCCGGCGTGATCCGCAGCAGATAGTCACCCGGCGGCAATCGGAACTCGCGCCCGGCGCCATTGTAATAATCGAAATCCGCATAGGGCAGGTCTGCGGCCGGCTTTCCGTCGGCATCCAGAACCGTGACCTGCGCCGTCGCTTCGTTGAGGGCGTCGAAATAGAGCTGGGTTTCCTCGGTCAGGGTAAAGCGGTGATCGACTCGGCCAAACGGCACCGGGATAGACCCGTCGACGCGGGTATCCAGGGCGATGTCGACATCCTGAAACACCGCCGTATTGGCGGTGAAGGCATAGCTCAGCGGCGCGGTCTGGCCGGGCTGGGCATCAATCAGGATGGTATAGCGCCCGTCGCGTGGCGGATCGAAGGCAAAGGCCCCGGGGGTCGCCCCGACATCCAAAATCTGGCTGCCATCCGGGGCAAAGACCCGCAGGCGCGGGTTGTAATAGGTGTCCCGGCCGGTGAAGTCGGAGAAGGCCAGCGTCACCCGCTCGCCACCTGTGGCGTCAATCGACCACAGCCGCATCGCCTCGCCCGGATCGAGGGTGCCGCTCTGTTCGATGCCACGGACAATCAGCGGCGCGTTGCGGTCGTCATGCAGCACGATCTCGGCGCTGCCGACCTCGTCCTGATAGGCGCTCATCCGCAAGGTATAGCGCCCGGCATGGACCTGCAGGCGCATCGCATCGGCGCCCGAATTGACATAGCGGGTCAGCACGGTGTTGCCGTCCGGGTCAATCAGCTGCGCGTGGATATTGTTGATGTTCTCGACCGAGCGGCGCAGGTCAAAGGTCAGCATCGTCGCGGCGTCGATGTCGACCTGATACTCGATGACCTTGCCCGGCGTATCCAGGCTGACGAGTGTCGGCACCTCAAGCGCCAGCGGCTGGGCGATCTCATCCGCCGCAAACAGCGTCGCGGTAACGGCGGTGAGTGGGCGGTTGTCGTCACGGCGGAATTCCAGCCGATAGCGACCATCCAACGGCGCGCGCAGCACCTCGCCCGAGCTCAGGCTGGTCGTCAGCTGGTCGAGGTAACGCCCATCCGGCCCATAGGCGTTGATGCGCAGAGAGCCGCTGCTGTAACTTGTCGGATCAAACGCCGTCGGGTCGAGGAACACCCGCTGGCCAGCAGTCAGGTCGACGGTGACCACCTGCACCGCCCGATCCGTCCCGAGGTCGAGGCTGAAGGGCGTGCCAAGGGTGATCGGCTGCGCCTCGGACATTGGATCGGAAAGGCGGAACCGATACGCGCCCGCCGCAGCCGTCTGCGAACGGATGTTCAGCCAATAGGTGCCAGCCGGGACATGCGCGGCAATCCGGCTGTTGGCACTCTGGCTTCTGTTGTTGAATGCGAAATGCTGACCCTGCGCCGATTCAAGCGTCAGCTCGATATCGGAATTGCGATCCAGCAGGTTGAACATCAGCTCGGTCGGTGCCGCGATGTCGAACTGATAGCGATGCACCTCGCCGATGGTGCTGCCAAAACTGCCGGTTGTGGGCGCGCCCAGAGTTCCGGCGCGGTCGCTCACCGGTGGCGGCGTCGCGGTATAGGCGCCATCCTGCACAATCTGGAAATCATAGGCGCCGGTGTGCGCGGAATAGCTGCTGGTGACCAGCCAGTAGTCACCCGCCGGCAGGTCGAAATTGACCGGCGTCGCCCGCAACAGCAGATCAGAGCCGACGACACCGCTGCGCCCGCGCAACTCCCAGCTGGGCAGTCCGAACCCGGTGCTCCCGGTCAGCCCGATCCTTGTGTCGGTGGCCAGGGTGAAGTGATGCAGATGCCGCTCGCCCGGTGTGTCAAAGTTGTCGCTGGCGAGGCTGCCAAAGGTGTATTCACGCGGCTCGGCGCTGCCCAGGGTCGCGGTCATGCTGAACCCGGCGGCGGCGGTCTGATCCACCCCGCCGTCGATCAGCAGCCGATGCCGACCGCTTTCGCTCAGCACCGTGCTCAGCCCGCCGAAATTCGTGCTGGTGATCACCTGGCCGCTCGGCGACACCAGTGTGATCGACCCGGCATTGGCATTGCTCACACCGGTCAGTTGCAAGTCGAAATATTGCCCGGCCAGGGCGTCGAACTGATAGCCCAGCCCCTCGGTCCCTCGCGCCAGCGCCACCGCCTCGGGGGTGCCCATCGGCAGGACCGGATCGTCCGACAGATCGTTCAGCCGAAATTCGTAATCGCCGGTCTGAGACTCGGCCCCGAAAATGCTGAGCGTGTAAGTGCCGCGCGCCACATCCAGCACCGCGGGCGCCGTACGGCTGCGTCCGTCGGCCTGGTTCAGGGGGCTGCCGACATCGATGTCGCCCGGTCCGTGCAATCGCCAGCTCAGCTCGGACTCGGTGAGCGCGTCAAAGCTGACCCGGGTCGGCTCGGCAAAGGTGATGAGATAGCTGTCTTCTTCGCCCGGCGCCGCGATGGTCCCGGCAATCGGAAACAGATCCGCTGAGAGCAGCAGCCGCGGCTCGAAAGTCTCCATCATCACCCGGCGGGAAACCGGGTGCCGCAGATGGGTTCCGAGGGCGGTATCAGACGTGGCGTACGAGCGCACGAAGGGATCGCCCTGGGCAATGCCCGGAGCCTTACCGAACCGTGGCTCGCCCGAGCGGGTCACGTGGCGACGCGGCGACTGAACATCACGCCGCAGAGAATAACGTTCCCCCTCAAGGTCTTCCCCTGCATTCACAGGCCGACGGGAAAAAAGGACTTCGATCAGGCCGAAAAGACGCTGGCGTCCCCCAAGTCGATCCTGTGAAATTCTTGTAATAACTGATTCTAAGTATCATGATCTGGCCCATTCAGGCAATCAGTTGAAGACATCCATAGATGAAACAATGTGTTCCGATTCTATCACTTTTTCTATCACTTTGGCTTGCTTTTGCGCTGTCCCTGGCAATCGCGGCGCTGCCTGATCGGACAATTGCACAAACCATCACCGAATGCCTGATCCAGGCCAAGGAGGTCGCCCGGATCGGCGCGGCGGATCGGGGCGTCCTTGCCCGGGTTCACGTTGAACGCGCCGACAAGGTCGGCCGCGATCAGATCCTGGCGGAACTGGAGGCGACCGAAGAGGATGCGCAGGTCGCGCTGGCCCGGCTCAGGGTCGGGTCGGATATCGCGGTGCGGCTGGCCCGCGCCAAGGTCGCGGCGGCCGAATTGAACGCCGAGCGCCTGACGACGCTGGTCGAGCGCAATCTGGTGCCAAAATCGGATCAGGAGGCGGCGATCCTGGCCGCCCAATCCGCCCGGCTGGAAGAAGAAGAAGCCATTTACCAACTGGAAGTCGCCAAGCTGCAGCTGGCCGCCGCCCTTTCCGCCCGTGAACGCAAACGCATCCGCGCACCCTTTGACGGGGTGGTGACCGACACGCTGTTGTCGGCGGGCGAGCTTTATAACGAACAGGGGCCAATCATGGTGCTGGCCCGGATCGACCCGCTGAACGTCGAGGCCTACCTGCCCGCCGCCCGCCGCCGCGATGTCGCGGTTGGCCAGATTGCCGAGGTCACGCTCGAAACCGGTGGCGTTGCATCTGCCACGCTTGAGGTCATCGACCCGGTGCTCGACGCGGCAACCGGCACCTTCGGTGTCCGGCTCGCGCTGCCGAACCCCGAGGGCAGGATCCTGGCCGGGCAAAGCTGCGGCTTGCGCCTGACTCCGGGATAGGGATTTTCAGAGGTCGCGCTTTCCACGCGGCGCGGCACCGACCAGGCGCAACCGAATGGTCGGTGCCAGTTCCTCAGCTGGCGTTCAGGCGCCGAATCTTGTCCAGCGCCCGGTCATAGTCTTCCTGATAGCCGATCGGCTCAAAAAACCGGCCCTTGTCGTCAAACAACAACACGTTGGCGGAATGATCCATCGTGTAATCGCCATCCTCAAGCGGCACTTTGCGCGCGTAGATCCGAAAGGCCTTGATCGCCTTGTCGATCTCTTCGCGTGGGCCTGAGACGCCCTGCACATCCGGCACCCAGGACACATAGTCACGCAACTGATCCACGGTGTCGCGTTCGGGGTCGACAGTGACAAAGAAGACCCGCAGCGGAACGGTGTCGCCCAGCTCTTCTTTCCAGGTGGCAATGTCGCCGAGGGTGGTCGGACAGACCTCGGGGCAATGGGTAAAGCCAAAGAAGACCGCCGAGGGCTGGCCCCTGAGCGTTGCCTCGGTAAAGGCGGTGCCCTTGGTCGTGGTCAGGTGATACTCGCCCGGCCCGATTGTATCGCTCAGGCTCTGGGCAAACATCGGCCCGATCAGCCGAACCCAGGCGACCAGGATGAGGGCCAGCACTGCCAGCCCCCAGAGTGTGATGAACGCGACGTGCTTGCGGGACAAGGTCATGGCGCGGCTCAATCAGACCGGCCCATGTTGCCATGGCCGCCATGGCCTTTCATCTTGCCGTGATCCCCCATCTTCATGTCGCCGTGCTTCATGCCACCCTGGTCGTGCCCGGTATGACCCGCCCCGGATTTCGCATTCGGCGCCCCGATCGACATCGGGATTTCCACCTGTCCGGCCATTTCGAACATCAACGTGACGGGGATCCTGGTGCCTTCGACCAACGGTTCTTTCAGCTTCATCAGCATCAGGTGATAGCCGCCGGGCTTCAGAACCACAGTCGCGCCAGCGGGGATGGCCAGACCGTCGGGCAATTGCCGCATCTTCATCACGTCGCCCTCCATCGCCATTTCATGGACCTCGACATGACCGGCAACCGCCGTCGACGCGCCGATCAGCCGATCGTCCGTCGTCCCGGTGTTGGTGACGCTGAGAAAGCCGCCGCCGACAGGGGCATTCGGCAGGGTGGCCCGCGCGAAGGCGCCAGAGATTTCGAGATCACCAACCTTGATCGGCGCGGCCATGGCGTGATCGGCGGCCGCCTTGTTGGCGCCATGTCCACCATGCCCGCCATGTCCACCATGCCCGTGGTGCCCTGAGGTTCCGGCCACTATCACCAGTTTCGGCGCGGGATTCGGCACGCCCTTCGCCCCCGAGGTGTCGGTCCAGTCGGCGACGCCATTGGCGCATTCCTGCAGGGCCGGAAAATACATCACCGTATCGGCGGCGATATCGGCGCCAAAGGTGCCGCGCACCGAAAACTCGTCATACCAATCGTCTTCGAGATGGCCACCGGACCAGGTCACCTCGCGCAGGCCCTCGGTCATCTTGGTGCCGTGATTGTCATAGGGCGTGGCGTAGTTGCCGGTGTCGAGGCTCAGGGTCCAGCCGGGTTTGGGCATCGGCTTGGCGGCGTAAAAGCCATCCGGCAGGGTCAGGCGAACGGTGTGGGTCGCCTCGCCATTGCACCCATGCGGCACCCGCAGGGTGATCTTGACCGTGGACCCGGCAGCGGCCTCTTTCTGATCGAGGGTGGCATGGGCGAAGGCGGAGCCGGCGAGCGTCAGCAAGGCACCGGCAAAAAGGAAGGGTTTGAACATTTTCATTCTCCATCAAGGAACGCATGCGGACGCACCGCGACTTGCGAAACTGGCGGCCAGAGGGCCGCGCCTGTCTTTGAAAACCCGTTTCCGGGCGCGATCAGGCGATGAAGGGAGGCGCGCGTGGCGCGTGGTTGCGATTCCGGGCCTGCGCCGCCCGCAACAGCCCGGCAGACTGCCGCCAGGCATCGAAGGGGCGAAAGAGCGCGGCAAAACCGGCGGGTTCCGGCGCCACTGTGTCGGAGAGCAAACGACAGAAGGGGCAGTGATGGTCAGGGTCTATGCCATCGCCACAGAAGTCATCCACCGACCCCGTCAGCAGCGAGATCTGAAGCGCTGCCGGGTCGCCGCGGTCGGGTGCCATCGCGGAAGCCGAAAACACGCTGACCGCCGTGATCAACACGATGGCAAGCCATGATATGAAGATCTGTGGGGCTCCGCGGATCATGCCGGCAGTCTATCCCTCAAAGGTCCGGCCCCGCCACTCCGAAAAAGTGTCGCAGTCGTCAATTTCTTTGGGCCGCCAGTCTGATTTCGGATGTCGCGAAGGCACTCGGGCCGGGCCCGGAGGCAGGTCGGCGCGGGCGAATTCGGTGTCATCCCGCACCGCAAGAATGCGACGCCGTGGAAGATTGTCACTGCCGGTGCCGTGGCCAGAAACGAAGCACTGCGGGCCCCGAAACACCTCGACCGCGCGATCTGGCAGAACTGGAGCGGAGACCACCGACGAAGCCGCGTCGAAACGAACCCTCTCGTGATTTGCATGCAAACCACTGCCGGGCCGTGGATGCACTGTATGAAACGGCGGGGCCAGCGGCTCATGGCGCGGGACTTCGACAGACAGGTCGCTGAGGTCCAGGTTCATATCGTCATCATGAATGGCTATATCGCCCTTGGCATCCCTGTCATAGCAGCCGTGAGGTGAATCCGTCCGGGGTAAGGGCAGCGTTGGGCGGCAGAGACCCGCCAGGCAACAATAACAATGACCTGCGCACACTTGCCCTTACGTCATACTTTGCCTTACACAACCGCACCGGGCGCCGTAGCGCCGACGGACGACACCCGTTGCGGTTTGAAATAACCTGAGGAATCCTCACCTTGCTCGACCAAATCGCGCTGCGCGCCGAACTCGCCGATCACTATGATCTCGCCCCCTCCATGGAAATCGCCGAAGCCAACGCCCATCTCTACGACAACATGAGCCGGGTGGTCTCGCCCCCGGACTGGGCGATCTTTGCGCCCTATGTCGCGGCGATCAACAAGCTGAAGAAAGAGCGCAACGCGGTCATTCTGGCGCACAATTACATGACCCCCGAAATCTATCACGGCATCGCGGATGTCGTGGGCGACAGCCTGCAACTGGCGATCGAGGCGACCAAGGTCGAAGCGGATGTGATTGTGCAATGCGGCGTGCATTTCATGGCCGAGACCTCAAAGATCCTCAGCCCCTCCAAGACCGTGCTGATGCCCGACATGGAGGCTGGCTGTTCGCTCGCCGAAAGCATCACGGCCGAGGGGGTTGCAGAAATGCGCGCCAAATACCCCGGCGCGCCGGTGGTGACCTATGTGAATACCACGGCGGCAGTAAAGGCGGTGTCGGACATCTGCTGCACATCGTCCAACGCGGCGCAGATCGTGCGCGGGCTCGATAGCGACACCGTCATCATGACGCCCGACAAATACCTGGCGCAGAACATTGCCAACCAGGTGCCGGAAAAGCGGATCGTCTGGTGGGATGGCGCCTGCATCGTGCATGAACAATACACCGCGCAGGACCTGAAGGACTTCCGCGAGTGGAACCACGGCACCCGCATCATCGCCCATCCCGAATGCCCCCCCGACGTGGTGGCAGAGGCCGACTTTTCGGGCTCCACCAGCGATATCATCGACTACGTGACGCAGCAGCGCCCCGAAAAAGCGATGCTGGTGACCGAATGCTCCATGGCCTCGAACATCTCGGACGCGTTGCCGGATGTGGATTTCGTCGGGCCCTGCAACATGTGCCCCTTCATGAAGAAGATCACGCTGGAGAAGGTCCTCTGGTCGTTGCACTCCATGGAGGGCGCGGTAGAGGTCGATCCAGCCGTCGCGGACAAGGCGCGCGTTGCCGTGCAGCGGATGATCGACCTGTCTGCCAAGATGTCTGACTGAGGCGATGACCCCGATCGAAACGTCCCGCGTCATCATCGTCGGGGCGGGGCTTGCGGCGCAATATGCCGCGCTGAAACTGGCCCCGCGCCCGGTGTTGATGCTCTCTCCCGAAGCCCTGGGCGAAGGGGCCTCCTCAAGCTGGGCGCAGGGCGGCGTGGCGGCGGCGATGGACCCGGCCGACAGCGCCGAGGCCCATGCACGCGACACGGTCTTGGCCGGCGCGGGCACGGTGGATCACCGCGTCGCGCAGTCGGTCACGGCGGACGCGCGCGCGCACATCCTCGATCTGACCGGTCTGGGCGCGCCCTTCGACCGGATCGCCAGCGGGGCCTATGTCCTGTCACGCGAGGCCGCGCATTCCTTTGCCCGCGTGGTCCGTGTGCGCGGCGACCAGGCTGGCGCCGAGATCATGAGCGCCCTGACCCGACAGGTGCAGGAGGCCGCTCATATCCAGGTCCTCGAAGGGGTGATGGCCACCCGGCTCGAGGTCTCGAAGGGGCGCATCACCGGCGTCGCCGTCGCCCGCTGCGCAGATGATGAACAAAGCGAGAGTGTCATCCTCCGCAGCGCCGCCGTGCTGCTGGCGGGTGGCGGCTCCGGCGGGCTCTTTGCCCTGACCACGAATCCGCCGCGCATCCGGGGTCAGGTCATCGGCATGGCTGCCCGCGCGGGCGCCGAGATTGCCGATGCGGAGTTCGTCCAGTTCCACCCGACCGCCATGGCCTGCGGCCTCGACCCCGCGCCGCTGGCGACCGAAGCGCTGCGCGGCGAAGGGGCCACGCTGATCAACCGCAACGGCGAGCGGTTCATGCTGGCGGCGCATCCCGATGCCGAGCTTGCCCCACGCGACATCGTGGCCCGCGCCGTCTACGCGCAGACCAAGGCCGGGTTGGCTCCCGCCCTCGACACCCGCACAGCCCTTGGTGCGAAGATCCTGACCGACTTCCCCGCCGTTGCCGACGCCTGCCGCCTGGCGGGACTCGATCCCGTGACACAGCCGATCCCGGTGGCCGCCGCCGCGCACTATCACATGGGCGGTGTGGCCACGGATGCGGCCGGGCAAAGCTCTCTCCCCGGGCTCTGGGCCTGCGGCGAGGTCGCCTCGACCGGGCTGCACGGGGCCAACCGGCTGGCTTCCAACGGGCTGCTGGAGGCGCTGGTTTACGGGCGTCGCTGCGCCTTGGCCATCGACGCGGCACTGCCCGCACCGAAAGACGCGCCGATGGTGAACCTGCCCGATCTTCCCATGGCCGAGGCTCCCAACCCGACCTTGGTCAGGCAACTGCGCCAGTCCATGACCGAGGGCGTCGGCGTGATCCGCGACGCGCAGAGCCTGTCCGGCACGCTGGCGCAGATTGCCCGGATCGAAACCGCCCAGCCGGATTGCGAAACGCTCTGCAACATGACCGCCACCGCGACATTGATCGCCGCCGCCGCGCTGATGCGCCGCGAAAGCCGGGGTGCGCATTTTCGCTCGGACTACCCCGATGCGGCGGGTGACATCGGCACGCGATCACGGCTCACCCTCGCCGACGCCCTGACCCTCCGCGCCGCCACCATCCAAGAGGAACCGGCATGACCCGAAACCCCCTGCCCGACCTGATCCTTGAACCGCTGGTCCGCGCCGCGCTGATGGAGGATCTGGGCACCTACGGCGATATCACCACCCGCACCGTCATCCCCGCCGGCACGACCTACGCCGCGCGGCTGAACGCGCGCGAGGCGGGCGTCGTCTCTGGCCTTCAGATCGCCGCGATGGCCTTCCGGCTGGTCGATCCCAGGCTCGAGGCCACCGCGCACAAGCTGGACGGCGATGCGATCGCTCCGGGCGATCTGCTGATGCAGATCACCGGCAACGCCGCATCGATCCTCTCCGCCGAACGGGTGGCGTTGAACTTCGCCGGGCGGCTGTCTGGCATCGCCACCCTGACCGCCGCTTTCGTGGCCCGGACCGAGGGGACGAAGACCCGGATCACTTGCACCCGCAAGACCACGCCGGGCCTGCGACTGGTCGAGAAGCAGGCGGTGCTGCACGGCGGCGGCTTCAACCACCGCTTCAGCCTGTCCGACGCGATCCTGATCAAGGACAACCACATCGCCGCCGCCGGGGGCATCCGCCCTGTGCTGAGAGCGGTTAAAGCGCAGGCCTCGCACATGGTTCGCTGCGAGATCGAGGTCGACCGGCTGGACCAGCTGGCCGAGGTGCTGGACGAAGGCGGCGCGGATGTCGTTCTGCTGGACAACATGGACAGCCAGACCCTCGTGAAAGCTGTGGAAATGACCGCCGGACGGGTGATCCTCGAAGCCTCCGGCAACATGCGGCTGGACCGAATCGCCGAAGTCTCAGCGACGGGGGTGGATTACATCTCATCCGGGGCGCTGACCCACTCGGCGCAGACACTCGATCTCGGGTTGGATTTCTGAGCGGACACAAAATTACCAATTGATGCCGATAATCATAATGAAATTACGCCACACTTGCACAGGCCCGCGCAGGGCGATATCGATCCCCTGCCCTGCCGGAGGACCAGAATGAGCCAATCCGCCCCACAGAAAACCCTCACCGCATCGGACATCCGCGCGCGGAAAGGGCAGGACCCGCTGGTCTGCCTCACCGCCTACACCACCCCCGTCGCGCAGCTGGTCGACGCCGAATGTGACCTCGTCCTGGTCGGTGACAGCGTCGGCATGGTGTTGCACGGCCTGCCCTCGACCCTTGGCGTCACGATGGAGATGATGATCCTGCACGGCCGCGCTGTGGCGCGCGGGATCGAACGGGCGATGCTGGTCATCGACATGCCCTTCGGCAGCTACGAGGAAAGCCCCGCACAGGCCTTCCGCAACGCCGCCCGGCTGATGGCCGAAACCGGCGCCGCAGCCGTCAAGCTGGAGGGTGGCGCGCATATGGCCGACACCATCCGTTTCATCGTCGAGCGTGGCATCCCGGTGATGGCCCATATCGGCCTCACGCCGCAGGCCGTGAACGCGCTTGGCGGCTACAAGGTGCAGGGGCGCGCCGAGGACGCAGAACGGATCCACGCCGACGCCCGCGCCGTGACCGAGGCCGGCGCCTTCTCCGTCGTTCTGGAGAAAGTGCCCGCGACGCTGGCCGACCAGATCACCGACGAGATTGCCATCCCGACCGTCGGCATCGGTGCTTCGGCCGGATGCGACGGTCAGATCCTGGTGATCGACGACATGCTGGGCCTCTTCGACGCCTTCAAGCCCAAGTTCGTCAAGCGCTACGCCGACCTCGCCAAGGATGCGCGCGACGCGATCCGAGCCTACGCTGCGGAGGTCCGCTCCCGCAGTTTCCCCGCCCCTGAGCACGTCTTTAGCGACGAAGGAAAAGGCGCATGAAAATCATCCGCTCCAAGGCCGAGTTACGGGCCATGACCGAAGACTGGCGCCGCGCCGGAGACAGCATCGGCGTCGTGCCCACCATGGGCGCATTGCATGCCGGGCACCTCAGCCTGGTCGAAGCCGCCTGCGCCGCAACCGACCGCGTGATCGTCACCCTCTTCGTGAACCCGAAGCAGTTCAACAACCCCGAGGACCTGGCGAAATACCCCCGGACGGAGGAAAGCGACGCGGAAAAGCTCACGCCCTATGGCGCTGACGTTCTCTATGTCCCCGACGGCGCGCAGATGTATCCCGAGGGCTTTGCCACCACGATTTCGGTGAGTGGTGTCAGCGACGGCCTCTGCGGTGCGACCCGGCCAGGGCATTTCGACGGCGTGGCGACGGTGGTGACAAAGCTGCTCTTGCAGACGGATGCGGATCAGGCGTTCTTCGGCGAAAAGGATTACCAGCAATTGCAGGTGGTGCGCCGCATTGCCGAAGACCTTGACCTGAAGACCAGGATCATCGGCTGCCCGACAATCCGTGAAAGCGACGGTCTGGCCATGTCTTCGCGCAATCTCCGACTGGACGATCGGGCCCGTGCAACCGCACCGGTTATCCGCGAAGCCCTGTCCCGTGCCGCGATCGAGATCCGCGAAGGGGTATCAGTCGAGACCGCGCTGCAAAGCGCCCGGTCCCGCCTGACCGACGCGGGCATGGGCGAGATCGACTATCTCGAGTTCCGGGGCGATCCCGACCTTGCGATCCTGTCCACCGCCGACCGGCCCGGACGGATTTTCGTAGCCGCGTGGCTTGACGGGGTCCGGCTGATCGACAACGTGCCGGTTCACGAGGCCAGCCAGCATGAGCGGCGCCTGGAACCGGCGGATTGACCCCGCTGTAAAGTCACGTCCCCCATTTCCGTCAGCAGATCACATCGGCGGCGGCATGAAGAACCAGTGTCAGTACGGCCAGAACAATCAGCGCGGCGCAAATCAGGTCGATCTTCGTGCAGCCGTCCGGCGCAACCTCGCCTGGATGGAGGCGCGGAGCCTTATTCGCGAAGTGACCGAGCATGGGTGGTATCGGCTGTGCCGCGTGCAGAATTAACCGACCTGGCCCTTCGCCGCAGATACCGCCTACCAAGAGTTTTCAGAATGTAGATGGTGGTTGGTCAGGGCGGGTCCGAAACGCTCAGGCCCGAAGCCCCCTGAGAACGCTAGTCACGAGAAATATTAGGGCCGCAACGCAGACGATCGAGGGTCCGGCGGGCGTATCCAGGGCATAGGCGGCCCGCAATCCGACAATTGCCGCCCCGCCACCGATCACGGCGGCGATCACGGTCATCTCTTCTGGCGTGCGCGACAGCGGACGCGCGGCGGCGGCCGGAATAATCAGCATCGCCGCGATCAGAAGCACCCCGACAACCTTGATCGCGACGGCGACAGTGACGGCAAGCGCCAGGGTCAGGACCAGCTGCTCGCGCCGGGGATCAATGCCGTCGGCATAGGCAAGCTCTTCGCTGAGCGTCGATGTCAGCAGCGCGGACCAGCGCCAGGTGATCAGCCCGACGACCAGCGCGGCGCCGCCCCAGATCACCACCAGGTCGCCGCGCGACACAGCCAAAATGTCACCGAACAGGTAGGCCATCAGGTCAATCCGGATGCCCGAAAGAAACGAGACGGCCACCAGCCCAAACGCAAGGGCCGAATGCGCGAGAACACCCAGGAGCGTGTCCATCGCGTAGCCGCGACCGGTCAACAGCGTCACAGTGAGGGCCATCGCCAAAGCAATCGCCACGGCCCCGGCAAAGACCGAGATATTCAGCGCCAGCGCTAGCGCCACGCCAAGGATCGCAGCATGGGCCGTCGCATCACCGAAATAGGCCATGCGCCGCCAGACCACGAAACTGCCCAAGGGCGCTGCGGCACAGGCAACACCGACACCCGCCAGTGTCGCACGGATCATGAAGTCGTCCAGCATCATTCAGCAGCCCTGGTTTTGGTCAGTTGTAGGTGGTCGTGCCCGGGTTCAGAGCTGCCGGTGTCATCATGCCCGTGATCATGGTCGTGGCGGTAAAGTGCAAGTGCGCCGCCGGTGCCGGTTCCGAACAATGCCCGATATTCCGGCGCGGCCGAGACGGTTTCGGGCGTCCCATGGCAGCAGACATGCCCGTTCAGACAAATCACCCGGTCAGACGCGCTCATCACCACATGCAATTCGTGGCTGATCATCAGGACAGCGCAGCCGGTGTCTTTGCGCACCTCTTCGATCTGACGGTAAAAGGCGGCGGAACCGGGCTGATCGAGGCCCTGGGTCGCCTCGTCCAGAAGCAGGATTTCGGGATCATGGATCAACGCGCGCGCCAGCAGGACGCGCTGCGTCTGGCCGCCGGACAAAGCGGACATCTGCCGCCCTGACAGTTCCGGCACACCCGCGCGCTCCAGCGCCCGCGCGCATGCGTCGCGGGGTGTCCTGTCCGGCAGGCGCAGGAATCGCTCTACGTTGATTGGCAAGGTCGGGTCGATGTGCAGTCTCTGCGGAACGTATCCGATACGCAGACCGGGCTTGTGGGTGATCTGTCCGGAGGAGGGGCGCACCGCCCCGATCAAGGCACGCAGCAGCGTGGTCTTTCCGGATCCGTTCGGTCCAACAATGGTTACGATTTCCCCGGGCTCGATGGCCAGTGAAACATGCGACAACACCGTGTCAGTGCCGAAGCTGACGCCTATGTCATCGACGGTGACAAGGCTCATGCTGAGGCCCCCTCTGCGCAGGTCGGACATAAACCGATCGCCTCCACCATTGTCCATTCAATCTGGAATCCAGCCGCGCGCGCAGCATCTCCGAGGGTGTCGCGCACAGGCAGAGATTGTGCTTCTGCGACCGAATCGCAGGCTCTACAGATCATGAATGCAGGAGAATGGTTGATCCCGGGATGGGCGCAGGCAACAAAGGCGTTTAACCGCTCGATCTTGTGTGCGAATCCGTTGGAAACAAGGAATTCAAGCGCACGATAGGCAACCGGCGGCTGCGACCCGAAGCCGGCTTCGTGCAGCCGGTCAAGCATCTCGTAGGCGCCAAGCGCACGATGTTCGCGTAGCAGAATTCCCAACGCCTTGCGCCGGACTGGCGTGAAGCGCAGCCCTTCGCTTGCACAATGCACCTCGGCTGCCGCCACGGCGGCATCGATACAACCTGCATGGTCGTGCTTGTCGAACCCGACTGTCTCAGACCGCGAGTCATGACCCATCTTTGGCCGACCTGTTCCTGACCCACTTGTCATGTTATTACATTTCCTGTAAGCGACACATAATGTTATACAATCACATGGAGTCGGACATGTCCAGAAACCTTGCGCCGTTATCGCTTGCGGCCTCTCTGCTGGCCGGGGCGGCCTTTGCGGATGCTCCGAATGTGGCCGTCGATATCACACCGGTGCATTCGTTGGTCGCACGCGTCATGGAGGGCGTTGGCGAGCCGTCGCTTATCGTGGCATCCGGTGCCAGCCCGCATGAATACAGCCTGCGCCCCTCGGAGGCGGGCGCCTTGCAAGACGCCGATCTGGTGTTCTGGGTCGGCCCCGATCTGACCCCCTGGCTGCACGACGCCATCGAAACGCTGGCCAATGACGCGACGGTTGTCGAGCTGATCGAGACCGACGGCACCACGGAACTGCCCTCGCGCGAAAACGCCCTGTTAGAAGCACATGATCACGGCGACGAGGGCCATGATGCTGACCACGAAGACGAAGACCACGGAGATCATGCCGAAGAGCATGCAGACGACGACCACGCAGGGCACGAAGGTCATGATCATGGTGGCCACGATCCGCATGCCTGGCTGTCGCTGGACAATGGCGCGGTCTGGCTGAACGCAATCGCCGCCGCGCTGTCGACCGCCGATCCGGACAATGCCGGCACCTATTACGCCAACGCAGCCGCCGGGCGCGCGGATCTGGCGAACCTGCGCACTGAGATCAACAGCATCCTTGATCCGGTACGAGGGGGCCATTTCGTCGTTTTCCACGACGCCTATCAGTATTTCGAGGTGACTTTCGATTTTCCCGCGTCCGGCGCGATCACGGTCTCGGACGCCACCGATCCCAGCCCGGCCCGCATCGCTGAAATCCAGGCGCGTGTCGCGGATCAGAACGTGACTTGCATCATGGCCGAACCGCAATTCAGTCCGGGGATCGTGGCCGCGATCATGGATGGCACCGAAGCGCACACCGGCGTGCTGGACCCGCTTGGCTCTGACCTCGAACCGGGGCCGAACCTCTATCCCCAACTCCTCCGCAATCTTGCGAAGTCGCTGGCAGATTGCCTCTGAGCCTCTGTCCTTCCCCGCCGTGGTCATCCTGGGTCGCGGCGGGGAATGCAAACAAATGCGACCCAGGCAGGAATGGCTGCAAACTTCTGTAATGTTCGTATCCGCCGGAACCGCTGCATCGCCCGTTCCCGACTTCGGATTGACTGGTGCGAAGTCTCCGCGCCCTTATGATCGACCGCTCGCCAGAGGCCGTGCCCCTCGCCGTTGATCTTCACAAAGACCTCATCCAAATGCCAGCGTCAGCGGCTCTCCCGCTTCCCCGAAACCCGGCGCTTTCGGATCTCGGCTGCGAACAGCGGTCCAAATCTGTCCCACCAGAACCGCACCGCCTCGTGGCTGATCTCGATGCTGCGCTCATGCAGCAGGCCGCGACGTTGCGCCGATAGAACGGGAGCCAAATGTACATCATCACGGCAAGGCGGATGATCTCAGGCGCGGTTTTGAAGTGCCGGAACGAGGATCGCTGGGTCATGGCCAAATGCTGCGCGACCACCCTCCCCGCCTTAAGGATTTTGCTCTGACAGCGCCGATGGACCAGAGACCAACCATGCATCAACATTCAAACCGGACCACCCGATGGGGCCACTCCATGTGACACTGCTTTCAACACAGCGTGGTCCTCTGGCCGCTGGTCGTAGGGCTTCATGCCAGGACCGGGCCATTTAAGTCACGAAAGCGCCAACCCGCCGATATCTGCCCGTCGGGATTGACGCATGCGACGGCAATACCTAGCTTCATAAAGATGATGGAACACGTAGATCATTTTCGATTTCTACTGCTGAACCGCCTCCGTCCCCGGGCGGTCTAGGCGCGTCTGCGCCTGCCGAACCCCCGGGGTCTCCTCACTTACCTGAAACGTGAACGCGGGCTTTCGCCCCGAGGAGAGATGATGTTCAATTTCAACCATCCTGATCAGCAAACCTTCCAAACGCTATCTCTTGTCAGAGCGTTACGGAAAACGCCGGTGACTTTGCCATCGTCGGACTATCAAAAGCTGCAAGAGCATCTTGAAAATTGCGAAGGCGCCAGGCGTCCCAGCTCAAAGCTGCTGGCGCATGTGCTGGCCAACAAACTGATGAATACCCGGCCCGTAGATGATGTGCGTCACAGCGACGTGGTGATTGGCGGATCCTGCGTCACCTACGTCGTTGATGGCGAGGCCCCCCAGACGGGCCTGCTTGTTCACCGCGCCAGATCAGGACTGAGCGGCGGCGTCATCCCGGTTGCATCGCTGCTTGGGGCTACGTTGATCGGCATGAGGACCGGGCAACGTGCCCCGCTCCTGTTTGAGGACGGCACTATCGGCAGGCTTTGCGTGATCGAGACCTCGAACGCGATCTAAGCCGTTTTGGTTCCCCGTACGTCTCTGACAATAAACGTAACTCCCAAGTACTCCAGAGGATATCGGGTTTTGGGTTACTCTGGCGCC
>NZ_JARGNH010000001.1 GCF_029213205.1 Pseudooceanicola sp.
AAAAACCCGTTGGCCCCTGAAAACCCGTTGGCCCCTGGGGTGCTTGGGAGTTACCTTGTCAAAATAATCCTCGACCACTTTTTGCGGGTCATATTGCTGGTCGAGGTCGGCGGCGGCCAGGATCGCCCGGTCCAGGGTGGATTGCACCCGCGCCCGGATCATTTCCTGACGCATGACGTCCACACCAATTCCGCCGACGGTGATCAGGATCAGCAACAGGAAGACGACAAAGCCGATCATGACGCCATCCTCTTCGCGCGCGAACCGCGCCAGGGGGGACATCAAACCTTTGCGCGGGGCGCGGTTCCGGTCGTTTTTGCGAGACATCTTCATCTCTACCTTTCCTGCCATCCTGGTCCCGGATGGGGCCGGACGGATCCGTTGCTTCGGTGAAATGGATAGACTCGGAACATGGCTGAATTGCGGCCATACTAGGGTGCATTTTGGGGCTATGTTTCGTCCCCGGCATCATTGCTTTTTGCCGAAGGGTCATTGCCGCCGGTTCATGGACAATTCGGCTGCATATGAGGCAAATTTGATAAACAATCTTGGCCAGTCAGGGCGGATGCGTGCGAATTTTCCTGTATCGTTCATCTTCCGGTCACGCTTAGGTTGAAATTGCGGCCCGGCATCCGGGTCCAACAACAATGAAGAGGGAGTGGATTATGTCAGCCAAAAAGGAAACGTCGTTCCGCGAAAGTGTCGATCTGATGTTCAACCGTGCGGTGGCGCTGATGGATCTGCCGCCGGGGCTGGAGGAAAAGATCCGGGTCTGCAACTCCACCTATACCGTCCGCTTCGGGGTGCGGCTGCGCGGCCAGATGCAGACCTTCACCGGCTATCGTTCGGTGCATTCGGAACATATGGAACCGGTCAAGGGCGGCATCCGCTATGCCCTCTCCGTGCATCAGGACGAAGTCGAGGCGCTGGCGGCGCTGATGACCTATAAATGCGCCCTGGTCGAGGCGCCGTTCGGCGGCTCCAAGGGGGGGCTGTGCATCGATCCGCGCGAATGGGACGATCACGAGCTGGAATTGATCACCCGCCGTTTCGCCTATGAGCTGATCAAGCGCGACATGATCCACCCGGCGCAGAATGTGCCGGCCCCTGATATGGGCAGCGGCGAGCGTGAAATGTCCTGGATCGCCGACCAATATGCGCGGATGAACACAACCGATATCAACGCCAAGGCCTGCGTCACCGGCAAGCCGGTGAATGCCGGCGGCATCCAGGGCCGGACCGAGGCGACCGGGCGCGGGGTGCAATATGCGCTGCGCGAGTTCTTTCGCCACCCCGAGGATATGGCCGAGGCCGGGCTTGAAGGAACGCTCAAGGGCAAGCGGGTGATCGTGCAGGGGCTGGGCAATGTCGGCTTTCACGCCGCCAAATTCCTGCGCGACGAGGACGGGGCGCTGATCACCGGGATCATCGAACGCGACGGCGCGCTGTTCAATCCCGAGGGGCTGGATGTCGAGGCGGTGCGCGACTGGATCGTGAAGCACGATGGCATTACGTCTTACCCCGCCGCCATCCACCGCGCCGATGGCGCTGCGGTGCTTGAAGAAGATTGCGACATCCTGATCCCCGCCGCGCTTGAGGGGGTGATCACCATGGCCAACGCCCCCCGGATCAAGGCGCCGCTGATCATCGAGGCGGCGAATGGCCCGGTGACGGCCGGTGCCGATGAGATCCTGCGCGACAAGGGCGTGGTGATTATTCCCGACATGTATGCCAATGCGGGCGGGGTGACGGTGTCCTATTTCGAATGGGTCAAGAACCTCAGCCATATCCGCTTTGGCCGGATGCAGCGCCGCCAGGAAGAGGCGCGGCACGAGTTGATCGTCGCCGAGCTGGAACGCCTGGACCGCTATCTTGGCGGGGCCTGGTCGATGAGCCCGGATTTCAAGGCGCGGTATCTGCGCGGCGCGGATGAGCTGGAGCTGGTCCGCTCTGGCCTCGATGACACGATGCGCACCGCTTATCAATCGATGCGCGAGGTCTGGCACGGCCGCGAAGATGTCACCGATTTGCGCACCGCCGCCTATCTGGTGGCCATCGACCGGGTCGCCGCCAGCTATCGCGCCAAGGGGATCTGACCCCGCGCGCAGCGGCTCGCCCCCGGTCCGGCCCGGTGCCATTGGCGGCCGGGTTGTGCCCCCCCCCTGACGGGGGCGACATCAGGCCCGTTTGGCCAGGGGGCGGGCGGTGATCGCCCGGCAGCTTTCGGCAAAGCTGGCGATCTTTTCGCTGTCGGCGCCGTTTTCCAGATCGGCCTGGCTGAGATGCAGCAGCGCCGCCGCCTCGCGCCCGGTGGCGGCGGTAAACTCGGCGGCCAGCCCCTCGGGCAGGGCAGGGGCGCCGGAGGAAACGACCAGCGCGATACGCGCCGGCAGGTCGGGCGCCTGGCGCAGCCATTGCCGCATCGGCAGCGCCACCCGCCCGGCCCAGACCGGCGCCGCCAGGATCAGCAGATCCGCCGCCGCCCAATCGCGGGCGGGCACCGAAATCTCTGGTCCCAGCCCGAACAGCGACCGCGCGCCCAAGACAACCATAGCCCAGACACCACGGCGCGGTGCTGGTGCGGTGATCGTATCCAGTTCGGCGCCAAGCGAGTCGGCCAGCCGCTGGCAGGCGTCACGAGTGTGCCCGGTGAAGGAATAATAGAGAATTCGAATGGCCATTTCCGACCCTCAGCGATTGCGCCTGACCCGGGTCATAATCGGGATCAACCGCCGTCGCGCTCTGATTTGGATCAATCCGGCGGTCGCGCCCAGGCTGTTCCGGGCGGATTGAACGACAACTGAACTTGCGCCAGAGCCTGCTACATGAAAGCCTCAGCGCCGAGGAGGAGACCCACCATGGCAGATCAACGTCCCGTACTTTGGACCCCGACACCAGAGCGTGCCGCTGCGACCGAAATGGCCCGCTATATCCGTTGGCTTGAGGCAGAGCGCGGCCTGACATTCGCCGATTATCCGGCGCTGTGGGCCTGGTCGGTCAGTGATCTCGACGGGTTCTGGACCTCGATCATCGAATTCGGCGACCTGCCGGTGAGTGCCTGGGACGCGGTGTTGCGCGAACGCAAGATGCCCGGTGCCGACTGGTTTCCCGGCGCGACCACCAATCTCGCGGCGCAGATCCTGCGCCATGCCGACACCCGGCCCGGGGATCAGGTGCTGGTTCTGCAGTCAGAAACCTTTGGCCGCCTGACGCTGAGCTGGGGCGAGCTGGCGATGCGGGTCGGCTCGGTCCAGGCGGCGCTGGCCGCGATGGGGGTCAAGCCGGGCGACCGGGTGGTCGCGGTGCTGCCGAACACGCCGGAGGCGCTGATCGCCTTTCTGGCGACGATTTCGCTGGGCGCGGTCTGGTCCCTCTGCGCGCCGGATATGGGCGATGTCGCCATCCTTGACCGGTTCCGGCAGATCGAGCCCAAGGTGCTGATCGCCCAGGATGGCTATGTCCATGCGGGCAAGCAGATCGACCGGCGCCAATTGCTGATCGACATCGCCGATCAATTGCCCAGCCTGCAGCACCGGGTAATGGTGCCGGTCCTTGGCGAGGCGCCCGCGGGCTGGACCCGCTGGAGCGATCTGCTGGCCGCCCCGCAAGCACCGCAGATCGCCATGGTGGCGTTTTCCCATCCGCTGTGGATCGTCTATTCCTCGGGCACCACCGGCAATCCGAAACCGATCGTGCATGGCCATGGCGGGGTGCTGCTGGAGGGGGCCAAGCAGGCGCTGCATCAGGATCTGGGGCCCGAAGACCGGTTTTGCTGGATGACCTCGTCCGGCTGGATCATGTGGAATTCGCAATGGAATGCCCTGGCCAAGGGCGCCATGGTGGCGCTGTTCGATGGCGCCCCGAACCATCCCGACATGCTGGCGTTGTGGCGCATGGTGGCGGACGAAAGGCTAACCTATTTCGGTGCCGGGGCGGCGTTCTACATGGGCTGCGACAAGGCCGGGATCCGGCCGGCGGCAGAGCTGGACCTGAGCGCGCTGCGCGCGCTCGGCTCGACCGGATCGCCGCTCAGCCAGGAGGGCTATGACTGGATTTACCGCGAGGTGAAGCGCGACCTCTGGCTGGCGCCGATTTCCGGCGGCACCGATCTGGCCGGCGCCTTTGTGGTCGGCAATCCGATGCTGCCGGTGCGGGCGGGCGAGATGCAGTGCCGGGCGCTGGGCAATGCGGTGCGTGCCTATGACGAGGCCGGGCGCGAGCTGATCGGTCAGGTCGGAGAGCTGGTCTGCACCGAACCCTTGCCGTCGATGCCGCTGTATTTCTGGGGCGATGACGACGGCTCGCGTCTTCATGAGAGCTATTTTGACACCTATCCCGGGGTCTGGCGTCATGGCGACTGGATCGAATTCACCCCTGAGGGCGGATCGGTGATCTATGGCCGCTCCGACGCCACCATCAACCGGCGCGGGCTGCGGCTGGGCAGTTCCGAAATCTATCGCGCCGTCGAGGGGCTGGAGGCGGTGCTCGACAGCCTGGTGATCGATCTGGAATTCCTTGGCCGTGAGAGTTTCATGGTGCTGTTCGTGGTGCCGCGCCCCGGCCAGGCGCTGGACGCGGCGCTGCGGGCCGAGATCATGGGGGCGATCCGTGCCAAGGTCTCGGCCCGGTTCCTGCCTGACGAGATCGTCGAGATGGCCGAGGTGCCGCGCACCCTGTCGGGCAAGAAGCTGGAAGTGCCGGTCAAGAAACTGCTGCTGGGCGGCGATCCGGCCAAGGTGGTGAACCGCGATTCAATGGCCAATCCGGCCAGTTTCGACGCTTATCTCGCCTATGCCGCCGCGCGTGAGGCCAAGGCCTGAGGCGCAGCGGGCGCGTCTTTGCGCCTTTCGGCGAGGTCGCGGATGGGCCCGCTTGTGACGGTCCCGGCGATGGACAAGCTGGGCGACACTTGCTTCACTCGGCCCAGCGATGTGATTCCGGCGCTGCGGCAGGCGGGATCGGCCAAACACGGAGAAGTTCATGCGGTTTTCCGCCCTGCGTGTCCTGCAAGAGGGGCTGACCGGCATTCGCGGCCGGCGCCCACACTGGCGTGATCCCGAGCCGAAGGCCGCGTATGACATCGTGATCATCGGGGGCGGCGGTCATGGGCTGTCGACCGCCTATTATCTGGCCAGGGAACATGGGCTGACCAATGTCGCGGTGCTGGAAAAGGGCTATCTCGGCGGCGGCAATGTCGGGCGCAACACCACCATCGTGCGCGCCAATTATTTTCTGCCCGGCAATTCCGAGTTCTATTCGCATTCGCTGAAGCTCTGGGAAGGTCTGTCGCAGGATCTGAATTACAACGTGATGCACAGCCAGCGCGGGCTGATCAACCTGTTCCATTCCGATGGTCAGCGCGATGCCTTTGCCCGACGCGGCAACGCGATGATCAATCAGGGTGACGATGCCGAACTGCTGGACCGCGACGGGGTGCGGGCGCATCTGCCCTACCTCGATTTCGACAATGGCCGGTTTCCGATCTATGGCGGGCTGTTGCATCGGCGCGGTGGCACCGCGCGCCATGATGCGGTGGCCTGGGGCTATGCCCGTGGCGCCTCGGACCGGGGCGTCGATCTGATCCAGAATTGCGAGGTCACGGGCATCGATATCTCGGG
This sequence comes from Pseudooceanicola sp., assembly GCF_029213205.1. GTDB lineage: Bacteria > Pseudomonadota > Alphaproteobacteria > Rhodobacterales > Rhodobacteraceae > Pseudooceanicola. The sequence continues at coordinate 5,619 of NZ_JARGNH010000001.1, forward strand.
CGGCAAGGTGACCGGGGTGCAGACCTCGCGCGGGGCGATCCGGGCGAAAAAAGTGGCGATCGTGACGGCGGGGCGGTCCGGCCAGGTGGCGGCGATGGCCGGGATGCGGCTGCCGATCGAGAGCCATGTGTTGCAGGCCTTTGTCACCGAGGGGCTGAAACCGGTGATCGATCATGTGGTCAGCTTCGGCATGGGGCATTTCTATATCAGCCAGTCGGACAAGGGCGGACTCGTCTTTGGCGGCGATCTGGATTTCTATCCCTCCTACGCGCAGCGCGGCAATCTGCCGATGGCCGAGCATGTGATGGAGGCGGCAATGACCCTGATGCCGATGATCGGCAAGGCCCGGGTGCTGCGGTCCTGGGGCGGGATCATGGATATGACGCCGGACGGGTCGCCGATCATCGACAAGACCGACACCGAAGGGCTCTATGTCGATTGCGGCTGGTGCTATGGCGGCTTCAAGGCGGTGCCGGGGTCGGGGTTTTCCTTTGCCCATCTGCTGGCAACGGGGCGGCATCATGAACCGGCGGCGGGTTTCCGGCTGGACCGGTTCCGCACCGGAATCGGGATCATCGATGAAGAAGGCACCGGGGCGCAGCACAATCTGCATTAGCTCCGGTGGCCGCGGCGGATGCCTCCGGCGGGAATATTTTTGGCAAGATGAAGCGAGACGCGGTGCGATGAGGATCAACTGTCCAACCTGTGGCGAGCGCGACCGGCGCGAGTTCTATTATGGCGGCGCGGCGCTGGCACGGCCCGCCGAGGACGCCGGGCCGCAAGCCTGGGACGCGTATCTGCATCTGCGCGACAACCCAGCCGGGCGCGCGCGCGAGTGGTGGTTTCACGAGTCCGGCTGCAGCGCCTGGCTGCTGGTCGAGCGCAACAGCGTGACCCATGAGGTCTATGGCGTGGCGTTGGCGGACGGGGGGCGGTCATGAGGCTGGCGACAGGCGGGCTGATCGACCGGGGCGACGCGGTGTCGTTTCGCTTTGACGGGCACAGCTACACCGGGTTTCGGGGGGACACGCTGGCCTCGGCGCTGCTGGCCAATGGCCTCAAGGTGGTGGCCCGGTCGTTCAAATACCACCGGCCGCGTGGCGTGTTCAGTGCCGGTAGTGAAGAGCCGAATGCGCTGGTCACCCTTGGCCGCGGGCCGGGGGCGGAACCGAATGCGCGGGCAACGATGGTCGAGCTGCGCGAAGGGCTGGAGGCGCGGGCGCAGAATTGCTGGCCCTCGGTGACTTGGGATCTGATGGAGGTGAATGACCTCTTTGCGCCGCTGCTGGGCGCCGGGTTCTATTACAAGACCTTCATGTGGCCGCGGGCATTCTGGGACAAGCTCTATGAGCCGCTGATCCGCCAGGCGGCGGGGCTGGGGGCGCTGTCGGTCACGGCCAACCCGGACCGCTATGAAAAGGCCTATGCCCATTGCGACCTGCTGGTGGTCGGTGCCGGGCCGGCCGGGCTGATGGCGGCTCTGGTGGCGGGCGAGGCCGGGGCGGATGTGATACTGGCCGATGAGGATGCGCGGCCTGGCGGGCGGCTCAACAGCGAGCGGTTGCAGGTCGGCGGTCAACCGGGCGCGGACTGGGCGGCGACGGTGCTGGCGCGGCTTGAGGCGCTGCCGAATGTGCGGGTGATGCGGCGCACCTCGGTGACCGGGGTCTATGATCAGGGGACCTTTGGCGCGCTGGAACGGGTCGGTCAGCATCTGGACACCCGCGCCCCGGATCTGCCGCTGGAGTGTTTCTGGCGGATCGCGGCGAAACAGGTGGTGCTGGCCTCCGGGGCGCTGGAGCGTTCTGTGGCCTTTGCCGGCAATGACCGGCCCGGGGTGATGCTGGCCGGCGCGTTGCGCAGTTATCTCAACCGCTATGCGGTGGCACCGGGGCGGCGGGTCACGGTGTTTGGCAATTCCGACGACGCCCATCGCACCGCCGCCGATCTGCTGGCGGCGGGGGTGCATGTGGCGGCCCTGATCGACGCACGTCCCGAGGCGCGCTGCGATCTGGAGGTGCCGTTCTATCCCGGCGCGGTGGTGTCCCAGGTCAAGGGCCGGATGGGGGTCGAAGCGGTGCGGGTCAAGACCGCCAGTGGCACCCAGGCCATCGTCAGCGATTGCCTGGCGGTCTCCGGTGGCTGGAACCCGAATGTGCATCTGAGCTGTCATTTGAACGGGCGCCCGGTCTGGGACGCGGCGTTGGCCGCCTTTGTCCCGGCGCCCGACGCGGTGCCGGGGCTGATCCCGGCCGGGGCGGCGGCGGGGGTGATGTCGACCGCGGGCTGCCTGGCCGATGGGGCGCGGGCGGCGGGCGTGGCGCTGGCGGCGCTGGGGCGCAAGGTGCCGGATCTGGCGCTGCCCGAGGCCGAGGATGCGCCCTATCGCATTCGCCCGCTTTGGGTGGTGCCGGGGCGCGGGCGCGCCTGGCTCGATCTGCAAAACGATGTGACAGTGAAGGATGTGCAAGGCGCTGCGCAGGAAAATTTCCGCTCGGTCGAGCATATGAAACGCTACACCACCCAAGGCATGTCGCCGGATCAGGGCAAGACCTCGAACATCGGCGCCTTGGCGGTGCTGGCCGATGCCACCGGGCGTGGCATTGCCGAGACCGGCACCACCACTTACCGCCCGCCCTATACGCCGGTGGCGATTGCGGCGATGGGCGCCGGGGCGCAGGGCGCGGGCTTTGCCCCGGAGCGGTTCACCTCCAGCCATGCGGCCAGCCTGGAGCGGGGCGCGCCGATGATCGAGGCCGGGCTGTGGTATCGCCCGTCCTATTTCCCGGCCAAGGGCGAGGCGACCTGGCGGCAGGCTTGCGATCGCGAAATCGGCTGGGTGCGCAACGCGGTCGGACTCTGTGATGTCACCACCCTGGGCAAGATCGACATTCAGGGGCCGGATGCCGGGGCGCTGCTGGATTTCGTCTATACCAACACCTTTTCGACGCTGAAACCGGGGCGGGTGCGCTACGGGGTGATGCTGCGCGAGGATGGTTTTGTGATGGACGACGGCACCACCGCCTGTCTGGCGCCGGGGCACTATCTGATGACCACCACCACCGCTGCCGCCGGCCCGGTGATGCGGCATCTGGAGTTCGCGACGCAGGTGTTGCGCCCGGAACTGGATGTTCAGATCACCTCGGTCACCGAGCAATGGGCGCAATTCGCGGTGGCCGGGCCGAAATCGCGCGCGCTGCTGAGCGAAGTGCTGGAGTCGCCGCTCGATCCGGCGGAATGGCCGTTCATGGCCTGCGGTGCGGTTCGGGTCGGCGGGGTGGCGGCGCGGTTGTTCCGGATCTCGTTCTCGGGCGAAGAGGCCTATGAAATCGCGGTTCCGGCGCGGTTTGGCGACAGCCTGTTCCGGGCCCTGGTGGCGCGGGCCGAAGCCCTTGGCGGCGGCGCCTATGGGATGGAGGCTTTGAACGTGCTGCGGCTTGAAAAGGGGCTGCTGACCCATGCCGAATTGCACGGGCGCACGACCTCGTTTGATCTGGGGCTGAGCGGGATGATGGCGAAGAAAAAGGATTTCATTGGCCGCGCCGCCGCCGCCCGGCCCGGCCTGCTGGCCGGGGATCGCGAGCGGCTGGTCGGGTTGCGGCCCAGGGGGCCGGTGCAGCAGTTGACCGCGGGGGCGTTCCTGTTTGCGCCCGAGGCACCGGCCACGCGCGCCCATGCCGAGGGCTATACCACCTCGGTCGGGTTTTCACCGACCCTGGGCCATTCCATCGCCCTCGGCTTTCTGAAATCCGGGCCGGAGCGGCAGGGTGAGACGGTCCGGCTGGTCGATCACCTGCGCGGCATCGAGGTGCTGTGCGAGGTCTGTGCGCCCTGTTTCTATGATCCTGACGGAGGACGGATGCGTGGTTGAATTGATCGCCAAATCCGCCGCTGCCGGGCTGTTGCCGCGCCAGATTGGCAGGGTGAGCCTGAGCGAGGCCGTGTTTCGCCCGATCACCGGGATCAGCCCGTATGCCGGGATGGTGGCGCAGGCCGCGGCGGCGGTCACCGCCGCGCATGGTGTCGGGCTGCCCGGCCCGAACCGGCTGGTTTCGGGAAAGGGGGCCGAGGTGCTCTGGGTCGGGCGCAACCGTTGGCTGCTGATCGGGCCGGAGCCGGACCCGAGATTGACCGAAACAGCGGCGCTCAGCGATCAATCGGACGCTTGGGTCTCGGTTCTGATCTCCGGGGCCGATGCGGCGGCGGTGCTGGCCCGGCTGACGCCGCTCGATCTGCGCGATCGGGGCTTTGCCATCGGCACCTCGGCGCGCAGTGAGCTGTTTCATATGCCCGCGATCATCGCCCGCACCGGGGCAGTGGAGTGGCGGGTGATGTGCTTCCGCTCAATGGCCAGGACCCTGGTCAAGGATCTGAGCGTCGCCGCGCAATCTGTCGCGGCCCGGGCGGCGCTCTGAGCGGGGCCAGCTGCGGCGGTTCAATGCCGATCCGGTTAACGGAAGCTTCACGCGGCATCTTTCGGCGGTCGCCCGAATCCCGGTATAGTCATGCGATGGCACTGCCCCCAGGTTTCCTTGATGAATTGCGGACCCGCATCTCGCTCTCGCAGGTGGTCGGGCGCAAGGTCATGTGGGACACCAGAAAATCCAATCAGGCCAAGGGCGACATGTGGGCGGCCTGCCCGTTCCATCAGGAAAAATCGGCCTCGTTCCATGTCGATGACCGCAAGGGGTTCTATTATTGCTTTGGGTGTCAGGCCAAGGGCGATGCGATCTCGTTCATCCGCGAGACCGAGAATGTGGATTTCATGGAAGCGGTCGAGATTCTGGCGCGCGAGGCCGGGCTGCCAATGCCCGCCCGCGATCCGATGGCGCGCGAAAAGGCTGATCATCGCAGTCAGTTGGTCGAGGTGGTCGAGGCCGCGCAGCGCCATTACCGGATGATGCTGGCCACCAATGTCGCCGCCCCGGCGCGCGACTATCTGGCGCGTCGCGGGCTGGACGCCGCCGCGCTGGAGCGGTTCGAGATCGGCTTTGCCCCGGATACACGGCAGGGCGCGTTCCAGGCGCTGAGCGCCAAGGGCATCACGCCGGATCTGATCGTCGAGGCCGGGATTTGTGCGCGCCCCGAAGACGGTGGTCCGCCCTATGACCGGTTTCGCGGGCGCATCATCTTTCCGATCCGTGACGGGCGTGGCCGGGCCATCGCCTTTGGCGGGCGGGCGATGGATCCGAATGCCAGGGCGAAATATCTGAACTCGCCGGAAACCCCGCTGTTTGACAAGGGCCGGACGCTTTATAATCAGGCCCCGGCGCGTGAGGCGGCGGGCAAGGGCGCGGCGCTGATCCTGGCCGAAGGCTATATGGATGTGATCGCCCTGTCGGAGGCCGGGTTCACCGGTGCGGTGGCGCCGCTGGGCACGGCGGTGACGGCGGATCAGCTGCAATTGCTCTGGCGGATCGCGCCCGAACCGATCGTCTGCCTGGATGGCGATGCCGCCGGTCTGCGCGCCGCCTTTCGGGTGATCGACCTTGCCCTGCCGCTGCTTGAGGCCGGACGCTCGCTGCGCTTTGCGTTGCTGCCCGAGGGCAAAGACCCTGACGACCTGATCCGGGCCAAGGGCGCGGCGGCGATGCAGGAGGTTCTGGATGCGGCCCTGCCGCTGGTTGATCTGCTCTGGCGGCAAGAGACCGAGGGAAAATCCTTTGACAGCCCGGAACGGCGCGCGGCGCTGGACAAGGCGCTGGCCGACCGGATCGGCCCGATCCGCGACCCCGGCCTGCGCCGCCATTATGACAGCGCCCTGCGCGATCTGAAATGGCGGCTGTTCCGGCGCAAGCCCGAGGCGAACAGCTGGAACAGGCGGCGGATGGCGATCCTGCCGGTGCAGAGCGCGACCCGCGCCTCGCGCCTGGTTGCCGGTGGCGCCAGCGCCGAGGAACATCTGCGCGAAGCGGTGATCCTGGCCACGATCATCGCCACGCCGGCGATCCTTGGCGAATTCGAAAGCCAGCTGGAACGGATGGAATGCCGCGATCCCGGCCATGCGGATATCCTGGCGGTGATCCTGCGGCACGATGCCCGCGGCGGTGCCAGCCTGCGCGACAAGATCGCCGAAACCTTTGGCAATGAGGTGGTTGACAGGCTGATGAGCGATCCCCATGTCGCATTGACGCCGCCACTGCGCCGCCCCGGCGACCTGGAAGCGGCGCGGATGTCGCTGGCCGAGGCGCTGGCGAAATTGCAGAGCGCCCGGGGCCTGGCCGCCGAGGTGGCCGAGGCGATGGATGAGATGCAGGGCAGCGCCGACGAGGCGGTGACCTGGCGATTGGGGCAGGCCGCCGCCGCCCTTGAAAAAGCCGAACGTGCCTTTCACGAGGATCGGGCGGAATACGACACTGGTGACAATGGCGCCCGGATCAATCGCGCCGAACGTGATGCGCTGGACAGCCTGCTTGAGGTGATTCGCGATGGCAAACGGCGCAAATAGGCCGCGCTTGGTGACGAAAGACTAAAGAAAACAGGGTAACCGGGTGTGCGGGCTGGCGAATCAGGCTAATGATTCGTTCCAAACTGCAGTGAATAAACCGGTGATTCGCGAATCATCATGATCTGCCACCCTTTACGGAGCTTTGTGCATGGCCGCCAAGGACACGGACGACACCCCGCAAACCGACGATCAGGATACCGAAGGCTCGCTCGACGTTAGCCAGACTCGGGTCAAGAAGATGATCGCCGACGCAAGGGAAAAGGGCTTCATCACCTATGATCAGCTGAATCAGGTGCTGCCGCCGGATCAAGTGTCGTCGGAACAGATCGAAGACGTGATGTCGATGCTCTCGGAAATGGGCATCAATATCATTGAGGATGAAGAGGCCGAAGAGGACGACGGTAAATCAACCGCCGTTGTCGAGGCCACCTCGAACCGCGAAATCACCCTCGGCTCGGGCACCGCTGAAAAGCTTGACCGCACCGATGACCCGGTGCGGATGTATCTGCGCGAAATGGGCTCGGTCGAATTGCTGTCGCGCGAGGGCGAGATCGCCATCGCCAAGCGCATCGAGGCCGGGCGCAACACGATGATCGCCGGGCTCTGTGAAAGCCCGCTGACCTTTCAGGCGATCACCATCTGGCGCGACGAATTGCTGAGCGAAGACATTCTGCTGCGCGACGTGATCGATCTGGAAACCACCTTTGGCGACCAGATGGAAGAGGAACAGCCGGTGGTCGGGGCGGCGAATATCGCCACGGCCCCGTCGCGTGAGGCCGAACCGGAACTGGATGCCGACGGCAACCCGATCCAGAAAGACGATGACGACGACGAGGATGACGACGAACAGGCCAACATGTCGTTGGCCGCGATGGAAGCGGCGCTGAAGCCGCGGGTTCTGGAATCCCTGGACCGGATCGCCAATGATTATGTGCTGTTGTCGGAGCTTCAGGACAGCCGGATCAGCGCGACGCTGAACGAAGACGGCAGCTTTTCCAACAAGCAAGAGGCGAAGTATCAGAAACTGCGCTCGGAAATTGTCGAGCTGGTGAATGAGCTGCACCTGCATAACAACCGGATCGAAGCGCTGATCGACCAGCTCTATGGCATCAACCGCCGGATCATGGCGATTGACGGCTCGATGGTGAAACTGGCGGATCAGGCCCGGATCAACCGCCGCGAATTCGTCGAAGAATATCGCGATCACGAGCTTGATCCGAACTGGATGGACCGGATGGCCGAAAAGGCCGGTCGAGGTTGGCAAATGTTCATCGAACGCTCGGCTGACAAGGTCGAGGGACTGCGCAATGACATGGCCCAGGTCGGGCAATATGTCGGGCTCGATATTTCCGAATTCCGCCGCATCGTGCAACAGGTTCAGAAGGGCGAGAAAGAGGCGCGTCAGGCCAAGAAGGAAATGGTCGAGGCGAACCTGCGACTGGTGATCTCGATCGCCAAGAAATACACCAACCGCGGGTTGCAATTCCTTGATTTGATTCAAGAAGGCAACATCGGCCTGATGAAGGCCGTCGATAAATTCGAATACCGGCGCGGCTATAAATTCTCCACCTATGCCACCTGGTGGATCCGGCAGGCGATCACCCGCTCGATTGCCGACCAGGCCCGCACCATCCGGATCCCGGTGCACATGATCGAGACCATCAACAAGCTGGTCCGCACCGGGCGCCAGATGCTGCACGAGATCGGGCGGGAGCCGACGCCGGAGGAACTGGCCGAAAAGCTGCAGATGCCGCTGGAGAAGGTTCGCAAGGTGATGAAGATCGCCAAGGAACCGATCAGCCTCGAAACGCCGATCGGCGACGAGGAAGACAGCCAGCTTGGCGATTTCATCGAGGACAAGAACGCCGTCCTGCCGCTGGAAAGCGCCATTCAGGAAAACCTCAAGGAAACCACGACACGGGTGCTGGCCAGCCTCACCCCGCGCGAGGAGCGGGTGCTGCGGATGCGCTTTGGCATCGGCATGAACACCGACCACACGCTGGAAGAAGTCGGCCAGCAGTTCAGCGTCACCCGTGAGCGGATCCGGCAGATCGAGGCCAAGGCGCTGCGCAAGCTGAAGCACCCGAGCCGGAGCCGGAAATTGCGCTCGTTCCTGGATCAATGAGGGTCGTTCAGCCCGTTGGGCTGAAGGGAAGTCTGAAATGGATTCAACGGGCCGTCGCAAGGCGGCCCGATTTGATTCAGCCCGCTGGCCTTGCCGAAGTGCGCTGGGTTTCTCCTATCGCGACGGATGATTTTGCCGAATACCGCGATGCGGCGTTCCTTGATCGCCTGGGCTTGGCGTCACATCGCGACGCATTGGCTGATTTCTGGCCGAAACGCGGCCCGCAATGGGATGCGCTGGGTGTCGCGGGCACGGCTGTCGTGCTGGTCGAGGCCAAGGCGCATCTGCGTGAATTCAACACGCCGCCGTCGCAGGCGGCAGAGGTTTCACGGCGCCGGATTGCCACCGCTTTCGATCAGGTCCGCGCAGCTTTGCACGTCACTTCGGGCGCGGATTGGGCTGAGGCGAATTATCAATTCGCCAACCGGCTCGCGCATTTGTGGTGGCTGCGTGACCGCGGTGTGGATGCGCATTTGCTGTTCGTCGGCTTTTTGAATGATCAGGACATGAACGGTCCGACGCACGCCAGCGACTGGCATCAGGCCTTTGCCAGCGCCACCGAAAAGCTGGGGCTTGCCGCAGAGCATGGGCTTTCACCCTTTATTCACCACGCGACCCCCGACGTTACGGAACTCGTCTGAGTGATTGCCGAGCGGGCGGACCGTCACAGGCCCATTTCGGCACAAATGGTCAGGATTTCCTGACTGTCTGGCACGGCGCAGGTCCGGCTATTCTGCGGGTATCGGGATGATCGGCTGAAACTCTTGCTTCGGGAGTTTCCTGTATCTTCCCAAACCGGAGGAAACCCAATGCGCCGCGCTGCCCTTTCGTTCACCCTGTTCACCGCCTTGACCACAACCGCGGCATTTGGCGCCTATGCCACCCTGCCGCTGAACGATCTGACCCGTCCGGAACCCGGGGCGGCGGATCAGGTGATCATCATCACCGTGCCCGCCGCTGATCTGGCGCGCTGCCAGGCGACGTTGGCAGAGGTGTTGCACTTGCCGCTGGCGGAATCGGATGTGGCCAGAGTGTCCGTCGACATGCCGCAGGCCCGCACAGCGCGCTGCGAAGCGGAATAAGCCAAGGCCCTCGCAGGCCGCCAGAGCGCGACCCACCCGCAGGAAACCAGCCTCGATTTGCCGCCGAGATGTCACAGCACATTTGGGTGGTTAAAATCCGCACTACCCAAAACCCGGTGGCCCTCCTATAGTGACTGTGGATAAGTGGGAGGGAACCCCACGGCAGGTCTTGGGAATTGGGGGACACGGCGATGCGCTGTCCATTTTGCGGAAATATTGACACCCAGGTAAAGGACTCACGGCCAGCTGAGGATCACGTTGCGATCCGGCGGCGCCGGTTCTGTCCGGCCTGTGGTGGGCGGTTCACCACCTATGAACGGGTGCAATTGCGCGATCTGGTGGTGATCAAGACCAATGGTCGTCGCGAGGATTTCGACCGCGACAAGCTGGAGCGCTCGATCCGCATCTCAATGCAGAAGCGCCCCCTTGATCCGGAACGCATCGACCAGATGATTTCCGGCATCGTGCGCCGGCTGGAAAGCATGGGCGAAACCGATATTCCGTCCAAGGTGATCGGCGAGATCGTGATGGAAACCCTGGCCCGGATCGACACCGTGGCCTATGTGCGCTTTGCCAGCGTTTACAAGAACTTCCAGGCGGCGGACGATTTCGACAAATTCGTCAGCGAATTGCGTCCCGACGCCAAAACGTCCGAAGACGACAGCTAGGTCCCCGGCAATGGCCGGGACGGCGGATGACAACCGATACATGACGCTGGCCCTGTCGCTGGGGCGGCGCGGCCAGGGTCGGACTTGGCCCAATCCGGCGGTCGGCTGCGTGATCGTTGCCGAGGGCCGGATCGTCGGGCGCGGCTGGACCCAACCGGGCGGGCGGCCGCATGCGGAACCGGTGGCGCTGGCCCAGGCCGGAGACCGGGGGCGCGGCGCCACGGCCTATGTCAGCCTGGAACCCTGCGCCCATCACGGCCAGACCCCGCCCTGCGTCGAGGCGCTGATTGGCGCTGGGATCGCACGGGTCGTGGCGCCGATGGATGACCATGACCCACGGGTCGCCGGGCAGGGCTTTGCCATTTTACGCGCCGCCGGGGTCGAGGTGGTCACCGGGGTGCTGGCGGATCAGGCGGCCCGCGATCTGGCCGGGTTCTTTCTGAAAACCGATCAGGGCCGCCCCTTTGTGACGCTAAAGCTGGCGACGAGTTTTGACGGGCGCATTGCCACCGCGACCGGGGAAAGCCAGTGGATCACCGGGCCCGAGGCGCGGCGCGCGGTGCATGCGATGCGGATGCGCCATGACGCGGTGCTGATCGGGGCGGGCACGGCGCGTGCCGATGATCCATCGCTGACCGTGCGCGACCTCGGAAGCCGCCATCAGCCGGTGCGGGTGGTGATCAGCCGCCGCCTCGACCTGCCGCTGACCGGCAAGCTGGCGCATACGGCGTGCGAGGTGCCGGTCTGGCTCTGCCATGGTCCCGATGCCGATGCCGAACGGATCAGTGCCTGGCGTGGGCTCGGCGCGCGGCTGTTGCCCTGTACGCTGTCCGGGCGCAGCCTCGATGTCGGATCGGCGCTGGCGGCGCTGGGCGCGGCCGGGCTGACCCGGGTGTTCTGCGAAGGCGGTGGCACCCTGGCCGCGTCGCTGTTGCAGGCCGGGTTGGTCGATGAGGTGGTCGGGATGACCGCCGGGCTGATGCTGGGCGCCGAGGGGCGTCCGGGAATTGGCGCGCTTGGGCTTGACCATCTGGCCACAGCGCCGCGGTTTCAGCTGCGCGAGGTCCGCCCGCTGGGGGCGGATGTGCTGCATGTCTGGACCCGCACCGATTGATCCGGCTCAGTGGCCGACCTGCAACCGCTCCAACCCGTGAAAATGATAGAGATTGGCATAATGCGGCGCATCGGCGATCCGCAGCTTCGGGCAGCGCTCGAACAGGATCGGCAGCGCCACCTGCAGTTCCAGCCGGGCCAGCGGCGCGCCGATGCAGAAATGCAGCCCGGCGCCAAAGCTGGCATTGGTCTTGACCGGGCGGCTTGGGTCAAAGCGTTCGGCATCCTCCCAGATCCCGGCGTCACGGTTGGCCGAGGCCAGCAGCAGCGCGATCCGGTCGCCGCGTTTGAAGGGCCGGCCCATCACCTCAAGATCCTCATAGACCCAGCGGGTGAACATATGCAGCGGCGGGTCATAACGCAGGATTTCCTCGACCGTGCCCACGATGGCGCCGGGGGCCAGCGCCCTCCGGTCGGTGCCGGTTTCGAGCAGGGTTTTCACCCCGTTGCCGATCGCCTGCACCGTCGCTTCATGCCCGGCGTTCAGCAGCAGGATGCAGGTCGAAATCAGCTCGTCCGTGCTCAGCCGGTCGCCATCCTGTTCGGCGGCGATCAGATGGGTGATCAGGTCATCCGCCGGGCGCGACCGGCGCTCATCGACATAGCGGCGCAGGAAGGCGGCGAAATCGCTGGCGGCGGCGCAGGCGGCGGCCTCGATCTCGGGTGTGCGGCGGGCCTGGTACATCGCCACCATCGCATTCGACCAGCGCAGCAGATCATCGGCCATCTCGGCGGGGACACCCAGCAGCCGGGCGATGACGATGACCGGGATGCGGCTGGCAAACTGCGGCAGCAGATCGAAGGGCTGATCGGGAAAGGCGTCGATCAGCCCATGGCTCAGCCCGGCGATATCCGGCGCCAGCGCGTTGATCCGCGCCGAGGTAAAGGCCGAGACCACCAGCCGCCGCAAGCGGCTGTGGCGTGGTGGTTCGAGCTCCAGCATCGAATGCGCCTCGATGTCATAGAAGGGGCGCAGATGTTCGGGGATCGCGGGGGCGAATTCGGGCGGTGCCTCGCGGCCCATCCGCCGGTCCTTCAGGCAATGCGACACCGCGGCATGGGAAAAGGCACAGGCAACGCCGTAATCCGTCCAGTAGTGGATCGGCCCACGGGCGCGGGCCTCGGCGTAGAACCGATAGGGGTTCTGCACGAATTCGGGGTCGGTGGGCGATTGGCTGAGGCTCTGCATATCCCTTTGTCCGTGGATGGGCTTTCCAAGGCAAGGGGCGACACGATAGATTGGCGCGCATGACTGCAACCGGGATCAGACGCGTGGGCCTGATGCTGGCGGTGCTGGCTGCGGTGGCGGCAATCGCCGCCGGGGTCTGGCGCTATGGCTTCGTGCAGGCGCTGGACGGGCTGGCCCGACGGGGCGAGGCCGATCTGACGCTGGCGGCGGATCGGCTGACCGGGCAATTGCAGCGCTACCGCGATCTGGCGGTGCTGATCGCGGTGCATCCCGGCCTTGACGGCGCCGATCCCGACGCGGTGCTGCTGCATGCCGCCGACCGGACCAGCGTGCTGAATATCATGCTGGTCGGGGCGCAGGGGCAGATAATCGCCGCCGCCCATGCGGCCCCGGCGCGGGCCAATGCGGCGCTGGAACAATCGGAATACCTGGCCCGCGCCTTTGACGGCGCGCTGGGCAGTGGTCATGGCATCGACCCGGGGCAGGGCATTCGCGCCTTTTACATCGCCGCGCCGCGGTTCGCGGCGAGCGGGCGGGTGATCGGCGCCCTGGTGGTGGCGGTGAACCTTGAGGCGCTTGAGGGCGAATGGCGTGGGGATCGCCCGGCGGTGTTCTTTACCGATGATGATGGCCGGGTGTTCATCTCCAACCGCTCCGAAATCCTGTTCTGGCAGCGCGAGGGCGACCGCCTGCGCCCGCCGCAGGGACCGATACCGCCATTTGAGCATTGGCAGACCGGGGCGCATGAGATCTGGCGCCTGGATTGGGGCCCTTATCTGCCGCGCAGCGGGCTGCATCTGGCGCAGGACCTGCCCAAGATCAGCATGCGCGCCGAGGCGCTGATCGATGTCGCCCCGGCACGGCGGCTTGCCGGGTTGCAGGCGGCGGTGGTGGCGCTGGTCGGGCTGGCGGTGGCGGCCATGCTGTTCTGGGCGCTGGAACGGCGGCGGGTGCTGGCCATGGCCAATGCGACTCTGGAAAGCCGGGTGGCGGAACGGACCACGGAATTGTCGGGTGCCATTGCCGCCTTGCGCCGCGAAGTAGCGGAGCGGCAAGAGGCCGAGGCGTCGCTGAAGCAGGCGCAGGCCGATCTGGTGCAGGCGGGTAAGCTGTCGGCGTTGGGCCAGATGTCGGCAGGGATTTCGCATGAGTTGAACCAGCCGCTGATGGCGATTTCGCAATTCGCCGAAAATGGCGCGCTGCTGATCGAACGCGGCAAGTCCGAGGCGGCGGCGGGCAATCTGGCGCGGATCGCCGAGCTGGCGGGGCGGATGGGGCGGATCATCCGCAACCTGCGCGCCTTTGCCCGCCAGGAGAATGAGCCGGTGCGCCGGATCGATGTGGTTGCGGTGGTCGAGACCGCGCTGGAGATGACCGAGGCGCGAATGGCCAAGGACGGCATCGACGTCGACTGGCAGGCGCCGAGCGGCCCGGTCTGGGCCATGGGCGGCGAGGTGCGGCTGGGCCAGGTTCTGGTCAATCTGATGAGCAACGCCGCCGATGCCATGGCCGGGCGCGAAGAGTGCCGCCTGCTGGTGCGGGTTGATGCGGCGGCAGAGCGGCCGGTGATCCTGATCCGCGACAACGGGCCGGGGATCTCCGCGCCGGAAAAGATCTTCGATCCGTTCTATTCGACCAAAGAGGTCGGCGCCTCGGAAGGCATGGGGCTGGGCTTGTCGATCTCATACGGGCTGGTGCAGAGCTTTGGCGGCGCGATCCGGGGCCACAACGCGCCTGAGGGCGGCGCCGAATTCAGCGTCGAACTGGAACCTTGGCAAGGCGAGGTGGCGGCATGAGGGTGCGGCAGACGGATCACCCAGCCGACAGGCTGCAACGCCGTAGCGGCGGAGCCAGGCGATGACCACCCGCGTGTTGCTGGTCGATGACGATTCCGCGGTCCGCGAGGCGCTGGGCCAAACCCTGGATCTGGCCGATCTCGACCCGGTTCTGGCCGCCAGTTTCGTGGCGGCCAAGGATTATATCACCGCCGATTTCACCGGGGTGATCCTGTCGGATATCCGGATGCCGGGGCGCGACGGGTTTCACCTGCTGGGCTACACCCAGGGCATCGACGCCGATCTGCCGGTGATCCTGCTGACCGGCGAGGGCGATATCCCGATGGCGGTTGAGGCGATGCGCCAGGGCGCCTTTGGATTTCTGGAAAAACCCTGCGCCAGCGCCGATCTGCTGCCGATTGTCGAGCGGGCACTCAAGACCCGGGCGCTGGTGCTGGAAAACCGCCGCTTGAAGGCGCAGCTGCAAACCGGCGATCCGGCGGCACGGCTGATCTTTGGCTCGTCCGATCTGTCTGACCGGTTGCGTGATCAGGTGCGTCAGGTGGCGGGCACCGGCGCCGAGGTGCTGATCACCGGCGCCCCCGGCACTGGCATCCCGAAAATCGCCGAGATCGTGCATCTGATGTCACCGCTGGCCCGGCGTCCCTTTGTCAAACGCCCGGCCGCCGGGCTGACCCGCGATGCCTTTGACGCTGCCTGTGATGAGGCCAAGGGCGGCACGCTGTTTCTGGATGAAATCGCGGCAATGCCGCGCGACACCCAATTTGCGGTGACCGAGCGGCTGGAACAGGGCGCGGGCACACGGGTGATCGCCGGCGCCTCCACCGATCTGAGCCAGGCCGCAGAGAGCGGCGCGTTCAGTCCCGATCTCTATTACCGTCTCGATGTGATGCGGGTGCGGATCCCGGCGCTGTCTGAGCGGCCCGAGGATATCCCGGTGATGTTCCGCCAATATGTCGCCCAGGCCGCCGATCAGGCCGGGCTGAAACCGCCGGTGATCACCGAAGAGGTGGTGGCGGCACTGATCGCCCGCGACTGGCCCGGCAACGCCCGTGCCCTGATGAGCGAGGCGATGCGCTTTGTCCTCGGAATGGAGGCACCACGATCTGAGGGCGCGGCGCATGATCTGGGGCTGGCGGAACAGATGGCGCGGGTCGAACGCTCGCTGTTGACGGCGGCATTGCGACGGCACGGTGGCCATGCCAGCGCCGCCGCGCAGGCGCTGAAACTGCCGCGCAAGACATTCTACGACAAGCTGGCCCGCTATGGGCTGCGCCCCGAGGATTTTCGATAATGTGCGGAAATCCGCACAAATCCCGGCGGTGACGTGCGGGCAACCGCACAGGCGGGCGGCGGCGGCGCTGACGGAGCTCACAGAAATGTGACCCAAGCATATAATAAATATGCAAAAAATCTTCGACGCTTGCGCTGGTGTCACGGCCACTTGCGGCCGGGATTTGCATGTAATCCTCTGCGCGCAGGGGCCTGACGCCCTGAGAATCGACCGCATATCCCGGGAGGAGAAACCGATGAAATTCCTGTCCACTGCTGCTATGGCTCTGGCGCTCAGCGTCACCGCGAACACCGCGCTGGCCAATTGCGACGCCGGTGAAATCGTGATCAAGTTCGCGCATGTCACGAACACCGACAAACACCCCAAAGGCATCGCCGCCGATCTTCTGAAAACCCGCGTCAACGAAGAGATGAACGGCAAGGCCTGTATGGAGGTCTATCCGAACTCGACCCTCTACAACGACGATCAGGTGATCGAAGCGATGCTGCAGGGCGATGTGCAGCTGGCCGCACCGTCGCTGTCCAAATTCGAAACCTTCACCAAGAAATATCGCCTGTTCGATCTGCCGTTTATGTTCAAGAACATCGATGCGGTGGACGAATTCCAGAACTCCGATGCCGGTCAGGCGTTGCTTGACTCGATGCAGAAACGCGGGCTGCAAGGCCTGGCATTCTGGCACAATGGCATGAAACAGATGTCGGCCAACAAGCCGCTGGTCCTGCCGACCGACGCCAAGGGCCTGAAGTTCCGTGTGCAACCCTCCGAAGTGCTGGTCGCCCAGATGGAAGCCATCGGTGGCAGCCCGCAAAAAATGGCGTTTTCCGAGGTTTATGGCGCCCTGCAACAGGGTGTTGTGGACGGTCAGGAAAACACCTGGTCCAACATCTATGGCCAGAAGTTCTTTGAGGTGCAGGACGGCTCGACCGAAACCAACCACGGCATCATCGATTATCTCGTCGTTGCTTCGGTTGACTGGCTGGATAGCCTCGACCCGGCGACCCGCGATCAGTTCATGACCATCCTGAGCGAAGTGACCGCGGCCCGGAACGCGGAATCGACCGCCGTGAACGAAGCCGCCAAGCAGTCGATCATAGCTGCCGGTGGCGTGGTGCGGGCGCTGAGCGCCGAGCAGCGTCAGGCCTGGGTCGATACCATGCGCCCGGTCTGGGACAAGTTCCTGACCGATGTCGGGCAGGAAAGCATCGACGCCGCCCAGGTGATCAACGCCAAACACTAAGAGCCGATACTGTGGTATCGTCGTGACAAGGCGGGGCGCGGAGCCAATCAGGGAACCGCGCCCCGTCACCCAACGGGAGATTGGGTCTTTAGGGGGGAGTGAGGCCGATGCATCCAGCGCCGGGCACCAATATCATCGACCGGATCGAGGAAACTCTGATCGCGGCTATTCTGGGCATCATGACCTTGGTGACCTTCGCCAATGTTGTCGCCCGCTATGTGTTCAACGCCAACATTCTCTGGGCGCTCGAGTTCACAGTGTTTCTGTTCGGCTGGATGGTGCTTCTGGGCGCCTCCTACGCGGTCAAGAAAGGCGCGCATCTCGGGGTCGATGCGATCCTTGATGTGGTCGCCGCCCCGATGCGGCGCCGGCTCGGCCTGCTCTCGGTGCTGGTCTGCCTGGCCTTTGCCTGCCTGCTGCTGAAAGGCGCCTGGGATTACTGGGCCAATTTCGCCAACCTGCCGCAAACCGAAGGCCGCTGGTTCCCGCTGGGGTTCGAGGACACGTTTCGGGGCAAGGCCTGGTATGAGGTCAATGACATCCCCAACCCGCCATTCCTGAAATTCCTCGAAACCGCAATGAATGACGGCGATGCCTATGAAAAGCTGCCGCGCTTCATTCCCTATGCGGTGCTGCCGTTTTCAATGGCCCTGCTGCTGTTCCGCTTTGCCCAGGCCGGGCTGGCGCTGTGGCGCGGTCAGATCGACCGCATGGTCGCCAGCCACGAGGTCGAAGACGACATCGCCGAAGTGCGCGAACAGCGCGGAGAGATCTGAACCATGGACGTCGCCATCCTCTTCATCATGGTCATCGGCTTCATGCTGATCGGCGTGCCGATCGCGGTGTCGCTCGGCTTTTCCTCGATCCTGTTCCTGCTGTGGTTCTCGGACACCTCGCTGGCCTCGATCGCGCAGACGCTGATGCAGGCCTTTGTCGGCCATTACACCCTGCTGGCGATCCCGTTCTTCGTGCTCGCCTCCAGCTTCATGTCGACCGGCGGCGTGGCGAAACGGATCATCCGCTTTTCCATCGCTTGCGTTGGCCATCTGCGCGGCGGGCTGGCGATTGCCGGGGTCTTTGCCTGCATGATCTTTGCCGCCCTGTCGGGATCATCCCCGGCCACCGTGGTCGCCATCGGCTCGATCGTCATCGCGGCGATGACCCAGGCCGGCTATACCAAGGATTTCGCCGCCGGGGTGATCTGCAATGCCGGCACCCTCGGCATCCTGATTCCGCCCTCGATTGTCATGGTGGTCTATGCCACCGCCACCGATGTCTCGGTCGGGCGGATGTTCCTGGCCGGGGTCATTCCCGGGATTCTGGCGGGCTGCATGTTGATGCTGGCGATCTGGATCATGGCCCGGCTGCGCGGCATGCCCAAGGGCGAATGGCTGGGGTGGGGCGAGGTCTGGGACAGCTTCCGGGATGCCTTCTGGGGGCTGATGCTGATCGTGATCATCATGGTCGGCATCTATGGCATTCCCGGCATCACCGGCGCGATCTTCACCCCGACCGAAGCCGCCGCTGTCGCCTCGGTCTATGCCTTCATCGCCGCCACCTATATCTACCGCGATATGGGCCCGTTGATGACCGAAGGGGCGGGCCGCAACCTGACCCTGATGCAAAAACCGATGGCGCTGGTCACCGGCTTGTTCCACCACGACACCCGGCGCACCCTGTTTGAGGCGGGCAAGCTGACCATCACCCTGATGTTCGTGATCGCCAATGCGCTGATCCTGAAACATGTGCTGACCGACGAACAGGTGCCGCAAAAGGTCGCCGAGGCGATGCTCGGCGCCGGGTTTGGTCCGGTGACCTTTCTGATCGTGGTCAATTTGATCCTGCTGATCGGTGGCCAGTTCATGGAACCTTCCGGCCTGTTGGTGATCGTGGCGCCGCTGGTGTTCCCGATTGCCATTCAGCTCGGCATCGACCCGATCCACCTGGGCATCATCATGGTGGTAAATATGGAAATCGGTATGATCACCCCGCCGGTGGGGCTCAACCTCTTCGTCACCTCCGGCGTCGCCGGGATGCCGATGATGCGGGTGGTGCGGGCGGCGCTGCCGTTCCTCGGGGTGCTGTTTATCTTCCTGATCATGGTGACCTATATCCCGATCCTCAGCACCTGGTTGCCGACCCTGATGATGGGCCCCGAGATCATCACCAATTGAACCGGCCGCGGCACCATTCCGTGCCGCGGCCCGTCCGCTTCATCTTGCCAAAAATATTCCGGGGGTGAATTGGCCAAAGGCCAAGAGGGGGCAGCGCCCCCTTTGCGGCGCGGGGCACCGCCCCGCGCAAACCCTCAGGCAGGACCTCTGAGGCGGGGCCCTCAGGCGACCCCTCAGGCGGCTTCCAGCGCCTCGATGATCGGGCTGAAATCGCTGGCTTTCAGGCTGGCGCCGCCGACCAGCGCCCCGTCGACATCCGGAATCGCAAAAATCTCGGCCGCATTTTCCGCCTTCACCGAGCCGCCATAAAGCAACCGCACCGAGCGGCCGATTCCGGGGCCGAAACGGTGCTCGAGCCGGGCGCGCATAAAGGTATGCACCTCGCCGATCTGCTCCGGTGTCGGGGTCAACCCGCTGCCGATCGCCCAGACCGGCTCATAGGCCACCACCAGGTTCTCGCCGGTGGAACTGTCTGGCACCGACAGCGACAATTGCGCGCCGATGATATCAAGGGTGTTGGTCGCCTCGCGCTGAAACCGGCTTTCGCCGAGGCAAACCACGCTCATCAGCCCCGCCGCCTGGGCGGTATTGGCCTTGAGCCGCACCTCTTCCGAGGTTTCGCGATGGCTGGCACGGCGTTCGGAATGGCCGAGGATCACCGCGCTGGCACCGGCATCACGCAGCATCATGGCCGAAAGGTCGCCGGTATAAGCGCCGCTGGTCTCGGCGTGGCAATCCTGGCCGCCGATCTGCAGCGGGCTCCCGGCCAGGGCGGCACGGGCCGGGGCGATCAGCGTCGCGGGCGGGCAGATCAGCAGATCGACACCGGTGTCGGGATGTTCGGCGGCCAGCGCCGACAACTCGGCCAGCGTGGCGTTGAGCCCGTTCATCTTCCAATTGCCCGCCGCGAGTTTTCTGCGCATCTCTGCCCCTTGTCTTGATGTCGGCCCTGTGACCATAGGCTCTTTACGTCCTCGGCCCAATTTTTGCCAGCGCGCCCGGCGCGTCAAGCGTGGCTCAGGTTTTTGCGGCGCGCGCGGCCTTGCGTGCCTTTTCGGCCCGTTTCTTTTCTGCCGCCGCCCGGGCTGGACCCATCGAGATCCGGGCCCAGCCCAGCGCCTCGCCGGGATCGTCCAGCGCGCTTTCCGGCAGCGCCATCAGCGAGGTGACCTGCCGCTCGCCGCTGCCACGGCTATACCAGAACGGCTCCGATCCCGCCGCTTCATAGGCCGGGCGGGTGGCGTCGTCGGATTTCATATAGACCACGCCGGAGGAGGAGATCATCGCGAACATCGCATCCTCCTCGGCATAGACCGCAACGCCGGAAAACATCCGCCCGGTGCGCAGCGGCCCGAGCTCCGCGAACAGATCGATCACATGGTCGACAAAATCCGCATCGACCGCCATCAGGCGTCGTTGAACTTGATCGATTCACCGCAACCGCAGGCTTCGCTGACATTGGGATTGTTGAACTTGAAGCCGCTTTCCAGCAGCGTGGTTTCATAGTCGATCTGGGTGCCGAACAGGAACATCTGCGCCATCGGGGCGATCATCACCCTGGCGCCATCCTGTTCCACCACCTCGTCATGTGGATCGACCTCGGTGACATATTCCATGGTGTATTCCATGCCTGCGCAGCCGCCTTTCTTGACGCCAATACGCAGGCCGCTGTGGCCGTCCTTGTCCATCAGTCGCGCGATCTGGGTCGCCGCCTTGGGGGTCATGGTCACCGCCTGTTTGCCTGGAATGCCGAACATGGGATGGGTCTCCTTCCTCGTCAATCTAATGCGCGGAGGGCGCAATCTCAAGTGCGGGCAGGGCGCTGCGCAGGGTCATCACGCCCATGGTGACGGCCAGGGCCCAGCCGAATGAGGCCAGGGTGCCGATGATCACATATTCCGCCGCCTTTTGCTCCTTTGAGGCGGTTTCAAACCGCATCACCGATTTCGCGGCAATCAGGAACCCGATTGAGGCGGCTTGGCCGAACAGCACCAGCAGGTAGATCAGCCCGCGTTCCAGCAGCCCGATCATCAGCCCGCCACTGGGCAACCCGCCCGAGGTGAAATCAGCGCCGAACGGCGCCATCAGCTTGCCCACCGCAAAGCCGCCGGCGCGGATTGCGTAGAGGCCGCCGCCGGTCAGCGCCATCAGATGCAGGATCAGCGGCGCGGCGATTTCAGTCTGCGCCGCCCAGAGCCCCGCGTTCCAAAGCCCCGGCGCATAGAGGGCGATGCCCCCGATCACCGCCAGATGCGCGATCTGGTCGAGCAGAAACGCCGCGGCACTGTCGCGTGCGCCATAGGTTTTCACCAGGTCGATGGCCAGATGCAGGGTGGCCAGCGCCAACAGCGCCGGAACCGCTGCCAGGCCAAGCGCGGCGCAGGCGCAGGCCAGTACGATGAGAATATGCAGCAGGATCACCAGAGGATTGCGCTTGTGGCGGACCATCCACCTGTTCTGAAAGACAAAATCCGCCAGGACATGGGCAAAGAACAATGCGGTCAGGGTCTCGATCATGGTGCCACCTTGTCCAGTTCGGAGGTTCGTAATTCGTCTTCCCAATCGCTGAGGCTCTTGCGCAGCCGCGCGCCGCCAGCACCGCCCAGCCGATAGCTGACCGCCTGTGGCGAGATTGCCAGAGGTCCGGCAATTGCGGCAAGTGTCGGGTTGTCCGGCAGGAGGTAGAGCGCGGCGGCCTCGGCTTGCTCGGGTGTCCACCGCGTCATGCGCTCATCGATCAGGTCGAAGATTATGTCGGCGAGCGGCGAGAGCCCCGGCGCGGCCAAGGTCAACCGCCGGGTGCGACCCATCGAGTCAAGGGTTTGGCCCGAGCGTTCAAACGCCGTGCCGCGCGCGTCAGAGAGGTCTTTGCTGCCGAAATGGTCGACATGGCCAAGCCCGATGGCGATCCGGGTTCCCGGTGTCGGGCCGGCGGCGCGCAGGCTGGCTTGCAGGACGATGGCCGCTCGCAGCGCCAGTTCCGGGTTCGCGCTGAGCATCATCTGCCAGCCGTCGCCACGGAACCGGGTAAATCTGGTGTCGGTCGGCGGTCCCTGCCACCCGGCGATGCTGTCGGCGGTGGCGGATAGGATGCGCATCGCCCGCTCGACGGCATCGGGCTCTGCGTTGCTGGACTCGATCAGATCGCCGGTGAGCACCGCAGAGATCGTGGACATGGGATTTCCTGATGCGACGGGAGCACCATCAAGTCATAAGGTTTTAATCCGCTAAAATCAAGCCTCAGACATTGATTTACATGAATCCCAGCTCCAGCCGCGCCGCATCGCTCATCATGTCCATGCCCCAGGGCGGATCCCAGACCATTTCGACATCGACATCCTTGACCCCATCGACCGGGCCAATCGCATCGACCACCCAGCCGGGCATTTCACCCGCCACCGGGCAGCCCGGCGCGGTCAGGGTCATTGCGATGCGCACTGAATTCTCGTCCGAGATCTCGACCGTGTAAATCAACCCCAGATCATAGATGTTCACCGGAATCTCAGGATCATAGACGGTGCGACAGGCCTCGACCACGCTGTCATAGAGCGGGTGGTCAGTGCTTGAAGGCGCGATCAGCGGCGCGCCTTCCAGTGGCTCGGGGCTTTGGGTCATTTGTGCCTCACGGGTTTCCTGAGCGAATATATAGGGAATTAAGCCGCCCGGGTCCATAGAGCGCAGAAAAATCGCCGAACCCTTCTGCCGACGCTGCCGCAATCCAGCCTGAAATAGGTCCCTGCCTCAGGCCTTGGCGCTGAACTTGCTCGCCTTTTCCCTCTCGCGGCGACCGGGATCCATGAAATGGCTGATCATCACATCGCGGGCCATGCCATAGGCCGTGTCCAGCTCCATTGGCTGATGCCGGTTGATCGTTGCGATCCCGGCCTGGATCGGGCCGGGGTTGCGGGCGGCCAGGCCAGCGGCAAAGGTGCGTGCCCCTTGCTCCACCGCCTCGGCGGGCAGCACCCGGTTGATCAGCCCGGCGCGCAGGGCCCAATCGGTGTCCAGCATCTCGCCGGAAAACACCAGCTCCATCAGATGCTTGCGCGCCACGGCCCGGCTGACCGCAACCGCTGGTGTGGTGCAGAATCCGCCATTGTTGACGCCGGGCAACTGGAACTGCGCGCCCTCGGCGGCAAAGGCCATATGCGACGAGGCAACCATCTGGCACCCGGCGGCGGTGGCAATGCCTTCGACCAGGGTGATCACCGGTTTCGGCGATTGCGCCAGGGTCAGCATCAGCCCGGCGCAGGCGTCAAACAGAACCCCGAGAAAGGCGACACCCTCATCCGCATCGTCGCGGTGCCGCGCGATTTCCTTGAGGTCATGCCCGGCGCAAAAGATCGACCCCGGCCCGTGCAGCAGGATCACCCGGGCCGCATCATCGGCCAACGCGGTGTCGAGCGCCGCCTGCAGCGCCTTGATCATCGCCAGCGACAGCGGATGTGCCTTGCCATTGCCAAGGGTCAGCGTGAACAAACCGGCGTCCAGCGCGGTTGTTACCAATTCGGGGGGCGTCATCTGGTTCATCGGGTCATCCTTTGTTTCGCGCTAAAATGAACCCTGGCGATTGCGCTGGCAAGGCTTGGCTTTGCCTGTCGGGCGGGATTATAGGGGGCCGGTCAGGAAATGGATGCAATGACCCAGCGTTTCAGCTTTAGCCTCAAGGCCACCGACGGCGCGGCGCGCACCGGGGTGATCGACACCCCGCGCGGCACCATTCGCACGCCCACCTTCATGCCGGTGGGCACCGCCGCGACGGTCAAGGCGATGCTGCCGGAAAGCGTGGCGGCGACCGGCGCCGATATCCTGCTGGGCAACACCTATCATCTGATGCTGCGCCCCGGCGCCGAGCGGATCGCCAGGCTGGGCGGGCTGCACCGGTTCATGAACTGGGACAAGCCGATCCTCACCGATTCCGGCGGGTTTCAGGTGATGAGCCTGGCCGACCTGCGCAAGCTGACCGAGGATGGCGTGACCTTTCGCAGCCATATCGACGGCTCAAAACACATGCTGTCGCCGGAAACATCGATGCAGATCCAGCGCCTGCTGGGGTCGGATATCGTGATGTGTTTCGACGAATGCCCGGCGCTGCCCGCGACCGAGGCGACGGTCGCGGAATCGATGCGCCTGTCGATGCGCTGGGCGCAGCGGTCGCGCGATGCCTTTGGTGATCGGCCCGGCCATGCGCTGTTCGGCATCCAACAGGGCGGTGTCACCGAGGCGCTGCGCGGTGAGAGCGCCGAGGCGCTGAAGGCCATCGGCTTTGACGGCTATGCCATTGGCGGGCTGGCGGTGGGCGAGGGACAAGAGGCGATGTTCGGCGTGCTGGATTATGCACCGGGGATGCTGCCTGAGGACAAGCCGCGCTATCTGATGGGGGTGGGCAAGCCCGACGATATCGTCGGCGCGGTGAAACGCGGTGTCGACATGATGGATTGCGTTTTGCCCAGCCGCTCGGGGCGCACCGGCCAGGGCTGGACCCGGCGCGGCCAGATCAACATCAAGAACGCCCGCCATGCCGATGATCCGCGCCCGCTGGACGCCGATTGCACCTGTCCCGCCTGCCGCAGCTACAGCCGCGCCTACCTGCATCATGTGTTCCGCGCCGGAGAGATGATTTCCGGTATGCTGCTGACCTGGCACAATCTGCACTATTTCCAAGAGCTCATGCAGGGCATGCGCGATGCCATTGCCGCCGGGGCATTTGCCACCTGGGAGGCGGAGTTTCACCGCCAGCGGGCGCTGGGCGATATCGAACCGATCTGAAATGCCGGTCAGGTGCCGTGGTCCGCTTGCAGGCGGAACACCACGTCCTGGTAATCCAGATCGCCACCACCCGAGAGATCCTCAAAGCCAAAGGTGACCGCGCCGCTGTCCGGGTCGGCACCGGCAACCGCATGGGTGATCCCGTCGGCATTCATCGCCGCAGATTCGGAATGGAACACCACCACATCCACCTCATCGCCATCAGCACTCAGCATGATTTCGGCATTATCACTGAGGGTCGCGGGGTCGCCCGCCCGGGTCTGAAACGCCAGGTGCTCTGCGTCGCGCAAGGTGGCGGCAATGTCGGCGCCGTCCTGGATCAGGAAAAAGCCGAGCCGATTGCCCGCCTCGATCCCGTCCAGCACCACTTCTGATTGCTGCGCATTGGCATTGCCAAACAGGATCCTGGTGTCGATCAGCCGTCCGGCGGGATCGATCTCATAGACCCCGAGGGTATTGTCGAACTCGGCGCTCGAGTCATTGCCCAGCGAGACCCGAAAGGTTTTCACCCCGTCGCCGGTCAGCATTTCGGGATTGTTCAGCCCAATGATCCGCTCAGACGCCAGGGCCTGGCCATTGGTCAGTTGCGGCAGGGCGCGTTCATAGACGATCTGGGTGTCGGCCCCGTCCGGCACCATCAGAAACACGCCATTGTCCTGCGCCGCCTGAAATTGCAGGGCACCGTCGAGGCGGCCATCGCCGGTGCTGTCGATCCGCAGTTCCGCCGTGCGCGCGCTTTGTATCAGCTCCAGCGCTTCGGCGCGCGTGTCCTCGACCACCAGCCGGTCGTCATAGTCAAAGCCGGTCACCACATCGCCCAACAACTCGGACCCGGTGCCGCGAATGTCGTCAGCGCCCGCGCCGCCATCGATCAGGTCGCCGCCGGGGCCGCCGCGCAGCAGATCGTCGCCGGCGCCACCGAACAGCGTGTCATTGCCCGCGCCGCCGTGCAGTTCATCCGCGCCCCTGGCCCCGTCGAGGCTATTGTCCCCGGCATTGCCGGTGATCCAGTTGCCCAGATCATTGCCGACGCCGCGCAGATCATCCTGCCCGGTCAGCACCAGATCCTCGACATTGTCGGCCTGCCGCCACAGCACATAATTGACCGAGGCCGCGACCCGGTCGAGGCCGCCGCCCGGTGCCTCGATGATCCGGTCATCGCTGTGATCGACATTGTAGCTGTCGTTGCCATCGCCGCCGCGCAGCACATCGGCACCGGGCGGCAGATCGGCGGCGACGGCCAAGGTGGCGACCAGTTCCGTTGCCAGCAGGGCGCTGAAGTCATCGGAGTAATGCAGATCATCGGCGAACATCGCATCGGGTTTGATCCCGGCGCTGGCCGCGATGTCGTCGGGGTCGCGCGTCTCGATCCAGTCCTGTGTCTCGGCCAGATCCTGCTGCGCGTCGATGATCGCGTCCCAATGCACCCGCCCCGGGGCCGCCGGGGCCTGATCCGAGAGTTCGGACAGAACGATCCGCGCCGTGCCGATCCCGGCGGCCCCGGCGCCGAAGCGCGCCTCGACCGCGCCGCGCAGGTCCTGCCAGAGACCGGTCAGCGCCGAGGCGTAATCCTGCGGCACCCCCTCGCCATGGCTGTCGCCTTCGCCCTGCACCCAGATCATCCCGGCGATCCACCCGTCAGGATTGGCGGCAATGGCGTCGATCACCTGAGTCGTCAGCGCCTGGGGCAGTTCCGAGGCTGTCGCCCAATCGTCGCCGTCGCGGCTGCGGGTCAGCGGGGCGCCGGGCGCATGCACCTGCACCAGCGCGTAGTTTCCGGCGCCGTGTTCGGAATCGAGCGCCGCGCTGACCTCGTCCGCAATGCGCCGGGCGTTGCTTTGCCCGGCCAGAATATAGATTGGCTTGCCCATATCGATCCCATTCACACCACACCGGGCAGGGTGGCGATGCCGGGCTAAGGCCCGGTTAAGGGGTCAATTGATCTTGCTGCAATTTTAGCGGTTTTGTGGCGCTTGTGACGGGATCAGACCAGGTCGGTCACCGCAGCCACCATCCGGTCAAGGATCAACCGCCCATAGTCCGGCCCGGCATGCAGCACGTCATCCTCAGGCAGCGCCTGATTGAGGCTGAGCCGCATCGCGCCGCGGCTGAAGTCGTCGCGGGTGAAGAAGTGTTTGGCGATGGTCTCGTCCGGTTGCGCGATCAGGTGCAGGTTTTCGATCCCGACAAAACTCTCGGCCTGCGCCCGGGTCAGGGCGGCGGCCAGATGCGGCCCGTCGCCGGCCTGATGCACCCGCCGGAACACCGGATATTTCGCCTTGTCCTGCAGCATCCGCGCCGCCGGATAGGGCTGTGGCACCAGCATCAGCGGCAGCGGGCAGGCGGCGCGGATCTCCAGCGCCAGCCGGTGGCTGAGCTTGGCGTGGTTGGCCGCTACCAGCGCTGCGTGGAACGCCGCCGGTGACAGCAGCGCGCGTTTGTTCGGCGCGGAAAGCGGCGTGGCCTGCGCGGCGATGTGACTCGCCGCCGAGGGCCATCCGGTGACAAAGTGACGGCGCAGCAGGGCAATGGCGCTGAACGCCGAGATCACTTCGCCGACCAGCACCACCGCGTCGAAATCCATCAGGTCCAGCCGCTGCGGCGTGCCAATCGCATCCAGCCGTTCCTGCAGTTCGGGGTCTTCGGCGATCAGCGTGGTGCCGTCGATCCGCGCGCCTTCGGGTCCGCCCGCGGGTTTGGCAAAGAACGTCAACGCCAGATCATCCGAGGGCGCGGCGCGATCGGCCAGCATCAGCATGGCGACATGCGAATTTCCGAGGATGCAGAGTTTCATTTCGGGGCAAACGCCTCGAGCATCGCCTCTTCGCAGATCAGATCGTCGCCTGCCTCCGCTTCGGCATCCGGCGCCGGGCTGGTCAATGCCGCACCCCGCTGGAGTGGCGCCAGATCGGGATGCGCGCCAAAGAACACCGACATCACGCTGTCCACCGCTTCGGCGCGGACATTGCGCAGGTTGGGCTCATACATCCGTGCGCCGAACGGCAACCCGGTGATGATTTCGTAAGCGGCAAAGTAATCGACATGATCATGCATCTGCGTCAGCTCTTCGGCCACCGCGCGCAGCACCGATTTCGAATAGGTGTTGGCGCGCAGCACATGCTGGCCGCTGGCGGTGGCGGTCAGAGGCACCGGCGACACGGTCAGGATCACCCTGAGTTTCGGTGCCAGTTCGCGCATCAGGTCCAGCGCGACGGCCATATCTTCCAACGTGTCGGCAAAGCCGAGATTGATGAAATGATGGCGGGCCGGATCGTGCTGCCCGGCGATCACCCCGGGGGCGGTGGGATAGATGGTGCCGCTGTGCCGATCCGCCCAGGTCTCGGTCAGCCCGAGGGTAAAGACAAAGACATCGGCGCGTTTGAAAATGCTGCGCACCCGGCGCAGATGATCCAGCCGATGCGCCCGAGCCTGGTCGAGATCGGCAAATCCGTCGGGCTCGACATTCGGGCGCAGCGCGTCGAACACCTGTCCATCGCGGTCCCAGAACGCATCCTCGCGCAGGGTTTCGGACAGGCAATCGCTGAGCAGCTGGCGCAGCTGACGGGCGGTATAGACATTGCCGTAGCGCGCCGAAAACAGGCCATAGCCGAACCGCATCGCCACCTCGGCGGGCATCGAGGCGGGGGCGGGTTCGACATCGACCAGCCGCAGATCCGAGCGGCGGATATAACGGCCGATATTCTGCGCGAAACAACTGCCGGCGGTGGCCACCCGGTCACCGGGGGCGAGCGCGAATTTCGGCTGATAGATGGACTCGATCAGAAAATCGCCGTCGTCGCGGCAAAGCTTCCAGAACGCATGGGCGGGCAGGTTGGAATAGGGCATGGGCCATCGGTTCGGGTAATGATCACGATCACTATAGGCGCGTGCCGCAACGTCGACCAGCGGACCCGGGCAAATGCACCGGTTTTCACTGAAACCGCGGCATTCCTGCCTTGCCGCGCGCAGAGCGAGAAGGCATGTTGAGGCAACCGAGGTTGAAACTGGCCAGAACGGCCCCAAATTAAGCCTCTATAAACCGGAGAAGGCCGGAGCCGCCGCGAACGGGGCCGGAGCCTTCTGCCAAAGCCAAGGATAGAGCATGACGCACCCTCTCAACCCGTCGTATCCCGTGCTGCCTTTGCGGGATATTGTGGTGTTCCCCCATATGATTGTCCCGCTGTTCGTCGGCCGTGAAAAGTCGGTCCGCGCGCTGGAAGAAGTGATGGCCGACAATCGCCAGATCCTGCTGTCCAGTCAGATCGATCCGGGCGAAGACGACCCCGACGCTGACGGGATCTATGACACCGGCGTGCTGGCCAATGTATTGCAATTGCTGAAACTTCCCGATGGCACCGTGAAGGTGCTGGTCGAAGGTCAGGCGCGGGTTCACATCCTCGACTACCTCGACAATCCCGACTTCTTTGAAGCCCGCGCCGAGCCTCTGGAAGAGCAACCCGGCGATCAGGAAACCACGACCGCGCTGCTGCGCACCGTGGGCAGCGAATTCGAACGCTATGCCAAGATCAAGAAGAACATCCCCGAAGAGGCGCTGACCGCAGTCTCGGAAACCACCGAGCCGGACAAGCTGGCCGATCTGGTGTCGGGCCATCTGGGCATCGAGGTGGATCAGAAACAAGACCTGCTGGAAACCCTCAGCGTCAGCGAGCGGCTGGAAAAGGTCTATGGGCTGATGCAGGGCGAATTGTCGGTCCTGCAGGTCGAGAAAAAGATCAAGACCCGGGTCAAAAGCCAGATGGAGCGGACCCAGCGAGAATATTATCTGAATGAGCAGATGAAGGCCATTCAGAAGGAACTGGGCGATGGCGAGGACGGCCAGAACGAGGTCGCCGAGCTGGAAAAACGCATTGCCGAGACCAAGCTGAGCAAAGAGGCCCGCGAAAAGGCCGATGCCGAGGTCAAAAAGCTGAAGAACATGAGCCCGATGAGCGCCGAGGCGACCGTCGTGCGCAATTACCTCGACTGGATGCTGTCGATCCCGTGGGGGGTGAAATCCCGCGTCAAAAAGAACCTTGGCAATGCCGAAAAGGTTCTGGATGCCGATCATTACGGGCTGGAAAAGGTCAAGGAACGGATCGTCGAATACCTGGCGGTGCAACAGCGTTCGGCCAAATTGAAGGGGCCGATCCTCTGCCTCGTCGGCCCTCCGGGTGTCGGCAAGACCAGCCTTGGCAAATCCGTGGCCCGTGCCACGGGGCGCGAATTCATTCGCATCAGCCTGGGCGGTGTCCGGGATGAAAGCGAAATCCGTGGCCACCGGCGCACCTATATCGGCTCGATGCCCGGCAAGATCAT
Source organism: Pseudooceanicola sp. (assembly GCF_029213205.1). GTDB lineage: Bacteria > Pseudomonadota > Alphaproteobacteria > Rhodobacterales > Rhodobacteraceae > Pseudooceanicola. The sequence goes on from NZ_JARGNH010000001.1 coordinate 35,830, forward strand.
TCAGGCGCTGAAAAAGGCGAAAACCACCAATCCGCTGATCTTGCTCGATGAAATCGACAAGATGGGGCAGGATTTCCGTGGCGACCCGGCCTCGGCGATGCTTGAGGTTCTGGATCCGGAACAGAACTCGACCTTTGTCGATCACTATCTTGAGGTCGAATATGACCTCAGCAACGTGATGTTCCTGACCACCGCCAACACCTACAACATGCCGGGCCCGCTGCTCGACCGGATGGAGATCATCAGCCTCGCCGGTTATACCGAGGATGAGAAACGCGAAATTGCGCGTCAGCACCTGATCGACAAGCAGATCAAGAACCATGGGCTGCGCAAGGGTGAATTCGAGATCACCGACGGTGCCTTGAACGAGATGATCCGCCGCTACACCCGCGAGGCGGGGGTGCGGAATCTGGAACGCGAAATCGCCAAGCTGGCGCGCAAAGCGGTGACCCAGATCGTCAAGGGCGAGGCCAAGCAGGTGACGGTGAGCGAAGACAACCTGGACGAGTTCCTGGGCGTCAAGAAGTTCCGCTATGGCCTGGCCGAGCAAGAGGATCAGATCGGTGTCGTCACCGGGCTGGCCTGGACCAGCGTCGGCGGCGATCTGCTGCATATCGAGGCGCTGCGCCTGCCGGGCAAGGGCCGGATGAAGACCACCGGCAAGCTTGGCGATGTGATGAAAGAATCGATCGACGCCGCCGCATCCTATGTGCATTCCATCGCGCCTAAGATCGGGGTGAAACCGCCGCGGCTGAACAAATGGGACATCCATGTTCACGTCCCCGATGGCGCCACCCCCAAGGACGGGCCCAGTGCCGGTCTGGCGATGGTCACCTCGATCGTGTCGGTGCTGACCCAGATTCCGGTCCGCAAGGATATCGCGATGACCGGTGAAGTGTCGCTGCGCGGCAATGCGATGCCGATTGGCGGGCTCAAGGAAAAACTGCTGGCGGCCCTGCGCGGCGGGATCACCACGGTGTTCATCCCCGAGGAGAACGAAAAGGATCTGGCCGAGATCCCGGACAATGTGAAAGAGGGGCTGACGATCATCCCGGTGTCGCATGTGTCCGAGGTGTTGAAACAGGCGCTGATCCGTCAGCCGGAACCGGTGGATTGGGACGAAGAGGCCGAAGAGGCGGCTGCGGTGGCCCTGACCAAGGGCGCTGGTGCCTCTCCCGAGGCGGTTGCCCACTGATCTGGCGCGGGTCTTGGCCCGGCTCAGGATTTGAAACGGCGCGGGGGCAACCTCGCGCCGTTTTTCTTGGGCCGGATCGGCGCAACGGCTCCGACCCGCGCGCCACCCACAGTGCGATCAGCGCCAGCGCCGCCCCAAAGCGCCAGGATCGGCAGGGGCAGCGCCTCGCCGTTCAGCCTCGACAGCCAGCCGAACGGCGCCGCACCGATGGCAAATCCAGCGGTTTGCAGGGTCGGAATGAAAGGGGCGATGTGCGATTTCTGCGCCGCTTCGGCTTTGCCGTTCACCAGCTCATTCGGCGCCCCTCCCTTTGCCGAAGGTCAGGCCGGAGGCGCATGGCCAAGGGTCATCAATGTCAGAATGCCGGTCATCCCCCCGGCGGCGATCAGCCGTTTCGCGCAGGCTGAGGCGGATCAGATGGAGGGGCGGCAGGCAACGCGCAGCCTTTCGAGCCAAGCCATCGGCAAGGCTGAAGCCTCAAGCGCGGTTGAGGTCAAGACCGTCGTTTTCGTGCCGGGGCCGGTTGCCCGACCCGCCGGGCAGGATCAGCCTGCGGCGAGGATCGGCAGCGCAAGCACCACGCCGAGGAACAGCACAAACATGGTCCCGGAAGAGGACGAGGTGGTTTCTTCCACCACGATGGTCTTTTCGATCACCGGATCAGCCAGGCTGCCGGCTTGGGCAGGCAGGCTCAGACTCATCGCGACCAATGCGGCGGCGGTCAGATTTTTCATCACGTTACCCTTTCCATGGTTCCGGTTCTAAAGACCGGTTTCCGAATGGTCACAAGCTTGGCCTCGCCTCCGGCTCAGGTCAATGTGCGCTTAAAGGCGCTCTGCGCAGGATTCTGGAATAGTTACATGGAAGCTGCTAATGTGATTTTATTACTAAATTGACCGAAGCCAAGAATGAACCGAGGCAGGCAATGACCAAAGTCACCACGGGCGGCACCGACTCCGGCGAAACCAACTCCGATGAAATCGTGAAACCGACCGCCAAGACCCGCGCCGATGCGACCACGCTGCGCCCCGGCGGAACCACGCCCCGGTCCCGCGCTGCCGCGGCCAAACCGGCGTTGTCGGTGGTCGTGGACAATGTGCCCGTTGGCGCCACACCGGAATTGAAGAAATCCGAATTGCTGGACCGGGTCGCGGTGCTCTCCGGGCTCAAGAGAAGGGACATCAAAGCCACGGTCGAGGCCACCCTCAACGTCTTGGGCGAGGCGATTGGCGAGAGCCGTGAAATGAACCTGCAACCTCTGGGCAAGATCAAGGTGACCCGGGTCAAGTCGGCATCGGGCAGTCGCATCGTCACCGCAAGGTTTCGGCAGAGCCAGGCCAGCGTCGACAGTTTGGCTGCTGTGACCACCGAGTTGAAAGAGCAGCTTGCAGAGGACGAAGACTAAGGTTATGCAGCCCCCCGTTGGGTGATTAGCTCAGTGGTAGAGCGCTTCGTTCACATCGAAGATGTCAGGGGTTCAAATCCCTTATCACCCACCATTACCTATTCAGGCGCGTCCCAGCGGCGCGCTTTTTTCGTTTCGGGCCGGGGGAGGGCCGCTGACCATGAACCTGCCACCGCTTTACCTGCTGCGTCATGGCCAGACCGATTGGAACCGCGACGGGCGGATTCAGGGTCAGATGGAATCCGACCTGACCGACCTGGGCCGCGCACAGGCCGGCCGACAGGGGGAAATCCTGACCGGGTTGAGCCTGCCCAAAGATATCCGCGCCCATGTCAGCCCGTTGCGCCGGACCCGGCAGACCGCCGATCTGGCGGTGGCGCCGCTGGGCCTGACCCTGAATCTGGACGACCGGCTGAAAGAGGTCACCATGGGCGAGTGGGAGGGGCATTATTATGCCGCGCTGCGCCCGACTCTGGACGCTGAATTCCAGACGATGAGCGGCTTTGACCTCTGCCTGAACAGCCCCGGCGAATCCGAAGCAGAACTGCGCGCCCGTTGCCAGTCGTTCCTTGAAGACATCACCGGCCCGTCGATCATCGTCTCGCATGGCATCGCGCTGACGATTCTGCGCGGTGTGGTGCGCGGGCTGAGCTATGACGAAATGGCGGCGCTGGAGCGTGAACAGGGCGTGGTCATTGCCTTGATCGACGGGGCCGAAACCCTGCACCGGTAATGGCCGGGCGGCGCTTTGGCCCGCCTGCTGACCGGCTGGATGAGTGCGCAATAATCATTTTCCGTCTGATTTGCCCGGCAAGCGCGGTGACCGGTTGGCAAGGCTTGAATCCTGCCCGCCGATCCCGGACACAGAAGGGCAAAGCGAAAGGCGCCCCCGATGATCGACGCCCGGTCGCCCTTTTGGGCGAAACTGCATGGTCTGATCCAGCAAATCTATCCCGACGTCGACGCGTCCGCGTTGGGGCGGCAGCTGGTCGATGCGTTCTGGCCAGATGGCAGCCAGATGCGCAAACGCGGGCGGGTGCCGGGCAACCGGCAATGGTCGGAACGCGACGCCCTGGTCATCACCTATGGCAATTCGATCACTGACGGACAGCACAAGCCGCTGGATCTGCTGCGCGATTTTCTGCACCGGCATCTGGCCGGGGTGATCAATGGCGTGCATGTGCTGCCATTCTTTCCCTATACCTCTGACGACGGCTTTGCGGTGACTGATTACCGGGCGGTGAACCCCAGCCTGGGCGATTGGGCGGATATTCAGCGGATCGGGTCGGAATTCCTGCTGATGTCCGATCTGGTGCTGAACCATGTCTCGTCGCAATCGCAATGGTTTAACGCCTATCTGCAGGGGCACGAGCCGTTTGATCGCTTTTTCTTTGAGGCCTCGCCCGAGGATGACCTGTCCGAAGTCGTGCGCCCGCGCACCCATCCGTTATTGCGGCGGGTGGAGACCAGTCGTGGCCCGCGCCATGTCTGGTGTACCTTCAGCCACGATCAGGTCGATCTGGATTTCCGTAATCCCGAGGTGCTGCTGGAATTCCTGCGGATCATGCGGCTGCATATGGACAACGGGGTGCGGATTGTCCGTCTCGACGCGGTGGCGTTCCTGTGGAAACAGATCGGCACGAGCTCGATCCATATGCCGCAGACCCATGCCATTGTCCGGCTGATGCGCCATTTCGCCGATTATGCGGTCGAGCCGCTGATCCTGCTGACCGAAACCAATGTGCCCAATGCCGAAAACCTGTCCTATTTCGGCAACCGGAACGAGGCGCATGCGGTCTATAACTTTTCGCTGCCGCCGCTGGTGCTGCATGCGATGCTGGCGGGGACAGCGGCAAAGCTGGTGCGCTGGCAGGGGGCGATGCCACCGGCGCAGCTGGGTTGTGCCTATCTCAACTTTACCGCCAGCCATGACGGCATCGGCATGCGCCCGGCCGAGGGCATCCTGACACCAGAGGACCGCGCCGGGGTGATCGACGCGGTGCATCGGTTCGGCGGTGCGGTGTCGATGCGTGCCACCCCGGGTGGCGGGCAATCGCCTTATGAGCTGAACATCACCTGGTTCGAGGCGATGAAGGGCACCTTCGCGGGCGAGGACGATTTGCAAATCCCGCGGTTTCTGGCCAGCCAGACGCTGGTGATGGCGCTGGAGGGGATCCCAGCGTTTTACATTCATGCGTTGTTGGCAACGCCGAATGACACCGAGGCAATGGAAAAGACCGGCCAGAACCGGGCGATCAACCGGCACCGCTGGGATTACACCGAGCTGCGCGCCCGGCTGGCCGATCCGGCAACGCCGCAACATATCGTGCTGAATGCCATGTTGCACCGGCTGGCGATCCGCCGCCGACAACCGGCGTTTCACCCCAATGCGACGCAATTCACGCTGCAGCTCGACCATCGGATATTCGGGCTCTGGCGGCAAAGCCTGGACCGGGATCAGTCGATGTTTGCGCTGCATAATGTCAGCGCCGATACGGTTGAGGTCGATCCGCTGACGATCAACCTGATCGAGGGCGAGTCATGGGTGGATCTGCTGTCAGACGAGGTGATCGACGCGAGCGTCGGGCCGATCCGCCTGGCGCCTTACCAATGCCGCTGGATCACGAACCGGGGTTGAGGTCCTCGCGATCGAGCAACCAGGCCACCCCGCGCGACATTCTGTCGGCCATCTCGCGCGGCATCCGTCCGCCGGGGTAGGAGGCATTGACCGCCATCATGCCCCGCCCGAGTGCCCAGACCGCCGCCGCCGCGTCGGCGCGGCGCTCGTTCGGCAGCCGGTCGTCGGCCAGAACCGCGCGTTCGTAATGGGCAAAGGCCCCACGTTCGGCCTCGCGCAGCTTTTCGTGGCGCGACAGCATCCGCGGGTCAAACATCAGCGCAAACAGCGGTGCCCGGCGGTCGGCAAAGGTCAGATAGGCACGCGCGGCGCTGCGCATCGGCCCCTGCGGGCCAGGCGTGATTCGGCAGGCTTCGAGATCGGCGTGCAGATCGACAAAGCCGCGCAGCGCAAGACGCAGGAGGATATCCTCCTTGCTGTCGAAATGGTGGTAGATTGAGGCGAGGCCGATCCCGGCCCGTTCGGCAATGCCCCTCAGGCTGAGCTTTCCCGTCCCACCTTCGGACAGGATCAGGCTGGCCGCCGCCAACGCGCGCGCGCGCACGCCTTCTGCGCCGCCGATCCGTCTCTGATGGTCCATTGTTCTGCCGTTTGCCGCAGGTGCGGCACCTTCCCGGAATCTTGCCCACAGGCGGATCGGTGCCGCCCTGTGGGTTAAGATAACATCCGTCCCGGGCGCAGCAAGCGTCAGTGCTGGTTTTCGGGCAGAAGCACTTCGATGCCGTCCAGAGCGCTGGACACCGAAATCTGGCAACCCAGCCGGGAATTCGAGCCTACGCCCTCGGCAAAGTCCAGCATCGACAATTCCATGTCGGACTGCGGTTCGAGCATGGCAAGCCATTGATCCGGGACTTGAATATGACAGGTCGCGCAGGCGCAAGCGCCGCCGCAGTCACCGTCAATGCCCTGAATTCCATTCTGCACCGCGCCTTCCATGACACTGGTGCCCTCGGCGACCTCGATTTCGTGCCGGGTGCCATCGTATGTTTTGTAGATAATGCGGGGCATGCTGCGGTGATCTCCTCCTCGTGTTCGACCTCAATCGGCAGACTGCGCCGCCCGAACGGTGTTCGGAAACCCCCCTGTCGGAAAAATCGCAAATGCGGATGATGACGTGTTGGGCTTGTGGAACGCTGTTCGGGCGCTTTGCATGGGGCATGCCCGAATGGGTTGATGGACCCGCATGGGTTGATGGAGGAGATGACAATGAAGGATATCACCGATCCAGGGCTGGACGCCGCCCGGGAGGAGGCGTGGAACGCGCCGCTGAAAAACCTGAACGTGGCCGTGCGCGAGCGATTCGTGAACGATACCATGTGGCCATATTTCGAACGGCTGCGTGCCGAATCGCCGGTGCATTGGTGCGATACCGGTGATTTTGTGCCGCATTGGTCGATCACGCGCTACAAGGATATCATCGCGGTCGACAGCGATCATCAGACTTTTTCAAGTGCTGAAGGCATTACGCTTCAGACGCCCGACAGCTTGGATTTCATCCGCAATCGGCGCCCGTCCAAGAACAGCTTCATCGCGATGGACCCGCCCGAGCATGATGTGCAGCGCAAGTCGGTTAGCCCGGCGGTCGCGCCGACCAACCTGGCCCGGCTTGAGCCATTGCTGCGCGAACGCGCGCAGGTCCTGCTGGACAGCCTGCCGATTGGCGAGGAGTTCGACTGGGTCGACCGGGTGAGCAAAGAATACACCTCGATGACCCTGGCGACCCTGTTTGATTTCCCGTTCGAAGATCGCCGGATGCTGCCCTACTGGTCTGACATCTTTACCAATGTGCCGGGCCATGGGCCGGTCACCAGCTGGGACCAGAAGCTGGAGGAATCCAAGAATTGTTTCGCGCGATTCACCGAGCTCTGGAACGAGCGGGTGAACAAGGAGCCGGGCGGCGATCTGATCTCGATGCTGGCGCATGGCGAAACCACCCGCCACATGACCATGGAGGAATACCACGGCAACGTCGGCCTGCTGATCGTTGGCGGCAATGACACCACGCGCAACACGCTGTCCGGGTCGGTCTATGCGCTGAACAAGCATCCCGAGCAATATGACAAGCTGCGCGCCGACCCGTCGCTGATCACGCCAATGGTCAGCGAAACCATTCGCTGGCAGACGCCGCTGGCGCATATGGCCCGTGTCGCGACCAAGGATGTCGAGATGCACGGCAAGACCATCCGCAAGGGTGACTGGGTGGTGATGTGGTATGCCTCGGGCAACCGGGACGAGACCCAGATCGAAAATCCGAACGAATACATCATCGACCGGGCACGCCCGCGCAACCACCTGTCGTTCGGCTTTGGCATCCACCGCTGCGTGGGCAACCGCCTTGCGGAACTGCAACTGACGATCCTGTGGGAGGAGATCCTCAAACGGTTCCCCCGGATCGAACTTCTGCGCGAACCGGAGCGGACCTATTCGGTCTTCGTCAAGGGGTACGAGACCCTGCCAGTGATGATTCCAGCGCGTTACTGACGACAGGCTTCTAGCGAAGCTTGCAGCCCGTTTGGCTCACCTGCCAGACGGGTTTAATTTGCGACACCAGAGAACTTGGAGGAGAACTCATGAAAACTGGATTGATAACCGCGGTGACAGCCGCTCTTTGCCTGGGCCTGACCGGCCCATCTATGGCGCGTGAAATAACCGTCGGGGCCTATACCGCGCCCGGCAGTACGCCGAACGCGAAAGGGCTGTTTCCCGGTTCCAAACGAATCACCGAAGCGACCAATGGCGAATTGACTTTCGAAATCTTCACCGGCGGTGCCATGGGCGGACCAAAGGAGCTTTTGGGCAACATCGGCAGCGGCATCCTCGATGCAGGCTCGGTCGTGGTGGTCTACGTCAAGTCCGCGCTGCCAACGACGGACATGCTGGCTTCGCTGATGGTGCTGCGCGACGACACCAAGGCAACAGTCGCTGCGATGAACGAGATGCAGCTGCTGCATTGCCCGGAATGCAAAGCCGAGCTGGAAAGAAACAATGTGGTCGGCCTGTCCTGGACCGGGATCGCCACAGTGCACATGATTTGCCGTGATCCGGTCAAGAACTTGGAAGAATTGAGGCGCCAGAAGGTCATTGCGCCGTCGGGCTGGGGCATTGCCGTCAAAGGCCTTGGTGCCACCCCGATCTCGATCACCACGGCAGAAATGTATGAGGCGATGCAACGCGGTCAGGCCGATTGCGCTGTCGGCTCCCCCGCCTGGCTGGACACCTACAACCTCAAGGATTTCTCCAAGGAACTCTGGTCCAACCCGCTCGGTTCCTACTTCGGGGTGATGAACTGGACCTTCAACCGCGACGTCTGGAACGATCTGACGGACATGGAGAAAAAGGCCTTTACCGACAACCTCGCGCAGCAGGTCGGTGATGTCACCTGGGGCTATGAAGAGGACAACAACAACGCGATCGCGACCTATGTGGCGGCCAACGGGCCGATGACCGACCCGGACCAGGCCTTTCTGGACGCCTGGGCCGAACAGCAGGAAAAGGCCGTGGCCACCGCGATCGAAAAGGGCAAGTCTGCCGGCATCCCCAATGCCGAGAAAAACGTGACCACCTACATTGGTCTGGTTGCGAAATGGATGAAGATCATCGAAGAGAGCGATGGTTCGAAAGAAGCCTATGTCGAGGCGCTTCAGCGCGAGATTTTCGACAAAATGTGAATGATTTTCGCGGAACCGGCCACGGTCGGTTCCGCGATCATCCAGACGGCAATCGTCCAGCCAACGATTGCTCAGCCAGCGCGCCGCGCTGCCTCAGCCGAATTCCACCAGATCGGCGGCCACCGCTTTCAACATGTCGGGCATCAGATCGGGATCGGCGGAATGCACCCGGTTCCAGGTCGGGATGAACGGGGTCTCGGCGGGGTTGTCGAGGAACAACTGCCCAGCGGCGATGATGTTTTCGGCAAACATCTCGATCGCCGCCTCTTCCTGATGGCGGTCGACCGCCAGACCGTTCATCCGGGCATCGTTGTAATAGCTGTCGAGCAAATCCAACGCCGAGCGGTAATAGGTCGCCTTGAGGGTGCGAAACACCTCTTCGTTGAACACCGTGCCATCGGCGGCCAGCTTGCGAAACACCGCCTTGCAGATGTCGATCGACATGCGCGACAGGCCGGTCGATTTGTCTTCGGGCGACAGCGCCTGATGCTTGTGATCATAGGCATCGGCAATCTCGACCTGGCAGACCGATTTCGGCGCGAAATTGCGCCAGGCTTCGGACAGGACACCGATTTCCAGGCCCCAGTCAGACGGGATGCGCAGGTCCGGCAAAACATTGGTGCGCAAGGCAAATTCGCCAGACAATGGATAGCGAAAGGCGCGCAGAAAATCGAGGTAGTCGCGATCGCCGATCACCCGTTTCAGTGCAATCAGCAGCGGTGAAACCAGCATCCGGCTGACCCGGCCATTGATCTTGCCACCGCCGATCCGGGCGTAATAGCCCTTGGCCATTTGATAGGGAAAATTCGGGTTCGCCACCGGGTAGACCAGCCGCGCCAGCAGCTCGCGGTCATAGGTGACAATGTCGCAATCATGGATCGCCACCACCGCCGAATCCGCGCAGGCGATCAGAAAGCCGAGGCAGGACCAGACGTTCTTGCCCTTGCCGGGCTCGGAGGGGGCCAGCCCCAGCTCTTGCAGCCGCGTCTGGATCGCCGTCATCCGTGGGCTGTCGTTCCAGATCACCACATGGTTCTGCGGCAGCTTGGCGAAAAAGCCGCGCGCGTGCCGGTATTGCGCCTCATCGGCGCGGTCCAGCCCGATGATGATCCGGTGCAGATAGGGCACCTGGGCCAGCTCATCGACGATATGCGGCAGGGCGTCACCCTCAAGCTCGGAATAAAGCGAGGGCAGGATCAGCGAGATTTTGCGGGACGAGGCGAAATTGACCAGATCGCGGCTCAGGTCTTCGGCGGTCTGGGTTCTGAGATTGTGGAGGGTGGCGATATTGCCGTTCTGATGAAAATCCGCCAAGAAACTCTCCTGTTCAGCTGCCGGTCGCGCCGGTCAGTTCAGATGTTAGCGCCAGCATCGCCGTGTTCCAACCCGCCGGACCCGGATTCTCGCTCCGTCTGATGCGGGCGCTGTGTTCTCCGGCCAAAATGGGCAATTCGGCGCCGTTTGGGTTCGGGATGATCACCCCATAGTCGGCCTGGTTCAGCATATCGACGTCATTTGGCGCATCGCCGAGCGCCACCGCCAGCGGCCGGGGGCCGCCCACCACGGTGTAGCGGCTGAGCAGGGCGTCCATGTGATCGGCCTTGGTGGCGCCAAAGGACAGGGTCAGGAACCGGCCGCCGCGCCGGGCCGTCACCCCGGCAGCGGCGAGGGCGGCGACAAATGCGTCGCGCGCGTCCCTGGTGCCGGTGAACAGGCCAGGTTCCGAGAATTGCCGGGCCTTGGCCAGGGCGGCCCGCTCGGGCGGCAGGCCGGTTTGCAGAGCGACCTCGTCCACGTCCCAATCGCCAAAGCCGAAGAAATGGTTGCGCAGCCGTGGGTCCAGCGTCGCGATCAGCGCGCGCAGGCGCGGGTAATCGCCACTTTCGGCGTCTGTCGCGACGCCGGCACCGGCTTCAAGCAGCCCGGCGCCATTTTCGACAATGGCGGGCACATGGGTCAGCCTGAGATCGGCGCGGATTGTGACAATTTCTGCTGCGGTTTTCGACGAGGCCAGCACCACCGGCACCCCAAGGCCGCGCAACCGGGACAGGGCGGGCAGGGCCGGCAGCCAACCGTAATCGGCATGGTCCAGCAGGGTGCCGTCGAGATCGGTGAAAACGACGAATGGCGGTCTGCTCATCTGGCCTCTTGCCTCGGTCTCTGGCTTTGCGATAGACCCGCCGGGCGGGTGATTAGCTCAGTTGGTAGAGCGCTTCGTTTACACCGAAGATGTCGGGGGTTCGAGTCCCTCATCACCCACCATTTCCCGTTACCGAGCCATCTGGCGCGGGCCCGCGCGGTCCGGTTTCGATGCACGCTTGCGATCCGGTCCGGTAAGGTGTCACCATGACTGCGGTCCAGCAAGGTGCCACGATGACCAGCGATTCCGCCACCTCCACCCGGCAGCGCGCGATTCCCCGCGGGATTTGGGCGCTCGGCTTTGTGTCGTTGCTGATGGATGTGTCCTCCGAACTGATCCATGCGTTGTTGCCGGTCTATCTGGTGACAGTGATGGGGGTCTCGATGATCACCGTCGGCGTCATCGAAGGCATCGCCGAGGCCACGGCCTCGATCGTCAAGGTTTTCTCGGGGGCGTTGTCGGATTGGCTGGGCAGACGCAAGCTGCTGGCGGTGATCGGCTATGGGCTGGCGGCGCTGACCAAGCCGATCTTTCCGCTGGCCGGATCCGTTGGCTGGCTGATCGCGGCGCGGTTCATCGACCGGATCGGCAAGGGCATTCGCGGCGCGCCGCGTGACGCGCTGATTGCCGATATCGCCCCCCCGGATCTGCGCGGGGCCAGTTTCGGGTTGCGGCAATCGCTGGACACCGTCGGTGCATTCCTCGGGCCGCTGCTGGCGATCGCGCTGATGTGGCTGACGGCGAACCATTTTCAGACCGTGTTCTGGGTCGCGGTTCTGCCGGCCTTTCTGGCGGTGGCGCTGCTGGTGTTTGTGGTCCGCGAACCGCCGCGTCCGGCCGGGCTGCGCCAGGTGCGGTTTCCGCTGAGCCTGGCAGAGTTGCGGCGCCTTAGCCCCGCCTATTGGCTGGTGGTCGCGGTCGCGACGACCTTCACCCTGGCCCGGTTCAGCGAGGCGTTTCTGATCCTTCGGGCACGGGGCACCGGCCTGCCCCTGGTGCTGGTGCCGCTGGTGCTGGTGGTAATGAACGCGGTCTATGCCTTGGCCGCTTACCCGGCGGGCGCGCTGTCGGACCGGGCCAATCGACTGACCGTGCTGATCATCGGCTTTACCCTGCTGATCGGCGCTGATCTGGTGCTGGCCTATGCGCCGGGGCTGACCGGCGTCGCCATCGGTGTCGCGCTCTGGGGGCTGCATATGGGCCTGACGCAGGGTTTGCTGACCACGCTGGTCGCCGACACCGCGCCGCCAGAGCTGCGCGGCACCGCCTATGGTCTGTTCAACCTCGCGTCCGGCGTAGCCCTGTTGGCGGCCAGTGTTCTGGCCGGGGTCTTGTGGGAGGGTTTTGGCCCCCGCGCGACCTTCCTGGCGGGGGCCGGCATCACCGCCGCGGCGCTGATCGGCTTGGGCATGGTGCGGCTGCGTCTGCCCGGCCTCGGGAAAACGCGGTAAACACGACGCCGGGCGGTGGCGGCGATGGTTTCGGCAGAGGCGCGGGTGACGGCCCTGAGGTCACCCGGCGGCCCGAGATCATCATGGTCTTGGCGAGGCCCGGCCCGACCGGATCGACCAGGGATTTCAGCCGACTGATCGCGTTCAGCCTGGTCGGGTTGTCGAGCACCAGCCAGCCAATCGTTCCTTCCGTGACGCAATAGGCGCGGTCATCGCGACCCCAGTATCCATTTGATTGGTCTTTGGATGTCTGTTGGTCAGCGATGCCGCGATAGGCCGTGCCCGGCAAGGATCAGTCCTTTGGAATGATCAGTGCATCCACCGCGCAGAGCCGGTCCGGAGTGGCAATCACCGGGTTGATGTCAAGTTCGGCGATCCAGTCCCGACCGCGTGCCAGCACCTCCGAGACCGTGACCACCAGATCGACCAGGGCATCGACATCGACCGGCGGCGCACCACGCCAGCCGTCAAGCAGCGGGCGCATCCGCAGGCTATCCAGCATTGCCCGCGCCTCGGCCTTGTTGACCGGGGCCAGGGCGGTGGCGCTGTCCTGCAAGAGCTCGGCCATGATGCCGCCAGCGCCGACGGTGACCACCGGGCCGAACACCGGGTCGTTGACGCCGCCGATCAGCACCTCGATCCCGTCGGGGATCATTTCCTGCACCAGCACCCCTTCAAACGCCAGCCCGGGCAGGGCGCGGGATTGCGCCAACTCCAGCTCGGCCCAGGCGGTTTGCATCGCGGCGGCGTCGCAGATGTTCAACCGCACGCCACCGGCTTCGGTCTTGTGGGCGATCCGCGGCGTGGCCAGCTTGACCGCGACCGGACCGGCGATCTCGGCCTGCGCCGCCTGGGCGGCGGCGAGAGTCATCGCCACCACCTCACGCGGCACCGGCAGGCCCTCGGCGGCGAGCAGGGTGCGGCTGGCAGCCTCGCTGAGGGGGCCGTCAGGGCGCGGCAGGGCCGGGCTGTCGCTGGCCGCTTCCTGCGCCGCACCGGGGCCGGGCAACCAGGCGGCCAGCGCCTGCATCGCCTGGTCCATCGACTGGAACAGCGCCACGCGGGGGTCGGTTTCGGCGATCAACGCCGCCGGGGCGGTGCCCCATTCGACCATCCAGATCAGTCCGATTGCAGTGTCGGGATGCGCCTCGGCCAGCGCTGCGATGCCACGCACCCGGTTTTCCGTCGAGCCCGGGACCATGGCCGGCGTGGCGATCAGCAGGGCCCCGATCCCGGCATCATCGAGAAACGCGGTGGCGCTGTCGTCGAACAGGGTCTTGTTGCCCAACGTCATGCCGGTGATGTCGCAGGGATTGGCCGGGGTTACGAAATCCGGCATCGCATCGCGCAGCCGTTGCCAGGTGGTGCCGGTGGGTTCGGGCAGGGGCACCCCCGCCGCTTCGGCCTTGGAGGCGGCGATCACGCAGGCCCCGCCCGAGGTCGACATCACCGCCGCGCCCGGGCCTTTGGGGGTCTTTGGCGCCTTGGCCAGGAACGCAGCGGTGGGGCAGAGATCCTCGATCCGGTGCACGATGACAAAGCCCGCCCGTGCCATGGCGGCCGCGACAATGGCGTCGTTGTTGGCCAGCGCCCCGGTATGCGAAGCGGCGGTGCGCTTGGCGCTTTGGCCGGTGGCGGCGTTATAGGCGACGATGCGCTTGCCCGCGCGCCTTGCCTTGTCGCCCGCCGCCAGCATCCGGGCGCCGTCCGAGACCCCCTCGAACAGCAGCACGATGACCTCGGTTTCCGGGTCGTCGCAGAGGTATGAGACAAAATCCCAGACATCGACATCGCTGGAATTGCCCGCCGACAGCAAATAGGTGAACCCCATGCCGCGATTGGGCAATTCGCGGAACGCGTCGCGCAGCGCGCCGCTTTGCGACACCACCCCGACCTTGCCGGGCAGCGGCGGCACCTCGGGATAGCCGGGCGCAAACGACACCGCCAGGCGGCTGGGGTGATGCACAAAGCCCATGCAATTCGGCCCGATCAGCGGCAGGCCCAGGTCTTGGGCCTGCGCCGCCAGCGCCGCCTGATCGGCCAGCCCCTCGGCGGAGCCGGTTTCGCCATAACCCGAGGCATAGACCACAACCCCGCCCGCCCCGGCGGCGGCGCACTCGTCCATCAACCCGGTGACACTGGCGCGCGGGGTGCAGATCGCCACGCAATCGGGGGCACCCGGCAGATCGGCGAGGTTGCGGAACCCGGGCCGCCCGAACACGCTGTCGCCCCTGGGATTGATCGCCCAGACATCGCCCTCATAGGCCGACATATTCTTGATGGTTAGCCCGCCGAAATTGCCTTCGCGTTCCGAAGCGCCGACAATGGCCAGACTTTGCGGATGCAACAGCCGCCGCAACTCAGCGGCGCCATAGAGTGGGCGATTCATTGGCAGGGTTCCGGCTGGCGCCGGGGTCGTGGCTGATGTCATTTGTGATCCTCCTGGCCGGGCAGGTTAGCGGCGCGGTGCGATTTTGCAATTCGGCGGCCCCAGTTTGCATATCCTTGAGAGAACAGAGCGCGGCAGGCAGGCGGCGTCGCGGATCCGGCTGGATGAGCTGCTCAGAGCCGCGGGGATGAGCGCCCAACCCTTGGGCGGAATATGGGATCGGGAAAGGTGGAACCGGTTCCGTAGTTGCTGCGCTGCAACATCACAGGCATGATGGCCGCAACAGGAGCGCGCAATCATGTCGATTACAGCCGGAATCTATCACCTAACCCATTACAAATACGACCGATTGGTCACTTTGGGGCCGCAGGTGATCCGGCTGCGACCGGCGCCGCATTCGCGCACGCGGGTGATTTCGCATGCGCTCAAGGTCTCGCCGGGCGGGCATTTCGTCAATCATCAGCAGGATCCATACGGAAACTGGCTGGCGCGTTTCGTGTTTCCCGAACCGGTGCGCGAATTCAAGATCGAGGTCGATCTGGTTGCCGATATGTCGGTCTACAACCCCTTCGATTTCTTTGTCGAAGACAGCGCCAAGGACTATCCCTTTGCCTATGGTCCCGATATCGTCGAGGACCTGAGTATCTATCTGCAGACCGAGCCGGTGGGGCCGCTGCTGGCGGATTTGCTGGCCACGATCCCGCGCGATCGGATGGTGACGGTCGATTTTCTAGTGATGCTGAACAGCCGGCTGGCCGGGCAGATCAACTATGAAATACGGCTGGAACCCGGGGTGCAGACCGCCGAGGAAACCCTGGGTCGGGCCGCCGGATCCTGCCGCGATTCATCGTGGCTGCTGGTCCAGACCCTGCGCAACCTCGGCCTCGCGGCGCGGTTCGTGTCGGGCTATCTGATTCAGCTGAAACCCGATCTGGTGGCGCTGGATGGCCCGGCGGGCACCGATCACGATTTCACCGATCTGCATGCCTGGGTCGAGGTTTATCTGCCCGGCGCTGGCTGGGTCGGGCTGGACCCGACCTCGGGCCTGTTGGCCGGGGAAAGCCATATTCCGCTGGCCGCAACGCCGCATTACAAGAACGCCGCGCCGATTTCCGGCGTTGCCAGCTTTGCCGAGGTCGAGTTTTCCTTTGACATGCGGGTCACCCGCACCGCCGAACATCCCCGCATCACCAAACCGTTTTCGGATCACGACTGGCAGGCGCTGAACACGCTCGGCCATCAGATCGACGACCGGTTGCAGGCGGGCGATGTGCGCCTGACCATGGGCGGCGAGCCGACCTTCGTGTCGATCGACGATTTCGAGAGCGAGGAATGGAACACCGACGCGGTTGGTCCGGCCAAGCGCGGGCTGGCGGATCAGTTGATCCGGCGGCTTGACCAACGCTTTGCCTCAGGCGGGTTGCTGCATTACGGCCAGGGCAAATGGTATCCCGGCGAAACCCTGCCGCGCTGGACCTTCTCGCTTTATTGGCGCAAGGATGGGCATCCGATCTGGAACGATCCGGCGCTTTTGGCGCGTGAGGACACGCATGAGGATGTCGGGCCAGAGGATGCCGCGGCGCTGCTCGAATCCATCGCCGAGACCCTTGCGGTGCCCCAGGAAAACGTGCTGCCCGCGTTCGAGGATCCGGCTGAATGGATCATCAAGGAGGGCAAGCTGCCGGAGAATGTGACGCCGGAAAATTCGCAGCTGAAAGACCCTGAGGAACGCGCCCGCATCGCCCGGGTGTTCGAACGCGGGCTGACCACGCCTGCGGGCTATGTGCTGCCGGTGCAACGCTGGCAGGCACGGGCGCAAAAGGGCTGGATGTCCGAGGTCTGGAACCTGCGTCGGGGCAAGGTGTTTCTGGTCGCCGGTGACAGCCCGGTCGGCTATCGCCTGCCGCTGGGCACCCTGCCGCATATCCCGGAATCCGACTATCCCTATGTCTATCCACAGGACCCGACCGACACCCGCCCACCCTTGGCAACAAGTGCCGCGCCCGCAGCTGAACCGGAGGCGGACGGCAAAGATCTGCTGAACCAGGCCATCGCCAGCCGCACCTCGGCCCCGGCGGGGCAAGAGCGGATCGAGCAGACGCTGGGCGATCTCGACGGGCGGGTGCGCACCGCGATTTCGGTGGAACCGCGCGACGGGCGGCTCTGCGTGTTTCTGCCGCCGGTGGAAAAGCTGGAGGATTACCTGGAGCTGATCGCCGCCACCGAAAAGGCCGCGAAAAGCATCGGTCGCAAGGTGCTGATCGAAGGCTATGCGCCGCCCAGCGATCCCCGGATCGAGGTCATTCGCGTCGCCCCGGATCCCGGGGTGATCGAGGTCAATATCCACCCGGCGGCCAGTTGGGATGCCTGCGTCGCAACCACCGAGATCGTCTATGAAGAGGCGCGCCAGACCCGGCTTGGCGCTGACAAATTCATGCTCGACGGGCGCCACACCGGCACCGGCGGCGGCAACCATGTGGTGGTCGGCGGCGCCACGACACTGGATAGCCCGTTCCTGCGCCGCCCCGATCTGCTGAAAAGCCTGATCCTGTTCTGGCAGCGTCATCCCAGCCTGTCCTATCTGTTCTCGGGCATGTTCGTTGGCCCGACCAGCCAGGCGCCCAGGATCGACGAGGCCCGCCATGACAGCCTCTATGAGCTGGAAATCGCGCTCGATCAGATCTGGCCGCCGGACCGGGCCACGCCGCCAACGCCATGGTTGACCGACCGGCTGTTGCGCAATGCGCTGATCGACGTCACCGGCAACACCCACCGGGCCGAAATCTGTATCGACAAGCTGTTCTCGCCGGACGGTCCGACCGGGCGGCTGGGGCTGGTCGAATTCCGCGGCTTCGAGATGCCGCCGAACCCGAGGATGAGCCTGGCCCAGCAGGTGCTGCTGCGTGCCATCATTACCCGCTGCTGGGAGGCGCCGATCAGCGGTGCGCTGACCCGCTGGGGCACGGCGCTGCACGACCGGTTCATGCTGCCCGCCTTCATCTGGGAGGATTTCCTCGATGTGCTCGGCGATCTCGGCGATCACGACCTGCGGCTCGATCCGAAATGGTTCGAGGCCCAGGCCGAGTTCCGGTTCCCGTTCTGCGGTGAGGTCACCTATGAGGGGATGACTCTGGAGGTCCGGCAGGCGCTGGAACCCTGGCATGTGATGGGCGAGACCGGCGCGATCGGTGGCACCGTGCGCTATGCTGACAGTTCGGTGGAACGCCTGCAGGTGCGACTGAGCGGCGTCAATCCGGATCGCTACAAGGTCACCGCCAATAAACGGCTGGTGCCACTGTCGCGGACCCGGCAATCGGGCGAACGGGTGGGGGGGGTGCGCTACAAGGCGTGGAAACCGCCGATGTCGCTGCATCCGGTGCTTGAGGTCGATGCGCCGCTGACGTTCGACATCTTCGACACCTGGACCGGGCGTGCGGTGGGCGGCTGCCGCTATCACGTCGCTCATCCCGGCGGGCGCAGCTTTGACACCTTTCCGGTGAATGGCAACGAGGCCGAGGCGCGCCGCCTTAGCCGGTTCGAACCCTCGGGCCACAGCGTCGGGGCGTATGAGCCCGGGTCGGAATCGCCACATCCGGAATTCCCGATGACTCTCGACCTCAGGCGCAGGTCGGGATTGTAGGCCATGCAGACACCGCAATATTCAGCGCCGAACGATACCGGTCACCTGCTGGCCAATTATCGCGCCCAGGTCACGGATCGGGACGAGATGTTGCGCCCGGATGGCAGCCTGCGCCCGGTCTGGGCCGATCTGCTGAACCATATTTCTGGCTTCGGCGCAGAGGAATTGCAGCGCCGGTTCGCGCGTGGCGATCAATATCTGCGCAATGCCGGGGTGCTGTTCCGCAAATACGATGACAGCGTTTCCTCAGAGCGCGATTGGCCGCTCAGCCACATGCCGGTGCTGCTGGACGAAACCGAATGGGCGACGATCTCTGCCGGGTTGATTCAGCGCGCCGATCTGCTTGAGGACGTGGTGCGCGACCTCTACGGCGCCAACACCCTGGTCGCCAGCGGCCAGTTGCCCGCCACCCTGTTGACGCAGAACCCGGCCTGGCTGCGCCCGATGGTGGGGGTGACACCAGCGTCGGGGCAATTCCTGAACTTCCTGTCCTTTGAAATCGGCCGTGGCCCGAATGGTAAATGGTGGGTGATCGGCGACATGATCGAGGCGCCGGGCGGCGCCGGTTTCGCGGTCGAAAACCGGGTCGCGATGCGCCGGGTGTTCCCGAATTTCTTTGCCAATGCCAATATCCACCGGCTGGCCGGGTTCTTTCAGGATTTCCAGCAAAGCCTGCTGGACCTGCGCGGCACCAAGGATGGCGAGGTCGCGGTCCTGTCACCGGGGCCGATGAACGAGGGCTATTTCGAACATGCCTATCTGGCCCGTTACCTGGGTCTGCTGCTGGTCGAGGGCGAGGATCTGATCGTGCAGGACGGGGTGGCAATGGTGCGCACCGTCGCCGGCCCGAAACCGCTGAGCCTGCTGTGGCGACGGTTGAACAGTGCCCTTTGCGACCCGCTGGAGCTGAACGCGAAATCGGCGCTGGGCACGCCTGGGCTGCTGGATGCGGTGCGGCGGCAGAACCTGAATGTGGTCAATGCGCTGGGCTCCGGCGTTCTGGAAACCCGGGCGCTGATGGCCTTCATGCCGAAATTCTCCAGGGCCCTGCGCGGCGAGGCGCTGTTGATGCCAAATATCGCCACCTGGTGGTGCGGCCAGAACAAGGAGCAGGCGCATGTGATCGCCAACCGCGCCACGATGATGATCGGATCGGCCTATTCCACCGCGCCGCTGATGTCGGATGAGGGCGGAGTGCTGCTGTCGACCGAATTCAAGGATCAGAAGGATGCGGCGATTGCCGATATGCTGCGCAACCGTGGCCGCGATCTGGTCGGCCAGGAGGCGGTGACCCTGTCCACTGCACCGGTCTGGGAAAACGGCCAACTGGTGCCGCGCCCGATGTGCCTCAGGGTGTTTCTGGGCCGCACCGATGCCGGGTGGCAGGTGATGCCGGGCGGCTATGCCAGGGTCAGCGCTGGCAATGACGCCACCGCATTCGCGATGCAGCGCGGTGGTCAGGTGGCCGATGTCTGGATCAACAGTGCCGCGCCGGTGCCGCTGACGTCGATGCTGAGCAACCGGTCCGGCGCCCATCCGCTCAGCCGGGTTCTGCCCAGCCGGGCGGCGGACAATCTGTTCTGGATGGGCCGCTATATCGAGCGGGCGGAAATGAACATGCGGCTCTACCGGGCCTATTTCGCGCGGCTGCGCGACGGCGAAACCCATGACGCGCCGCTGCTGGAGCATATGCGCCGGACCCTGCTGGCCGAGGCCGCCCCGGTTGCCAATGAGATGGCGGCGCTGTTCGAGGCCCCGTTGAAGGACGCGTTGCAGGCGGCAGGCAAGGTTGGCGACCGGTTTTCGCCGGACGGGATGATGGCGCTGAAAGATCTGAACCGGCTGGTTCAGGAGCATCGCGCCCAGAACGTCCCGCTGGACGAAGAGCCGATGGCGATGAGCCAGCTCCTGCGTCATATCACCGGCTTTTCCGGGCTGGTGCATGAAAACATGTATCGCTCACTCGGCTGGCGCTTCCTCAGCCTCGGCACTTCGATCGAACGGGCGGCGAACATGTGCACCCTGCTGTCGCAGCTGGCCGGGCCCGAGGCCCCCGAAGGGGCGCTGGATCTGGCGCTTGAGATCGGCGACAGCGTGATTTCCCACCGCACCCGGTTTTCGATTATCGCCTCATCGGCTTCGGTCTGTGACCTGCTGGCGCTGGATGGCCGCAACCCGCGCTCGATCCATTACCACCTCAGCCGCATTCGAACCCATATTCACGAATTGCCGGGCAATTCGAACGAATATGCGCTGACCGATCTGGGCCGCAAGGCGCTGCAGCTGGAAACCGATCTGAGCGTGCAGCGGGCGCGGGATTTCGATCCGGCCAGCCTGATCGCGGTCCGCAGCGAGGTCTGGGCCCTCTCTGACCTGCTCGGATCGGCGCATCTGGTGTGATCCATGCTCTATGACATCCGCCTGACCATCGCGCATAAATACGACCAGCCCGCAGACCACAGCCGCCATTTGATCCGGGTTCTGCCGCGCAGTGACGGCCAGGCACAGCGGGTCACCGCCCATCTGATCGAGATCCTGCCCTATCCGGCCGAACGTTATGACGTGATTGATTTCTTTGGCAATGCCGTGACCTCGATCAACCATACATTGCCGCATGACGCGATGGAGATCCGGCTGTCCTGCCGGGTCGAGGTCTTTGCCCCGCCGCCGTTCTTTGACATCTCGGCCGGGGTGGGCGACCTCGGCCGCGAACTGGTTGCCTCAACCGATCTCAGCGCCGGATCGCCGATGCATTTCCTTGGCACCTCGCCGCTGCTGCGCCCGAACGCGGAGATCACCGATTTCGCCTTTGGTGCGGTGAATGCCCAGGCCTCAAGCGCCAGTCAGGTCATTCAGCTGGGCCAGGCGCTGCACGCGGTCATGGCGTTTGACCCCGAGGCCACCACCGTCGAAACCGACCCGCTGGATGCCTTTCGCCAGCGCGGCGGCGTCTGTCAGGATTTCACCCATATCATGATCCTCGGTTTGCGGGCGCTGGGGATCCCGGCGGGCTATGTCAGCGGCTACCTGCGCACCCTGCCGCCCCCGGGCGGGGTGCGGCTTGAAGGTGCCGACGCCATGCACGCCTGGGTGCGCGCCTGGTGCGGCGCGGCGCAGGGCTGGATCGAATACGACCCGACCAATGCCACCCTGGCCTCGACCGACCACATCGTCGTCGGCTACGGGCGCGATTATTCCGACGTCAGCCCGGTGATCGGCCACCTGCGCGCCGCCGGCGGGCAGAAGAACACCCAGTCGGTGGATGTGCGGGCGATTGGATGAGGGGGGCAGGGGAATAGTATTGGCGAGATTCTCGGCCCACAGCGGACACCTGCTGTTAGGCTTGGATGTAGTGGTTGCAGCCCGCATAGCAGACCTTCGGGCCAATAGGGTTCATTATGTTACTTTGTTAGCGGATTGACTTAAATGTCATGTCCATTTCCGCCCATTCAAAAACGCTCCGCCATTCGGGTATCTCGGGTTTTGCTTTAATAGTTCATCAACCTCACGAGAGATAGCAGCCTTCGCGTCATCTGACAGATTTCGGAAGCGATCTGCTAGAGTGGTAAGGACAGTGCGCACATCATCTTCAGACAATGTGCTATTCAATGTTTGTTCTATGAGTTTTTTGTCCACAGTTCTGGATAGAATGGTGGTTGGGCGTTTGAAAATTGCGCCCATATCTGTAACAGACTTTGCAAGGTGCTGATATCTGGAGCGCTCATATCGATATGTGTCAAAAGCCAGCTTTGAAGTACGGAGTTGTTTTTCGGCCATTTTTCGGTGGAATCGAACTATCCGACTGACGTTTCGCAAGACGACACTTGTTGTCGCGATAACGTCCAGTTCCTTCTGCTTTTGGATATATAAACGAGCATTAGCGGTCCAATCAAAACCACCATACAATAAGGAATTAGGGTTTAAGAGCAACTTAGCCGTGCGTTCATCGCCCCAAGTGATAGTCACGGAGGGTTCAGCTAAGTGATAATGGAGAATAAAATTCCTTAACCCTTTAGCAAAATCGTGTTCACCAGATTTTTCACCAATAAGCCGTCCAATTGCACGCCGATAAGCCTGACTCTTTTTCAAGCCGCAATAGTCTCTTATTCGATAACACACCTCGATATACGAAGCGTACAGGGCAGAGAATGTGAGAAGATTAGATGTGGCCTTAGATTGTTCACGTACGTAGGCTGATGTGTCGCGATCATGAAGCTCCATTGCCGCTGCCATGCCAGCCATCGCTGTATTCAAACCAATGCAGGATTCTTGCATGGCTGAATGCACGCGCTCGAGATTATTTAGAGCATTATCGACTTTGGAGTAAGGAGAGAAACGCAACGCGAATTCCCATGCCTCGTCACTGAGACGAGAAGTGTAAAATGTGAAACCCTTGGTTTCACTGACGCCGTTTTCTGCCATGTATTGCGCAACTGCAAAAGCCCGCCCCAACTCTGCAAGCTGCCCGTCCCCTCCATTCCAACTGAGCATTTGAAACGGAGGGAAATTCTTAGAAATTTCAAAGTCGTGCATTGTAGCACCGTTAGACACAGTCGGCAACACATCGCGTAGATTGAAGCGGTGCCTAGTTAGAAACAGTGCAAAGCTGGGCTTTAACAAAGATACCCCACCCCATTGAAAATGATCAAATCTATCACCTACTCATAGCTCTTCTTGGCCTTCAGCATAAGCCCTTGATGTTAAATCTTCCGTCCGCAAAACTAGTGCGTATGTCTGCTGTGGTTAGTCAATCACAGAACGTTCGCAGTTGCGGCTATAGTCCGGTTCCCGCCCCATATCGAAATCATCGGATTAGACAGCGACCTCAATCCAAAGTTGAATTTTGCGCTTGGGTGGTTGCTGAATTTGCGGGACAAATGCGCCGTAAGTCTTTGAAATCACTAAATATAAACGTGATTCCTTTTGGGAAAGCAATTGATCTCAAATGATTTTTGTAAGAAATGGTGGGCGACCCTGGAATCGAACCAGGCGTGGGTCTCCCCGGCGGAGTTACAGTCCGCTGCCGCACCTTGCAGCCCGTCGCCCGACCAGGGGAGCGGCACAGCCGTCCCGGATCGTGATGGGGTGAATACGCGGGGCCTTAACGAGCGTCAACAGGAAATTCCCGGCCCGGCCATGCCCCCTTGCGCCAGGGTCGCGCGGGTGCCACAGACGGGGGATCAATGGGCGAGGATGTGATGAAAAAGCCGAAATGGGTGGTTGAAAAGGAACGCGGGAAAAAGGCCGATGCGGCGGAAACCCTCTGGCTTTTCGGGATCCATGCGGTGCGCGACGCGCTGCTGAACCCGGCGCGGCAAAAGCTGCGGCTGATCCTCACCCGCAATGCCGCCGACCGGCTGGGCGAGGCGGTGGACCTGTCCGGGATCACCCCCGAGATCGTCGATGCCCGCGCGTTCAACGCCCCGCTCGACCCCGGGTCGGTGCATCAGGGGGCGGCACTCGAGGCCAAACCGCTGGATTGGGGCCCGGTGGCCGAGCGCTGTCTCGGCGATGGTCAGAGCGCCCCTCGGGTGCTGTTGCTCGACCGGGTGACCGACCCGCACAACGTCGGCGCGATCCTGCGCTCGGCCGAGGTCTTTGGCGCGCTGGCGGTGATCGGCACACGGCATCATTCCGCACCCGAAACCGGGGCGCTGGCCAAGACCGCCAGCGGCGCGCTGGAACGTCAGCCCTATCTCAGGGTGCGCAACCTGGCGGACACCATGGTCGAGTTGCGGGCGATGGGCTATCTCCTGCTTGGGTTGGACGGCCAGGGTGAGGGCGATATCGACAGCGCCTTGAGTGGCAAGCGGGATCGCGCGGTGGCGCTGGTGCTGGGCGCCGAGGGGCCGGGCCTGCGCGAACGCACCCGCGAGACCTGCGATGCGCTGGTCCGGATTCCGGCGCTGGGTGATTTTGGCTCGCTCAACGTGTCCAACGCGGCGGCGGTGGCGCTCTATGCTTCGCGGGTCGGCGGCTGAGGAGCCTGTCGAGTCTTCACAAATCCTTTACCTGCCCTACCTAAGTTGCTCTTGGGTGCCTAAGTGTTGTCCAGAAGCGTCGAACCGGAACTTCGATGTTTCCTTTCACTGTCCCTCGTTCCGTGACTGCGCCCGGTCCATCCGGGCGCTTTTTTTGGGTAAGGGGGCAATGAATTTCCTCTTGCCGCCGCCCGCAGCCGCGCCCATTCTGGCGGCATGAGCGAAACATATACCGACGACTTCCTGAAACACATCCTGGGCCGCACCCGGGTGATTGCCGTGATCGGCGTTTCTCCGAATGAAACCCGGCCGAGCCACTATGTGGCGCGTTATCTGGGGCTGAAAGGCTACCGGGTGATACCGGTCAATCCTGGCCATGCAGGCAAGACCCTGCTGGGCGAAACCGTGCGTGCCGATCTCGATGAGATCGACGAGCCGGTCGATATGGTCGATATCTTTCGCCGCTCCGAACATGTCCCGCCGATTGTGGACGCGGCGTTGGCGCGGTTTCCCGATCTGAAAACCATCTGGATGCAGATCGGGGTGGAACATCCCGGCGCTGCCGAAACCGCCCGGGCGCGCGGTGTCGATGTGGTGATGAACCGCTGTCCCAAGATCGAATATCAACGGCTGTTCGGCGAATTGCGAATGGACGAGCTCAACACCGGTATCGTGTCCTCAAGCCTCTGAGCGATACGCCTTGACCGAGCTGCCGTGGCCGGTGTTCGGCCAGATCTCTGTTTTTTGACGCCTGACACTGGTCGAAGCGGGCGCGATGCGGGATGTTGGCGCGATCTCTTTTGACAAAGGAAACGGTGTATGACTTCACTGGTGACAACTTCGGATGACGGGCACGTCCGCACAATCACATTGAACCGTCCGGATAAGATGAACGCCCTCAGTGGGGCCTTGGCCTGGTCGCTGATCGAGGCCATCGATGCGGCGGTCGCGGATGACAATGTCTGGGTGGTTGCGCTCACCGGCAGCGGCCGGGCGTTCTGTGCGGGCCTCGATCTGAGCGGGCCGCCGAATTATTCGCCGAAATCGCCGCAGAACGCCCAGCTTGATGATATCAGCTGGGTCGGCAATTTCGTGCTGGCATTGCGCAAACGCTGTGACAAGCCGGTGGTCGCCGGGATCAATGGCGTCGCGGTTGGGGCCGGGCTGGGGCTGGCGATGGCCGCCGATGTGCGGCTGATCGCGGAGAGTGCCCGGCTGATGGCCGGATACACCAGGATCGGCGGATCGCCCGATGCCGGGCTGACCATGACCTTGCCGCAGGTCATGGGCTATGAACGCACGATGCGCTTCATGATGGAAAACCGCACCGTCACCGGCGCCGAGGCGCTGGAATGGGGCATGGCCGGTGAGGCGGTCGCCGACGACGCCTTTGCCGCGCGGCTGGCCGAATATTGTCAATCGCTCTGCGAATGGTCGCCGATCACCCTGCGGCTGCTGAAACGTGGCGTGGTCAAAGCCTGTGAATCCAACGATATGGAACAGCAACTGCGCTATGAGGTGACCAATATCCGCATGGCTTTTGGCAGCGAAGACGGGCGCGAGGCCCGCGCGGCCTTTCTGGAAAAACGCAAGCCGGTGTTCAAAGGGCGCTGAACGGCGGGCCGCGTCAGCCCTTTGGGCGCGCGGCCTTTTCGGCAATGCCCGAGGTGCCCTCGCGGCGAGCCAGCTCGGCCTCGACCTCGGCCAGGGTGACGTCACGGGCGGTCAGCATGACCAGCAGGTGATAGAGCACATCCGCCGCCTCGGACGTCAGTCCGGCGCGGTCGCCCTTGGTGGCCTCGATGATCGCCTCGATCGCCTCTTCGCCAAATTTCTCGGCGCATTTCTCCGGCCCCTTGGCCAGCAGCTTCGCGGTCCAGGAGGTGTCAGGATCGGCCCCCTTGCGGGCGACGACGGTGGCGGCAAGGTCGTGCAGAATGCTCATGTCAGCCTCATCGGGATACCGGCGGCGGCCATATGGGCCTTGGCCTCGGCAATGGTGAATTCGCCAAAGTGAAAGATCGAGGCGGCCAGCACCGCAGAGGCGTGGCCCTCGGTCACCCCTTCGACCAGGTGATCCAATGTGCCGACCCCGCCCGAGGCGATGACCGGGATAT
This sequence comes from Pseudooceanicola sp., assembly GCF_029213205.1. Classification (GTDB taxonomy): domain Bacteria; phylum Pseudomonadota; class Alphaproteobacteria; order Rhodobacterales; family Rhodobacteraceae; genus Pseudooceanicola. The sequence goes on from NZ_JARGNH010000001.1 coordinate 62,454, forward strand.
CCACCGCATCGGCAATGGCGCGGGTCAGTGGCAGGTTGAAACCAGAGCGGGTGCCGTCACGGTCCATCGAGGTCAGCAGGATCTCTCCGGCGCCTTTCGCGGCCACGGCAAGTGCGAATTCTACCGCGTCAATGCCGGTGGATTTGCGCCCGCCATGGGTAAAGATCTCCCATTTTCCAGGGCTGACGGTCTTGGCGTCGATGGCGACGACGATGCATTGACTGCCAAAATGATCCGCCGCATCGGCGACCACATCGGGATTGGCGACGGCGGCGGAATTGAAACTGACCTTGTCGGCCCCGGCCAGCAGCAGATTGCGCACATCCTGCGACGTGCGCACGCCGCCGCCGACGGTCAGCGGCACATAGCAGCTTTCGGCGGTGCGGGTGACCACATCGAACATGGTGCCGCGGTTTTCATGGGTGGCATGGATGTCGAGGAAACAGATCTCATCCGCCCCGGCGGCATCATAGGCGCGCGCCGCGTCCACCGGATCACCGGCGTCGCGCAGGTCGACAAAATTCACGCCCTTGACCACACGGCCATCGGCCACATCGAGGCAGGGGATGATCCGGGTTTTCAACATGGGGCCGCTCCTTTGCCGCCTTCATAGCGCCGGGGGGGCAGGGGGGAAAGGGGGCAGCCAGCCCTACCTAACGGGCGGCGGCGATGCGGCGGATGGCGCTGCGCGGGATCAGCCGGTGGAACGGGGCGATCAGCGCGAGATAGGCCCGGCCAAGCGCGTTGTTGCGGTGCACCCAGGTGGCGATATGGACCGTGCCTTCGGATTTCAGCACGGTGATGCGGAAATCCAGGTGGCGGTCGTCCATGCCGACGATGAGTTCCTCGTCGCATTCATATTCCACCGGGAATCCGGTTCGGGCGTCGTCCGCGGCGGTCTTGAGGCCGAAGGGGCCCACCACCGCGTCGCGCAGGCGCAGGAGCGTGCGGGCCCAGGCGGGCGAGCGCAAGGCGAGGTCGAGCGCCGCGCGCGGGGTGAGCGGGGTGCTCACGGTGTAATTGTCGAGGAAATCGCCCGGTTACACGCGGCCCCAGATACGGGCGTGGCGGGGCAGGGGGACTGCGGTCATCGGGGGCCTCACGGGGTGCTCGCGGGCGACAGGGGAGCACGATCCGCAGCGCCGGGCCAGTGGGCGGATCGCCTCAGGCGAGGGGTTTCCTGCCCAGCGGCGGCGGCCGGTTTCGGGCCGCGGGTCAATGGGGCGCCGCGGGCAGAGCGGGCGATGCGCCGGAAGTCGCGCGCAGCGGGTATGCGGGTCGGCAAAGATCCGATCACGGCATCCGCCGGGCGGTGAACCGCCCGGAATTTTTGGTTTTATGGCAATGTCTTGCCGGTGGTTGAAGCCGCCTTCATTTTCCCTCTCGCGGAGAATGAAAAGCCGGCGTAGCGTCCGCTCACGACTCACCGGATGGTCCGGGAGTTGCGGACAAACTGACTATAAAAGGAGTGTTGTCATGAAGACGTTTGCCCTGAAATCGGTTGCCCTTGCCGCGCTGATCGCCAGCCCGCTGGCGGTACAGGCGTTGACGGCCGAGCAGGACGTTGACGGCAATGGCAGCTATTCGCTGGAAGAGCTGCAGGCAGCTGTTTCGGACATGACCGAAGACACCTTTGCCGAGATCGACGAGAACGGCGACGGCGAGGTGGACATGACGGAGGTGGAGACCGCGCAATCCGCGGGCCTGCTGCCCGAGAATTGATCCGCAGGTGACCGGCGACATGGATCACGCGCCGGTCCCGTCCCGGTCTGCCCGCGCCTGACGCGGCGGACCGGGCGCATCCTGGCCCCGCGGTATCGCGGGGTCAGGTTGGGGTCAGGCGCGGTGGGCGCGGCGGCGCAGGAAGGCCCGAACCAGCGCGAAGAGCCCCCAGAGCGCAGCCGAACCGATCACCACCGGGGCGAAGATCAGCGGCCCCCAGGCGGCCAGGAGGTCAAGGGTATAGGCGGCCTCGCCCCAGTCGGTCCCGGCGACCAGGCAGGGGGTGGCAAAGCCTTCGTGGATGGTGCAGCCGAAGCCATTGGCCAGCGTCAGCACGCCGACGGCCGCCCCGAGCCAGATCAGGATCGGGCCGATCACCAGCAGCGCGAAGACAAGGTGGATCAGGCGGGCCATGCGGGCAGGCTAGCACGGATTGTCGGCGGAGGCGCCGCCCTAGCCGCGCAGCACCGTCAGCGCCTCTTTCAAGTCGATCGCCCCGTCATAGAGGGCCCGGCCCGAGATCGCGCCGTTCAGCGCCGCGCCGCAGTCGCGCAGGGCGATGAGGTCGGCGATGGAACTGACTCCTCCACTCGCGATGACCGGGATCGAGACGGCGCGGGCGAGCGCGGCGGTCGCCTCGACATTCGGGCCCTGCATCGCGCCGTCGCGGTTGATGTCGGTGTAGATGATCGCAGCGACGCCCGCATCTTCGAAGCTGCGGGCCAGATCGGTGGCGTCGACATTGGTTTCCTCGGCCCAGCCCTTGGTCGCGACCTTGCCGTTTCGCGCGTCGATGCCGACCGCGACCTGACCGGGAAAGGCACGCGCCGCCTGGCGCACCAGATCGGGATTTTCGACCGCCACGGTGCCCAGGATCACCCGGGCCAGCCCCTTGGACAGCCAGGCCTCAATCGTGGCCATGTCGCGGATGCCGCCGCCGAGCTGCGCCGGGACCGGGCAGGCGGCGAGGATCGCCTCGACCGCTGCGGCGTTCACCGGGGCACCGGCGAAGGCGCCGTTCAGATCGACGAGATGCAGCCACTCGCAGCCCGCAGCGACGAATTCAGTGGCCTGGGCCGCCGGGTTGTCATTGAACACCGTGGCCTTGTCCATCTCGCCGCGCAGCAGCCGCACGGCCTTGCCGTCCTTCAGGTCGATGGCGGGATAAAGGATCATGGCGGTCTGTCCGGTCAGGTTGGGCGGGATGTCGGCGGGGTTTTGCATGACGTGGCGAGATTTGCAATCGGACTTGTCCGGCGCGCGACATCCGGTCAACCTGCGGGCGGGATGAATTGAGGAGAGAGACGATGCGGAGAGTGACGAGTGCGATTGCGGCCTGGGCACTGCTGGCGGGGATGGCTCTGGCAGATCCGGTTGAGGGAACCTGGAAGACCGAGGTGGATGACGGGGCCTATGCCCATGTGACGGTTGCACCCTGCGGCGCGGCGATCTGTGGCGTGATCAGCCGCACCTTCAACGACACCGGCGAATACAAGAGCCCCAATCTGGGCAAGAAACTGGTCTGGGACATGCAGCCGAACGGCAATGGCGCCTATCGCCACGGCAAGATCTGGCAACCGTCGACGGACAAGGTCTATGCCTCGAAGATGGATATGACCGGCGACGTTTTGAAAGTGCGCGGCTGTATCGGGCCGATCTGCAAGAAACAGACATGGAACCGGGTGAAATGATCTGACGCTGACATCGGGGCGGCGAATTTTCGCGAAAATTCGCGAGAAAAGTCTTGGCCAAGACTTTTCGCCCGGTGGGGGCGGTGGCGCTCAGGGTGTCCAGGTCAGGAAGTTGGCGATCAGCCGCAGCCCGGTCGCCTGGCTTTTCTCCGGGTGGAACTGGGTGCCGATCATCGTGTCGCGCCCGACAATGGCGGTGATCGGTCCGGCGTAATCGGCATGCGCCAGCAATTGGTCGGCGGCATTGACCTGCATCTGGTAGGAATGGACGAAATAGGCGTGTTGGCCGGTCTCGATCCCGGCCAGAACCGGATGCGGGCGGTCGATCACCAGATCGTTCCAGCCCATATGCGGCACCTTGAGGGCCGGATCATCTGGGGTGATGCGGGTCACCTCTCCGTCGATCCAGCCAAGGCCCGGGGTGTCCTGATATTCATGGCCGATCCGGGCCATCAGCTGCATTCCGACGCAGATGCCCAGAAACGGGCGACCCCGGGTTTCGACCGCCTCGCGCAGCGCGTCAAACAGGTTTTCACGCCCCTTGAGGGCCTGGGCACAGGCCGGAAAGGCGCCGTCGCCGGGCAGGACGATACGGTCGGCACGCGCCACGTCCTCGGCCCGGTCACTGACGATCACCTGACCGCCGCCAACCTCACGCGCCATCCGCTGAAACGCTTTTTCGGCGGAATGCAGGTTGCCGCTTTCGTAATCGATCAGAACGGTGAGCATGGTCTTGGCCTTTTGCTGGGGCAGAGGCAGCAGGTCGCGCGAAATCGCGATGGGGTCAAGGGGGGGGAAGGGGGGGGCGCGCGGGGGCCCTGGGGGGGAACGGGCTGGGGGCGCTGCCCCCAGGCCCCCGAGATGTTTTTGACCAGAAGAAGAGCAAGGCAGCTGGCGCCTTGGTCGGCACCGGGACGGGCTCAGAGCGCGCCTTTGGTCGAGGGGATCGCGTCGGATTTGCGCGGGTCGGTTTCCACCGCCTCGCGCAGGGCGCGGGCCACCGCCTTGAATGCCGCTTCGGCGATGTGGTGGGAATTGATGCCGTGCAGCGCGTCGATATGCAGGGTGATGCCGCCATGGCTGCTGAAGGCCTGGAAGAATTCACGCAGCAATTCGCTGTCGAATGTGCCGATCTTCTGGGTCGGCAGGTCCAGGTTCCAGACCAGATAGGGGCGCCCCGACAGATCGAGCGCGGCACGCACCAGCGCGTCGTCCATTGGCAGCAGGCAGGCACCGTAGCGGCGGATACCGCGTTTGTCGCCCAGCGCCCGGGCCAGGGCCTGACCCAGCGCGATGCCGGTGTCCTCGACCGAGTGGTGATCGTCGATATGGGTGTCACCGCTGCAGGTCACATTCATGTCGATCAGCGAATGGCGGGCGAGCTGGTCCAGCATATGGTCAAAGAAGCCGATGCCGGTGCGGTTGTCATACCGCCCGCTGCCATCCAGATCGATCGAGACGGTGATGTCCGTTTCGGCCGTCTTGCGGGTGATCTCTGCCTTGCGCATGCCGCCTCCGCTGTCGCTGCCCGGGCCTTATAGGGCCGCCACCCCGGGGCGCCAAGATGGTTGAGGCAGATTGCTGGCGGCGTGATGCAATGTGGCCATTGCTGGCCGTGAGCCGAGTCGCGGGGCATTTTGCGCCCGGTTGCAGGCCGCGTAACAAAAGTTTCACGGTCAGGTTACAAAGCCGTTTCGCAGCGTCCCTAACAGGACCTCATCCATTGGAGGGCCGCGCGTGCTGAGCATTGACCATCTGACCAAATCCTTTGGCCGCACTATTGCGGTCGACGCGGCGCGCATCGAGATCGCGCAGCCGATGATGATCGGTATCATCGGACGCTCGGGGGCGGGCAAATCAACCTTGCTGCGGATGCTGAACCGGCTGACCACGCACAGCTCGGGCCGGATCCTGTTCGAAGGGCGCGACATCACCGCCCTGAAGGGCGCCGCGGTGCGGGGCTGGCAGGCCGATTGCGCGATGATCTTTCAGCAGTTCAACCTGGTGCCACGCATGGATGTGGTCTCGAACGTGTTGCATGGCACGCTGAACCGTCGCTCGACCCTGCGCAGCCTGTTCAATCTGTTCCCAAGCGCCGATATCCACCGCGCCATCGACATCCTAGAGCGGCTGGGTATCGCCGAGCACGCGCCCAAACGCGCCGAGGCACTGTCGGGTGGCCAACAGCAACGGGTGGCGATTGCGCGGGCGCTGATGCAGGATCCCAAGATCATTCTGGCGGATGAGCCGATCGCCAGCCTTGACCCGATGAATGCCCAGCTGGTGATGGCGGCGCTGCGCCGTATCCACGAAGAGGACGGGCGCATCGTCATTGCCAATCTGCACACGCTGGACACCGCGCGGCGCTATTGCGACCGGGTGATCGGCATGCGCGACGGGCGTATCGTGTTTGACGGCACCCCGGCGCAGCTGACCACCGGGGTTGCCCGCGACATCTATGGCGCCGATGCCAGTTTTTCTGAATCCGCGACCTCGACCGAGATCGAAACACTGGATCGCGAGGGGCCAGGCTCTGGCCCCGGCGGCCGCCAGGCTGCCGGCGCGACGGTCTAGCCCAATTCCACCCACAATCACCCGCCGCCCGGGATCAACCCGGCGGCTTATCACAGAGGGAAACCCGAGATGAAAACGCTGATCGCTGTCATTCTGGCCACCACCGCATTGGTGACACCTGCCGCTGCAGAAGAGATCAAGGAATTCCGGATCGGCATTCTGGGCGGCGAAAACGCCCAGGACCGGATGAACAGCCACGAATGCCTGAAGAAACACACCGAAGAGGCGCTGGGCGTTCCAACCAGGCTGTTTGCCCCCGCCGATTACAACGGGGTGATCCAGGGGCTGCTCGGCGGCACCATCGACATGGCCTGGCTGGGCGCCTCGGGCTATGCCAAGACCTATCTCGACGACCCTGACGCGGTTGAGCCGGTGCTGGTCAAGATCAATGTCGATGGCTCTTATGGGTACCATTCCATCGGCTTTGCCCGCAAAGACAGCGGCATCACCAGGATCGAAGACCTGAAGGGCAAGAAATTCGGCTTTGGCGATCCGAACTCGACCTCCGGCTACCTGATCCCCTCGATCGAGATCCCGGCGCAATTCGGGGTGACGATGAACTCCGGCGATTACTTTGGCGAAGTTGCCTTTACCGGCGGCCATGAGCAGACCATCGTCGCGGTCAATAACGGCGATATCGACGGCGGCGTGACCTGGGCCGATGGCCAGGGCACCTGGGAAGACGGCTATAATTCCGGCGCCCTGCGCAAGGCGGTGGATGCGGGTCTGGTGGACATGAACGATCTGGTCGAGATTTGGCGCTCCAAGCCGATCCCCGAGGGCCCGGTCGTGCTGCGCAAATCGCTGCCCGCCGAGGTCAAGGCCAAGATGACCGCGCTGATCGACGGCATGTATGAGAGCGACCGCGACTGCACCTACAACATCTCGGCCGGTGAATCGCTGGGTTTCGATCCGATCACCCATGACGCCTATCTGTCGATCATCGCAGCACGTCGCGCGAAATCGCAATAAGCGCAACCTGACCGGGCGGGCCTGCCGGGCCCGTCCGACATTCTTGGGGGTTTCCGACATGGCCGAGATCACTGCGCAAGCCCGCACCGGGGTGCAGCATATTCGCGACGATTACCTCGCTCTGACCCGGCGCAAGCGGCTCTATTCCGCGATCCTGCTGGCGCTGTTCGTCGCGGCGATGACCGCCGGGTTCATGGTCGCCGACAGCCGCAATGCAGGCGGGTTCTGGGACGGCGCGGATAACATCCTTGATTTCCCGATCATCGTGCTGCGCGAGGCTTCGGACAAGTTGGAACAATTGCCGGGCCATATGGTGGCTTTCCTGCCCGCCCTGCTGGAAACCATCAATATCGCCGCCGTCTCGACCCTGATCGGGGCGCTGGTTGCGATCGTTCTGTCGATGCTGTCGACCCGGGGGCTGGCGCGCTGGCCGCGGTTGATCCCGCTGTTCCGCCGTTTGATGGATGTGCTGCGCGCGGTGCCGGAAATCGTCGTCGCGCTGATCCTGATCTTTGTACTGGGCGCCGGCCCGGTGCCGGCGATGATTGCGATTGCGTTGCACAGTTCGGGGGCGCTGGGCAAATTGTTTTCCGAGGTCAATGAAAATGCCTCGTTGAAACCGGTCGAGGGGCTGGCCTCGGTCGGGGCCAGCTGGTCGCAGCGGATGCTGCTGGGGGTGCTGCCACAGGTGGCGCCGAATTACCTTAGCTATGCGTTGCTGCGGTTCGAGATCAACATTCGCGCCTCCGCCATCCTCGGCTTTGTCGGGGCTGGAGGCATTGGCTATGAGCTGAAGAATGCGATGACTTGGGGGCAGGGAAAATACGACGAGAGCGCTGCGATCTTTCTGCTGCTCTTTGCCACCATCGTGCTGTTTGATCAGCTGTCGTCGATGGCCCGCAGCCACCTGACCGAAGGTCGCACCTCGGAGATGCTGACATGAGTATGGCCCTCGCCCCGCAAGTCATCCACGCCCAGGCCGACGCGCTGTTCCGGCGCAAACGGCTGACGGCTTTTGCCATCCCGCTGCTGGTCCTTGCCTATCTGACCTACGCGTTCTTTGCCTTTGATGTGCCGGGTCTGGCCGACCGGGCCAGCCTGAAAAACGCCCGCACCCTGGTGGCCGACGCCTACAGTTACAAGACCCATGTCAGCCGCGACAACCGCAGTGGCATCATCGACATCGCCATCGAAGGCGAGCGCAAGGGCACCTATCCTGAGGGCAGTGCGCCGGATTGGGTGACTCGCGGGGCCGTCACCCTGGTTCAGCTGCGCGACGGCCATCTGGTGCGGCTTGGCCCGGATCAACAGGTCAGCTATGACATCCCCGGTTATGGCATCCTGCGCGCCAATCCCTCACGCGACGGGGTGAACGCAACCTTCCCGGAGGGGCCGCTGCCCACCTTCATCAACGCCTCGAAGAACCGGGTTGCGATCACCACCGATGCCGGGCGGGTGACGATCACCCGCAACAAGACCGAGGTGTTTCGCTATTTCATCGGATGGGAGATGTTCTTTTTCACCCTCGACAGCCGCTTTCACGGCATGGCGCCCGGCACGCTGCTCAGCCAGGCGCTGAACGGTGAGGCCGGGGCGATCTGGCATGATTTCTGGCAAAATCCGATGTGGCGCCATGGCGAGGTCGCCTGGGCGCTGTTCGAAACCATCCTGATGGCGTTTCTGGGCACCTTCGGCGCCGCGATCGTGGCGCTGCCGCTGGCCTTCCTGGCGGCGAAATCCTTTACCCCGCTGGTGCTGATCCGTCAGGCGGCGCGGCGGCTGTTTGATTTCTGCCGCGGGGTGGATGCGCTGATCTGGACCATCGTGCTGGCCCGCGCCTTCGGCCCCGGGCCGCTGACCGGGGCGCTGGCGATCCTGATCACCGACACTGGCAGCTTTGGCAAGATGTTCTCGGAAACCCTGGAAAACGTCGACACCAAACAGATCGAAGGGCTGCAATCGACCGGGGCCAAACCGCTGCAACGCTACCGTTTCGCGGTGATCCCGCAGGTGACACCGGTATTCCTCAGCCAGATCCTCTATTACTTTGAATCCAACACCCGCAGCGCCACCATCATCGGCGCGATCACCGGCGGCGGCATCGGCCTGCTGCTGACCCAGGCGATGATCACCCAGAAGGATTGGGAAGAGGTCAGCTATTACATCACCCTGGTGATCCTGATGGTGTTTGTGATGGATTGGCTTTCCGGCTGGCTCCGCCGCCGCCTGATCGCCGGGGGCCGTGACGGCCAGCCTTGAGCGCGCAGGTCCCCGGCTTCCTCTGGTCGAAAATATCCCGGGGGTGAGGCCAAAGGCCGAGGGGGCAGCGCCCCCTGCGACGGCAGGGTCCGCGCCTCAGACGCGACCAATGGGCGGCGGTGCCGGGATCGGCTGCGCCAGATAGGCGGCTTCGGGCAACACCACCAGCCCGTTGAGGCCAAGTTGCGCGCGACGCGACTCAGACAGCGCCGCAATCGCCGCGCCGACCGCCGTGCGCAGGGCAATGACATCGCGGCCCGGCGCGGTGATCAGCGGCAGGCCCGGGGTCGGCGGCGTGCGTCCGACCTCGGCCAGTGCCGCAATCACCGGATCATCCCGCCGCATCAACCGCCAGCTCTGCGCGTCGATGAAACAGATATCGGCGCGGCCCTCGGTGACGGCGCGGGCCGATGCCGCATGGCCGCCGGTTTGCAGGCATTCGGCAAAGCCGCCGCCGCGCTGCGCCACCGCGTCGACGGCGGCCGCCCAGCCGGATTGCGACAGCGGATCGTTATAGGCCAGCCGCAGATCCCGCCACTGCGCCGAGGCCCGGCGCGGATCCCCGGCGCGCATCGCGATGACGGAATTGTACTGGCCCGCGGCGCAGCCGGGCAGGCCGTAATCCGGGGTGGCGACCAGCGCCACCTGGCGGTGCAGGCGGCTGCGAAACGGCAATCCGCAGGTCTGCGACAGCAGCAGGTCAGGCGATTGCCACTCGGCCCAGAGATCGCCGTCATGGCTCAGCCCCTCAGGCGCGGCAATCCCGGCTGTGCGCAGCTGATCCCGGATCGCGACCCAGAGCGCATCGGTGGCGCTGCGGCTCTCGGGGCGGTCATACATCGGCAGCGCGGCGATCAGCCCGCCGCGGCTCATCCCGGTGTCACCCGCCGCCGTGCTGCATTGCTGTCCTGATCGGTGATCCCCAGCAGGTTGGCCACCAGCCGCATCAGCGCGTTTTCGGCGTCATTGCGGGTGCCGTCCTCCAGCACCACCGCCCAGAGCGCCTCAACCACGGCGATGCGATCCTCCAGCGGCACCGCATCCTTGATCGCGCGGGTAAAGCGGACGGTGTCCGGCGCCTCGACCTCCAGCACTTCGCCATTCTGGCGCAGCTCCAGCGCCTCGGCGGCGGAGAGGTGATAGCGGTTGGCGAGGATCCGAGAGATGCGCGCCTGCTCGCCGTTGTCGTAATGCCCGTCGCTGCGCGCGGCGCGCACCAGCAGGGCGGTCAGGGCCAGACGCGCGTCGGCATCGGGCAAGGGGGCGGGGTCGGGCCGGATCAGCCGGGACAAGAGATCAGCGAACATGTCTCAGACATAGGCCTTGGCCGCCGCCGCGCCAATGCGCAATCCGATCCGGTTGATTGATTTTGCCGTGAACGGGTGCGGCGTCAGTATTTCGACGGCACGTAGAGCTCGGCCGGCATCCGTGACCGTTCGTAATCGGGGTTGAACACCCGCTCCGGCAGGCTGGCGTCCTCATGCGGCACCTCGCAATAGTCAAACAGGCTGAGCAGATGGTCGATGCAGTTCAGCCGCGCCCGTTTCTTGTCATTGCCGGGTACGATATACCAAGGCGCCTCGGGGATATTGGTGCGCTGCATCATATCCTCCTTGGCCTTGGTGTAATCTTCCCAGCGGATCCGCGATTGCAGATCCATCGGGCTCAGCTTCCATTGTTTCAGCGGGTCATGGATGCGGATCAGGAACCGCATCTGCTGTTCCTCGTCGGTGATCGAGAACCAGTATTTCACCACCTTGATGCCGGACCGCACCAGCATCCGTTCGAATTCCGGCACATCGTGAAAGAAATCGGCAAGCTCCTGGTCCGAGGCGAATCCCATCACCCGTTCGACCCCGGCGCGGTTGTACCAGGACCGGTCGAACAGCACGATTTCACCACCCGCCGGCAGATGCGGCACGTAGCGCTGGAAATACCATTGGGTCTTTTCCCGATCCGAAGGCGCGGGCAGGGCGACGGTGCGCACCACGCGGGGGTTCAGCCGCTGGGTGATCCGCTTGATCACCCCGCCCTTGCCGGCGCTGTCGCGGCCCTCAAAGATCACCACCACCTTTTCGTTGTTGGCGACCACCCAATCCTGCAGCTTGATCAGCTCCGCCTGCAGTTTCAGCAGGGCGCGGAAATACTCCGGGCGCGGCAGCGTCGGCCCATGCGCCTTGCGATAGATCTCGGCGATCTTCATCGACAGGATTGAGTCTTCCATCTCCAGCTCGACCTCTTCGTCGAACGAGTCGAGGAGTTCGGCCTCGAGCCAGTCTTCGGGCGAAATATTGCTGTCGTCTGGATTGCTCACGGCCTGTCCTTTCCGGTTCCCGGCGGTTTCGCACGAGTATGTGACGGATTCGTATGGGGGGCCAGAGACGCCCGCTGAGATTTGGCGGGGGCGAGGGGGCAATCGCCGGTGCCGCCCGATCTGATGACCGGTTCAGGCCGGGCGCGCCATCCAAATTTCTAATATTTGACTGAAATCTGACGATTTTTTGATCCATCACCCTGGCACCCGGGAAACCCAGATACCGCTGTACGGGAGGCAGAGATGAAGAAGGACATATACCCGTTGCAGCGCCGCGACACGTGGCGGCCTCAGGGCGCGCGGATGGCGTCGCGAGCCAGGTCGGCTTTGCTGGCATTCGTTGCGGCGGCGGCGCTGGCTTGGATCGCTGATCGTTGCGTGGCAGAGCTCAATCGTCCATTTCCGGTGTCGATCAAGCGGGCAAACCAGGGGCCGGATTTGGATTGCGCGGACTTTGTCACGCGCTGGCAGGCCACCCGCTTCCTTCGCGCCCTAGGCGGAGATCGGCACAGGCTGGACGATGACCGGGATGGCGTCGCGTGCGAGCGTCTGCCCTGGATCACGCTGCGCTAGCGCGATCACACCAGCCGCGACACATCCCTTGCCGCCCGCACGAAATCGGCGAACAGCGGATGCGGCTCGAACGGTTTCGATTTCAGCTCCGGGTGGAACTGCACGCCAAAGAACCAGGGGTGGTCCTTGATCTCGACGATCTCGGGCAGGCGGCCATCGGGGGACATGCCGGAAAAGCACAGCCCCTTGGCCTCCAGCGCCTTGCGGTATTTGGTGTCCACCTCATAGCGGTGGCGGTGGCGTTCCTCGATCTGGGTGCTGCCATAGATCTGGGCCACCCGTGAGCCTTCGGCCAGGGTCGCGCTATAGGCGCCCAGCCGCATGGTGCCGCCCTTGTCGTCATCGACCTTGCGTTGCACCGCATGGCTGCCCTGAATCCATTCTTTCAGGTGGTAAACCACGGGCTCGAAACGTTTTTCACCTGACTCGTGATCAAATTCCTCGGATCCCGCCTTGGCCATCCCGGCCAGATTGCGGGCCGCTTCGATCACCGCCATCTGCATGCCGAGGCAGATGCCCAGATAGGGGATGTTGCGCTCTCGCGCGAATTGCGCCGCCTTGATCTTGCCCTCGGTGCCGCGCTCGCCAAAGCCGCCGGGAACCAGGATGGCGTGAAAGCCCTCAAGATGCGGCGCTGCGTCCTCATGGTCGAAGACTTCGGAATCGACCCATTGCACATTGACCTTGATCCGGTTGGCCATGCCACCGTGGATCAGCGCCTCCTTGATTGATTTATAGGCGTCCTCAAGCTGGGTGTATTTGCCGACAATGGCGATATTCACCTCACCGTCGGTGGTGTGGATGCGGTCATAGACATCCTCCCAGCGGCTGAGATCGGGACGTGGCGCCGGGCTGATCTGAAACGCATCCAGCACCGCCTGATCGAGGCCCTGCGCGTGATAGGCCAGCGGCGCCTCATAGATCGATTTCAGGTCATAGGCCGGGATCACCGCATCCGGGCGGACATTGCAGAACAGCGCAATCTTGGCGCGTTCCTTTTCCGGGATCGGCTGTTCGGAGCGGCAGACCAGGATATCCGGCTGCAACCCGATCGAGCGCAGCTCTTTGACCGAGTGCTGGGTCGGCTTGGTCTTCAGCTCGCCACTGGCCGCCAGATAGGGCAGCAGGGTGAGATGCATGAACAGGCATTGGCCGCGCGGCTTGTCCTGGGCAAATTGGCGGATCGCCTCAAAGAATGGCAGGCCTTCGATATCGCCGACGGTGCCGCCGATCTCGCAAAGCATGAAATCGACCTCATCTTCGCCAATCTTGATGAAGTCTTTGATTTCATTGGTGACATGCGGAATCACCTGGATGGTTTTTCCCAGGTAGTCGCCGCGCCGTTCCTTATCCAGAACGTTCTGGTAAATGCGCCCGGAACTGACCGAATCCGTCTTGCGCGCCGCCACCCCGGTAAAGCGTTCGTAATGGCCAAGGTCGAGGTCGGTTTCCGCGCCATCGTCGGTGACAAAGACCTCGCCATGTTCGAACGGGCTCATCGTGCCGGGATCAACGTTGAGATAGGGATCGAGCTTGCGCAGCCGCACGGTGAATCCGCGCGCCTGCAACAGCGATCCCAACGCCGCCGAGGCCAGGCCCTTGCCCAGCGACGATACGACGCCACCGGTGATAAAGATAAATCTGGCCATGTTCGGATGCCCCCGTGAAATCTGTGTGTCGGACTGGGAATCGTTGCCAAAACACCAGTGCCAGAGGCGGACGAATAACCACCACTCACGGGATTTAACAGGTAACAGATTCGCCCCACGGACGCAAGGCGACCGCTAGATGGTGTTGGATCGGGCGCGCGGCCCTCAAAAAGTTGTGGTCAGTCCGCCGAAGGTGTCAGCCCGCCGTCGCCGGATGCGGGCGGCGGAACCAATCCGCCGTCACTGTCGGCGGGTGGGGTGGTGCCATCGACCGGCGCCTCGACGTTGCCGCCCAGCCGGTCCAGAACCGAGGTGCCGGCGCTTTTCTCGGCTGAAATCACGGTCAGCGCGATCGAGGTGGTGATAAAGGCCGCCGCGATCACCCAGGTGACCTTGCCCAGAGCGGTGAGCGTGCCGCGTCCCGAGCCACTGCCGCCGCCCATGCCAAGTCCGCCGCCCTCAGAGCGTTGCAGCAGCACCACGCCGATCAGCGACAAAGCCAGGATCAGGTGGATGATAAGGACGACGTTTTCCATGCGATTGGCCTGTCGGTTCGCGGATCGGGACGATGCCGGGTCTGGCGGATGCGGGTCCGGCCAAACGGCACAGCGGTATCGGCGCTATCTAGTGGAGCAGCGGGCGCAGGGCAACCCCCGGATCACGCATCGTCTCGGATCGCCCCGGATTGCCTGATAGCCCGGGTCATTCATCGACATCATCGACATCGGCCTGACCGGACAGACGGCGACGCACCAGCGACCAGGACAGCCCGATCCCCAACACCAGCGACAGGGCAAGCAGGCCCAGCCAGGTGTTCAGCGTCGGGTTGTCCAGCGACAGCAATCCCAGATCCGCCAGCACCCAGGTCAGCGATCCGGCCAGCGCCAGGATCAGTGTCATGCCGAACACCCCGATCGAACGCAGGGTGGCGCGCAGATAGATGATATAGCCGGTCAGCAGCAGCAGCCCGCAGAACAGGATGATCGGCATCTGATCCGGCCAATTGGCGCGGCTCCAGCCGAGGTAATTGTATTTGCCGGGGTTGAAAGTGGCCGACAACAGCAGGAAAGCGGCCAGCCAGCGCAGAATAAAGCTCATCGTCATGCCCCGGATCGTTTCGGTTACGGACTCTGACCCAAGAACATGATCGCTGTCCAGAGGCCAGCGTTGCGGCGCAGTGCCGCCGTCGGGCCTGCGCGGCATCGAGGGCGCGCCGGTCCTGCGATTTCGGTGATTTCGGCCATTTCGAGGCGGGTAAATCGCCGCTGTGCCCCGGTGTGGCGAAAATCCGGTTTCGCAGCGGCCAGCGCTTCGATATGAGGGGCGCGGGTTTTCTCCTCAAAGGGGTAGGGTATGGCCAATGTGGTTGTCGTGGGCGCTCAATGGGGCGACGAGGGCAAAGGCAAGATCGTCGACTGGCTGAGCGAGCGGGCCGATATCATCTGTCGCTTTCAGGGCGGTCATAACGCGGGCCACACGCTGGTCATCGACGGCGAGGTGTTCAAGCTGAACGCGCTGCCTTCGGGCGTGGTGCGCGGCGGCAAGCTGTCGGTGATCGGCAATGGCGTGGTGCTGGACCCCTGGCATCTGGTGAAGGAAATCGACTCGATCCGCCAGCAGGGCGTCGAAATCACGCCCGAGACGCTGATGATCGCCGAGAACACGCCGCTGATCCTGCCGATTCACGGCGAGCTTGACCGCGCCCGCGAAGAGGCGGCCAGCAAGGGCACCAAGATCGGCACCACCGGGCGCGGCATTGGCCCGGCCTATGAAGACAAGGTCGGGCGCCGCTCGGTCCGGGTGGCCGATCTGGCCGATGACGCGACGCTGGGCGCGCGGGTCGATCGCGCGTTGCAGCACCATGATCCGCTGCGCAAGGGGCTGGGGATCGCGCCGATCGACCGCGACGCGTTGGTGGCGCAGTTGCAAGAGATCGCGCCGGAGATCCTGAAATACGCCGCCCCGGTCTGGAAAATGCTGAACGAAAAGCGCAAGGCCGGAAAGCGTATCTTGTTCGAGGGCGCGCAGGGCGCGCTGCTGGACATTGATTTCGGCACCTATCCTTTCGTGACCTCGTCCAATGTCATCGCCGGGCAGGCCGCGACCGGTGTCGGCGTCGGCCCCGGCGCGATTGATTACGTGCTGGGCATCGTCAAGGCCTATACGACCCGGGTCGGCGAAGGCCCGTTTCCGACCGAACTGGACGATGACGACGGCAACCGTCTGGGCACCCGCGGGCATGAGTTTGGCACCGTCACCGGGCGCAAGCGGCGCTGTGGCTGGTTTGACGCCTGTCTGGTGCGCCAGACCTGCGCCACCAGCGGGGTGAACGGCATCGCGCTGACCAAGCTCGACGTGCTGGATGGATTCGAGGTGCTGAAAATCTGCGTCGGGTACGAATTGGACGGCGAGCGGCTGGATTACCTGCCGACGGCGGCAGACCGGCAGGCGCGCTGTCAGCCGATCTATGAGGAGCTGCCAGGCTGGTCGGAATCGACCGAGGGTGCGCGCAGCTGGGCAGACCTGCCTGCCAATGCGATCAAATATGTCCGCCGGGTCGAGGAATTGATCGAATGCCCGGTGGCGATGTTGTCGACCAGCCCGGAACGCGAAGACACCATCCTTGTCACCGACCCGTTTGCGGATTGAGCGGATGGCACTGACCCACAAGGCCCGCCGCCGCTGGGCGCTGATCATCCTGCTGATCGGCCTTCCGCTCTATATCGTGGCGGCCGTCAGCGTGATGTCCTGGCTCGACCGGCCCGGCATTCTGGTCGAGTTGCTGGTCTATCTCGGCCTCGGGGTGCTCTGGGCGCTGCCGTTTCGCGCGGTGTTCCGCGGTGTTGGCCGCCCGGCGCCCGACGACGAAAGCTGACCCCCGGCACCCCGGCTATATCCGGGGCGCATGGCAGATTTGCTTTCCGAACGGCAAGTAGGGGACTTACACTCGCCGCACAATCGGCCTAGAAAGGGGCAAATCAATTGCTCTGACGGTTTTCATGGCCTTACGCGCCGCTACCACTCCTCCGCATATCGCCACACTGGTGCTGCTGACCGGCAGTTCGGTCCTGACGCTGAACATGTTCCTGCCGTCGCTGGCGCATATGGCGCAGGATTTCGGCGTCGATTACGGGGTGATGAGCCTGGCCATCGGCGGCTATCTGGCGATGACCGCCGTCACCCAGATCGTCATTGGCCCGATTTCCGACCGCTATGGCCGCCGTCCGGTGGTTCTGGTCGGGATGGCGGTGTTTTTCATGGCCTCGCTGCTCTGCACGCTGACCGAGGATTTCCACTGGTTCCTGTTTGGACGGATGATGCAATCCTCGGCGGCAACTGGCATGGCGCTCAGCCGGGCGGCAATCCGCGATCAATATGACGAACGCGAATCCGCCGCCAAGCTGGCAGTGATCTCGACGCTGATGGCGGTGGCCCCGATGATGGGGCCGATGCTGGGCGGGTTCCTCGACAGCGTGTTCGGCTGGCGCGCCAATTTCGCCGTCTATTCCGCTTCGGGTGCGATCCTGTTCGTGCTCTGCTGGCTGGACGCGGGCGAGACCCATCACAACCGCTCGTCCAGTTTCGGCGCCCAGTTCCGCGAATATCCCGAGTTGATCACTTCGCGCCGGTTCTGGGGCTATTCCTTTTGCGCCGCCCTGTCGGTGTCGACCTTCCACATCTTTGTCACCGCCGCGCCGCTGGTGGCGCCCGCCCAATTCGGCATGGGCACCGCCGAGCTCGGCATGTGGATGGGCTCGATCACCCTGGGGTTCATGATCGGCACCGCAATTACCAGCCGGATGTCACGCTCCTATCCGCTGACCACGATGATCATCGCCGGGCGGGTTCTGGCGATTGTCGGGATCGGGGTGCCGGGGCTGATCCTTGCGGCGGGCTATGTGTCCGAGCCGCTGTTCTTTGGCGCGATGATCCTGTCGGGGATCGGCAACGGGCTGACCTCGCCCAATGCCAATGCCGGGTCCATCTCGGTGCGCCCGCATCTGGCTGGCAGTGCCTCGGGCCTGTCTTCGGCGCTGATCGTTGCCACCGGTGCGGTGGTCACCACCTTGACCGGCAGCCTGGTGACCAAGGACAACGGGCTGATCCTGGTGCCCGTGATGATGGTCATAGCCAGCGTTCTAGGGCTGTTGGCGGCGCTCTATGTGCGCCGAATCAACCGGATCGAGGCGCAGATCGGCGCGCAACAGGCCGCCGCCGAATAAGGCGCCGGCCGCAGGGCGCCCCCCTCAGCCCAGTTCGGCAAGCCGCGCCAGCGCTGCCTCGATTTGCCGTGCCTCGTCCTGGCGCGCTGCCAGATTGGCCTGCGCCTCTGCAACCACCTCTTCGGGCGCGCTTTCGGCAAATTTCGGGTTCTTCAGCCGGCCCTCAAGCCCGCCGATTTCCTTGCCCAGCTTTTGCAGCGTCTTGTTCAGCCGCGCCTGTTCCTCGGCGACGTCGATCACCCCGGCCAGCGGCAGGCCAAAGGTGGCGCCCTCGGCGGGGATGGTGATGCAGCCCTTGGGAAAGGCCTCGACAAGGCTCAGCCCCTCAAGCCGCGCCAGCCGGGCGATCAGCGCCTCATTGCGCGCCCAGGCGCCCTGCGCGGCCGCGTCGAGCCCGGTCGAGACCAGCGGCAAGTGCAGCCCGGCGGGCACATGCACCTGGGCGCGGGCGGAGCGGATGTCTTCGATCAGCGCAATCACCCAGCCCATTTCGCGATCCGCCTCTGGATCGGCCAGATCGGCGGCGGCAATCTCGGGCCAATCGGCATGGATCAGCATCTTCGCCCGTGTGCCGGTGGTTTGCCACAGCTCTTCGGTGACAAAGGGCATGATCGGGTGCAGCAGGATCATGCATTGATCCAGCACATAGGCCATCACCTGCCGAGTCTCGGGTTTTTCGGCGGCATCCTCCTGCAGCAGCGGTTTCGAGAATTCGACATACCAGTCACAGACCTTGCCCCAGACGAACCGGTAAAGTGCCGCGGCGGCGTCATCAAAACGATAGGCGGCGAGCGCGGCATCGACCTCTTCGCGCACCCGCGCGGTTTCGCCGAGGATCCAGCGGTTCAGCGTCGCGGTGGCGGCGGGCGGCGTGGCTTGCGTCTCATGCCCCTCCCAGACGCCGTTCATCTCGGCAAAGCGGGCGGCGTTCCACAGCTTGGTGCCGAAATTCCGATAACCGGCGATGCGCTGCATGTCGAGCTTCAGCACCCCGCCGAGCGAGGCCATGGCGGCATTGGTAAAGCGCAGCGCATCGGCGCCGTATTCACCAATGATATCCAGCGGATCGACGACATTGCCCAGCGATTTGGACATCTTCTTGCCCTTGGCGTCGCGCACCAGCCCATGCAGATAGACCTCGTGGAACGGGATATCCTGGACCACCGCCAGCTGCATCATCATCATCCGGGCGACCCAGAAGAACAGGATGTCCTGCCCGGTGATCAGCACCGAGGTCGGAAAGTATTTCTGCAATTCCGGGGTGTTGTTGGGCCAGCCCAAGGTGCCGATCGGCCAGAGGCCGGAAGAGAACCAGGTGTCGAGCACGTCGGGGTCGCGACGCATTGAAATCTTTATGTGCTGTGTGCCGGAAACACTGTCGTTTTCTACCTGGAACCGCGAGCTTCGAGGTTGTTCAAGTCGCCGTTTTGGATAAAGGTTCTCCAGTCCTGTACCCTTCATCAGTTTCCGGAAATCACCATATTCCTTATCTGTGGTCGGCCACGACGGTTCAGGGTCGACGAGAATTTCGTCCATCTCGAGTGTTGTCGCGCGTTCGAATATTTTGGAGTATTTTTCGAGCGCAATTTCTTTTGCAGATTGAAAGTCGTGGGCACAAAACATGAAATCGTTCCCGCGCACAATTTCCCCTTCCTCATTCAAGGAAAAGCCTGGCCCATACCAAACCGGGATCTGATGCCCCCACCACAGCTGGCGCGAAATGCACCAGGGTTCGATATTGTCGAGCCAGTGAAAATACGTCTTTTCACCGCTCTCCGGCAGGATCTTCACCTTGCCATCGCGCACCGCATCCAGCGCCGGGCCGACGATCTTTTCCGCATCGACAAACCATTGGTCGGTCAGCATCGGTTCGATCACCACTTTCGAGCGGTCGCCGAACGGCTGCATGATCGGCTTGGCCTCGACCAGCGGCACCAATGCCTCGGCGCCCTCGGCATCGGGTTTCAGCGCGGCCTTGCCCAGCACCGGATTGTCGGCGCGGGTCATCACCGCCAGCCCCTCGGCGGTGATTTCCTCGATCACCCGCTGGCGCGCCTCGAACCGGTCAAGGCCGCGCAGATGGTCGGGCACCAGGTTGATCGCATCCGCCTCGGCGACGCTGAGCTGCACCTCGCCCTTTGCCGCGTCTTGGGCGATTTTTGCTGCTTCGGCATAGGGTTGGCCGTCATTCCTCATCCGCGCCCTGGTGTCCATCAGCCGATACATCGGGATGTCATTGCGGCTGGCAACGCCGTAATCGTTGAAATCATGTGCCCCGGTGATCTTGACCGCGCCCGAGCCGAAATTGGGATCGGGATAGTCATCCACGATGATCGGGATCAGCCGCCGATGCGCTTTCGGGCCAACCGGAATTTCGCAAAATTTCCCAATGATTGAGGCATAGCGTTCATCCGATGGATGAACCGCCACCGCGCCATCGCCCAGCATGGTTTCAGGCCGGGTGGTGGCGATCGAGATGTAATCGCGGGTCTCGCGCAGGATCACCGTCCCGTCTTCATCTTTCTCCAAATACTCATAGGTCGCGCCGTCCGCCAAAGGGTATTTGAAATGCCACATATGCCCGGCGACTTCCAGGTTTTCGACCTCGAGATCGGAAATCGCGGTTTCGAAATGCGGGTCCCAATTGACCAGCCTTTTGCCGCGATAGATCAACCCCTTGTCATACATGTCGACAAAGACCTTGATCACCGCGTCATGGAAATTCGGGCCTTTGCCCGCCTCGGGATCGCCGGGCGCGCCGCCCATGGTGAACGCCTCGCGCGACCAGTCGCAGGAGGCGCCGAGGCGTTTCAGCTGACCAATGATGGTGCCGCGCGATTGCACCTTTTGCTGCCAGACCCGGTCGAGGAATTTCTCGCGCCCCATCTCGGCGCGCGTCGGTTCCTGATTGGCCGCCATTTCGCGTTCGGTGACCATCTGGGTGGCGATGCCAGCGTGATCGGTGCCGGGCTGCCAGAGCGTGTCAAAACCGCGCATTCGGTGCCAGCGGATCAGGATGTCCTGCAGGGTGTTGTTAAAGGCATGGCCCATATGCAGCGAGCCGGTGACATTCGGCGGCGGGATCATGATGGAAAACGGCTTTGCTCCTGGGCGGGCATTGGCCCCGGCGGCAAAGGCGCCGGACTCGTCCCAAGCGCGGTAAATCCGGGCTTCGGCTTCGGCAGCGTCGAAGGTTTTTTCCATCGCCATGGCATGTCTCCTCTGGTCCGGGGTCAGATAGCGAAATGGCGGGGCGAGGGAAAGGGGGCGCTGTCCCCATCGCCCTTTGGGCGATTCCCCCGAGATAGTTTGGAACAGAAGACGCGGGCCGGAGCTCTCAGAGGCCGCGGTCGATCTTGGTGCTGAGGTGGATCAGGCTTTCGGAGGAGCGCACCCCGGGCGCGTCATGGATGGCGTCGAGCAACTGGTCGAGGGTTTCGGTATCCGGCGCGGCGATCTGGATCAGCAGATCGAAGCGGCCGGACAGGGTGTGCACCCGCTCGACCTCGGGCATGGCGCGCAGCCGGGTGAGCAGGCCGGGCATCTGCCGCGACTCGGCCGAAACCAGGGCGGTTGCGCGCAGCGGAGGCGCCAGGGCGCGGCCGGGGCGGATGGTGTAACCGGCGATCACCCCCTGGGATTCGAGCCGTTCGATCCGCGCCTGCACCGTGGTGCGGGCCAGGCCAAGGCGGCGCGCGAGGTCAGCCACCGGCAGCCGGGCGTTTTCGCCAAGCAGGGCGAGGAGGGCGCGGTCTGTTTCGTCAGGTTGCATGGATACCTCGGCAAAGTGACGCAAATTTCGGGCATTATGGGCGGTCTCACGGGGGAAATCGAGCGCAATTCGCGGCAGACTGAACCAGAGCGGGCAAGCGGAGGGTGACATGCAGGGTATCAGGTTGAACGATCCGGTGGCGCATTTGCGCCGGGTCAGGCCGGATCAGGCGGTGATCTATTTTTGCCCGGAGGTGTTGCAAGCCGCGGCGCGGCGCTTCGTGGTCGGGTTTCCCGGGCAGGTGTCCTATGCGGTCAAGGCCAATGACCGGCGCGAGGTGTTGGAAAATCTCTCCACCGCTGGAATCAACGCCTTTGACGTGGCCAGCCCGGCGGAAATGGATGCGGTGCGGGACATCGCGCCGGGGGCGGTGTTGCATTACAACAATCCGATCCGCTCTCCGGGTGAGATCGCCATCGCGGCGCGGCATCGGGTGCGCTCCTGGGCCATCGACGAGGCTGGCGAACTGGCCAAGATTGCCTCTGCGGCACAGGGCGGCGAGGTGGCGGTGCGGCTGAAACTGCCGGTCGCCGGGGCAGTTTATGACTTCGGTTCCAAATTCGGCGCAGCGCCGGATCAGGCGGCGACGTTGCTGCGCCAGGTGGCAGCGATGGGCCTCAGCCCGGCGATGACCTTTCACCCTGGCACCCAATGCACCGATCCGGCCGCCTGGACCGCCTATATCCGCGCCTGCGCCGAGGTGGCGCAGGCGGCGGGGGTGCGGCTGGCGCGGCTGAATGTCGGCGGCGGGTTTCCGTCGCATCGCGGCGGCGAGGCACCGGGGCTGGAGCGGATTTTCGCAGCGATCAAAAGCGCTGTCCGCGCCGCATTCGGCGCCGAGGCGCCGACGCTGGTCTGTGAGCCGGGGCGGGCGCTAGTGGCTGAGGCCTTTATCCTGGCGGCACGGGTCAAGGCGCTGCGCGCTGACGGACGGGTCTATCTGAACGACGGAATTTACGGCGGGCTGTCGGAATTGCGCGACATCGGCCCGATCGACCGGATCCGGGTGCTGACGCCGGACGGGCAGTTCCGACGCGGTGCGGCGCGACGGCGGCAGGTGTTCGGCCCGACATGTGACAGTCTCGATCTGCTGGCCGAGGGCTTGGCGCTGCCTGCGGACCTTGCCGAGGGCGATTATCTGATGATTGCCGGGATGGGGGCCTATTCGCTGGCGCTGTCGACCCGGTTTAACGGCTACGGCCTGAGCGATCCGGTGACTGTCTCCCGCCTCTGACCGACATGCTCTGGACACTCGGGGCAATGCCGTTAGTGTCCAACTCAGTCGTCAGTAGGGGGCAGGTCATGCAAAAATTCGGCAAAAGCCAACCGGTGAAACGGTTCGAGGATCCGCGTCTGGTCAGCGGGCGCGGCGGCTATGTGGATGATGTGGCGCCGGACGGCGCGCTCTATGGCTATGTGCTGCGTTCCAGTGTCGCACATGGCGAGATCCGGAGCATCGACCTCAGCGCCGCGCGGGCGGCTCCGGGGGTGCATCTGGCGATCAGCAATGACGATATCCTGGCCGGTGGCGTGACCGAAGGGCTGACGGCCACCCTGCAGAAAAACCGGGACGGCACCCCAGCGGCCGCACCGCGTCACCCGATCTTGGCCGAGGGGCGGGTGCGTTTTGTCGGCCAGCCGCTGGTGCTGATCGTTGCCGAAACCCTGGCCCAGGCCCGCGACGCGGCTGAGCTGGTCGAGGTCGACATTGACGATCTTCCGGCCCAGATGGCGCTGGCGCGTGGCACGGTCGATATCCACCCCGAGGCGCCGGGCAACCTGGGAGTGGACTGGCACGAGGGCGATGGCGCGGCGGTGGCCGAGGCGCTGGCCGGGGCGGCGCATGTGGTGCGCGCCCAGGTCGTCGACAGCCGCTGCATGGTCAACGCGATGGAGCCGCGCGGCTGTTACGCCGAATGGGACGGCACCAGGATGCATCTGTGTTTCGGTGGTCAGGGGGTCTGGGGCGCCAAGACGAACCTGACACGGATTTTTGACCTGGCGCCAGAGAATGTTCGCGTCACCCATCCCGATGTCGGCGGCGGTTTCGGGATGAAGACCAAGGCCTATCCGGAATACCTGGCCTGCTGCTTTGCGGCGCGGGAATTGGGCCGTCCGGTGCGCTGGATCGCCGATCGCACCGAATCGATGCTGTCGGACAATGGCGCGCGTGATCTGGAACATGATGTCGAGATGGGCTTTGACGCGGATCACCGGCTGATCGCCTATCACGTCAAGACCCGCTACAACCTCGGCGCCCATAATTCCGGCTTTGGCCAGATGATCCAGACCTACCTGTTCGCGCGGGTCTGCTCAGGTGTCTATGACGTGCAGAACGTCTATCTCGAGGCCGAAGGCTATTACACCAATACCGCACAGACCGATGCCTATCGCGGCGCCGGGCGGCCCGAGGCGATCTTCCTGCTGGAACGCTCGATGGATATCGCGGCGCGTGATCTGGGTGTCGATCCCTGGGACCTGCGCCGCAAAAGCTTCGTTCAGGTCGATCAATTCCCCTACACCAGCTTTTCCGGCGAATTGTATGATGTCGGCGATTTCAACCGGATCCTCGACCTGGCGGCGATCAAGGCGGATCGTGATGGATTTGCCGCCCGCAAGGCGGCATCGACCGCGGCGGGCAAGCTGCGCGGGGTGGGTCTGTGCTATTATATCGAAAGCATTCTGGGCGATCCCACCGAGGGCGCCAAGGTCGAGTTTCTGGATGATGGCCAGGTGAATATCTATGTCGGCACCCAGTCGAACGGGCAGGGGCATGAGACCGTGCATGCGCAATTCCTGGCCGATCAGACCGGCATTCCGGCCGAACATATCCGGGTCATTCAGGGCGACAGCGATCTGATCGCCAAGGGCGGCGGCACCGGCGGATCACGCTCGGTCACCAACCAGTCGAATGCCACCTTGGCGACGGTGACCAAGATCATCGAAGCCTTCAGCGGGTTTCTGGCCGAGGTGATGGAGGTCGATCCCGAAAAGATCAGCTTTGACGACGAGAGCTTTCGCATCGAGGGATCGAATGCCGCGCCGTCGATGCTGGATGTCGCCGACTGGGCGCGTGAACGGGGCCGCAGCGAGCTCTTGGTGCACAGCGGTGTCGCCAAGCTGCCGGGCCGCTCCTATCCCAACGGGGCCCATGTCGCGGAGGTTGAAGTCGACCCTGACACCGGCAAGGTCGATCTGGTGAAATACACCGTGGTCGACGATTTCGGCAATCTGATCAATCCGATGCTGGCCGAAGGTCAGGTGCATGGCGGGGTGGTTCAGGGCGCTGGCCAGGTGCTGATGGAAAAGGTGGTCTTTGACGAGGACGGCCAGTTGCTGACCGCGACCTTCATGGATTACGCGATGCCACGGGCGACGGATATGCCGTTTATTTCCTTCACCAGCGAACCGGTGCCTTCGACCGCCAACCCGATGGGGATGAAGGGCTGCGGCGAGGCCGGGACCGTTGGTTCGATGGCGGCGGTGACCAATGCGGTGGCGGACGCGCTGCACCAGCGCGGGGTGCGGCAGGCGGATATGCCATTCACCTCTGATCGGGTATGGGCGATGTTGAATCATGCTGAGGCGGCTGAGTAAAACCCTTCTCGCCCGGCTTCTGCCGGGCAGTGCCCGCCGACGGCGGAACGCGCCAAGCGCCCGACGCCGTGGCCCGGTCACCCATGTGGTGATCCTTGATGGCACCATGTCGACGCTGGACCCGGGCGAGGAAACCAACGCCGGGCTCACCTATCAGCTGTTGCTGGAACGCGGCGGCGCCGATCTGTCGCTCTATTACGAATCCGGAATTCAGCTGCAATCCTGGAAACACAGCTGGGACGTGATGGTCGGCAAGGGGATCAATCGCCAAATCCGGCGTGCCTATGGCTATCTCGCCTCGCGTTACCGCCCTGGCGACCGGATTTTCCTGCTGGGCTATTCGCGCGGTGCCTTCGCGGTGCGCTCGCTGGCCGGGGTGATCGACCGGGTCGGTCTGCTGCGCGCCGAAGAGGCGACCGAACGCAATGTCGAACAGGCCTATCGTCATTACCGCTCCGGCGCTGCCGGGATCGCCACGGTGGCGTTCCGGGGGGCGCATTGCCATGACCATGTGGCGGTCGAGATGATCGGCACCTGGGACACGGTCAAGGCGTTGGGGGTGCGGTTGCCGCTGATCTGGAAGCTGACCGAAAAATCGCATGATTTCCACAATCTGCACCTGTCGCATTGCGTCAAGGCGGGGTTTCACGCGCTGGCGCTCGAGGAATCGCGTGACGCCTATCGCCCGATCCTTTGGGAAACGGATCCGGATTGGGATGGGCGGCTGGAACAGGTCTGGTTTCCGGGCAGCCATGGCGATGTCGGTGGCCAGCTTGGCAATTTGCAGGCGGCGCGGCCGTTGTCGAATATTCCGCTGGTCTGGATGCTGAACCAGGCCGAAGCCTCGGGGCTGGATCTGCCGCCGCGCTGGCGCGACCGGTTTCCGACCGATGTCCACGCCCCGTCCAGCGGCACCTGGCAGGGCGTGGGCAAGCTTTTCCTGCTGCGTCATCCGCGCCAGGTTGGTGGTGATCCATCCGAACGGCTGCACGAATCCGCGATTGCGCGCGGCTTGCGGATGCCGCAGCCGGCGCAGCGCCGCCGATCCCAGGGTTAGCCGATCGGCACCGGCACCCCGGTTGAGGTGCCCCGCGCCAGCAGGATGCCGTCGGTGTCGAATAATTCCGCCTCAAGAAACGCGATGCTGCGGCCCTGTTTGATCACCCTGCCATGGCCAATCACCCGGCCCGGTTTCACCGGGCGCAGAAAGGCGACGTTCAATTCGACCGTGGCGGCGATCACCTTGCCCGCGTTCATATCGGCCAGCGCCCGTGCCATCGCGTTATCGAGCAGCGCCGCGACGATGCCGCCCTGCACATCACCGCGCGGATTGATCATTCTCTGATCCGGGTGATAGGCGACTTCGATCTTCCCGGGTTCGGGCCCGGTGGCAATCGGTTCGATCCCGAACAGCTTGGTGATGTTCGAGCGGGTGTCGAGTGCGTTGCTCATGCGATTTCCATTGGAATGGCCGAGGACGTGGCGCGCGCCAACAGCTTGCCCTCAGCGTTGAACAATTCGGCCTCGAGAAAGGCAATGGTGCGGCCCTTGCGGATCACCCGGCCACGGGCGATCACCCGGCCCGGATGCATGGGGCGCATATAGCTGATATTGATATCCAGCGAGGCGGCGATGCAGCGCCCGCCGGTCAGCGACATCAGCGCCGGGCCCATGGTGTCGTCGAGCATCGCGGCAACGATACCGCCCTGCACATCGCCGCGCACATTGGTCATCTCGTCGGTCGGATGAAAGGCGATTTCGATATCCCCGGTTTCGGGGTCCTCTGAAATCAGCTCCCAGCCGAGGAATTCGGCAATCGGCGGCGGCGGGAAGCGATCAAAGACGCTGTCAGTCATTTCAGGAGTCCTTGGGCAGGTTGAACACCATGCAGGTGGTGGTCCCGGTGGCGTAAAGCCGGTCATCCTCGATGCCGCGAATTTCGCCCGAGGCGATGCCGGTGGACCGGCCGACATGTTGGGTGGTGCCGATGGCGCGCACCGGCGTGCCGGGCAGGATCGGGCGGATGATATTGACCTTGAATTCCAAGGTGGTGGAAGCTTGCCCGGCCTGCATCATGGTCGACACCGCGCTGGCCATGCAGCTGTCAAGAAAGGTGCCGACCCAGCCGCCATGCATGCCGCCACTGCCGGCATTGCGCAGCTCTTCGCGCGGGGTCGAGATCAGCGTGGCCCGGCCTGGTTCCGCCGTTTCCAGCTGAAAGCCCAGCACCTTCCAGATGCCCGGCCCACTGCGGCGCCCGGCAATGGTTTCATGCTGGCGTTCAAGGCCGCTCATCCCCTTTGCGGCAGCGGCAAGGGTTTTGACTTGATTCATTCCGGATCTCCTTTCCGGCAACCTAGGAACCGGTTCCGGCGAGGTCCAGACTCAGGCCACGTTTTCCAGACGCATGTCAGGGGTGATGCCCAGGGCATGACAGACATCACGGGTCAGCTCGGGTTTGTTCATCGTGTAGAAATGCAGGCTGTCGACGCCTTCGTCGATCAAAGTCGTGCACATTTCGCTGCACAGCGCGGTGGCTAGCAGATCCTCGCGCCCGTCGCGGATCGCCTTGTCAAACGCCTCGTCCAGCCAGACCGGCACCGCGGTGCCGCAGCGTTCGGCAAAACGACGCACGCCCTTCCAGTTCTCGATCGGCAGGATGCCGGGCACGATTGGCGCGGTGATCCCGGCCTTGGCACAGGCATCGCGGAAGCGCAGGAAATGTTCCGGCTCAAAGAAGAACTGGGTCAGCGCCTCGGCGGCACCGGCGTCGATCTTGCGTTTCAGCCAGTCGACATCGGCCTTGGCATTGGCGGCCTCGGGATGTTTTTCCGGATAGGCGCCCACCCGGATGGTGAATTTGCCGGTGGCGGACAGCGCCGCGATCAGTTCGACCGAATTGGCGAATCCGCCGGGATGCACGGCAAAGGCGCCGGCGCCCTTGGGGGGGTCACCACGCAGCGCCACCAGCTCGGTGACCCCGGCGGCGGCAAAGCCATCGGCGATCTCCATCGTCTCTTCACGGGTGGCGTTGACGCAGGTCAGATGGGCCGCGACATTCAGCCCGGAATGACCATGCAGCGTCGCCACCGCGTCACGGGTCAGGTCCCGCGTGGTGCCGCCGGCGCCATAAGTCACGGAAACGAAACGCGGTTTCAGCGGCGACAGCACCTGAACCGTGTCCCAGAGCCGGAACGACGCGGCCAGGCTTTGCGGCGGAAAGAATTCGAATGATACGGCGGGCACGGTCATCTTGGGCATCCTTTGGTTGCCGTCTTGTCGCAGATTGGATGATGTGAGACAACTTCAAGATTCTCATCCTGAACATGAGGCGGGTTCAGATCATGCATATCGAACTGCGGCATCTGCGCACTGTGCGGGCGATCCACGAGGCCGGAGGCATGGCCCGCGCCGCCGACAGGCTGCATATCACCCAGTCGGCTTTGAGCCATCAAATCAAGGGCCTGGAGGATCAGACCGGGGTCGAATTGTTCGTGCGCCGCTCAAAACCCCTGCGCCTGTCGGCGGCAGGCGAGCGGTTCCTGCGCACTGCCGAACGGGTGCTGCCGGAAATCGACGCGCTGCAGGAGGAATTCGAAGGGCTGCGCGACGGCAGTGCCGGACGGTTGCATATCGCCATCGAATGCCATGCCTGTTTCGACTGGCTGTTGCCGGTGCTGGAGAAATTCCGCCGCGCCTGGTCGGATGTCGATGTCGATATCCGCCCCGGCCTGGCATTTACCGCGATGGATGCGTTGCAGCGCGAGGCGGTGGACCTGGTGGTGTCCTCGGACCCGGAAGAGGTGCCGGGCATCACCTTTGCGCCGCTGTTTGACTATTCGCCGGTCTTTGTCGCCGCCGCCAGCCATCCGCTGGCCGCCAAGGCCTTTGTCACGCCTGAGGATTTTCGTGGCGAGACGTTGCTGACCTATCCGGTCGACCGCACCCGGCTCGACGTGTTCTCGATGCTGCTGGAACCGGCCGGGGTGGAACCGGCGGCGGTGCGCCAGGTTGAGCTGACCGAGATGATCCTGCTGCTGGTCGCCTCGGGGCGTGGGGTGGCGGTGCTGCCCGATTGGGTGTTGCGCGAGGTCAAGTATCACAGCGATTACGTCACCCGCCCGATCACTGAGGCCGGGCTGACCCGGCGAATGTTCGCGGCGGTGCGCGCCGATGATCTGGACAAACCCTATATGGCGCATGTGATCCGCCTGGCCCGCACCGAAGCGGTGAAGCTGCAGCGGGCCTGAGAGTGCTGAGGCTGGGATAGCCCGAAGTCGGGGGGCAGAGGGGGGGGGGGGGGGCCCCCCCCCCGGGGGGGCCCCCCCCCCCACCGCCTGCGGCGCCCCCCCCCCCGAGGATATTTCTGACCAGAGGAAGCGGGGGAGGAAAGGCGACAATCGCCGGGTGGAACATGTTCGATTACCAGAGACGCAGGAGGGCGGGCCTTGGCAAGGGGCGGGGGGCGGTCTATACGCGCGGCTCGACCGACAGGAGTCTCCCATGCCCGGCAGTGCCAATCTGAACATCATGCTCAAGGCCGCCCGCAAGGCCGGCCGGTCGCTTTCCAAGGATTTCCGCGAGGTCGAGAACCTGCAGATCTCGATGAAGGGGCCGGGCGATTTCGTCAGCCGCGCCGATATCTCGGCGCAGGCGATCCTGAAGGAAGAGCTGCTCGGCGCCCGTCCGACCTATGGCTGGCTGGCCGAAGAAGAGGCCGAGATCGAGGGCCAGGACCCGACCCGGCGCTGGATCGTCGATCCGCTGGACGGCACCACCAATTTCCTGCACGGGTTGCCGCATTGGGCGGTGTCGATCGCGCTGGAACATAAAGGTCAGATCGTTTCCGGGGTGATCTATGACCCGGTCAAGGACGAGATGTATTTCGCCGAAAAAGGCGGTGGCGCCTTCATGAACGATCAGCGGATCCGGGTCTCGGGCCGGGCGCAGATGATCGAGGCGGTGTTCGCCACCGGCCTGCCCTTTGCCGGGCGCACCGATCTGCCTGCGGTGTTGCAGGACCTGGCCCGGATCAGCCCGGTCTGTGCCGGGGTGCGGCGCTGGGGCGCTGCGGCGCTCGACCTCGCCTATGTCGCGGCGGGGCGCTATGAGGGGTTCTGGGAGCGGCGGCTACACGCCTGGGACATCGCCGCCGGGGTGATCATCCTGCGCGAGGCCGGCGGGTTCATCGAACCGCTCGATCCGACTGGTGACCTGCTGGCCGATGGCGAGGTGCTCTGCGGCAATTCCAACTTGTTCGAGAATTTCGCCAAGATCATCCGCAACACCTGATCGGCAGCACCAGATCGGCGACAACTGAATGGCACCGCGCGCGGCGCTCAGCGCCACAGATGCGCGCGGCTGGCCAGCAGCCCCTGCGCCTTGCTCAGCAGCCGATTGGCCAGTCCGGGGCGCGCCACCTTGCCGCTGGCAAGCCGGTCGACCACCAGTTCGACCGGGCAGGGCAGGCCGCTGACCGGGTCACGGTAGCGCGGATAATCGATCAGCGTGGCATGGGCGAGCCCGGCCAGTGACACCCGCGCCCGGCGCCGTGGCGGCACATCGCCAAGGTCGCGGGTCAGCCCCCAACCGGCATAGAAGGGCGCGCCGGTGGTCACCACCCGCTTGCCGCGCAGCAGCGCCTCAAACCCGATCAGCGAGGTCATCGTCCAGACCTCGTCGATCTGGTCCAGCAGCGCGGCGGGATCGGTGCCGGTCAGCACCGCATCGGCCAACCCCTGAAGCGACTCGGGATCGACGGCGCCGGGGCGCAGCCCGGCCTCGACATCGGGGTGCGGCTTGAACAGGATCACCGCGTCGGGATTGGCCTGACGGGCCGCGCGGAGCAGGGCGAGGTTGCTGGCCACCGCCCCCGCGCCCCGGCGGATCGAGGCATCGTCCTCGACCTGGCCGGGGACCAGCACCCGGCGGCCGATGGGCAGATCGGGCAGCGCCCCGCCGAGGTTGTATTTCGACAGGCCCAACCCGACCAGCCGGTCGATCAGCGCTTCGGCCCGCGCCTGTTGTTCGGGGCGCAGCCTGGCGCGTTGGGCGATCAGCCGCTCAAGCCGACTTTCGCCGCTCGGATCATAGTAAATCCCGAGGTCGTCGAGCACCAGCGACAGCGGCGGCACCAAACGCGCGCCGAGCCCGCGTGAGCGCAGGAACCCGTCCTCGACCCGCACGAACCGCCCGACCTCAGCGGCCCTGCTGGCCCAGCACATCCAGCGCCGTGGCGGCGCCGGGCGGTCGGCGAAACGCACCCGCTGCTGGCGCCCAAAGAAGGCCTGCAGCACCGGGCGTTTCCACAGCCGCATGCCGGAGGCGACCCAGCCCAGATGATCGTCGCGCCAGGCGCGCGCCTCGGCGGCGAGTTGTTCAACCGCGTCCTCGAACCGGCACAGCCGGTCGCGGGCCGGGTCATACCAGACCGGGAATTCCAGCATCACCCCGGCGAACAGCTGGGCCCGGGTCAGCTTGCGCCTGCGTCGAGGGAAGTCTTGCGGATGGCGGTCATCGCTGAGTCCCCATCCGGCATAGAAGGGCCGTCCAAACACCACCGGGCGGTGCCCGGCCAGGATCGCCTCGAAGCCGAATTGCGAGGACACCACATAGACGGCGACCGCCCCCTCCATCAGCGCCCAGGGCGAGACCGGATCGCTGAACAGGCTGACCCGGCCATTGACATCGGTGGCATCGAAATAGCCGCCGCGCAGCCCGGATTGGGTTTCGGGATGGGTCTTGACGATGATTCGTGCGGCGGGAAAATCCTCCTGCGCCCAATACAGCATTTCGCGGAATGTGTTGCGATCGGCGCCGCCAAAGCGGACCGAGGCATCGCCATGGGTCTGGTCGATGACCAGCACATAGCCCGGGTCGGGCAGGGCGGCATCAGGGTCAAAGGCGTTGTATTTGCTCAGATGCGCCTCGCGCATCCGGGCAATGCCGCCGCGGGCGCGGTTCAGCAGGGTGGTGTCATCGAACGGATGGCTGGCCAGCAGGGTTTCCAGATCGGACGGCGCAGAAGCATCGAAATGCACGCCGCTGTGGTCGATCATCAGACCGATTGGCGGTTCTCCGGCGCGGCCTGGGAACAGCGAGCGCAGAAAGGCGTCCTCGATCCGCACCAGCGCGGCGCCGCTGTGTTCCGCCACCGCCTCGCCGCGCGCCGCATAGGGGGAACGGCCCCAGACCGCGATCTCGTCACCGGCACCGGGGCGACCGAGGCGCAGGCGATACCCGGCCAAATGCAGGATCCGGCGCAGCCGTCGCTGCCGCAGAAAGCCCGCGTTGAAAAAATAAAGCCGCCGGGGGGTGTCCCCTCCGGCGGCTTGGGTCCGTGTCTCGGAGCTCACGTCAGAGGCCACCGATCCCGGTTGCCGCAGTGTTGAGCGTGTTGACCGCGCTCAGCGATCCGGTCAGGGCCGAGATGGTCTTGCTCCACTGGGTGAAGGGCGCTTCGGTGACATAGAGCGTGTCGCCGTCGCGGATGACAAAGTCGCGGGCCATGAACATGCCATTGGGCTTGGTCAGGTCGAGCACATAAACCATCCGCTGGGCACCGATCAGATCGGTGCGTCCCAGAACCTTGTTGGAAATCTCGGCATCCTCGTTGCGGAACACGAACACCCCGGTCGGGTCAGAGGTGTTGGTCAGCAAACCGCCAACCTGGGCGATGGCCTCAAGCCCGGACAGGGTCTGGGTTTCGAACTTGACCCGGGATTGCGATCCGGTGGCCCCGAGCGCGGTGAAGGACCGGGTGTCCTCTTCGATCAGGATGCGGTCGCCACCACGCAGGGCGATGTCGAATTTCGGGTTCTCGAACAGATCCTGGAACCAGACCGTCGAGCGATGGCTGCCACGAATCACGGTGATCTTGGCAATCTCCGGCGCAATGGTGATGCCGCCAGCCCGGGCGATCATTGCCGAAAGTGTCCGGGTCGGGCGTTCGATGGCATAGACACCTTGCCCGCCGATCGAGCCGACCAGCGACACCGTCGATCCGTCACCGGCGATGCGGCGCACCTGGACTTGCGGATCCGGGGTCTGTTCCTTGAGCTTGTTGGTGATGATCCGGCGCACCGCATCCGGCGTGTTGCCCGCGGCGCGGATCCGTCCGGCATAGGGCACAAAGATAAAGCCTGCGCCGTCCACCTGCACCTCTTCGAGGATGGTGGCATTGGTGCCTTCACCGGCCAGCAACCCGTCATCGACGTTTTCCCAGACCGTCAGGCCCAATGTGTCGCCGGGGCGGATGGTGTCCGATCCGATCTGACCGGCATTGATGAAACCCTCGGAAAAGCCAAGGGCGGGGACGACAGCAGTCGAGCGCGTCACCCGGTCATTCACTGCAACAACAAAGGCATCGCCCTCACGTTGCACGGATCCGGCGAAAATCTCGCTCTTGCTTGGTCCGACTCGGGGCAACAGGGTGCAGCCCCCAATGCCAACGATGACGGCCAATAGGGCGACGGATCTCGCCCAGCGGTTTGCCTGGAATTTCACTGCCCGGTCTCCTCGACCTATTATTCTGCCTCAACTTTTTTTGCCAAGGTATCGGAATCGAGCGAGAAAAGCCAGCAGCGCGTGTGCGACGGCTCAGGTGATGGCGCGCAACTGTTGCCGCGGCGCCGCGGTGCCGGATTTTAACGCGTCATAGGGATCTTCGCGGGCCAGCATCATGTCGACCACAGTGCGCAGCAACTGCCGGCGGGCGCGCGCGGAATAGAATCCGCCCGCCACCTGGCTGGTTTCCAGCAAATAGCGGCGATAATCCTGATAGGCGCGCCGGTCCGGGCGACCGGCCCCGGCAAAAAACTCTGGCAGCGGCTGGGTCGAAACGAACTCAGGCTTGGCATAGACCGCCTTGCCGAAGACCTTGAGCGGAATTCCGCGAAACAGCACCTGCTGCGCGGCGGTGGAATTGACCGTCACCGCGCTGCGGGCATCGTCCAGCAATTGCGCCAGCTTGCCGCCACGCACATAATGCACCCGGCCCTTCAGGCCATAGGCGCTGGTCAGGCGGCGGATTTCGCGGCGCATTGGCACCCGTCCATCTTCTAGCGGATGCGCCTTGAACACCAGGTGATGATGGCGCGGCGCGCCTTCGGCAAAGCCCTTGATCACCAGCTCCAGGAAATCCGGCATCGTGGTGAACGGCGAATGTTTCTGGAATGAACTGTCGTGTTCAAGCTGCAGCAGCGCCAGATGATAGGGAAAGCCGCTATGGCGGATGCGAAAGCTGGCCGCCCAGCGTTCGGCGGCCTGAAACGGCATCAACAGCAGGCGGCGCAGGTAAAGCTGGAATTCCTTGGTCACCGGGATCGACCGGTGCGGGGTGAAATTGCGGTACGCGCCATTCCGGAACATCACGAACCAATGATAGAGCGCGCCGTAAAAGATATGGTGGCGCATATCGCCCCAGCGCGCCGGTGGCAGCGCGGTGTCCATATCGGAATTTTCCAGCGCGTGACGCATTTCCGGCACCGACATATCCATCAGCCGCGAATGGCCGTTGGCGCCGTCGCGTTCATAGGTCACCCAATAGGGCCGCATGTAGCCTTCTTCGAACACATGCACCTTGAGGCCAAGGACGCGGGCACGGCTGACGGCCTCGGCATGGATGGCGCGGGTATCACCATAGAGCACGATGTCGGTAATGGATTTATCGGCCACCAGGGTTTCGAAGCGGTCCGGCCAGTCCGCGACCGCGCCGCGATAGGGGATATAACTGTCTGGATCGAACCAGAACGCCCGGTCCCCGGCATTGAAGCCGACGCGCCAGACCTCGGCCCCCGCCAGGCGCAGCATCCGCCCAAGCCGGTGAAAGAACGGCCCATGCGGCCCCTGCAGAAACAGGAAAACGCGGTTATCTCCGGTGATCGCAGTCATGGGGATGTCGTTACCTTATTGCCTTTCCTGAGTAGTAGCCGCCCGCAACGGCGAAATTGTGACCGTATTGGGAATAATCTCGACCGTCGCTCGGGGCCGTCGCCCTCGGCCATCTCTCGCGCGGTCGCCTTCGGGCAGGATACCGCCATCGGCGGGGCCGGTCGCCGTGACATCTGGTGCCAGGCAGAGGGCCAAGCATCTTGCCCTGCGCCGCTGCCAGAGTTAGGTCAGTATCGGCAAGGAGAAATCATCATGTTCACCGGTATTGTCACGGATATTGGCATCGTCCGCCAAGTGGAAAAACGCGGCGACCTGAAGGCGCGGATCGGCACCGGCTATGACATCGACGGCATCGAGATCGGCGCGTCCATCGCCTGCGACGGGGTCTGTCTGACGGTGATCGCGCTTGGCGCCGACTGGTTCGATGTCGAAATCAGTGCGGAAACCATGGACACGACCACCATCGGGCGCAACGGCTGGGCATCTGGCAAACGGCTGAATCTGGAACGTGCTCTGAAGGTCGGGGATGAGCTCGGCGGGCATATCGTCTCGGGGCATGTCGATGGCGTCGCCGAGGTGGTTTCGATGCTGGACGAAGGCGACAGCACCCGGATCGAATTCGCTGCCCCGGCGGCGCTGGCCCGGTTCATCGCGCCAAAAGGCTCGGTCGCGCTGAACGGCACCTCGCTGACGGTGAATGATGTCGAGGGTGTCCGCTTTGGGGTCAACCTGATCCCGCATACCAAGACGGTGACCACCTGGGGCGATGTGAAGACCGGCGATTTCGTGAATATCGAGATCGACACCATGGCCCGCTATGTCGCGCGCCTGAACGAGGTTGCGGGCTGACCGGCCAGTCCGAGGACGCCCCCACCTTGTCAGTGGTGTTGCCGCTGCACCGGCTTTGCCGCGCGCCGCCAGGCAAACCGATTGGGGTGCCGCCGGGGGGCTGGGGGCCTATCTGGCGGCAGAAAGCTGTTTCGTTCCGCTGGCCTGAACTGGGGATGACCCGCTTCATATCCGCGCGCCAACGCCGCGTCGCTCTGGCAAACCGGGCGCATGTGGTCTATCTGCCCGGTAACGCTCATCGAACGGGATCATGACCATGCCGAACACTGCCACTTTCGAAAATCCCGGGCCGGTGGAAGACAATTGGCGCGATGCCATTTCCTCGGTCGAGGAAATCCTCGATGACGCCCGCAACGGCCGGATGTTCATCCTTGTCGATCACGAGGATCGCGAGAATGAGGGCGATCTGGTGATCCCGGCGCAGATGTGCACCCCCGACGCGATCAATTTCATGGCCACCCATGGCCGCGGGCTGATCTGCCTGTCGATGACCGGCGAACGGGTCGATCAGCTGGGCCTGCCGCTGATGTCCTCGACCAACTCGTCGCGGCACGAAACCAACTTCACCGTGTCGATCGAGGCGCGCGAGGGGGTTTCAACCGGGATTTCGGCGCATGACCGGGCCCACACTGTCGCGGTCGCCATCGACGCCGCCCATGGCGCCCAGGATATCGCCACGCCGGGCCATGTATTTCCGCTGCGCGCCCGTGAGGGCGGAGTTCTGGTGCGTGCCGGGCATACCGAGGCGGCCGTCGATATCTCGCGGTTGGCGGGGCTGAATCCCTCGGGCGTGATCTGTGAGATCATGAACGAAGACGGCACCATGTCGCGGTTGCCCGAGCTGGTCGCTTTCGCACAGAAACACGGGCTGAAGGTCGGCACGATTTCCGATTTGATCTCCTATCGCCGCCGCCACGACAATCTGGTGCGGGTGCGGACCGAAGAGGTGGTGCAATCGGAATTCGGCGGTGAATGGACCCTGCGGGTCTATACTGACGCGACCCAGGGCAGCGAACATATCGCGCTGATCAAGGGCGATGTGGCTGGCGATGATCCGGTGCTGGTGCGGATGCATGCGCTGAACCCGTTGCGCGATGTCGCCGGGCTGGGCGGGCCGGGCCGGGCCAGTGAGTTCGCCGACGCGATGCGGGTGATTGCCGCCGAGGGGCGCGGGGTGCTGGTGTTGCTGCGCGACACCCACATGCGCCTGGCCACCGGCAAGGAGATCAGTCCGCAAGTGCTGAAGCAATATGGGCTGGGCGCGCAGATTCTGTCCTCGCTCGGCCTGCACAAGCTGGAGCTGCTGACCAATTCGCCGAAACCCTCGATCGTCGGGCTCGATGCCTATGGCTTGGAAATCACCGGTACCCGCAAGATCTCCGGGGGTGCGTGATGGCCGCTTCTGAAACCCATTACACGATGTCGCGCGCCAGCTTGAGCAAACCCGCCAAGGTGCTGATCGTGGTGGCGCCCTATTATCGCGATATCGCCGATCAGTTGATCGCCGGTGCCAAGGCCGAGATCGAGGCCTGGGGCGCCAGCCATGACCTGATCGAGGTGCCTGGCGCGCTGGAAGTGCCGACCGCGATCTCGATGGCCGGGCGGCTGTCGAATTTCGACGCCTTCGTCGCGCTGGGCTGCGTGATCCGTGGCGAAACCACCCATTACGAAACCGTCTGCAACGACAGCTCGCGCGGGCTGACCCTTCTGGGGCTGTCCGGCTATGCGGTCGGCAATGGCATTCTGACGGTGGAAAACCGCGATCAGGCGCTGGTTCGGGCGCGGGTGACGGAGCAGAACAAAGGCGGTGGCGCCGCTGCGGCGGCCTTGCATCTGCTGACGCTTTCACGCAAGTGGGGCGCACCGCGCGCTGGTGTCGGTTTCCGCCCTGCGGAACCGATGGGCGAGGACACGATCATCGCCGGGCTCGCCCAAACCACCCTCTGATCTGCGATAGAATTGATCTCCATGACTGGCCAAGCCCCCGCCCTTTCCGGCAACCAGAAACGCAAGATGCGCAGCGCCGCCCGGCTCTATGCGGTGCAGGCGCTGTTCCAGATGGAAGCCTCGGGCCAACCTGTGCAAAAGGTCATTGCCGAATTCGAGGATCACCGCTTTGGCGCGGTCTATGAGGGCGATGAGATGGCCGAGGGCGACGCGGTGCTGTTTCGCAAGCTGATGGCGGATGCGGTGAACTGGCAGGCCAAGATTGACCAGATGACCGACCGGGGGCTGGTGGCGAAATGGCCGATCGCCCGAATCGACCCGACCCTCAGAGCGCTGTTTCGCGCGGCGGGTGCCGAACTGGTCGAAGGCGCGGCGCCGCCGCGGGTGGTGATCAGTGAATTCGTCGACATCGCCAAGGCGTTCTTTCCCGACGGCAAGGAATCGAAATTCGTCAACGCGGTGCTGGATCACATGGCCCGCGAGGCGCAGCCGGACAAATTCTGATCGTCGCACCCCGGGACCAGCTCCGGCAGGCGAAAAAGTCGCGGCGACATTCTGAGTACATTCAGTTATGGTAATGTGATCTGAATGGGGGGTCGCATCATGCCCAAACTTGTTCGCCTCTATATCCTCAGCGTGGTTGTCGGTTTCGCGGTGGCCGCATTATTCGTCGCCGGGCTGGTCCTGCTGGACGTTGGCGGCTTGCGTCACTTGGTCCAGGGCGACTCTGGCCCGCTGGCGATCTTCCTGCTGTGGTTCTTTAACGGGATCGTTTTTTCCGGGGTGCAATTCGCCTATCGAATCATGCGGATGGCGGAAAAACCGCAGCCGCCGCAGGGCGGCAACCGGGCACCGGTCACGGCGCCAAGGCCCGCCTTGGCCAAGGCGCCTGCGCGGCGCTGAAATCGAAGCGGCGGGACCACCACAAACGTGTGGTTAGTGCATTCCCGAGGACCTGTATACACAGGTGGGCGCCAGGTAATCGGACCACGGCCCGGACAGAGCCAGCTCCCTCGGATTTGCTTAAGGCCACCGGAATGTAACCGTTCACTGGAAGGGCAGAACCCGCCTGTCCCTGATCTAGGCTGCGCCGGGGCGGGCGGCAAGGGCGATGAGCGCAGGTTTTTAGCTTTGCTCTGGCGGGTGACGCGCGGCGCATCGCTTCTTCCCCTGAACGTCGCCGGGTAAAAGTCTTCGGCGAAGACTTTTACAAACGGTTTTCGCGAAAACCGTTGCGTGACGCCAGGGCGCGGGCAGTTGCGTCGAGGCAAAAAACTTCGTCGAAGTTTTTTCTGCGGTGCCCGGTCCGGGCCGGGCTTGCGGCACCGGCCTTGTCTTTGTTCATGAAATGTTCGATATTTTGCGCATGATTGATCCGCTGCTTTCTCCGGCGCCGACACCACAGCCGGGCCAGATTCTCGCCCGTGGCGTCTGTCGGTTTCTGACCCATGCGCTCGACTTTGCCTGTCTTGAGGAATTCGTCCCCGAACGCGGCAAGCGGGTGGATGTGATCGCCATCGGGCCAAAGGGCGAGATCTGGGTGATCGAGTGCAAATCCTCACGCGCCGATTTCCTGTCGGATGCGAAATGGGATGGCTATCTGACCTGGTGTGACCGGTTCTTCTGGGCGGTCGATGTGGATTTCCCGCTCGATCTGCTGCCCGAGGAAACCGGGGTGATCATCGCCGATGGCTATGGTGCCGACCTGCTGCGCGAGGCCCCCGAGGCGCCGTTGGCCGCCGCCCGGCGCAAGGTGATCACCCGGAAATTCGCCCGCGATGCGGCGCGACGGTTGCAGGGCTGGCGTGATCCGCGGGTCTGAATCCGTGCCTAGCGGCGCTTGCCGGAACGGGCGCCCAGGTGCCGTGCCGTTTCGGCGGCGGCCCGAATCTCTTCGGCGATCTCGATCGCCTCGTCGGGATCGAAATCCATCGGGATCTCGGTGGTGCCGGAGTCGATGAACAGCCGCACCATGCCCTGATCGGTCGGCCCGATCTGCAAGTTCGCCTCGATATCGCGTTCTTTGTCGATGCCCATGTTCTCATTTCCTGGCAGGATCGGCAGGGGGGTACGCGCGGCGGCCTTGAAATGCAAGTGGCGACGCGCTTCGATGCGGCGGTGACCGATGTGAGTCCCTGCCCGTGTGCGCCGCGGGACAGGACCTGGCTGATCGCGCGCCATGCGTTGCTCTACGCGGATGCGGCGGGGGGCGGCGCCCGCTTTGGTGAGCTGGTGCGCAGGAGGCTCACGGCATTTGTCGCCTGCGCCGCAGGGCCGCGCGTCGGCACTG
The DNA here is from genome assembly GCF_029213205.1 of Pseudooceanicola sp. GTDB lineage: Bacteria > Pseudomonadota > Alphaproteobacteria > Rhodobacterales > Rhodobacteraceae > Pseudooceanicola. Next base: position 102,777 of record NZ_JARGNH010000001.1, read on the forward strand.
TCCGGTCCACCCGGCCGGATCAAAGCACCGGGCAGGTGCGGTTGTTTCGGGTCAACCGGAGCGGCGCGGCAGCGGCATTGCCCCACGATTACTGCAGGCGGGCGAAGATTTCGCGCGCGATGAGGGCCGCACCATGATGAAGCTTTGGCCCCCTGAAAGCCACCGCGCCGCCTGCGCGCGGCGGGCGGTCGCCAATAACGCTCAGGCCCTGGTCGAGGTGGTTTGGACGAAACCACTTTAACGCCGCCGCAAGCCCTTGCATTCAGTGGCCGGGGCGGCTACATCGCCCCCCACGTGCCGCCTTAGCTCAGTTGGTTAGAGCGCTGGATTGTGGATCCAGAGGTCCCCCGTTCAAGCCGGGGAGGCGGTACCATTCAGCTCCAAAGCCTCACAAATGTTGCAAAACGCCCGGATCACCTATTCGGTCAGCGCGATCACCTGTTTCAACCGCCCGGTCAGCCGGTCGTGGATCAGCACCCGGTTGCTGTCGGTGACCACGATCACCAGCCCCTCGGCCAGGGTCACCGCACGGGCGATCTCACCCTCCGGCAAGTGGATATCAGCGGGCAATGGCGGCGCGGTGTCGCGGAAACGCATGACAATCAGCGCAATGATCAGTATCAGGCCAGCCAACATCACCGCGGTCAGACCCGTCACCAGCCTGCGCAGGAACCGCAGGTTGGCGGGTTCGGGCGCCTGATCTTCGGGATTCATCATGCCTGACACCTTGGTTTTCCGGATCAATGCCGATCCGCCGCAACGTCTGGATAAGGCACTGGCCCGCGATGTGCCAGCGTCTGCCGCCCTGTCACGCACAAGGCTGACACGGTTGCTGGCCGAGGGCGCGGTGCGGGTTGCCGGGGCGGTGGCGACGGATGCCAAGGCGCGGGTGGTCGCGGGCGATCTGGTGGAAATCGCGTTGGAGCCGGCGGTCGAGACCGAGCTGCTGGCGCAGAGTATCCCGCTCGATATCCGCTATGAGGATGCCGATCTGATCGTGCTGGTGAAACCGGCCGGCATGGTGGTGCATCCGGCGCCGGGGTCGCCATCCGGCACGCTGGTCAATGCGCTGCTGGCCCATTGCGGCGACGATTTGGCCGGGATCGGTGGCGAAAAACGCCCCGGCATCGTGCATCGGATCGACAAGGACACCAGCGGCCTGCTGGTGGTTGCCAAATCCGATCGGGCGCATCACGGCCTGGCCGAACAATTCGCCGCCCATAGTGTCGAACGCGCCTATCTGGCGATCTGCCACGGGGTGCCCGATCCCGGCGATCCGCGCCTGCATGGGATGCGCGGGGTCAGTTTCGAACCGGGTGGGGTGATGCGGGTGACCACCCAGATCGGGCGGCATCGCAGCGACCGGCAGAAACAGGCGGTGCATTGGGCGGGTGGCCGCCATGCGGTGACCCGGGCGCGGGTGCTTGAGGCGTTTCACGGCACTGCCGCGCTGGTCGAATGCCGTCTGGAAACGGGACGCACGCATCAAATCCGGGTGCATATGGCCTATTGTGGTCATGGTTTGATTGGCGATCCGGTCTATGGCGGCAACCGGCGGCTGTCCGCGCGTGCCGCTGGCGAAGTGGCGGCCGAGGCGGCCGCGCGGTTTCCCCGCCAGGCGCTGCATGCGGCGACCTTGGGTTTTGTGCATCCGGTGTCCGGCGATTCGCTGGTGTTTGAGGCCGACCCGCCCGAGGATTTTGCCACGCTTCTGGCGATATTGCGGGGCTGAGGCGGGTGGAGCCTGCCGCAGACACATCGCTGTGAGAACCCGGAAACATCACCGCTTTGCCGACGGATCCGCCTTCACGATGCGTTAGGAATTCTGTGGCTAGCGTCTTGAAGCTGGGGAGCGGGCTGCCTATTTGGATGTTAAGGTCGTAAACATCAAGCCAAGAATACGAAAGGACAGGGTGTGAGCAATTACGCAAATCTGCCGGCCCCGACGCCGGAAGGCGGTTTGAACCGCTACATGCAAGACATTCGGAAATTCCCGCTGCTTGAGCCGGAAGAAGAATACATGCTGGCCAAACGCTGGGTCGAAAAACAGGACACCGAGGCGGCGCATCGCATGGTCACTTCGCATCTGCGTCTGGCCGCCAAGATCGCCATGGGCTATCGCGGCTATGGATTGCCCCAGGCCGAAGTCATTTCCGAGGCCAATGTCGGTCTGATGCAGGCGGTCAAACGCTTTGATCCCGAACGTGGTTTCCGTCTGGCGACCTATGCGATGTGGTGGATCCGCGCTTCGATCCAGGAATATATCCTGCGCTCTTGGAGCTTGGTGAAACTCGGCACCACCTCAGCCCAAAAGAAATTGTTCTTTAACCTGCGCAAGGCCAAGGCCCGCATCGGCGCCTTGGAAGAGGGCGATATGCACCCCGACAACGTCAAGCGAATCGCCACCGATCTCGGCGTGACCGAGGCCGAGGTGATCTCGATGAACCGGCGGATGTCGGGCTCTGATGCCTCGCTCAACGCGACGGTGGGTGCCGAGGGCGAAGGCACCATGCAATGGCAGGATTGGCTGGAGGACGAAGACGCCAACCAGGCCGCCGATTACGCCGAAAAGGATGAGATGGACACCCGCCGCGAAATGCTGGTGTCGGCCATGGCGGTGCTGAACGATCGCGAGCGCGATATCCTGACCAAACGCCGGTTGAGCGAGGATTCGATCACCCTTGAGGATTTGTCGACCGAATACGGTGTCAGCCGCGAACGGATCCGCCAGATCGAGGTGCGCGCCTTTGAAAAGCTGCAAGAGCGGATGCGCGAACTGGCCGCCGAAAAGGGCATGCTGGTCTCGGCCTAGCGCCCTTGCCCATCGCGTAACCGTCAAGAAACCCCACGCCGCAATATCCTCTGACAGGGATTGGGGCTTGGGGTCATGGACAGACATCTAATAATTGCCGGGCAGGGACGGGCGGGCAGCACCCTGTTCTACAGTATGTTGCGCCACACATTGCGCGGCGTTCACCTGCCCGAAACCGAGATGAGCGCCGCCGCGCTACTTGCCCTGCCGGGCGATTTCTGCACCAAGCGGCCCAATGATATCCTGGACATCGATCAGATCGGCGCGGCGGCCAAGGGGCGCAAGCGGATCGATCTGATCGTCACCCTGCGCGATCCCCGCGATATCCTGACCAGCCGCCATGACCGGGTGCCGGACGATTATTTCTGCAGCGCCGACGCCTGCTATACGATGTTCGGCGTGGCGGCGCCCAAGCGCAACGGCCCCGGGCTGATCGAGGTTCACCAAGCGATTATCGACGTTGCCCAGGGCCCCTGGTTCCCGCAGGGGGTGTATTTCTTGAAATACGAAGATCTTCTGGCCGACCCGGATGCGGTGCAGCGGGATTTGGCGGCAGGGTTCGGCTTGCGCTTTGACGCGGCCTTCAGCGCCACCCGCCCGCCGGTGCAGAGCTGGGAAATGCAGCGGGCCATGGGCGGTGATCGCCCGCTTGAGCACAGCCGCAAGGGCCGTTGGCGTGGCCCCGAACACCGCGACCGGATCCTTGACCAGTTTACCCGCTTCCCGCAGTTGCTGGATATTCTGGTGGCGCTGGAATACGAACCAGACGCAGGTTGGTTTGACGCCTTTCGCGCCCAGCCGCCGATGACTGGCCCGCTTGCCGAAGGGGCTGCGCCCGCCGCAGCGTGGCGCGGGTCGGGGCGGCAGGAAAAGGGGGAGTCATGACCGGCAGTTTGCCGTCGCGGCGCATTCAGTTCCACGTCCCCGGCGATTGGCTGACCGCTGACCGGGCGCTGATGCTGCCGTTCTATCGCAAGCTGTCCGACGGCCTGACCGACCGCGGCGTCGATCATGGATTCGTGCCGATGGACCGTGATCGGCTGGCCGATCAGGTGACTGACGGCCAGTTGCACATCCTCAACCACGCGCGCTTTCCGCACCCTTCGGTATTGAGCGCGGGCGTCGCCTATATCTATCCGTTCTGGCATCTTGACCCGCAGGGCATCCGGGCCTTTTCCTCGATCCGCGACCGGGCCTTCCGCCCGGCCCAGGTCGATGGCGACAAGGCCTCGGCGTTCTTTCAGCGGCTGCGCGCCCGCCTGGTCGCCGCGCGCAGCTCGCGCTACGAACAGCCCGCTGCGATGGAACCGGTGCCGGAGGGCTGTATCGCGGTGTTCTTGCAGAGCGAGGGCCACAGGATCGTTGGTGAAACCCTCTGGCTGGACCGTTGGAGCATGTTGCGCGCCTGCCTTGAGGTGGCCAAGGGCCGCCCGGTTCTGGTCAAGCCGCATCCAAGGGATCTGGACCAGACCACCTTTGACGCCCTCAGCAATTTGCAAAGTGAATTTGGCAATCTGCACATCAGTTTTGCAAATATTCACGACATTCTGGCGGTCGCCGAACGGGTGGTGACGATCAATTCTGCCGTCGGGATCGAGGCCTATCTGCATCGCAAGCCGGTGATCCTCTGCGGTCAGGCGGATTTTCAGCACATCGCGGACGAGGCGCGCAGCAGCGCCGACCTCGCCGCGCTCCTCGCCGCGCCGCCGCGCAACCGGCGCTATGCCAAGTATCTCTATTGGTATTTCGGGCTGAATTGCCTGAACGCCGGTTCGGGCGATTTGGTCGCGCGGTTCCTAGCCCGCCTGCCGGATGGGGCGGGGCCGCAGCATCGCATTTGATCTAGGCAAGATGCGCTGTCACACTTTGCCAATATCGCTGTTTCGCTGCTCAGAGGTGCCCCGATGACCGACCCGCAAGACCCCGATACTGCCGCCATTCCCGAAAGCTGGGATCGCAACGCGCGCTGGCTGCGTCTGCTCTATGTGATCGTTTTTGCGATCCTGTTCCGGATTGGCGACACCGTGCTGGGCATCGCCGCGCTGTTGCAGGCCCTGTGGATCCTGGTCACCGGTCGTCGCAACGATCTGATCGCGGGCTTTGGCGTCGATCTGGCGCGCTGGCTGGCGGCTGTGGCCCGGTTTCAGAGTGCTGCGAGTGATGAGAAGCCGTTCCCCTGGCGCCCCTGGCCCTGATCCAGCGCCAGAGCGGCACAACATCCAGCGCCGCCAGCGCCACGCCCAGCGGCGCCAACCAGAAGCCGAGCACCGGTAGAAATCCAAGGATCCCGCCGAGGATCATCAGCAGGCCAAGCAGCAGCCTGAGGCCCGGCGGAATCCGCCGCCGCGCCCAGACCTGAAACCGGCGCAGGCGTCTGCGCCAGGAGGTCACCCCTCCATCGCCTCCAGCTCGTCGATCATGCCCGAGATCATCGACAGGCCCTTGTCCCAGAAAGCCGGGTCCGAAGCGTCGAGGCCGAACGGCGCCAGCAGCGCCTTGTGATGCTTGGAGCCACCGGCCTTCAGCATATCGAAATATTTCTCCTGAAAGCCCTCCGGCGCCTCCTGGTAGACCGCATAGAGCGCGTTCACGAGGCCGTCGCCAAAGGCATAGGCATAGACGTAGAACGGCGAATGGACGAAATGCGGGATATAGGCCCAGAAGGTCTCATACCCTTCCATGTAATCGAATGCCGGGCCCAGGCTTTCGGCCTGCACCGACATCCACAGCGCGTTGATATCGTCCGGGGTCAGTTCCCCCTCGCGCCGGGCCGCGTGCAGCTTGCATTCGAAATCGTAGAAGGCGATCTGCCGGACCACGGTGTTGATCATATCCTCGACCTTGCCGGCCAGCAGGGTCTTGCGCTCGGCTTGATCCTTGGCGTTGTCGAGTAACCGGCGGAAGGTCAGCATTTCACCGAAAACGCTGGCGGTTTCAGCCAGGGTCAGCGGGGTCGAGGACAGCATCTCGCCCTGATCGGCGGCCAGCACCTGGTGCACGCCGTGCCCCAGCTCATGCGCCAGGGTCATCACGTCGCGCGGTTTGCCGAGGTAGTTCAGCATCACATAGGGGTGCACCTCGGTCACCGTCGGATGCGCAAAGGCGCCCGGTGCCTTGCCCGGTTTCACCCCGGCGTCGATCCAGCCCTTGTCAAAGAACGGCTGTGCGATCTCGGCCATCCTCGGGTCGAAATCGCCATAGGCGGTCATCACCATGTCGCGGGCCTGGGGCCAGTCGATGGTCTTGATGTCTTCGCTCGGCAGCGGCGCGTTGCGGTCCCAGACCTGCATCCGATCCAGCCTCAGCCATTTGCGCTTCAATTCGTAATAGCGGTGCGACAGCTTGGGATAGGCGGCGACCACCGCATTGCGCAGCGCCTCGACCACCTCGGGTTCAACATCGTTGCTGAGGTGGCGGCCGGTCTGCGCGGTCGGCATCTTGCGCCAGCGGTCGAGGATCTCCTTTTCCTTGGCCTGGGTGTTGTGCACCCGGGCAAAGGTTTTCACATTGGCGCCGAACACCCGCGCCAATTCGCGCGCCCCGGCTTCGCGGCGGTCGCGAACCGGGTCGGTCAGCAGGTTCAGCGTGCCCTCGATGTTCATTTCTTCGCCGTCGACTTCGAAATTCAGCCCGGCGATGGTTTCATCGAACAGCCGCTCCCAGGCGTCGCCGACAACCCCCAGGTCATGCAGGAATTTTTCCAGCTCATCAGAGAGCTGATAGGGTTTCATCGCCCGAATCCGGTCGAACACCGGCTTGTAGCGTGCCAGTTCGGCATTGGCGGCGAAGAGCCCGTCCAGATGATCGTCGGGCAGGCGGTTCAACTCCAGCGTGAAAAACACCAGCGGGGTGGTGAAGGTGGTGATCTTGTCCTGGCAATCGGACATGAATTTCGCCCGCTCGGCATCGATGGTCAGCTGGTAATAGCGCAGCCCGGCATAGGACATGATCCGCCCGGCGACGGTCTGAATCCGCTCATTGCGCTGGACGCAGGTCAGAAACCCCGCCGCGTCAAGCTGGGCGAGCTTGCCCTCGTATTCCCCGGCAAACCCGGCACATTCCTTTTCGAGCCAGCTCATGTCGCGGGTGATTTCCGGCGCGTCCGGCGCGGTATAAAGATCGCTCAGATCCCATTCTGGCAGATCGCCCAGGTCCGGGCCGCCCCCTTTGGTGGCATTGGCATCAAGCAGCGGCAAGGGAAGGGGGATCATCGCGCGTCCTTTCGTGACCTCGGGGGTTGCCCCACAGATAGGCGCTGTGGCGCCCGCTCTCAACCCTGCCTCTCCGGCGATCTACAGCTCTCCTGTCCTCCGCTTCTTCTGGTCGCAACTATCTTCGGGGGGCGGCGGCGCCGTCTAGCCACGCCGTGGGGGCAGACAGCCGCCTCGATGGCTGACCACCCTTGCGCTGAGCCCCGGCATCGGCGACCGTTCCGGCGCAAATCTGAAGGAGGCACGGATGAAATTTCTTCGCTATGGCCCGCTGGGCGCCGAAAGGCCCGGGGTTCTGGATGCTCAGGGGCGGATCCGCGACCTCTCCGGGGTGATCGACGACCTGACCGGTGCGGCGTTGGAAAACCTGCCCGCCATCGATCCGGACTCGCTGCCGCTGGCCGCGGGTGATCCGCGCCTCGGTGTGCCGGTCGCCGGGGTTGGCAAGATGGTGTGCATCGGGCTGAACTATTCCGACCACGCCGCTGAGGCGGGGATGCCGATCCCCGATGAGCCGATCGTGTTCATGAAGGCGACCTCGGCGCTGATCGGGCCGAATGACGATGTGGTGCTGCCGCGTGGGTCGCAGAAGGGCGATTGGGAGGTCGAGCTGGGCATCGTCATTGGCAAGCGGGCGAAATACGTCAGTGAGGCCGAGGCGCTGAGCCATGTTGCGGGCTACACCATCGTCAATGACGTCAGCGAGCGGCATTTTCAAATCGAACGTGGCGGTCAATGGACCAAGGGCAAGAGCTGCGACACCTTCGGCCCGGTCGGGCCCTGGATCGTCACCCCGGACGAGGTTGCGGATCCGCAGAATCTGGCGCTCTCCTGCGATGTGAACGGGCAGCGACGCCAGACCGGCAGCACCGCCTCGATGATTTTCCCGGTCGCCCATATCATCAGCTACCTGAGCCATATGATGAGCCTCAATCCCGGCGACATCATCGCCACCGGCACCCCGCCGGGGGTCGGCAGCGGCCAGAAACCGCCGCAATATCTGAAAGCGGGCGATGTGATGGACCTGGCCATTGCCGGGCTCGGCCAGCAGCGCCAGCAGGTACGCGCCGATTAACGCCTAGCTGGCGGCCGCCCGTGGCGTGGTCGCGCCGGAATGGGCATCGAAATGCGCCGCCATCGCGTCAAACAGGGCGCGGCGGCGGCCGGGCGTGTCCATCAACACCTCGTGGCGGCCGTGTTCGATAATCTCCAGCCGGCCATTGGGCCAGCGCGCCATCAGGGTCTGGACCGCAGCGACATCGACAATACCCTCGTCGCTGCCCAGAAAGGTCAGGCCAGGCACTGCTGGAGCGGGCAGCCGGGCCAGGGCGCTGGTTTCCTTCAGCGCGGCGTTGAGCCAGCCATAGGTCACCCCGGCCAGCGCGATCTCGGGATGGGCACGGGTCTGGCGGATCATGAAGTCATACATGTCCGGGTCATTGGTCAGGTTGTTGCCCTCGAACGACTGGATCAGCACATAGGCATCGCGCACCACCCCGGGGGCGTAGCTTTCGGATCGGCCGACCAGGGTGCCCAGCACCCCCAATGCCCAGGCGAGCGGCCGCATCGCGGCGGGCATGCCGATGCCCCACATCGGCCCGGTGAAGCTGGCAGAGGCCACCGGCACCCCGTCATGCAGCGCGCGCAGCCCGATGCAGCCGCCCATCGAATGGCCCAGCAGATGCCAGGGCCGGGGCAGATCGAAATGTTTGGCCACCGCCAAGGCGGCCTGAACGTCGCGTTGATACTCGTCGAAATCGCCGACATGGCCCTTGAGCGGGTCTTTGGTTAGCCGGTCGGCAATGCCTTGCCCGCGCCAGTCCACCGTCAGGGTCGCATAGCCGCGCGCCGCCAGATCCCCGGCGGCAGGCCCGTATTTCTCGATATATTCGGTGCGCCCGGGAAACAGCAGAACCGTGCCGCGCGCCCCCGCAAGCGGCCAGAGGCCGACGCGGATGCGCACCCCGTCCGAGGTGCGCGCCCAGACCGCATCACCACCCGCCGGGCCCTCATCCACATCGGAAAAGTACGGCGCGGGGTCGAATGTCGGGTGATCAGGCAAGGGCCGAACCCAGCGCCATCGCCTTGCCCATGTCGCCATCCACCGCCAGCTTGCCGGTCATGAAGGCGGTGGTCGGGTTCACATCGCCGGTCATCAGCCCCATGAAGGTTTCGCGATCGGCGGTCAGGGTCACATCGGCCTCTTCATCGCCGACCCGGGCGCCATTGGCATCGACCATGATCGCGCCTTCGCCTTCGACCACGAATTTTGCAATCCCGTCAAAGCCGCCACCGATCTTTTCGTTCAACTGGGCCGCGGCCGCGTTCAGATCATCGCTCATAATTTGGTGTTCCTTGTTCAAATCGCCGTGGCGGGGCTTCCATGCCCCGAACGGCACGCTACAGTGATATCGTTATGGGTGTCTCTATGCACAAATTCAAAATTGCCGTTGCGGCACTTGTCACCTGGGCGCTGCTGGCCCTGGCCGCCCCGGCGGCGAGCGACTCGACCGCTTCTCTTCTAGACCAGTTGCGTCTTGCCGATCCAGCCGATGCCAAAAAGATCGAGCGGGAAATCCGCCTGGACTGGGCGAAGTCCGGCTCACCAGCGCTGGATCTGCTGCTGAAACGCGGCAAGGATGCGCTGGAAGCGGGCGATCTCGACCTGGCCATCGGCCATCTGACCGCGCTGACCGACCACGGGCCGGATTTCGCCGAAGGCTGGCACACCCGGGCGATGGCGTTTTTCCAGCAGGAAAGATACGGTCTGGCGGTTCACGATCTGGAACGCACCCTGGCGCTGAACCCGGACCATTTTGCCGCGATCTATGGTCTGGCGATTGTATTCGAAAGCCTGGAACGGCAGGACGAGGCCTATAAGCTTTATCAAATGGTATTGGCGCTGCATCCCAATCACGAGGAGTCGCAAAAGGCGGTTGATCGCCTGCAGACCCGCGTCACCGGCTCAGATCTCTGAGGCGCCGATGTCAGGCTTGACCGAACGCGGCGGGATCACCGCAGTCCTTGGGCCGACCAACACCGGCAAGACCACCTATGCCATCGAACGGATGCTGGGCTATCGCAGCGGCATCATCGGCCTGCCGCTGCGGCTGCTGGCGCGCGAGGTCTATGACCGGATCGTCGATCTGCGCGGCCCCTCGGTGGTGGCGCTGGTCACCGGCGAAGAACGGATCGTGCCGCCACGCACCCAATACTGGGTCTGCACGGTCGAGGCGATGCCCGAGGGCATGGGCGCCGATTTCGTCGCCATCGACGAAATCCAGCTCTGCGCCGATCCCGAGCGCGGCCATGTCTTTACCGACCGGTTGCTCAGGTCGCGCGGGTTGCATGAAACCCTGTTCCTCGGCTCTGACACCATGCGCCCGACGATTGCGGCGCTGGTGCCACGGGTGCAATTCATGCGCCGCGAACGGATGTCACAGCTCACCTATGCCGGGTCGAAAAAGATCAGCCGGATGCCCGCGCGCTCGGCCATTGTCGGGTTCTCGGTGGATAACGTCTATGCCATCGCCGAACTGATCCGCCGTCAAAAGGGTGGGGCGGCAGTGGTGATGGGCGCGCTCAGCCCCCGCACCCGCAATGCCCAGGTCGAGATGTATCAGAATGGCGATGTCGATTACCTGGTGGCGACTGACGCGATTGGCATGGGGCTGAACCTTGATATCAACCATGTCGCCTTTTCGGCGCTGATCAAATTCGACGGCCGGCGGATGCGGCACCTCGCGCCCAATGAGTTGGCGCAGATCGCGGGACGGGCCGGGCGCGGTATGCGCGACGGCACCTTTGGCGTCACCGGCGAGGCCGCGCCGCTTGAGGATGAGGTGGCGGCGGCGATCATGGATCACAGCTTTACGCCGCTGCGTAAATTGCTATGGCGCAATACCGACCTCAATTTCGGTTCTGTCGACGGGCTGATTGCGGCGCTAGAGGCGTCACCGGACAATCCGATCCTGATCAAGGCGCGTGAGGCCGACGATCTGATGGCGCTGAAAACCCTGGGGCAGAACGACGATATTCGCGCCCGCACGGGCGATGTGGCGGCGGTAAGGCTGCTTTGGGATGTCTGCCGGGTGCCGGATTTTCGCGGCATCAGCCACATCGAACATGCCAGTCTGCTGCAGCGTCTGTTCGGCGATCTGCACGCCAATGGCCGGATTTCCGACGACTGGCTGGCGCGCCAGATTCAGCGGATTGACCGCACCGATGGGGATATTGATGCGCTTTCCAAAAGATTGGCCTATATTCGAACTTGGACCTATGTGGCGCAGCGTTCCGGCTGGGTCGCGGACGAATCCCATTGGCGCGGCGAGACCCGCGCTGTAGAAGACCGTCTGTCAGATGCGCTACACATGCGTCTGACCCAGAGATTTGTTGACCGGCGCACATCTGTATTGATGCGCCGGTTGAAGCAGAAGGAAGCCTTAGTGGCCGAAGTAAATGACAAGGGCGAAGTGATGGTCGAGGGCGAGTTCGTCGGCCGTCTCGAGGGGTTCCGGTTCCGGCAGGACAAATCCGCCGAAGGGCAAGAGGCCAAGGCCGTTGCTCAGGCCAGCGCTCAGGCGCTGGCGCCGCATTTTCATCTGCGCGCCGATCGGTTCTATAATGCGCCCGATACCGAGATCGACTTTACCGAACAGGGTGGGTTGATGTGGGGCACGGATGCGGTGGGCAAGCTGACGCCCGGCGACGATCCGCTGAAGCCGCAGGTCGCCGCCTTTGTCGACGAGGCCGTTGGGCCGGATGTCGCGCAAAAGGTGCAGCGCCGGTTGCAGCATTTTATCGACCGCAAGATCGCTGCGCTGTTCGAGCCGCTGCTGGCGGTGCAGGACGACGCGACGCTGAACGGCCTGGCGCGCGGCTTTGCCTTTCAGCTGGTCGAAGGCTTTGGCATTCTGCCCCGTCAGCAGGTTGCTGATGACGTCAAGGCGCTGGATCAGGATGCGCGCGGCGCGCTGCGCAAGCATGGCGTCCGGTTCGGGCAATTCACCGTCTTCATGCCGCTGCTGTTGAAACCGGCGCCGACCCGGCTGCGGCTGGTGCTCTGGTCGCTGTCCAAAGGTCTGGACGAATTCCCCGAAGCACCGCCGCCGGGGCTGGTTACCGTGCCCAGCGGCGAGGGGGTGCCCGAGGGCTATCACACCATGGCCGGCTATCGCGCGGCCGGGACCCGGGCGATCCGCATCGACATGCTGGAACGGCTGGCCGACATGCTGCGCGTCGAAAACAGTCGGGCCGGGTTTGAAGCCAAGGCCGACATGCTGTCGATCACTGGGATGACGCTGGATCAATTCGCTGATCTGATGCAGGGCCTGGGCTACAAGGCTGAAAAGGCCGAGCGCGCGAAGGTCAAGGCGGCAGCTCCCGTGACACCTGAGGCACCGGCTGCGGATGCCGCTGCGGCCTCCGAACCGGCTGCAACGACCGCGCCGCCCGCAGAGGCCGCACCGGTCGCGGCTGACTCCGCCGGTGAAAGCGCCGCCCCCGACGCCGCAGGAGCGCCCGAAACCCCAGCGGCCGAAACCCAAGTGCCCGAAGCGCAGCCCGTCGAAGCGCAGCCCGCCGAAGAGTCAAGCGCCGAGGTCCCTGCGGCTGCCGAGGTCGAGGTCTATTACACCTTCACCTGGGGCCGTCAGCGCTCGGCCAACGCCGGTCGCCCGCAGCACCAGGCCCGCAAGGGGGGCGATCGGCCCGAGGGCGGCAAGCGGCCGCGCGGGGGCAAGGGCAAGCCGCCGCCGCGTGGCAAGGGCCCCAAACGCGAAGCGGGGCCAAAGAAATTTGCCGCTGGTCCCAGCAAGCCCGGCAGAGATCGGATCGACCCGGACAACCCCTTTGCCGCGGCGCTGATGGGGCTGAAGAACAAGAGCTGAGGCCTCGGGATGTCAGATGCGACGCCCGTCCAGGACGACCGGATCCGCCTCGACAAATGGCTCTGGTATGCGCGCTTTGTGAAAAGCCGCAGCCTGGCGGCGCGGCTGGTCGGCGCCGGTCACTGCCGGGTCAACGCTGCAAGGGTGACGAAACCGGCGACGGCGGTCGGCCCTGGCGATGTTCTGACTTTTCCCATGGGCGAGCGGATTCGGCTGGTGCGGGTTCTGGCCGCCGGCACACGGCGCGGACCGGCACCTGAGGCACAGACGCTCTATATTGATCTCGAACCATCCCCTGAAATCCAGAAAGACAGCCCGCCAATCCAGCGCGATGCAGGAAATTCGCGTCCGACCAAGCGTGACCGCAGGAAACTCGACCTTGATCGGCGTCGGGCGCTTGAATGATCCGGAACAGCGGGTTAGCTAGCGGCTGAGCCGTTCAAATTTCGGGGGTCACGATGACCTATATCGTCAACGACAGTTGTATCGCCTGCAAATATACCGATTGCGTAGAAGTCTGCCCGGTGGATTGCTTCTACGAAGGCGAGAATATGTTGGTGATCCATCCCGACGAATGCATTGATTGCGGCGTCTGCGAACCGGAATGCCCGGCCGATGCGATCCGCCCGGACACTGAGCCGGACATGGACAAATGGGTTGAATTCAACCGCAAGTATTCCGAGATGTGGCCGGTGATCATCACCCGCAAGGACCCGCCAGCCGATGCCGAAGAGCATGATGGTGAGTCAGGCAAGCTTGAGAAATACTTTTCCGAGAAGCCCGGCTCGGGCGGCTGACATCGATTCGGACGCGGCTCGGCGGGAAATCGCCGCTTCGCCGGGTGAAACAAGTTCGAATTGTGGCGATTTTTAAGCGAAAACCGGGCGCTGACAGGCGAAGCGCTTTCTTGGGGGCGGTTTTTGTGGTATGGTCTTCCTGCCTATGAACAAGACTGCCTGCCCCCCGATGCGCGGACGTTGCTGACCGCGCCCCGGAAACCTTGACAGATACTTTGAACGGTGTGTTGGCTGCCGCCTCGCGCCCGTTGTCTGTGTCGCTGCGTCAGGCTGGGAAGATGGCACCAGGAAGGACTGCGTGACCAATATGAAGAAAAATGAATTCCGTCCGAATGACTACGTTGTGTATCCCGCCCATGGCGTGGGTCAGATCGTGTCCATCGAAAAGCAGGAAATCGCCGGCATCCAGTTGGAGTTGTTTGTGATCTCCTTCGAAAAGGACAAGATGACCCTCAGGGTGCCGACCCACAAGGCGACGGAGATCGGTATGCGGTCGCTGTCCAGCCCGGACGTGGTGACCAAGGCGATGACGACGCTGAAGGGCAAGGCCCGGGTGAAACGCGCGATGTGGTCGCGCCGTGCCCAGGAATACGAACAAAAGATCAACTCGGGTGACTTGATCGCAATTGCCGAAGTGGTGCGCGACCTGCACCGCAACGACGACCAGCGCGAGCAGAGCTATTCCGAGCGTCAGCTTTACGAAGCCGCGCTTGAGCGTCTGACCCGTGAAGTCGCCGCCGTGTCCGGTGGTGACGAAATGGCCGCCGCCAAGCAGGTGGGTGATGTTCTGGTATCGCGCGCCGCCTGAGCGGCCTGATATCGCACGTTAAAAAAACCGCGCCCGGGGATCCGGGTGCGGTTTTTTCATGGCCTTTGACTTTCGCCTATTTCAGCTGGCTGTCCTTGAACCCGCGCCGGTTGATGCCGCTGCGCTGTGCCGGTCTGCCGTCACGCTCTAACTGGCAGTCGATGCAGAGTTTCACGCCGGGCAGGGCGGCGCGGCGGGCGCTTGGGATTTCCTCTTCGCATTCAGCGCAATGGGTCAGGCTGACGCCCACCGTTGCCCGCCGGGCCTGAAGGCGCTGCAATTCGTCCTGGATCGACGCTTCGATCTGGTCCTGCACCGCGCCGTCGCGCGACCATCCACCGGCCATGGCTCTGCTCCGCTATTTCAGGCGAGGATAGCGAAATCGCGGCCTTCGGTCAAAGCAGCGCCAGCACGTTTTCCGGCGGACGGCCAAGCGCCGCTTTGGCCCCGACAAAGACCACCGGGCGTTCGATCAGTTTCGGATGCTCGGCCATCGCGGCGAGGATGGTGGCGTCATCCGCCGTCTTGAGGTTCAGCGATTTGAATTCTGGCTCGCCCCGGCGCAACACTTGCGAGGGCGTCAGCCCCAGCATTTGCAGCGCCGTCTGCAGTTCGTCCTGCGTCGGTGGGTTTTCCAGGTAAAGCCGCACCTCGGGTGTGATCCCGCGATCCTGCAACAGCGCCAGGGTCTGGCGCGATTTCGAACAGCGCGGGTTGTGCCAGATTTCCACTTTCATAGCCATTCCTCACGTTGGCAGCCCACCGCCTGGGTGACGTTCTCAAACCCGTCGCGTTCCAGCAGCCGGTCAAGGCCGCGGGCGATCTCGGCGCCCAGCGACAGGCCTTTGTAGACCAGCGCCGAATACAATTGCACTGCCGAGGCGCCGGCGCAGATCTTGGCATAGGCGTCTTCGGGGGTCGAAATCCCGCCGACGCCGATCAACGGGATCCGCCCGCCGGTGATCTGCGACAGCCGGGCCAGAACCCGGGTCGAGCGCTCAAACAGCGGCGTGCCGGACAGCCCGCCGATGATATCGGCCGCGCCGGGGGTCTTCAGCCCGTTGCGCGCCAGGGTGGTGTTGGTGGCGATGATCGCATCGACCCCGGTGGCCAATGCCACCTCGGCCAGATCGGCCAGCGCCGCCTCGTCCAGATCCGGGGCGATTTTCAGAAAAATCGGCAGCGGGCGGATCATCCCGTCGCGCGCCGCCATCACCCCGGTCAGCACTTGCGTCAGCGCCGCCTTGCCTTGCAAATCCCGCAGCTTTTCGGTGTTCGGCGAGGACACGTTGACGGTGGCGAAATCCAGATAGGTGCCGCAGCGCGCCAGCACCCGGGCGAAATCCGCGATCCGGTTGTCGCTGTCCTTGTTGGCGCCGAGGTTCAGCCCGATCACCGCGTCGCGGGGCCGCCGGACCAACCGCTCGCGCACCGCCTCCATCCCGTCATTGTTGAACCCGAAGCGGTTGATCACCGCGCCGTCCTGCGGCAGGCGGAACAGCCGCGGGCGCGGGTTGCCCGGCTGCGGCTTCGGGGTCACCGCGCCCAGTTCGATAAAACCGAACCCCGCCCGCGACAGCGGCAGCAGCGCGGTGGCATTCTTGTCGAACCCGGCGGCCAGGCCGACCGGATTGCTCAGCGTCAGACCGGCCAGGGTGCTGCGCAGCCGGGCCGAGGTGACGAGGCCGGGCAGGGGCACCGCCCCCAGTTGCAGCGCCTTCATCGCCAGGTGATGCGCCTGTTCCGGGTCGAGGCGCCGCAGCGCCGCCAGCCCCAGTTTCTCGATGAAGTTCATGTCAGCCCCTCGGGGAAGCGATGGTGCCCCGCGACCAGCGGCAAATCCCGCGCCCAGAGCACGTCCTTGCTCCGCAAGGCACGGTAGAGATGCGGGAATAATGCGCCGCCCCGCGACGGCTCCCAGCGCAGATCCGGGGCCAGCGCATCGGCCTCAAGCGCCAGCAGCACCAGCCCGTCTTCAGTGGCGAAATGCTTGGCGGCGGTCTCAGCGACCTGCGCGGCGGTCGAGAAATGGATGAACCCGTCAGCGATATCGACCGGGGCGCCGGCTGTGGTGCCCGCGGTCGTCAGCGCCGCATATTCGGACGCGCGAAAAATCTTGTAGATCAGCATGCCCTCACTTGCCTCTGGCATGGACCGTTGGTCAAGCCGGTAGTTTGGCCTTTGACTATGGCGTCTGATCCGGGCAGCATCGAAGCCATAACTCCCACAAAGAGGTTACTGCCATGACCTTCCGCCTACTTGCAGGCTCCGCTGCCCTGGCCCTATGCGCCGGGATGGCCCAAGCCGATTATTCCCTGACGATTCTGCACACCAATGATTTCCATGCCCGGTTCGAACCGATCAGCAAATACGACAGTGGCTGTTCGTCCGAGGACAACACCGAGGGCAAGTGCTTTGGCGGCTCCGCCCGGCTGGTGACAGCGATTGCCGATGCGCGCAAACGGTCGAACAACTCTATCCTGGTGGACGGTGGTGATCAATTTCAGGGCACCCTGTTCTACACCTATTACAAGGGCAAGCTCGCCGCCGAGATGATGAACAAGATGGGCTATGACGCGATGACCGTGGGCAACCACGAATTCGACGATGGCCCGGAGGTTCTGCGCGGCTTCATGGATGCGGTGAAATTCCCGGTGCTGATGAGCAATGCCGATGTCAGCGGCGAACCGTTACTGGCCGATACGCTGGCAAAATCCGCAGTGATCGAACGCGGTGGAGAAAAGCTGGGCCTGATCGGGCTGACCCCGCAGGACACCGATGAATTGGCCAGCCCCGGCCCGAATGTGATCTTTACCGATCCGTCGGACGCGGTGCAGCATGAGGTCGACAAGCTGACCGCGATGGGGGTGAACAAGATCATCGTGCTCAGCCACTCGGGCTATCGCGTCGATCAGGTGGTCGCGGCCAACACCAAGGGTGTCGATGTGATCGTCGGCGGCCATACCAACACCTTTCTGTCCAACACCTCTGACCGCGCCGAGGGACCCTATCCGACCATGGTCGGGGCGACCGCGATCGTGTCGGCCTATGCCTATGGCAAATTCCTGGGCGAGCTGAACGTGACCTTTGACGATGCCGGCAATGTCACCGCCGCCACCGGCGAACCGATCATCATGGATGCCGCGGTCGGCGAGGACGAAACCACAAAGTCGCGGATCGCCGAGGCGGCGGTGCCGCTGGACGAAATCCGCAACAAGGTGGTTGCCGAATCCTCGGCATTCATCGATGGCGAGCGTGAGACCTGCCGGGCGCAGGAATGTGCGATGGGCAACCTGGTCTCTGACGCGATGCTGGCGCGGGTTAAATCGCAGGGGGTCGAAATCGCGATCTCCAACAGCGGTGGCCTGCGCACCTCGATCGACTCCGGTCCGGTGACGATGGGCGAAGTGCTGACAGTGCTGCCGTTCCAGAACACCCTGTCGACCTTTCAGACCACCGGCGCGGTGATCGTCGAGGCGCTGGAAAACGGCGTCAGCCAATATGAGGATGTTGCCGGTCGTTTCCCGCAGGTTGCCGGGCTCAGCTTTGCCTTTGATGTCTCCAAACCGGTGGGCGAACGGGTCAGCGACGTGGTGGTCGGCGGCGCGCCGATTGACCCTGCCAAGGTCTATGGCGTGGTCACCAACAATTACGTCCGCAATGGCGGTGACGGCTACAAGATGTTCCGCGATGGCATGAACGCCTATGATTTCGGCCCCGATCTGGCCGATGTGACGGCGGAATACCTGGCGGCTCAGGGGCCCTATACGCCCTATACCGACGGTCGCATCGTCAAGAAATAAGCCGTTTCAATGGCCTGAGCTGCGGGCGCGTCAGTGATGGCGCGCCCGTTTTCCGTGTGAAGATGGCCCGGGATTCAGGCCTGGTCTGCACCTGGGCGTCACACTTCCTCTTGCCCCTTGCGCCGTCCGGGCCTAGGGAGCGTTGCCATGCGAATGTTATTTCTTGGTGATGTGATGGGCCGGGCCGGGCGGCAGGCGGTGGCGGAAATGCTGCCGCGTCTGCGCGCTGACTGGCGGCTCGATTTTGTCGTGGTCAATGGCGAGAACGCCAGCAACGGCGCCGGGCTGACTGCGGCCCATGCCAAGGGGCTGCTTGAGGCCGGGGCGGATTGCCTGACCTTGGGCGATCACGCCTTTGATCAGCGCGACATGATGCAATTCATCGAGGTCGAGCCGCGCATCGTCCGGCCAGTGAATTACGCCAAGGGCGCACCGGGACGCGGCTTTGGTGTGTTCGAGGCGACCCAGGGCCGCAAGGTGCTGGTGACCCAGGTGCTGGGCCAGGTGTTCATGAAGCGCCCCTTTGCTGATCCGTTCAGCCAGATCGAAGCGGTGCTGAAGGCTCATCCGCCCGGCGGGCTGGTGCAGGCCAGCCTGGTCGATGTGCATTGCGAGGCGACCAGCGAAAAGATGGCGATGGGCCATTGGTGCAATGGCCGTGCCAGCATGGTGGTGGGCACCCATACCCATGTGCCGACAGCCGATGCGATAATCCTCTCTGGTGGCACCGCCTATCTGTCCGATGCCGGGATGTGCGGCGATTACGACAGCGTCATTGGCATGGACAAGGCCGAACCGATGCGCCGCTTCGTGACCGGCATGGACAAGGCGCGGTTCAGCCCGGCGCTGGGCGCGGCGACGCTGTCGGGCCTTTATGTGGAAACCGATGACCGCACCGGCAAGGCGACGCGGCTTGCCATGGTGCGCCAGGGTGGCCGGTTGCAAGCCTCCGGCCCCGAGGCTGCCGCCGGGTGACGCCCCGGCACGGTCCGGGCGCAAAGCCCGCTGGACGCGGCGGGCGGGCTGCGCCTAGATAGGGTATGTGGACAATCCGGGACCGGCGCAAAGAATGACATTTCTGGAAATCCCACAGGCGGGCCAGGCGGTGATGACGCTGCTGGTGGTGGTTGGCATGTTCGTGCTGTTCGTGCGCGAATATTATCCGACCGAGGTGGTGGCGATTGGCGGCGCTTGCGTGATGCTGCTGCTTGGGCTCTTGCCCTATGATCAGGCGCTCGCGGTGCTGTCGAATCCTGCCCCCTGGACCATCGCGGCGATGTTCATCGTGATGGGGGCGCTGGTGCGCACCGGCGCGCTGGAAGGGGTGACCAAGACCGCCGAACGCCAGGCAACGAAAAACCCGGTTCTGGCGATCGGTGCGCTGATGGCGGTGGTGGTGGCGGCCTCGGCCTTTGTGAGCAACACCCCGGTGGTGGTGGTGATGATCCCGGTGTTTGTGCAGATCTCGCGCCGTCTCGGCGTCAGCGCCTCGAAATTGCTGATCCCGCTGTCCTATGCGGCGATCATGGGCGGCACCCTGACCCTGATCGGCACTTCGACCAACCTGCTGGTCGATGGGGTGGCGCGCAGTCGCGGGCTTGAACCGTTTACGATCTTCGAGGTGGCGCCGCTGGGTCTGGTCATTGTCACCTGGGGGATGCTCTACCTGGCGGTGGTCGGGCGCTGGCTGTTGCCGGACCGGCCCAGCATGGCCAACCTGCTGTCGGATCGCAGCCAGATGAAATTCTTTACCGAGGCGGTGATCCCGCCGGAATCCAATCTGGTCGGCCGCGAGGTGTCCGGGGTGCAATTGTTCAAACGCGAAGGCGTGCGGCTGATCGACGTGATCCGCGGCGATGTCTCGCTCCGGCGCGATCTGAACGGGGTCGAGCTGCAGGTCGGGGATCGGGTGGTGCTGCGCACCCAGATGACCGAATTGCTCAGCCTGCAACGCACCAAGAGCCTGAAGCGCGTCGATCAGATCTCGGCGGTGGAGACCACTACGGTCGAGGTGCTGATCACCCCGGATTGCAAGATGGTGGGGCGCTCGCTCGGCTCATTGCGGTTGCGGCGGCGCTATGGCGTCTACCCGCTGGCGGTGCATCGGCGCAATCAGAACATCGGACGGCAGCTGGATGAGCTGGTGGTGCGGGTCGGTGACACCCTGCTGCTGGAAGGCGCGCCCGAGGATATTCAGCGGTTGGCGACGGAGATGGATCTGGTCGATGTCAGCCACCCGACC
Organism: Pseudooceanicola sp.; assembly: GCF_029213205.1. Lineage (GTDB taxonomy): Bacteria > Pseudomonadota > Alphaproteobacteria > Rhodobacterales > Rhodobacteraceae > Pseudooceanicola. The sequence continues at coordinate 123,338 of NZ_JARGNH010000001.1, forward strand.
GCGCGGGCGTTCCGGCGCAGCCATGCGCCGATTGCGGTGCTGGCGCTGTTTGGCATCGTGGTGCTGGCGGCGCTGAATGTGGCGCCGATCCTGATGCTGTCGGTCTTTGCGGTGGCGGTGGTCCTGCTGACTCGCTGCATCGACGCGGACGAGGCCTTTGGCCAGGTCGATGGTCGCCTGCTGACACTGATCTTTTCGATGCTCACCATCGGCGCGGCGCTGGAACATTCCGGTGCCATTGCGCTGATCGTCAATGCGGTGGCGCCCTATCTGATCGGTCTGCCGGGGTTCTTTGTGATCTGGGCGATCTACCTGCTGACCTCGGTGTTGACCGAGCTGGTGTCCAACAACGCCGTGGCGGTGGTGGTGACGCCCATCGCCATCGGGCTGGCGCAGGCGATGGGCATCGACGCACGGCCGCTGGTGGTGGCGGTGATGGTTGCCGCCTCGGCCAGTTTCGCGACGCCGATCGGCTATCAGACCAATATGCTGGTCTATGGGCCGGGCGGGTATAAATTCACTGATTTCCTGCGGGTCGGCATCCCGCTGAACCTGACCACCGGGCTGCTGGCCTCGGCGGTGATCCCGCTGATCTGGCAATTGTGAGACCGGTCACGGGTTTGATCAGCGCGGTGATCCAGTTCGCGGTGCAGCGGGCCGGATCGGGATGCTCCGGCATCGGGTAACCACATGCCGGGGCGGCTTTGATCCCGGCGGGGTATCGTCGGGCTACCGTCCCTCGGCTGTCGCCAGGGCGAGCCCGTCGACCACTGCGGTGAATGCTTCGGACATATGCACCGCCGCTCCCGGGCAGAGCGCGCGCATGGTTTCGGGGACCAGCTGCATCAGGCTTGAGCCGCCGACCAGGATGATGCTGCCGATCTGCTCTGCCGCGATCCCGGCGAGGGTCAGCGTCTCGGCGGCCGCGCCATGCAGGTCGTCGTGAAACCGGGCCAATGCCGCCGCCATCTCGGTCGGGGACAGCGGCACCTGCAGCCCGGTTTCGATCACCCCAAGGGCAATCGCCGCATCCGCCGCGCCAGCATTGGCGGCGATCTTGCCGCGCTCGACCGCAAAGGCGATGTCATGACCCAATTCGTCGCGCAGCACAGTGGCCAGCCGTTCCAGCGCCCGCCGGTCGGTCGCCAGCCGCAGCATCGCGTCGACCTTGCGCCGGGTCTCGGGGGAATAAAGCAGCGGAATCCGCGCCCAGGTCGCCAGATCGGCATAGATCGCGGCGGGCACCGGCAGCAACTCGGAGCCGAACTCCCGGCGCAAGGTGCCGCCGCGCCCCAGCTCTGGCATCACCTGATCGAGCGAGATCGCCCGATCGAAATCGGTGCCGCCGAGGCGGATGCCGTGGCTGGCCAGAATCCGCAGTTGGCCGGACTCGACCCGGAACACCGAGAAATCCGAAGTGCCGCCGCCGATATCGACGATCAGCCCGGTGGCACCGGGCTGGCTCAGGCTGTGGCTGGCCAGCGCCGCCGCCTCCGGTTCGAACAGAAAGGCGACCTCGTCAAACCCGGCGGCGAGGTAACAGGCGCGCAGATCAGCCTCGGCCTGCGCATCCTTTTCCGCGTCGCGGGTGTGAAAATGCACCGGGCGGCCTGACAGGGCGCGGCGCAGCGGCTGGCCGGTGGCGGCCTCGGCGCGGCTGCGCAGGGTGGCCAGAAAGGCGGTGATCACCTCGGCGATGCTGCGTCGCTTGCCGCCGATCAGCCGCGACTCATGCAACAGCGGATCGCCCAGCACGCTTTTCAGCGCCCGCATATAGCGGCCTTCCTCCCCCTCGATCAGTGCCGTGCCGGCGGCGGCACCGATCCGCATCGCGCCCTTGTCGGCGGGAAAGAACACCGCCGTCGGCAGGGTCTGTGAGCCCGGTTCGGCGGGCAGGCGGCGCAGCTGGCCATTCTCGATCACCGCCATCGCGGAATTCGAGGTGCCAAAGTCGATGGCGAGCGTGGTGGTGGCGGTCATCTGTGGCCCTCGACCCCGACGGAAAGGCGCGCCGTGTAGCCCGCCGGTGCGGGGGGCGCAAGCGGCTGCGTCGCTCAGAGCGGCCAGAACACCAGGATCAACGGGATCGATACCGCAATCACCAGCAGTTCCAGCGGCAAGCCCATGCGCCAGTAATCGCCAAAGGAATAGCCACCTGGGCCCAGTACCAGGGTGTTGTTCTTATGCCCGATCGGGGTCAGGAACGCCGCCGAGGCGGCAATCGCCACCGCCATCAGGAACGGGTCCGGCGACACGCCAAGGCTCTGCGCCATCTGCACCGCAATCGGTGCCGCGATAATCGCGGTGGCGGTGTTGTTCAGCACATCCGACAGGGTCATGGTGACCACCATCAGCGCGGTCAGGATGGCCCAGGCGGGCCAGCCCGCCGAGATTGACACCAGCCCGTTGGCGATCAGCGAGGTGCCGCCCGAGGTTTCCAGCGCCACGCCCAGCGGGATCATCGATCCCAGCAGCACCACCACCGGCCATTCGATATGGGTATAAAGCTCTTGCAGCGGCAGGACGCGGAACAGCACATAGCAGATCACCACCAGCCCCAGCGCCACCGGCAGATAGACCAGCCCCAGCGAGGCCGCCAGCACTGCTGCGGCGAACAGGCCGATGGCCAGCCAGGTCTTGGAATTCTCGGTCACCGCCAGGCCACGGTCGGCCAGCGGCAGACAGCCCATCCATTCGGCCACATCCGGGCCGCTGTCCTTGGGCACCAGCACCAGCAGGATATCGCCCGGCTCGATGATGGTCTTGCGGATCTGCGAGCGGATCGGTTGACCCTGACGCGACAACCCGAACAGCACCGCCCGCATCCGCCAGGCCAGCCCGACCGCCTGGGCGCTGCGCCCGGCCATCCGGCTTTCCGCCGGCACCACGACTTCGAGGATATCGAGCCCCTCACCGGCGGCGGTCAGCAATTCCTCACGCCGGTTGTCGGAAAACGCCAGTTTCAGCGCCGCGCGGAATTCGTCCAGCGCCTCCGGCGTTGCCTCAAGCACCAGCGCGTCGCCCGCTTTCAGGATTGCGGTGCGGGCATTGCCATAGAGGCGGCGACCATCACGGATCAGCCCGATCACTGCCACATCGGCCTTTTCCGCCACCGGCCAAAGCTCACCCAGGCGCTTGCCGATCTGTTCGTTGCCCTCGGGCACCGTCAGTTCGGCGACATAGGCGCTCATGTCGCCGGTTTGGGCCAGCGGATCAGCGCGCTGCGGAATCAGCCGCCAGCCGACCGTGGCAACAAAGATCAGCCCGACCAGAGCGGTCAGGCCACCGACCGGCGCGAAATCGAACATGGTGAAAGGTTCACCGAGGGCATCGCCACGAAAGGTGGCAATGATGATATTCGGCGGGGTGCCGATCAGCGTCGCCATGCCGCCGAGGATGGTGGCAAAGGACAGCGGCATCAGTGACAGGCCGGGGGCACGCCCGGCCTTTCTGGCGGTCTGGATATCGACTGGCATCAGCAGCGCCAGCGCCGCAACGTTGTTCATAAAGGCCGACAGCACCCCGCCGATGCCGCCCATCAGCACGATATGGCTGCCAAGGCTGCGGCTGGAATCGACCAGCGTCCGGGTGATCAGATAGACCGCCCCCGAGCGCACCAGCCCCGCCGACACCACCAACACCAGCGCCACCACCAGCGTCGCCGGATGGCCAAAGCCGGAAAACGCGTCCTCGGCGGGCACGACTCCCGCCACCACCGCCACCATCAGCGCCGTAAAGGCGACCAGATCATAACGCCATTTGCCCCAGAGAAGCAGGCCAAAGAATGAGGTGAACAGGGTGAAGAGGATGATTTGATCGTTGGACATGATGCGCCTTTTTCTGCCCGGTCAACCAATCCGATCGGCGCGCCATGTGCAAGCCACAGGATCGCCTTTGGCGCTCAAGGGCCGTCGCGGACCAGCTGGAAAATCGCTTCGATCATATTGTCCACGGCCACCGCCGCCAACACCATGCCCATCACCCGGCTGACAATCGCCGCCCCGCTGCGGCGCAGCGCGGGCGGTGACAGGGGGGGATGGGGAGGAAACGCGCAGGCAAACGCATCGGAGCGGCGCGATCAGGAAAGCCCGGCGCTGTCCATCTCAGCGGGCCGTAAATAGCAGTGAATCTGCATGGAATAGGGCGAAACGGCCGATTTTTGCGCCGCAGCCCTGGTTGCACGGGCTTGCGGCGCGCCTGAGGCCTGACATATAGAGGCGCAACCCGAAATTCCGGACGTTCTTGAAGGAGTCACCATGGCCGGCCATTCCAAATGGGCGAACATCCAGCACCGCAAGGGGCGTCAGGACGCCCTGCGCTCCAAGCTGTTTTCAAAGCTTTCCAAGGAAATCACCGTCGCCGCCAAGATGGGCGATCCCGATCCTGACAAGAACCCGCGCCTGCGCCTGGCGGTGAAAGAAGCCAAATCGCAATCGGTGCCCAAAGATGTGATCGACCGGGCGATTAAGAAAAGCCAGATCGGCGATGGCGATGATTACGAGGAAATCCGCTATGAGGGATATGGCCCCGGCGGTGTCGCGGTGATTGTCGAGGCGATGACCGACAACCGCAACCGGACTGCGTCGAACGTGCGTTCGACCTTCAGCAAGCATGGCGGCAACCTGGGCGAGACCGGCAGCGTCGGTTTCATGTTCGACCGCAAGGGCGAGGTGACCTATGGTGCCGAGGTTGGCGATGCCGACACGGTGATGATGGCGGCGATCGAGGCCGGGGCCGAGGATGTCGAAAGCGCCGAGGACGGCCATGTCATCCTCTGCGCCGACACCGATCTGAACGAGGTCGCCACCGCGCTTGAGGCAGAGCTGGGCGAATCCGAGTCGACCAAGCTGATCTGGAAGCCGACCACCACCACCGAGCTTGACCTCGAGGGCATGCAAAAGCTGATGAAGCTGCTCGACTCGCTGGAAGACGACGATGACGTGCAGAATGTCACCGCCAATTTCGAAGCCTCTGACGCGGTGATGGAGGCGCTCTGAGCCGCCGCTTGCCGCGCGCTCCTTGAATGGTAAGGTGAGGCGGCTTCGGCCGCCTTTTCCATGGGGCCCCTATGAGTGCAGATCTCACCGACCCCTGCCGCCCGCATCGGCTGACCGCCCGCCAGAACGCCCTGGCCAATCTGCGGTTGCTGAACGCCTGCGCCCGGCTGGAGCCCGGTGACTGGACGGCGCCGCGAGTCGGCTTTTTCGGGTCTTTGCAGGCAACGCTCAATCACCTTTACACGGTCGATCTGTTTTACATCGATGCGCTGCACGGCGGTCGGGCCGGGTTCCTCCATCGCGACAATCCGCTGCCGCTGCCCGATCTGGCGCGGCTGCGCGCCGCGCAGATGCAGCTGGATCTGCGGCTGGTGGGGTTTTGTGATGCGCTGAAACCGGCGGGTCTGACCCGGATCGTCGCGGTGCAGCGCAGCGCCGGTGTTCAACACGAACCGCTGCCGGATCTGCTGTTGCACCTGGCCCTGCACGCGGTGCACCACCGGGGCCAGGCGCATACGATGCTGTCGGCCACATCGGTCGCGCCGCCGCAGCTGGATGAATTCATCTGCCGCAATGATTGCGTGGACCGCACCGCCGAAATGGCGGATCTGGGCTGGACCGAAGAGTACCTCGGTTCATGAGCGCTGCCGCTCTGGCCGGATTCGCCACCGGGCTGTCACTGATCCTGGCCATCGGGGCGCAGAATGCCTTTGTGCTGCGTCAGGGGCTGCGGCGCGAACATGTTGGCGCGGTGGTCGCGGTCTGCGCGCTGTCGGATGCGGTGCTGATCGGCGCCGGGGTGGCCGGGTTCGGGGCCCTGACCGCGCGGTTTGGCTGGCTCGACCCGCTGCTGCGCTATGGCGGTGCCGGGTTCCTGATCGTCTATGGCGGGATCGCGCTGCGCAGCGCCTGGATCGGCAGCAGCGCCCTGCGTGCCGCCAGCGGCCAGGCGGATCAGCCGCTGGGCCGGGTGATCGCGATCTGCCTGGCGCTGACCTGGGGCAATCCGCATGTCTATCTCGACACCTTGGTGCTGATGGGCGCGGTCAGCGCCGATTGGCCGGACAAGCGCGCCTTTGCCCTGGGCGGGATGACGGCCAGCCTGATCTTTTTTGCCACGCTCGGCTATGGCGCCCGGGCGTTGGCGCCGCTGTTTGCCCGCCCCGCTGCCTGGCGACTGCTGGATCTGCTGGTCGCAACGATCATGTGGGCGATCGCGGCGCGGTTGCTGCTGGGGGGCTGACTCGGGCGGCAGGCCCGGCTTGCGGCATCCGGTGCTGCCGAATCTGCAACCGTGACAATCGCCGCGCCGCTCTTGCCGCCGTGGGCACAACGTGATTGGTGGAGGCATGATCGACGCACGGCCTTCGCGCCCGGTTGTTGGCATTCTGTGGATGCTGGTGTCGGGCCTTCTCTTTGTCTTTGTGAACACCGGGGTGAAATTCCTCGGGCCGCGGGTGCCCGCGCCCGAGGCGGCGTTCCTGCGCTATGCGCTGGGGCTGGTGCTGCTGATCCCGACCATCCGGCCGATCCTGGCGGCGCGGATCACCGCGCGGCAATGGCGGATGATCGGGTTCCGTGGCGCTCTGCATGCCACTGGCGTGGCGCTGTGGTTCTTTGCGATGGCGCGGATCCCGATCGCCGATGTCACCGCGATCAACTATATTTCGCCGATCTTTGTCGCCATTGGGGCCGCGATTTTCCTGGGCGAAAAGCTGGCGGCGCGGCGCATCGTGGCGGTGGTGATCGGGCTGATCGGCGCCCTGGTGATCCTGCGCCCCGGGCTGCGTGAGATCGAGCCTGGGCACACGATGATGGTGATCGCGGCGATGGTCTTTGCCGCGTCCTATATGTTCGCCAAACGGCTGTCGGATGAATTGCCGCCGATGGTGGTGGTGGCCTTGCTGTCGATGTCGGTGGCACTGGCGCTGGCGCCGGTGGCGCTGATGCAATGGGTGACCCCGGACCTGACCACCCTGGCGGTGCTGTTCGCGGTCGCCTGCGTGGCGACCACCGGTCATTACACGATGACGCGGGCGCTGCAGGCGGCACCGATTTCGGTGACCCAGCCGGTGACCTTTCTGCAATTGCTCTGGGCGGTGCTGCTGGGATATTTCGTCTTTGGCGAGGCGGTCGATCCCTATGTCATCCTCGGCGGCGGCATGATCATCGCGGCGGTCAGTTTCATCGCCTGGCGCGAATCCAAGGTGAAGCGGGACGGTATGAAGGTGCCACCGCCGCAGGCGACCAAGCTGTGAGCCGGGGCGGGGGTGCCGGCGCCGACGCGGGCTGATCGACCGGGCAGGGGGCGCTGCCCCCTCGGCCTGCGGCCTCACCCCCGGGATATTTTGAACCAGAGGAAGCGGGGGCAGGGTGCATTGTGGTGCCGGGTTGATCCTGGTCAAGGAGCGGCGGCGGCAAGTGGGTACACTGGGCGCAACAATTCAAGGAAAAGGAACGCTCCCATGACTCATACCCCACATGAACTGCACGAGGAATTTCCCGATTTCGCCGCCGCGATCACCCTGTTGAAGACCAAGGATGCGCATTTTGCGCGGCTTGCGGCGGAATATCACGACGTCAACAACCAGATTCACCGGGCCGAGACCAATATCGACCCGATGGAAGATCTGGCGATGATCGAGCTGCGCAAGGAGCGTAGCCGCCTGAAGGACGAGGTGTTTGCGGCGCTGAAGGCGGCTCAGCCGACCACATAGGGCAGCACGCCACGCGAATCCGGATCGATCACCAGCCGCCGTTCCAATGGCGGAACCGCGCGCTGGTGGCATTTCTCGCGCTCGCAGATTCGGCAGGAAATGCCGATTGGTTCGAATGCGCGCGGGCGGGTCAGGTCCAGATCGTCGGCATAGACCAGCTGATCGGCATGGGCGACCTCGCAGCCCAGGGCGATGGCAAAGCGCCGGGTCGGGGCGCCAAAGGCCCCGCCGGATTTCGAGACGTCGCGGGCCAGCGAGATGTAGCGCACCCCGTCCGGCGTCTCGGCCAGTTGTCGCAAGAACCGCCCTGGCGTCTCAAAGGCGCGGTGCACGTTCCACAGCGGGCAGGCGCCGCCAAACCGGGCGAATTGCAGCCGCGTCGCTGAATGCCGTTTGGTGATCGTTCCGGCCTGATCAACGCGCACGAAAAAGAACGGCACCCCCTTGGCACCGGGCCGTTGCAGGGTCGACAGCCGGTGCGCCACCTGTTCGATCGAGGCGCCAAACCGGGTCGCCAGCACCTCAAGATCATGGCGGGCCTCGATCGCCGCAGCCTGAAAGGCGCCATAGGGCATCAGCGCCGCCCCGGCGAAGTAATTGGCAAGGCCGATCTTGGCGATGGCGCGGGCGGCAGCGCTGTGAAACCGCGCCAGATCGAGCGTTGCCTCAAGCAGCGCGTCCTGGGTCAGCAGCGCCACCTGCAACAGCAATTGAAAGGTCTGGGTCTGCGGCGCGGCGCGCAGGGACAGGGTCAGCCGCCCGGTGTCGCGATCAAACTGGCGCAGCGTTTCGGTGTCGGCGAACTGCACCTTGACATTGTGCTGGTCCAGCTCGGACATTGCCCTGACCCGGATGGTGTCCTTACCGCGCAGCGGCTGGGCAAAATGTTCGGCGGCGCGATCGACGGCGTCGATGTAATTGTCGCAATAGTGAAAGAAATCGCGCACCTCTTCCCAGGGGCTGGCCTGGGTGCGGACGTCGTCGCGCCCCAGCGCCTCGTCCAGCGAGGCCAGTCGTTCATGGGTCTGCCGATAGGCCTGGTGCAGATGCAGAAACGCCCGTGCCAGCGCCGGGGCGTTGGAGGCGGTCAGCCGCAGATCGGCCAGTGGCGGGGTGTGTTCGGCCAGCACCGGGTCGGCCATCGCCTCGCGCATGTCCGAGACCAGCCGCTCGCTGTCGCCGATCGAAAGCTCGGTCACGTCGAAACCGAATTCATTGGCGAGGGCCAGGACAACCGTGGTCGAAACCGGGCGGTTGTTGTTTTCCATCTGGTTCAGATAGGGCAGTGACACGCCCAGCTTGGCGGCGAAATCCTTTTGTGTCAGCCCCAGCCGCTGGCGGGTTTCGCGCAGCTTGGCCCCGGCGTAAAGTTTCTGTGCCATGCCGCCCCCGTTGATTTGCAAAGTTGCATATTCAATCGGTAGCTTTGCAAAGCCGACTTAACAAGGGCCAAGGTTCAGCGTGGGGTCAGGCCCATCTGGCGTTCGCGCCGGATCACCAACAGGATCGCAACCAGCCCGGCGAGGGCGGTGCCGAACATCAGCCAGATCAGCGGCGCCTCGTCGCGCCCGGGGCCAAGGATCAGCCCGGCGATCAGTGACAGGGTGGCGCCGCTGCCGATGGCAATGGCGCCGCCCAGCCCCGAGGCGGGCGCGCGCACCGACAGCATCCCAGATGTGGCCGAGGGCATGGTGAGACCGTTGCCCATGCCGACAAAGAACATGCCGCCGAAAAACACCGCCACCCCACCCAAGTCGGCCAGATTGAGGATCAGGGCGGTGGCCAGCCCGGCAGCGGTGAGCGAGGTGCCGATCATCACCATCCGGTTGACCCCGAGCCGCGCGGCCAGCAGCCCGACCAGCAGCAGGAACCAGAAGGCAGCGCGCCAGCCCAGGGTTTCATCCAGCCAGCCGCCAAAGGCCGGGGCCATCATCGGCACCAGCGCCATGCCCATGGTGACATAGCCGAGCCGCGCCGCCGCCTCATCCGGTGGAAACATGTCGCGCACCACCGCCCGCCCCAGGACGAGGCCGACCGCAATTCCGGATTGGATCATCCGAAACGCCAGAAACACATAGACATTGGTGGCCAGCGCGCAGCCCAGGGTCGCCAGGCAGAAGGCCGCGACCCCCCAGAGCAGCACCGGGCGGCGGCCAAAGCGATCGGCAAACGGGCCGATGAAGATTTGCAGGATGGCATTGGTGGCCATATAGCCCGCCACCGCCAGCTGGATCAGTGCATAGGTCGCAGCAAAATCTTCGGCCATCCGCGGCAGCGACGGCAGGAACAGGGTCATCGACATCGCGCTGGCGCCGGTCAGCAGGACCAGGGTCAGCATATGCGGCGGCGATCTGCGGTCGAGAAAGCGAACAGGCTGGTTTTGAGGCAGCATGGATCGGTAGGATCGGTGGCGGGCAAAGTCCATCGCGAGTCGCTGAGGTTTGCGGTTTTGCAATTTGCAAAACGCTTTCTGCATTATATTTGCAAATTTGCCCTATTTTTCTTGTCCTGCCCCGGCTTTTCCCTATGGTCCGGGCAGATCCATTCGGCCCATGATATCCTGGTCATCAATTCGGAACAATCAGGTCCGGCGCCTGCGGTGAACGCCATCCGGCAGGGGCATCCAGTGAAGGCCATCCAGTTAAAGGACGCAGCGATGAAGGACATTCTTCAGGAACTCGACAACCGGCGCAAGGTGGCCAGTCTCGGAGGCGGTGAAGCGCGGATCGAGTCGCAGCACGCCAAGGGCAAGCTGACCGCGCGCGAACGGGTCGAGCTACTGCTCGACGCCGACAGTTTCGAAGAATTCGACATGTTCGTCAGCCACCGCTGCACCGATTTCGGCATGGAACAGCAGCGCCCCTATGGCGATGGCGTGGTCACCGGCTGGGGCACGATCAATGGCCGTATGGTCTATGTGTTCAGCCAGGATTTCACCGTCTTTGGTGGCTCTCTGTCTGAAACCCATGCGCAAAAGATCTGCAAGATCATGGATATGGCAGTGCAGAACGGCGCCCCGGTGATCGGGCTGAACGATTCCGGCGGGGCGCGGATTCAAGAGGGCGTTGCCTCGCTCGCGGGCTATGCCGATGTGTTTCAGCGCAATATCCGGGCCAGCGGTGTGGTGCCGCAGATCAGCGTGATCATGGGGCCATGTGCCGGCGGCGCGGTCTATTCTCCGGCGATGACCGATTTCATTTTCATGGTCAAAGACAGCTCTTACATGTTCGTCACCGGCCCCGACGTGGTGAAAACCGTCACCAACGAGGTGGTTACCGCCGAGGAACTGGGCGGCGCCAGCACCCATACCCGCAAATCCAGCGTCGCCGACGGCGCCTTTGAAAACGATGTCGAGGCGATGGCCGAGGTCCGCCGCCTGGTCGATTTCCTGCCGATGAACAACCGCGAGAAACCGCCGGTGCGGCCGTTCTTTGACAGCCCTGACCGGATCGAGAACAGCCTCGACACCCTGGTGCCGGAAAACGCCAACAGCCCCTACGACATGAAGGAGCTGATCCTGAAAGTCGCGGATGAGGCGGATTTCTATGAGATCCAGGAAGATTACGCCAAGAACATCATCACCGGTTTCATCCGCATCGAAGGTCAGACCGTCGGGGTTGTGGCCAACCAGCCGATGGTGCTGGCCGGGTGCCTGGATATCGATTCCAGCCGCAAGGCGGCGCGCTTCGTGCGCTTTTGCGACGCCTTTGAAATCCCGATCCTGACCTTTGTTGACGTGCCCGGGTTCTTGCCCGGTACCAGCCAGGAATTTGGCGGCGTCATCAAGCACGGCGCGAAACTTCTGTTCGCCTATGGCGAGGCGACGGTGCCCAAGGTGACGGTGATCACCCGCAAAGCCTATGGCGGCGCTTATGACGTGATGAGCTCGAAACATATCGGTGCGGATTTCAACTATGCCTGGCCGACGGCGGAAATCGCGGTGATGGGCGCCAAGGGCGCGACCGAGATCATCCACCGCTCGGATCTGGGCAATGCCGAAAAGATCGCCCAGCACACCAAGGATTATGAGGATCGTTTCGCCAATCCGTTTGTCGCGGCCGAACGTGGCTTTATCGACGAGGTGATCCAGCCGCATTCGACCCGCAAGCGGGTGGCGCGGGCCTTTGCCAGCCTGCGCAACAAGCAGCTGCAGGCACCGTGGAAGAAACACGACAACATTCCTCTGTGACAAAGGGGCCGGTGATGCGTCTGCGTCTGGCGAAAATCGTCGCGGCAGGAGGGGCCCTGACCTGGGCCGCGACCACGGCACCGGGGCAGGAGGAGGCCCCGACCGTGCCCTCCGGCATTTCGCTGACCCTGCAGGAGGTCCTGCTCGACACCCAGGTCAGCGGCGGCGCGCTGGTGCGGTTCCGCTATGTTGCTCCAGCGGTCCAGGCCGATGGCTTTGCTGCGGTCGAGGCGGATTTTCCAGCGCTCTGCACCCAGCAAGTGCTGCCCTGGGCCGCGACGCAGCCGACGCCAATCGCGCGAACGGTGATTTCGATGGCCAGCGCCGAGGTCGAGTTCGGTGTCGCATCGCCCGATGTGATCCAGTTCTTCGAACAGTTTCAGCTGCAAAAAGACGCCTGTATCTGGGAAGGTTTTTGACGGTGCCACAATATGTTGCGAGAGGTTGTTCAGCCCACGCGGGTTTTGAGGCTTTCGAGTCACAAAACGCGTGGGCGATGGCGTCCCAATGTCTTTCGCGGCCACTCTCCTGTATCTTGTCGTCAGGCCGCGCCAATGCGGTCGATACGACGCAGGCCGCAAGCTGGGGCGATTTCCGGTCCGGAACGGCCTGTGACCGAGACAGGAGAAGCAGATGTCGAAAACCGTTAAGAGCCTCTTCGCCTTCAGCCTGGTTGCCTTTGTGGCGGCCTGTGCAGCGAAAGAAGAAGAATACGTTGTGGTCGAGCCCGAGCCGATCAGCCAAGAACCCGTTTACACCGGCAAATACAAGTAAGCCGGATACGGTAAGACTCTGGGGTCCGGCCCTGGTGCCGGGCCCTAATTGCCATCTGCCCCAGGGTGCGGGGGGTGGATCATGCTGAAACATCGCGGCTTTCCCAGCCGTCTTTCGGGCACAGATTTTCAATTCACCATCCGCCGTGGCAATCCGCGCGGCATCACCCCGCTGACCCGGCGCGAACGGTATCGCGATCGCAAGGCGGTCGATCGGCTGGCCGATGCGGCATTTCTGGCGGCGCTCTGGGAACATTTCGGCGAGGCCCCGTTCGAGCGTGGCAATCTGGATGCCGGGCGGCTGAGCTGGCTGTTTGGGCGCGAGGTGGTGGCCGCCGAGGATCCCTTCGATCCGGCCAGCTACGAGGCGCTGTTGCGCGTCGATCGTCGCGCCGCCGAGGTCAGCTTTCCCGATGTTTTTGCCGGAGGATCGGCATGATTTTGCCGCCCGATCAAGGCGATGGGCGGTGCGGCGCCGAAATCGGCGGCGGCGGCGCTGTGTGCTTGGCGTCCGGCCCGGGGCGCGGCAGCATGGCGGCAGTTGGATTGTTTGGGCCTGCCTCTTTTGGTCCACCCCATGTCGATCCGGCATGTCTATACTGTTACCCTTCCACTGAAGGGCGGTCGATTCCCCCCCACGGGACGACCGCCCATTTTTTCCCTGAAACCCGGCACGGGTGCCCCAGCCGCCGACCGCAAGGCCGCGTGATTCGGCGCCTTCTTGCCGAGTGCGGGTCATTCCTGGCGGCATCGCGCCCGCGGCTCAGTTCGGGCTTGCGCGTTGCCCACAAGGCTGAGATCCTGACGCCAGGCAGTGAATGCAAAGTCAGGGGAACACAGACATGCAGATCAACACATTCAAGACCTTCGCCTTGGCGGCCGCGCTTCTTGGCGGGCTGGCGGCCTGCGGCAATACCTTTGGAGAACAGGCCGTCATCGGCGCCGGTGGCGGGGCGATCACCTCGGGCGTTCTGGGCGGCGGTATCGGCACCGGCGCGCTGGTCGGGGCGGCGGCCAACGTCGCCTATTGCCAGCATTATCCAAGCCGCTGCAACTGACGCCAACCTGATCCATTTTCCGCGCCCGCACCTTGTTGCCGGGCCGCCCGTATCATCTCACCAACCGCCAAGGCCGCGCGCCTTGGCGGGTTTTTGCATGCTTACATCGGTGGCACCCATGACCACCAAAAGACGAGAAGGGGACAGCTGATGTTCGACAAGATCCTGATTGCCAACCGGGGTGAAATCGCCTGCCGGGTCATCAAGACCGCGCGCAAGATGGGGATCGCCACGGTTGCGGTCTATTCCGATGCCGACCGCAATGCGCTGCATGTCAGCATGGCGGATGAGGCAATCCATATCGGCCCCCCCGCCGCCAACCAGAGCTATATCGTGATCGACAAGATCATGCAGGCGATCAAGGAGAGCGGCGCGCAGGCGGTGCATCCCGGCTATGGTTTTCTGTCCGAGAACCCGAAATTCGCCCAGGCGCTTGAGGCGGCAGGGGTGGCCTTCATCGGCCCGCCGGTCGGCGCGATCGAGGCGATGGGTGACAAGATCACCTCGAAAAAGCTGGCGCAGGAGGCCAATGTTTCCACCGTGCCCGGCTACATGGGGCTGATTGATGACGCGGATCATGCGGTCGAGATTTCCGGCCAGATCGGTTATCCGGTGATGATCAAGGCCTCTGCCGGTGGCGGCGGCAAGGGCATGCGTATCGCCTGGGACGAAGCCGAGGCGCGCGAGGGCTTTCAGAGTTCCAAGAACGAGGCGGCCAGTTCCTTTGGCGATGACCGGATCTTCATCGAGAAATTCGTGACCCAGCCGCGCCATATCGAGATCCAGGTGCTCTGTGACAGCCATGGCAACGGTGTCTACCTGGGCGAGCGGGAATGTTCGATCCAGCGCCGCAACCAGAAGGTGGTCGAAGAGGCGCCCAGCCCCTTCCTCGACGAGGCCACGCGCAAGGCGATGGGCGAACAGGCGGTGGCCCTGGCGCAGGCGGTGGATTACGCCAGCGCCGGCACGGTGGAATTCATCGTCGATGGCGACAAGAACTTCTACTTCCTGGAAATGAACACAAGGTTGCAGGTGGAACACCCGGTGACCGAGCTGATTACCGGCGTCGACCTGGTCGAGCAGATGATCCGCGTTGCCGCCGGCGAAAAGCTGACGATCACCCAGGACGACGTGAAACTGACCGGCTGGGCGATCGAGAACCGGCTCTATGCCGAAGACCCTTACCGCAACTTCCTGCCCTCGATCGGGCGGCTGACCGCCTATTGCCCGCCGGTGGAGATTGCCGCCGGGCCGTTGCAGGTGAATGGCAAATGGCAGGGCGACGCGGACACCGGACCGGTCGCCGTGCGCAATGACACCGGCGTCTATGAGGGCGGCGAGATCAGCATGTATTACGACCCGATGATCGCCAAGCTCTGCACCTGGGCCCCGACCCGGGACCAGGCGATCGAGGCGATGCGGGTGGCGCTGGACAGTTTCGAGGTCGAGGGGATCGGCCACAACCTGCCGTTCCTGTCGGCGGTGATGGATCACCCGATCTTTATCAACGGCGAGATGACCACCGCCTTTATCGCGGAGGAATGGCCCGAAGGCTTCGAAGGCGTGACCCTGCCCGAAGCCGACCTGCGCCGTATCGCCGCCGCCTCAGTCGCGATGAACCGGATCAGCGAAATTCGCCGCACCCGGGTTTCGGGGCGGATGGACAATCACGAACGCAAGGTCGGCGACCGCTGGGTGATCACCCTGCAGGGGATGGATTTCGAGGTGACGGTCAAGGCCGATCATGACGGATCGACGATCCTGTTTGACGATGGCACAGCACTGCGTGTCGAGGGCGATTGGGTGCCGGGGAGGACTCTGGCGCATATGAACGTTAATGGTACGCCGCTGGTGCTGAAGGTCGGCAAAATCTCGGGCGGCTTCCGGATCCGGGCCCGCGGTGCCGATCTCAAGGTGCATGTCCGCAATCCGCGTCAGGCGGCGCTGGCCCGGTTGATGCCGGAAAAACTGCCGCCCGATACTTCGAAACTGCTGCTCTGCCCGATGCCGGGGCTGGTGGTAAAGCTCGAGGTCGAGGTCGGCGACGAGGTCCAGGAGGGGCAGGCGCTCTGCACCATCGAGGCGATGAAGATGGAAAATATCCTGCGCGCCGAGAAAAAGGCGGTGGTGACCAAGATCAACGCCGCTGCCGGTGACAGCCTGGCGGTTGACGAAGTGATCATGGAGTTCGAATGAGATGACTGCGGGCGCGGCGGTCTATTCTGGCCGGGCAAGGCGGGCGGTGGTCATGCCGCGCCGCTACTTGCTGTCGCGCCGGTCTTCGACCTCTTGCTGGCGCTGCGGATCCTTGTCGATCACCCGGGTCAGCTCGCGCACATCCCAGGGTTGCGGTTTGCGCAGTTTTACCTGTCCGTCCTTGCCCAGCAGCACCAGCATGAAACCGCGCGGGCGCAGGGTCATCCGGATGGCGCTTTCCGCCGCCGGGTCGGTATCTGTGATCACCACCACATCGCGGTCGATCAATTCCTGCGGCAGCGCGTTGAGCACCCGCATCTGGTGGATGAACCGCGGATCGGCCGGGCTGTCGGCAAACACCACCACCGGGCGGTTCACCCAGGCGAATTCCTCAAGCGTGACATCGGCCGCATTGTGGAACAGCACCGGCTCCGCCGGTTCGGTGGCCGTCGCGGCCGCTATTGGCCAGATCAGGCCAAGGGCAAGGATCAAGGGTCTGAGTGGGATCATGAATCCTCCTGTTGCCGGTAATATAGGGCGGCGTGGTCAAGGATACACGCGAGGACCGAAAGATTTTTCGATAAATCCGAAGGTTAAGCACATCGTCACCGGGGGCTTGCGATGACTGACGCATTGGCTCCTGTGCCGTTGCAACACGCGGCGAACCGGGCGTTCTGGCAGGGAAACCAGGCCCTTGGACATCATTTTGCCCATCGGGGCGCATCCCGCCGCCTCGACCTCGTTTCAGGCCTATATGCGGGCCAATGCCGATCCGCCGTCCAGTTTGGGCCTCGGAATCAGGGCGCCGCACCGGCCCGGCAACCGGGGGCACTCCGGGGGGCTGACGCGACCCGGCCCGGTCTCCAGAGCGCGGCAATTCCGGCGGCAGGAGACCTGTGCCGACGATCTGTTCGGGCTGCGCGCCGGGGCCGACGGGCTGGCCCGGCTGGTCGAACATCAACAGAATTTCATGGGGCAGGCGGGGCCAAACCCGCCGCCAGACGATAGGACAAGAGGACGCCAAGATGACAAACAAACGGGACGAATGGTCAGCCATCGCCAAAAAGGAACTGCGCGGGCGCGCGGTCGAGGACCTGAACTGGAAAACCCTGGAGGGGATCGAGGTCAGGCCGCTCTATACGGCTGAGGACACCGCCGATCTGCCGCATATGAACAGCCTTCCGGGCAAGCCGCCGTTCACCCGTGGCGTCAAGGCGACGATGTATGCCGGGCGCCCCTGGACCATCCGCCAATATGCCGGGTTTTCCACCGCCGAGGAATCCAACGCCTTTTATCGCCGCAACCTGGCCGCCGGCCAGCAGGGGGTCTCGGTCGCCTTCGATCTGGCCACCCACCGCGGCTATGACAGTGATCACCCCCGCGTCGTCGGCGATGTCGGCAAGGCGGGCGTGGCCATCGACAGCGTCGAGGACATGAAGATCCTGTTCGACGGCATCCCGCTGGACAAGGTCTCGGTGTCGATGACGATGAACGGGGCAGTGGTGCCGATCCTGGCCAGTTTCATCGTCGCGGGTGAGGAACAGGGCCACGACAAGTCGCTGCTCGCGGGGACCATCCAGAACGATATCCTGAAGGAGTTCATGGTCCGCAACACCTATATCTATCCGCCCGAACCCTCGATGAAGATCATCTCGGACATCATCGAATACACCAGCAACGAGATGCCGAAGTTCAACTCGATCTCGATCTCCGGCTATCACATGCAGGAGGCCGGCGCGAACCTGGTGCAGGAGCTGGCCTATACCCTGGCGGACGGCAAGGAATATGTGCGCGCGGCGATGGCCGCCGGTATGGATGTGGATAAATTCGCCGGTCGGCTGTCGTTCTTTTTCGCCATCGGCATGAACTTTTTCATGGAAGCGGCGAAATTGCGTGCGGCAAGGCTGCTCTGGTATCGCATCATGGACGAGGTCGGGGCCAAGGACGAACGCTCCAAGATGCTGCGGACCCATTGCCAGACCTCGGGCGTGTCGCTGCAAGAGCAAGACCCCTACAACAACGTCATCCGCACCGCTTACGAGGCGATGAGCGCGGTGCTCGGCGGCACCCAGTCGCTGCACACCAACGCGCTGGACGAGGCGATCGCGCTGCCCACCGAATTCTCGGCCCGGATCGCGCGCAACACCCAGCTGGTGCTGCAAGAGGAAACCGGCGTCACCAACGTGGTCGATCCGTTGGCCGGGTCCTATTACGTCGAAAGCCTGACTCATGAGCTGGCCGAAAAGGCCTGGGCGCTGATCGAGGAGGTTGATGCGATGGGGGGCATGACCAAGGCGGTGGCTTCGGGCATGCCGAAACTCCGGATCGAGGAAAGTGCGGCCACAAGGCAGGCGCTGATCGATCGGGGTGATGAGGTGATCGTTGGGGTCAACAAATACCGCAAGGACAAGGAAGACCCGATCGACATTCTGGATGTCGACAACGTCGCCGTCCGCAAGAGCCAGATCGAACGTCTCGACCGGATCCGTGCCAGCCGCGACCAGGCCGCCTGCGACGCGGCCCTGGCCGAGTTGGAGCGGCGCGCCAGCGAAGGCGGCAACATCCTGCAAGCGGCGGTTGAGGCGGCGCGGGCGCGGGCGTCGGTAGGGGAAATCAGCATGGCGATGGAAAAGGTGTTCGGGCGTCACCGGGCCGAGGTGAAAACCCTCGCCGGGGTGTATGGCAAGGCCTATGAGGGCGACGCGGAATTCGAGGCGATCCAGAAATCGGTCGAGGCGTTCGCCGAGGACGAGGGTCGGCGCCCGCGGATGCTGGTGGTCAAGATGGGCCAGGACGGCCATGACCGCGGTGCCAAGGTGATCGCCACTGCTTTCGCCGATATCGGCTTTGACGTTGATGTCGGGCCGCTGTTCCAGACCCCGGAAGAGGCGGCGCAGGACGCCGTCGACAATGACGTGCATGTGGTCGGGATCTCCAGCCAGGCCGCGGGGCACAAGACCCTGGCGCCGCAGCTGATCCAGGCGCTGAAGGACAAGGACGCAGGCGAGATCATCGTGATTTGCGGCGGGGTGATCCCACAGCAGGATTACGATTTCCTGACCAAGGCCGGGGTCAAGGCGATCTTTGGTCCGGGCACCAATATCCCCTCGGCGGCGCAGGATATCCTGAAGCTGATCCGCCAGGCACGGACGGCCTGAGGCGGCAATCATGCCCAAGCGCGGCGTCATCCTGGCCAGCATGGCCCTCGGCTTGATCTGGGGGCTGGTGCTGCTGCGGCTGGGGGCGGGCTTGCGCCTGCCGCTGCCGCCCAGCATGGCGCTGGCGCTGGCCGGGTTTCCCGCCGGGCTGATCCTGATCGTGATGGTCGGGCGGCTGGCGCAGCGGCGGTTCTTTGACGACGCCAGCATCGACGGCGCCGCCTTTGCGCCGGGCGGGGCGGCGGCGATCGATCAATCGGTGCTGACCAACACCGTCGAACAGATCGCCCTGGCGCTGACCATCTGGCCGTTTGCCGCCTATGTGCTCGGCCCTGGCGTGGTGCTGGCGTTGGCGCTGAATTTTGCCGTGGCGCGGCTGTTGTTCTGGGCGGGCTATCACCTGTCGCCACCGCTGCGCGGCTTTGGCTTTGCGGCGACGTTTTACCCGACGGGTCTGGCGGCGCTCTGGATCCTCTGGCGGCTGCTGGGCGGGGCCTTTCCCCTGCCGTTCTGATCTGCCCTTGCCTTTGCCCGGGCAATCGGAAAAATCGGCCTGACAGCACAGGCGAGCCAGCATGCAGAATTTCACCATCCGCCCGGTCCGGGATGCGGATCATTCGCAGATCCTCGCGATCTGGAACCCGATCTTTCGCGACACGCTGGTGACCTTTGCCAGCGTCGAAAAGACCCCGGAGAGCCTGCGCGACTACATTGAGGCCCGGCGCGCCAATGGTCGGGAGTTTCTGGTCGCGGCCGAGGCGGATGAGGTGCTGGGCTTTGCCAGCTACGATCAGTTTCGCGGCGGCGATGGCTATGTCCATGCGATGGAACACACGGTGATCCTGGCGCAGGCGGCGCGCGGGCGCGGCATCGGGCGCGCCCTGATGCGCGCGATCGAGGATCACGCCCGGGCATCGGGCGCGCATACCATGGTGGCGGGGATCAGCGGCGGCAATCCCGGAGCGGTGCCGTTTCACGCCGCTGTCGGTTATCAGCCCTGCGGGCGGATGCCGCAATCGGGGCGCAAGTTCGGTCAATGGTATGATCTGATCCTGATGCAGAAAACCCTGTGATTCTGCGCTGCAGCGGTTAATGTCTGCGCCCATGTCGATCTGGACTCGCATCACCGAAGCGATTGCCGCCCTTGCCAAGGGCGAAGGGCTGACCGCTGTTTTCGACAAGCTGCGTGGCCCGCGTGAAAAAGGCGTCGCCTTTGCCATCGCGGTGATCGCTCTGGGGGCCAAGATGGCCAAGGCCGACGGCGTGGTCAGCCGGGTCGAGGTGCGCGCCTTTCGCGAGGTGTTCCGGATCGCGCCCGAGGACGAGGCCTCGGCGGCGCGGGTGTTCAACCTGGCCCGCCAGGATTCGGCCGGGTTCGAAGCCTATGCCAAGCGCATTGCCGGCATGTTTCGCGATGATCCCGGGGTGCTGTGCAACCTGTTGGAAGGGCTGTTTTATATTGCCATGGCCGATGGCGGATACCACCCCGAGGAAGACGCCTATCTGAAACAGGTGGCCGAGATTTTCGGTCTGGATGAGCGGGCCTTTAGCCGCCTGCGCGCCCGTTTTGTGCCCGAGGCCGAGCATGATCCCTATGACGTGCTCGACGTGGCGCATGACGCGCCGATGCCGGTGGTGCGCGCCGCCTGGCGGGCGGCGGTGCGGGCCAGCCACCCGGATCAATTGCAGGCCCAGGGTCTGCCGAAAGAATCGATCCGGATGGCAGAAAAGCGCATGGTCGACATCAACCGGGCCTGGGCCGAAATCCGCGAAGAACGCGGCGCGGCGGCCTGATGCGGATCGCCACCTGGAATGTCGAATGGTTCAATTCGCTGTTTGATGATCACGGCGCGCTGCTGCTGGATGATCGCTGGTCGGCCCGCCGCGATATCACCCGCGCGCAGCAGGCCGAAGCCATCGGCATTGTGATGACCGCGCTGGACGCCGATGCGTTGATGATCATCGAGGCGCCGGATCACAATGATCACCAGACCACAGTGACAGCGCTGCAAGGCTTTGCCGAGGTGTTTTCGCTGCGCGCCCGAAAAACCGTGGTCGGGTTTCCCAATGGCACCCAACAGGAAATCGCGCTGATGTATGACCCGGACGTGCTCAGCGCCCGGCACGCGCCCCTGGGTGATCCGACCGGCAAGAAGGGGGCGGAGGATGCGCCGCGCTTTGACGGGGTGTTCCGCATCGACCTCGACATCGACGCGAACGAGGATCTGGTGCGGTTTTCCAAGCCGCCGCTGGAGCTGGTGATCGAAACCCGCAAGGGGGCGACGTTTCGGATGATCGGCGCGCATCTGAAATCCAAGGCGCCGCATGGCGCGCGCGACCATGACGAGGTGATGCGCCTGTCGATCACCAACCGGCGCAAGCAATTGGCCCAGGCAATCTGGCTGCGTCAACGGGTGGTGCAGCATCTGCAGGCCAAGGAGTCGCTGATCCTGCTGGGCGATTTGAACGACGGGCCGGGGCTCGATCAGTATGAAAGCCTGTTTGGCCGATCCTCGGTTGAAATCGTGATGGGTGAGTCCGGTGAGCTGGGGCTTGTTGACCCGCATGCCCGCGCCGGGCTGACCCGCAAGCTGAGCGCGGTGCCGACCAGTGCCCGGTTCTATATTGCGCCGGAAAAGCGCTATCTGCAGGCGCTGCTCGATTACATCATGATCTCGCCCGATCTGGCCGAGCTTGCGCCGAGGTGGCACATCTGGCACCCGTTCGACGATCCCGCCTGCTGGGAGGTACCGGAATTGCGCGATGCGCTGATGACCGCCAGCGATCATTTCCCGGTGACGCTCGACATCGACTTGTGATTTGGGAATGGCGACGGCTGCGCCTATATTGACGCCATGAAACACACCGGATTGATCCTGGCCGCGCTGCTGGCCAGCGCCACACCGCTGGCCGCTGAAGACAAACGCCATGCCCCGGGCGAGGGGCTGTCGCTGATGGAACGCGGGGCGCAGATGTTTTTCCGCGGCCTGATGAGCGAGATGGAACCGGCGCTGAAGGAATTGCAGGGCTTCGCCATCGAGGTCGAACCGGCGCTGCGCAGTTTCGCCAAGGAAATGGGCCCGGCCCTGTCGGACATCCTGCGCAAGGTCGAGGATTTCAGCGTCTATCACCCGCCGGTGATCCTGCCGAATGGTGATATCATCATGCGCCGCAAGGTGCCGTTGGAGCCTGACGCGACAGATCCGGAGGCGACGCCCGAAACACCGGATCAGGGGCCGCCTGGCAAGCAGATCGACCTCTAGACATGTTGACAAAAGGCGCAGCCAGAGGCGGATTGAGGTGCTGTCTATGAAGCCCAGGAAACTTTCGGCAGTTTTGTCGTAGCGGGCTGCGACGCGGTGTGCGTTCTTGAGCGTGTTGAAGCACCGCTCGACCAAGTTGCGCAAGGAATCCGGCGAATGATCGGCACCGACGCGCATCTTGCGTGCTTTGCGCACCGGCATTCTGGGCGGACACTGAACCGGCAGCAAAAGGGGGCTGTCTGCCCCCTCGCGGCCGTTTCGGCCGCTCACCCCCGAGGATATTTTCGACCAGAGGAAGCCATGGGTGTCCCTCTGCTTCCTCTGGTGTCAAATATCCGGCCTTATGTATCAAACGTACCAAGAAACCGGAATCCTTGACCGCCGGTTTTAACTATCCTGCACCCATGTAGGACAAGTCGATAGATGGTGATCTGCCACGGGATTTTTCCTCCACCGTCGATTAGAGTCCGATCCAACTTGAGGACGGACAATGAGGCGGACAAGATTTACGGACGAGCAGATCATCGGCATTCTGAACGAGCACGATGCGGGCGCGAAGTGCGCGGAGCTGTGCCGCAGGCACGGCATGTCGGAAGGCCCCTTCTACAACTGAAAGCCAAGTTCGGCGGCATGACGGTGTCGGCGGTAAAGCGTCTGAAGGCGCTCGAGGGTGAGAGCGCGAAGCTCAAGAAGCTGCTGGCCGCGATGAAAGAGCTGGTTTCAAGAAAGTGGTGACGCCGGCCGTGCCGGATTGTCGGGGCCGCTGCGACAGGGTTTTGGCCGCTCAAGAGGTGGCCTCACGACCAAGAGCCATCTGCGCGTCAACGCAGCAGGCCTGCCCATGAGAACCGAGATCACACCGGGCCAGCAGATCGGCGCTCTCTTCGTTCTCGGCCTTCAGCTTCGGACCATACCGATAGCAGATCTCGCTGACCTCGAAGGTTTGTTCGTTCCGGTGAAGCCGAACGGCTCCACGCTCTGGCAGATGAAGTATCGTCTCTTTGGCAAAGAACGTCTGTTTTCGATTGGGGTCACATCGCGACGTCCCAAGGTCGAGAGCGGTGTTACCCAGAGGTTTTGGCGGCTTGGATTTCACCTGTGGTCAGGACCGGGGACGCGTCGAGGTCGTCGGCGTCAAGCATCGCGGCCACCCGTTCGAGCGAGGCCACAAGCTGAGCCTGCTCCCAGTCATGCAAGGTTTCGAACGCGCGCACAAAACGCTGCTGAAGCGCATCCGGCGCCGCCTTCACGGCGGTGCTGCCGCGCTCGGTGATTGTCACGTTGGTCTGGCGCCGGTCGGTCTCGGAGCGCTGCCGGACCACCAACCCGCCGACCACCAGTTTGTCGACCAACGCCGTCACTGTCGCCTGGGCCACGCCCATCCGCGTGGCGAGCGCCTTCGGGGTGGCGTTTTTTCCCGGCTGGCCTTGTAAAATCTGCAGCACTCGAAGCTTGGCCGGGGTCAGTCCAACCGCCTGCGCGAGGTCGCGTTCGTAAAGCTCAGTCGCGCGCAGAACACGCCGTAGCGCGATCAGACTTTCATCGATGCGATCGTGGCCTGGCTCTGTCATGGCGTCAGTATCGCATGAAGGTGCAAGCGGCTTCAATCCTCGGAAAACCCACGCCATGCTTCGCTTGTCTAAGATGTTTTTGTGTAGAGTGCTTCCGGTAATGTTATAATAATATGTAGAAATTTGTGGTTTTTGGGGAATATCCTTCGACTATTGAAGTTTTCCTTACAACCTATTAGTTAGTAAGGTGAAGCAATTGAGGGACGACCAACATGCCTGTGAGCACCGCAAAAACCCGAACTCGGACGCCCCTTCTGCGCATGCCGAATGCGACGGACGGGGCCGATATCTGGGCGCTGGTGAAAAACTGCAAGCCGCTCGACGAGAATTCGATGTACTGCAACGTGATCCAGGCAGATCATTTTTCTGACACCTGCGTGGTGGCAGAACTCGATGGCGAGGTCGTTGGTTGGATTTCGGGTCACATGATCCCGACCAAAAACGAGCTGTTCGTCTGGCAGGTCGCCGTCAGCCCCAAGGCGCGCGGCCTTGGGCTTGGCAAGTTGATGCTGCTTGAGCTGATCGAGCGCGACGCCTGCGACGGCGCCACGCATCTGAAGACAACGATTACCGAGAGCAATGCGGCGTCGTGGGCTCTGTTTCGCGGCTTTGCCCGCGCAATCGGCGGCACGCTTGACGATGCACCGCATTTCCAACGGCACGCGCATTTCGACGGGCGCCACCCGACCGAGCATCTGGTCTCGGTGTCGCTGCCCGACGGCAAAGAAGCCGCCCGCGCAGCCTGATCGTTCTTCATCTCAGACATTCCAGCAACGCATTCTGTGCGAAAGGAACTTCCATGCCGAATGACATGAACCAAGCCGATGATATCTTTCACCGCCGCGAGAGCGCGGCGCGATCGTATTGCCGCAACATGCCGACTGTTTTCACGGCGGGCCGTGGGTCTGAGTTGTTTGGCGAGAACGGCGAGCACTATATCGACTTTCTCGCCGGGTGTTCCTCGCTCAACTACGGCCACAATGACCCGGATATGAAAGCGGCATTGATCGCGCATATCTCGGGCGACGGTATCGCCCATGGGCTCGATTTGCACACCGACGCAAAGGCGGGCTTCTTGCGCGCCTTCGAGACGCATATTCTGCAGCCTCGCGGTATGGATCACCGCGTCATGTTCACCGGACCGACCGGCGCCAACGCTGTCGAGGCGGCGATGAAGATCGCGCGCAAGGTGACGGGCCGGAGCAACGTAATCGCGTTTACCAACGGTTTTCACGGCGTCACCATGGGCGCGCTGGCGGCGACAGGCAACGGTTACCACCGGGGCGGCGCGGCGATGGATACCCAAGGCGTCACCCGCATGCCGTTTGATGGTTATGCCGAGGGCGTCGACAGTGCCGCGCTGCTGGATCAGATGCTGAGCGACCCGTCCGGCGGCATTGATGCCCCGGCTGCGATCTTGTTTGAGACCGTTCAAGGCGAAGGTGGGCTGAACGCCGCCAGCCCCGAGTGGGTTCGCAAGGTTGCCGATATCGCCAAGAAACACGGCGCGCTGTTGATCATCGATGATATTCAGGCGGGGGTTGGCCGCACCGGCACGTTCTTTTCGTTCGAAGAGATGGGCGTGATCCCGGATATCGTGACCTTGGCAAAGTCGATCTCTGGCTTTGGCCTGCCCTTGGCGCTGGTTCTGGTGCGCCCCGAATGTGACGTGTTCGGCCCGGCCGAGCACAACGGCACCTTTCGTGGCAATACCCATGCCTTTGTGACGGCCCGTGTGGCGATCGAGAAATTCTGGGCCGACGCGGGGTTTCAGCGTGACCTGGCCGCAAAGTCGGTGTTCGTGACGAGCGCTTTGTCCGAAGTCGCCGCACTGGTGCCGGGGGCCAAGCTGAAGGGCCGTGGATTGATGCAAGGCGTCGATGTCGGCACCGGCGCGCTCGCCGCCGAGATTTGCGCGCGCGCTTTCGAAAAAGGGCTGATCATCGAGACTTCGGGCAACGAAGACCAGGTGGTCAAGGTTCTCGCCCCGCTTACCACCACGACCGAAACCCTACGCGCCGGGTTCAACATCCTGCTGGCCGCCACCCGCGACGCGATCACTGACACAACCTTGCTGGCAGCGGAGTAATCACCATGATTGTACGCGATTTCAACGACATCGTAAAAAACGACCCGAGCCGTGTTGTCACCGACGCCAAGTGGACGTCAGTGCGCATGCTGCTGGCAAACGACGGCATGGGATTTTCGTTCCATCTGACGTTTCTTGAAGCCGGTTCGGAGCACACGTTCGAATACAAGAACCATTTCGAGAGCGTTTATTGCATTCAGGGCAAGGGCTCGATCACCGATCTGGCCACCAACGAGACCCATGAGATCAAGCCGGGCGTGATGTATGCGCTGAACGAACATGACCGCCACGTGCTGCGGGCAGAAGAAGAACTGGTGATGGCCTGCGTTTTCAACCCGCCAGTCACCGGCACCGAAGTTCACCGCGCTGATGGCTCTTACGCCGCGGCAGAGGATTTGGCAGACGCATGAGCCATACGGTTGAGAAAATCGGCGGCACGTCGATGTCACGGCTCGCCGAGTTGCGCGATACGCTGATCATCGGCGACCGGGACGCAGCCAATATGTATGGCCGGATCTTTGTTGTCTCGGCCTTCGGCGGGATCACCAACCTACTGCTCGACCACAAGAAGACCGGCGAGCCGGGCGTGTTTTCGGCCTTTGCCAATGATGACAACGGCCACGGCTGGCACGACCGGCTCGACCTTGTTCAGGCGGCGATGATCGACGCACACACCGGCTTGCTCGACAATTCCGCCGACAGCGAGCGCGCCGACGCCTTTGTGCGGGACCGCGTGCTTGGCGCCCGCAACTGCCTGATCGACTTGCAGAGGCTGTGTTCTTACGGGCACTTCCGGTTGTCTGAACACATGGCCCAAACCCGCGAGCTGCTGTCGGGTCTGGGCGAGGCGCATTCGGCCTTTGTCACCACGCTGATGCTGCTACGCGCCGGGGTCAACGCCCGCTTTGTCGACCTGACCGGTTGGCGCGACGAGGGCGACGTGAGCCTTGATGAACGGATTACCGGTGCCATGGAGGGCGTCGACCCGATGCGCGAAATGCCCATCGTCACCGGCTATGCGCAATGCGCCGAAGGGCTGATGGGGGAATATGATCGCGGCTATTCCGAGGTCACTTTTTCGCGGCTTGCGGCGCTGACCGGCGCCCGCGAGGCGATCATCCACAAGGAATATCACCTGTCCTCGGCCGATCCGCTGCTGGTTGGCGCCGATTCTGTGCGCAAGCTCGGGCGGACCAATTACGACGTGGCCGACCAGCTGTCGAATATGGGCATGGAGGCGATCCACCCCAAGGCGGCGAAAACCATGCGCCAAGCCGATGTGCCGCTGCGTGTGACCAACGCCTTCGAACCGCAGGACCCGGGAACCTTAATCGACGATCAACCGGCTGAAACGCCCGCCGTCGAGGTCGTGACCGGGCTCGATCTGGTGGCCTTCGAGGTGTTCGAGCAGGACATGGTCGGCGTGAAGGGCTATGACGCCGCGATCCTGGAGGTTCTGACCCGCCACAACGTGCGGATCGTTTCGAAAGTGTCGAACGCCAACACGATCACCCATTATGTCGATGCATCGCTGAAGGCGCTGCGCCGGGTCGAAAAAGACCTTGCCGCGCGCTATCCCGCGGCGGATATCTCGTCGCGCACGGTCTCGATGGCCGCGGTCATCGGGCGCGACCTGGCGGGGCTGTCGGTGTTGACGCGTGGCCTGCAGGCGATTGCCGAAGCGGGGCTCAGCGCAATCGGAGCAAGTCAGGGCCCGCGCAACGTGGACGTGCAGTTCATCCTAGATCGGGCCGATCTGAAGCAGGCCATTGTGGCGTTGCACGGGGCGCTCGTGGTGCAAACCCGAACTGGGTTAATGAAGGCCGCGTAAACGCGACGCCAGCGCACCGGTGGACCGGCCTCTCTGGCGCGGCTTTGCCTTTACCGGCTCCAGGCAAGGCGAGGCAATTTGAGAGCGGCCAAACCAGTCGTAAATGCCCGCTGGCGCTGCTCGGCCGCATCCCGCCCGACCGGTAGCTTTCGCGGGCGCAGCATAGGCTGGATCCGAACGGCGGGACGTGTCGTTCGGGCACCGTGGTGCCTTCCTCGCCTTGTTTGATGATGAACGCCCGCTGCGGGTTCAACGCGGCCCGAATGGGGCGCCAGTTCCTCACCCCAACATGTTGATGTAGAGGGAAAGCGTTTCTGCCTGAGGCCCACACGGCCCAAGGCTTGCGCCATCCGCTGGATCAGATGGGGCAACACACCGCTGTTCGCGGTTCCAATGGATCAGCGCTTTAGGCGTCAATCACCGCCAACCGCGCTTGGCGCGATTGGCCAGCCAATGGCGCTGCTGGTCTGGCAACAGATCGAAGGGTGACTCTTCGCCAAGCGCCACGGCCGCGTGAAACGGCCAATTCGGGTCGTTCTGAGCTTCGCGTCCAACGGCAATCAAATCGGCGTCTCCGGCCTCTAGGATCTGTTCGGCATGCGCGGGGTCGATGATCAGCCCGACCGCCATGGTCTTGATCCCGGCGTCCCGACGCAGCGCGGCGGCATAGGGCACCTGATAGCCAAGCTCCAGCGGCGACCCGCCTGCGCTGCGCCCGATCCCGCCCGAGGAACAATCGATCACGTCGACACCCAGATCGGCCAGCCGCTTGCTCAGCGCGATGCTGTCGGCGACCGTCCAATTCGCATGATCCTCGACCGAAAGCCGCACGAACAGCGGCTTGTCATCGGGCCAGATCTTGCGCACCCCCTCGATGATCTCGCAGAGGAAGCGGGTGCGGTTCTCGAAACTGCCGCCATATTCGTCGCTGCGCTGGTTGGTGACATCCGAGAGGAACTGGTTGACCAGATAGCCATGCGCCCCGTGGATTTCGAGCACTTCAAAGCCCGCCTTGCGTGCCCGGTCGGCCGCTGCAATCCAGTTGGCAATCACGGTGCGGACGCCGGCGGTATCCAGCGCCTCCGGGGTTTCATACCCATTGCCCTGGGCGATGGCGCTCGGGCCGATGATGCGCCAGCTGGGGTCCTCGGAGTCCGGCCCGGTCAGCGCCTGCCCGCCCTCCCAGGGGCGAAAACGCTTGGCCTTGCGACCGGAATGGCCAAGCTGGATGCCGGGGACCGCACCGCAGTGGCGAATGAAATCCGCCAGCCGCGTCATGCCGGGGATGAATTTGTCGTCCCAGAGTCCCAGGTCGCCCACGGTGCCGGCGCCGCGCCGTTCCACCTTGGTGCTTTCCACAAAGAACAAGCCCGGTCCGCCAGCCGCGAACCGGCCCGCGTTCATCATCGTCCAGTCAGAGACGTGACCCTGGTCGGCGGCGTATTGGTGCATCGGTGGAATGACGATCCGATTGCGCAGGCGCACGCCGCGCAGGTCGATTGGCGAAAACAGCTTGCTCATAAGGTGGCCTCGTATGTGCGAAGGGGTGCTGCTGTGATAGGGCGCAAGCCGCCCAAGTCCAAGCATTGGCCGCAAGCTGCACATGCGTGTCCAGAATTGTGGTCGTCGCTCTCACCAGGCAATGAGCCCGGCTCGGCCGCTCAATGCAGCCGATCACCCAGCCCGAACAACGCGGCCTGGCTCCAGGTGCCGTCGATGTTGAATTTTGGTCCGACCGGCGCGGCGTCCATACCGATGCGCTTCAGCCAACGCGAGAACACCGACGGAACGATGCCGATGACGTTGGTGGCGCCGCATTGGGCGGCGGTGGCTTGCATGGCGTTCAGCAGCAGGCGCTGGACCAATGGCCGGCGGCCAGCGTCGACGCTGTCAACGATGAACAGACGGGTGGCCTCCCAGGTGCGCTGATCGACCGGGGCCTCGAAAAACAGCACATCATCGGGAATGCCGGGCAGCAGGCCAAGCTGGGCATCGCGCAGCATATAGCTGTAATGCGCACAATGGGCGGTGGTCGGCATCAGGCGAATACCCGCCAGCACCTGGCCATATTCATGGACCGCGACCCAGCGCGCTTCGGGGGTGTCGTATTGGTCGAATTCCAGCCCCTCGGTCTGCGGCAGGTTCCAGTGCAGCCGGTCGATGAACACCTCGTGCCGGGCGCGCATGAATTGCAGCATCAGATCGCCATATTGCGACATCGTCATCCAGGACATCGCGGTGACCTGAATGGCACCCAGTTTCGCGGTTTCTTCGCCGGTCAAAGTCGAGCGCGCGGCACCGCGTTTCAAAATGATAGGGGCGGCCTTACTGTCGGTGTCGCCCGGTTCCAATTCTGGAAATACGATGTCGGCGCGTTTGCTTAGCGCCAGCCCCCTTTGATGCTGCATGTCAGCCAGTGCCCCATTTTTCCCAAGGTCAATTTGACGGGTCGTGGGAGGGCTGTCTACTCAACTAAGTCAAGAGTGTGGCAAGAATTGGATTCCTTATGCGTGTATCGCATTCCTGCAACAGTTTCTGGTCAATTTGCAGGCATTGGGCAGGGAAGTCTTCAGGAAAATTCGTAAAATCAGACGTTTCCCGGACATACCTCAGGTTCCTTCTGCTGGGGTCTCCTAGATCTGCCCCACGGATGGCATCGGAATCGTGTCGGGGTCGTTCCACGGTGCCGGGTCTTTGGGCGGCCTGCTGGCACTGGCCGCTTTTCTGGTGCCGGCCGCTTTGGCGTGTCGCGGTGTCACGGGTCTTGGTTTAACGACTTTTGCCTTGTTGGGCTTTTCTGCGACGGCGTCCTTGCTGGGTTCTGGGATCCGGTCAAAGGCAACCATGAAGGTGGTGCCGACGCCCAATTCACTGAAATAGTCGATCACCCCTTTGTGCAGCTCGACGATCTGCTTGGTGATGTTCATACCGAGTCCGGTGCCACCAACGTCGCGCTCATCCGAACTGTCGACCTGGCTGAACTGGCCAAAGACCTTGTCCTGGCTGCCCTCGGGAATGCCGATGCCGTTATCCTCGACAAAGACCACCACCTTGGTGTCGGCCTGTTCGCAGCGCAGGGTCACGGTTTCACCGTGATCGGAAAACTTCACCGCGTTGGAAATCAGATTGGTCATCACCTGGGTCATCCGGCGGCTGTCGGCCGAGATAAAGGTCCGTGTTCCCGGATTGACGTAATCGAGATAGACGCCATGGGTGTCGGCAAAGCCGTGATTCATCTGCACCGCATCCTCGATCAGTTCCTCAAGGCAAAGTGGTTTGAGGTCGCTCAGGAAGTGGCCGGCCTCCATGCTTTGCACGTCCAGAATATCGTTGATCAGATCGGACAGGCGCTTGCAGTTGCGCCCGGCCAGATCGAGAACGGGCGCCAGTTCCTTGGGAAAGGTGCCAAGCGCGCCGCTGGCGATCAGATCCAGCGAGCCTTTGATCGAGGTCAGCGGAGTGCGCAATTCGTGACTGACGGTCGAGACGAAATTCGATTTCACCTTGAATGCCGACATGGTCTTGGCGTGTTCGGCCTCAAGCTTGGTGATATAGGCCTGATTTTCGCGATACATGCCGAGGAAGAGCCGCGACACGTCGAGGATGAAATACATCACGAACACGACGGTGAAGAACTGCAACCAGATCGGCGAGGTGATCGGTGGCATATAGCGCACCACATCTATCAGCGCGATGGTGGTAAAGCCGACCGCGTAAATCGCCAGCCGTATCACCAAGGCACCGATGATATTGTGATTGTTCATCGCACAGAACAGGGCCGCCGCGAACAGGAAGAACAACGGTGCGAAATGGTCGCCGCTGCGTTGTTCCAGGGCGACCATCAGCACGAAAAGCGTGATCGCTGTGGCGCTGAGCGCCGTGTTGAGCAGGATCTGGATAGAGAAGGCGCGTGCTTGCTTGGCGCCCGTGCCTTCCCAATTCGCGACGCGACGGGCCAGGCGCAGATCAAGCAGCTCGGTGAGCAAGACTATGGAATAGCACAGCAGGGCCTTGGGCGCGTTGATATAGGCGACGGCAAGGACCGTCGCCGCTGCAAAAATGCCTTGGCGCTGCCAGATCAACGCGCGGATGGCGGTGGTGTAATCGACAATCTGCTGACGGGTTTGGTGCAGGAATGCCCGGCGCAGGAATCGGATGTATTTTGTGTCGGTCAAAGCGGTCATCGCGAAGCCCCTCGAATATATGATCAGCCGTTGCGCAGAGAATCGAGCAACATTTTCTCATAGGCCTTTCGGTCCGGGCGCCGCTGAGCGCGTGGAGCGTCGGGCTGGGGGGGCTGCGCCGAGGGCCGGGCCCGAAGCGCCGGTGCGGTGCGGGGCAGGGGCGCCTCGGCGATTTCCACCGGGGCGGGGTCGATGACGATCGGATCGAGGTTTTCGGATTTCTCAATCGCCGCCTGCAGCAGGTCGCCGCCCGAGGTCTCGGTAAAGGCAGACATTTCGGCATGGTCGCCGACCACGGTCTCAGGGCGGGGATGGGAAAACGCATCTGCCGCCATCGCAGTGGCAATTTTGCGCGCCAGCGCCGAGGTGTTGGTTTTGCGGCTGCCATATTCGGCGCAGAGGAAGATGCCATTGCCCTTGTAGGTCAGCAGGCTACCGTTCACCTTGGTCGCCTTGGACAGTTGCTCGGCCACCTTGAATATGGCGTTGTAGAAATCCATCGACGACACGCTGGCATTGATTGCCGCGCCATTGGTCACCCGAACCGCAAAGGCGCAGGTGTGCGTCGCCTTGGAGCGTGACATCTGTTGCACATAGTTTTCGAACTCGGAGGCACCGATGAAGCGTTCGACCTGCGAAAAGTCGAGTCCGGTGGTGTAATCGTGCTTTTCGTGGAAAAACACCGAGCGCATCATCGCCGGATTGGCCTCGGTCGCGGAGGCAGGCGCCTTGGAGTATTTCAGCTTGCGTGCCGCGTTCAGCCGTTGCTTGAGGTTCTCAAAGTCAAACGGCTTGGTCACATAGTCGGTGGCCCCGGCGTCAAACGCCTTTTCCACATAGGACATCTGCGACATCGCGGTGAGCATCAGGATCGGCGCGGATTTGTAGAGGTCAGAGGCCCGGATTGCGCGGCACAATTCGATGCCGTTCATTTCGGGCATCTGAATGTCGAGCAGGAACGCATCGAACTCGCGCGGCTTGCCTTCAATCATTTCCAGCGCCTGCTTCGCAGACCTGGCTGTCTTGATTTTGTAGGTCCCCAGAGCCTTGAGCGCAACGCTCAGGAGCTCAAGGATGCTTGGTTCGTCATCTACAATTAGAAGTCGCATTTCACTGTTCCATCACTGCTGCCAATAGCCTGCCCGTTCGCGCCTTCTGATGTGACCGTAGCGGATAGACTATTTTCTTTCTGGGGCCTCTCGCTACATGCGTAACAGCGAATTTTGTCAAAAAAGTGCCCATGGGTAATTAATTGTTCGGTACAATGGGCTGATAGGGCGCTTTTGGTGCTTTTTTAACTTTTATTTAACCAGATGGCAGGCTTTGGCAGTGGAGATGGCTGTCAGACTGCAAGAGCAGGGTCTTGCTCTGGGGTTGGAGTTCCCCCGGTTCGATGGCCACTTTTCACTGATGAAGGAGAGTGTTTTCATGCCGGGAACGCGGAACCCGTAGCCTGCGGAATTCAGGGATCAGATGGTCACGCGGGTGCGCATTGGGCGCAGGGTTGAAAGTTTGGCGCGGGCGTATGAGCCTTGCGACGCCAACCGGCGGCGCAAACCTGTTTTCGCGCACAGACCTCGGGCCGCGCCGTCTGCGACGTCGCGCGAGGGGCGGGCGCAGAGGGGATTGACCCTTCTGCAGCCGCAGCTTCCGGCCCGCAGCGTCCGACGATGGGCGTGAACTCCAGGAGAAGATCAGGCGGCGTCGAATTCCGCGGCCATCTCGGCGACGAGTTCGGCTACGGGTCGGGGGGCGCCGACGCCCGAGACCGAATGCCCGGCGGCCCAGATGTTTTTCCAGCGTTTCGGGCGCTCATGGCCACCAGCGCCGTAGAGTTCCGAGGCCCGGGCCGGGGTCATGGTCTCGTCGAGATCGTCAAGGCCGAGGCCGGTGGACAGGATCGAAGGTTTCAGGAAATTCGCCGCCAGCCCGGTGAAGGTCTTGGTGGTGATCACCTCATCGAGGCTGCTGTCGGCCAGCATCTGTTTGTAGCCCGCTTCGGCCAGGCTTTCATCCGTGGCGATGAACCTTGTGCCGAGATAGGCGAGATCGGCGCCGAGCACCCGCGCCGCACGAATCGAGGCACCGTCGGTCAGCCCGCCCGACAGGATCACCGGCCCGTCATAAAAGCGGCGCACCGCCCGCACAAAGGCAAAGGGGTTGGCCCAGCCGGTCTGCCCCCCGGCACCGGCCGAAAGCAGCACCAGCCCGTCGACCCCGGCTTCGACCGCGCGGCGGGCGTGATGCAGCGAGGCGATATCGGCAAAGACCAGGGCCCCGGCCTGTTTCAGCACCGGCATCACCGGCACTGGCGAGCCGACGGCGGTGATCACGATCTCGACTCCGGCCTCGGTCAGGATCGCCGCATCCTCCTGCACCCGAGGGTTGCGCATGATCAGGTTGGCGGCCCAGGGCGCGGCATTGGGAGTGAGCCCGGCGCGGATCGCGTTGACCCAGTCGCGCAGCTGATCGGTGCTGCGGGCATTCACCGTCGGAAAGGATCCGATCACCCCGGCATTGCAGCAGGCGGTCACCAGATCGACCCCGGAAATCCGCAGCATCGGGGCCGAAACCACCGGCAGACGCAGGCGCGAGGTGATGCTGGCGGGCAGGCGGGAGGGGGGCAGGTCGCTCATCGTCTCATACCCCCAGATGGAAACCGCCCGAGACCGAATAGGTCTGGCCGGTGATCCATTCCGAGGCGTCCGAGGACAGGAACAATGCCATATTGGCAATATCGGTGGGCTCACCCGGGCGGCGGACAATACGGCGGCTCATCATCTTTTTCAGCCGCTCCGGGTCGGCCTCGTATTTCTTGCGCACATCGGGCGTGGCGGTAAAGGCGATGGCGATGCAGTTCGCGGTGATGCCGTGCCGCCCCAGGGTGCGGGCGCAGCCGCGCAGGAAGCCTGCAGCCCCGGCCTTGGCCCCGGCATAAATCTCCAGCTCGCTGTCGCCGAAATGGGCCGCCTCCGAGATGATGGTGATGATCCGGCCTGGTGCCTGACGTTCGATCAGCCCCGCGATTACCGCCGAGGTGGCGTTGATTACCCAATAGAAATTCACCCCTATAAAGCTGTTCCAATCCGCGGGCCCGGTGGTCCAGAACGGGGCGCGGGCGTTGTCGGTCGGGGTGGCGCCGATATTGCCGACATTGCATTGATAGGCCAGGGCGGTGCCGCCCGCAGCGCGCACCTCTTCGGCCACGGCTTCGACGCGGTCGGCCTGGAAATCACTCACCACCACACCGGGGCAGCCATGGCTGGCCAGATGCAGGGCGATCTGGCGGCCCCCCCCTGGCCGGCGCCGGTGATCAGGGCTGGACGCCCGCCCGGGGTCAGAATATCGTCGCTCATGGCATGCTCCTCCGCTCGATGCTGGGCCTAGGATCGAGGCATTCTACCGCGCGGTCAATCCTTGGTCTGATCGGTTGTGGTTTGCATGCGGCATTGCAGAATCCGCTTGCATTCGGACTATGCTTGCAGGACGTAGCACCCGGCCCGCGCCAGTGGCGGGCGAGCAGACTGGAGAAACCGATGAGCGACGCAGTGGCAAACCGGGCACCCCAGGGCGAGGATGAGCTGACTACAATCCTTGACGTGGAGCGGCTCGAAGACAATTTCTTTCGTGGCATCGCAACCCCGTCGGGGCGTGGCCGCAGTTTCGGCGGTCAGGTGATCGCCCAGGCGCTGATGTCCGCGACCCGCACGGTCAGCGACGACCGGGCGGCGCATTCGCTGCATGCCTATTTCATGCGCCCCGGCAATGCCGCCGAACCGGTGCTCTATCAGATCGAGCGTGACCGCGACGGTGGCAGCTTTACCACCCGTCGGGTGGTGGCGGTGCAATCGGGGCGCCCGATCCTGAACATGGCCGCGTCGTTCCAGGTGGATGAACCGGGGCTGCATCACCAGGAAGACATGCCCAAGGTGCCGCCGCCCGAAGACCTGTTGAACGAACAGGAGCTGGCCGAGGCGCATCGCGAAAACCTGGAGGATGAATATTACAAGTTCCTCAAACGCGCCCGCCCGATCGAGGTCCGCCCCTGCGAGCCACGGCCGCCGTTTGAGGAAACCGGATCGATCCTGGTGCAGCATGCATGGATGCGCGCCCGTGCGGCGATGCCGGACAGCCCGGCGCTGCATCGCACCGCTTTGGCCTATACTTCGGATATGGGTATCCTTGGCGCCTCGCTGACCCGCAACGGGGTCAGTTTCGGACGTGAGGATATGATGGTTGCCAGCCTCGACCATGCGCTGTGGATGCATGGCGATCTCCGGATGGACGAATGGCTGCTCTATGTGATGGACAGCACCTGGTCGGGTAAAGCTCGCGGCTTTACCAGGGGCCGGATTTTCACCCGTGATGGCCGCATGGTCGCCAACGTGGCGCAAGAGGGGCTGATCCGGAAAATTTCCGCCAAGACGTGATCGCCTGAAAACCGGCGATGGCACATGGCCCCGGGTCACCAGAGCGGTGGCCCGGGGTTTTGCGTTCAGACCTTGAGCGCTGCGGTTTCGATGCCGTCGATGATCCGGGGCCAGATCTCGGGGGGCATGTTGTGGCCCATGCCGTCGATCTCGATCAGGTCGGACCCTGGCACATTGGCGGCGGTGTCGCGCCCGCCCGCAATTGGCACCAGCGGATCCTGTAGCCCGTGAATGACCACCGTCGGCAGCGTCAGCTTGTTCAGGAACGGCCGCCGGTCATAGGTGGCAAGGATCGCGGCATATTGCCGGGGAAAGCCGGTCGGATGGAACGAACGTTCGTAGTCAACCAGGATCGCGGCGCGAATATCGGCGACTGGCTGCGGCCAGGCCGGGCTGCCGATGACCTGGGCGGTGTTGACGCCATGGGCGATGAAAGCCTCCAGATCCTGGGTCGGGTCCGGGCGCGGGGTGGTCAGCGCCGCCAGTGCCTCAGGGGTGCCGTTGGGCAATTCGGGATTGCCGGTGTTCGACATGATCGAGGTCAGCGACAGCGCCTTGGCGGGATGTTCGATCGCCACCAGTTGGGCGATCATCCCGCCCATCGAAAAGCCGCAGATATGCGCCTGCGCAATCCCGAGGTGATCGAGCAACGCCGCGCAATCCCCAGCCATATCCGATAGCTGATAGGCGAGGTCGGCCTTGCGGCCCTCGGCCTTGGCTTTTGAGGCTTCCCGAAAATCGGGTATGCCGTGGTCGGTGAATTTCTGGCTCAGGCCAATGTCGCGGTTGTCCATCCGGACCACCCGATATCCACGTCCGGCCAGCAGGTCGACAAAGCCCTGGGGGAAGCGGGTCATCTGGGTGCCGACACCGGTGATCAGCAGAATGGGTTTGCCATCATCCGGTCCTTCGACCTGATAATAGATATCGATCCCGTTGACATCGGCCTGGGGCATGCGCGTGTCCTCCGTTTCACGTGATCCTCAGGTTAAGCGGGCAGGGCGGGGAAGGAAACCGGATTTCAGCGATCTGTCGAGGCGAACGAGGCGAGTTTCGGGGCCCCATTTGACCCTTTCACCGGCAGCAAGATGTAGGCTTTTAGAGAGATGGGTATGTTGAATGGCGCGGGTGAGCCTGGATCGTCTGATCTTCGGGGCAGGGTTGTCGGGTATCGGCGTGGCGCGCTATTGGGTCCGGCAATTTCCTCAAGGCGATTATTCCCGGTCAGCTTGGCGATTTCCTGACCCGCTGGAAAATCATCCTGGCCGGGGCGGCGGATACAGCGGCACTGTCGGCCACCGGTCGGTTGGATTTGGGGCGCGCAGAGACAACCATTGGCAGTGAATAGCAGGCGCGGGAATCGAAGTCACCGGCGCCGCATCAGGAGGGAGCGATAGGGCAGGAATACCAGTGATCTGAACGGTCAGGGCGCCATCCTCACCGGCGCGGCCTCAGGCATCGGGCGGGCGAGCGCGTGGATGCTGGCCGAACCCGGGGCGGCGCCGAAGCCGCCTGTGGCGGGCGCGACATCTTGCACGCCAATGCCGGGATCACCGGCGGCGGGGCAAGCCGCTGATCCCGGCTGGTCAGGTCAAGTGCCCAGCCGGGATGCGGTTGGCTGTCTTAGACCAGGGTTTTCAGCGCTTCCGCGTCAAAGCCGCTGGTTTCAGCGCCGGTGCGCACCTTTTGCACCCAATCCGGGTCGCTGATCA
Organism: Pseudooceanicola sp.; assembly: GCF_029213205.1. GTDB lineage: Bacteria > Pseudomonadota > Alphaproteobacteria > Rhodobacterales > Rhodobacteraceae > Pseudooceanicola. Next base: position 161,506 of record NZ_JARGNH010000001.1, read on the forward strand.
GGATGCGGCCGACCGCGATCAGGTCGAATTCGTCGCGCTCCATCCGCTCGATCAGCTTGTCGACACCGCTGGGCCCGGCGCTACGACCCCGGAAGGCGCCGAAGTATTCGCCGTCCAGCCCGACCGAGCCGACGCTGCAGGTCAGCTTGCCGGTCAGCTTCTTGGCCCAGCCGGCAAAGTTCAGCCCGTCCTCGCCATCGAGTTCAGGGAATTCCGGCACCCAGAACCGGCGCTGCGAGCAGTGGAACACGTCGACACCGGCATCGGCCAGCGGGGTCAGCCAGGCCTCCATCTCGGCCGGGGTCGGGGCCAGGCGGGCGTCGTAATCCTGCTGTTTCCATTGGCTGAGGCGCAGGAACACCGGGTAGTCCGGGCTGACCGCGGCGCGGATCGCCTTGATGATTTCGACCAGCACCCGCGTACGCTCGGGCAGGGTCGGGCCGCCCCAGGAATCGTCACGCAGATTGGTGCCGTCCCACATGAACTGATCCAGCAGATAGCCGTGGGCGCCATGCACCTCGGTCATGTCAAAGCCGCGCGCCTCGGAATCGGCGGCGGCGCGGGCAAAGGCGGCGATCAGGTCGGCGATATCGGCATCACTCATCACATTGCCGCGCGGCTCGCCCGGCTTGACGATGCCCGAGGGGCTTTCGACCGGGCTGTCCGGTTCCCAGCCGGCTGAGCCGCGGGTCGATCCGGTGTGCCAGATTTGCGGCCCGATCTTGCCGCCCGCGCCATGCACGGCCTCGGCCACCTGCTGCCAGCCTGTCAGCGCGGTGTCGCCGTGGAAGAACGGCACATGCGGCAGGTTGCGCGAGGTCGGGCGATCCACCACCGTGCCTTCGGTCAGGATCAGACCGACACCACCGACGGCGCGCTTGCGATAATATTCGGCATTGGTGTCCGCCGGGATCCCGTCCTGCGCCTTGTTGCGGGTCATCGGGGCCATGACGATCCGGTTTTTCAGGGTCATCGAGCCGATGGTGATCGGACGGAACAGGGTTTCGGTTCCGGCGGCGGGTTGGGCGTTCGATGGCATATTTGGTCTTTCTGTTAGATAAATGAATAGGGGGGGCGGGGCGGAGTCTAGACCATGCCGCGCTCGCGCATCACCCGGTCGGCCTTCTTGCGCACCAGAACGGTGCGCAGGTCATGCATGGCCAGCAGCAGCGCGTCGGTGACCGTTTCCAGCTGTTCTTCGCTGGCGCGGGATTGGGCCCAATGGGTGGTCAGGTTCATATGGTCGATGGCGCGCAGGATGTCGTCGATGTCACGCTTGGCCAGAAGGGCAATGCGCTCTTCCATCCAGGCGGTGATCGCCGCGATATCGGCCTCGCTCAGCCCGCGGTCGCCATGCGGCTTGATCTCGCCGTTGCGGATGTTGACCACGGCGATCTGGTCCATCTCGATCCGGCGCATCCGGTCAGCGGTGTCGATGCGATAGACAAAGGCGCCGTTTTCACGCACACGAAAATAATATGGCGGGAGGTCCTGGCTCATCTCGGATGGCTCCTGGTTATCCTGTAGCGACGCGGTGACGCGACGGGCCGTTCAGCCCGTCAGCCCGGCGCAAAATTTCTGAATCCGGCTGCAGGCCTCGGTCAAGGCCGCGTCGGATGTGGCGTAGGAGATGCGAAAATTCGGGGACAGACCGAAGGCCGCGCCGAACACCACCGCCACACCGGTCTCTTCCAGCAGCGCGGTGGCGAAGGCTTCGTCATCGACAATCCTGGTGCCGCCGACGCTGGTCTTGCCGATCAGCCCGCTGATCGAGGGATAGACATAGAACGCGCCTTCGGGCACCGGGCAGACCATGCCGTCGATCTGGCTCAGCATCGCCACCACCAGATCGCGGCGGCGTTTGAACAGGGCGTTGTTGGGTGCCAGGAAATCCTGCGGCCCGTTCAACGCCTCGACCGCCGCCCATTGGCTGATCGAACAGGGGTTCGAGGTGCTTTGCGACTGCACCTTGCGCATCGCCCCGATCAGGCTTTCCGGCCCGGCGGCATAGCCGATCCGCCAGCCCGTCATCGCATAGGCCTTGGACACGCCATTGACCGTCAGGGTGCGGTTATACAGGCCCGGCTCGACCTCCGCGGGGGTGCAGAATTCGAAATCGTCATAGGCGAGATGTTCATACATGTCGTCGGTCATCACCCAGACATGCGGGTGACGCATCAGCACATCGGTCAACCCTTTTAGCTCCTCCCGCGAATAGCCGGCACCGGTCGGGTTGGAAGGCGAGTTGAAGATGAACCATTTGGTGTTCGGGGTGATCGCCGTCTCAAGTTGATCTGGGGTCAGCTTGTAATTGGTCTGGATCGAGGCCTCGGCGATCACCGGGGTGCCGCCAGCCAGCAGCACCATATCCGGGTAGGACACCCAATAGGGTGCCGGGATCACCACTTCGTCGCCGGGATTGAGGGTTGCCATCAGGGCATTATAGAGGATCTGTTTGCCACCGGTGCCGACACTGACCTGGGCCGGGGTGTAGTCAAGTTCGTTGTCGCGCTTCAGCTTGGCGCAGATCGCCTGTTTCAGCTCAGGAATGCCATCCACCGCGGTGTATTTCGTTTTTCCGGCATTGATTGCCGCAATCGCCGCAGCCTTGATATTGTCGGGCGTGTCAAAATCCGGCTCACCGGCCGCCAGTCCGATGATGTCGCCGCCTGCTGCTTTCAGCTCGTCCGCCTTGTTGGACATGGCGATGGTCGGCGAAGGCTTCACGCGTGAAAGTGTGTTCGACAAAAAGGGCATGTCCGGGCCTTGGATTTGTGATCTGTGCGTCCCTGTCTTAGTTACAGGGCCAAAGCCGTTCAAGCGGGATCGGCGGAAAGGGCAAAAGATGACACCTCAGGATATCGACGAACATTGGTTCGATCCCGAAACCTCGACCTTTGGCGACCGGATTGCCGGCGCGCGCGAGGCCGCGGGGATGACCCAGAGCGAGCTGGCCCGACGGCTGGGGGTGCGGCTGGCGACCCTGCGCGGTTGGGAGGATGACCTTTCCGAACCGCGCGCCAACAAGTTGCAGATGATGGCGGGATTGCTGAGCGTCTCGCTCGGCTGGCTGCTGAACGGTGAGGGCGATGGCGCCCCCAACCCGGGCGAAGCCGGAGAGCTGAGCGGGGATGCGATGGTAATCCTGACGGAAATGCGCGACATCCGGGTGCAGATGGCCCGGATGACCGAACGTCTGGGGCAATTGGAAAAAAGTCTGCGCAAGACATTGAAGGGTGAGGCATGAGCGAGAGTCACGAGGATCGGCTGAAACGCCTGCGGATGCGCTCGATGCGGCGCGGGATCAAGGAAATGGATATCCTGCTCAGCCGCTTTGCCGATGCCGAGCTGGCCACGCTGTCCGAGGCCGAGCTGACCACCTATGATGCGCTGCTCTGGGAAAACGATCAGGACTTGCTGGTCTGGGTCACCGGGCAGCAGGCGGCACCGGCGCAATATCATCCGCTGATCGCGCGGATCATGGCAGGTCCTGCCGCGGCAGGCGGCGGCTGATCACCTGCGCACGCTATCTTTACCGGTTTAACTGATTTTTCGGATTTGTCGGTCAATACCATCCCGAGCAGCTGCGGATGGAGATAGCAATGAGCATTCACAATGCAATGCCTACGCGGACAGGTCCGGCGGCCTATATGGCTTCTTACCTTGACGCGCTGGCGCTGGTCGAACGGTTGCACCGGCTGCTGCTGGACGTGATCAAGGATGAATTCGAACGGGTCGGCGTGCTGGAAATCAACGCGGTGCAGGCGCTGTTGCTGTTCAATATCGGCGACCATGAGGTCACCGCCGGTGAACTGAAATCGCGCGGCTATTACCAGGGCTCCAACGTCAGCTACAACCTCAAGAAGCTGGTCGAGATGGGCTATATGCATCATCAGCGCTGCGAGGTGGATCGCCGGTCGGTGCGGGTCAAGCTGACCTCGAAGGGGCGCGAGATCCACGATGTCGTCACCCTATTGTTCGATCGCCATGCCGACGGGCTTGAGGCCAAGGGGGTGCTGGGCATGCAGGCCATCGACGATGTGACCACCACCCTGCGCCGGCTGGAACGCTATTGGACCGACCAGATCCGCTATATCTACTGACGGCTCAACCTTTACTGAGGGCTCAGAGGCGCGAACCGCAACGGCTCGGCGTCCGAAACTGCCAGTATCTGCAATTCGCGTTTCAACTTGCGCACCATCGCCTCCTGAAAGGCGCTGAACCCGATTGCGGTTTCGACAAAGGCTTGCGGACCACGCAGGACATAGGCGCGGAAATAGGCTGTCAGCTCGGCCAGCCCGACAGGGCGCAGTTCCGCCGGGTCGATCAGCTCACCGCCGATCGCCAGCGCGTTGATGGTCACCTGCGGCAACAACAGCACATCGCGTGGGTTCGGGCCGTTGTTCGATTTGCCATCGCCGGAAATGTCGATCACCTCGCGGTCACAGCGCGGCCCGTTCAGCAGGCTGGCGGCGGCAAAGGCCATGGCATTGCCGATTGCGGTGGAGGGTTCGGTCGGGCTGCGTTTGGTGGCGCGCAGGGTGGCGGCGACCCGCAGGATATCCTCGGCGGTTGCCAGATCGGACCAGTCGACCAGCACCCGCTGAAATCGTGGCCCGCTCCATTCGAACACGGTGAGCCCGACGGTGGCACCGGGAATCGCCAGAATGGCCTCGCTCACCTCCGGGTTCATCAGCGCATTCGCCACCCCGTCGAGCTGCAACCGGTATTCGGTGCCGCTGACCGAGCCCGAGACATCCAGTGCTAGCACCAGCGCCAGGCGACACTCGGCCAGCGCCGCCGCGCCGAGGCCCAGCCAAAGGGCCAGCGCCGTGCCGATGAGTTTGCGCATCATCCCTGATCCTCCGACCCGGTGTCTGATAGGCTGCCAACCACGATATCATTGATTTCGCGATAGAGCTTCTGGGTCATCGCCTCGGCGAAATCGGCAAAGCCATGGGCGGTTTCAACAAAGGCGCCTGGCCCGCGGCGCAATTCCCGTCGATAGAACGGCAGCACCAGCGGGTCGGTGTCGATGATCACCAGCCCATTCACCGTCACCCCGTCGAGCGGGAAGTTGCGATAGGCGAGGGCGGGGCCAAAGCCCTCTTGTTGACCCCGTCGCCGGAAATATCGATCACCCGGCGCTTGCAGGTCGGCGCCCGGTGCAGCACCCCGGCGGCATAGGCCAGCGCATAGCCGATCGCAGTGGGAAACCGCGAATAGCTGCGCTCGGCCCGGGCGATCTGCAGCACCGCCATGTCCAGCGCGGCGGGCAGGTCCATCCGGGTCCAGTCCAGCACCATCTTTTGTTGATAGCGCCCGGACCATTCGAACACCGCCAAGGTGACATAGCCGCCGGTGACATTCAGCAATGCCTCGCGCACCGGGACTGACCCGAGGGCCGTGGCCAGCCCGTATTTCTGCAGGTCATATTCGCCGGGATCGACGGAAGAGGACACGTCGAGCCCCAGCACCAATGCCAGGCGACACTCTGCCGCCGCGCCGGTGCCAAGCGCCAGGCCAAGGCCCAGGGCAAGAACCCGCAACAGGCCCCGGGGGCGCGACCGGAAAGGCGGCAGGTCTGTCACCAATGACCGGTGTTCTCCATGCTGGCCCAGGGTTCGGCGGGGGCTTTTGCCTCACCGGATTGCAACAATTCAACCGAGATATTGTCGGGTGAGCGCACGAAGGCCATGCGCCCGTCACGCGGCGGTCGGTTGATGGTAACCCCGTTCTTCTGCAAATGCGCGCAGGTCGCGTAAATGTCATCGACCGCATAGGCCAGATGGCCGAAATGGCGGCTGTCCGAGGGCAGGCCGTCGTCGCCGTCCCAATTGTAGGTCAGTTCGACCGGGCAGTCCTGTTGGTCGGGCGGGGCCATGAAGACCAGGGAAAACCGCCCGGCTTCATTGTCGATGCGCCGGGTTTCGACCAGGCCCAAAAGCTCAAAGAATGCCATGGTCTTTTCCAGGTCCTTCACCCGGACCATCGTATGCAGATAGGTGATGCCCATTTGGTGCCTCTTCTGATGATTGCAGAAGAGACAGCTTAGCCCGGTGACGGCAAAAGTCGAGCGACCTCAGAACGCCGAGCGGATGCCGAAGCCGACCGAAAAGGTACGGGTTTCAAATCGGCTGACGTTGGAGGTGGTCCGGGACAGGCCGATATCCATTGTCGGAACAAAGCCGGCATAGCCGAAATCGTCGAACACCGCCCGGGCATGCACGCCGATGGTCTTGTCCTGGCGACCGCCGGGAACCACAATGAAACCAACCATGTAGTCGGGATAGTTGGCGTAGCTGGCATTCACCCCCAGGGTCAGATGCGCCGGGCCGATCTTTTCCTCCGGGCTCCAGTCCAGCCGCGCCGACAGGCTGTGGCTGTCGCGGGTCTTGCCGGTCAGGTTGGAATTCACATAGGTCAGCCTGAGGCCGAGCTGGCTGCCATCCGGCAGTGCCTGGCTCGCCCAGAGGCCGATCTGCGCCAGGTTTTCCGTCGTCGGGCTGGCGTCGTAATCGCGGCGTTCGAAATACCCCGCGACGCCGATCCCGGTGCTCTGGCCCAGCCGGCGCGACCAGCTGGCTTCGCCCCGGAAAAACCCGAAATAGCGGCTGCCGCCATACCAGCTTTGCCCGGCGATCAGGCCGCCGCCAAGGCGGGTGCCATCCTCGGCGCTGGTGGCCAGGCGCAATCCGGCCTCGGCCAGGATCAGGGCAAAGTCACTGTCCCGCGCCGTCGGTGCCTTGGCCCGGGCGCTGTCGGACAGATGCACCTGCTTGGTGTAGAGCCGGGCGACGGCGGTCAGCCGCCGGTCCTTGCGCAATTCACCCAGGCGGTAGCCCAGGGACAGATCGGCGGAATAGACCAGCCCGGACAGCGCCTGCGCCGTGGGGCTGAGGACGCCGACCAGCGGCACCCCGTCGATGATATTGAACTGCGAGCCGCTGCCGTTGTTCACATTTGACGAGGGCGCAACGCTGGCCGCCATCTGGAAACTGAATGGATTGATCGCCCGCAGGATCCGGTAGTCGCGGGCAATCGCCTTTCGGTCCGCCGGGTTGTCAGTGTTCTGATAGACCCGGCGCAGCCACAATTGCGCGGTGGTGCTGCGCCCTGCCGCCTGCGCGGCGGCCGCCGCCAGCTGCGCGGCGTCGAAGCGTTGCCGTTTGCTGCCCGCCAGCCGGTAGGAGGTCCGCGCCGCGTCCAATGCCGGGACAGGGCGGCCGAGGTCCATCTCGGCCCGTGCCAGCAGGTAATGCATCTGACCATCGGCGGCCCCGGCCTGTTTCAGTCCAAAGGTCAGCAGCCGCACCGTCTCCGCATCGCCGTGCTGCGCCGCCGCCAGGGCCGCCGCGCGGGCCTGCGGCAGGGTCAGCGTGACCGAGGTCTGGGCCGGTTGCGCGGCCAGGGTTCCCGGCAGCGCCAAACCCAGCGCCAGCGCGATGGCCCGGCCCCGAGATTGCAGTCGCCGGGCCCAATGGCCCCGGCTCAATTTACCGAATTGCAAAGGGTGGAATTGGCGCCGGTGGTGCCGCATTGCTGCAGGACAAAGACGCCGTATTCCTCTTCGCCCTCATAAGTCAGGCGATCGTCCGGCCCGTCGAGTTCGGTCAGGTGCACCAGGCCACCGACCGAGGCGGAATCGGTGCCGCCGAAAATCCCGGCGTAATCGCCAATGTCATTGTCGGTGGTCGGATCGAGCCCGGCATAGGTCGGATCGGTTTGAAAGCTGTCATATTCGACCTCGCCGCTGAAGGTCCCGTCGGTGGCGATGCTGCTTGCCACCAGAACCAGTGAGGGCAGGTTCTGACCGGTGGGCACGATCGTCCGGTTGTAGATATTGCCTTCGACACTGTTGTCGCCGAAATCGGCGTTGAGAAACACATTGCCGGTGACCTGCGCCGCCCGGTAGGGCTGCAATTCGATCGGCACGGTCGGATCGACCGCAATCAGCAGCCCATCGCGGACCCCGATATTGGTCAGCCCGACATAGGATCCGGCATAGGACACCAGCCCCGAGGTTGCCGAGACATCGGGCGGATCGTAGTCGCCGTCGCGTTCGTAATAGCCACCGGCGAAATAGCGGTTGCGCGGTCCGCCGGTCGCGGCGACGCCGGCCCGCACCTGCCCGGTCTGCGCGGTGCCCTGCGATTGCAGCACCAGCGCGATGGCGTGGCGGTCCAGTGAATCGTCCTGCGAGGTAAACACCTGATAGCCGCCGAATTGCGCATCCAGCGCCGCCTGGCGCACATAGGTGCCCTCGACCGGCTTGTCGTCCAGGGTGATGCCGCTGACCACAAGGGTCTGGGCGGTGGCATCATAGGTGATCGAACTCAGATCACCGGCCACGCCCGAAGGAATCGTCGTGGTCGTCGTTGTATCGGTTGTCGTATCGGTCGTCGTCTCGGCGGTGAACGGGTTGGTTCCGGAGCCGGAACACGCCGCCATGACCACAAGTGCCGCAACCGAAAACGTTGCCTTTCTGAACATTGCTCTGCCTCGTTGTTCTTCCGGGCCGCTCGATTGGCGGCGGTTTCGGGCAAGATCCGTTATCCATGTCCCTGCTGTCAATCCGCCCGGTTTGGAATGCGCCAAGGTGCGGCGGAAAATCCCTACCGCATATGGCATTCAAATGTGGGCCAACTGCTATATACTGCGGCTTCGCCGTGTTGGAGCAGAAAGGATTCGCCATGACCCTGACCCCTGAGGCCCAGGCAGAGATCGACGCGCAGCGCGCCCGCCCGCGCCAGACCCTGCGCGCCGTGTCCGAGGGCATGGAGGCGCATCTCTATTCCGCCCGCCCGGTGCTGGATCACGGCTTTGTCCGGGTGATCGACTATATGGGCGATGATGCCGCCATCTGTCAGGCGGCGCGGGTCAGCTATGGCAAGGGCACCAAGTCGGTGCAGAATGACGAAGGGCTGATCCGTTACCTGATGCGGCACTGGCATTCGACGCCGTTTGAAATGTGCGAGGTCAAGCTGCATGTGAAGCTGCCGGTGTTCGTCGCCCGGCAGTGGATCCGCCACCGCACCGCCAATGTGAACGAATATTCCGCCCGCTATTCGATCCTCGACCGCGAATTCTATATCCCCGCCCCGGATGCGCTGAACGCGCAATCGGTGGTGAACAACCAGGGCCGCGGAGAGCTGCTGGAGGGCGCGGAAGCGGCGCGTGTCCTCGATTGGCTGAAAACCGATTCCATGCGCGCCTATGACCATTACGCGGCGATGATTTCCGACGAGGGTCAGCAGGGGCTGGCCCGCGAGCTGGCGCGGATGAACTTGCCGGCCAATATCTATACCCAATGGTATTGGAAGGTCGATCTGCACAACCTGTTCCATTTCCTGCGCCTGCGCGCCGATGCCCATGCGCAATACGAAATCCGGGTCTATGCCGATGCGATCTGTGAAATGGTCGCCGATTGGGTGCCCTTCGCCTATAAGGCGTTCGAGGATTACCGGCTGGGATCGGTCACCATGTCAGCGCAGATGATGGACTGCCTGCGGCGGATGCTGAAAGGCGAAGAGGTGACCGCCGAGAATTCCGGGATGAGCAAACGCGAATGGCGGGAGTTTGAGGGGGTTTTGGGGTAGAATTTCGCATTGAGCCGAAGGTTGCTCGATACTTCAGTTTTTGAAAAGGCATCTCACTCCCGGTTCGCCTGCGAACCGGGTCGCGCCCGACCCGCCCCCAGGGCGGGCGCGAGCGCCCACCCCGGGCCGGGCGCGACCCTCTGGTCTGCGCGGATCGGATCGGGCTGTGGCATCGGCGTGGCGTTTGACTGTGGGCTTGCCCGCACAACCTCAGAATGAAACGAATTGTTTCCGTTCAGCACCTTGACCGAAACCCCGCAGCCGATACCCTGCATCCGAACAAATCCGTCCGTTGGGGGCGGGATTGCGCATTGGGGGACCATGTGATGAAGAAATTCCTGTTCGGCGCCGGGCTGGCCTGCCTTGCCCTCTCCGCCGCGCCTGCGATGGCGATGGATGCCAAGCTCTATCCCTATCAGGCCTCGGCGAATTACTGCCCTGCGGGCCTGCAACCGATCGTTCTGGGCGGCGTCATCTGCTGTGGCGTCCCGAACCAGTCGGTGTCCTATACCTCGATGAAGCAGCACCCGGTGTCGCAACGTCGGGTCTATCGGCAGAAATCGACCTGGGACGGGTCGAAATCGCCCGAGGGGTATTGGGACGGATCGAAGTCGCCGCGCGGCTGATCGGATCGCAGTTTAACGGAATACGGGCGCCCTTGGGCGCCCGTTTACCGTTGCCGAAACCCGGTTTTCGGCAGGGCGCCCTGCCGATCTGCCTTGCCGCGATGGCCACCCCGTTGCAACCGATCAGCCCGGTTGCCGAGGTGATCTGCGAGACCCGCGAGCGGTTTGCACAGCGGTTGCCGGGGCGGATGCGCTCAGAGCGCACAGCCATCGGGCCACGCGGACCGGAACAGGTGATCAAGCTCTGGACCGGCGCGAATGACAACTGGACGCTGGCCGTGAGCGACGCCAGCGGCACCTCGTGCATCATCGCCATGGGCGAGGAGTGGCAGGTTCTGGACCGCAATCCGGCCTGATCACCCGCGTATCTGTTTACAGCAGCTTGATATCGCCCGCCATTTTACGGCCGTCGCGCCCATCCAGCAGCTCGAACTGAACTTTCTGATTGTCTGCCAGCCCGGTCAGACCGGACCTTTCCACGGCCGAGATATGCACGAACACATCCTTGCCGCCATCTTCGGGCTCAATGAACCCGAACCCTTTGGTGGTGTTAAACCATTTCACGGTGCCAACCGGCATTCCGTTTCTCCTTCTGACTTCTGACTGCAGCCCACCGGAAATCGGGGGGCAGACACCAGCCGGATCAGGACCGCCGACTGCAAGCAGCCGGAGTGGAAACGGCCAGGGTCACCGCACCAAGATTGCAATCCCGTTGTAAAAATCAAGCAAAAGTAGGGTGCAGGCCCCAGCAATGCCCGCTATTTCTGCGATGGCTGAAGTTGAGGGCAATATGATCATCTATGGCATCAAGACCTGCGATACTTGCCGAAAGGCACTGAAATCGCTGCAAAACGCGCGGTTGCACGACATCCGCGCCGAGGGCTTTCCGCCGGGTCTGCTGGAGCGGGCCGAGGCGGCATTCGGCCAGGATTTGCTGAACACCCGCTCGACCACCTGGCGCGGATTGGGCACCTCCGAACGGGCGCGGCCGCTGCGTGACTTGATCCTCGCGCATCCGACTTTGATGAAACGCCCCCTTATCGAAACCCAAGGCAGGCTCTATCTGGGATGGGGCGCGGCGGTGCAAAAGGCGCTGCTGCCCTAGAAGCTGGCGGCGGAAAGGAACACAGAGAGATGCGCAATGCGGCATTGATATTGGGGCTGATCGGCGGGCTTCTGGGGCTGGTCGTCGGCATGGCCAGCTATGGCTATACCGAGGCGATTGACCGCTTTGGCGAGGTCGAGGGGCTGTTCGAACAGGTCGGCAATGTCGATCTGATCCGCGCCGCGTCGTTCCTGTCGCCGCTGCTGGCGATTGCCGGGGCCGGGATGGCCAAGGTGCGCGCGCTCTGGGGCGGGCTGTTGCTGATCGCCTCGGCGGCGGGGATGTATGTCGGCTTCGGGGTCAATGTCTTTACCCTGTTCCCGATGGGATTCTGTGCGGTGGCCGGGCTTATGGCACTGGCCGCCGGGCGTCCGGATGAACCAAAGGCGCATTTCTGAATATTGCCTGATCCAGGGCCAGCCAGCCGCCGCCCTTGATCACCAGAACGATCAGCAAGTAAATCCACAAGGCGCGTTGATCGAGGATGGCGCTGTCCGCCGCCGGGTCGAACCAGGCACCAAAGGTTTCGAGATGAGCGAGGCCGCCATGGCCAAAGAGGTCGGTGAGGCTCTGCACGGTGATGAAACCGATCATCCCCAGCGCTGCAAGCCGGGTGAACAGGCCCAGAACCACCGCAAGGGGCAGCAGGAATTCGGCCCAGGTGCCCGCCACCACCACCGCCCAGTGAAACAGCCCAAGCTGGTCGGTGTCATAGCCGACCGCCTCCAGCTGCCGCGGGAAGATCTGCGCATAGGCACCGAGCGAGGGTTTGAAGATGCCCAGCAGCCCATCGCCGAGCTTGGTCAGGCCGGAGGCCCAGAAGTAGCGCAGCAGCACGGCGGCAAAGACAAAGCGAGCCAGGGTCGCCAGCAGCGGCTCGACCCGGGTCAGGGCTGCGGCGAATTGGTTGAAATGTCTCATGTCTGGCTCTCCATGCCGGTGATGCATTGGTCCTGGATCAACAACGCCAGCAGCGCCGACAGATCGAATTCGGGTGTGTCCGTGCTGGCCGCTTCAAAGGCGTCCCCCAGCGTCGCGCCGTTGAGGATCGCGGTGATGAACACGGCGCCGCCCGGCGGCAACACCCATGGAACCGGATCGAACTCTGGCCGGGTGATCAGCACCGCCTCGGCGCGGGGGGCGGGCGCCGGCCCATCGTCGTGATTGAAGCGCCAGATCGCATGCAGCGGCCAGTCCGAGCGGATCAGCCGCAGTGCCGGGGCCAGCGTTAGCCGCGCGACGCTGAGATCGCCGGACATCAGGGTTTGCAGGGCCTCGGGCGCCAGGGCCTGCGCATCGGCGGCGTGATAGGACAGTCGCATCGCGTAATCGAGCCGCGCCACATCGGCCAGATAGCCCAGATGCTGCACCGGCGCGAAGCCGGCGAGGAAATCGGCAAAGCCGCTGCCATAGGTCATCATCAGCGGGCTCTGCGGCGGGGTGGCACGCAGGAACAGCGCGGCGATGCCACGGAAATTCTGTTCGCCCAGCAGCTTGGCGACGGTGGGAAACCCGGTCTCCAGCGCCTCGCCCAGCGAGACCGCGACATTGTTGCGATAGACCGCAAAGCGACGTCCGGCGGCACCGCCGCGCCCGTCTTGCAGATTTGGCGGGGCAGGGCGGTCGGGATCGAGCAGCGCCATGCGAAAGTCGGTCTGGGTGCTCATGCTGGCACCTTAGTCAACGGGTCCAGCGCGCGGGCGGCGCGGCTGGCCTCGGCCGCCAGCACCGGCCAGTCCGGCACGTCATTGTCCCATTCAACCAGAACCGGGCGTGGGCCGCTCAGCGCAAGAGTTTCGCCCAGCAGCGTCCAGACCGGGTCGGCGATTTCGGCGCCGTGGCTGTCGATCAACAATGGACGGCCCTGATCGTCGTGATCCTCGTCATGGCCGCCGAGGTGGATTTCACCGACCTGATCGAGCGGGAAATCGGCGATATAGGCGCGGGCGTCGAGGCCCAGGTTGGTCGCCGACACGAACACGTTGTTCACATCCAGTAGCAGTCCACAGCCGGTGCGCCGCGCCACTTCACGCAGGAAATCGGTTTCCGACCAGTGGCTTTCGGCAAAGGCCAGATAGCTTGACGGGTTTTCCAGCAGGATCCGGCGGCCCAGAACCGCCTGCAGCTCATCAACATGATCGGCAACCCGGGTCAGGGTGGCGTCCGTATAGGGCAGCGGCAGCAAGTCGTTGAGAAAGGCGCTGTCATGGGTGGACCAGGCCAGATGTTCGGAAAAACTCGCCGGGTTCAGCCAATCGCAGAGGTGTTTCAGCCGTGCCAGATGATCGGCGTCAAGCCGCCCGTCGCCGCCAATCGACAACCCGACCCCATGCACCGAGATCGGAAAGCGCTCGGCCAGGTGACGCAGCTGCGCCAACGGGCGGCCACCGTCGCCCATGTAGTTTTCGGCGTGGATTTCCAGCCAGCCAACCGGGGCGGGGTCAGCGATGATCGACGCATAATGCTGCGGCTTGTATCCGACACCCGGCAGGGCGGGCAGATCGTTTGGAAACGCGCGGTCGAGCATGGCAGAACCTCCCCAGAAAGAAATGCAGTGTGAAATTCGGTGCGCCCCCGAGGGGAGACGCACCGAAATGACCTTAGCCGTTCATCGGCAGGTCGCGCTCAAGCGGTTCGAGCGATCCCATGCGGGCTTCGCCATTTTCCATCGCGGGCAGCATCATCGTGGTGCAGGTGCCGGCATCGACCAGGGTCCAGGCGTTGCCCTGGTAATTGACCTTGGAGGTGCCGGCGCAGGTGGTGCCGGGACCGGCGGCGCAATCGTTCTCGCCCGCCATCGAGACACCATAGCATTTTTCCTTCTCGGCAGCAGCAGCGGTGTGCGGCATCGAGATCAGCGCGGTGGCGAATGCGGTGGCGATCAGGGCCTTGTTGGTGGGTTTCATAAAAAAAGTTCCTCCGGTTGGATCGGCGCCGTCGTGGCGTCCGTGCTAACCACTTCGCGGCAACCGGTGGAAATGTTACGCTGCTCACAAACAGGTGATGTATTTGCACATTTCGGATTGAAGACTGTAACGTTTGCGCGGCAAGCGCGAATGGAGAGAGGCAATATGGATCGCAACGACCGCTGGGGCGATCTCCTGCGCCGGGCCAACCGGGGCGAGGGGGCAGCCTATGCGCTATTCCTGACCGAATGCGCGCCGGTGATCCGCAATGTCGTGCGTGGCCGCAGAGGCGACAGCGGCGCGGATGATATCGAAGATATCGTGCAAGAGGTCCTGCTTGCGGTGCATGCCAAGCGTCACACCTGGCGCGAGGCGGATCCGGTGACGCCATGGCTCTACGCCATTGCCCGCTACAAGACCGCCGATGCCGGGCGCAAGCGGCGGACAGGCGGGACGCAGGTGCCGCTGGACGATGTCGCCGAGGTGCTGCCGGACGAGGCATCGGGCGAGATCATGGCGGTGCGCGATCTGGGCGTGATGCTGGACCGGATCGACGAAAGATCGGCCGGTATTGTCCGCGCCGTCGGCATTGCAGGCGAAAGCGCCGGAGAAGTCGGCGCCCGCCTGGGAATGAGTGAAGGGGCGGTGCGCGTGGCCTATCACCGTGCCATGACCCGGCTAAAGGATCTGGCCGAAGCGAAAGACGAGACCCGCGAATGAAGACCGAAGACCTGATAAATGCGCTGGCGGCAGAGGCCGCCCCGGCCCCCGCTGCCTCGGTTGAGACGCGGGTGGGGCTGGCTTTGCCACTGGCAGTACTGGTGTCGGTGGTGCTGTATTTCCTCTTTCTCGGCCCGCGCCCGGATCTGGCCGAGCGCATCATTGATCCGGTGGTGGCGGCAAAAACGCTCCTGCCGCTGGGTCTTGCGATGCTGGCATTGGTGCTGGCGCTGCGCTCGGCACGGCCTGCGGTGCCGCTGGGCCTGCCCGCCCGGGTGGTCTGGCTGGTGCCGGCAATCGCTCTTGGGCTGTTCGTCTGGGCCTTTGTCACGACGGCGCCGGACAGCCGGTTCATGCTCTGGCAGGGCAAATCGATCCCGGTCTGCCTGCCGATGATCGTGATTCTGTCGCTGCCGCTGACGGCGGGCATGCTGGCGGCGATGCGGCGCGGCGCATCCGTGCGCCCCGGGTTCAGTGGCGCGCTGGCCGGGCTGGCGGCTGCGGGCCTCGCGACAACGATCTATTCAACCTTCTGCAACGAAGATTCCCCGCTGTTCTATGCCACCTGGTATTCGCTGGGGATCCTCCTGGCGACCCTGATCGGCGCGCTGGCCGGATCGCGGCTGCTGCGCTGGTGAGGGCGGCAAGGCGGGTGTGGCCCGCCTTGCGTTTTGTTGATCCTCAGGCGCTCATATCGGGCGGCAGTGCCTCGTCCCGCAACCGCGCGATGATCTCGTCGAGCGTCGCCATCGCGGTCTGTTTCTCGCCCAGCCTGCGCACCGAAACGCTGCGATCCTCGACCTCGCGCTGACCGCAGGCCAGGATATAAGGCACCTTGGCGACCGAATGTTCGCGGACCTTGTAGTTGATCTTTTCGTTGCGCAGATCGGCCTCGGCGCGGATGCCGGCGGCTTTCAGCGCCGCAACCACCTCAAGGCAATACTCATCCGCATCCGACACGATCGTGGCCACCACGACCTGGCGTGGCGCCAGCCACAGTGGCAGGTGACCGGCAGAGTTTTCGATCAGGATGCCGATGAAGCGCTCAAACGATCCCAGCACCGCGCGGTGCAGCATGAAGGGACGGTGCTTTTCGCCATCTGGGCCGATGTAATCCGCATCCAGCCGCTCAGGCAGGTTCGGATCAAGCTGCAGCGTGCCGCATTGCCAATCCCGGCCAATCGCATCGGTCAGCACGAATTCCAGCTTGGGCGCGTAAAAGGCGCCTTCGCCCTCAAAGATCTCATAGTCATATTCGGCGGCCTTGCAGGCATTGGCCAGCGCCGCCTCCATCCGGTCCCAGCTTTCTTCGGTGCCGACCCGCTTTTCGGGGCGGGTGGAGAGTTTCACCCGCCATTTGTCAAACCCGAGGTCGGAATAGATCCGGGCCAGGAATTCGATGAATTTCTTTGATTCACCCTCGATCTGGTCATCGGTGCAGAAGATATGCGCGTCATCCTGGGTAAAGCCGCGCACCCGCATGATACCGTGCAGCGCGCCCGAGGGTTCGTAACGGTTGCACGAGCCGAATTCGGCCATGCGGATCGGCAGATCGCGATAGGATTTCAGACCGTGGTTGAAGATCTGGACATGGCAGGGGCAATTCATCGGTTTCAGCGCGTTAATGGTCTTTTCGCGCGCATGCTCCTCGTCGACTTCGACGATGAACATGTTTTCCTGATAATTGTCCCAATGGCCTGAATCCTCCCACAATTTGCGGGAGACGACCTGCGGCGTGTTCACCTCGACATAGCCATCGGCCTGTTGCCGGCGGCGCATGTAATCCTGCAACTGGGAGTAGATGGTCCAGCCATTCGGGTGCCAGAAAATCTGACCCGGCGCCTCTTCCTGCATATGGAACAGGTCCATCTCGCGGCCCAGCTTGCGGTGGTCGCGCTTGGCGGCCTCCTCCAGCATCGTCATATGCGCCTTGAGGTCGTTGCGGTTCTTGAACGCCACGCCATAGATGCGTTGCAGCATCGGCCGGGTGTTGTCGCCCAGCCAATAGGCCCCGGCGACATGGGTCAGCTTGAAGGCATCGGCAGGCAATTGGCCCGTCGATTGCAGATGCGGGCCCCGGCACAGATCCTGCCAGTCGCCGTGCCAATACATCCGAATGTCCTGGCCTTCGGGGATCCGCGCCAGCAATTCGACCTTATAGGGCTCGTCGCTGTCCTGGTAATGTTTCAGCGCCCGGGCGCGATCCCAGACTTCGGTCCGGACCGGATCGCGGGCATTGATGAATTCCCGCATCTTGGCCTCGATGGCGCCGAGGTCTTCGGGGGTAAATGGCTCTTCGCGGTCGAAATCATAGAACCAGCCGAAATCGCGGATCGGGCCGATGGTGACCTTGACGTCCGGCCAGATCGCCTGAACCGCGCGGGCCATGACATGGGCCAGATCGTGGCGGATCAGTTCCAGCGCCGCCGCGTCATCCTGCATCGTGTTGATGGCGATGCTGGCGTCCGCCTCGATCGGCCATTGCAGATCGTAATGGGCACCGTTCACCGTGGCGCTGATCGCCTTTTTGGCCAGCGACGGGGCGATGCCCGCGGCCACTTCGGCCGGGGTGATTCCGGCGGGGACGGATTTGGAATTGCCATCGGGGAAGGTGAGGGTGATCTGGGACATATCTGTCCTCCTCGTCGGTTTGGCGCCCACGGAACGCCCGGTTGCGGGTTATATCGTCCGGTTTCATTGATCCGCGCGGCTGACGGTGTCAAGCGTGGCGCGCCGGGCTGCGGCCAATTGCGCGCGAGCGTGACCATAGAACGCAGGTGGCTATCGGCGGTGCCCTGCCAGCGCGCGCAACGCAGGGCTGACAATCCCGGCGGGCAATGGCAGATATTGTCGGCAGCACAGGAGGTCGCAAATGGCGGATGCAAAATACCTGACGACACCACAGGGGCGGCGTCTGGCCTATCACCTGACCGAAGGGCAGGGGCCGGTTCTGGTGTTCCTGGGCGGGTTCAAATCCGACATGGAGGGCAGCAAGGCGCTGCATCTGGAAGGCTGGGCCCGGGCCCGGGGTCAGGCGATGCTGCGTTTTGATTATTCCGGCCATGGCCAAAGCGACGGCGCCTTTACCGAGGGCTGCATCGGCGACTGGGCCGAAGATGCCGAGGCGGCGATCGAGGCGCTGGTGAAGGGACCGGTGCTGTTGGTCGGATCGTCGATGGGCGGCTGGATCTCGCTGCTGCTGACCCGGCGGATGTCCGAGCGGATTGCGGGGCTGGTGACCATCGCCGCCGCGCCGGATTTCACCGAAGACAGCATGTGGGCCGGGTTTGACAAGGCACAGCGGCTGGCGCTGGAAATGGTCGATCAGGTGGCGCTGCCGTCAGAGTATGGCGAACCCTATATCATCACCCGGCGGCTGATCGAGGACGGGCGCAATCATCTGGTGCTGCGCGACCCGCTGCCGCTGCCGTTCCCGGTGCATTTCCTGCAAGGCACCGCCGATGCCGATGTCGCGCTTTCGGTGGCGCTGCGGCTGATGGAGAGGGTCGAGGGGCCGGACATCCATCTGGAGCTGGTCAAGGGTGCCGATCACCGGTTCTCCAACCCTGAATGCCTGCGCCTGCTCAGCGACCGGATCGCCGAGGTGCTGACGCGCGCCAAAGGCTGAGTCTCGTGGCGCGGGCGGCAAGGTTCCCCTTGCTTTCGAAGCGGGGATCGGCACGCTGACGCCAAAGCGCGACGCAGACGCGACAATGAGGAGGGCAGCGATGACAGAACCCCTGGTGCTGATTCCAGGCATGGCCTGCGATGCGCGGCTGTTCGAGGCGCAGATCCGCGCTCTGGGCCGGGATCGGCCAGTCACCATCGCCCTGCCGACCCAGGGCGAGCGGATCGAAGAGATCGCTTCGAACCTGCTGACCCAGTTGCCGTCGAAATTCGCGCTGCTTGGTCTGTCGATGGGCGGATGTCTGGCGATGGAAATCCTGCGTCACGCGCCGGACCGGGTGCAGCGGCTGGCGCTGCTGTCGACCACGCCACTGGCTGATACGCCGCAGCAATCGGCGGCGCGCGAACCGCTGATCGTCAAGCTCCGCTCGGGCAAGCTGGACGAGGCTCTGCGCGAGGCGCTGCCGCCTTCGGCCTTTGCCGCCGGACCGGGCCGGTTCGAGGCGATCAACCTGTTCCTGGCGATGGGCGCCGAACTGGGCCCGGCGCTGATCGAGCGGCAGATCCGGGCGCTGCAACGGCGGCGCGACCAACAGGCGACCCTGCGCCGGTTGAAGGTGCCGACGCTGGTGCTCTGCGGTGCCGAGGACGATCTGTCGCCGGTGAAACGCCATGAATTCATGGCCGACCTGATCCCGCAGAGCCATCTGGCGGTGATCGACGGGGCCGGGCATCTGCCCAGCATCGAACAGCCCGAGGCGGTAACCGAAGAATTGCGGCGCTGGCTGCGCCAGCCCTATTTGCTGAAATAGGCTGCCGGTCAGGCGCGCCGCGGCAGGGTCTGCTGCGCGACTCCGGCAAACAGCAGGTAGATCGAGCTGACCAGCAACCCCGAATGCGCCCAGCTTTCGGGGTGAAAATCAACCCAGGCGGCCCAACCGGCGAAATAGGTCCAGATCAGCGCCATCGGCAAAGTCAGCCAGCGCCAGCGTTCGGTGCGCACCGGATGCACGAATTTCAGCGGCATGAACATCGCCGCCGCCAGCAGGCTGACCACCGCCAGAATGATCCAGAAGTTCGGCGCCAGTGCGAACAGAACCAGCACCACCATATTCCAGCATCCGGGAAAGCCGGAGAATGAATTGTCCTTTGTCTTCATTCGCTTGTCGGCGAAATACATGGCTGAGGCAAAGGTGATGATGATGATCGCGCACCAGCCGGTCCAGCCCGGCAGCAGGTCGGATTTGAACAGCGCAAAGGCGGGCACGAAGACATAGGTCAGATAATCGATGATCAGATCGAGCAGGGTGCCGTCGAATTCCGGCGCGTTGCTGGCCACGTCGTAGCGTCGGGCCAGCGGGCCGTCGATGCCGTCAACAAAGAACGCCACCACCAGCCACAGGAACATCAGGCTCCACTTGTCTTCGACCGCGGCCAGCATCGCCAGCATGGCAAACACCGCGCCAGAGGCGGTCAGCAGATGGATGCTCAGGGCTTTGGCGCGCAGGGTCATTGCCATCTCATGCCTGAAAACAAATTGCGGATCAACGCGGGCGCGGGTCAGGCGCGCGGATGCGCGGCGGCATAGACCTGCATCAGCCGGGCGGTGTCGACAGCGGTATAGGCCTGGGTGGTCGAGAGGCTGGCATGGCCCAGCAATTCCTGGATCGCCCGCAGGTCGCCGCCTGCATTCAGCAGATGGGTGGCAAAGGAATGGCGCATCGCATGCGGGGTGGCGGTGGCGGGCAGGCCGAGCTGGTTGCGCGCCCGTTCCATCGCCTTCTGGATGGCGCGGGCCGACAGCGGACCGCCACGGATGGCGCGAAACAGCGGATCAGTGGCATGGCAAGGGTAGGGGCAGAGGGCGAGATAGGCCTCGACCGCCTCGCGTGCCGGGCGGATCAGCGGCACCACCCGTTCCTTGCGGCCCTTGCCGATGATCCTGAGGGTGCCACCCAGCGGCAGATCGGCGGCGCTCAGCGACAGCGCCTCGGAGATCCGCAAGCCACAGCCGTAGAGCAGGGTCAGCACTGCCATGTCACGCGCCTGCACCCATTTCTGTTCAGACTGCAGGGCGATGGTCTCGATCATCTCGATCGCCGCATCCTCTTGTAGCGGGCGTGGCAGTTTGCGCTGATATTTCGGCGCCCGGGCCGAAAGCACCGCGGTCGGATCGAAATCCTCGCGCTCGGCCAGCCACCGGAAAAAGGTCTTCACCGCGCTCAGCTTGCGGGCCAGCGACCGGGCACCGACACCCTGGCCCCGGGTCTGCGCCATCCAGGCGCGCATGTCGGTGACGCTGATCTGTTTCAGCGGTCCCAGACCCTGCGCCGCGCCCTTGTGGGCGCCGATGAAGGCCAGGAAATCGGCCAGATCGTGGGAATAGGCGGTAATGGTGTTGTCGCTGGCGTCCTTCAGGGCCCGTTCGCTGTCGAGCCACCCTTGCAGGGCGTCACGCGCGGCGGGCGAAATCAGGCTCACGACAACCAGCGCCGCATCGTGCGTTCAAAGACGCAGCCAAAGAAGGACAGGAGGTCGGTGCCGTGCTGGGGTGAAAACATATGCGGATCCTCGGATCCCATCACCAGCATGCCGGGCAGGCGGCCGGGGCCGAAATCGAGCCGCAGGCAGGCCTCGGAGCGGACCCATTCGGCATTGTCGCCATAGACATCGCCCTTGCCCTGACCGATCTGACGCAGCACCACCTGCCGCGCCGGGGCGTTGCGGTCGCGTTCGACATAATCATGGACAAAGCCAGGTTCGACCACCCGCAGCACCGCGCCCATCCGGCGCACGGCCGGGTCTTCTTCGTTCTGCAAGGTCTCCAGCACCAGATGGACGAAATCGAGCCCGAGGATTTCGGCCACTTCCCCGCCGAGGTCGCGCAGGAAGGTTTCGAAATCGCTGGGGTCCAGCATCCGCAGCACCGCGCGATGCACCTGGTTCATGCCCGCAAGGTTCTCATAGGCGGCGGCAATCACCGAACGGTGGGTGTCCTCAAGCCGGTCAAGCCGGGCCTCCAGCCGTTCCATCGCGATACCGCGCAGATCGACGACATTGCCGCCCATGGTGCGTTCATTGGCGGCCACCAGGGCGCGCATCAGGGCCTGATCGTTCAGGATAACGTCAGGCTGGTCGATGATCTGCTCGCGCAGGTCATCGTCGATTTTCACTGGATTGGTCATAAACTGCCTGTCTTGATCTGCATTTTTTTGTTTGAGCAGATACTAGCAGAGCCGGACGGCAATTGCGCAGGCAAAATGGCGGCCCATCCGGAACCGGGGGCAAGTGTTGCGCCTGCGCCCCGACCAAGGGTGATAGGATCAGAGAATTTTCTGACCGGTTTTTGCCCAGTCGGCCATGAAGGCCTCAAGCCCCTTGTCGGTCAGCGGATGTGCCACCATCGCCTTGATCACGTTTGGCGGGGCGGTGGCGACATCGGCACCGATCTTGGCGGCTTCGGACATGTGATTGACGCTGCGGATCGAGGCCGCGAGGATCTGGGTCTCATAGCCGTAATTGTCATATATCACCCGGATGTCATGGATCAAATCCATGCCGTCGAGGTTGATATCGTCCAATCGTCCGATGAACGGGCTGACAAAGGTCGCGCCGGCCTTGGCCGCCAGCAGCGCCTGATTGGCGCTGAAACACAGGGTGACATTGACCATCCGGCCCTCGTCGCTGAGCGCCTTGCAGGCTTTCAGCCCGTCCCAGGTCAGCGGCACCTTGATCGCGATATTGTCGGCGATCTTGGCCAGTTCGCGGCCCTCGGCGATCATGCCCTCGGCGTCCAGCGCCACGGTTTCGGCGCTGACCGGACCATCGACCAGATCACAGATTTCCTTGGTCACTTCGCGGATGTCGCGGCCTGATTTCATGATCAGCGAGGGGTTGGTGGTGACCCCGTCGACCATGCCCAAAGCATGCAGTTCACGGATCGCGTCGATCTCGGCGGTGTCGACAAAGAATTTCATGAGCGGAGCCTCCGGCGGGTTGGACTTGCCCCCGTGTTAGCCGATAAGCTGAGCCTCCGAAACCCCGCACCTGTGACGGCGCCGGGAACCTAGATGCAGTAGCCAATGTTAACGATTGCCGAAGGAACATGCGCGCACATTGTCCAATTAACAAAATTATTGTCAGTAACCGCTATAATTGGAAAAGCCGCCGTAATTATTCGAGGGGCTAACTATGATAGGCGCTTGGGTGGCATAGGGATTTCGGGCGCTCTGGGAACCGTATGGCGAACCGTATTGGCCGTATGGGTTGTTAATACTATCGGAACTATACGGGCTTCCATATTGTCCATATGGGTTAGCCACGCTATTTGGATCATACGGGTTGGAGTTGAGGTTCCCCAGATATTTGCCAGTTTGTGGGTCGACCAATATCAGGCTTTGGGCATGGACCGCAGTGGAGCTGATCATTGTCAGTATGAAGAGAGAAGTTATCGTGCGCATTGGACCCTCCGAATCTAATCCGAAGAATAATAGCAGCAAAGTTAGCGCGGGGATTGCAGAATGGGCCGAAAGCCGCAGAAAAATTTAGACATCCGTCTTGAGACGCTCTGCATGAACGACACACATTCAAGATTTTCTGAGGCTGCAAGCGTAGACATGACCCGGCGGCAGCAAGCTTGACCTTACCTCGCGGCAGGGCGAGGTAGAAGTACATAACCTTTTCCGGGTCCCATGATAAACCATTTTGCTGAAGACGATCTTGTCGCCGTTCTGACCACCCAGCCGCTGGACCGGACCCTGGATTACCGGGCGCCCGAGGGCGGCTGCGCGCTGGGGGCCTTTGTGCAGGTGCCGCTGGGACCGCGCCAGGTGCTGGGGGTGGTCTGGGGGCCGGGGCGCGGCGATTTCGACCTGGCCAAGATCCGGCCGGTCACCCGGGTGCTGAATGTCGCCCCGATGCGCGACGAGATGCGCGACTTCCTGACCCGTGCCGGCGCCTATACCCTGACTCCGTTGCCGGCGATGTTGCGGCTGGCGACCCGGGCACCGGGGCTGACCGACCCGCCCTCGATGCGGGTGGTCCTGCGGCTTGGCGACGGTGAACCGGCGCGGATGACCGAGGCGCGGACCCGGGTGCTGGACGCGCTGGCCGAAAGCGGCGATGCGGCGGTGACGATGCGCGAGCTCTGCGAGGCGGCGGGCACCTCGTCCTCGGTGGTCAAGGGGCTGATCAAGGCCGGGGCAGTGCGCGAGGAAACCGCGCCGCGCGACCAGCCGTTTGCCCGGCTCGACGCGGCGCGGGCGGGCAAGCCCCTGACCGCGGATCAGACCGCCGCCGCCGCCGCGCTGGGACGCGGCATTGAGGCCGGTGCCTATGGCACCACGCTGCTGCGTGGGGTCACCGGCTCCGGCAAGACCGAGGTCTATCTCGAAGCCGTCGCCGCCTGCCTTGCCAAGGGCCGTCAGGCGCTGGTGCTGTTGCCGGAAATCGCGCTGACGGCGGGATTCCTGACCCGGGTCGAGGCGCGCTTCGGCGCCCGCCCGGCCGAATGGCACCACGGGGTGACGATGACCGAACGCCGCCGGATCTGGAAGATGGTCGGGCAGGGCGGCGCCGAACTGGTGGTCGGCGCCCGCTCGGCGCTGTTCCTGCCGTTCCGCGACCTCGGGTTGATCGTCGTCGATGAGGAACATGACAGCTCTTACAAGCAGGAGGAGGGGGTGCATTACAACGCCCGCGACATGGCGGTGCTGCGCGCTTCGCTGACCGGCGCGCAGGTGGTGCTGGCCTCGGCGACACCGTCGCTGGAAAGCTGGGCCAATGCCGAGGCGGGCAAATACCAGCGCCTCGATCTGGAAAGCCGGTTTGGCGGCGCGGTGCTGCCGCAGATGCACGCCATCGACATGCGCCACGAGGCGCTGGAGGCCGGACGCTGGATCTCTCCGACCCTGCGCAACGCGGTCAATGACCGGCTGCAAAAGGGCGAACAGGCCCTGCTGTTCCTGAACCGGCGCGGCTATGCGCCGGTCACCATCTGCCGCGCCTGCGGCGAAAAGATCGGCTGTGAGCAGTGCGACGCGGCCATGGTCGAACATCGGTTCCTGAAACGGCTGGTCTGCCACCAATGCGGCGAAAGCCGACCGATGCCCGAGATTTGTCCGTCGTGCCAGGCCGAGGGGCGCCTGGCCCCGGTCGGCCCCGGAGTTGAGCGGCTGACCGAAGAGGCGGCCGAGGTATTTCCCGAGGCCCGGATTGCCACCCTGTCCTCGGATCTCTTCGGCACCGCCCGCGCGTTGAAAGAGCGGATCGAGGCGATTGCCGATGGCGGCGCCGACCTGATCATCGGCACCCAGCTGGTCGCCAAGGGCCATAACTTTCCGCTGCTCACCCTGGTCGGGGTGATCGACGCCGACCTGGGGCTGCAAGGCGCAGATCTGCGCGCCGCCGAGCGCAGTTTTCAACTGATGCGCCAGGTGTCGGGCCGGGCCGGGCGTGCCGACCGGCCGGGGACGGCCCTGATGCAGACCCACCAACCCGATCACCCGGTGATTCGCGCCATCCTGGGCGGCAAGGAAGAGGAATTCTGGCAGGCCGAGGCCGACAGCCGCCGGTCCATCGGGATGCCGCCCTTTGGCCGTCTTGCCGGGCTGGTGCTGAGTGGGCCGGAAGCCAGCCTGCCGATGCGGATCGGCGCCGATCTGGCGCGCAATGATGCGGCGCTGCGCGCCATCGGTGCCCAGGTCTTTGGCCCGGCCCCGGCGCCGATTGCCCGGGTGCGGGGACGCCACCGGGTGCGCTTGCTGGTCAAGGCCCCGAAAGGCGCACCGATCCAGGAGGCCATTGCCCGCTGGCTGGGGCCGCTGACCCTGCCCAAGGATGTGCGGCTATCGGTGGATATCGACCCGCAGAGCTTTCTTTAACAGGGTGCCGAAAACAGTCCCTTTTCAGGAACGCTGTCCCCGCATCAGGGCTGTTTCGCCTGATCGCGATTCCCGCGGCTCGATATATGCCCCGTGGGCCGTCTCTCCGCGTCATGGGGCACGCAACCGGGGTGGCCTGGCGAGGTTGTTGGCGGCCAGGTCGAGCGAATGAACCGCGACCGGACCCGTTCGACGCCGCGATCCATGGTCCGAGCCATGCCGCCGACGGTTTTGGCCCATCCGAACGCTTCCTCGCTCTTCTTTCGGGGCTTCAGGGGCTGGGCGTGGCCCTCGTGCCGGGTGGTTCGGCCATCGATTGCT
The DNA here is from genome assembly GCF_029213205.1 of Pseudooceanicola sp. GTDB lineage: Bacteria > Pseudomonadota > Alphaproteobacteria > Rhodobacterales > Rhodobacteraceae > Pseudooceanicola. The sequence goes on from NZ_JARGNH010000001.1 coordinate 187,291, forward strand.
GAATGTCTCGCTTTCCGGGCGACATGCGGTGTGACGCAAAGTGCCGCGACGCCCATGTGTTTCATCAGCGTCGCGACATGCAACCGCCCGACCTTGAAGCCCTCCCGGACCAGCAGCCCTTGCAACATCCGGCTGCCCGCGAACCCACAGCACGTTCGGCGCATCGGCATAGAAGTTGCGGTAACCAGATCGGCGGCAGGGCGTCCCCTTGGATCGCGCTCCGTGGGGGTCACGAACTTGCGGCGACGAACGCCTCTCAAGCCGTTGGCTAGCATAGACGCTCGACACGCTTCCGGCCGACCTGGATGCCTTCATCGGCCAGCTCGGCGTGAATGCGGGGTGCCCCACAGGTCTCCTTCGACGCTTCATGGATTGCTGCGACCGGCTTGCTCAGCCTCTCGTCGGCAACCCGCCAGACGCTCGGCGGGCGGCTGTGATGGCATGGAACCCGCTGCGGGACATCCCCAGCCTGCGCGACATCATCTGGACAGAATGCGCGGCCTGGTTCGCGGTCATGAACTCGAAGACCTCCGCGATGTCACGTTGTCTTGTGCAAACCAGGCCGCGGCCTTTGAGAGGATATCGCGCTCCTGGCGAAACGGCCTCACCTCGCGTCGAAGTTGACGCAGGATGTGATCAACCGCGATCATGGCGGCGCAGGGCTCATACGCCCGCGCCAAACTATCAACCCTGCGCCCAATGCGCACCCGCGTGACCATCTGATCCCTGAACTCCGCAGGCTACGGGTTCCGCGTTCCCGGCATGAAAAACACTCTTCTTCATCAGTGAAAAGTGTCCGTCAAACCGGGGGAACTCCAACCCCACTTGGGCAAGGTCCGGGGTCTTGGGTCTTGCGCTGACGCAGTGCCGCGTGCCGAAATCCGCTGCCGGGTCCGATCCGGCGCGGACTTCCGCCCAAATCTACCCGGCCGGTCACGCTGTGACCTGCCGCTCATCCCGATAAGGCTAAGAAAATTTGGAGCGGGCGATGAGATTCGAACTCACGACCCTAACCTTGGCAAGGTTATGCTCTACCCCTGAGCTACGCCCGCGTCCTTGGGTGAGGGATGATCTATTGGCTCTCGCCCAAGGCTGCAAGTGGAAAAATGCACCCGCCGCCAAGAAATCCAGAACCTCAGAAAACCGCGCTTGCCTCAACGGGCTGAGCATCCGAGGGGTGGCCAGGGGCAGAGGCCGTTCGGGCCGCGATCGGATCGGGTGGAGCGGCGTGCAATGCCTCTTCCTCGGGGCAGGATCCGTCATTCCTGTCGGCCTGCTGGAGGCTGGTTTTTTCCAGACGCCCTGATTGTATAGAATCCGCAAAGAGAATCAGCCTTCGGCTGTGTGATCTGTTGTGGCCGCATCAGGGTGTCGGCGCGACCATGTCGCCTGACGGTGTGTGCATCCGAAATAGGACAGCCGTCGAAATCTACATTTTTTACCGGTTTCATGCGGTCAACCTGGGTGACTTGTTTGCCCGATACTCTGATCAGGGGCGCCGGTCGCGCAGATGCTCCGCCGCCCGAAAATTTGGTTCGGTTCAATCCAGAGGCGATCCAGAATTTTCGACACTATATAATAGAGAGAAAAGTAGATGCCGGAAGAACCGTCCATGGGTTGTCTGGTTCCCGCGCAAACCCGGCTCCGGTCAGCCCTGTTCTGACTCGGCTTTCAGCTTGCGTCGCCGGGCGGCACGCAACAGGTTCAGCGCCTCGACGGATCCGGAAAAGACCATGGCGGCGTAGATGAAGCCCCGTTCAAAATGCACGCCAAAGCCATCCGCGACCAGCGCCATGCCGACCATGACCAGGAACGCCAGCGCCAGCATCTTGGTCGAAGGATGCGCCTCGACGAACTTGGCGATCGGCTCTGCGGCCACCATCATCACCAGGATCGCCACGACAATTGCGGCGACCATGACCTCCAGATGATCCGCAATACCGATGGCGGTGATCACACTGTCGAGCGAGAACACCAGATCGAGCAGGATGATCTGGAAGATCACGGCGCCAAAGGTGGCACGGCCGACGCCTGCTTGATCCGTTTCGCCCTCGACCTCGTTGAAGATTTCGCTCGAGGCTTTCCACAGCAGGAACAGCCCACCGGCCAGAAGGATGATGTCGCGCCATGAGACGCCATGGCCCATGACGGTCAGGACCGGGGCGGTCAGCCCTGCGATCCAGGCAATCGAGACCAACAACAGCACGCGCACCACCAATGCACCACTCAGCCCCAGCAGGCGCGCCGCGCGGCGCTGGCTTTCGGGCAGGCGCGAGGCGGTGATCGAAATGAACACCACATTGTCGACGCCCAGAACGATCTCAAGCACTGTCAGGGTCAGGAAAGAGGCCCAGATCGCCGGGTCGCTCAGAATCTCGAACATGGTATTTCCTTGTGCTGTCGTCTCAGATAACCGACCAGCGGCACGGCGCGGTCATTTCCAGGCGGCGGGAACCGGATCCGCCGACAGGGTGCCACTATGCCGCGCGGCATCTTCCGGTGTCATCTGGTCAAGCTGCGCCCGCAGCAGATAATCGCCATAGATCTTGCCATCATCCAGATAAATCGCCCAATCCATGATCTGTGCCTCTTCGAAGGGCAATTTCTGACCGATGATATAGCCGGTCAGCACCACAGGCAGCCCGGCGATATGACCGGCAAAGCCGCCCTCCGGCAGTAGAAAGAACGGGCTGACCCAGATCAGTTCGGTGGTTGGCGCTTCGCCCAACTGGATCAACAGCCGGGTGCCGCGGATGCCCTCGCCAGAGCGGTCGATGGCATGGGCCAGAAATTTCGGTAGCGTTGCCTGTGCCGCCTGCACCGGGGTCACCAGATCGGCCACGCTCGGCTGGCGATATTGAACGCTGTCAGCCTGGGCAATGACCGGGAACACCGCCAGAAGCGGGCTCACTACGAGGGCGAGAGTGGTCAGAAGTCGCAGGTTTGGACGTGTCATTCGTATTCCAATAGCAAATCCTTGGCGTCGATCTGTGCCCCAATCGAGACCTGCACCGATTTGACTGTACCGGTGCGATCGGCATGCAGACCAGTTTCCATCTTCATCGCTTCGATGGTCAAGAGCAGGTCGCCCTCGACCACCGAACTTCCAGCCGCGACTGCCAGAGAAGCCACAACCCCCGGCATCGGCGCGGCGATATGGTTGGCGTTACTCGGGTCGGCCTTGGGCCGCGCCGCCTTGGCGCTGGCCGCCTTGCGATCCGGCACCCGGATGATCCGGGGCTGGCCGTTCAGCTCAAAGAACACCCGGACCTCGCCGTCATCCTGGACCTCGCCGACCGCTTGCAGGCGGATTTCCAGGGTCTTGCCTGGGTCGATTTCGGCGGTGATCTCTTCGCCCGGGTCCATGCCGTAAAAGAAGGTCCGTGTCGGCAGGGCCCGCACCGGGCCATAGATAGCGTGACGATGGGCGTAATCCTCGAAGACCTTGGGATACATCAGATAGCCGTTCAGGTCCTCGTCATCGACATCAATATCGCTCAGCCTGGCTTTGATTTCGCGGCGGCTTTCTTCGACATCGACCGGATCCAGATGCAGGCCGGGCCGGTCGGTCCTGGGGGGCTCGCCCTTCAGCACCCGGGACAGGATCGCGGCGGGGAAACCACCCGGAGGCTGGCCGAGATTGCCGCGCAGCATGTCGATGACAGAGTCGGGAAAGCTGACCTCCTTATCCGGGTTTTCGACATCGGCCCGGCTCAAACCCTGGCTGACCATCATCAGCGCCATGTCGCCGACCACCTTGGAAGAGGGCGTCACCTTGACGATATCGCCAAGCATCTGGTTTACGTCCGAGTAGGCCTGCGCCACCTCGTGCCAGCGTTCTTCAAGCCCGAGGCTGCGCGCCTGCGCCTTGAGGTTGGTGAACTGGCCGCCGGGCATTTCATGCAGGTAAACCTCTGAGGCCGGGGCCTGCATGCCGCTTTCGAACGCCGCGTATTGGCCGCGCACCGCCTCCCAGTAATTGCTGATCTCGCGCACCGCGCCGATGTCGATGCTGCTGGCGCGGGGCCCGTGTTTCAGCGCTTCGAGCACCGAGCCAAAGGTCGGTTGCGAGGTGTTGCCGCTGAATGAATCCATCGCCACATCGACGCAATCCACCCCCTTGGCCGCCGCCGCCAGAACCGTGGAAATCGCCGCGCCGCTGGTGTCATGGGTGTGGAAATGGATCGGCAGGTCGACCGCGTCCTTCAGCGCCGGAAACAGCTTTTCCGCCACCGCCGCCGTCATCACCCCGGCCATGTCCTTGATCCCCAGAACATGCGCGCCTGCGGCCTGCAAGTCTTTGGCCATGCTGACATAATAGGCGATGTTGTATTTCTCTCGGGCCGGATCCAGCGCGTCGCCAGTGTAACAGATCGTGCCCTCAAGCAGCTTGCCGGAATCCAGCACCGCATCCATCGCCACCCGCATGTTTTCGACCCAGTTCAGGCTGTCAAACACCCGGAACACATCGACACCGCTCGCCGCTGCCCGGGCGACGAAGCCCTGCACCACATTGTCGGGGTAATTGGTATAGCCGACGCCGTTGCTGGCGCGCAGCAGCATCTGGGTCATCACATTCGGCATCGCCGCGCGGATGTCGCGCAGCCGCTGCCAGGGGCATTCCTGCAAGAACCGATAGGCGACATCAAAGGTCGCGCCGCCCCAGCATTCGACACTGAACAGCTGTGGCAGGTTGGCGGCATAGGCGGGCGCGACCTTGATCATGTCGAGGCTGCGCATTCGGGTTGCCAGCAGGCTCTGATGACCGTCGCGCATTGTGGTGTCGGTGAACAGCAATTCCTGCTGCGCCTTCATCCAGTCGGCCACCGCCTGCGGGCCCTTTTCCTCAAGCAGGTTGCGGGTGCCATAGGTCATCCGCTCCTGCCGCAGCTCGGGCAGGCGCGGCGGTTTCAGATCGGGATGCGGGCGCGGGCGGCCCTGCACTTCGGGATGACCATTGACGGTGATGTCGGCGATATAGGTCAGCACCTTGGTGCCCCGGTCCCGGCGCTGCTCGAAGTCAAACAGCGCGGGCGTGTTGTCGATAAAGGTCGTGGTGTAGTCGTTTGACAGAAACACCGGGTGTTTCAGCAGGTTCTCGACAAAGGCGATATTGGTGCTGACCCCGCGAATCCGGAATTCGCGCAGGGCGCGGTCCATCCGGGCAATCGCCTTTGCGGGCGTCTGCGCATGGGCGGTGACCTTGACCAGCAGGCTGTCATAGAACCGGGTGATCACCCCGCCCGCATAGGCGGTGCCGCCGTCCAGGCGAATGCCCATGCCGGTGGCGGACCGAAAAGCGGTGATCCGGCCATAGTCGGGGATGAAATTGTTCTGCGGATCCTCGGTGGTGATCCTTGTCTGCAGGGCATGACCGTTCAGCCGGATCTCATCCTGGCTGGCCTTGCCGGTCGCCTCGGCCAGGCTCTTGCCTTCGGCAATCATGATCTGCGCCTGGACGATGTCGATGCCGGTGACCTCTTCGGTGACCGTATGTTCGACCTGCACCCGCGGATTGACCTCGATGAAATAGAATTTGTCGGTGTCCATATCCATCAGGAATTCGACAGTGCCAGCGCATTCGTAATTCACATGGGCGCAGATCTTGCGGCCCAACTCGCAGATTTCTGCGCGCTGCGCCTCGCTCAGATAGGGGGCGGGGGCGCGTTCAACCACCTTTTGGTTGCGGCGCTGGACTGAACAATCGCGCTCATACAGATGGTAAATCTCGCCGTGCCGGTCGCCGAGGATCTGCACCTCGACATGGCGGGCGCGGGTGATCATCTTTTCCAGATAGCCCTCACCATTGCCAAAGGCGGCCTCGGCCTCGCGTCGGCCTTCACGAACCAGTTCCGGCAGTTCGGCGGCGCTGTGGATCGGGCGCATGCCGCGCCCACCACCGCCCCATGAGGCCTTGAGCATCAGCGGGTAGCCGATTTTCTCGGCCTCGGCGCGGATCACATCCATGTCCTCGCCCAGGACTTCGGTGGCAGGGATCACCGGCACCCCGGCGGCCATTGCCACCCGGCGGGCCGAAGCCTTGTCGCCAAGGGCGCGCATGGTTTCGGCGCGCGGACCGATAAAGGTGATCCCGGCCGCGTCGCAGGCCTCGACCAATTCGGGGTTTTCCGACAGCAGGCCATAGCCGGGATGCACCGCGTCGGCGCCCGCCATCTTGGCCACCCGGATGATTTCGGGGATTGCCAGATAGGCGGCAACGGGGCCGAGCCCGGCACCGATGCGATAGGCCTCATCCGCCTTGAAGCGATGCAGGCCGAGCTTGTCCTCTTCGGCATAGACCGCGACTGTCTTTTTCCCCATCTCATTGGCCGCGCGCATGATGCGGATGGCGATCTCACCGCGGTTGGCGATCAGGATTTTCTTGAATTCGGGCATGGGCCGCGTCCTTTCCGGTCAGGGCCGGGGCGTTGGCTGCGCGCCCGTCTTTCGAACAGCAAACAATACGCTGCGGCGCAGCGCAAGGGGCGTTGCGGCTGTGGCCAGTGGCGGGGGGGGGCTGTCTGCCCCCCAACCGGGTCTGTGACCCGGTTCCCCCCCGAGGATATTTATGACCAGAGGAAGCGGGGATGTTTCGGCAACAGCGAGGCTCAGACGACGTCTGACCAAAGCCGCCCGCGCACCTCTTCGGGTCGGGTCAGGCCCATCTGGATCAGCCCGGAGGTCATGTCTTCGCTGAGGATATGGCTGACCTGGGCGGGGGGGGGGGGGGGGGGGCGGCGCCGTTTGCGCCAAAGGCGCCGACCCCCCAGATCCAGGCGCGACCGAGCATCACCAGGTCGGCGCCGAGCGCGATGGCACGCAGGATGTCGAGGCCCGATTCGGTGGCGCCGTCATAGATCAGCGGGTAATCCGGGCCGACCGCGGCGCGGATCAGGGGCAGGGCGGTGGCCGATCCAGGCGCGCCGTCGAACTGGCGGCCACCGTGGTTGGAGACCCAGACCGCATCGACGCCCAGGTCGCGCAGCAGCACCGCCTCGGATGGGACCAGCACGCCCTTGGCGATGATCGGGCCATCCCAGAGATCGCGCAGGCGTTTCAGCAGCTCCGGATCGGGGGCGGCATGCGGGGCCAGGCCGACATGGCGGGCGGGTTCGTGCACTCCGGCGTATTTCTGCAGCGAGCGGACGGTCGGGGGGCCGGCGCGGGCCACCGCCAGCGCCCAATGCGGGCGCAGCAGCGATTGTGCGAACAGGCGCGGGGTGATCCGCGGCGGGGTTTGCAGGCCACCGCGGCGCTGGCGTTCGCGCCGGGACGGGCCGGGCACGTCGACAGTCAGCACAAGGGTATGAAACCCCGCATCCTTGGCGCGTTTGAGCAGGTCTTCGCAATGCTCGGGGACGCGCGGCGGATAGAGCTGGAACCAGCCGTTGTCACCGATATGCGGCGCCAGATCCTCGACCGAGGCGGCGGCGACGGTGGAGAGGCCAAAGGGCATGCCCTGGGCGACGGCGTTCTTGGCCAGCATCACCTCGGCACCGGGCCAGAACAGCCCGGTCATGCCGACCGGCGAGACCCCGAAAGGCCGGTCATAGGCGCGTCCCAGAAAGGTCGTGGTCAGATCCGGTTCGGTCCGTCCTTTCAGCACTGCTGGCGCCAGGATCACGTCGTCCAGCGCCGCCCGCGACCGGTGGATCGCCAGGTCGTCACCGGTGCCGCTGTCGAGATATTCCCAAGCGAAATGCGGAATCCGGCGTTTGGCACGGCGGCGCAGATCGGCGATATTCGGGTATTTGAGGTCAAGTGTCATGGGCGCTGACTTTGCGAATTAACCGGGCGCAAGGCAAGTTGAAATCAGACGTGAACATCTGGTGAACATGCTCTTTTGTTTTGGTGGCTCTGCGGGTAAACTGAAGCGATGAGCAGTCATGACGAATTCGACGCCTTTGAAGGCGCGGCCAGCGTATCCCTGTCCTCGCGCGCGATGGCCGCCCGGCCTTCGCCCTATCTGGATGAATTGAACCCGGCCCAGCGAGAGGCGGTCGAGGCGCTGCAGGGGCCGGTGCTGATGCTGGCGGGGGCGGGCACCGGCAAGACCAAGGCGCTGACCGCGCGGATCGTGCATCTGCTGAACACCGGCGCGGCGCGGCCCAATGAGATCCTGGCGGTGACCTTTACCAACAAGGCGGCGCGGGAGATGAAGGACCGGGTCGGCCGGATGCTGGGCGAGGCGGTCGAGGGGATGCCCTGGCTCGGCACCTTTCACGCGATCTGTGTCAAGCTGCTGCGCCGCCATGCTGAGCTGGTCGGGCTGAAGTCGAATTTCACCATTCTGGACACTGACGATCAGCTGCGGCTGCTGAAGCAATTGATCGCCGCCAACAGCATTGACGAAAAACGCTGGCCGGCGCGGCAGATCGCCTCGATCATCGATGGTTGGAAAAACCGCGCCTGGACGCCGGACAACGTGCCCGCATCCGAGGCTGGGGCCTATAACCATCGCGGCACCGAGATCTATGATCAGTATCAGACCCGGCTGCGGGAGCTGAACGCGACCGATTTCGGCGATTTGCTGCTGCATGTGGTGACGATTTTCCAGAAACATGGGGATATCCTGGCGCAATATCAGCGCTGGTTCCGCTACATCCTGGTGGACGAATATCAAGACACCAATGTCGCGCAATATCTCTGGCTGCGGTTGCTGGCGGCCGAGCACAAGAACATCTGCTGCGTCGGTGATGACGATCAGTCGATCTATGGCTGGCGCGGTGCCGAAGTGGGCAATATCCTGCGGTTCGAAAAGGATTTTCCCGGCGCCAAGGTGGTGCGGCTGGAACAGAATTACCGCTCGACCCCGCATATCCTGGCCGCCGCTTCGGGCGTCATTCGCGGCAATCAGGGGCGATTGGGCAAGGAATTGTGGACCGAGGCGGCCGAGGGCGAAAAACTGCGCCTGATCGGCCATTGGGACGGCGAGGAAGAGGCGCGCTGGATCGGTGAAGAGATCGAGGCGATGCAGCGCGGCACCCGCGGGATGGCGGGGTTTTCGCTGGATCAGATGGCGATCCTGGTGCGCGCCAGCCACCAGATGCGCGCCTTTGAGGACCGGTTCCTGACCATCGGGCTGCCCTATCGGGTGATCGGCGGGCCGAGGTTCTATGAACGGATGGAGATCCGCGATGCCATGGCCTATTTCCGGCTGGTGGTGTCGCCTGAGGACGACCTGGCCTTTGAGCGGATCGTCAACACCCCCAAACGCGGCCTCGGCAACAAGGCGCAGCAGAATATTCAGCGGGTGGCGCGGGCCAATGGCGTGCCGCTGATCGAAGGCGCGCGGATCCTGCTGGCCGAAGGCGGCATCACCGGCAAGGGCGCCGGGCAATTGCGCGCCCTGGTCGAGGGGCTGGCACGCTGGGGGCGGATGACCGGCGACGCCGACATGACACACATGGAACTGGCCGAGATCGTGCTGGACGAAAGCGGCTATACCGCGATGTGGCAGAACGACAAGACGCCCGAGGCGCCGGGGCGGCTGGAAAACCTCAAGGAACTGGTGAAGGCGCTTGAAAACTTTGAGAATCTGCAAGGGTTCCTGGAGCATGTCAGCCTGATCATGGACAATGAATCCGACGATGGCGGCGCCAAGGTATCGATCATGACGCTGCATGCCGCCAAGGGGCTGGAATTTCCGGTGGTGTTCCTGCCGGGCTGGGAGGACGGGCTGTTTCCCTCACAGCGCACCATGGATGAAAGCGGGCTGAAGGGCCTCGAGGAAGAGCGCCGCCTGGCCTATGTCGGCATTACCCGGGCCGAACAGGTCTGCACCATCTCCTTCGCTGGCAACCGGCGGGTCTTTGGCCAGTGGCAATCGGCGCTGCCGTCGCGGTTCATCGATGAATTGCCCGAGGAGCATGTCGAGGTGCTGACGCCGCCGGGGCTCTATGGCGGCGGCTTTGGCGCGGCCGCGCCGCAGAGTCAGATCCACGAAAAGGCGGCGCGGGCGGATGTCTATAACTCGCCGGGCTGGAAACGCATGCAGGCGCGACAATCCAATCGCCCGATGGCGCAGCCGCAGGAGGTGCGCCGCCAGGTCATCGACCTGGAGGCGGTCAGCGCCTTTACTGTCGGTGAGCGGGTGTTCCACCAGAAATTCGGCTACGGCGCGATCACCGCGATCGAGGGCGACAAGCTCGACATTGCCTTTGACAAGGCCGGGCAGAAAAAGGTGGTGGCGAAATTCATCATGGGCGCGGATGACGTGCCGTTCTGAGGTCATGGCATTGGGTTGGCCTGGGCAGAGGGTCGCCGCAAGCGGCGATGCCTCCGGCGGGAATATTTCTGGCAAGATGAAGCCTGGCTGTTCGAGGGGCGGGGGGTGACATGCGGATCTTGGGGCTCTGTGGCTCGCTGAGGGCGGAGTCGAGCAATATGGCATTGTTGCGAGGCCTGGCCGAGGTGGCGCCGATGGGGATGGATCTGCGCCTGCGCACCCCCGCCGGATTGCCGTTGTTTTCACCGGATCTGGAAGGGCCACCGGCCGCGCAGGCGGTCGAGGCCTTTGCCGCCGAGGTCGGCGCCGCCGACGGGATGGTGATCGCCTGTCCGGAATATGTGCACGCGCTGCCGGGAGCCTTCAAGAATGCGCTGGATTGGCTGGTCAGCCGGGACGAGATCATCGGCAAGCCTATCGCCCTGCTGCATGCGACCCACCGGGGCGCCGATGTGGCGCGCCAGTTGCACCTGGTTCTGGGCACACTGTCCGAGAGGTTCTGGCCCGATCTCGAGGCCAGGTTTCACCTGATGAGGCAGACACCGGATGAGATTTCTGCACATCTGCGGATGCCGGTGAATCGGCAGATTCTGCAGCAATTCCTGAGCGATTTCACCGGGCGAATCCAAACGCGTGGTGATGTCGGCGAATGAACCGCGAAACTTGCACCGAATTCTGTGACTTGCGGCTTGACGGGGGCAGGGGTTGCCCCTAGAACGCCCGTCACGTCCGGGCATGCCCGGGCGGGCAGTCAGCGGTTGTAGCTCAGCTGGTTAGAGTACCGGCCTGTCACGCCGGGGGTCGCGGGTTCGAGCCCCGTCAACCGCGCCACTGCCCCGTCCGATGTCCGTCGCGTCCCGCGCGGTTGTAGCTCAGTTGGTTAGAGTACCGGCCTGTCACGCCGGGGGTCGCGGGTTCGAGCCCCGTCAACCGCGCCACTTTCTTTCAGTTCGAATTATTCAGTAAGAATAGCCGAGGGCGGCCTCCTGCGCCGGATCGAGGCGTGATTTCAGATGCTGAAGGTCGGCCGGGCTGAGCTGTGCCGGGGTCGCCGGGCGGTGGTCCAGCGCCGGTTTGAATTTCGAACCCAACCGTCGGGTGATGCCACGGAAATTGCCGCCGGGCGCGGGCAGGGCAAAGGCTGCGCTGAAGGCTGCGACAAAGATCTCGGGATCGCCGATCAGGGTTTCCATCCGGGCAAAGACCACGTTGCAATCACGGGCCAGATAGCTGCTCAACCCGGCCAGCTTGGCCTGGCGCAGGGCAAAGATATCGGCAAAGCGGGCGCCGGTCAGCGGGTGCCGGTCATGTTGCAGCGGCTGGCCGGTCAGCCCCAGTGACGCGGCCTCTTCGAAATAGCGGTCACGGTCGACGAGACTGTCCCATTCGGCGCGGATGAAACCGGAGAGATCGAGGCGCTGCATCTCGGCGCTGCAATGCCAGGGCTTGGCATGCATCGAGCGGACCCAATCGACCGCGTTGCGCACCATGCAGACGATCACCGTATCGGCGGGGACCGCCGCCATCTGGGCAAACCCGTGTTTCCAGCCCAGGGCCTCGGTGGGTTTCAGCGGCGTGTTGCGGCCCAACACCCGTTTGGCGAAGTTGGTGCCGGAGGAGCGTTCGCCCATCACCTGAAACCGGGTCACCGGCACGCCGGTGCGGTGAGCAAAAAACACTCCGGTCCGGGCGAAATCAGATGGCAGCAAGGCGAGATCCCTTCTTGCGGCACGGGTGCAACGGCGCCTGCTCAATCGATTTCCACGATTCTCCTTTCACCGCAACCGCGCTATGGTCGGAAAAACTGGAAAGCCCGAGAAGATGCAATCCACCGCCTGTGCCATCACCATGCTGCGCGACGATCTCTTTTTCCTGGAGATCTGGCTGCGCCATTACGGCGACATGCTGGGGCGGGAGAATTGTTATGTCATCGCCCATGGTCGTGAGCCCGAGGTGCTGGCGATGGCCGAGGGCTGCAATATCATCGGCATTCCCGGCGAACATCACAAGAATTTCGACATGAAGCGCTGGCGGCTGTTGAACAATCTGGTGATGGGGCTGAACCCCTATTACAAGCATGTCATCGTTGGCGATGTTGACGAATTGGTGGTGGTCGACCCGGCCGAGGGCAAGACCCTGCTGGACTGGCTGGAGGACGCGCCAGAGCGGCGGGTGTTCACCCCGCTGGGGCTGGAGGTGCTGCACCGCATCGACGTCGAGGATGAGGCGATTGGGGCGCAGGTGCTGGGCCCGCGCCGCCATGTCCGGGTGGCGCCGCATTATTCCAAGCCCTGCATCGTCTCGATCGGCACCAAGATCGCCCGGGGCGGCCATTTTGCGCAATTCGACAAACTGTTCACCCCGGATGCGCTTTACCTCATGCATCTGAAATTCGTTGATTTCGGCGCCTATTCGGCGGCCATGGACCGGCGCAATCAGGTGACCGAGGCGGTGCAGGTGGAAAGCTACAAGGATGCGGCGATCGGGCGGCATTGGTTTGCCGCCGAACGTGGCGAGGACCGGGCGGTGTTCGAGGCCTTTGCCGAGATGCCGCTGGCGTCGGATTTCGACATGCGCCCGATCCGCCGGGCGATGCAGCGCAGCTGGAAGGCCCGCGGCAACACCGGGTTCTGGGCCTTTGACCGGCCGGAATACGACCAGCTTTATATCTTGCCAGAACGCTTTAACGGCGCCTTGTAGGGCACAGTAGATAAAGCATTTTCGATGGATCGATCGGGGACGCGTCTCGCTTCGCCGCGCGGCTATCGGGTCAGTGCATCCAGGATTCGGGCCCAGCTGCGCATGCCCTTGTGAAAGGAGTCGACGTCGTATTTCTCATTCGGGGAATGGATTTGGTCGTCATCCTTGCCAAAGCCGACCAGCATCGCGTCCATTCCGAGGATCGATTTGAAATACCCGGCAATCGGGATCGAGCCGCCACAGCCGACATAGGCGGCAGGCAGTGGCCATTCATCGCTCAGCGCCTGGCGGGCCTTGTCAAATGCCGGGTCTTCGATCGACATCTGGCTGGCGGGCGAGGCGCCATGACCGCGGAACTCCACCTCGACATCGGGCGGCAATTGCGCGCTGACATGGGCGCGAAAGTTTTCGCGGATTTTATGCGGGTCCTGGGTGCCGACCAGCCGGAACGAGATCTTGGCATGGGCATCGGCAGGCAACACCGTCTTGAAGCCGTCGCCGGTGTAGCCGCCCCAGATGCCGTTGACCTCGCAAGTCGGGCGCGACCAGATCATTTCCAGCGGCCGACGACCGGTTTCGCCGGAGGGTTCGGACAGGCCGACACTGTTCAGAAAGGCGGTATGATCGAATTTAAGGTCATCCCACTGCGCAATGATTTCATTGCTCATTTCCGGGACACCATCATAGAATCCCGGCACCGTGACACGGCCAGTCTCATCATGCAGACCGGCGATGATCCCAGACAACACCCGGATCGGATTGGCGGCGACGCCGCCATACATGCCCGAATGCAGATCGCGGCTGGCGGCCTTGATTGTCAGCTCTTCGCCCAGCATCCCGCGCAGCATGGTGATGATCGCCGGGGTCGTGCTGTCGAACAATCCGGTATCGCAGATCAGCGCAATATCGGCTTTCAGCTCGTCCGCGTTTTCCTTCATGAAGGGGATCAGAGAGGGTGAGCCGGATTCCTCTTCGCCCTCGAAGAAAAAGGTGATGCTGCAGGGCAGGCTGCCATATTCGGCTTTCCAGGCGCGGCAGGCCTCGACAAAGGTCATCAGCTGGCCCTTGTCATCCGAGGATCCGCGCCCGCGAATGACCGGCCCGGCGGCGGTGTCCTGAACCTGTGGATCAAACGGGTCGCGATCCCAAAGGTCAATCGGATCAACCGGTTGCACGTCGTAATGGCCGTAAAACAGCAGATGCGGCCCGTCGCCCTCGACATGGCCGACAACCATCGGATGGCCGGTGGTCGGGCGTTTCTCTGCGGCAACGCCGATGCTGCGCAAGTCCGCGACCAGCCAATCGGCGGCACGCTCGCAATCGGCCTTGTTGGCGGGGTCGGTGGACACCGATGGGATCCGCAGCAGGTCAAGCAGGCGTTCGGTCGCGGCGGGCAGTTCGGCATCAAGGCGGGCAAGGACGGGTTCTAATGACATGGTCGACTCCGGTGGCTTTGGCGTGAGGGTAGCAGCCCGTCACCGGGTGTCCAGCGCCGTTGCGCGGTGCAAAATCCTGCCTGCACCGATTTGACGCAGGCCGGGCTGATTCGGCATATCTAACTGAAAATCAGAGAAAACCCTGACAAATCCGGGGCAAGTTTGACCTGAGTCAAAGTGGTTATGCCCGAACCTGGCCTAAGGCGGTTGCGAAAACCAAGCGCGGCTTATATCCATTTCAAATCTTTCGGCGTCCCCGGGGGGCGTGAGGAGCGGCCAACGGCGCGCAATACATCGCAACGGAGGGGATGGCTGTGGACTATTCTGCCCATCTGGACAAAGCTTTGAACGATCTGCACGAGGAAGGGCGCTATCGCACCTTCATCGACATCGTGCGTCACAACGGCACTTTTCCGCATGCGACCTGGCACCGTCCCGACGGCACCGATCAAGAGGTCACCGTCTGGTGTGGCAATGATTACCTGGGGATGGGCCAGCATCCGGTTGTCCTGAGCGCGATGCATGAGGCGATCGACGAAGCCGGCGCCGGTTCCGGCGGCACGCGCAACATTTCCGGCACCACAGTCTATCACAAGCAGCTTGAGACCGAATTGGCCGATCTGCATGGCAAAGAGGCGGCGCTGGTCTTTACCTCAGCCTATATTGCCAATGACGCGACCCTGTCGACGCTGCCTTTGCTGTTTCCCGGTCTGATCATCTATTCCGACTCGCTGAACCATGCCTCGATGATCGAAGGGGTGCGCCGCAACGGTGGCGCCAAGCGGATCTTCCGGCACAACGATGTGGCGCATCTGCGCGAATTGCTGGCCGCCGACGATCCGGCCGCGCCCAAACTGATCGCCTTTGAATCGGTCTATTCGATGGATGGCGATTTCGGCCCGATCGAGGCGATTTGCGATCTGGCCGATGAATTCAACGCGCTGACCTATATCGACGAGGTCCACGCGGTCGGCATGTATGGCCCGCGCGGTGGCGGGGTCAGTGAACGCGACCGTCTGGCGCATCGGATCGACATCATCAACGGCACCTTGGCCAAGGCCTTTGGGGTGATGGGCGGCTATATCGCGGCCTCCGAGCGGCTGGTCGATGCGATCCGCTCCTATGCGCCGGGGTTCATCTTTACCACCTCGATCCCCCCCGCGATCGCGGCAGGGGCGGCGGCCAGCGTGCGGCACCTGAAAACCGATCAGGCCCTGCGCGAGCGGCATCAGACCCAGGCCAGCATTCTCAAGCTGCGGCTCAAGGGGCTGGGGCTGCCGATTATCGACCATGGCAGCCATATCGTGCCGGTCATCGTCGGCGACCCGGTGCACACCAAGATGCTGTCGGACATGCTGCTGGATCAATTCGGTATCTATGTTCAGCCGATCAATTTTCCGACCGTTCCGCGCGGCACCGAACGGCTGCGGTTTACCCCGTCGCCGGTCCATGGCCCCAGGGAAATGGACACGTTGGTGAACGCAATGGATCAACTTTGGTCGCATTGTGCGCTGAATCGCGCCGACATGGCCGGTTAACCCTGCCGAAGGCTTACAAAAGTCTTGTTCTATGTTACCCTTAATTTGATAAGGGCGCGACTCGACCGACCGGGGGGTGGGATCGAGTCGGAAGCGACATAATGGGGCAGTCTGAACGATGCGGCGTAGACCACAGCCAGACATCGATACCGGGACCGCAAATCCCAAGGGCTTTGACGATTTCGATCTGAAGCTCGGCGATATCATGCGCGGCGAACGCGCGACGATCGGCAAATCCCTTCTCGATGTCCAGCGTGAGCTGCGCATCAAGGCCGCCTATATTGCCGCCATCGAAAATTGCGACCCCGACGCCTTTGATACCCCTGGGTTCATCGCCGGTTATGTGCGCTCTTACGCGCGCTATCTGAATATGAACCCGGATGAGGTGTTTGCCGCCTTCTGTGCCGAAAGCGGCTTTGCCACGC
This sequence comes from Pseudooceanicola sp., assembly GCF_029213205.1. Lineage (GTDB taxonomy): Bacteria > Pseudomonadota > Alphaproteobacteria > Rhodobacterales > Rhodobacteraceae > Pseudooceanicola. The sequence continues at coordinate 203,618 of NZ_JARGNH010000001.1, forward strand.
CCCATGGGGTGTCGGCGCAGGCCTCGTCGAAACGCCAGGCCGATGTGGTGATCGGCGCTGCGGCCCCCAAGGTGCCGCGCGATCCCTTTGTCACCCCGAGCACCCCGTTTGCGCCCAAGGGCGAAAGCTTTCTGTCGCGGATCGAACCCTCGGCGATTGGCTCGGCCTTTGTGCTGATCGCGCTGATTGCCGGGCTCGGCTATGGCGGCATGGCGGTGCTGAGCGAGGTGCAGCGGGTGCAGGTGGCGCCGTCTGAAAACACCCCCGATGTGCTGACCGATCTTGATCCGCTGGACGGTGTCAACCGCCCGGCGCCCGAACAGCTGACCGAGGTTGCCGGGGCCGGGGTGTTCACCCCGCCGCCGGATTCGCTCGACCGGCTCTATCGCCCGCAGGCGCTGGATGTGCCGATCATGGTCGCCCGCGATGCGCCGATTTCCACCCTTGATCCGGCCCGAATCGGCAGTTTCACCGGTGATGAGGCACAGCGTCCACGCAGTGGTTCGGCGATTGAGACCGCGCTTGAGCGGGCGATGGCCGGGGTCAATGACAGCAGTCTGGCAACGCCGCAGGTGGTTGAGGATCGCGCACCGGGCGTGTCGGTCTTTGCGGTGCGTCCGGCCTGGATCCGGGTGCGTTCGGCCAATGGTTCGATCATCTTTGAAAAGGTGCTCGACGCCGGGGAAGCCTATGAGCTGCCGCAGACCGAAGAGGCACCGATGCTGCGCGCCGGGATGTCCGGGTCGATCTACTTCAAGGTCAATGGCAAGATTTTTGGCCCCGCCGGTGACGGCACCGCCACGGTGCGCGACGTGGCCCTATCGGTCGATGCGCTGACTGGAAAATACCAGATCGCCGATCTGGCCGCCGATCCGGTGGCCGCCAAGGTGGTGGCCGAGGCGACCCAGATCCTCGACCCGTTGCCGCGGGATTGATCCGCAGCGGATTGCGTCCCGGCGCGCCCCGTCCTATGTCACGGTGAAACCGCCCGCCATCGGAGCCGTTGACCATGTCACATAATCCCATTCGCCCCTGGCGCGATATCGCCCGCCGCAAGAGCCGCCGGATCATGGTCGGCAAGGTGCCGGTCGGTGACGGCGCCCCGATCTCTGTTCAGACGATGACCAACACCGAGAGTTCGGACGTTGCCGCGACCGTCGCGCAGGTGCAGGCCGCCGCCGAGGCGGGCGCCGATATCGTCCGGGTTTCAACCCCGGATGAGGCATCGACAAAGGCGCTGCGCGAAATCGTGCGCGAAAGCCCGGTGCCGATCGTCGCCGACATTCATTTCCACTACAAACGCGCCATCGAGGCGGCCGAGGCGGGTGCGGCCTGTCTGCGCATCAACCCCGGCAATATCGGCAGCAAGGACCGGGTGCGCGAAGTGATCCGCGCCGCCCGCGACCATGGCTGCTCGATCCGCATCGGGGTGAATGCCGGCAGTCTGGAAAAGCACCTGCTGGAGAAATACGGCGAACCCTGCCCGGCGGCGATGGTGGAAAGCGGGCTGGATCATATCCGCATCCTTGAAGACAATGATTTCCACGAGTTCAAGATCAGTGTGAAGGCCAGCGACGTGTTCCTGGCCGCCGCCGCGTATCAGGAGCTGGCCGACGCCACCGATGCGCCGATCCATCTGGGCATCACCGAGGCCGGCGGGCTGACCACCGGCACCATCAAATCTGCCATCGGCATGGGCAATCTGCTGTGGATGGGGATTGGCGACACGCTGCGGGTCTCGTTGAGCGCCGATCCGGTGGCCGAGGTCAAGGCCGGGTTTGAAATCCTGAAGGCGCTGGGGCTGCGGCATCGCGGGGTCAACATCATTTCTTGCCCGTCCTGCGCCCGCCAGGGGTTTGACGTGATCAAGACGGTCGAGGCGCTGGAGCAGCGGCTGGAGCATATCAAGACCGCGATGAGCCTGTCGATCATCGGTTGCGTGGTGAACGGGCCGGGCGAGGCGCTGATGACGGATGTCGGTTTCACCGGCGGCGGCGCCGGAACCGGTATGGTCTATCTGGCCGGTAAGCAATCGCACCGGATGTCGAATGAGCGGATGGTCGATCACATCGTCGAGGCGGTCGAGCGCAAGGCGGCGGAGATTGAGGCGACGCAGGCCCGGGGCGTCGAGCAGGCGGCGGAGTAAGCGCGGCGGCGGCCCTGCGGGCCGTGCCTCCGGCGGGAATATTTTTGGCAAGATGAAGCAGAGGTCGGGCGCGGCCAGGTTACCGCGGCGCCAGGTAGCGCGGCAGGATCTGGGCCGGCATCCAGCCACGCAGCAGCATGTCGGGCAGCACATAGCTCGGCGCGATATCGAGCTCGAGCGCGGTGGCGAGGTCGGCGCCGTAATTCACATCGGTGCGGGCTGGGGGCCCGGGGGTCAGATCGGCACCGGCAATCAGCCGGGCCGGGCCTTCGGCGGCGAGCCGGGCCATCAGACCGGCGGTGGCGGTGGTGGTGTCAAGCGCGCGCAGTTCGACGCGCAGGTCAGGACGGGTTTGCGTCAATGTCAGCAGTTCGGTCAGGGCGGTGAGGCAATCCGGGCAATCGGCACTGACAAAGACGGTGAGGATTTCAGCCGGGGAGTCGGCGCCAAAGCCGAACCCGGTCAGCGCGAACAGGGGCTCGGCCAGCGCGGCGATTCGGGCGCGGTCGCTGGCCGCAGCATCGGCATAGATCTCGGCCGTGGTGATGTCGGGGGCGGGCGGTTGCGCCGCCAGGGCGCGCTGCAGGATTTCCGGCTCCTCCAGCAGCAGGGCGCGCAGTTCCGCCCGAAAGGCGGCACGCGCGCCGGGGCTGAGATCGAGCCCGTCAGCCGCCAGCGCCGAGGGCGCCAGCAGCAGCACGCAAACCGCGACACGGATCATTCGGCGCGGGCGTCCTCGACAAAGCCGCGCATCGCCGCCAGCGGCGCATAGCCGCGCAGCATCTGGGTGCCGATGACAAAGGTCGGGGTGCCGTTGATCTGCAACCGCTGGGCCAGCGCCCTTGTTTCGGCGATTTCGCGCAGCACCGCGTCGCTGTCCATCGCTGCCAGGATCGGCGCCGGATCCAGCGCCAGGCTACCGGCGAGCCGCGCCAGGGCGGTTTCGTCAGGCTGGCCGGTAAAGGCCATCAGCGCGTCATGCACCTTTTGATAGGCGGCGTCACCGGCGACAATCTTGGTGGCCACGGCAAAGTGCGACGAGATCGTTGAGGCCTCGCCCAGGATTGGGAATTCCTTGACCACGAAGCGGATATTGCCGTCGCTCGCGATCAGTTCGTTCACATCTTCAAAGGCCTTGCGGCAATAGCCGCAGCGGTAATCCATGAATTCAACGACGGTGATGTCGCCGTCGGGGTTGCCGCCGACAAAGGAAAAGCCGTCGTTAAAGATTGCCTCGGCATTTACGGTGACCAGATCGTCGTCCTGTGCCGCCTTGCGATCGGCCTCGCGGGCCTCGAGGCTCTGCACCGCTTCGATGATCACCTCGGGGTTGTCCATCAGATAGGCGCGGACCTCGGCACGAAACGCCGCGCGCTCGCTGTCGGACATGCTGGCGGGGTCAAAGGCCAGGGCCGGGGTGGCAATCGTGAGGGCGAAAACGGCCGCGAGGGCGAGGGGACGGGGCATGGGCAAATCCTGACTGGTCCAGAAGGTCCTGCCGCGTCAGACCATATTCGCGCCCGATTGCCAAGCACCGGCGGCTTTTCGTCCGAGGCAGGGCGCGCTATTGCGGGTGGGCGCAGTGTCGGAGGGTTGGATGCGGGTTTCAAGACGTGGTGAGGTCGATCCCTTTATTGTGATGGATGTGGTGCGCCAGGCGCAGGAGATGGAGGCGCGGGGACGGCGGATCATCCATCTGGAGATTGGCCAGCCCGGGACCCCGGCGCCACGGGGCGCCCGCGCGGCGCTGGCCGAGCGGATGCAGGCGGATCCGCTGGGCTATGCGGTGTCGCTGGGGCTGACGCCGCTGCGTCAGGGCATCGCCCGGCTCTATGGCGACTGGTATAATGTCGATCTGGATCCGGCGCGGGTGATTGTCACCCCGGGATCCTCGGGGGCGTTCCTGCTGGCGTTTACCGCGCTGTTCGACCCTGGCGCCCGGGTTGGGATCGGGGTGCCGGGCTATCCTTCGTACCGTCAAATCCTAAAGGCGCTGAGCCTTGACCCGGTGTTGATCGAGACCGAGGCGGCGGCGCGGTTTCAACCGCTTCCGGGCGATGTGGCGGCGCATCGGCTCGACGGGTTGCTGGTCGCCTCACCGGGCAATCCCACCGGAACCATGCTGGACCGGGGGGCAATGACGGCGTTGATCGAGGCCTGCGCGGCGACGGACACCGCGTTCATCTCGGACGAGATCTATCACGGGTTGGAATACCAGGCCAAGGCGGTCAGCGCGTTGGAAATCAGCGACGATTGCTATGTGATCAATTCGTTTTCCAAGTATTTCTCGATGACCGGCTGGCGAGTCGGTTGGCTGGTGGTGCCGCAGGATCATGTGCGCCGGATCGAGCGGATCGCCCAGCATCTGTTCATCTGCGCCCCGCATGCCAGCCAGGTGGTGGCGCTGGCGGCGCTGGACTGCCGGGATGAGCTGGATGGCAATCTGGCCACCTATGCGACCAACCGGGAATTGATGATCGCGGGGCTGGCAGAGGCCGGGTTTGACCGGTTCGCGCCGCCGGATGGCGGGTTTTACATCTATGCCGACGTGTCACATCTGACCGATGACAGCCTGGCCTTTGCTGGGCAGATTCTCGAGCAGGCGGGGGTGGCGGTGACGCCGGGACTGGATTTCGATCCCGGTCGCGGCGCGGGCACCCTGCGGTTTTCTTATTGCGGCACCAGCGATGACATCCGCGAGGGGCTGCGGCGGCTGCGTGACTTCATGGTCGGGTATCTGGCCACGCGCTGAGCCTGCGGCAGGAGCCAAGGGCGAACAAAAAGATCAGACCGGGTTCAGGTGGCGGGGAGTTTGCCGATCAGTTGAACGGTTCGCGGAACCGGAGCAGCCTTTGGTGAAAGGCGGGCAGGCCGGTCGGCGCGATAAAGCCGGCCTTGCGCGCCGCCTCCAGGATCGTCCCGTGATCGGAGCCGAGATGCTCATAGACCATCCGGGTGGCGCGGTGACCGGCGATGGTTTCGGCGACCGTGCGGGTGACATAGCCGACCCAGAAATTGTTCTCAAAGGCCGGCACCCGGCTGAGGAAGTTGAAGGTGCAGGTGATCGCCCCGTGTCGCGAGATCAGCGCGGCGACGCCTTCCTCTTGTTTCAGAAAGATGCCGCGGAACTCGCGGGTCGCGGCGCGCGCATCCAGCCCCTGCTGGCGCATCGCCTCCTTGGCCTCGTAGCCGCGCACGAAGGTGAATCCGTCAATCCGATACACCCGCACGATGCCGGTTACGGCGACCTCGGAATCGATAAAGCTGCGGCGTGAGAACCGATAGAGACCGGCGGGCAGCAGGTCGGGCGACACCGTTGTCGATTCGCTGCCCAGATAGGGGGCGATTTGCGGATGGCTGAGCAGATCCGAGGCGATCGGCGACAGCTGATCGACCGGTTCCAGCAGAATGCGGGCATCCGTGTCAAAGAAAGTGCAGATCCGCTGCAGGACGTCCGGGCGCGGAAAGCTCTCACCAGAGAGATAGCGGTTGTATTGGGTCCGGTTGATCCCCAGCTCGCGGCACAATCCGGCGATTGACGGGTAGCGATTGCTGAGCTGGCGCAGGTTGGTTCCGAAAATGCCACGAACTTCGACAGGATCGGTCATGTCACGGTCAGGACGTATCACGACACGGTTCATTTCAGGCGCTCCTGCATGGTTCAATCGAACAAATCATCGGCTTCTGTCACATATTGGGACAGATTTGGCGGTGTCATGACGTCAACCCGCGTCATACGTGATGTTGTATAGCGCCAATTAGATTTTAAGGCGACACAAAAATCCAGCCAACGTTTCAGAATGAGGAATGTGCAGGCCGCATGTATTTTCAGAGACTGTTGGGGGGTGGGTGCAACGTATTGAACGCATTGGGGAAGATGATGTTCGGAGTGGTTCTCTGGAGCGATAACACAGAGATGAAAGCCGTCGTCTGGTGTGAAGATCAGGGCGAATTGGCCTTTCTCGGACCGGAGCCGGGATCAGATGCCGGTGCCAATACCTTCGAATCTGGCGATCTGGTCCAATTCGAGCTGGAAATGGACGGTGCGATCCGGCGCGTGCGCGGGGCCGTTATCGTGGCCGAAGCGCAATTCCCGACACTGGCACGCAGCCTGCTGGAGGTCGGCAATGACGCCGAGGTTATTGCCAATGCTGGATCAGACGAGGAACGGCCCGATGCCGGTGACGTCCGGCGAAAGGGCATCGTGTTGCCGTTTATTCGCCGCCGTCCGGTTCAGCCGCCAGTTGGCACGGCACAGCGCAGCGCGGTCTGATCGGGTCGAACGTCGCACGCCCGGCCCGGGAGAGTGGCGCCGGGCGGATGATTTGGGGTCGCGATAAACCCGACCTTAAAGCGCGCCACGGGACAGGGCGGCAACACCGGTGCGGGCCATTTCCAGCAATCCCAGCGGGCGCATCAGATCGGCAAAGGCGTCGATCTTCTCCGGGGTGCCGGTCAGTTCGAACACAAAGCTGGTCAGCGTGCTGTCGACCACATTGGCGCGAAAGATATCCGCAAGCCGCAGCGCCTCGACCCGCTTTTCGCCCTCGCCTGCCACCTTGATCAGCGCCAGTTCGCGTTCCACCGAGGCCCCGTCGACGGTCAGGTCATGCACCTCATGCACCGGAATGATCCGACCCAGCTGCGCCTTGATCTGCTCAATCACCTGCGGCGTGCCCCGGGTCACCACGGTGATCCGCGACCGATGGCCGGTGTGATCGACCTCGGCCACTGTCAGGCTGTCGATGTTATAGCCGCGCCCGGAAAACAATCCGATGACCCGGGCTAGAACCCCGGCCTCGTTGTCGACAACGACGGCCAGGGTGTGGGATTCGATAACGTCCGAGAAGTTGGGACGCAGGTTATAGGCCGAGTGTTTGGTCGACCCCTTTTTGATATGCAATGCGCTCATCTTGTTTTCACCGGTTGGGCTGGGGGAAAGACTTTTCGCGAAAAGTCTTGGCAAAAATCTTGGCTAAGATTTTTCCCGCTCAGACCATCACCGCGCCTCCTGATTTGATTGCGTCCTGGGTGCTGGCGTTGCCCATCAGCATCTTGTTATGGGGCTCGCCCGACGGGATCATCGGAAAGCAGTTTTCATGCTTTTCGACCAGGCAGTCAAAGATCACCGGCCCGTCGTGGTTGATCATCTCCATGATCGCATCGTCCAGATCGGCCGGATCCTTGCACAGAATCCCTTTGGCGCCAAAGGCCTCGGCCAGTTTCACGAAATCCGGCAGCGATTCAGACCAGGAATGCGAATAGCGCTCGCCATGCAGCAATTCCTGCCATTGCCGCACCATGCCGAGGCGTTCGTTATTCAGGATGAACTGCTTCACCGGCAGGCGGAATTGCATCGCCGTGCCCATTTCCTGCATGTTCATCAGCCAGGACGCCTCGCCGGCGACATTGATCACCAGGCTGTCGGGATGCGCCATCTGCACCCCGATCGAGGCCGGGAAGCCATAGCCCATGGTGCCCAGCCCGCCGGAGGTCATCCAGCGGTTCGGTTCGTTAAAGCCCAGGAATTGCGCCGCCCACATCTGATGCTGGCCGACTTCGGTGGTGATGTAGCGATCCCGGTCCTTGGTCAGCGCCTCCAGCCGTTGCAGGGCGTATTGCGGTTTGATCGTGGTTTTCGACCCGGCGTAATTCAGGCAATCGACCGCCTTCCAGCTGTCGATCTTTTCCCACCAATTGGCCAGCGCCTCGCGGTTGGTCTTGCGGCCACGGGCCTTCCAGACCTTGAGGATGTCCTCCAGCACATGCGCGACATCGCCGACGATCGGGATATCGACCCGGATCACCTTGTTGATCGAGGACGGGTCGATGTCGATATGGGCCTTTTTCGAATGCGGCGAAAAGGCATCGATGCGGCCGGTGATCCGGTCGTCGAACCGGGCACCGATATTGATCATCAGGTCGCAATCATGCATCGCCATATTGGCCTGATAGAGCCCATGCATGCCCAGCATTCCGAGCCAGCCCTTGCCGCTGGCCGGATAGGCGCCGAGCCCCATCAAGGTCGAGGTGATCGGCGCGCCGGTGGCATCGACCAGCTCGCGCAGCAATTGCGCCGCCGCCGGGCCAGAGTTGATCACCCCGCCGCCGGTATAGAACACCGGCCGCTTGGCGGTTTCCAGTGCCGCGACCAGTTCGGTGATCTCTTCCATGTCGCCCTTGACCGGCGGGTTGTAGCGATAGCTCGACGGTTTCGGCACGGGCTTGTAAGTGCCGTTGGCGAATTGCACATCCTTCGGGATGTCGATCAGAACCGGGCCAGGACGGCCGGTGGTGGCGACGTGAAAGGCATGATGCAGCACATCGGGCAGGGCGTCGGTGTCCTTGACCAGCCAATTGTGCTTGGTGCAGGGGCGGGTGATGCCAACCGTGTCTGCCTCCTGAAACCCGTCGGTGCCGATCATGAAGGTCGGCACCTGGCCGGTCAGCACCACGATCGGGATCGAATCCATCAGCGCGTCGGTCAGCCCGGTGACCGCATTGGTGGCGCCGGGGCCAGAGGTGACCAGCGCAACCCCAGGCTTGCCGGTCGAGCGGGCATAACCCTCGGCGGCATGCACCGCGCCCTGCTCGTGGCGCACCAGGATATGGCGGATGCTGTTCTGCTGGAAAATCTCGTCGTAGATCGGCAAGACCGCGCCGCCGGGATAGCCGAATACCGTGTCCACACCCTGATCTATGAGGGCTTGGACCACCATTTTGGCTCCTGTCATCTGGCGTGTCATCGTCTTTTCTCCGTCCTGCGTGTTCGGTTCATCGGATACGAAAAAGCCCCCGGGGTTTGATCCGGGGGCGCATGGGAAACCTGATGGGTCAACCGGTGTTACCGGCCCATGCGCCAAACTCCTACGATGACCACTAGTGCGTTCATTGCCTGAAGGCTCCTTCGTTCAGAATGAAGCAATATTGCGCAGCTCGGAGAAGGTCAACCGCCAATCGGGTGAGTAAAGTATCAAGATGGGTCATTTTTCATTCCATTTATTGCGCAAATGGTGCGTCGGGCGAAATTTAGCTAAACGATCAGGCGAATCCGGCGGCGGAGGGCGGTCAATCCTGCGTCATGACCGCTCCGCCGCCCGGCCGCTGGGTCAAGGCGCCTCGAGCAGCCTCTTGATGTTCGCCAGCCCTTCGTTGGACTCCGCGTCGATCCGCGCGAGCAGGTCGTCGGTGGGCAGTTTCGGGCGCGCCGGGTTGCGCATCATACGGGTGAACCTTGTGCCGCCGGGCACGTCGTCAAAGGTATAATGCAGCACGATCGGCCCCATGAAATCGGTCTGCGCGATCCCCATCCAAAGATGCGGAGGTTCGCAGGCGATCACCAGCCAGTCGAGGTCGACCGGGGCGGTACGGGTCGACCAGTGTTCGTGAAAGGTATCGCCAAAGCGCATCGGACGGTCGTCACAGTCGATCTCGTGCGAAGAGGACAGCCATTTCGGCCAGGTCTTTGGATTGGTGACATAGTCGAACACAGCCGTCGGCGCGGTGGCGATGACAATGGAATGGCTGCGCTGAAAGGGGTAGGTGATCGGGGTGTCGCTGGTCATTGTTTGCTCCGGATGAGTGCTGCTGCGCCATAGGGGCGGGATCGGCAGCCAAGGTCAACCGCGGGCAGGTCCGGCAGCAACTGCCTTATTCAGTGGCAGAAAGGGGGCAAGCGGGCGGATTTGGAAATTTACCATTTGATAAAAAAATAATCCGTGGCAGGCTGGGTTCAGAGAATTCGAACTGACCCCGCGCGGCCTGCGCCGGTATGACAGGATGACCCGATGAGCAACAGCCCCACGACCCCCGGCCTGGCCGCCGGACGCCTGGCCCCGGCGGTGCTGGCCGAGAATTTCACCGATCTGCATCCGGCTCTGGACCGGCACGAGGCGCAGGTGGCGGCTGACCGCTGCTATTTCTGCCATGATGCACCCTGCATGACCGCCTGTCCGACCAGCATCGATATCCCGCTGTTCATCCGCCAGATCGCCACCGGCACCGCCGAGGCGGCGGCGCGCACGATCTTCGATCAGAACATACTTGGCGGGATCTGCGCCCGGGTCTGTCCGACCGAGACGCTCTGCGAAGAGGCCTGTGTGCGGATGGAGGCCGAAGGCGCCCCGGTCGAGATCGGCCGGTTGCAGCGTCACGCCACCGACCGGTTGATGGCGCGCAATGATCACCCCTACCAACGCGCTGCCGAGACCGGCAAGCGGGTGGCGGTGGTCGGGGCCGGCCCCGCCGGGCTGGCCTGCGCCCATCGGCTGGCGATGAAGGGGCATCAGGTGGTGATCTATGACTCCCACCCGAAGCCCGGCGGGCTGAATGAATATGGCATCGCCGCCTATAAAAGCACCGAGGATTTCGCCCAGGCCGAGGTGAACTGGCTGCTCGGGATCGGCGGCATCACGGTCGAAACCGGGCGCGCGCTCGGCTCGGATCTGACGCTGGCGGGGCTGCAACAGGAATATGATGCGCTGTTCCTGGCCATCGGTCTGGCCGGGGTGAATGCGCTGTCAGTGCCAGGCGATGATCTGGCAACCGATGCGGTGTCCTTCATCTCTGATCTGCGTCAGGCCAGCGATCTGGACAACCTGCCGGTGGGGCGGCATGTGGTGGTGATCGGCGGCGGTATGACGGCGGTGGATGCGGCGGTGCAATCGCGGCTGCTGGGCGCGGAAAACGTGACCCTGGCCTATCGGCGCGGGCCGGAGCAGATGGCCGCCTCGCAATTCGAACGCGATCTGGCGGCCTCGAACGGCGTGCGGATCCTGACCAATGTGCGCCCGGTGGCCCTGCATGGCGACGCTGGGCTGCGCGAGGTTGAACTGGAACATACCAGCACTGCGGACGGCACGTTGCGCGGCACCGGCGAGACCTTTCGCCTGCCCGTCGATCAGCTGTTCAGCGCCATCGGCCAGACTCTGCAGGGCGCACCCGAGGGGCTGGAAATCGACGGCGGCAAGATCCGGGTCGATGCGACGGGGCGCAGCACGCTGCCGGGCATCTGGGCGGGCGGCGATTGCGCCAGCGGCGGTGAAGACCTGACGGTGACGGCGGTGGCCGAAGGCCGCGATGCCGCCGAGGATATTCACCGGGCGCTGATCCATGACAGCGAAGGCAATCTCCTTCTTCTTCAGACAACAGGGGGCCGTTCGGATGGCTGATCTGACCACGAATTTCATCGGCATCACCTCGCCCAATCCGTTCTGGCTGGCCTCGGCGCCGCCGACCGACAAGGAATACAATGTCCGTCGCGCCTTTGAGGCCGGTTGGGGCGGGGTGGTCTGGAAAACGCTGGGCGAACCGGGGCCGCCGGTGGTCAATGTCAACGGGCCGCGCTACGGTGCGATCTGGGGCGCGGACCGGCGGTTGCTGGGGCTGAACAATATCGAGCTGATCACCGACCGTGACCTGCAAACCAACCTGGAAGAGATCACCCGGGTCAAGGCCGATTACCCGGACCGGGCGATCATCGTCTCGATCATGGTGCCCTGCGAAGAGGAAAGCTGGAAAACCATCCTGCCGCTGGTCGAGGCCACCGGCGCCGACGGAATCGAGCTGAACTTTGGGTGTCCGCACGGGATGAGCGAGCGGGGCATGGGCGCCGCCGTCGGCCAGGTGCCGGAATACATCCAGATGGTCACCGAATGGTGCAAGAAATATTATTCCAAACCGGTGATCGTGAAGCTGACGCCGAACATCACCGATATCCGCTATCCGGCCCGCGCCGCCCATGCCGGGGGGGCCGATGCGGTCAGCCTGATCAACACCGTGTCCTCGATCATTTCTGTCGATCTCGACACGCTCAGCCCGGAACCCTCGATCGACGGCAAGGGCAGCCATGGCGGCTATTGCGGCCCAGCGGTGAAACCGATCGCGCTGAACATGGTGTCCCAAATTGCACGCGATGCCGATTGCGGGGGGACCCCGATCAGCGGCATCGGCGGGGTGACCACCTGGCGCGACGCGGCGGAATTCATGGTGTTGGGGGCGGGCAATGTGCAGGTCTGCACCGCGGCGATGACCTATGGATTCAAGGTGGTGCAGGAGATGATCTCGGGCCTGTCACAATGGATGGATGAAAAGGGCTATGCCAGCACCGCCGATTTCGTCGGTTCGGCGGTGCCCAATGTCACCGAATGGCAATTCCTGAACCTGAATTATGTCACCAAGGCGCAGATCGATCAGGAGGCCTGTATCAAATGCGGGCGCTGCTATGCCGCCTGCGAGGACACCAGCCATCAGGCGATTTCAATGAGCGCGGACCGGGTGTTTGAGGTGATCGACGAAGAATGCGTTGCCTGCAACCTCTGCGTCAATGTCTGCCCGGTCGAGGATTGTATCACCATGGTCGAGCTGGACCAGGGCGCCACCGATCCGCGCACCGGGCGCAAGGTCGGCGAATATGCCAATTGGACGACCCATCCCAACAACCCTGGCGCGCTGAAGGCGGCGGAATAGGGTTCAGCCAAACCCACGGACCGGGGGCGGCATCCCCTGGCCTCCCGACGTGGGGCAAGGGCACCGCATTGCGACGTAGCACACAATGCGGTGCCCGAATTGAAAGTGCCATTCAGCCAGCACCATTCAGAATGTCCGGTGTCAGACTTTCAGCATCCGGGTGAACAGGGTGATGAGATACTCCTCGGCCGCTGGAAACGGATCGGTGACCTCGCAGCCCAGTACCGCGCGCACCTGGACATCGAAATCGGCGTAATGCTGGGTCAGCGACCAGATCGAAAAGATCAGGTGATGCGGATCGGCTTTGGCCAGACGTCCGGCATCCATCCAGCTCTGAAACAGTGCTGCCTTGTCATCGACCAGCGATTTCAGCTCGGTTTCGAGCAATGGCAGGATGCGCGGTGCCCCCTGCACGATCTCATTGGCGAACAACCGGCTTTCACTGGGGTGGTCGCGGCTCAACTCCAGCTTGCGGCGGACATAGCCGAGGATCTCGTCCAGCGGCTCGCCCTTTGCGTCAATCTCGCGCAGCGGGTCGAGCCAGGTGACCATCAGCGTCGAGAGAAGGTAATCATGCACCGCTTCCTTGGATGGGAAGTAATACAGCAGGTTGGGTTTCGACAGCCCGGCCTGCTTGGCGATCTGATCGACGGTTGAGCCGCGGTAGCCATGCGAGGAAAACACCTCAAGCGCGGCATCGGCGATCAGCGCGATGTTGCGTTTTTGAATGCGGGTGGTGGCCACCGGGGTGACCTTGGAGCCGGTGCTGGTTTTTGACTGCTCAATCATCGGCTGGGCGCAATCTCCCGATTGGAAAGGCATGTCGGGCCAATGTCTCCCGGGTCGGGCTGAAAGTCCAGCCGCGATGAAAATTTGGTCAGCCCGCGACGCAACCCGGCCATGGTGCGATGGGTCGGGCGATTTTCTTGACTGCGGCGGGTGCCGTGATAGCGTTGCTTTGACCTTTTGGTCAAATGCCGCCCCGTCAAAGGAAAGGATCGTCGATGTCCGCGCCCGGAGAGAACCTGAGGATCAACGCCGACCGGCTGTGGGACAGCCTGATGGAAATGGCCAAGATCGGCCCCGGGGTCGCGGGCGGCAACAACCGCCAGACCCTGACCGACGCCGATGGCGAGGGCCGGGCGCTGTTTCAGCGCTGGTGCGAGGCGGCGGGCTGTTCGATGGGGCTGGATTCAATGGGCAATATGTTTGCCCGGCGCGAGGGCAGCGATCCCGAGGCGCTGCCGGTCTATGTCGGCAGCCATCTGGACACCCAGCCGACAGGCGGCAAATACGATGGCGTGTTGGGGGTGCTGGCGGGTCTGGAAATCCTGCGCAGCCTGAATGATCTGGACATCAAGACCCGGCATCCGATCGTGGTCACCAACTGGACCAATGAGGAGGGCACCCGCTATGCCCCCGCAATGCTGGCTTCGGGCGTCTTTGCCGGGGTGCATGCCGAGGATTGGGCCAAGGCGCGGCTGGATGCCGAGGGCAAAAGCTTTGGTGACGAATTGAAGCGGATCGGCTGGGAGGGTGACGAACCGGTCGGGGCCCGCAAGATGCAGGCGTTCTTTGAGCTGCATATCGAACAGGGCCCGATCCTTGAGGCCGAGGGCAAGGATGTCGGCATCGTCACCCATGGCCAGGGGCTGAGCTGGACCGAGGTGACAATCACCGGCAAGGATTCCCACACCGGCTCAACCCCGATGCCGATGCGCAGGAACGCCGGCCTCGGCATGGCGCGGGTGCTGGAATTGGTGGATCAGATCGCCCTCAGCCACGCGCCCGATGCGGTCGGTGCGGTGGGGCATATCGATGTCTATCCGAATTCGCGCAATGTGATCCCGGGCAAGGTGGTGTTCACCGTCGACTTCCGTTCGCCCGATCTGAGCGTGATAGAGGATATGGAGGCGCGGCTGAAAACCGGCGCGGCCGGGATTTGCGACGAGATGGGGCTGGGGATCAGTTTTGAAAAGGTCGGCGGGTTTGACCCGGTGGCCTTCGATCCCGCCTGTGTCGGGGCGCTGCGCAATGCGGCGGAGCGACTGGGTTATGCGCATCGCGATATCATTTCCGGCGCCGGGCATGATGCCTGCTGGATCAACCGGGTGGCGCCGACGGCCATGGTGATGTGCCCCTGCGTCGACGGGTTGAGCCATAATGAGGCGGAAGAGATTTCCAAGGATTGGGCGATGGCCGGGGCCGATGTGCTGCTGCATGCGGTGGTCGAGACGGCGGGGATCGTCGAGTAAGCGGTCAGGCCGGGGGCGCTGCCCCCGGACCCCCGGAATATTTTTGGCAAGATGAAGCGGGGCGCGGCGCGCCTCCGGACAGAAGGAGTTTCGGGATGAGCAAGGTTATCAAGGGCGGCACGATTGTCACTGCTGACCGGCAGTTCGAGGGCGATATCCGGATCGAGGGCGAGGTGATCGCCGAGATCGGGACTGGCCTGACCGGCGACGAGGTTGTCGATGCGGAAGGCGCCTATGTGATCCCCGGCGGCATTGACCCGCATACCCATCTTGAGATGCCGTTCATGGGGACGACGGCGGCGGAGACCTTTGAGACCGGCACCTGGGCGGCGGCGGTGGGTGGCACCACGATGCTGGTGGATTTCTGTCTGCCGGGTGCGGATGGGTCGATCAAGAACGCGATTGCCGAATGGCACCGCAAATCGGCGCCGCAGATTTGTACGGACATCGGCTATCACATGGCGATCACCGGCTGGAACGAGAACGTCTTTGACGAGATGAAGGACGCGGTTGACGCGGGCGTGAACAGCTTCAAGCATTTCATGGCCTACAAGGGCGCGCTGATGGTCGAGGATGACGAGATGTTCGCGTCATTTTCGCGCTGTCGCGAGTTGGGCGCGCTGCCGATGGTGCATGCCGAGAACGGCGATCTGGTTGATGCCCTGCAAAAGCAGTTTCTGGCCGAGGGCAAGACCGGGCCGGAATGGCACGCGCGCTCGCGCCCGCCGGAATTCGAGGGCGAGGCGGCCAATCGGGCGATCACCATCGCCGATGCCGCCGGCACGCCGCTTTATATCGTGCACGTCTCCTGCGAGCAGTCGCATGAGGCGATCCGCCGGGCCCGGCAAAAGGGGATGCGGGTGTATGGCGAGCCGCTGGCGCAATTCCTGACGCTCGATGACAGTGAATATCTGTCCAAGGATTGGCTGCATTCGGCGCAGCGGGTGATGTCGCCGCCGTTCCGGGGCAAGGAACATCAGGACGGGCTCTGGGCCGGGCTGCAAGCGGGATCCTTGCAGGTGGTGGCGACCGATCATGCGGCGTTTTCCTCGGAGCAGAAGAAGCTCGGGCTGCAGGATTTCACCCAGATTCCCAATGGCAGCAACGGCGTGGAAGAGCGGCTTGCGGTGCTCTGGACCCACGGGGTGGAGACCGGGCGGCTGACGCCGGAGGAATTTGTCGCCGTCACCTCGACCAATATCGCCAAGATATTGAATATCTATCCGAAAAAGGGCGCGCTGGTGCCGGGTGCCGATGCCGATATCGTGGTTTGGGATCCGAAAATCTCCAAAACCATCAGCGCCAGCAATCATCATTCGATCCTGGATTACAACGTGTTCGAGGGTATGCAGGTCAGCGCCCAGGCGCGTTACACGATCAGCCGGGGTGAGGTGATCTGGGCCTGGGGCCAGAACAGCCAGCCGCAACCGGGGCGTGGGCGTTTCGTGCCGCGACCGGCGTTTGCAAGTGCTGCCAAGGCCTTGAGCAAATGGAAGGCGCTGAACTCGCCCCGGTCGGTGCAGCGGGATCCGATGAACATTCCGGCGGGGATCTGAACTTCGTGCCACAAACCCCAGTCATCGAAGCGAAAAACCTGGATCTGACATTTCAGACCAATGACGGGCCGGTGCAGGCCTTGTCCGACATCAGCCTTGAAATTCGAGCCGGAGAATTTGTCAGCTTCATCGGCCCGTCAGGCTGTGGCAAGACGACGTTCCTGCGCTGTGTTGCGGCTTTGGAAACACCAACCGGCGGCAGCCTCAGCGTCAACGGCATGACGCCAGAGGCGGCGCGCCAGGCGCGGGCCTATGGGTATGTGTTTCAGGCGGCAGGGCTTTACCCCTGGCGCACCATTGCCGGGAATATCCGGCTGCCATTGGAGATCATGGGGTTTTCCAAGGCCGAACAGTTGAGCCGTGTCGACAAGGTGCTGGATCTTGTCGATCTGACCGGGTTTGGCGGCAAGTATCCCTGGCAATTGTCGGGCGGCATGCAGCAGCGGGCCAGTATCGCCCGGGCGCTGAGCTTTGACGCCGATATCCTGTTGATGGACGAACCCTTTGGCGCGCTGGACGAGATCGTGCGCGACCATCTGAACGAAGAATTGCTGAAGCTCTGGGCGCGGACCGGCAAGACCATCGGCTTTGTTACCCATTCGATTCCGGAGGCGGTGTATCTGTCGAGCAAGATCGTGGTGATGAGCCCGCGTCCCGGGCGGATCACCGATGTGATCGACAATCCGCTGCCGCGCGAACGCCCCCTGGATATCCGCGACACGCCGGAATTTCTGGCCGTCGCGCATCGGGTGCGCGAAGGGCTGCGGGCGGGGCATGCCTATGACTAAGGCGGAGACCAATCCCCTGCGCCGCGCGGCGGCTATCCGGAGCGCTTCGGGCGCCCTCCACCCTCCGGATTCGCCCCGCTGTTGCTGTAGGGTCGCGAGAGCCCCTTTCACCTTTCGCGGTCATCGGCTCTCCAGCCTGTACCGCCCCGACACTCAAACCGGAAATCCTTTCATCTTTCCTAAAATACTCAAAAAACGGCACGGGCTTCGGGCGTCGCAAGGTGAGTATTTGGAGAAAGCTGAATTGGGGCAGGTGGCGTCATGAGGCGGGTGCTGTTGCCAGTGTTGAGCGTCGTCGCGGTGATCGTGGCGCTGTGGTATCTGGCCTGCGTGCCGATGAACATGCACACGGCGCTGACCGAGGCCGAGCGGGCCGGGGCGGTGGTGAGCCCGACGGGCGCCAAGGCGCGACGCGACCTGTCGGCGATCGGGCTGGCGCTGAGGAATCCGGCGCAATGGGCCGATACCCTGACCCAGGCCAAGCCGCGCTTGCCGGCGCCGCATCAGGTCCTGGTCGAATTGTGGGACACCACGGTGAACAAAAAGATCACCAGCAAGCGCAGCCTGGTGTTTCATGGCTGGGTCACCTTGTCGGCGACGCTGCTCGGCTTTGCCATTGGCACCCTCGCCGGAATCGTTCTGGCGATCGGCATCGTGCATTCGCGGGCAATGGATATGTCGGTGATGCCCTGGGCGATTGCCTCGCAGACCATCCCGATCCTGGCGATTGCGCCGATGATCATCGTGGTGCTGAATTCATTGGGGGTGCAGGGGCTGATCCCGAAGGCGATCATCTCGGCCTATCTCTCGTTCTTTCCGGTGGTGGTGGGCATGGTCAAGGGGCTGCGCTCGCCTGCGGGAATGCAGCTTGACCTGCTCAGCACCTATCACGCCAGCCGGGCGCAGGTGTTCTGGCTGCTGCGGCTGCCAGCCTCGGTGCCCTATCTCTTTGCCTCGCTCAAGGTCGGGATCGCCGCCTCGCTGATCGGCGCCATTGTCGGGGAATTGCCGACCGGGGCGGTGCGCGGCTTGGGTGCGCGGCTGTTGTCGGGGAGCTATTATGGCCAGACCATCCAGATCTGGTCGGCGCTGTTCGCCACCGCGATCCTGGCGGCGGTTCTGGTGGCGCTGATCGCCGGGGTCGAACGGCTGACGCTGAAACGCATGGGGATGAACGGATGAACCTGGTTCTTGCCGCGCTCGCCCTCTGGGGCCTGGCCTGGGCGCTGAACGTTCGACTGGCCAATGGACCGGCTTCGGGCTGGGGGCTGACACGGCTGGCGGTGCCGGTGATCTTTGGCCTGACGCTGCTGATCATGTGGGAGCTGATCGTGCGCGGGCTGGCGGTGCCGGGGGTGATCCTGCCGCCGCCGTCGATGATCCTGGCGCGGATCGGGCAGGAGGGGCCGATCCTCTGGGCGGATTTCGTGCAGACCTTCGTCAAGGGGGCGCTGACCGGCTATGTGATCGGCTGCGCCGCAGCCTGTGTTGCCGCCATCGCGGTCGATCGCAGCGATTTTCTGCGCCGTGGCTTGCTGCCGGTCGGGTCGTTTGTCGCGGCCCTGCCGATCGTCGGCACCGCGCCGATCCTGGTGATGTGGTATGGTTTTGACTGGCACTCCAAGGCGGCGGTGGTGGTGGTGATGGTGTTCTTTCCGATGCTGGTGAACATCGTCGCGGGCCTGAGTGAGACCACCCAGATGCAACGCGACCAGATGCAGACCTGGGCGGCCAGCTATTGGCAGGGGCTGTGGAAGCTGCGCCTGCCTGCGGCGATGCCGTTTATCTTTAACGGGTTGAAAATTTCATCGACCCTGGCCCTGATCGGGGCCATCGTGGCGGAATTCTTTGGTTCTCCTATTGTCGGCATGGGATTTCGCATTTCAACATCGGTCGGGCAACTCGCGCTCGACATGGTCTGGGCTGAAATCGTCGTCGCCGCGGTGGCGGGATCGGCGTTTTACGGGTTAGTGGCGCTGATCGAAAAATGGGTCACATTCTGGCATCCGTCGCAAAGACGGTAACGCGAAAATAAACATCAACATGGGAGTTATCAAATGAAACGAGTATTGACCGGGGCCGCGATGGCCCTTGCCCTGGCCGCGGGCCCCGCAGTGGCGGCATCGCACAGCGACAACAGTGTGAAGCTGCAATTGCAATGGGTCACCCAGGCGCAATTCGCAGGCTATTATGTCGCACTTGAGAAGGGCTTTTATCAGGATGAAGGCATTGAGGTCACCATCCTGCCCGGTGGTCCGGACATCGCGCCGCCGCAGGTTCTGGCGGGCGGCGGTGCCGATGTGATGCTGAACTGGATGCCTTCGGCGCTTTCGGCGCGCGAAAAGGGCTTGCCGGTGGTGAACATCGCGCAGCCGTTCAAAACTTCGGGTCTGATGCTGACCTGCTGGAAAGACACCGGAATCACCAGCCCGCAGGATTTCAAGGGCAAGACCATCGGCGTCTGGTTCTTTGGCAATGAATACCCGTTCCTGAGCTGGATGAGCCAGGAAGGCATTTCCACCGATGGCGGACCGGATGGGGTGACGGTGTTGAAACAGGGCTTTAACGTTGATCCGTTGATCCAGCGTCAGGCCGATTGCATTTCGACAATGACCTATAACGAATACGGTCAGGTTCTGGATGCCGGGGTCAGCCCGGATGAATTGATCACGTTCAAATACGAAGATCAGGGGGTTGCCACGCTGGAAGACGGGATCTATGCCCTTGAAGAGAATTTGAAAGACACGGCATTCAAAGAAAAGATGGTGAAATTTGTGCGCGCTTCGATGAAGGGCTGGAAATACGCTGAAAGCAACCCTGACGAAGCGGCCGAGATTGTTCTGGAATACGATGAAACGGGTGCCCAGACCGAATCTCACCAAAAACGGATGATGGGCGAAATCGCCAAATTGACGGCTGGATCGAACGGCGCACTGGATCTGGCGGATTACAAGCGCACGGTCGACACTCTGCTGGCCGGCGGATCTGATCCGGTCATCAGCAAGGAACCTGTCGGAGCCTGGACGCATGAGATCACCGACGCCGCGTTGAAATAAATGCTTCGGGGCAGGGCGTCTGTCCTGCCCCGGACAGTTGAGGGGGAGAGAAACTGCAGGTGAGGGAGAGAGAAATGGCAGGTGACCTGTGACATTGAATGAAGTGGTGGACACATGGCTGAGCGCCTGGTCCGAGCCGGACGAGGCAACCAGGTTGGAGTTGCTGCGGAAAACGGTGCTGCCCGATATTCGTTATATCAGCCCGACCGGCGATGTGGTCGGACATGAGGGCGTGAATCAGATGATCGACGCGCTGCACAAGACGATGCGGCTCCAGGTGGTGAAGCGGGTAAGCAAGATCAACCACCACCATGATGTGGCCCGCTATCAATGGGAGTTTTCGCTGGAGGACGGCAATCCGTTTCCGGATGGCTATGACGTCGCCGAAATTGACCCGGAAACCGGCAAGCTGGCGCATGTCACGGTGTTCATGGGCGATCTGATCCCGCTGGCTCAAGAGGCCGGTTAAACGGCGGGCCGGGATCGGAGATTGATCATGATAAGTCCGCTTTTGCCGCGGAATTGGTAAATTAGATTGGTCTGACAGCAGGCAACGGGTGGCTCCACGGGCTTGAAAGACGACCTGGAAAAGGCGGTGCAACCACGCCGGTCTCGGCCGCAACTCGTGGCCGAGGCGATCAAGGCGTTGGTGGTGGAACGAGGCCTGCGCAAGGGCGATCGCCTGCCCGGCGAGGCCGCGTTGATGGACCGCTTTGGCATGGCCAAGGGCACCATCCGTTAAGCGATGCGGAGTCTGGATACGCAGGGCCTGGTGGTCAGCCGCACCGGACCTGGCGGCGGCAATTTCGTGCATGAGGTTTCACGCGAACGGGCCCGGGCGTTGCTGGGCAATTTCTTTTACTTTCGAAATCTGACCCTGGGCGAACTCTACCAGATTCGGCGGCTGCTCGAGCCGGAGCTGGTCGCTTCGCCGGCCGGCAAGCTGGACCCGGCGCAGCTTGACGCTCTGCTGGCCAGCTGTGACCCGCCCGCGACCTCGGTCGAGGAAGAGTGCGAACAGCATGTCGCCTTGCTCAAGTTTCACAGCCTGTTGGCGGAGTTTGCCGAAAACGAATTGCTGGGTTTCCTGATCGGATTCATGGCGCAGATCCTGACGGATCTGACCGTCAACCGAAAGCTCTACGCGCCGCCCAATGTTGAACTCCGGGCCAAGGGCCGCGCCGATCAGCTGTTGCTGATCGAGGCGCTGCGCGAGGGCGACGACGAGCGCGCCGGGCTGATCATGGCCGATCACCTGGCCACCGCAGAGGCGCTGATGGCGGGCCAGGAGGCCGAGGTCCTGAAGCAGTTCATGCGCCCCGGCGATTGACCAGACCAGACCCGGTGCAAGACGATTCGCGCGCGGTTCCCGCGTCTTGGGCGACGTTGTTCTATTGATTGGGCGACTGCCCAAAAAACATGCAGGATAAACTGACAATTTGCCTGTCTTTTCAACGTCGAAATTTCGACGGCGCAAATAAAAATGTTTCGCCATGCGGAATTGGCGGCTAGGCTTTCAGGACTTGCAACGATCTGTGCCAGCGCTTGCGTTAAGGCACGAAATCATCGGGAGGATATTAAATGGATCGTCGTTCCTTTTTGAAGACGTCGGCACTGGGTGGTGGCGCGGCCGCTGCGACATCGCTGGCGGCACCGGCTCTGGCTCAGGGCAAGGTCACGCTGACCATGGTCACCACCTGGCCACGCGGCCTGGCTGGGGTCTGGGATTCGGTTGAACGTTTCGCCAACAACGTGACCGCAATGTCCGACGGCAGCCTGACCATCGAGGCCAAGGCCGCCGGAGAACTGGTGGGCGCGTTCGAATCCTTCGATGCGGTCACGTCCGGCCAGGCCGATATCTATCACGGCGCCGACTATTATTTCGTCGGCCAGCATCCGGCCTTTGCCTATTTCACCGCTGTGCCCTTTGGCATGACCGCCCCTGAAATTATGACTTGGTATTATGCCGGGGATGGCATGAAGCTGCACCATGAGCTGGGCGAAATCTTTGGCCTGAAATCCTTCCTTGCCGGGCAGACTGCCGCGCAGGGTGGTGGTTGGTTCCGCAAGCCGGTGAATTCGCCGGACGATTTCAAGGGGCTGAAATTCCGCATGCCCGGCCTTGGCGGCCAGGTGATGGCGAAACTGGGCGCATCGGTTCAGGTGCTTCCGGGCGGCGAGATCTATCAGGCGCTGTCCACCGGTGCCCTGGACGCCACCGAATGGATCGGCCCCTGGTCCGACGAAAAGCTGGGCCTGCAAGAGGTCTGCGACAACTACTACCCGGCTGGGTTCCACGAACCCGGTGCGGCGCTTTCGGTGGCCTGCAACCTGGATGTGTTCAACGGGCTGAGCCCGGCGCATCAAAAGATCATCGAGATCGCAGCGGCCGAAGACCATCAGGCCAATTATGCGCTGTTCATCAGCAACAACGGCCCGGCGCTGCAGCGGTTGAAAAACGGCGGCACGCAGATCCATGCTTTCGCGGATTCGATCTGGGATGCCTTTGGTGCCGCCTCGAAAGAGGTTCTGGACGGCTTCATGGACGACGAATTGTTCGCCAAGATCCGTGCCTCGGCCGAAGCGTCGATGTCCAGCACCGCTGGTTGGGTGTCGGTTTCGGATGCCACCTATGCGGCGCAACGCAGCCGTGTGATGGGCTGATCTGCATCGCAGAACCAACAAACAGGCTGCGCGCCTCGGGTGCGCAGCCTTTTGACACTTGCCGTCGATAACTGGCGCAGGCGCCAGGCGGCGACATCCGGGGGGGATTTGCAGATGGACGCGCTGATCTGGCTGGTGACCCAGATGGGGATGGGGGTCTATAATTTCGGCTATGCGATCACCCATCCATGGCTGTGGCTCGACTGGAGCAACAAGGAAAGCCTGATGCGATTCATCTACTATGGTGGATCGGTCGAATTGTTCTTTGCGCTGTTCGATGGCTTTCTGATGGTCACCCTGATCGGAATGTACTTTCGCCCCTTCATGTGGGCCTGTGTCAGGATCCTGGAGGGCGTGGCCAATACGGTCGGGCGCACCGCTGCCTGGGCCGGGCTGGTCATGGTGGCGATCCAGACCATGGTGGTGTTTCTCCAATCTATTTTCCGGCTGGGTGAAATCACTGTCGCGCCGCTGGGGCTGGGTTTGACCTATTCGGTCACCTGGTGGTCCGAGGGGCTGAAATTCTGGAACGCGGTGATCGTGGCGCTCTGTGTCAGCTACACCTTTGTGCAAGGCGGGCATGTGCGGGTCGACCTGATCTATGCGCCGCTGAAACACCGGGCCAAACGGATGGTCGACATGTTTGGTGCGCTGTTCCTGATGGTGCCGACGGCCATTCTGACCTGGATGTATGCCTGGTTCTTTCTCTGGCGGCATCTGATCACGCCGAAAGTATCGGCCAGCGACAAGCTGGAGCTGCTTGAGCGCAAGGCAAGGATCGTCAAGTGGAAGGTGGAAACCATCGGGTTCAGCCCGGACGGGTTCAACGCCTATTTCCTGTTCAAGGTGCTGATACTCTGCTTTGTGGCGCTGGTTCTTGTGCAGGCGATTGCGTTTTTCTACCGGTCCTATCTGGAATTGATCGAGGGCGAGGCGTCGGCGGGGAAATACCTTGACCGTGACACGCTCGGCGAAGGCGAAGAAGCCTTTGAAGGCACGCATTAAAGGGGCGATGGGCGATGATTTTCGGACTTGATGGCGTCGAGATAGGGCTGATCATCGTGTTTCTCAGCCTGTTTGCTGGGATCCTGTCGGGGTTTCCGGTGGCTTTTGCCATATCCGGCGCCGGTATCTTTGCCTTTACCATCATCGCCTATTTGGACAGCCACGGGCTGTTGATTCACCAGGTGATCGACACCGGGAGCCAGGCCTATCGCGATCTCTTGGGGAGCGGGGCCCGCCCGGATTCAATCTCCACTTTCCGCTATCCCGATTTGCCGACGCTGGCGCAGCCGCTGTTCGACCGCGGTTGGGAAACCGCGATTGACCGCAACCTGTCATTCATCGTGAACCGGATGAACGAACGGGTCTTCGCCGGTCAATCGATCGAGACGCTGCTGGCGGTGCTGATGTTCGTGTTGATGGGGATCACCCTGGAACGCTCGAAGATCGCCAATGATCTGCTGACCACCATGGCGCGGGTGTTTGGCCCGCTGCCCGGCGGGCTGGCGGTGTCGGTGGTGGTGGTCGGTGCGTTTCTGGCGGCCTCGACCGGGATCGTCGGGGCCACCGTGGTCACCATGGGGTTGCTGTCGCTGCCGACGATGCTGCGCAATGGCTATTCGCCGGAACTGTCCACCGGGGTGATTGCCGCCTCGGGCACCCTGGGGCAGATCATCCCGCCGTCAATCGTGATTGTGCTGCTCGGCACCCTGGCGGGCGATCTCTATTCCGCCGCGCAAGAGGCGCGGGCGCAGAGTTATGGCTGTTCGGATGCGCTGACCTATCTGGGGCGTCCGGCGGTGGTGTCGGTGGGCACCCTGTTCCAGGCGGCGATGCTGCCGGGGGTGATGCTGGCCATGCTCTATGCCGGCTACGCCTTTGTCTATGCGGTGCTGAACCCGAGCAAGGCGCCGGCCGTGCATGTCGAGCAGAAAAGCAGTGAAGTGATCACCCGCAGCGAGGCGCTGACCTGGCTGGTGTTTGCGCCGGTGGTGCTGATTGGCGGGCTGTTCCTGTTGATCGAGACCGGCGTGGTCGGATCCCAGGACCTGACCGTTTCGGAATTCTCCAAGGCCTCGAAAGGCGCGGATCTGCGCACCAATGTCAGTGCTGAGTGCAAGGTCGCGATGATCGAACTGCACGGTCAGGAGAAATGGGACAACGCAGTCCAGCAGCAAAAGGACATCGAAGAGGCTGGCGGCGCCCGGCAGAGCGTCCGGTTGACCGGTGAGGAACTGGCGGCGGTGAAAGCGGCCAAGCTGGCGGATGCGGCGCCGATTGGCACCGGCATTTCGATCCTGGCCCTGTTGGCCCTTCTGACCCTGGCCTCCGCCCGTGGGGTGCGCCCCTCGGCGCCGACCGAACCGCTGATCATCGGTGGTGCCGGGGCGCTGGCGCTGTTGCTGGTCGATGTGTTGTTCATCGCCCCGGACACCACGCCGCTGGTGACGGTGCTGATCATCGCGCTGCCGGCCTTGGTGGCGCTCTGGGGGATGCGCTATGCGGCCGGCCTGTTGGCGCAGAACGAATTGATCCGGGTGGTGTTCCCACCGCTGGTGCTGATCATTGCGGTGCTGGGTTCGATCCTCGGCGGGATCACCAACCCGACACCGGCGGCGGCGCTGGGGGCGGCAGGGGCCATCATGCTGGCCGCCTATCGACGGCTGAAGGACGAAGGCCGCTCCGGCAAGATCGTCATCCGCTCGACCCTGGCGGTGGTGATCATGATCCTGGTGGGGGCGAATTTCGACCTGCGCACCACCCAGTCCGACGCCGGTTTGGAAAACTGGGTGGCGTTCCTGGTCGCCTATGGCGCGTTTCTCTACGCCGCCTTCGGCCTCGCCTATTCCGGCTGGACGCTTTACCGGGGCAGGGTGCTGACACCGGTGGTGCGCGAAACCGCCAAGGTGACCTCGATGGTGTTCACCATCCTGATCGGCTCGCAATTGCTGAATCTGGTGGTGATCTCATTTGGCGGCGAGCATTACATTCAGGAGTTCCTGCGCAGTTTCGACAGTGAATTCCAGGTATTCCTGATCGTGATGCTGGTGCTGTTCGTACTCGGCTTCGTGCTCGATTTCCTTGAGATCATCTACATTGTGATCCCGATTGTCGGGCCGGTGATCTATGGCGGCACCTTTGATCCGAAATGGGTGACGATCATGATCGCGGTGAACCTGCAAACCTCGTTCCTGACGCCACCTTTCGGGTTCGCGCTGTTCTATCTGCGCGGGGTGGCGCCGCCTTCGGTCACGACAGGGCACATCTATCGCGGGATCATCCCGTTCGTGCTGATCCAGATCGCCGGGCTGGCGTTGCTGTGGTTCCTGCCCGGAATCGTTACCATCGTGCCGGATCTGATGCCGAATTGATCGGGCGGGCTGGCTGGGTCAGCCGGACTTGAACAGAGGCCCCGCGCCGGATCGGTGCGGGGCCTCTTGAATCAGGCGCAGAGCCAGGCCGGGATTTCAGGCGCTGGCGTGGTTTCGTAGCGCTTCGGCAAGGTCGCCATAGCCGGTGAAGCGACGCTCAAAGATCAGGCCAAGGCGGCGGGCGGCGGCTTCGGCGCGGGCGGTCAGCCCGGGGTCTTCGGTCTGCGCCAGATAGACCAGCTTTTCGTAATTGCCGAAATAGGCCTCGCGCAGCTCGGGATGCCGGTCCAGCCCCAGAGGGCGCCAGACCAGGCTGTCGAACTGCCGGGCGAGAAAATCGGTGAGATAGAACGAGGTGACCTCACCCCGCGCGGCAAAGTCTTCATTGCCGTCAAAGAAGCTGTAGCAATGCGGCCCCGCCAGCATCTGCAGGCCCAGACGGTCACAGGTCGCAGCCAGCCGCCCACCGGTGCCGCAATCGGCATAGAGCACAAAGATATCGTCGTACGCGCCACCATGGCGCGCCACCGCCTGTTCCACCGCATCGGCGATCTGGTCGGGGCGATTGTGCAGCTTGGCCGGGAGGCAGTGCAGGTCGTAATGATCCCATTTGTTCAGAGCGATCAGCGCCAGAACCTCGCGCGCCAGGGCGCCACAGGCCAGCAGCAGGTTGCGGCCCCGACCGCTGGCAGGCAATCCGGTTTCGGTCAGGCTGGTGTCGTCGGGCAAGTGCATGGCGGTTTGCGGTTCGGGATTGGGATTGGGATTGGGATTAGAGCGGGGTTAGAGAGCGGATCAAGTCACCCAGAGGGCCGACCGGTGGGGCTGGAGGAGGGGGCTGTCTGCCCCCACCCGGGGCCCATGGCCCCGGGCCCCCGAGGATATTTTTGACCAGAGGAAGCCAGCGGCGGGCGTCCACGGATCGTCCGGTCAGGAGGCGACGCCCTGGTTGTGTTTGCGCGCGACAAAGGCCTTGGCGGTTTCGACCGCGACCGCGGCGTCGCGGCAATAGGCATCGGCACCGATCGCCTTGCCAAATTCCTCGTTCAGCGGTGCACCACCGACCAGCACGAAGTAATCGTCGCGAATGCCCTGGTCCTTCAGCGTGTCGATGACCACCTTCATATAGGGCATGGTGGTGGTCAGCAGCGCCGACATCCCGAGGATATCCGCCGATTCCGATTTCAGCGCATCGAGATAGGCGTCAACGGCGTTGTTGATGCCCAGATCGACGATCTCGAATCCGGCGCCCTCCATCATCATCGCCACCAGATTCTTGCCAATGTCATGGATGTCGCCCTTGACGGTGCCGATCACCATCTTGCCCATCCGTGGCGCGCCGGTTTCCACCAGCAGCGGCTTCAGGATGGCCATGCCGCCCTTCATCGCATTGGCGGCCAGCAGCACCTCGGGCACGAACAGGATGCCGTCTCGGAAATCATTGCCGACGATGGTCATGCCGCCGACAAGCGCCCTGGTCAGCACGTCGTAGGGCGTCCAGTCCCGGGACAGCAGGATCTGCACCGATTCCTCGATCTCTTCACGCAGGCCATCATAGAGGTCGTCGTACATCTGCTGGACGAGGTCGTCGTCGTTGAGATCGGCGAGGATGATGTCGTCATCGTCTTCGGACATGGGCATGTTATCCTTTTTCATCCGGCACAAGCGCGCCGACGCATCTGTTCCACCCATCGGGCAATTGCGCCTATTTCACTGGCCGAATTGCGACATGGGCGGTGGTTCAACCGACCTATAGACGTTTTCTTGGACCGAGGAGATTGAATAATCTTCATGGAGATCATGGGGCTGTTGTGTTTGTTCTTTATTTGTTCCAGATTTGGGGCATGGATAAGGGATTTCAGGGCTTTCGGGCCGGGCAGGACTTGGCGGCGCATCGGCTCGATGATCGGCAGCGGCGCGGCCGTGCGGCGGCGAGCAATCGCGCCGGACGGTTTGAGCGGCAAGAGCGGGTGGCCGAATCCGACGGCTGGGATTTGGAGGAGGCGCTGCCGGTCCTGCGCACCGAGGTCCGCCATGAACGTCTGCGCCGGGTCATCACCTACAACCGCGCGCCGGATCTGCCGTTCGACCGCTCGATCAACCCCTATCGCGGCTGCGAACATGGCTGCATCTATTGCTTTGCCCGCCCGACCCACGCCTGGCTGGGTCTGTCGGCGGGGCTGGATTTCGAAACCCGGCTGGTGGCGCGCCCCGGTGCCGCGGCGGGGCTGGAGCGGGAACTGGCGGCGCCGGGATATCGCGTCGCGCCGATCGCGTTGGGGACCAACACCGACCCCTATCAGCCGCTGGAGCAGCGCGAAGGTGTCACCCGGGCGCTGCTGCTGGTGCTGCTGCGCAGCCGCCATCCGGTGGCCATCGTCACCAAGGGTCGGTTGATCCTGCGCGATTTGGATCTGCTACAGGAGATGGCCGAGCTCGGGCTGGTGCGGGTCGGGATTTCTCTGACCACGCTCGATCCGGCTCTGTCGCGGCGGATGGAGCCGCGCGCGCCGGCCCCCGCCAAGCGGCTGCAAGTGATCCGGGCGCTGGCCGAGGCCGGGATCCCGGTGCGGGTGATGACGTCACCGATCATTCCGGGGCTGACCGACCACGAGGTCGAAGCGCTGTTGCAGGCCGCCGCCGATGCCGGGGCGCAGGCGGCGAGCTGGGTCATGCTGCGGCTGCCGCTGGAGGTGGCGCCGCTGTTTCGCGACTGGCTGGCCGAACACTACCCGGACCGGGCAGGACGGGTGATGAGGCGGGTGCGCGAGATGCATGGTGGCAAGGATTACGAGGCCAAATGGGGGCTCAGGATGCGCGGCAGTGGCGCCTATGCCGAGATGATCGCGCAACGCTTTGCCACCTGCGCCCGCCGACTTGGCCTGGACCGGCCGCAGCCGGGCCTGCGTTGCGATCTGTTTCGGGCGCCGGAGGTGGCGGCGCGGCAATTGCCGTTGTTTTGAGGGGGCGACGGCCCCCATCCTGACCTTCCCCCTGGGCGGGGGAAGCGAGCGTCTGGTCGGGCGACCCAGTTCGATCTGGGTTTAAGCCTGGTTGTGAAGCGGTGGCAGGGCGTCAGGCGCGGCGGCGGCCGCGGCGTTCGCGCTTTGGCGCGTCTCCGTCGCCGGTGCCGTCCGAGGCCGAAGAGAATCCGCCAAGCTTGGCGGTGATGTCTTCCAGCGAGGGGCGCGGGCCGCGCGGGCGGGTGCTCAGCGCCTCGTGCATCTTTTCCAGATGCTCGGGCATGGTGCCGCAGCAGCCGCCGATGATGGTGGCGCCGCAATCGCGGGCCATCACCGCGTAATCGGCCATCAGGTCCGGGGTGCCGTCATAATGGATATGGCCGTCGGAATATTTCGGGATCCCGGCATTGCCCTTGGAGATGATCGGCCGCTCGCTGCCCTGGGCGACAAAGCCCAGCACCGTGCGCAGTATGTCAGCGGCGCCAACGCCGCAATTGGCGCCATAGGCGATCGGCGGGTTCGGCAGTTTCTCGACCATGGTGACCATATCGGCCGAGGTCAGCCCCATCATCGTGCGCCCGGCGGTGTCAAAGCTCATGGTGCCGCACCAGGGCATGCCGGCAAGGGCAAAGGCTTCGGCTGCGGCGCGGAATTCCTCGGGGGCGGAGATGGTTTCCAGCCACAGCACATCGGCGCCGCCCTGTTTCAGCCCCTCGGCCTGTTCGTGGAACATCTCGACCGCGATTTCATGGGTGAGTGAGCCCATCGGCGCCATGATCTCACCGGTTGGGCCAACCGATCCGGCGACCACCACCTGGCGGCCGGATTTGTCGGCGACTTCACGGCCGAGCTCGGCGGCGACGCGATTCAATTCGCGCACCCGCGACTGGGCATTGTGCAGTTTCAGCCGTGCCGCATTGCCGCCAAAGCTGTTGGTCAGAAAGATGTCGCTGCCGGCATCCACCGCAAAGGAATAAAGTTTGCGGATCTTGTCGGGTGCATCGACGTTCCACAATTCCGGCGGGTCGCCAGCGCCGAGCCCCATGTTGAACAGGTTGGTACCGGTGGCGCCGTCGGCCATCAGCCAGTCGCGCTCGCTCAGCAATCGGGTGAGGGCGTCGGTCATCTATGGACTCCGGGGGTGGATTTCGGTTCGGCGCGGTGTCTCATGTTCCGGTCGCAAAAGCAATGGCGCGGCATTCATGATGCTTGTGAAGCGGGTTCATCGCGCTCCGCCGCAGCAACCCGGAGTCTGGCGAGACCGGCCAGCGCCTGCCGGAGTTCGCACCGAAAGCCGGGCATGAAAAGGGCCGCAGAGAGCGGCCCAAACTTCATCCATCGCATCAGCAACGGCGGCTTATGCGCTGAATTATCAGCCTTCCGATACCAGCTGAGCCTTGGCCACCACCAGCATCTCGTCGAGCTTGGCGCGGATGGTGTCGGCATCGGCCAGATGACCCAGATCGCCAACCAGCTTGCGCACCACGTCTTCGATTCCGGATTCTTCAAAATCCGATTTCACCACTTCGGTGGCATAGGCGTTGGCGTCGTCGCCGGTCTTGCCCAGCAGCTCGGCGGCCCAAAGTCCGACCAGCTTGTTGCGGCGGGCTTCGGCGCGGAAAAGCATTTCCGCGTCATGGGCGAATTTGTTCTCGAAGGCGTTTGCACGGTCATCAAAGGTGGTCATGTCTGGTCCCTTTCGGCATGGCTCGCCCCGATATGCCGTGTGCGCCGCCGCGACGCAAGAGACAAGCCCGCCGGTTCGCTTGCGGCAAACCCGCCCATGACATATGAGGGCGGCAAAGGCGAGACTCGGCTCGCCCCTCATGCGGGGACCTCATGGCACGACGCAAGAAGATTTACGAAGGCAAAGCCAAGATCCTGTACGAAGGCCCGGAACCGGGCACAATCGTGCAATATTTCAAGGATGACGCCACCGCTTTCAACGCCCAGAAAAAGGAGGTGTTCGAAGGCAAGGGGGTGCTGAACAACCGGTTGAGCGAATTCTTCATGACCGGGCTGAACAGCATCGGGGTGCCGACCCATTTCATCCGTCGCCTGAACATGCGCGAACAGCTGTGCCGGGCCTGCGAGATCATTCCGCTTGAGGTCGTGGTGCGCAACTACGCCGCCGGGTCGATGTCCAAGCGCCTGGGTCTGGAAGAGGGCATGGCGCTGCCACGGCCGATCGTCGAATATTACTTCAAGGACGACAATCTCGGCGATCCAATGGTCACCGAGGAACATATCGCGGCCTTCAACTGGGCCAGCCAGCAGGATATGGATGACATTCTGGCGCTGGCGCTCAGGGTCAACGATTTCCTGTCTGGGATGATGCTGGCGGTCGGGATCAAGCTGATCGATTTCAAGATCGAGATCGGCCGCGTTTTTGATGGCGATTTTCAGCGTCTGGTGGTGGCGGATGAGATCAGCCCTGACAGCTGTCGGCTCTGGGATATCGAGACCGGGCAGAAGCTGGACAAGGATGTGTTCCGCCGCGATCTGGGCTCGCTCACCGATGCCTATTCCGAGGTCGCCCGCCGTCTGGGGGTGCTGCAAGCCGCCCCGACCGCGGTGACCAAACCGACTTTGATCAACTGAAAGGGCCGGGGATGAAGGCGCGGGTGCAAGTGATGCTGAAAACCGGGGTGCTCGATCCGCAGGGCGAGGCCGTGCGCCACGCGCTCGGCTCGCTCGGCTTTGCCGGGGTGCAGGGGGTGCGCCAGGGCAAGGTGATCGAACTGGAGCTGGCCGAGGGCACCGACGAGGCCACGGTCAAGGCGATGTGCGAAAAGCTGCTCGCCAATACGGTGATCGAAAGTTACTCGATCGAGATGTGAGGGCGCAGGGTTTACAAGTGAACACGGCCTGAACGGCGCGCCCCTGGGTGCGCCGAAATCCTTTGTTTGGGGCAATCTGGCTTTGGCGCAGGGTGTGGCAAATCGGTCCTGGTTTTCGATGGTTCTGCTGGGCGGGGATGCTGTCCGGGCCGGTCGTTCGGATGCAGCAGGCGGTTCTGGTGTGCGCCCGCCCGATGTGATTGATGTGATTGTCGGGCGCGCCGATCTCAGGGGACCGGTGATCGAGCTTGTCGCCGATGTTGATCCCCTCGGGAAACGTCGATATGAGCCGAGCTATCGCGCGTGAGATTCCGCTGAACCAGACCGGCGCGGCGCTGACGGCGTGCAACGGCCCGACCCTGCCAGGGGTTGCGCTCATCACCGATTTCAGCCGCGAGGGAGCCCTGCCCATGAAAGCCGCCATCCTGGTGTTTCCCGGAAGCAATTGCGACCGCGACCTGAAGGTCGCCTTCGAGGCCGCCGGGGCGGATGTGACCATGGTCTGGCACAAGGAGGCGGCGCTGCCCGAGGCGGTCGATATCGTCGGCGTGCCGGGCGGATTCTCGTTTGGGGATTATCTGCGCTGCGGCGCGATTGCCGCCAATTCGCCGATCTGCGCCGGGCTGAAGCGACATGTCGCGCGCGGCGGCTATGCTCTGGGCGTCTGCAACGGCTTTCAGGTGCTGACCGAGACCCGGCTGCTGCCCGGCGCCCTGCTGCGCAATGCCGGGCTGAAATATGTCTGCCGGACCGTGCCGCTGCTGGTGCGGACCTCGGACAGTGCCTTTACCCGGAGCTGGACTGCCGGCACCGAGCTGCAGATCCCGATTGCCCATCACGATGGCAATTACCAGGCCGATCCCGAGGTTCTGGCGCAGCTTGAGGCCGAGGATCGCATCGCCTTTAGCTATAACGACAATCCGAACGGGTCGGTCGGGGACATTGCCGGGGTGCTCAGCGCCAATCGTCGGGTGCTGGGGATGATGCCGCATCCCGAACGCGCCGCCGATCCCGGCCATGGCGGCACCGACGGGCGGGCGATGTTCGCCGGGCTGATGGAGGCGCTGGTCAGCGCCTGATCGCGGGCGCTCGGTTTGGGTTCCGGTGCAAGAAGGGGCGTTGCCCCCGCCGGGCCTGCGGCCCGACTCCCCCAGAATATTTTTGGCAAGATGAAGATGGCGGCAGGTTGCCGGTCACGACATGCTGAGCATGGGTGGGGTTGAGGGGCACCGGTGGGCGGCGTAGTCTGGTGGAAACAGGCAGGGGATGCCGATGGCTCTCACCGAAGACAGCGGCGCGGAGGCGAACCGGACGATCAGCTGGCGCGCGCGGATCGGGTTGCTGATCTTTGTTGCGATCGCTTGCGGCGTGGTGCTGGTGACCAACTGGCTGCTGACCGAACGCTTCACCCAGAACACCCGCAGCCGGGCCGAGCTGCGGCTGGCGCTTTATGGCGGCAATCTGGTCAGCGAGTTGCAGCGCAATTCCATCGTGCCGCAGCTTCTGAGCCGGGACCCGGCGTTGATCGGGGCGCTGAACGGTCAGGATTTTTCGCAATCTACCCAGCGGTTGATTTCCTTTGTCGATGAGATCGGCGCCGCCAGCCTGATGTTGCTGGACAGCGATGGCCGGTCGGTCGCCGCCACCGACCGCAACCGGCTGGGCGAATCGCACCGGCAGGCGCCTTATTTCGTTGATGCGCTGCGCTCCAATGGCACCGTGTTTTCGCTGCTTGAGCGCGAGGCGGGTGGGTATCGCTTTACCTATTCGCGCAAACTGGAATCGCAGGGGCAAGCCCTGGGCGTGGTGATTGTCGAGGTCGATCTGCAGAAATTCGAGCGCGCCTGGGCGGGGATTTCGGATGCGGTGCATGTGACCGATTCCACCGGCCGGATCATTCTGGCGACCGAGCCGCGCTGGCGTGGCAAATCCGAGGCCGACGCGTTGGCGGCGGAACCCCCGGCCAGTGCCATTCAGCGTGCCATCCAGGCCACCGCCGATTGGACCGCGCTGCCGGCCGATGCCTATCTCGGTGGCGAGGCGGTGATGCGGATGTCGGCGCGGATCCCGTTTCGCGGCTGGCAGGTGACCAGTTTTACCACCTATGCCAGCATCCGCGAGCGGGTGAACGGGGTCATCGCCTCCGAGATCATGGCTTTCGCCATCCTGCTGGCCCTGACCTTTTATGTGTTGAGCCGCAAGAACGCGTTGCAGAGCGCCTTTTTTCAACGTGAATCGGCGGAGCTTCGCGCATTGAACGCCAGGCTGCAGCGGGAAATCGCCGAGCGTGAGCGGGTGCAGGAGAACCTGGCGGTGGCCGAACAGACCCTGGCACAGAGCTCGAAACTGGCGGCGCTGGGTGAGATGTCGGCGGCGGTCAGCCATGAGTTGAACCAGCCGTTGGCGGCGATGAAAACCTATCTCGCCGGGGCCGGCCTGCTGCTGCGCCGCAACCGTCCGGACGAGGCGCTGTCGTCATTCCAGCGGATCGACGACCTGATCGAGCGGATGGGCGCGATCACCAAGCAATTGAAGTCCTATGCCCGTAAGGGTGCCGATGAGCTGGCGCCTGTAAATATGGTCCAGTCGGTGCATTCGGCGCTGTCGATGATGGAGCCGCAGCTGAAGCGGCACCAGGTGCGGCTGAACCTGGCGATGCCGGATCAACCGGTGATGGTGATGGGCGATCGGGTGCGGATCGAACAGGTGATCATCAACCTGATGCGCAACGCCATCGACGCCACCCTGACCGTGGACCCGCCGCAGATCGACGTGCTGCTTTCGGCCGGGGAAACCGCCACCCTGACGGTGCGCGACAATGGCCAGGGGATCGACGATCTGACCTCACTTTTTGAGCCGTTCTACACCACCAAGAAGCCCGGCGACGGGGTCGGGTTGGGGCTTGCGATTTCCTCGGGGATCGTGAACGACCTTGGCGGGCGCCTGACGGCGCGCAATGCCTCGGTCGGTGGGGCGGTGTTCGAGATGCAGCTGCCAATCCTGACCGAAGCCGTGAAGGCGGCTGAATAACGACGGAACAAGACATGAGCGGAGAATAGACGTGCAAAAAGGCATGAAGATCGCGATTGTGGATGACGAACAGGACATGCGTCATTCGATCAGCCAATGGCTGGCCCTGTCCGGCTATGACACCGAAACCTTTGCCAGCGCCGAAGAGGCGCTGCGCAGCCTCGGCCCGGACTATCCCGGGATCGTGATTTCCGACATCAAGATGCCGGGCATGGACGGGATGCAGTTTCTGAAGAAACTGATGGGCAGCGACAGTGCCTTGCCGGTGATCATGATCACCGGCCATGGCGACGTGCCGATGGCGGTCGAAGCGATGCGCATCGGCGCCTTTGATTTCCTGGAAAAGCCGTTCAACCCGGACCGGATGACCGAATTGGCGAAGAAGGCCGCCAATGCCCGGCGGCTGACCATGGACAACCGCGAATTGCGCCGCGAATTGTCGGATGGCAGCCAATTGATGAGCAAGCTGATCGGCAATTCCCCGGCGATGGAGCGGCTGCGCGAGGATATCCTCGACCTCGGCCAGGCCGATGGCCATGTGCTGATCGACGGCGAGACCGGCACCGGCAAGACCCTTGTCGCCCATGCCTTGCATGCGGTCGGGGCGCGGGCGGGCAAGAAATTCGTGCTGGTCTCCTGCGGGGCGATGGATGAATCGCGGCTGGAAAAGCGGCTGTTCGGGCCGATGCTGCCCGAGGACAGCCAATTGCCGGCGATCGAAGAGGCGCGTGGCGGCACCCTGGTGCTGGAAGACATCGAAAAGTTGCCCGAGATCCTGCAGGCGCGGCTGTTGTCGGTGATCAATGAACAGGGCAATCCGGCGGAAACCCGGATCGTGGCGATCTCGAACCTGCAAGAGCAGGACAAGACCTGTGAGGATGCGCTGCGCCCCGATCTGTTCTACCGGCTGGCGGCCTTGCGGATCACTGTGCCACCGCTGCGTCAGCGCGGCGAGGATATCCTGGCGATGTTCACCCAGCTGTCAGAGCAATTCGCCGATGAATATGGCTGTCCGACACCGCAGGTGACCGCCCAGGAGGCGGCGCAGCTGTTGCAGGCGCCCTGGCCGGGCAATGTGCGGCAGTTGATCAATGTCGCCGAGCGCGCGGTGCTGCAATCGCGGCGCGGATCCGGCAGCATCACCAGCCTGCTGATGAGCGATCACGACGAGATGCAGCCGGTGATGACCACCGAGGGCAAGCCGCTGAAGGAATATGTCGAGGCGTTCGAACGGATGCTGATCGACAACACCATGCGCCGTCACAAGGGCTCGATTGCCAATGTGATGGATGAGCTGTGCCTGCCGCGCCGGACCCTGAACGAGAAGATGGCGAAATACGGGTTGCACCGGCAGGATTACCTATAGGGCGCGTGTCTTGGGACGCGGATCCCACGGCGCTTCGAGATGGATTAAAATTAGCGCGAAAAATAACGGCAAATTCGCGGAATGCGGGTGTCGGTCAGTCTGGCGTTCAGTTTTCGCATTGTATTCACCGAATGAATGCTTCTATCCTGTAAGGACGCCGATCTGTGTCTGACGCAGGCTGGTTGAGAGTTTCGCTGGATCGTCCTATGGCCCCCTGTAACCGGGTGGACCGGGCGGGACAGACCGATAGGGGCCCCGCCGGGGCCGAAAGAATGCCCGGAGACGCGCAAGCGGTCGATCGGGCGCTGAATGGGTGGCGCGCCCGATGAATGAGGCCGCCGCCGGAGAAGAAACGCGATGAGGCGCGCGGGATCATTTGCAGCCGGATTGGGGGGCTTTATGGGCCCTGTACGGTTGACCAGGATCCACGGCGCTGCCGCATTCGCCCCTGACAGACACGACGCCAGATGCCTCGCCCCGCCGGGAAAACCGCCGGGCCGGGGCCGCTCGCGTGCGTGCAAACGGATAAAATGGCTAAGAAAATGCTTATCGATGCCACCCACGCGGAAGAGACCCGCGTTGTGGTGGTTGACGGAAACAAGGTCGAGGAATTCGACTTTGAATCAGAAAACAAACGCCAGCTAGCTGGCAACATCTATCTGGCAAAGGTGACCCGGGTCGAACCGTCCTTGCAGGCCGCCTTTATCGATTACGGCGGCAACCGACACGGGTTCCTGGCGTTCTCGGAAATCCACCCGGACTATTACCAGATTCCCGTCGCCGACCGCGAGGCGCTGATGGAAGAAGAGCGCGCCGATGCCGAAGCGGCCAGCGCGCGCGAAGATCAGGACGACAAGCGCAAACGCCCGTCCCGGTCGCGCAGCCGGTCACGGCCGGCCAAGGCCGACTCTGACGACGCCGTCGCGACACTTGAGACCGATCAGATCGACGGGATGGAAACGATTGACCTGGATGACGAGGTGCCCGAGGGCAGCTCGCCGATGGAAAACGTCGCCGAAACCCCGGTCGAAGAGCCGGATGACCAGAGTGACGCTGTCTCTGACGGCGACAGTGATGACGACGGTGACGAGCTTGCGGATGCGGCCAGCCGCGACAGCGAGATCGAAGACCTTGCCGATGAGGACGACCAGGAAGACATCCGCCCGGTGCGCAAACCGCGCGCCCGGCGCTACAAGATCCAGGAAGTCATCAAGGTTCGCCAGATCCTGCTGGTGCAAGTGGTCAAAGAGGAACGCGGCAACAAGGGCGCGGCGCTGACCACCTATCTGTCGCTGGCCGGACGTTATTGCGTGCTGATGCCGAACACCGCGCGTGGCGGCGGGATTTCCCGCAAGATCACCAATGCGGTCGACCGCAAGAAGCTCAAGGAAATCGCCAACGAGATCGACGTGCCGCGCGGCGCCGGGCTGATCGTGCGCACCGCCGGTGCAAAACGCACCAAGACCGAGATCAAGCGCGATTACGAATATCTGCAACGGATGTGGGAACAGATCCGCGAGCTGACGCTGAAATCGGTGGCGCCGGCAAAAATCTATGAAGAGGGCGACCTGATCAAACGCTCGATCCGCGACCTTTACAGCCGCGAGATCGACGAGGTTCTGGTCGAGGGCGAGCGCGGCTATCGCAACGCCAAAGACTTCATGAAGATGATCATGCCCTCGCATGCCAAGAACGTGAAAAACTATCAGGACACGCTGCCGCTGTTCGCCCGCTTCCAGGTCGAAAGCTATCTCGGTGGCATGTTCAACCCGGTGGTGCAGCTGAAATCCGGTGGCTACATCGTGATCGGCGTGACCGAGGCGCTGGTGGCGATCGACGTGAACTCCGGCCGGGCCACCAAGGAAGGCTCGATCGAGCAGACCGCGTTGAACACCAACCTTGAGGCCGCCGAAGAGGTGGCGCGCCAGCTGCGGCTGCGCGATCTGGCCGGGCTGATCGTCATCGACTTCATCGACATGGACGAGCGCAAGAACAACGCCGCCGTCGAAAAGCGGATGAAGGACAAGCTGAAGACCGACCGGGCCCGTATTCAGGTGGGTCGGATTTCCGGCTTTGGCCTGATGGAAATGTCGCGTCAGCGTCTGCGCCCCGGCATGATCGAGGCGACGACACAGCCCTGCCATGTCTGTCACGGCACCGGGTTGATCCGCTCTGACGACAATATGGCGCTGAGCATCCTGCGCCAGATCGAAGAAGAGGGCACAAGGCGCCGGTCGCGTGAGGTGCTGGTGAAATGTCCGGTGGGAATCGCCAATTACCTGATGAACCAGAAGCGCGAACATGTCGCCACCATCGAGGGCCGCTATGGCATGGCGGTGCGCATCGAGGGCGATCCGCTGCTGGTCAGCCCGGATTTCACCCTGGAAAAACTGAAGACTGCGACGCGGATCGTTCAGGAAATCCCGTTGGTTGTGTCGGCCAATTCGTCCTACATGGATGAAGCCGACGACGATGTTGTCGAGGAAAAGGATGAGGATGAGGTTGACGCCGCAGCTGAGGCTGAGGCGGCTGAGACCGGGTCTGAGTCCAGCACGGGCAACGGTGCTGATGGCGAGAACGGCCAGCCGAAGAAGAAACGGCGGCGGCGGCGGCGGCGGAAGTCGAAATCGGGTGCCGATGGCAACCCGCAGAACGGCGAGTCCGCTGACAATGGCGAGGGCGACGAGTCCGACGAGGCCGAAGATCAGGCCGATATCGCTCCGGTCGTCGACGCCCCGGTGAGCGAGACGCCTGCGGTGGTTGAGGCGGCGGCGGAGGCCCCGGTTGAACCCGTCTCCGAAACCCCGGCAGAGCCGGTGACGGATGAAACGGAAGCAGAGGCTCCGGCGGCCAAGCCGAAGACCAGCCGCGCGAAGACCACCCGTAGCCGGTCGACCAGCAGCACCGCGAAAACCGCCAAGAAACCGGCGACCCGCAGCCGTGCCAAGGCCAGC
Source organism: Pseudooceanicola sp. (assembly GCF_029213205.1). Lineage (GTDB taxonomy): Bacteria > Pseudomonadota > Alphaproteobacteria > Rhodobacterales > Rhodobacteraceae > Pseudooceanicola. Next base: position 243,077 of record NZ_JARGNH010000001.1, read on the forward strand.
GATGCCGCGGCAACCGAGGATGCGGCCGAGGCGGTGCGTGCCGAAGCGCCCGCAAGTGAGGCGGCCGAGGCCCCGGCGAAACCCGCCGCCAAGCCGCGCACCCGAACCCGGGCGGCCGCCAAGCCGAAGGCCGCGCCCGCGCCGGAACCCGTCGCCGAAGCGCCCGCCCCGGAACCTGTCGCCGAAACGCCCGCGCCGGAACCTGTCGCCGAGGCGCCCACGCCGGAACCGATGGCGACACCGGCACCCGCCCCGGAACCGGTAGCGACACCGGCACCCGAACCGGCACCGGTGGCCGCAACCCCGGCGCCGGAACCCGTGGCCGCTGCGCCTGCACCAGAACCGGTCGCCGAAAGTGCCCCGGCCGAGGCTGATGACAAGCCGAAGAAACGTGGCTGGTGGTCGCTGGGCCGCTAAGCCTGCCGACACGGACAAGACAACGCCGCGCCCCAAAAGGGTGCGGCGTTTTCGTCAGCCGCGTTCGATTTCAAACAGTTGGGTGGCGCCTTCGTCGGTGGATGAGATCAGGCGATGCCCGGCCTCGGCGCAGAAATGCGGGATGTCGATCACCGCAACCGGATCGCTGGTGCGGATCCGCAATTTCTGACCGGGGGTCATGGCGTTCAACGCCTTGCGCGCCTTCAGCACCGGCAACGGGCAGAGCAGATCGGTCGCATCAAGGATGTCATCGGCGCGCGGCATAGGGCTTTGTCGCCGGGGTGGCGGGCGCTGTCCAGTGGCGAAGCCGCCGCGCCACAAGTCAGGCCACGCGGTTGTGACATCTCAGCGCGTGACGGGCGCGCGGCACTGCGCTAAGCCGGGATCATGTTCGGGATCGATATCATAGACGCGGGTTTGCTACCGGCGATGCTTGTAGCGCTGTTCGCCGGGGTGATCTCATTCCTCAGCCCCTGCGTGCTGCCGATCGTGCCGCCCTATCTGGCCTATATGTCCGGGGTGTCGATGGCCGATCTTGGCCAGGGCGGGCGCCGCAGCCGCTCGGTGATTCCGGCGCTGTTCTTTGTCATGGGCCTGTCGACGGTGTTCCTGCTGATGGGCTTTGCCGCCAGCACCATGGGCCGGGTGTTCCTAGCCTGGCAGGGCTGGTTCAGCACCCTGGCCGGGCTGCTGGTGATGGTCTTCGGGCTGCATTTCCTTGGCATTGTGCGGATCGGGTTCCTGATGCGCGAGGCGCGGCTGGATGCCGGGGATCGCGGCGGCAGCGCCTTTGGCGCCTATGTGCTGGGCCTCGCCTTTGCCTTTGGCTGGACGCCCTGCATCGGGCCGCAGCTGGGCGCGATCCTGTCGCTGGCGGCGTCGGAGGCGAATATCGCCCGGGGCACCTTGCTGCTGGCCATCTATGCGCTGGGGCTTGGGGTGCCGTTCCTGCTGGTCGCGGCCTTCCTGCCGCGCCTCACCGGGCTGATGGGCTGGATGAAGCGCCATATGGAGATCATCGAACGGGTGATGGGCCTGCTGCTCTGGACCATCGGACTGATGATGCTGACCGGTGGTTTCTCATCGCTGTCCTATTGGCTGCTGGAAACCTTTCCGGGGCTTGCGGTGCTGGGCTGAGGCCATAAACTCGCCGGAAATTCAGGCTAGGCTGACGCCAGCAGGAGGCAGAGCAGGCCCGATGACCCAGGAAATCAAACGCCGCCGGGTGTTTTACATCCCCGGCTATGACCCGATCCATCCACGCCGCTACCGCGAACTTTACCGCAAGGAGGGCGCAGAGCAGGCGGCGATTTCCGGTTACCAGATCGGGCTGAAGCCGAAACAGGGCCAGGGGCCCTATGGCTGGCATGTCAGTGCTGACATCGATGGTGCCGCGGTCGAGGCGGATGTCGAGGTGCTGGTCTGGTCCGATATCGTGCGTGACAGCATGGGTCATTCGATCCCGGCGACCTATCAGGCGCTGATCCGCACCGCCTGGGCCTATATCGCCACCGGGGTGTTGTGGCGGCTGATGCGGCTGCGCAAGGGGCCGGTGATCGCGGCGCTGTATCCCGTCGGGTTCTTGCTGCTGCAACTGGCGCTGGCGCTGGTGGCGGGCTGGGGCATCGGCGCGCTGGCCAATGCCGGGCTGGCCTGGGCGGGGGCCGGGATCGCCGCGCCCTGGGTCGGGATCGCCTTGGGGCTGGCGCTGGCCTGGGCCGTGCTGGGCTGGTTCAAGGCGCGGGACGGCAAGTTTTTCGCCTATTACCTGATGCATGATTATTCGTTCTCTGCCCGGCTGCGGGGCGCCAATCCGCCCGCGCTCGAGGCGCGGATGGCGGATTTTGGCAATGCGATTGCTGCGGCGTTGAACGAGGACTGCGACGAGGTGCTGGTGGTTGGCCATTCCTCGGGCGCGCATCTGGCGGTGTCGATCCTGGCCGACCTGATCCGCGCGGGCCGGGTGCCGACCGGTGGGGGTGCGCCGCAACTGGGGTTTCTGAGCCTCGGGCAGGTGGTGCCGATGGTGTCGTTCCTGCCGCGCGCCGAGCGGTTGCGCAGCGACCTGCGCTATCTGTCGGCGCGCGACGAGCTGGTCTGGGTCGATGTGACCGCACCCGGCGACGGCTGCGCCTTTGCGCTCTGCGATCCGGTTGCGGTCAGCGGCGTGGCCCCGCCCGACAAGCGCTGGCCGCTGGTGGTGTCGGCGGCCTTCACCCAGACGCTGAGTCCAGAGCGGTGGAAGGACCTGCGCTGGCGGTTCTTTCGGCTGCATTTCCAATATCTCTGCGCTTTCGACCGGGTCGGGGATTACGATTATTTCCGCATTACTGCCGGACCGATCAGCCTGAAGGCGCGCTATCAGGGCCGCAGCGCGTCCAAGAGCCGGATCGAGGCGGCGGTGTCGAAATACACCAGCCTGCGGTCAGAGGTGCCCGGTCGATGAGCGCCAAAATGAGCACCGCGAGGGTAGGAGCGTGACGGCATGACGGTGATCCTGCCTCCGAAGCCACCGGCGCGGCCCGAAAAGGTCAGCCTGCGCCGCTATGTCAAGCTGTTCCGCCAGGACCTTCTGTCGGCACAGCCGGCCAAGCTCTACCGCGCCTGGATGGCGGAATTCCGCACCCCGTTCTTTCGCTCCTACCTGATCAACCAGCCAGAGCTGGTGAAACGGGTGCTGAAGGACCGTCCCGACGATTTCCCCAAGAGCAATCGGATCGGCGAAGGGCTGCGCCCGCTCTTGGGCAATTCGGTGTTCCTGACCAATGGCGAGACCTGGAAGCGGCAGCGCCGGATCATTGACCCCGCATTCGAGGGCGGACGGCTGCGCGATACCTTTCCGGCGATGTGGGCGGCGGCAGAGGCCTGTGTGGCCCGGCTGGCCGCGCGCACCGGTACGCCGATCGAGATCGAGGAAGAGACCAGCCATGCGGCGGCGGATGTGATCTTTCGCACCCTGTTTTCGATCCCGATCGAGCATGAGGTCGCCGGGGCGGTGTTCCACGAATTCCGGGTCTATCAGCGTAGCCAGCCGGTGCTGAACCTGGCCGCCTTCGTGCCGCTGCCGCGCTGGATGCCGCGATTTTTCCGCCGCGAAACCCGTGCCGCGGCGAAATCGATCCGGGCGCTGATCACCCGGCTGACCGCCGAACGGGCGGCGGCGATTGCCGATGGCAGCGCGCCGGATGATCTGGCGACCAAGATCATGACCACAAGCGATCCGGTGACCGGGGCGGGCTTTGACACCGTCGAGATGGTCGATCAGGTGGCGATCTTTTTCCTGGCCGGGCATGAAACCAGCGCCTCGGCCCTGGCCTGGACGCTCTATCTGATGGCGCAGTTCCCGGAGTGGCAGGACAAGGTGGCGGCCGAGGCCACGGCGCTGGACGCGGGGGCGGAATTTTCGGTGATGTCGCGCCTGCGCACCAGCCGCGATGTGTTCCGCGAGGCGCTGCGCCTCTACCCGCCGGTGCCGATGATGGTGCGCGAGGCCAGTTGTCCGGTGACGTTCCGTGAGCGCGCGGTCAGCAAGGGCGCCCAGGTGGTGCTGAGCCCCTGGCATCTGCACCGCCATGAGCGGCTGTGGGAACGGCCCGACGAATTCGACCCCGCCCGCTTTGCCAGCGAGAATGGCAAGACCTGCCTGCGCGACGCCTATATCCCGTTTTCGGCCGGGCCACGGGTCTGCACCGGCGCCGGATTCGCCATGGTCGAGGGGCCGTTGATCCTGTCGATGATCCTGCGCGCCTATCGGATTCTGCCGGTCGAGGGCAGGGTGCCGGTGCCGGTGGCGCATCTGACGGTGCGTTCGAAAGACGGGATCTGGCTGCGGCTGGAGCCACGCGACGACGCCTAGCGCAGGCCCGAGCCCCCCGAGAATATTTTTGGCAAGATGAAGCGGCTGGCGGCAAGCAGGCGTTGACGGCGGCGCGGCGCAGGCTTAGCTGGCGCCCATGGCGCGTGCTCCCCTTTTGCAATTGACTGACGTATCGCTCACCTTCGGGGGGGATCCGGTGTTTGACGACCTGTCGCTGACGGTGCAGCCGGGCGACCGGGTGGCGCTGGTCGGGCGCAACGGATCAGGCAAATCGACCTTGATGAAGGTGATGGCCGGGCTGGTCGAGACCGATCGCGGCGCCCGGGTTCTGTCGCCCGGCACCACGGTCGGATATATGCAGCAGGAACCGGAGATGGAGGGCTTTGCCACGCTTGGCGATTTCGCCCTGTCCGAACTGGACGATTCCGAGGCCTGGCGGGTGGAGATGGCCGCCGAAGGGCTGAAGTTCGACGCCGCGCGCCCGGTGGCCACCGCCAGCGGCGGTGAGCGGCGGCGGGCGGCACTGGCAAAGCTCTGGGCCGAGGCGCCGGAGTTGATGCTGCTGGACGAGCCGACCAACCATCTGGACATCGAGGCGATCGGCTGGCTGGAGAGCCAGTTGGCCGAGACCCGCAAAGCCTTTGTGCTGATCAGCCATGACCGCGCCTTTCTGCGGGCCTTGAGCCGCGCCACCCTGTGGATCGACCGGGGCCAGGTGCGCCGGTCCGACGAGGGCTTTGAAGGGTTCGAGGCCTGGCGCGACAAGATCTGGGAGGACGAGGATCTCGCCCGTCACAAGCTGAATCGCAAGATCAAGGCCGAGGCCCGCTGGGCGGTCGAGGGCATCAGCGCCCGGCGCAAGCGCAACCAGGGCCGGGTGCGGCGGCTGGCGGACATGCGCGAAGACCGTGCGGCGCAGATCCGCCGCCAGGGCACCGCGGCGATGGCGCTGGCGGCCGGGACCAAGTCGGGGCGTAAGGTGATCGAGGCACAGGCGATTGCCAAAGCCTTTGACGGGCGCGAGATCCTGCGTGATTTCAGCCTCACCGTGATGCGCGGTGACCGGGTTGCATTTGTCGGGCCGAACGGGGTCGGCAAGACCACGCTGATCGGCATGCTGACCGGTGGCATCGCCCCGGACAGCGGCACCATCAAGCTGGGCACCAATCTGGACATTGCGATGTTCGATCAGTCGCGTGCTGCCCTGGTCCCCGATCAGACGCTCTGGGAGAACTTGGTGGGCGACCCCGAGATGCGGGTCAGCGGCCAGGCGGATCAGGTGATGGTGCGTGGTCAGCCCCGGCATGTGGTTGGCTATCTCAAGGACTTCCTGTTTGACGAGGCCCAGGCGCGGGCGCCGGTGCGCTCGCTCTCAGGCGGGGAAAAGGCACGGCTGTTGCTGGCCAAGCTGATGGCGCGGGAAAGCAATATGCTGGTGCTGGACGAGCCGACCAATGATCTGGACGTCGAGACCCTGGATCTGTTGCAGGAACTGCTCGACGATTATGACGGCACCGTGCTGCTGGTCAGCCACGACCGCGATTTCATCGACCGGGTCGCCGCCACCACGGTGGCGATGGAGGGTGACGGGCAGGCGCTGGTCTATGCCGGTGGTTGGAGCGATTACCGCGCTCAGCGTGGGCAGGCCGATGTGGCGACCACCAGCAAGGGGGGCAAACCCGCCGCCGCGCCCCAGGCGAGTCGCAAGGCAGAGAAGAAGGCTGCCGGTCTCAGCTTTACCGAATCACATCGGCTGGCGGAACTGCCCGGGGTGATCGACCGGCTGAGCGCCGAGATCGCCAAGCTTGAGACTTATCTCTCTGCCCCGGATCGATTCTCGGCCGAACCGGTAAAATTCCGCAAGGCCACCGAGGCGCTGAGCGAACGCCAGCAGGCGCTGCAAACCGCCGAGGGCGAGTGGCTGAGCCTTGCAGAAAAGGCCGAACAGGCGGATTCAGCCAGCCGGTAAATCAACTTGCCGTTCGGTCAATTGGTGTATGGAAATTCCTTTCTGCCGGGTGCATATTTCCGGCAGGGAGGATTTCTGAATATGTCCGAAACAGCCAACATGCCGTTGGACGGCATTCGGGTCATTGACCTGAGCCAAGTTTACCAAGGCCCTTATTGCACCCTGATGCTGGCCAAGGCCGGTGCCGATGTCATCAAGGTCGAACCCTTGCAGGGTGAACCGATCCGCATCCGCCAGGAGGTGTCGCGCGGATCTGCGGTGCCGTTTGCGATGCTGAACCAGCACAAGCGCGACATCACCCTCAATCTGAAAGCTGAAGAGGGCAAAGAGATCCTGCGCCGTCTGGTCGCGGATGCCGATGTGCTGGTCGAGAATTACGCCCCTGGGGTGATGGATCGGCTGGGCCTCGGCTATGAGGCGCTGCGCGAGATCAACCCCGGGCTGATCTATGCCTCTGGCACCGGCTATGGGCTGAGTGGGCCGGACCGCGACCGCCAGGCGATGGATATCACCGTGCAGGCGGCCTCGGGGATGATGAGTGTCACCGGGTTCCCGGATGGGCCGCCGGTCAAGGCGGGCCCGGCGGTGATTGATTTCATGAGCGGCACCCATCTCTATGCCGGGATTGTCACCGCGCTGTTTCACCGGGTGAAATCCGGCAAGGGCCAGCTGGTCGAGGTGGCGATGCAAGAGGTGGTCTATCCCTCGCTCGCCTCCAATCTGGGGATGATCTACGATTCCGACGCTGCCCCGCCGCGCACCGGCAACCGGCATGGCGGGCTGGCCTCATGCCCTTATAATGTCTACCCGGCCTCGGATGGCTATGTGGCGATCATCTGCACCAATGAGGGGCATTTCGCCAATCTCTGCACGGCGATGCAGATGCCGGAATGCAAAGACGATCCGCGCTTCAATGACCGTGCCGCGCGGGTGCGCAACATGGAGGAAATCGACGCGATGATCGCGGGTTGGACCGCGCAGCATTCCAAGGCTGAAATCCGTGAAATTTTTGGCCGCACCAAGGTGCCGCATGCGATAGTGCGCGATCTGATCGAGGTCACCAATGACGCGCATATGCATGAGCGCGGCGCCATCGGCTGGATCGACCACCCGGAATACGGGCGCATTGTGGTGCCAGATTCACCGTTGCGCCTGCATGGCGCGCCGCGCCGCGATCTGGTGGCGGCGCCCTGGCTGGGCGAGCATTCGCGCTCGGTTCTGGCGGATGAGCTGGGGTACAGTGACGACGACATCGACCGATTGCAGGATGCGGGCGTTATCGCCCACCCAAAACACAGTAAAGCGGAGGCCTAGGACATGGCATTGGACAGTGACGACATTCACATCGCTACAGCGGAACGGATTTTCGCCGATCACGCGGATTTGCAGGCGGTCGCGCATGATCGCGCCGGCAATTACAAGGCGGCGCTCTGGCAGGCGGTGGTCGACAACGGCCTGACCCTGGCGATGCTGCCAGAGGCGTCGGGCGGCGTCGGGCTGAGCCTGGATCAGGCGTTTGATCTGTTGCGGGCCGCGGGGCGCTGGGGCATTTCGGTGCCGCTGGCCGACACCATGCTGGCCGGCTGGGCGCTGGCCGCCGCCGGGTTGGAACCGCGCGAGGGCAAGCTGCTGCCGCTGGTGCCCGCACCGCGTGGCAAGCTGAGCATTGACGCCGCAGGCCGGGTCACCGGGCGCTGCGCCGAAGTCGCCTTCGGGCGTGAGGCCGAGGCCTTCGTGGCGCTCTGCGACGGGCCGGACGGGCCGGTGATCGCGCTGCTCGACCCCAGCATCTGCCAGATCGTTGAGGGCACGTCGCTGGCGTTCGAGCCGCTGGATGCGGTCAGCGTCGATGGCGTCGCGGTGAGCAGCGCGCCCGCCGGAGGCGCGGTGACGCTGCCGGAAATGGCCGCGACCGCGCGCGCCAATCAGATTGCCGGGGCGCTGGAAACCATGCTCGATATCTCCGTCGCTTATGCGATCGAGCGCAAGGCGTTCGAGCGGACGATTTCCAAATTCCAGGCGGTTCAGCATCTGCTGGCACTGCTGGGCGAGGAATGTGCCGCCGCGGTTGCGGCTGCGGTGTCGGCCGGGGATACGCTGGCGCGCGGCGACAGCGGCCCGGCGCTGCTGTTGGAGGTCGCCGCCGCCAAGGTGCGCTGCGGCGAGGCGGCGGAACAGGCCAGTGCCATTGCCCACCAGGTGCATGGCGCCATCGGGTTCACCGCCGAACATCCGCTGCATCGGCTGACGTTGAACACGCTGGCCTGGCGCGAAGATTATGGCACCGAAGCGCATTGGGCGCTGGCGCTGGGAAAACACGTATCAGCGGGGGGCGCGGATGCGCTCTGGTCGCTGTTGTCGGATCGTTGAGGGGGACCAGATCATGAGTATTTCATTGCGTTTCGACCCGGTGCGTTTGCCGGATTATTGTCAGGACCTGCGCCAAGAGGTGCGTGCCTTTATCGCCGAACAGGTCGCCCAGGGCGTGTTTGATCCCAATGTCGAAGAACACCCGTTCGAGGCATTGGATGGCTTTGCCAAGGCGGTTGCCGCCAAGGGCTGGATCGGCATGGCCTGGCCGCGCGAATATGGCGGTCAGGAACGGTCGTTTCTTGAGCGCTATGTGGTCAACGAGGAAATGCTGGCCGCCCGGGCGCCGACCCGGCGCTATTTCGTCGCCGACCGGCAGAGCGGCCCGACCCTGATCCGCTATGCCTCCGAGCCGATCAAGGCGCGGGTGCTGCCGCAGATCATCGCCGGCAATGCCACTTTCTGCATCGGGATGAGCGAACCGAACTCCGGCTCTGACCTGTTCGCGGCGCAAGCCAAGGCGACCAAGGTCGACGGTGGCTGGCGGTTGAACGGGGCCAAGATCTGGACCTCTGGCGCGCAATTTGCCGATTACATGATCGGGCTGTTCCGCACCTCGGCCCCGACCAAGGAGAACCGGCGCCATGGGCTGACCTCGTTCCTGGTGGATATGCGTTCCGAGGGGATCCAGGTGAATCCGATCCGCCAGATCACCGGCATGTATGAATTCAACGAGGTGCAATTCGACAATGTCTTCTTGCCGGACGACAACCTGATCGGCGAAATCGACGGGGCCTGGAAACAGGCGACCTCGGAACTGGCCTATGAACGCTCGGGGCCCGAGCGGTTCTTGGAAACCTTTGGCGCGATGCGGGCGTTTCTGGCGGCGGTGCAGGGCAGTGACGATCCGCGCATCAACGAGGGGCTGGGACGGTTGATCGCCCAGCTGCACACGATGCGGCGGATGTCGGTTTCGGTGGCAGGTATGCTCGAGGCCGGGCGCGAACCGGTGACCGAATCGGCGATCGTCAAGGATCTGGGCACGGTCTGGGACAAGGCGCTGCCGAAAGAGCTGCGCGGGTTGATCTCGCTGATGGATTACGATTCATACGATGTCGCGGCCTACCGCGAGCGGATGGATTATTTCACCCGGATGTCGACCAAGCTGACGATCCAGGGCGGGACCACCGAAATCCTGCGCGGCATTGTCGCCCGGGGTCTGGGCCTGCGCTGAGCCGCAAAAATTGAAATGCGGGGCCGGTTCAACGGCCCCGCATTCGCAGCTTAGGCCAGATCCTTGTTAGGCCGGATCCTTGCCGGTAAAGTTCGGGGCGCGGTTTTCCAGATAATGCGCCGAGCCTTCCTTGTAATCCTCGGAGAACCGGCATTCGATGATCTGATCTTCGGATTTATGCGTCGCCTCGACCAGGGTCTGATATTGCGATTCCCAGATCTGCTGCTTCATCAACCGCAGCGAGCGTGGTGAGGAATAATTCGCCAGCCCTCCGGCATAGGCCTGCACCGCTTCAAGAAAACCAGCGTCAGGCAGGCAGCGGGCATAGCCGAGCTTGTCGGCTTCGGGTCCGGCGACCCGGCGCGACGAGAACAGCAGATCAGCGGCGTTCATCGGCCCGATCAGACGCGGCAGCAGCCAGGCGGCGGCATGTTCGGCCACCAGCCCGCGTTGCGAAAACGCGGTGGAAAGCTTGGCGCTTTCGGCCATGAAGCGGATGTCGCAATAGAGCGTCAGGCAGAACCCGACCCCTGCAACACCGCCGTTGATCGCGGCGATCACCGGTTTCCCGATGCCGAAGATATAGCTGTAGCGCTGGTCGAATTCACCATTCACGCGCTCATGCGACTTTGGCAGCACATTGCCGGCCCGCTTGGACAGGTTCTGCATCGACGCCCCGGCACAAAAGGCGCGGCCCTTGCCGGTCAGCACGATTGCGCGCACCGCGTCATCGGCATCGGCGCGTTTTATCGCCGCGCGCAGGCTCTCCTCCATCTCTGGGCGCCAGGTGTTCATTTCCTCGGGCCGGTTCATCGAAATCGTCGCCACCCGATTGGCCACCTCATAGGTTACAATATCCGTGTCGCTCATCTGCATGGTCTCCTGTGATGTCGTCGCGGAGACGGTGACCCTGTGCCGGATGGCTGGCAATCGCACAGCCGGACTTGACAGAATGGCAGTCAGAGAGGAAATTCAAATGCGCGTTTGAATTCGCCCTCGGCTCGGCGTCGCCCAGTCAGAGGATTGGCAAGAAGCGGCGCAAAGCCGCAGGGGAGGAAAGATGATTGATTTGAAAACCACCGGCATGGCCGGTCTTTTTGTTCTGACCGGCGCTGCGCCACTTCTGGCCGACAGCTACAGCTGGACCGTGGTGGCCGGGCATCCGCCGATCACCCGCGGCGTTTCGGCGATCAGCGACCATTTCGTGCCCGAGGTCACCAAGCGGCTTGAGGCCCTGGGCCACACGGTGCAATGGACCGAGGCCTATGCCGGGGCGGTCGCCGATGTGAACGGGGTGCTTGAAGCGGTGGGCGACGGTATCGCCGAATTCGGCTATGTCCCGCATCTGTTCGAAGGCGACAAGCTGCCGCTGGAACAGATCAGCTATGTCACCCCCTTTGGCACCGACGATCTGGGCAAGCTGATGGGCGTCATCGACAAGCTGCATGACGAGATCCCCGAGATCGACGCGGGCTGGGCCAAGAACAACCAAAAGGTCATCGCGCCGGTTGGCATCGATACCTATCATTTCGTCACCAAATTCCCGATTGAAACCCCCGAGGACATCGCCGGGCACAAGATCGGCACCGCCGGTCTGGCGCTGAACTGGCTGAAGGGCACCGGTGCGACGCCGGTCGCGGGGGCGCTGCCGTCGTTCTACAACGCCATGTCGACCGGGCTGTATGACGGGGTTCTGACCTTTGAATCGGTGGTCGCCCCCTACAAGTTCTACGAGGTCGCGCCCTATGTGACCAAGATCAACTTTGGCGCGCAATATGCCTCGGCTTTGACGGTCAATCTGGACACCTGGGACAGCCTGCCGGCTGACGTGCAGGCGGCCATTCAGGAGGTGGCGGATGAATATCGTGATATCGCCGCCGAATCCTATCGCGACGGTGGTCAGAAATCCCTGGCCAAGGCGGTCGAGGGCGGCGCCACGATCAACGAATTGTCCGATGAGGTCCGCGCTGCCTATGCGAAGAAACTGCCCGATATCGCCGGTGAATGGGCCAAGACCCTGGACGCCCAGGGCCTGCCGGGCACCAAGACGCTTGAGACCTATATGCGTCTCTCGAAAGAGGCCGGGATCAACCACGTCCGCGCCTGGGGCAGCATGTGAGCGATCCCACCGCAACTCTGACGCCGCCGGAGATGCCCGGCGGCGCGCTGGCGCGGCTGCTGAACCGGCTGGCGCTGTGGCTGGCGATCATCGGCGGCGTCGGCACCATGGGAATCATGGCGCTGATCAATGCCGATGTGATCGGGCGCGGCGCCTTTAACGCGCCGGTCCCGGCCACCGCTGAGATTGTCAGCGCCGCCATCGTCGCGATCGTGTTCCTGCAATTGCCGCAGGCGACGGCGGCGGGGCGCAATGTGCGCTCGGACATGCTGTTGTCGCGGTTGCGGCTGCGCGCGCCGCGCAGCGCCAACTGGCTGGACGCGGCGCATCACCTGGCCGCGACGATCATGCTGGCGATTCTGATGCGCTATATCGGTCCCGAGATCCTGGAAAGCATCGAAGGCCATGAAACCGTGGGCCTTTATGGCATCTTCACGATGCCGCGCTGGCCTTTCGTCACCTGCGTCCTGATCGGCTGTGCGCTGACTCTGGCGCAGTTTGCCATGCTGACCATCGGCCTGGTGTTGAACGCAATGCGGAAAGACCCAACCCCATGAGCAATGTTGAGATCGGCATCGCCTCGATCGTCGCCATTCTGGTGTTCATCCAACTTGGCATGCATATCGCCATCGCGCTGATGTCGGTCAGCTTTTTCGGGGTGTTCCTGGTCAAGGGCAAGCTGCTGATCGCCGGCAAGCTGCTGTCGCATGCGGCGTTGGACGGGGTGGCGCGTTATTCCTTCGGGGTGATCCCGCTGTTCGTGTTGATGGGGGTTCTGGTGGGGGCCTGCGGGCTGGGCCGCGATGTGTTTGACGTCGCCGGGCAATTGTTCCGCCGGTTTCGCGGCGGCCTCGGCATAGCCACGGTGTTCGCCAATGCGGTGTTCGCGGCGGTCAATGGCACCTCGATCGCCAGCGCGTCGGTGTTCACCAAGGTCGCGGTGCCGGAACTGATCCGCCAGGGCTATACGCCCCGGTTTTCGGTTGGGGTTGTGGCCGGGTCCAGCGTGCTGGGCATGCTGATCCCGCCGTCGCTGTTGCTGATTCTGTTCGGGATCATCGCCGAGGTGTCGATCGGTGATCTGTTCACCGCCGGGATCCTGCCCGGTGTGGTGCTGGCGTCCTTCTTTATCCTGCTGATTCTCGCCCTGGCCAGGTTCGCGCCGAAATTCACCGGCCAGCCGGAGAAAAGCGACCTGCCGGAGATGAGCAAGCTCACCATGCTGTTCAAATCCGCGCCGATCATCGTGCTGATTCTGCTGGTGCTTGGCGGGATTTATGGCGGGTTCTTCACCCCGACCGAGGCCGGTGGAGTCGGCGCGCTTGGCGCCTTTGTCATTGCCATCATCAAGGGCCGCCTCGGCGGGCGCGAGATTGGCCGGATTTTGCTGGAAACCGGGCAGGTTACCGCCTCGATCACCTTTCTGATCATTGCCGCACATATGTATTCGCGACTGCTGGCGCTGACCGGATTGCCCGGGGCGATGACTGGGCTGCTGGCGTCCTGGGAGCTGGGGCTCTACGGCATTCTGGTGCTCTATCTGATGGCGATCATCCTGCTCGGCACCATCCTTGATTCCTCGTCGATCCTGCTGATCCTGCTGCCGCTGATCCTGCCGGTGATTGCGCCCTTTGGCGTCGATCTGGTCTGGTTCGGGATTGTCACCATCATTGCGGTCGAGATCGGATTGCTGACCCCGCCACTGGGGGTGGCCTGTTTTGTTATCAAGGCCAATCTGGATGACAAGCGCATCACATTGAACGATATTTTTGCCGGTGCCGCGCCGTTTGCGTTGGTCATGGTGGTCATGGTTGTGCTGGTTCTGCTGCTGCCCTGGCTGGCCACCGGCCTGCTTTAGAAAGGGCGACGCATGTATGAAAACATCGAGCGCAAACTGCATGACATTGGCAATGGCCTTTTTGCCTGGGTGCAGGGCGACGGATCATGGGGGTGGAGCAATTCCGGCCTGATCTGCGGCGACGACGACAAGGTGGTGATGGTCGACACCCTGTTCACCGGGCGGCTGACCCAGGACGTGCTCGACGCCTATCGCCGCGCGGTGCCTGCCGCCGATGTCATTGACGTGCTGATCAACAGCCATTCCAATGGCGATCACACCTATGGCAACCATCTGGTAGAGGGGGCGCGGATCATCGGCTCGACCGCCTGTCTGGAAGAGATGCAGGAACGTCCGGCCAGCCTGGTGAAAGAGGTGGTCGCAGCGCCCGAGAAATTCGGCACCTACGGCAAGTTCTTCAGCGAAACCATGGGTTCGCGCTTTGATTTTTCCGATGTCGGGCATCTGCCGCCGAACGAGACCTTTGACGGCACCATGGCGCTGACGGTCGGCGGCCGGCAGATCGAACTGACCGAGCTGGGACCGGCCCATACCCGCGGGGATATCGTGATCCATGTGCCCGATGCCCGCACCGTTTATACCGGCGATGTCGTGTTCCACGGTGGTCATCCGATCATCTGGGCCGGGCCGATCGGCAATTGGATTGCCGCCTGCGATTTCATCCTTGGCCTGGATATCGACGTTGTGGTGCCCGGCCATGGCGCGATCTGCGGCAAGCCCGAGGTGCAGGCGCTGCGTGATTATCTGGTCAGCGTGCAGACCCAGGCAAGCAAGGCCTATGCCGCCGGGCTGACCTGGACCGAAGCGGCCTGGGAGGTCGGTTATGCTGCGTTTGATTCCTGGCTTGACCGTGAGCGGGTGGTTGCCAATGTTGCCAATGTCTACAAGGAGTTGAGTGGCGGCGCGGTCGACCCGACCCGCGAGGAGATCATGGCGCAGATGCTGCGCTATCGCCACGGTGCCGAATGCGCCCATGACGGCCCCTGTGCCTGCCACGCAAAGGCCCAGTGACATGCTGGAGCTGTTGAACAACCCGATTTCCACCTGCTCGCAAAAAGTGCGGCTGACCCTGTTCGAAAAGGGTCTGGAGTTCACCGACACCCGCATTGATTTCCGCGCCAAGGAGCATCTGACCCCGGAATATCTGGCTCTCAATCCCGACGGGGTGGTGCCGACGCTGCTGCATGACGGCCAGCCGGTGCTCGATAGCTCGGTGATCATGGAATATCTCGACGAGGTGTTCCCCGAGGTGCCGCTGTCGCCGCCGACGCCGCTGGGCCGGGCGAAAATGCGCAAATGGCTGCGCTTCATCGAAGAGGTGCCGACGGCTGCGATCCGGATCCCGAGCTTCAATCAGGTGTTCATTCGCCATCGCCGCGATCTGAGCGAGGCCGAGCTGGCCTCGGACACCGAAAAGCGCACCCTGCGGCGGACCTTTTATCAGGAAATGGGCCGACACGGGTTTTCCGAGGCGCGGCTGGATGAATCGCTTGAGCGCTTGCGCGAAACCGTGGCGCGGATGGATGCGGCGCTGGCCGACAACCGCTGGCTGACCGGTGAGGCGCTGACCCTGGCGGATTTCTGCGTGGTGCCGACCATCGACCGGATGCGCGATCTGGGCCTCTCCGGCCTCTGGGACGAGCAGCAGAATTTCACCCGCTGGTGGGCCGCGATCGAGGCGCGCCCGGCCTTTGCAAGAACCTATGCGCAGGGCACGCGCGTGTCAGACATCTATCAGGATTTGAAGGAAACCGCATGAAACTCGTAACATTTGAAAAGTCCGGCAAACAGGCCATCGGCATTCTTGAGGGCGACCAGATCGCGGTGCTTGAGGCCGGCGCGAACCCGGCCTTTGCCAGCATGCTGGCGCTGATCGAGGCCGGTGACGAAGGCCTGGCCGCCGCGCGCAAGGCCCAGGCCAGCGCCCCACGTGAACAGCTGAGCGCGGTGCGCCTGAAAGCGCCGGTGCCGGTGCCGGTGCATATGCGCGATTGCCTGGTGTTTGAAAAACACCTGCGTCAGGCCCGCGGCAACCGCTATCTCTGGGATCCAAAGGCGACCAAGATGGACCCGGCGGATGTGAAGATGCCGCAGGTCTGGTATGACCAGCCGATCTATTACAAGGGCAACCGGTTTTCGGTCTCTGGTCCCGAGGACACGATCATCTGGCCCAAGGGTGAAACCCGGCTGGATTACGAGCTGGAGCTCGGCATGTTCGTCGGCAAGGGCGGCTGCGACATCCCCAAGGATCAGGCCAATGAGCATATCTTTGGCTTTACCGTGTTCAACGATTTCTCGGCCCGTGATCACCAGATGCTGGAAGGGGCAGGCGGCCTCGGCCCGGCCAAGGGCAAGGATTTCCGCACCGGCAACGCCATGGGGCCCTGCCTGGTCACCCGTGACGAGATCGGCGATGGCTCTGGCCTGACGATGATCGCCCGGATCAATGGCGAGGAATGGTCGCGCGGCACCTCGTCGGACATGAACCATTCCTTTGCCCGGATCATCGAACATGTCAGCCGCGACGAAAACCTTCAGGCCGGTGAATTCCTTGGCTCCGGTACGGTTGGCGGCGGCTGCGGGCTGGAGCTGGGCAAGTTCCTCAATCCCGGCGATGTGGTCGAGCTTGAGATCGAAGGAATTGGCATTCTGCGCAGTCACATTGCCTCAGAGCGGCGCTAGAACCGCGCCGATTGTCACCTTGGTGCTGGACGCATATCTGCATTTCCCCGACGGCCACTTGCCTACCGCTCGGAAAGGCGAAAATATGCACGTCGGGAGAATGGGCGGAATTAGAAACCGCCTAGCAAAATTTGAGAGGAGCAAGGCATGGCCAAGGGCACTGTCGGACATTTGGCACATTTAAAGGTTTTGGACCTGACCGACCACAGGGGCGCCTTAGCAGGGCGGATCCTGGCGCAGCTTGGCGCCGATGTGGTGCAGGTCGAGCCGCTGAGCGGAACCGACAGCCGTTTGCAGCCGCCCTTTGATCCGGACGGAGATTCGCTCTATTGGGCGGCCTATGGCGCCGGGCGCCGGTCGATCGCGCTGGACATCAAGTCCGATGCCGACCGTGCCACCTTTCACGATCTGGTGCGCCGCGCCGATATCCTGATCGAAACCGGCAATCCCTCCGAGGATGAACTGCTGGATTACGCCGAACTCGCGGCCCTGAACCCCGGACTGATTCACGCCGTCGTCACCCCCTTCGGCCTGGAAGGGCCCAAGGCGAAATATGCCGACAGCGAATTGACGGTCTGGGCCGCCGGCGGGCCGCTGCTGCCGGTCGCGGCGGTTGCCGACCGGCCCTATCGCATCTCGGTGCCGCAGGCCTATCACCATGCGACGATGGACGCGGTGCAGGGTGCTTTGATCGCTTACTATGAGCGCAAGAAATCCGGACTTGGGCAAAAAGTTGTGGTTTCGGCACAGGCCTCGGCCAGCCAATCGACCCTGTCGACGACTCTTGCGGGACCGGTCGGCCATCCTAGATTCACCCTCAGAAAATCTGTCGCCAGCATGAAGAATCAGCCCGATCTCTCGGGCTCCGGCGCGCGCACCAACAAATCGAAATGGCATGTGCAGGACGGCCTGGTCGAAATGCATCTGGCGATGGGACCGGCCACCGGGCGGTTTACCAACAGGCTGTTCGAATATCTGTCCGAACAGGGTGCCAAAGATGTCGCCGAATTTGTCGAATGGGATTGGCCGACACTGCAAGATCGGATCGTCGCGGACGAAATCGACGAAGAGGATCTGGATCGCTGCCGCGACTGTATCAGTACCTTCATGGCGCCGCTGAACAAGTTCGACGCGGTTGAGATCGCGTTGAAGGAAAAGGTACTGATGGCACCGATCTGCACGCTTGAGGATCAACTGCGCTCAAAACACCTGGAGGCGCGCGATTTCTTTGTCAAAGTGCCCTACAAGGGGCGCAGCCTGATTCAGCCTGGCCCCTTTGCCCGCTATATCGAAGGTGCCTATGCACCGCTGGGCGAGGCGCCAAAGATCGGTGCCGATGGTGATGCGATCCGCCGCGACTGGCTGGGCCAGGCTCCGGCGGTGTTCAGCGGCAGCGGTCAGAGCGAAAGCCCGCTGGCCGGGATCAAGGTGCTGGATCTGGCCTGGGTGGTCGCCGGTCCGATGATCGGTCGTAACCTGGCCGATTTCGGCGCCACGGTGGTGCGGGTCGAAAGCTCGAAACGGGTGGAAACCGCGCGGCTGCTGGGGCCATTCCCCGGTGGTGTGGTCGACAAGCTTCGCTCGGCTCAGTTCGAGAATTGCAACACCGGCAAGCTGGGCCTGTCGCTGGACCTTGGCAGCGCCGAGGCGCGCGAGGTGCTGCTTGATCTTGTCGAATGGGCCGATGTGGTGGTCGAAAGCTTTGCGCCCGGGCAGATGAAACGCTGGGGCCTGAATTACGAAAAACTGGCTGAGCGCAATCCTTCGATCATCATGTTGTCGACCTCTCTGATGGGGCAGGTCGGGCCCTGGTCGAAACTGGCGGGCTTTGGCAATATCGGCAGCGCCATGTCGGGCTATCAGCAATTGGTCGGCCCTGAGGGCGACCTGCCGGTTGGCCCCTATGGTCCCTATACCGATTACGTCGGGCCGCGCTTTGGCCTGATCGCGCTTCTGGCGGCGCTGGATCACCGCGAAAAGACCGGGCAGGGCGGCTGGATGGACGTCGCCCAGGCCGAGACCGGGATGCAGGGTCTGGCCGATCGCTTTGCCGATTACGAGGTCAACGGCGTGGTCACCGAATGTGTCGGCAACCGCGATCCGCTGATCGCGCCGAACAATGTCTATGCCTGTATCAAGGACGGCTATGACGACCGCTGGGTGGCGATTTCCTGCCGCACCGATGAAGAGTGGCGCCGGTTGGCGGATGAGGTCGGCGGCGAGTTGGCGGCTGACACCAGCCTCAACACCCTCGCCGGGCGCAAGGCCAATGAGGACCGGATCGACGCGGCGCTCGAGGCCTGGTGCGCGACCCAACAGGCGATTGATGTCGAGAATCGCTTGCAGGCCAAGCATATCCCGGCGCATCTGGCCGCCTCGGCGGATGATTTTTATGTCGATCCGCAGATCGAGTCCTGGGGGCATTTCGTCAGTTTGCCGCGGGCAAATGGTGAAATCTCGGTGGTCGAAGGCTGTCACTGGAAACTGTCCCGCACCCCGGCGTCACCGCCGCGTTCAAGCCCGGATTACGGGCGCGACAACGATCAGGTGCTGCGTGAGATCTTGCACTATGACCAGGGCCGGATCGCTGATCTGGACAAGATCGGCGCGCTGACCTGAGGCGCGGCTGAACGGAAAGGCAAGGGCCGCGCCCTGCGGCTCAATCACCGCCGAGGCCGCGGCCCGCATCCGACCGATACGGGCGGCCCGGGGGCGTGACTGGGCGCTGCGCCGCCAGCGCCCGGCGGGTCTGTACCCAGACCGGTGCCAGTGACCGCAACCGCTGCTGCAGCGCCGCCGGCTCCATGGAGCCGGCGGTGGTTTCGAGGACGGTCAACGCTGCGTTCAAACGGCCTGCGCCCAACACCGCAGCGGACCCGGCCAGCCGGTGCAGGCTGGCGGCGGTTGCGGTCTGCATGCCGGTGACGTGATGACCGGACTCAGGGAACAGCCGGTCGCCTTCGTCGACAAACGTGGAGAGAAGCGCCTCGGCCTTGGCCGCGCCTGCGGCCCGGACCAGTGCCCGTATCCGGCTGGGATCCAGCAGATCGATGTCGGCTGAAAGATCACCACCCTCCGGCGCCGGGCGCATCGCCAAAGTCTCGCTTAACACCCGGCTGAGGTCGGCGCTGGTCAGTGGCTTCGCCGCCATCGCATCAATGCCCGCGTCGCGCAGAGCGGCGGCGATGTCTTCACCGATATGGGCGGTCAACGCCACGATCCTAGTGTGACGGTTCTCTCCGGGTCCGGTGCGGATGCGCCGCGCGGCCTCGATCCCGTCCATCACCGGCATCGAGATATCCATCAGGATCAGGTCAAACCGTTGTCGGCTGGCGAGCGCCACCGCCTCGGCGCCGTTCACGGCCTCATGCGGGTGGTGGCCGTGCCGTTCCAGCATCCGCCGGGCGACGAACCGGTTGGCGGCGTTGTCTTCGACCAGCAGGATGTTCAGCTGCGCGACAGCAATGTGCAGCGGGGCCGGGTCGGACGGCGCCTGCAGGCCGCGCGCCGCGCTCTCGGTGTCAGTCTGGCGCTGCGGTTCGGTTCGTGGCAGGGGCAGCGTCACCCGGAACAGGCTGCCCTTGCCCTGGGTGCTTTCTGCCTCGACCTCGCCGCCCATGGCACGGGCCAATTGCCGGGCGATCCCAAGGCCGAGGCCGGTGCCCTGGATCTGGCGGTGCTGCGCCGCCTCGGTGCGCACGAAATCGTCAAAGATGCTGCCCAGTTCCGCCGGGTCGATTCCGATGCCGGTGTCAGCGACCCGGAGTTCGACCAGATCGCCATCGACCCGCTCGACCGTCAGGGTGATCCGGCCCATTTCGGTAAACTTGATCGCATTCGACACCAGGTTCAGCAGAATCTGGCGCAAGCGCTGCGCATCGCCGGTGACCCAACCAATCTCTGCCCCGGTTTCCAGGGTCAATCGGTTGCCGCCGGCGCGGGCGTGGGGCCGTTCCGAGTCGATCACCGATTGCAGCAGCGCGGCGAGGTCGAAGGGGGCCGGATTCGCCGCTCCACTGCCCTCGATCCGGGTGATGTCGAGCACGTCATTCACCAGATCGAGCAGGATTTGCGCCGAATTGCGCAGAATTGGCAGCAGGCGCTGGTGAATCTCGGTCTGGTCGGTTTCGTCGTCGATCAGCTCGATCGTGCCGATGATGCCATTCAGCGGGGTGCGCATCTCGTGGCTGATCACCCCGAGGAACCTTGCTTTGACGCGTTCGCCGGCCAGGGCCCGGTCGCGCGAGATTTTCAGTTCTTCCTCGGCGGCGACCTGGTGCGAGATGTCGCGGATCACGCAGACAATCACCTCGGCGCCCTCGCGGTCGGTGATGCCGAGCGACAGTTCGACCGGAAAGCAGGTGGCGTCGCGCCGTTTTCCGATCAGGCGATGGCCGGTCTTGTCGGCCAGCGCGGTGAGGGCGCGCAGATCTTCGGCCCGGACCGGGCGCGCCCCGGCGGCGCAGCTCTGGCTCAGGATCGTGCTGATGCGCGCGCCGGTGAGCACGGTTTCGAACATGGTTTCGGCGGCCGCATTTGCGGTTTCGATCCGGCCGTGCCGGTCAAGGACCAGGATCGCATCGCGCGAGGTCGCGACGATGGTTGCCAGCCGCGCCGAGGTGCGCTGGATTTCACCGGCGCGGCGCTGATTGCTGGTGGCCAATTGCCGAAAGATCACCACGAACAGGCTGAGCGCGCCGATCAGCACCAGGCTGGCGATGGCCAGCCGAAACAGCACCCGCGCCACATCGGCGCGGGCCGCGTCGGAATGTTCGACCAGAATTTGATTGCCCAGCGTCAGGATCGCCCGGATCTCCTGACGCATCTTGTCGACCTCAGCTTTGATCGGTGTCAGCGCGGCACGCAGATCGGCGTCGTTGCCATCGATCAGCGGTGCCAGCCCGATGATCGTCTGCGCCGCCTGTTCAAAGCGCCCCTGCATCGCCGGGGCGGTCATCGCGGGATGATAGATCGGGCTGTTGGCCAGGGTGTCCAGGCGGCTGTAGAGGATGTCATAGCGTTTGCGCAGACCGCTCAGATCCGGGCTGGCCGCCGGCTGCGTCGCCAGATTCAACACCATGCTGAATTCGAGGAATTCCACCTCAAGCTGCGACAGGGTCCATTGCATGTTATCGGCGGGGGAGGAGGCGAGCTCGTCCAGCTTGCGACGCACATCGGTCAGCAGAAGGCCGATGACGACGCTGAGCAATGCCAGAGCGGCGAGCGCCAGCATGCGCAGCGGCCGGGCGTCGAGCCCTGTCGTCTTGCCATCCTTAGGCATTGGGCCACTCCCTTGACGGGTTCGGCGCATCCCGCGACGGCCCGGTGTCGAGGTTAGTCGGCAAACAGGATCCGGTCCAGTTGCCAGATCGAATTGGCGTAACTCACCTCGGTCCGGAACATCGGGTCGGAATCGTAATCATAGACCAGCCAGAGCGGCCCCTTTTCGCGCAGTGACATCGGCTTGCCATTGCGGCTTGTCGCCAGCAGAGCGGCGTCGACCTGCAGCCCGGCGGCGTCGCGCTGCACTCGATAGCCATTGGCGGCAACCAGGGTGATCTGCCTGCCCTTCAGGCCCAGCGCTGCCATCAGCGTCGCCAGCCGTACCCCCCGAAACGCCTGCGCGCCGTCGGTCCAGATGGTGGTGGTGTTGAAACTCTCCTGCGGCAATTTTTCCAGCGCGGCGCGGTCCAGCGCGATTTCCTCGCCAGTGCGGTTCACCACCACCAGCAGCACCGGCCCGATCGGGGCGGGCAGGTCGGCACGGGCCGGTCCGAGCGCAAGCAGAGCGGCACATCCGGCAATCAAGGCACGTCGTAACATTGCGGTATCCTTTGTGTCGGAGCGATTTTACATCGTGCAGTCTGATCAGGGAAACCTTTCCGCACCCTGAATTCGCGGAAAACAGCAGACAGATCGGCGGGGCTGGTGTAGCAGGACTCGAAAACAAGAGATTGATTATGGCGCGCATAATTCTGGCTGATGATCACGCGTTGGTGCGTGATGCGATTTCGATGTTTCTGGCCGAGGGCGGGCGACATCAGGTCTGCGCCGCGGTATCGGTCGAAGAAACCGAAAGCTGCATTGTCAGAAAGGGTGTCCCCGACCTTGTCCTGCTCGATTACCGGATGCCGGGAATGGAGGATCTGGCCGGGTTGAACCGGATCCGAGCGTTGCTGCCAAATGTGCCGGTGGCCCTGATTTCCGGATCGGCCGGAACGGCGGTGGCCGCCGCCGCGCTGGAGGCAGGCGCCGCCGGGTTTCTGCCCAAGACGATGACCCCGGACGAACTGATTTCCGCTATTGATACCATCCTCGCAGGCCAGGTGTTTGCGCCAGAGCTTCCGGGCGACGATGCGCTGGCGAACATGCTGACCCGGCGCGAATTCGACGTCTTGCGCGGCGTCTCCAAAGGTCTGTCGAACAAGGAAATCGCTCGGGATTTGAACCTGACCGAGGTGACGGTCAAGCTGCATGTGAAAACCATGTGCCGAAAGCTGAGCGCGCGCAACCGCACCCATGCAGCGATGCGCGCCCTCGAAATGGGATTGCTTTAGGCGATCTGATCTTGTCGGCCCGGCTTAATTCATTCTTCATGCTTGCCCCGCAATAACAGCAGCAGAGTCCGGCCGGGTGCGACTGGCCGCGAAATGACCTGTATCTGGGTGCTGCTGCCGGGTGATTGGGCTGCGTCTGCGGTATTGCGGGTGCCTGCAACACCTCAGAATCTGTGGCCCTGCACCCGTCTCCCCGACCGTCGGAGGGTTCGGAGCTATGAATGTGAGTGATGAGCGTTTTGTGCGCGGGCGCGCCTCGGGGCGTGTGGTCCGGGACGGGGTGCAAAAGGTGCTGGTTGTCGATGATTCCCGGGTCATCGGGAAAATCGTCAAATATGCACTGGACCATGACCCGCGGCTGACTGTCATCGGCGTCGCCGAAGATGCCTATGTCGCCCGCGACATGATCAAGAGCCTCAATCCGGATGTCCTGATTCTGGACGTTGAAATGCCGCGGATGAGCGGACTGGACTTCCTTGGTCGGATCATGCGGCTGCATCCGATGCCGGTGGTGATGTTCTCGGGGTACACCCAAGTTGGCAGCGATGCGGCGATCCGGGCACTGGTGCTGGGGGCGGTTGATTGCCTTGGCAAACCGACGGATGGCATCACCCCTGAGTTGCTGGCGCAGCTGGCCGACCGGGTCTATGCGGCGGCAACCGCGCAGGTGCTGCTCTCGGCCCCCGAACAGCCAAGCCCGACAATGCTGCGGGATCGCGCCGCCGCGGCAGTTTCGTCGCGGCGCCCGGTTGCCTACAGCAAGGATGTGATCCTGATCGGCGCCTCGACTGGCGGGGTGACCGCGGCGGAAATCGTGCTGCGCGATTTGCCGATGGATGCGCCGCCAGTCATCATTGCCCAGCATATGCCAGCCAGTTTTCTGACCAGTTTTGCCGGGCGTCTGGATCATATCCTGCCGCAACGGGTGTTGATGGCCGAGGACGGGCTGGTGTTGGAGCCGGGCTGCATCTATCTGGCGCGGGGCGGCGATCGCCACATCGGGTTGCGCCGGTCGGGCGGCAAGTTGAGCTGTGTGGATATCGATGCCCCGAAACGCAATGGCCATTGCCCCTCGGTCGATGAATTGTTCCTCAGCGCGGTGGATTTCGCGGATCGGGTGACGGCGGTGATCTTGACTGGACTCGGCCGTGATGGCGCCCAGGGCATGCTCAGCCTGCGCCAGAATGGCGCCTATTGCATTGCTCAGGACAAGGAAAGCAGTGTGGTCTACGGCATGCCGGCGGCGGCCGCCGATCTCGGCGCGGTGGACGAACAGATCGCGCTGGATCGGATTGCGGCGGCGATCACCCGTTCGATCAACCAGCGCAGCCGCGCCACCCATGGGGCGTAGCCATGCGGCAGGTGTCCGCCGGTTGCGACAGATCACGATCACGCAAAGCGAATAGGTGGTGTCCGATTGCGCCGATTGCGTTATCTCGACGATCCTGGGCTCGTGCGTGTCGACCTGCCTTTGGGATCCAATCCGTGCGGTTGGTGGGATGAATCACCGGCTGGTGGTCAATTCGCAATCCGCCAAATGCCCGTATGCCTCGCTTGGCGTCAACGCGATGGATCTGCTGATCAACGCTCTGGTGCGGAGCGGCGCCAATCGCAGAAACCTGCATGCCAAGGTGCTTGGTGGCGCCAAGATGATTTCGCCCCTGTCCGATATTGGTCGGGGCAATGCCGGTTTCGTGCGCGACTTTCTCAACCGCGAGAGGATTCCCTGCCTCGGCAAAAGCATTGGCAAGGTCCATGCGCGCCAGCTGCGATTTCATCCCACCGATGGCCGGGTGTTGCTGAAACCGGTGGCCAGTGGCACGGCCAATATCGGACAGCGATTGGCACAGCAAGTCCCGCCGCTGCAGGTTCTGGATGGTTTCCGCAGCCAGATCGATGTGGGCGCAACAACTTTGCAGCATGGTGGAGTCCCGCGCGGCGGCCTGTGCTTCCAATCCGGCAACCTGCCCGGCGACAACCTGAATCAACAGATTGACAGCGGGCGGCGGGCGCGGCGTGTCGTGATCGTCAAAATCGGCAGACCCGCAGCAGACCCACAGGAGTCCGACCTTGGCTGACCGCCGGTCCGGGTCATCTCACAGCCGCCCGACAACCGCCTCGATACAGCCGCGCAACTGGGCTGGTTCGAAGGGTATTTTCAGACAGTTGTTCATGCCCAACTGCCGCCCCTTGTCGATCAACGCCTTGTCGGCCGTTCCGGTCATCAGGATGAACCCGACCGCCTTGGTGCGCGTGCCCCCGCACAGCGTCTGCAGCAGTTTCAACCCGTTCATTCCTGGCATGTTGAAATCCGAAATCAACAGGTGAGCCGGGTGAGTTTCCTAGGCATTCAATGCGCGTGGCCCGTCAGCGGTCGAGCCGACATTGCGCACCCCGAACGTGTCCAGCGCCTGAATGATCAGACCGCGGCTGGTCGGCATATCATCGACCAACATGAAATCGACCAACATGAATCTGAGCTGATCGCGCCGGGCCATCGGACTCTCCTGTCACATCGCGGGGGGGCGGGCGCTGACATCTGGTGGCGCGGCGCGATAAGCGGTTTGCCCGACGGCGGTGAACCGGCTCTGTGCGGCATCCGGAATCCGTTCGGAATGACCCACGAACATCCAACCGTCATCCTGCAGGGCACGGCGAAACCGGGGCCATAGGGCCGCCTGGGTTTCCCCATCGAAATAGATCACCACATTGCGGCAAAAGATGACGTCGAAACGGCCGGTCATTGGCCAGTCGCGCAACAGGTTCAATTCGCGAAACCGCACCAATTGGCGCAGCGGCGGCGCGATCATATAGGCCCCCGGCGCGTCCTGTTCGATCAGGAACGCCTTGCGTCGCGCGGCCGGAATGCCGGAGATTTGCGTGTCGGTGTAAATCCCGGATTTGGCGGCTTCGAGGATGGACCCGTCGATGTCGCTGGCCAGAATCAGAACATCGCAATGTGTCATATCCGGTGCCACGCTCAGCAGATCCATCGCGATCGAATAGGGCTCCTGGCCGCTGGAACAGCCGGCGGACCAGATCCGCACCCGGCCCCCGGCGCGGGCACGAGCGATGAGCCTGGGCAGAACCTGATCGCGCAGCAGGGCGAAATGATGCGCCTCGCGGTAGAAATGCGAGACATTGGTGGTCAGCGCCGAGATCATCAGCCGCCGTTCGGCGATGCCTGCCTCGGAACAGACGAACCGGGCGTAGGCGTCAAGGTCGGGCAGCTTGACCTCGCGCAGCCGCACCCTGAGGCGCGATTGCACCATGGTCATCTTGCTTGGCGACAGGACCAGCCCGGCCTCTTCCCGGGCCAGTCGCGAAATCGCCGCAAAGGCGGTGTCGCTGATTGGCCGGTGATCCGGTTTCTGGGTGGTTGCGGCGCTCATGCGGCCACGTCAGAGCGGTTGGGGATCACTGCCGCGAGATCGAGTACCCGGATCATCCGGTCATTGATTACGGTCAGCGCGCGCACCACCGCCATATGTGGATCGGTGGCCATATCCGGCGGCGCATGCAGATCATCAACGGCCATCGCGACGATGTCAGATACCGCATCGACCAGCAGCCCGGTCAGGCTGCCGTTGAGAGTGACCACAATGATCACATTGCGCGCATTGGCTTCCTGGGACGGCAGATTCAGCCTGAGCGCCAGATCCATCACCGGCAGTACCGTGCCGCGCAGGTTGATGACGCCGCGCATATAGCTGGGCGCATGCGGCATCGGGGTGGCGCGGGTCCAGCCACGGATTTCGCGCACCGACATGATGTCGAGGGAATATTCCTGTTCGGCCACCCGAAAGGTCAACAATTCCAGCTTTTTCTCTTGGGGATGATCAGCCATATCGAGCCCTTTTTTCCGGCAGGCCAGGATCGGTGCTGCGCGGGCAGGTCGACCCGGCGATGATATCGCCCGGGTCGATGATCAGCGCGATTTGCCCATCGCCGAGAATGGTCGCGGCGGCGATGCCTGGCGCGCGATAGAAACTGTCATCCAGCCCCTTGATGACCACCTGGCGCTGATCCTCGATCCCGTCGATGAGCAGGGCGGCGCGGGTGTCGTCATCCAGCGAAATCAGCAGCGCATTCGATTGATTGTAATCGGTGCGGGCGGCGCGATAGCCGAGCATTGCGCCGAGGTCATAGAGTGGCACGAAATCGCCACGCACCCGCACCAAAAAGGCGCCAGGGCGCAGCATCTGCACGTCGTCATGCGACAGCGACAGGCTTTCGATGACGACATTCAGCGGCAGCACCAGGGTCTCTCCGGCGACGTTGATCACCATCCCGTCGAGCACAGCCAGGGTCAGCGGTAGCGATAGGGTAAAGGCGGTGCCCTTGCCCTGTTCCGAGGCGATCGAGATGCGCCCGCCCAGGGCCTGAATCGCGGTGCGCACCACATCCATGCCAACGCCGCGACCGGAAAGGTCGGTGCTCTTGGCGGCGGTGGAAAGCCCGGGCAGAAACAGCAGGTTGTCGATTTCACTGTCCGAGAGCACGGCCTCAACCGGGATCAGCCCTTTTTCGACCGCGATCTGATGGACCCGGGCCCGGTTGATGCCGCCGCCATCGTCAGAGACCTCGATCACCACCCTGCCAGAGCGGTGCGCCGCAGACAATCGCAGCTGTCCCTCGCTCGGCTTGCCAGCAGCCTGCCGGGTTGGCGCATCCTCAAACCCGTGATCGATGGCGTTGCGGATCATATGGGTCAGCGGGTCGGTCAACCGTTCGATCACCGTCTTGTCGATCTCGGTCGTCTCGCCCTCAGTGATGAGGCGGACCTCTTTGCCAACCGCCGATGAGGCCTCACGGACGATGCGGGACATCCGTTGAAACAGCGGTTTCACCGGCTGGGCGCGGATCATTATCACGCTGTCCTGAATGTCACGGGTCAGGCGCTGAAACTCCTCCAAGCCGTTCATCGCGTCGGAATGCGGTGACAGGTCGACGGAGTCCAACGATTGCGCCAGCATCGCCTGGTTGATCACCAGCTCGCCGATCAGATTGACCAACCGCTCGATGCGTTCCAGATCGACCCGGACAACCGATTTAGCGGTCGCGCCCGTGCTGGATTTGTGCGGCTCATCGATCCGGTCAGGGTGGTGCGGAACCGTGGCGAGGGGGACCTCTGTGGCTGGTGGGCTGGGCGCGGCGCGCGGCAGATCGACAATTTTCGGCGCGAGGGTGGGCGCGGCACTGCCAGGCGGCGGCAGATTCTCCGGCCCGTCGACACGGTCGATCTGCAAGTCGCAAAGCCCGTCGACGAATTCGAATACGTCACGAATATCGGCCTCGTCCAGGCCGCCGTCGAGTTGGATGGTCCAGTTGAGATAGGGTTGTTCCGGTTTCAGATCGGTCAACGCGGGCAGGGCGGTGATATCGCAATCGACATGACATTCGCCCAGCTGGGCGAGTTGGCGCAGCAGCAAGAGCGGCTCATTCCCGGTTTTATACAGCTCGGATTCCGGGCGGAAGCGGATCAGCCAATGCGGGAAGGGCAATGCCATGTTGTCCGGCGGCACCGGCAGCGGAGCAGCAACCTTGGGTTCTTCGACCGGGTCGAGGTCAGGCAGGTCGATGGCGACTCCGAGGGGGGGGGAATCGACCGGTTTCGTCTCTTCGGGTTCCGGGTCGGCCAACAACGCGTCAAGCTCGGCCAGGAGGGCGTCGCTGCTCGCCTCCGGAGTGGGCAAATCATCGCGGCAGGCGCGCACCAGGTCAGAGAGGTGATCGGCGGCCTCAAAGAACAGCCTAATCGCATCGCCAACCGGCGCCAACCGATGCGCGCGCACCTCTTCCAGCACGGTTTCATAGCGATGCGCGAAACGCACCAGCGGTTCCAGACCAAAGGCCCCGGCGCCGCCCTTGATCGAATGCACCGCACGGAACACCACATTGATGGTTTCCGGATCACCATCGCCGTTCTCGAGTTCGGTCAGCCCGTCTTGCAGCGCTTCCAGCAATTCCTCGCATTCGACGAAGAAGGAGGCGCGGATTTCGGCCATTGGATCAATCGGATCGCTCATCACCGCCCCTATCCGGCAAACATAAGCAGGGCCTTGACCAACTTTTCGGGATCAAAGGGTTTGGTGATCCAGCCGGTGGCGCCGGCGCTTTGCGCGCGTTTCTTCATCTCGGGCGCGTTTTCGGTGGTCAACACCAGGATCGGGGTGGCGCAGTGATTGCTCTGGGCGCGGACTGCATCGATAAAGCCGAACCCGTCCAGTCGCGGCATGTTGATATCGGTGATGATCGCATCCGGGGCGATTCCATCCAGGACCGACAGCCCATCGATCCCGTCCTCGGCGACATACACGGTGAACCCCTCTGGGATCAGCGCCAGCCGGATCATGTTGCGGATGGTGCGGCTGTCGTCCACGGCCAGGATTGTCAGGCTCATCGCGGCCTCGCACCCAGGGTTTCGGGGGAAAGTCCCATCATTTCTAATTGACTGGTCATCCAGTCCGGCGCGTTGACCATGTTGAACCGGTGGCCGGTCTGCTGGCAGCTGTGCGCCGCAGCGATCAGAACCTGCAGGCAGAGCGTCCCTAGATGGGTGACGGCGCGGGCATCCAGGGTGATGTCGCCGCCCAGACGGGCGCGCAGATCTTGCGCCAGCGGATCGGCGGCTGACAGGTTGAGCTGAGATTGCAGGATCAGCGCCTCAGCCATCGGCGCGGGTGCCAATCCGGATTGGTAGAATGTTCATGCCCTGTCCCCCGGGTCGCAGATTTCCATCGCGGCCTGTCTAGGGGGCAGGGCGTTAAGGGCCGGTTACGGGGGGCGGCATTTTCAAGAAATTTGTCAGGTCTGCACCCGTCACCTTCAGCCCGCCAGCGCCAGATCCAGGTTTTCC
Organism: Pseudooceanicola sp.; assembly: GCF_029213205.1. Lineage (GTDB taxonomy): Bacteria > Pseudomonadota > Alphaproteobacteria > Rhodobacterales > Rhodobacteraceae > Pseudooceanicola. The sequence goes on from NZ_JARGNH010000001.1 coordinate 272,920, forward strand.
GCGATCTTTTCCAAGAATCCCATGGTGGTCAGCCATTTCTGCTCTGGCCCGACCAGAAGCGCCAGATCCTTGGTCATGAAACCGGATTCGACCGTGTCGACGATGACTTTTTCCAGCGTCTCGGCAAAATTCATCAAGGCGGCATTTTCATCCAGTTTGGCGCGGTGTTTCAGCCCGCCGGTCCAGGCATAGATCGAGGCGATCGAATTGGTCGAGGTCGCTTCGCCCCTTTGATGCTGGCGATAATGCCGGGTGACAGTGCCATGCGCGGCCTCGGCCTCGACGATCTTGCCATCCGGGGTCATCAGTTGGCTGGTCATCATCCCGAGAGAGCCAAAGCCCTGGGCCACGGTGTCGGACTGCACATCGCCATCGTAATTCTTGCAGGCCCAGACGAAACCACCGTTCCATTTCATCGCGCAGGCGACCATGTCGTCGATCAGCCGGTGTTCATAGGTGATGCCCTTGGCCTTGAACTTATCGGCAAATTCGGCGTCGAACACCTCCTGGAACAGCAGCAGGAACTGACCGTCATATTGTTTGAGGATGGTGTTCTTGGTCGACAGGTAAAGCGGCCAACCGAGGTTCAGCGCGTAATTCATCGAGGCGCGGGCGAAGTCGCGGATCGAGGAATCAAGGTTATACATGCCCATGTAGACGCCGGAGGAGGGGGCCTGATAGACCTCTTCCTCGATCACCGTGCCGTCGTCGCCGGTGAATTTCATCGTCAGGGTGCCGGGCCCTGGGAATTTGAAATCGGTGGCCTTGTATTGATCGCCAAAGGCATGGCGACCGATGACAATTGGCCGGGTCCAGCCGGGGACCAGGCGGGGCACGTTCGAACAGATGATCGGCTGGCGAAACACCACCCCGCCGAGGATGTTGCGGATGGTGCCGTTGGGTGATTTCCACATCTGTTTCAGGCCGAATTCCTCGACCCTTGCCTCGTCCGGGGTGATCGTGGCGCATTTCACCGCGACGCCGATTTCCTTGGTCTTTTCGGCGGCATCAATGGTGATCTGGTCATTTGTGCGATCCCGCTCTTCGATCCCGAGGTCGTAATAGAGCAGGTCGAGGTCGAGATAGGGCAGGATCAGTTTTTGCTTGATGAAGTCCCAGATGATCCGGGTCATTTCATCGCCGTCCATTTCGACAATCGGATTCGCAACCTTGATCTTGGACATCTCGTTCTCCCTGGGGTGGCCGGGTCAAATCATTGAAAAAAGGCGCCGACCCGGGGGGGGACGGCGCCTGTTGAGCTTAACCGATGATCTGGTTCAGCGTGCCGCTTGGCCGCATCACCGCGGCCAGCTTGGCCGGATCGGGATAATAATAGCCGCCGATATCCGCAGGTGCGCCTTGGCCCGCCACCAGTTCGGCCGCGATCTTGGCCTCGTTTTCAGCCAGCGCCTTGGCGACCGGGGCGAATTCCTTGGCCAGTTCGCCGTCCTCGGATTGCGTCGCCAGCGCCTCGGCCCAGTAGCGGGCGAACCAGTAATGGCTGTCGCGGTTGTCCGGTTCACCGACCTTGCGGCTGGGCGAGCGGTCGTGATCCAGAATCCCCTGGGTCGCAGCATCCACCGCCTGGCCCAGCACTTTGGCGCGGGCGTTGCCCTTGGCATCCGCCAGGAACTGCAGGCTTTCACCCAGGGCGCAGAATTCGCCGAGTGAATCCCAGCGCAGGTGATTTTCCTCGATCAATTGCTGGACATGCTTGGGGGCCGAGCCACCGGCGCCGGTTTCAAACAGCCCGCCGCCATTCATCAGCTTGACGATCGACAGCATCTTGGCCGAGGTCGCCAGCTCGAGGATCGGGAACAGGTCGGTCAGGTAATCGCGCAGCACGTTGCCGGTGATGGCGATGGTGTTCTCGCCCTTGGTGATGGTTTCAAACGAGGCGCGGGTGGCGCTGCGCGGATCCATGATCTCGAACTTGTCGGCAACACCTGCCGCCGCCAGGATCGGTTTCACATAGGCGATCAGCTCGGCGTCATGGGCGCGGGCGGGGTCGAGCCAGAAAATGGCGCGATAGCCGGTGGCCTTTTGACGGCTGATCGCCAGATTGATCCAATCTTCGATCGGCGCCTTGCGGGCCGAGGACGAGCGCCAGATGTCGCCCGCTTCGACCGCGTGCGAATGCAGCACGGTGCCATCCTCAAGGATCATCTTGACGGTGCCCGCCTCGGGGATCTCGAAGGTGGTGGGGTGAGAGCCGTATTCCTCGGCCTTTTGCGCCATCAGCCCGATGTTCTGCACGGTTCCGGCGGTGGCCGGGTTCAGCTTGCCATTGGCTTTGAAGAACTTGATGGTTTCGTCATAGACCGGCGCATAGGCATTGTCCGGGATCACGCAGACCGCGTCATGTTCCTTGTTGTCCGGGCCCCAGCCCTTGCCACCGGCGCGGATCAGCGCTGGCATCGAGGCGTCGACGATGACGTCCGAGGGCACATGCAGGTTGGTGATGCCCCGGTCGGAATTGACCATATACATCGGCGGGCGCGTGGTAGAGATCGCGTCAATCGCGGCGGTGATTTCCGCGTCATCCTTGACCCGGTCGAGCAGGTCGCCGAGGCCGGAATTCGGGTTCACCCCGAGGGCGGCCAGCTTGTCGGCGAATTTCTCGAACACCGGTGCCAGCCAGACCTTGACCGCATGGCCAAAGATGATCGGGTCAGAGACCTTCATCATCGTGGCCTTGAGGTGCAGCGAGAACAGCACGCCCTCGGCCTTGGCCTTGTCGATCTCCTCGGCGAGGAACGCATCGAGCGCCTTGGCGCTCATATAGGTGGCATCGACCACGGTGCCGGCAGGATAGGAAATCCCGTCTTTCAGCACCGTGGTGCCATCGGCGGTTTCCAGCACGATCTTGACCGTGCTGGCGCTGGCAAGGGTGGCTGCGGTTTCGTTCGAAAAGAAATCCCCGCCCGACATTGCCGCGACGCGGGTTTTGCTGGTGGCACTCCAATCGCCCATCCGGTGCGGATTGGCCATGGCGTAATTCTTGACCGCGACGGCGGCGCGGCGGTCGGAATTGCCCTCGCGCAATACCGGGTTCACCGCCGAGCCCTTGATCGCGTCGTATTTGGCGCGGATGGCTTTTTCGGCGTCGCTGCTTGGCGTTTCGGGGTAATCGGGCAGCGCGAAGCCCTTGGATTGCAGCTCAGCAATAGCGGCCAGAAGCTGCGGTCCCGAGGCCGAAATATTGGGCAGCTTGATCACATTGGCGGCGGGGGTATTGACCAATTTTCCCAGCTCGGCGAGGTCGTCGGTGACCCGCTGATCGGCGCTCAGATGTTCGGGAAAGGCCGACAGGATGCGCCCGGCCAGGGAAATATCCTTGGTGCCGACGCTGATATCGGCGGCGGCGGCAAAGCGTTGAATGATCGGCAGCAGCGACGCGCTGGCGAGTTCCGGTGCCTCGTCTACCTTGGTGTAGATGATATCGGGATTGGGTGTATCGGCCATCGGGGATCCCTTTCGGTCGGGTTACGAAAATTGTAGCGGCTTGCCTGGATCAAGCTTGGCTGGATTCGGCTTGGCGCCTCAATAGCTGATCCTTGGGCCATTCGAAAGTCATGTATGCAAATGTATACACAATGCCGCAGATCCTAGGGTTCGTCCCGGCGTTCCAGCCGCCGCATCCGTAGGATCAGCGGAAAGGCGAGGGCGGTATAGGCCAATGTTCCAAGGTAGAGCGGCATCGCAGTGCCGGTAAACGTCTGTGCCACCAGCGAGGCAATGATACCGGAAGTCACCGTCGAAATCGCGCCGATGACGCTGGCGGCAGTGCCTGCTATATGGCCGAGTGGCTCCATCGCCAGGGCGTTCAGATTGCCCATGGTCAGGCCCATCTGGTAGAACACCGAGCCTTGCCAGACCAGGTAGAACCAGAATTCGACCTCGGGCGGCAACCCGGCCAGCCGCACCACCACCATGATCAGCGCCAGCAGCAGCGCCACCGCCAGGGTGACCATGACGATGGCCCGCATCCCGTAGCGCATCACGAAGCGGGCGTTCACCATTGATGAGGTGGCGCAGAAAATGCCAATGACAAAGAACCACAAGGGAAAGCTGGTGGCGCGGTCAAAGGCCTGTTCGAACACCGGCTGGATCAGGCTGATCGAGGTGAACAGGGCGGAAAAGATCAGCGTTTGCACCGTGATCGACAGGCGCACCATCGGGATCATCATCATTTCGCGGGTCGCGGCCAGCAGCGCCCGGGCCTTGAACGGGCGGCGTTTCTCGGGCGGCAGCGGTTCGGGCAGGCGCAATCCCAGCCAGGCAGAGGAGATCAGTGAAAAGATCACGAAGGCCGCAAAGATGCCGCGCCAGCCCGCCAGCGCGATGATGCCGGTGCCCAGAAACGGTGCAATCGCCGGAAACAGGGTAAAGACGATCATCACAAAGGACATCAGCCGGGCCATCTCGCGGCCCGAATGGAAATCGCGCACAATCGCCAGCGACACGATCCGTGGCCCGGCGGCGCCGATGCCCTGCAACAGCCGCGCCACCACCATCAGCTCCAGCGAGGGCGCGGCCCAGGCCAGGGCCGAGCCGAGAGTATAGAGCGCGGCGCCGCCCAGCATCACCGGCTTGCGCCCCAGGCTGTCGGACATCGGTCCAGTGAACAGGGTGCCGACCCCCATACCGATGATAAAGCTCGACAGCACCAATTGCGCGTTATTGGGATTGTCCGGCGACAGGTCCCGGCCGATCTGCGGCAGGGCCGGCAGCATCGAATCGATGGAAAACGCCACTGTCGCCATCAGCATCGCCAGCAGCGCCACCAGTTCGACCCGGTGCATCGCCCGAGGCCGGCTCATTTCGGCGCCCTGTGCGCGGGGTGGTCCTTATTGGCGGTCTTCAGCGGGTCCGAGGCCCAGAACCGGGTGATCAGCCATTCGGTATGCTCTTCGCGCTTGCGCATGGCGTACATCCCGAATTGCTGCACCGTCACCGCAAACACGCCAAGGCCGATAAAGATAAAGATCGTGGTGCCGATCTTGCCCAGGGCGGTGGCCGGAACCAGGCTGCCATAGCCAACGGTCGACAAGGTGATGACGGTAAAGAAATAGCTGTCCAGCCAGGACCAGCCTTCGACATGGTAAAAGAACACGGTGCCGCCGATCACGATCAGTGTCAGCGTGGCAAGGAGGGTCAGGACACGGGCCAGGATCATGACGCGGCGCCGTCCTCCTCTTCCGGTCGCGAGGACAGGATTTCGTCGATCACCTGCACCCAAAGCTCGGGCGGCTGCGCGCCGGGCACTGCATGGCGTTGGCCGACGATAAAGGTGGGTACCGAATTCACCCCCATCTGCCGCGAATGGGCGTCGCGTTGGCGGATCAGATCCTCATCCGCGTCGCTGGCCAGCAACTTGCGGATGACTGAGGCATCCATGCCCAGCTGATCGGCGATATCAGCCAGCACGTCATGGCTGCCGATGTCGCGGCCGTCGCGGAAATTGGCGGCAAACACCGCGTCGACCAATTCGTTCTGCTTGCCTTCGATCCCAGCCCAATGGATCAGCCGATGCGCATCCAGGGTGTTCGGAGTCCGGGTGATGCCGTCGAAATTGATCTCGACCCCCTGCGCCGCTGCATGGTCACGGATGCCGCCATAGACCGTGTCCGCCTTGTCGCCAAACTTGGCCTTGAGGTAAGCGGCGCGGTCGACGCCCTCGCGCAGCATGTCGGGGTTCAACTGGAACGGATGCCATTCGATGACAAACGGATGATCCGGACGTTGCGCCAGGGCGCGGTCCAACTGGGTCTTGCCGATATAGCACCAGGGGCAGATCGGATCGGACAGGATGTCGAGTTTCACGGTCATTTTATTGCCTCCGGTTGCGGCGCGGATGCCTTGACACGCGCCCTATGCGCGCTCATCGCTCTGTGGTCCAGACACATATCTGCCAGTTGACCCTGCGTCGGTTTGGCCTCAGCCCTGCCAATGCGGGCAAAAGCCGGGCCACCCGGCAGAGTATAGCGCTGATTGGTCGCCGTGCCAGCACTGGCCTATTGCGCGGTCCACACCCCGCTCATGACGCTGCGTCGGACGCCTGCCAGAGCGGTGCCAGCGCCCGGCGCTTCAGCTTGCCATTGGGATTGCGCGGCAGCTCTGGCAGATATTGAAACCCGCGCGGCTGTTTGTAGCGTGCCAACCGCTCACCGGCGATCCGCTGCAGCGCCTTTTCGTCCAGCGGCTCCGGCCCGGTATAAAACGCCCAGATCAGTCGGGCATCGGTCTTGACCTCGACATCGGTCACCCCGATTTCGCTGATCCCGCCGATGTCGGACAGCGCCGCCTCGACCTCAAGCGGCGACACCCGGTAGCCGCCGGCATTCATCATGTCATCGTCGCGGCCCTGATAGGCGATCTGACCGTCTGGTTCCATCCGGCCCAGGTCGCCGGTCAGGAACCATTCGCCGCGCATCCTTGCGGCGGTTTCGGCCTCGGCGCCAATATAGCCCAGCATCAGCCCGGGGTCGCGGCGCGCCACCGCGATGATGCCGATCTCGCCCATCGGCACTGGCGTGCCATCCGCATCGACAATCGCCACCCGGCGCCCGACCTGCGGCGCGCCGAGCATGCCGGGACGCGCCGGGGTGGTCGGGCTGCCAGAGATGAAGGTGGAACATTCCGACATTCCGAAGGCCTCGTAGAGCTTGCCGCCAGCCGCCGCGTTCCACTCGGCCCGTAGCGCGTCGGAAATCTTTTCGCCCGCGGTCAGCCCATGCCGCAGCTGCGGCAGGTCGATCTTTGCGTGATGGTTGAGGATTTTGCGATAAACCCCGGGCGCGGCCGCAAAAACCGTAGCTTCATGACGCTTCAGCAGCAGCGGCAGTGCCTGTGGATCGACCCCGGCGGCGGGGATCAAGGCGGTGGCCCCGACCGACCAGGGATCCATCAGCCCGGTGCCCAGCGTATAGGTCCAGTTGAACGCTCCGGCATGGCACAGCCGGTCCTCAGAGGTCAGCCCATACCAGCCCACATGCATCATCTGCCGCGCCCAGATGGCGCGATGCGCATGCGCCACGGCGCGGGAATTGCCAGAGGTGCCAGAGGTATAAACGATATAGGCGATCCGGTCGGGATCCCCCATGTCATAGGCCGCAGGCGGCAGGTCACGCATCGCCGTCAGCGCCGCCTCGTCGATCATCGCGACGCCGGGCAGATCCGGGCAGGCGATGCCGTCACCCAGAAACACCGCACGCGGCGACAGATCAGCGGCGATCTTGGCAACCTCACGCGCGGTCAGCTGTGACGAGGTCGGAACCGGCACCAGCCCGGCGGCAATCGCGCCAAGATAGGCAATCGGAAATTCGACGCTGTTGCCCAGCCGCAGCAGCGCGATGTCACCGGGCGCCAGACCCATGTCGCGCAGCCCGCTGGCGGTGCCCAGCACCGCCGCTTGCAGTCGCGCATAGCTCCAGCGTTCTGCGTTGTTTAGCCCGATGATGGCCAACGCCAGCTTGTCGGGGTGGGCATCGGCCTCGGCCAGAACATGAGCGGCCAGGTTGAACGGATTGGGGCAGGGCGGCGGCGGCCCCTGATCATAAATCGAAAGCATGGTGACGTGCTAATCCGCGCGCGAATGGGTTGCAAGGGGCGACAGTTGCCAGCCCGTCGCGCGCCGCCTATAGCAGGCGGATGCAGCACCGGGACCCGAAATCCCTGATCCGAATCTCGCGCGAAAACGGCGAGGAAGACCTGGGCGAGCCGCTCGACCTGGGTCAGCGGGTGCGCGATCTGCGCAAGGAACGCGACTGGACCCTGGAGCGTGCGGCGCGCGAGGTCGGGCTGGCCCGCTCGACCCTGAGCAAGATCGAAAACGGCCAGATGTCGCCGACCTATGACGCGTTGAAAAAGCTGGCGACGGGGCTGAATATCCCGGTGCCGCAGCTGTTCACGCCGCCGCGCAACGCCCAGGTCACCGGGCGCATGGTGATCACCGCCTCCGGTGCCGGCGGCAGCCATGCCACCGCGACCTATGAGCATGAATTGCTGGCGGAATCGCTGATCCGCAAACAGATGCTGCCGTATCGCGCCCGGATCAGGGCCCGCGACATGGAGGAATTCGATGGCTGGGTGCGCCATGACGGCGAGGAATTCCTCTATGTGCTGACCGGGATCATCCGGCTCTATACGGAATTCTATGAACCGGTTGAGATGCGCCGTGGCGACAGCGCCTATTACGACGCGACCATGGGACATAATGTGATTTCGCTCTCGCCCGAGGATGCGACGATCCTCTGGGTGACCTCGCTGGTTTAGTTTGACAGGTTTCCGAAACTTCCCCTATCAGGAAGGCTGTCCCCGCATCAGGGCTGTTTCGCCTGATCGCGGTGTCCTTGGCGGCTCGGCATGTGCCTCGTGGGTCGTCTCTTCGCGTCATGCGGCACGCAACCGGGGTGGTCTGGCGAGGTGGCTGGCAGCCATTGTTCAGAGTGAACAGAGACCCGCTCGTCTCATCCGTCCCGCGCATCCTCACCCCCGTCGGTGTTGCCCAAAGGGTGACTCATGTTCTCAAGGCCCTGTCGAGGCAGGGCTAGTTCAGCAACCTGTTAAGCGCTCTGCGCCGCGAAATCCGGCCCCGGCGGTTTCAATCCGCGCCAGCGCCGCGGAAGAGGGTGCAATCGCACCGATCTGGCGCGGGCGGCGCGAGTGCCCGCCCAGTTGGCACCGCTGGTGGCAACAGCGCGGCGACGGCTAGGCGATCTTTGTGAAACAGCCGGGTCCGAGTCAGGCCGCGGCGCTATCCTGCCAGGTTATTTGCGGAAAGTATCCAGCTGCACCACATCGGCGGGGGCATGATCGGTCTTGCCGTTGTTGCGGGTGCTTTCGTCTTTGGAGCGGTCGCGCAGCGGGCGCGGCGATTCAGGCGGTGTCGGCTCGTCATCGGCCTTATCGTGCGATTCAAAGCGCAGGCCGAATTCCACCGAAGGATCGACAAAGGTCTGGATCGAATCGTAGGGGATATGCATCCGCTCCGGCGCGTCGCCGAAATTCAGGGTGACGGAAAACCCGTCATCGGTGACCTGAAGGTCGTCAAACCAGCTCTGCATCACCACGGTCATTTCTTCGGGATAGCGGTCTTTCAGCCAATCGGCGAGCTCGGCATCGGGATGGGTGGTGTCGAACGTGATAAAGAAATGATGCTCGCCCGGCAGACCATTGCGGGCGACATCGGACAGCACCTGCTGAATCAGGCCCCGCATCGCGCGGTGCATCAGCCTGCCGTAATCAATACTGTCAGACATCCATGTCCTCATATCCACTTGTCGTAGAGCATAAGGGATTCGGATGAAAACGGAAGGCGGTGGGCAGAGATTTTCGCAGGTCACCTCTGACATGGTCTCGGCCTGGGCGCCGGGCTGGATTTCAGATCCCGGTGACAGCGCCGGACAGCAGCCAGCTCGCCGCCGCCATCACCGCCAAACCACGCAGCAGATCGAGCCGCGCCACCAGCAGCAAAAGCGCCGCCAGCAGGATCAGCGCCAGGGCGACCGGATCGAGGCTGGTCAGATCCGGGCGCGGCAGCGCGCCGCCTTCATCGACGCGGCTGAACAGGACATGCAGCGCGAACCACAGCGACAGGTTCAGGATCACCCCGGTCACCGCGGCGGTGATCGCCGCCAGGGCCCCGGCCAGTCGCGGCGCTGCCAGCAACCGCTCAAGATGCGGCGCGCAGGCGAAAATCCAAAGGAAACAGGGCACAAAGGTCATCCACAGGCTGAGCGCCCCGGCGGCAAGCCCCAGGCCGATGCCGCCCGCCTTGGCCCCGGCCAGGGTGGCGGTGAATTCGGTGACCAGGATCAGCGGCCCCGGCGTGGTTTCGGCCAGGCCAAGCGCGTCGATCATTTCATCCGGGGTCAGCCAGTGATGGGTTTCGACCACCGCCTGCGCCATATAGCCCAGCACCGCATAGGCGCCACCAAAGGTGACCACCGCCAGCTTGGCAAAGAACAGGGCGATCTCGGTGAGGAACGTGGCCCCGGCCAGCCAGCACAGAAGCAGGGGCAGGGCCCAGAGGTTTGTCCAGATCAGCAGGGATCGGGCGGTGGCCGCCCAGTCTGGCTGAGTCGGCGGGGCCGGTGTCGGCGGGCTCGGCGGGCCGACCCAGGCCCCGGCCAGCGCCGCCGCGACAATGATCAGTGGAAACGGCAGGTTCAGCGCAAAGATCCCGACAAAGGCCAGCCCGGCAATCGCCCAATCGGCCCGCCGCTTCAGCGCCTTGCGGCTCAGCCGGAACAGAGCCTGCAGCACCACGATCACCACCGCCGCCTTGATCCCCAGAAACGCCGCCGCGACGCCGGGCACGTCGCCCCAGGCCAGATAGGCCAGCGCCAGCGCGGCGATGACCAGCGCACCGGGGAGCACGAACAGCAGGCCCGCCATCAGCCCGGCGCGGGTGCCGCCCAGTTTCCAGCCCGCCCAGGTGGCCAGCTGCATCGCCTCGGGGCCGGGCAGCAGCATGGTAAAGCTGAGCGCGCCGAGGAATTGTTTTTCGCTGAGCCAAGCGCGGGTTTCTACCAGTTCACGGTGCATCACCGCGATCTGCGCCGCCGGTCCGCCAAAGGACAGCAGGCCGATGCGGGCAAAGGTGCGAAAGAGATCAGAAAAGGCGGGCAGGGTGGCGCCCCTCGGTCACATGCGGGAACCCCAGTAATGTCGCCGCGCCGGACGGCTGACAAGCAGATTACGGGGCTGGACCTGAGCTGGGCGCGGAGGTGGTGGTCAGGGAGCGGGTAAAGTGCAGGCTTCTGTTGCCAGGTGCCTGCGAACCCCGCCTTACGCGGCTAGGCGCAAGGGCTTAAAGTTCGATAGATCGAACCGCTTACGCGGCCAGAGCCATCGGAGCACGATTGTTATTGGCAATTATGCTTTACGGACCGATAACGGTGGTACCTCACCGAGACAAAGCTAACCCCTTTAGACGTTCGTCGATCCTATTTCGACCCCAGGACCCGCCAATAACGGGAATTTGGTGGAGTCGCCGGGTACCGCCCCCGGGTCCGATCCGTGTATTACGAGCGCGTTTATGTCCATAGTCGGTTGCCCGACAGGCTAGATATAGGGTGGGTGCGCGATGAATTCAAAGGGTTTCGCGAAGGGATTTTGTGGGGGACAGGCTTAGGGGTTAAGGAGCACGCGACAGGTTGCGCCGCGATGCGACGCCGACGGCAGGGGGCTGTCTGCCCCCTCTGGCCCTGCGGGCCATTCACCCCCGAGGATATTTCAGACCAGAGGAAGCCGGGTGCGGATTACGCGGTGAGTTTGACCAGCGCGTGGCGCTTCTTGCCGGCGGAGAGTTTGATCGGGCTGGCCAGGGCGGCGGCGTCGAGCATCAAGCCGGCATCGGTCAGCGGCGCGTCGTCGATCCGGGCCCCGTTGTCGGCGATCAGGCGTTTGGCCTCTTTGCCGGAGCTGGCAAGGCCGCTGCGCACCAACAGCTGGGTGATCGAAACGCCACTGCCGATCTCGGCAAGGCTCAGCTCCAGGGTTGGCAGGTCATCGCCGATTCCGCCCTTTTCAAAGACTTCGCGCGCCGTGGCTTCGGCGGCTTCGGCGGCCTCGGCCCCGTGCAGCAGGGTGGTGACGGCATTGGCCAATGCGATCTTGGCGACGTTGATCTCGGATCCGCCAAGTGCACCGAGGCGGTCGCAGTCCTCGACCGGCAGTTCGGTGTAGAGCTTGAGGAAGCGGCCAACATCGGCATCGGTGGTGTTGCGCCAGAATTGCCAGAATTCATAGGACGACAGCATCTCCGGGTTGAGCCAGATCGCACCGCTCTGGCTTTTGCCCATCTTCTTGCCGTCCGAGGTGGTCAGCAGCGGCGTGGTCAGCCCGAATATCTGATGATCCAGCACCCGGCGGGTCAGGTCGATACCGTTGACGATATTGCCCCATTGGTCTGAGCCGCCGAATTGCACCAGACAGCCGTAGCGGCGGTTCAATTCAAGGAAATCATAGGCTTGTAGGATCATGTAGTTGAATTCGAGGAAGCTGAGCGATTGTTCGCGATCCAGCCGTGATTTCACTGATTCAAAGGACAGCATCCGGTTGACCGAGAAATGCCGCCCGATGTCGCGCAGGAAGTCGAGGTAGTTCAGATCGTCCAGCCATTCGGCATTGTTCAGCATCAGGGCACGGTTGGGCGTGGCCGTGTCATAATCGATATAGGCGGCGAATACCTGTTTGATCCCGGCGATATTGTCGTCGATCTGCGCCGGGGTCAGCAGCGGCCGTTCCTCGGCGCGAAAGCTGGGGTCGCCGACCTTGGTGGTGCCGCCGCCCATCAGGGTGATCGGTTGATGCCCGGTCTTTTGCAGCCAGCGCAGCATCATGATCTGGATCAGCGATCCGACATGCAGCGATTTGGCGGTGGCGTCAAAGCCGATGTATCCGGGCACCACCCCGGCCAGCAAAGCGTCGTCCAGGCCCTGATAATCGGTGCAATCGGCGACAAAGCCGCGGGTTTGCATCACGTTCAGAAAGTCGGATTTCGGCGTATAGGTCATGGCTCTTGTCCGGGTCGTGGTTCAGCGGCACTGTATAGGGTGCAGACAGCAGAAGGAAAAGGGCATGTTACAGCCCAAAGGCAAGCCGCAAGCGCCGGTGCGCGCCCTTGGCGCGATGTCGGGAACCTCGCTCGACGGGGTCGATGTGGCGGTGGTCGAGACCGATGGCATCACTATCTACGGGTTGGGCGAAACCGCCTATCGCGAATATACGCCGGAAGAGCGCAAGCTGCTGAGCGCGGCGCTTGGCCGTTGGCCGGGGGAGCCGGGGGTGTTGGCCGCCACCGAGGTGGTGCAGCGCGGCCATGAAGAGATCATGTCCGGCTTTCACGGCATTGAAATCGTGGGATTTCATGGCCAGACCCTGGCGCATGATCCGCGCGGGCGCGGCACCCATCAGATTGGCGACGGCGCGGCGCTGGCGCGGGCGTTGAACCTGCCGGTGGTCTGGGATTTCCGCTCGGCTGATGTCGAGATGGGGGGTGAGGGCGCGCCGCTGGCGCCGTTCTTTCATTTCGCCTGTGCGCGTTGGATCGGGGCGGAAAAACCGCTGTGTTTTCTGAATCTTGGCGGGGTCGGAAATCTGACTTGGGTGAATCCGCAGGCCGCGGCGCCCGAGGATCCGGGCGCCTTGCTGGCCTTTGACACCGGCCCGGCAAATGCGCCGATCAACGATCTGATGCAGGCGCGGTTTGGCGAGATGTATGACCGCGACGGCGCGATTGCGGTGCAGGGCGAAGTGGTCGCTGGCGCTTTGGAGCTGTTCCTTGACGATCCATATTTCTCAAGAATTCCGCCGAAGTCATTGGATCGGAACGCTTTTGGCGACATGGTCGAACTGGTGCGCGAATTGAACGATGCCGATGCGGCGGCGACCCTGACCGGCATGGCGGCGGTGTCGGTCCTGCGCGGCATGGATCATTGTCCCAGCCCGCCAGAGCGGGTGTTGGTCACCGGTGGCGGGCGCAAGAACCCGGTGCTGATGGAGATGCTGACCGAGGCGCTGGACTGCGCGGTTGCGTCGGTCGAGTCGGTGGGGCTGGATGGTGATATGCTGGAGGCGCAGGCCTTTGCCCATCTGGCGGTGCGGGTGGCACGCGGGATGGCGACGTCCTGCCCCACCACCACCGGGGTTAAAATGGCGGTGGGCGGTGGCCGGATCAGCAAGGGGGCGCAATGATTGATCATATTTCGGTGGCGGTTCGGGATTTGCGCATCGCGCGAGATTTCTATGATAAGGTATTGAAATCGCTTAATTACACTGTCTTGGCAGAGCGCCCGCATACGGTGGGTTTTGGCAAACGCTATCCTGAATTCTGGCTCAACCATCGGCCTGATATGGGGCCGGTGCCGGGTGATACCGGGGTGCATATCTGCCTGCGCGCGCCGTCGAAGGCGGCGGTTCAGGCGTTTCACGCGGCGGCGCTGGCGGCGGGTGGGCAAAGCGATGGCGCGCCGGGGCCACGTCAGGGCGAAATGACCGGCTATTACGGTGCCTTCATCAAGGACCCGGACGGCAACAAGATCGAAGCGGTGAGCTTTCCGGCCCCGGCGTGATCCGGGCGGCCCGCGCGGCCCTCGTCGCATCATTTCTAGCTTTCTCGAAATAACACTTGCGCCAGGCGTCAGTTTCGATATTTCTAGAAACATGAAAATGAATCACCCAGACACCGACGACGATCTTAGCCTGGCCCGGGCGGCCTCGACCTTTGCGGCTTTGGGCAGCGAACAGCGGCTCAAGGTGCTGCGTTGCCTGGTGCGGGCGGGGCCCGAGGGGCTGAGCATTGGCGATCTCGGCGCCCGCACCGGGGTCAGCGGATCAACCCTGACCCATCACATGAAAACCCTGGCTCAGGCCGGGCTGGTCGAACAGCGCCGGGCTGGGCGCAGCATCATCTGCGCCGCCGTTGCCTACGGCGAATTGCATGACATTTCGGCCTTCCTGCTGCGCGAATGCTGCGCCGATGCCCCAGATTCCGTAAAAGGACACGACCATGACTGACCTCTCCACGACCCCGGGTGGCGGGCTGCGCGGGCTTTGGTCCCGGATCGACAGCGCCATCGCGGCGACGCTGCTGGTGCTGCTGGCGCTGGCGCTGATCGACCCGCCGCAATTGCCCGAAACCCTGCGCTTTGCGCTGAAATCCCTGGGCAGCACCGCGCCGCTGATTCTATTTGCGGTGCTGGCGATCGGCTATCTCAAGGCCAGCGGCGCCGAAACCCTGCTGTCGCGGGCCTTTACCGGGCGCGAGGGGCGGATGATCGTGATGGCGGCGCTGCTTGGCGGGCTGTCGCCGTTCTGTTCCTGCCAGGTAATTCCCTTTGTCGCAGCGATGTTGGCGCTTGGCGTGCCGCTGTCTGCGGTCATGGCGTTCTGGCTGGCCTCGCCGTTGATGGATCCGGGTATGTTCCTGGTCACCGCCGGGACCCTGGGCACCGAATTCGCCATCGGCAAGACGGTGGCGGCGGTGGCGCTTGGCATCGGCGGCGGCGCGGTGACGATGCTGGCGCGCAATTCGCCGGTATTTGCCGATCCGCTGCGGGTGCGTCCGCAGGTCGGGGGCTGCTGCGGGGTGAAAGCGCCGTATGAGGGCCGTCCGGTGTGGAACTTCTGGTCCGATGGTGACCGCCGCGACACCTTTCGCAGCGCAGTTCTCGACAATGCGGTGTTCCTGCTGAAATGGCTGACGCTGGCCTATGTGCTGGAATCGGTGATGCTGGCCTATGTGCCGGCGGAATGGATCGGCGGCATTCTGGGCGGTGACGGGCTGACCCCGATCCTGTTGGGCGCGCTGGTCGGGATGCCGGCCTATCTGAACGGCTATGCGGCGGTGCCGCTGGTCGATGCGCTGCTGGCGCAAGGGATGGCACCCGGCGCGGCGATGTCATTCGTCGTCGCGGGCGGGGTCAGCTGCATCCCGGCGGCGGTGGCGGTCTGGGCTCTGGTCAAGCCGCGGGTGTTCGTCGCCTATCTCGGCCTGGCGATTGTCGGGGCGATCCTGGCCGGGCTGGCCTGGCAGATGGTTGCCTAGGCGGAACAGGAGGCGCCGCCGAGCACACAAAACTTGGCGCAATGCGGGTGGTTGAGGGCGACCTCACCACGCGCCTCCGCCAGGGTCTCGCCCAGTTCAAAGCGCTCATCATGGGCCAGTAGGGTGCAGGCCAGCACCACGGGCCGTTCGGCCCCCTTGCGCAGCACCGCCATCCGCGAGGTGGCGCACATCACATCCGAGGGTGATTTGTGCAGGATGCCCCAGCAGGCGCTGGTGATCTCGGGCACTTCGACGCGCAGATCCATTTCCGGGAAAATCACCGTCTGGGCCGGATCCTGGGCGTCGGTGGCAAAGCCTTCGGCCGCGAACAGCCGGGCAAAGGCGGCGCGGGTGTCATCGACAGAATCGCCGGTCAGCGAGCGGCCCGCGACATGCATGGTGATCCCGGCACCTGAAATCCAGCGCATGCCCTCAAGGGTGATCTGAAAGCTGCCGATACCGCGTTCGCTGTCGTGCACCGTTGGATCGGGGTGATCGAGCGACACCCGCAGGGTCAACTGGTCGGGATATTCGGCATTCAGCGCCACCAGCCCGTCACGGATGCGCGGCCGCATCATTGGCCGCATCGCATTGGTCAGGATCAGCACCCGGTGACCCGCAGCCAGCGCCATACGCGTCATCTGCAGGATCTCGGGGTTCATGAACGGCTCACCGCCGGTAAAGCCGATTTCCTCGACTGGCCGGGCCAGCTCGCGCGCCTCGGCCAAATACAAGGCCAGATCATCGGCGCGAAAATACGCCAGCGCATCGTTTTCCGGCGAGCTTTCGATATAGCAATTGGCGCAGGTGATGTTGCATCGGGTGCCGGTGTTGATCCACAGGGTACGCAACCGTTCCAGCGCCACCCGGGCACGGGTTTCGCCGGTGGCGGTGCGGTTGGGATGGGTGAATTTGCCGAGGTTGGCAGGCGGTTCATTGAGGTCTTTCATGGCGGCAACCATGGACAGGGGGCGCTGATCCTGCAATCCTTTTTGCACCGCCGCACGGCGTTGTGAAGGTTGCGCAACCTGCTATGGTTGTGCGGGTGGACGCTAACGGTGGCGGTTGTGCAGGGCATGGAGCATTTGCGATGGCATCGCGCGTCATTCCGGTCGATCCTTTCGACCTCGTCGTTTTTGGCGGCACCGGCGATCTTGCCCGGCGCAAGATTCTACCGGCGCTGTTCCGGCGTTTCTGCGCCGGTCAGATGGAAGAGAACGCGCTGATCATCGGCGCGGCGCGCAGCCCGATGGATGACGAGGGCTATCGTGCATTCGTCAGCGCGGCGCTGGAGGAATTCAACCCGAGCGGGATCAGCGATACCGAAGCGGTGGCGGGGTTTCTGCGTCAGGTCAGCTATGTCGCGCTGGACGCCACCGGCACCGAGGGCTGGCAGATTCTGGCCAATCGGTTGCGCGGGCGCGACGCGGTGCAGGCGTTTTATTTTTCGGTCGGGCCCAGCCTGTTCGGGGCGTTGGCCGAACATTTGCACAGCTATGGCATGGCCGGGCAGGGCACCCGCATCGTGGTGGAAAAACCCTTTGGCCGGGATCTGACCAGCGCCAAGGCGCTGAACGCCACCCTGGCGGCACATTTCGACGAAAGCCAGATTTACCGGATCGACCATTATCTCGGCAAGGAAACCGTGCAGAATCTGATGGCGGTCCGCTTTGGCAATATGCTGTTCGAACCGCTGTGGAATTCGCAATATGTCGACCACATCCAGATCACTGTCGCGGAAACCGTCGGGGTCGGCGGGCGCGGCGAATATTACGACCGCTCCGGTGCGATGCGCGACATGATGCAGAACCACCTGATGCAGCTGCTCTGCCTGATTGCGATGGAACCGCCGGCGAAATTCGATCCCGACGCGGTGCGCGATGAAAAGCTGAAGGTGATCCGCGCCCTTGATCCGGTCGAGGCCGTCGATCTGGTGCGCGGGCAATATGAGGCCGATGAGGACAAGCCGGATTATCGCAGCCAGGTCGGCGATGCTGACACGACGACCGAGAGTTTCGTGGCGCTGAAGGCGCGGATCTCGAACTGGCGATGGGCAGGCACGCCGTTTTATCTGCGCACCGGCAAGCGGTTGCGCGCCAAGGTCAGCGAGATTGCGGTGGTGTTCAAGGAAACCCCACATTCGATTTTCGGCCCCGAGGCCGGGCGTCATCGCAATATTCTGACCATCCGGCTGCAACCGAATGAGGGCATGGATCTGGGCGTCACCATCAAGGAGCCGGGGCCGGGTGGCATGCGCCTGGTCGATGTGCCGCTGGACATGACCTTTGCCGAGGCGCTGGGGCCCGAGGCCGAGGATGTGCCGGATGCCTATGAGCGGCTGATCATGGATGTGATCCGTGGCAACCAGACCCTGTTCATGCGCGGTGACGAGGTCGAGGCCGCCTGGGCCTGGACCGATCCGATCATCGCCGGCTGGGAGGCGCGCGGCGACACGCCGCAAGCCTATGACAGCGGTTCTTCCGGGCCCGAGGATTCGTTGATGTTGATGCATCGCGACGGGCGCAAATGGCGGGAGATCCGGGCATGAGATTCGAGGAATATCCAGATCGCGACATGCTGGCGCTGACCCTTGCGGATCGGTTGACCAGCGACCTGAGCACGGCATTGCGACACAAGGATCGGGTGTCGTTCGCGGTGCCGGGCGGATCGACCCCGGGACCGGTGTTCGACGCGCTGAGCGCGGTGCGGCTGGACTGGGACCGGGTCGATGTCATCCTGACCGACGAACGCTGGGTGCCGGAAACCTCGGACCGCTCGAACACACGGCTGCTGCGCGACCGGCTGTTGCAGGGGCGTGCGGCGGCGGCGCGACTGCTGCCACTGACCCGGGCCCAGGGGACGCCCGAGGCGGCGCTGGATGATCTGACGGCGGGGCTGGCGCCCTGCCTGCCGATTGACGTTCTGTTGCTGGGGATGGGTGGCGATATGCATATTGCCTCGCTGTTTTCTGGTGCCGATCAGCTTGAGGCGGCCCTGGCGACAGATGCACCGCCGCTGCTGGTGATGCGCGCGCCGGGGGTGCCCGAGGCCCGGGTGACGCTGAGCGCGCCAGTGCTGCGCGGCGCGGTGTCGTCGCATATCCTGATTACCGGCGTCGAAAAACGCGCAGTGATCGAGGCGGCGCAGGGGCAACCGCCCGTCCAGGCGCCAGTGGCGCTGATGCTGGACCGGGCCACCGTGCATTGGGCGGCCTGAGACGGATCAAAAATGAGTATCGGAGGAGCTGAGATGTGGGATGACCTGCGCCGCGCCGGAACGGCCGCCAGGGAGCGGCGGATTCTGGACCTGTTCTCGCATGACGAACGCCGGGCGACGGATTTCTCCGCCCGCGCCCTCGGCCTGCTCTTTGATTACTCAAAGACCTCGATCACCGCCGAGGATCGCAACGCGTTGATCGAGCTGGCCAAGGCGGCCGGCGTGCCCGCCCGCCGCGAGGCGATGTTTGCGGGCGCCAAGATCAACGAGACCGAAGGCCGCGCGGTGCTGCACAGCGCCCTTCGCAACCTGTCCGGCGACCCGGTTCTGGTTGATGGTCAGGACGTGATGCCCGGGGTTCTGGATACTCTGGCCCGGATGCGTGCTTTTGCCAGGGCGCTGCGCTCGGGCACCTTCACCGGCCAGGGCGGGGCGATCACCGATGTGGTCAATATCGGCATCGGCGGCTCCGATCTCGGCCCGGTGATGGCGCATGCGGCGCTGACCCCCTATTGCGACGGGCCGCGCTGTCATTTCGTTTCCAATGTCGACGGCGCGCATGTGCATGATGTGCTGGCCGGGCTGGATCCGACGACGACGCTGGTGATCGTCGCGTCCAAGACCTTTTCGACCATTGAAACCATGACCAATGCCGAAACCGCCCGCGCCTGGATGGCGGCATCACTGCGCGAACCGGGGCGGCAATTCGCGGCACTGTCATCGAATCTGGAGGCCACCGCCGATTGGGGGATCGATCCCAGCCGGGTGTTCGGCTTTGAGGATTGGGTCGGCGGGCGCTATTCGATCTGGGGGCCGATCGGGCTGTCGCTGATGCTGGCGATCGGGCCTGAGCGGTTCCGCGACTTCCTCTCTGGGGCCGAGGCGATGGATCGGCATTTCCGCGACGCGCCGCTGGCCGAAAACCTGCCGGTGTTGCTGGCGCTGGTCGGGCTTTGGCATCATCAGGTGCTGGGCCATCCGACCCGCGCGGTGCTGCCCTATGAGCAGCGGCTGCTGCGCCTGCCGGCCTATCTTCAGCAGTTGGAGATGGAAAGCAATGGCAAGCGGGTGGCGATGGATGGCAGCGACCTGACCCTGCCGTCCGGGCCGATTGTCTGGGGGGAGCCGGGCACCAATGGGCAGCACGCGTTCTATCAGCTGATCCATCAGGGCACCCAGGTGGTGCCCTGTGAATTCCTGATCGGTGCCGAGGGTCATGAACCTGATCAGGCGCATCAGCACCGGCTGCTGATCGCCAATTGCCTGGCGCAATCCAAGGCGCTGATGCGGGGCCGAACCCTTGCGGAGGCGCGGGCGATGCTGGCGGCCAAGGGGCTGTCAGGCGCCGCGCTGGAGCGGCAGGCGCGGCATCGGGTGTTCCCCGGCAACCGGCCCAGCGTGACGCTCGCCTATCCCAAGCTGACGCCCGCGGTGCTGGGCCAGATCGTGGCGCTCTATGAGCATCGGGTGTTTGTCGAGGGGACGATCCTGGGGATCAACTCCTATGACCAATGGGGTGTGGAACTGGGCAAGGAGCTGGCGCTGGCACTGGCGCCGCTGCTTGAGGGCGCCGTGGCTGGTCCTGATATCGACGGGTCCACCCGCGCGCTGCTGGAATATGCAGGCGCGGGGCAAACGCGAGCGGCGGACGGCGATCAATAGCAGATGCTGCGGCCCCAGGACGGGTAGCAAAACATCCGGCTCTTTTCGGTCGCGGCGTCCTCGATCATGATCAAAAGCGCGTCCTGACCGGCGGCGGCGGCCTTGGCCGCCTCGACCAGCGCGTCCTTGTCGGTAAAGGCGTCGGCCGCGGCGACGGTGGAATCGTCCAACGAGGCGCGCAGGCGAAGGGCGGCCAGCATCAGCACCGGATCGTTGCGCTCTTTGCCGAGTGCGATCAGCTCTTCGGAAAGGATCACCTGTTGCATCAACCCGGGGCTGGGCGCGGGATCATCCGCGGCGCTGAGCGGCAAAGCACTGGCAGCGAACAGGGCGAAGGCGGCGACAAAGGGTTTCATACTTGAAACTTCTCCTGATTTCAAAACAGCTTGCGCTGAGAATTTAACCCAAACCCGGCCCCGGGCAAGTGACAAATCTGTTCAGGCTTGGGTGTCGCAGGGGATGTCGAAACCGGGTGGCGCCAGGGTAAACCCCTGAAACCGGAACGCCGGCGAGACGGTGCAGCCGACCAGCGACCACGCACCGGTGCTGCGCGCTGCCTGCCAATACGCGGTCGGCACAACGATCTGCGGGGCCTCACCAGCCAGCAGGTCCGGGCCCAGCCGGTGGTCGCGCGCCGGGGCGCTGTCAACTGCCGACAGCGACAGGATCAACGGCGCGCCGGCGTAGAAATGCCAGATCTCGGTGGCGTCGACCCGGTGCCAATGGCTGCGCTCACCGGCCTTCAGCAGGAAATAGATGCAGGTGCCGCTGGGCCGCTCATCACCCACGCTGGGGGCGATCCAGGTCTGCCGGTAATATCCGCCCTCGGGATGCGGGGCGAGGTTCAGGCGGGCGATGATCTGATCGGCGGTCATCGCTCAGAGGATCCCCAGCTTGGTGGCGAGCGCCAGATGCAGGACCACAAGGGCCGCAAAGACGGCGCCGACAGCGGCCCCGTCGCGCCAGGCCAGGCCGATGGCCCCGGCGGCGAAAATCGCGGATTTGAACCCCAGCAGCGCCGACCCGCTGAGTCGCGTGGCAGAGCTCGGCGCCGCGAACCGCGTCCAGAGCGCCACCGCGATCAGCACCAGGATCGCCGCCAGCACCCAGCCCATCCAGCC
Organism: Pseudooceanicola sp.; assembly: GCF_029213205.1. Lineage (GTDB taxonomy): Bacteria > Pseudomonadota > Alphaproteobacteria > Rhodobacterales > Rhodobacteraceae > Pseudooceanicola. Next base: position 294,475 of record NZ_JARGNH010000001.1, read on the forward strand.
GGGGCGCAGCGCCAGCCCGACTCGGGCAAGGCCGATCAGCAGCGCGATTTCGAGCGTCAGCGCCAGCAGGTGATTGATGAGGATAAGCGGGGCCATGCGCGCAGCATTCGTCGAAATATGCGCGCAGGCAAGTCCCTATGCCCTCAGCGCAGGATCGAACGGCCCGCGTATTCGGCGGTTTCGTCCAGCAATTCCTCGATCCGGATCAATTGGTTATACTTGGCCAGCCGGTCTGAACGGGCCAGCGACCCGGTCTTGATCTGTCCGCAATTGGTCGCCACGGCGAGGTCGGCGATGGTGGCGTCCTCGGTTTCGCCCGAGCGGTGGCTCATCACATTTGTAAAGCCGGCCCGATGCGCCATATCGACGGCGCGCAGGGTCTCGGTCAGGGTGCCGATCTGGTTGACCTTGACCAGCATCGAATTGGCGACGCCGCGCTTGATGCCTTCGGCCAGCCGCGTCGGGTTGGTGACGAACAGATCGTCGCCGACCAGCTGCACCTTGCCGCCCAGTTCCTCGGTCAGCAGTTTCCAGCCGTCCCAATCGTCCTCGGCACAACCATCCTCGATCGAGATGATCGGATAATCGGCGCAGAGCGCGGCCAGATAGGCGACGTTTTCGGCGGCGTTCAGCGTCTTGCTTTCACCCTTCATCTCATATTTGCCGCCCCGATAATATTCGGTCGCGGCGCAATCGAGTGCCAGGTGAATGTCTTCTCCGGGCCGATACCCGGCCTTTTCGATGGATTTCAGCACGAAATCCAGCGCGTCGCGGGTGCTGGCCAGTTCCGGGGCAAAACCGCCCTCGTCGCCGAGCCCGGTGGACATGCCTGCCGCCGAAAGCTCTTTCTTCAAGGTGTGGAACACTTCCGATCCCATCCGCACCGCGTCGCGGATGTTGTCGGCGGCGACCGGCATGATCATGAATTCCTGGATGTCGATCGGATTGTCGGCATGTTCGCCGCCATTGATGATGTTCATCATCGGCACCGGCAGGACCCGGGCCGAGGTGCCCCCGACATAGCGGAACAGCGGCTGCGCGGTGAAATCGGCGGCCGCCTTGGCCACCGCCAGCGACACGCCGAGGATCGCATTGGCGCCGAGGCGGGCCTTGTTGTCGGTGCCGTCCAGCTCGATCATCGTCAGGTCGATGCCGACCTGTTCGGTGGCGTCAAAGCCGATGACAGCATCGGCGATTTCGCCGTTCACCGCCGCCACCGCCTCAAGCACGCCCTTGCCGGAATAACGCGCCGCATCGCCATCGCGTCGTTCGACCGCCTCGTAGGCGCCGGTGGAGGCGCCCGAGGGCACCGCGGCGCGGCCCATGGTGCCGTCTTCGAGGATCACGTCGACCTCGACCGTCGGATTACCCCGGCTGTCGAGGATTTCGCGGGCGTGGATGTCGATGATGGTGCTCATGGCGGCAAATCCTGATGCAGTGAAACGATTTTCCGGGCTTTTATGCGCCTCTGGCGGCAAGGGAAAGGGGCGCGACGCGGGTTAGCGCAACCAGTTGCAGGCTCAGCGCGACGCCCGGGCCAGCCGCCGTTCGCGCAGATAGGTGTAAAGACCCGAGGCGATGATGATCGCCGCGCCCAGCAGGGTGAGCGCATCCGGGCGTTCGGCAAGGACCACCATGCCGATGATCAGCGAAAACACCAGCCGTGCATAGCGGAACGGCATGATCGCCGAAGCGTCTCCGACCCGTGTCGCCAGCACGATGGTATAATAGCCCGAGGTGCCAAAAAGCACCGCGCCCAGCAGGCGCAGGGGATCTGGCTGCACCATCGCCACCGGCGTGGCACCGGTCAGCAGCAACAGAAACGGCGCGGCGACTATCAGCGCGGCAAAGCCATAGAACGACACGGTGACCGAGGACAGCGCGGCGGGCAGGTGGCGTGAGGCCAGATCGCGCGCCGCAATCGCCAGCACCGCGCCCAGCACCAGCAGCGCCTGCGGCTGAAATCCCTGCACACCGGGGCGGATGATGATCAGCACCCCGACAAAGCCGACGCAGATCGCGCTCCAGCGGCGCCAGCCGACGGATTCGCCCAGAAACAGCGCCGCGCCCAGGGTGATTGCCAGCGGTGTCGCCTGAAACACCGCCGCCACGGTGCTGAGCGGCACCAGCGACAGTGAGGTGATGAAACACACGGCTGCCACCGCCTCGGAGGCGGTGCGCAGGATAAAGGAAGGATGGCGCATCGCCGGGTGCCACAGCGGGCTGCGCCCGAACCGCGCCGCCAGTGCGAACATCACCATGCCGCCCATGCCCAGCATCCCGATCACCTGCCCGGTGGGCAGCGACACCGTCAGTTGCTTGATCCAGAGATCTTCGACCGAAAACAGGGCCATCGACAGGATGACAAGGAAAATGCCGCGCAGATTGTCCATGGATCACCCGGAAAAATACCGCTCCGCTGTGGGCCGGGTTCCGGGCACTGTCAAGCCGGCACTGACGTCAGCCCTTGTCCTTTTTCGTCCGCCGCACGCCGTAAAGCTCCAGCTTGTGACCGCGCAGCTCATAGCCCAGTTTGGCGGCGATCCGGTCTTGCAGCGCCTCGATGTCGGGGTCGAAGAATTCGATCACCTTGCCGGTCTCGATATCGATCAGATGGTCGTGATGTTCGCGCTCGGCATCCTCATAGCGGGCCCGGCCATCGCCGAAATCGACCTTTTCCAGGATCCCCGCCTCTTCGAACAGCTTGACGGTGCGGTAGACCGTGGCCAGCGAGATCCGCGGATCGGCGGCATTGGCGCGATTGTGCAGCTCTTCGACATCCGGGTGGTCGCGGGCGCTGTCCAAAACATCGGCAATCACCCGGCGCTGATCGGTCAGGCGCAGGCCCTGCGTTTCGCAGCGTTCAAGGATGGTGTCGCGTTTGCTCATCAGTCCCCCGGTCCGCCCCTTTTGGCAGGACTGGGCCTTTTGTGGCAAGCGGGTTGTGCCCCTGGCGCCCGATCTGACCTGCGCCGGTTTGGCGCGGGCCGCTCATTCCCACTCGATGGTGCCCGGCGGTTTGCTGGTGATGTCATAGGTCACCCGGTTGATGCCCTTGACCTCGTTGATGATCCGCGTGGCGGTTTCACCGAGGAAATCATGGGTGAACGGGTAATAATCCGCCGTCATCCCGTCGACCGAGGTCACCGCGCGCAGGGCGCAGGCAAAGTCATAGGTGCGCCCGTCGCCCATCACACCCACGGTGCGCACCGGCAGGATGGCAACAAAGGCCTGCCAGATCTCGTCATAGAGATTGTGGCGCCGAATCTGGTCAATGAACACCGCATCGGCCTGGCGCAGGATCGCCAGCTTTTCGCGGGTGATTTCGCCCGGACAGCGGATCGCGAGGCCCGGGCCGGGGAACGGATGCCGCCCGATGAACGAGGCAGGCAGGCCCAGCTCATGGCCCAGCGCCCGGACCTCGTCCTTGAACAATTCGCGCAGCGGTTCGACCAGCTTCAGCCCCATCTTTTCGGGCAGGCCGCCGACATTGTGGTGCGATTTGATGGTGACCGAGGGGCCGCCGGAAAACGACACCGATTCAATCACATCCGGGTAAAGCGTGCCCTGAGCCAGGAATTTTGCGCCGTCGATCTGATGGGCGTATTTCTGGAACACGTCGATGAACAGGCGGCCAATGATCTTGCGCTTGGTTTCGGGGTCGCTGACCCCGTCCAGCTCGCCGAGGAACAGCGCGGATTCATCGGCATGGATCAGCGGGATATTGTAATTGTCGCGGAACATCGCGACGACTTCTTCGGCCTCGTTCTGGCGCAGCAAGCCATGGTCGACAAAGACGCAAGTCAGGTTGTCGCCAATCGCTTCATGGATCAGCACCGCCGCGACCGAGCTGTCGACCCCGCCGGAGAGACCGCAGATCACCTTGGCATCGCCGACCTGTTCGCGGATCAGCCGGATCGCCTCTTCGCGATAGGCGGCCATGGTCCAGTCGCCGCTGAAGCCGGCCAGGCGGACGAAATTCTCGTACAGCGTCTTGCCATTTGGGGTGTGATGCACCTCGGGGTGGAACTGCACCGCAAAGAAGTTGCGGGTGAGGTCGGCGGTGATCGCATAGGGCGCATTCGGCGAGGTGCCATAGACCGCAAAGCCCGGTGCCAGCTCGGCGACATGATCGCCATGGCTCATCCAGACCTGCTCGCGCCCGTCAAGGAACCAGCCGGTCAGCAGGTCGATCTTGTCGGCGCTGGCGGTGACATAGGCGCGGCCGAATTCGGCGGTGCCATCCCCGCTTTCGACCCGACCACCCAGCATCTGCATCATCACCTGCTGGCCATAGCAAATGCCCAGCACCGGCACCCCGAGGTCGAACACCTGCTCCGGTGGGTGCGGCGATCCGGCGTCGATCACCGAGGCGGGGCCGCCAGAGAGAATCACCGCTTTTGGTGCGAAATCACTCAGAAAGGCCGGGGTCACCGTCTGAAACGGGTGAATTTCACAATAGACGTTCAATTCGCGCAGGCGACGGGCGATGAGCTGCGTCACCTGGCTGCCGAAATCGATGATGAGGAGGCGGTCGTGCGATATCTGGCTCATGAAACAGCGTTTAGGGCCGGGGCGCGCGGCGTGCAAGAGGCTCTGGCGCTCGACAGGCGGTGAGCGGCCACCACCGGGGGGCTGTCTGCCCCCCGGACCCCCCGAGGATATTTTCGACCAGAGGAAGCTGCAGGAGGGCGCCGCGGCGCTCAGCGATCCTCAGGCGCCGGGCGCGGCGTCGAACCCCAGATCGCGCAGCGCGGCGGCGGCCAGGGCAAAGCTGTAACGCCGGGCGGCGGGGTCGTGAATTTGGCCCGAGATGATCACCTCATCCGGCTGGTGCTGGTCGATCAGGGTCTTGAGTTCAGCCCGGATGGTGTCTGGGGCGCCGCAGGCGCGGATGCGGCCACCGATATTGGTCATCCGGATCATTGCCGGATCGGCGTGATCCTCCAGCCGGTCGACCGGGGCGGGCACCTTGCCCGGGCGGCCAGAGCGCAGGTTGATCATGCCGAGCTGGGCCGAGGTGCGCAGGCGTGCGGCCTCGGCGTCGGTGTCGGCGGCAAAGACATTGATCGCCATCATGAAATGCGGGGCGGCCAGGTGAGCGGAGGGGCGGAAGGTCTGGCGATAGATCGCCGCCGCCTCTTCCAGCGCATCGGGGGCGAAATGCGAGGCAAAGGCATAGGGCAGACCGAAATGCGCCGCCAGCTGCGCGCCGTAGAGCGAGGAGCCGAGGATCCAGATCGGCACATTGGTGTCGCTGCCGGGGATCGCGCGCAGGTGCTGACCGGGTTCGATCGGGCCGAGATAGGCCATCAGTTCCAACACATCCTGCGGAAAGGTATCGGGGGCCGAAAGGTTGCGGCGCAGCGCCCGCGCGGTTTCCATATCGGTGCCGGGCGCGCGCCCGAGGCCAAGGTCGATGCGGTCCGGAAACATCGTTGCCAGGGTGCCGAATTGTTCGGCGATCACCAGCGGCGAATGGTTCGGCAGCATGATCCCGCCTGATCCGACGCGGATGGTTTTGGTCTGCCCGGCGACATGGCCGATCAGCACCGAGGTGGCGGCTGAGGCAATGCCGGGCATGTTGTGATGCTCAGCCAGCCAGAATCGGGTGTAGCCCTCGGCCTCGGCCACCTGGGCCAGGGCAACCGAGGCGGTGATCGCCTCGGCTGCGCTGTGGCCTTCGGAAACGGGAGACAGGTCGAGAAGGGAATAGCGCATGATCGCTCCTTGCCAGATGGGTCGGGGGCAGTGAATTCGACCCGGCATGCAAGTGCAAGGCCCGCAGCGGATCCGCCGCCCTTGTGGAGCCTTCCCCCCCTGCGAGGTCTCAGCTGTCGGTCTGTCCGGTGACGGTCCAGCCCTCGACCAGCCTGTCGATGGCGGCGATCCGCTCTTCGGTTTTGGGATGGCTCATCAGCCAGGCGGGGGCGGTGCCGCCGTTGCTGCCGGTTAGGCTGGCGAGTTTCAGGAACAAGGATTTCTGCGGTTCGGTGCCGATCCCGGCCTTGGTCAGCAGCGCGGCGGCATAGGCATCGGCCTCATATTCATCCGAGCGCGACAGGCGCGCCGCCAGCAGCGATGTCAGTGCCCCGGCGATATAGATGCCAAGCCCGGGGATCAGCCGCGACAGCACCAGCCCGAGCGCGGTGCGCAAGGCGTTCTGGCCGGAAAAGTCGATCATCCGCCGCCGCGAATGGCCCAGGGCAACATGGCCGAGCTCATGCGCAATCACCGAGGTCAGTTCCTCGGCGGTGACCAGGCCTTCGCGGAATTTTCGGTAAAAGCCGCGCGTTAGGAAAATCCGGCCGTCCGGGGCGGCGAGGCCGTTCACCGGCTCGATCTCATAGAGATGCACCCGGATGCTGGGCAGGTCCAGCGCCTGTGCCAGCCGGTTGGTCAAGGCCCGCAGCTGCGGATCGGCGAGCTCGGTCGAGCGCGCGTCAAGCTCGCGCCCGGTGCGCCAGACCGAGAACCGGTAGGCGACCAGGCCATAGAGCAAGGCCAGCAGGATTGGGGTCAGGCGCAGCATGGGATCGATATGGGGGTTTGCAGCGGGCGGGGCAATGGTCAGCCTTTGCCGTGGGGGCCGGTGCGACCGTTGCTGCGGCGGCGCAGGGTCCGGGTCATCCAGAATGCCGACAGGCCCATCAGCGCCAGGGCGGCGGCTAGCCCGCTCAGATCCTGGGCGAATTCGGCAGCCATATCGAGCTGCCCGGCAAACAGCCGCCCCAGCCCGATATAGATCGCCACCCAGGCCACTTCGCCCGCCGCGCCCCAGAGGGTGAATTTCAAGTGGTGGAACCGGGTCAAACCGGCGGCGAAATTGGCATAGGGGCCCAGCGGCGACACCAGCCAGCGGCTGAAAAACACCCCCGGGCCGCCGTGCTTGTCGGTCAGCGCCCGGGCGCGCTCGAACAGGGCGCGGCGCTTTGGCCGCCTGGCAAGCAGCCGCTCCAGCCGCGCGGACCCGGCCCGGGCGATCAGATATCCGGCCTGATCGCCGATCACCGCGCCGGCCAGGGCGCCGCCGGCGGTGGCGGCCAGCGTCATATCGCCCGAGGCGGTAAAGGCACCGGCGGTCAGCATCGCCAGCGAGGACGGCACCGGCAGCGCCAGGCAGGACAAGAAGGTGATCACCGCCAACAGCGGCACGCCCCAATCGGCGATCAGGGCAAACAAGGTGTCGGTCATTTTGCCGGCTGCGCCGCTTGTTGGGGGGGGACGGATTGTGCGGCAAGGAACACCGACAGTTCGGCGATCAGCTGCTCCACCGGCACCCCGTCACGCGCCGCGATCTCGGCCAGGGTGGCGCGCTGCGGCGGTGGCATCGGCAGGCGCAGGAAGGCGGCCAGATCCTGCGGCGGTACATGCCAGGAGTGGGCGATATAGCGCGGCGTCATCCAGGCCTCGAGGGTCTGGTCGCGATGGCTGGGATCGGTCCAGTAGATCATAAAGACCAGCGTCCGCACCACAAAGAACAGCGCCGCCAGGCTGGCCAGGGCAAACAGCGACAGGGCCAGCGGATGTTGGCGGATCAGGCGGGTCAGGGCAGGGCGATCAGACATCGGATTTGGCCTGGGCTTGCGGTTGCCTAAGCATGGCGGTTGCCACGCCGCACGGCAAGGTGCGGACGCCGGATAAAAGGATTTGTCAGCCAGGCCGGTGCGGTGCGGTCGCGTCTTAGCGCGACAGCTCTTTCATGCCGGTCGCCAGACCTTCCAGGGTCATCGGATGCATCCGGTCCTCAAATATCTCGCGCACCATCTTGATCGACTGGGTATAGCCCCAGTATTTCTTGGGCACCGGGTTGATCCAGAGGTTGTCGGGCCATTGCTCACGCGCCCGGCGCAGCCAGGTTTCGCCCGAATCCTCGTTCCAATGCTCATTGGCACCGCCGGGATAGGCCACCTCATAGGGCGACATCGAGGCGTCGCCGATAAAGATCGCCTTGTAATCATGGCCATAGGTGCGCAGCACGTCCCAGGTCGGGGTCTGGTCGGACCAGCGCCGGTGATTGTCCTTCCACAGCCCCTCGTAGACGCAGTTGTGGAAATAGAAATGTTCCATGTGCTTGAATTCGGCCTTGGCCGCCGAAAACAGCTCTTCCATCACTTTGACATGCGGGTCCATTGAGCCGCCGACATCGAGAAACAGCAGAACCTTGACCGCATTGCGCCGCTCGGGCCGGGTTTTCACGTCCAGATAGCCATGTTCGGCGGTGGCGCGGATGGTGTTGTCGAGATCAAGCTCTTCGTCGGCACCGTCACGGGCCCAGCGGCGCAGGCGTTTCAGCGCCACCTTGATGTTGCGGGTGCCAAGCTCGACAGTGTCGTCGAAATTCTTGAATTCGCGCTTGTCCCAGACCTTGACCGCCCGTTGATGGCGGGATTTTTCCTGGCCGATGCGCACCCCTTCGGGGTTGAAGCCCTGGGCGCCGAAGGGCGAGGTGCCCTTGGTGCCGATCCATTTGCTGCCACCCTCATGGCGGCTTTCCTGTTCGCGCAGCCGTTCCTTCAGCGTCTCCATCAGTTTTTCAAAACCGCCGAGCGCCTTGATCTCGTCCATCTCTTCCTTGCTAAGATGCTTTTCCGCCATCTGTTCCAGCCACTCGGCGGGCAGATCGACCGCCTCAAGCACCTGTTCGAACGAGATGTTTTCGAGACCCTCAAAGGTCTTGGCGAAAGCGATATCGAATTTGTCGATGTTGCGTTCGTCTTTCACCATCGCGGTCCGCGCCAGGTAATAGAACGCCTCGGGGTCATAGGTGGCGAGGCCAACCTTGATCGCCTCGAGAAAGGTCAGGTATTCGCGCAGAGTCACCGGGACGGCGTGTTTGCGCAGGTTTTCAAAGAAGGGAATGAACATCAGATCAACGCACGATGAAGGAAAAGGGTAAGGAACAGGCTACCGAGAGCCAGGATCATGGCATGGACGACAGCGTATTGCAAAACGTCCACGGTCTTGCCGCCGCGCGACCGGGCACGCCAGCCGCCAAATAATGCGCCCAATACGGCGCCGATGATCACCAGCATGTCAGCCTCCGGATCTGGTCGGGTTCAGCGCGGCAACTTCTGACAGTTTCGCCCGCACCGCCCATTCGGGACCAAAGCCATAGCGCGCCCAGCCGAGGCTGTCACGGCGGATCGCACGAGCTTGTGAAACCCGACCGGACATTTCCAGCGCTTCGGCCTGCAACATCTGGATCGAGGCGAGCAGCGCGGCATTCTCATGGCTTCGGGCCAGCTCGGCCTGACCGTTGAGCAAATGCAGTGCTTCGTCGCCCTGACCGCGGGCGATGGCATGGGCAGCCAGCTGGGCGCGGACAAAGGCGCGGTGGATTCGGGTTTGCGGGGTGCGGGAATAGATCGCATCAGCGCTGCGGTAATGCGCCAGGGCGGAATCGGGGTCGCTGGCCTGGATCAGGCGGCCAAAGGCGTAATGAGCAAAGGCCCGGCGGTGATCGCTCCAGCCCTGCCTTGTGGCGATTTTCAGCGCGGTCGAGGCGGCGTTCAGCCGCCCTGCCGGTGAGGCTCCGGGGCCGAGGGCGGATTGAATCGCCTCGATCCAGGCGCGCGGGGTTTCATTCAGCGGGTTTGACGGGCGGTGTTCGCCGCCCGGATTCAGCCGCGCAAGGAGTGCTGGCAGGCGGGCTGCAACCTGATCGCGGGTCATGCCACTGCGCAGTTCCGGCGCATAGAAGGCGCGCAGGATCAGCATGTCAAAGGCGGTCAGCACGGTGTGGATATTGTCATCGTTGAACACCGATGAATCCAGCCGGTAGAGGTCGTTGAGCGGCCCCAGGGCCTGCGCCAATTCCTCGTGCAGGCAATCGCGCATTTCCTGCGGGCTGACGTCATTGGGGATAAAGATCGCGATCTTGCTGCGGGTGGTCAGGCTGGCCCAGGAGACCGAGGCCCGGCGCCGGACACCGGCATATTCGTTCAAGCTTGCCACATTGGGCACCACGAAACAGGCGGCCTGGGGCAGGTAGCGCCGGATCTGGTCGCCGGTGACGGCCTGAATGGTGATCCCGGCGGCGCCACTGCTGCGCGCGATGTCGAGCCCGGCCTCGCTGCGCATCCGTTTCAGCACCCGGTCCAGTTCGGTGGCCATGCCTGAGGGCAGGTTGCCGGTGATTCGCACCCGGATCGGGCCTTCGAATCGGGTCAGAACCGGCAGCTCGCGCCCGCTTTCCAGGCGGAATGCCAGGTCAAGGAAATCGCGGGCGATATCGGCGTTGCTGGCGTTGATCTGGCCGCGGCCGCCACGCGATTCGGCGAACAGCTTCATCGGCGGCATCCGCTGGCCGGTGGGCGCGGTGGCGGCACGCGACAGCGCGTCGTCGTTGCGCGGCAGCGGCTGACAGGCGGCGAGGACCATCAACAGGCCAAAGGCGGTGCTGAGTCTCATCCAGCAGGCCGCTGGTATTTGATGAAATCGGTTTTCTGCGCGATCCGGTCATAGAGGCGGCGGGCGGTGGTGTTGTCCTCTTGCGTCATCCAATAGACCGATGGCGCCCCGGCCGCATCGGCACGGGCATAAACCGCCTCGATCAGCGCCCGGCCAACGCCGGTGCCCCGGGATTCCGGCAGCGCATAGAGGTCCTGAAGGTAGCAGACATTTTCCAGCTTCCAGCCATGGCGGTGGAATAGGTAATGCACCAGGCCCACCGGTTTTCCATCAAGAACCGCCAGCAAGCCGTTGTAATCCTGAGGGTCATCGCCCAGCAGCCGGGCAAAATAGACATCACGCACCGCATCGGTGGTGCTGGTCTTGTAGAAGTCCAGGTAGAGGTCCCAAAGCCGCGCCCATTCGGCGCGGTCTGAGTGCGTGATCGGGCGCACGATCAGGGTCTGACCCGCCATTCTCTACCTCATCGCTGCACTACATTCGGACAGGGCGCCATCTCAGCGCCTTGCCCGCCCTGACCCTGCCGGGGTTTTCCGGCAGGATTAAGGCGATGCCAATACTATCGTTGGCCCCGGGCCATGAAGGCAAGCCGTTCGAACAGATGCACGTCCTGTTCGTTCTTCAGCAGCGCGCCATGCAGCTTGGGCAGGGCGTTGGCGCCGTCGCGTTTCAGATCCTCCGGGGTCAGATCCTCGGCCAGCAGCAGCTTCAGCCAATCCAGCACTTCCGAGGTCGAGGGCTTTTTCTTTAGCCCCGAGGTCTCGCGCAGTTCAAAGAACTGGGTGAGGGCGGTGGTCAGCAACTGTTCCTTGATCCCGGGATGGTGGACGGCGACGATCTGTTTCATCGTCTCCATGTCGGGGAAGCGGATGTAGTGAAAGAAGCAGCGGCGCAGGAAGGCGTCCGGCAGTTCCTTTTCGTTGTTCGAGGTGATGATCACGATCGGGCGAACCTTGGCGGTCACGGTTTCGCCGGTCTCGTAGACGTGGAATTCCATCCGGTCGAGCTCTTGCAGCAGGTCGTTGGGGAATTCGATATCGGCCTTGTCGACCTCGTCGATCAGCAGCACCACCTTGTTGTCAGCGGTGAAGGCATGCCAGAGCTTGCCCTTCTTGATATAGTTGGAAACGTCATGCACCCGTTCGTCGCCCAGCTGGCTGTCGCGCAGGCGTGAAACGGCGTCATATTCATACAGGCCCTGCTGCGCCTTGGTGGTCGATTTGATGTTCCATTCGATCATCTCGAGTCCCAGGGCGCTGGCGACTTGCCGTGCCAGTTCGGTCTTGCCGGTGCCGGGTTCGCCCTTGACCAGCAACGGACGTTCCAGCGTCACGGCGGCGTTGACAGCCACGGTCAGATCGTCAGTGGCGACGTAGTCCTTGGTTCCCTTGAATTTCATATTGCGTGTATTCCCTATCTGCCTTGGGTCGCTTCGCGATGCCCGATCTCCTGTCCCGGCAGAGACTAAGGCGCTTCTCCGGGGGCCGCAATCATTCACTTGCCGGTCGGCAGGTTCCGATAGGCGGGCGCAGCCTGGTTCTGCTGCGCGATCCGATGGTTAATCGTTTCCGCTTTGTGTAGTGACAAGGCTTACTTAAAGGAGTAAATCCCTGATCAAAGGGGTGGCCAGCTGACCGTCGGTGCGCCAAAATCGACGGCTCGGCCATATTTCAAGGAGCCTTGTTGATGAAAGCTGAAGCCTTTCTTTCCGACGATTATCAACCCGCCGAGAACGAACCTTTCATGAACGAGCGGCAACTCGAATATTTTCGTCGAAAACTCTTGGGCTGGCGCGATGACTTGCTGGCCGATTCACGCGACACCATCGAAGGGCTGCAGGACGGCACCCGCAACATTCCCGATGTTGCCGACCGCGCCAGCGAAGAAACCGACAGGTCGCTGGAATTGCGCACCCGTGACCGGCAGCGCAAACTGGTGACCAAGATCGACGCCGCCCTGCGCCGGATCGAAGAGGGCGAATATGGCTATTGCGAAGTGACCGGTGAGCCGATCAGCCTGAAACGCCTGGACGCCCGCCCGATCGCCACCATGAGCCTTGAGGCGCAGGAGCGTCACGAGCGCCGTGAGAAGGTACATCGCGACGATTGAGGCGCGATGCCGCCCGAGGGGCGGTGACCCCGCGGGGATTGGTGGCAAGAGATTTCAGAAATCATACGCGCCGGGCTTTCGCTGCGGCGCGTTTTCGTGTCTGCACGCTGCATGGATTTGAAGCAACTCAACATTGTCGTCCTGGGGGCGGGCATCGGCGGTCTGGCGGTGGCCCGGGCGCTGGCGTTGCGCGGTGCCACGGTCACGGTGCTGGAACAGGCGCATGAGATCACCGAGGTCGGCGCCGGATTGCAGATTTCACCGAACGGCCTCGCGGTGCTGCGCGGGCTCGGGCTGGAGTCGGCGTTGATGGCAACGGCGCCGGTGCGGGCGCGGGCGGTTTGCCTGCATGATTTCAGCGGCGCCGACGTGCTGCGGTTGGATCTGGACCGGCACGGGCGCGACCAGCCGCATCTCTGCGTGCACCGCGCCGATCTGATCGCGGTGCTGGCGGCGGGTGCCCGCGCTGCCGGGGTGCAGATCCGGCTGCTGCAAAAGGTAAAAACCGTGCACCCCGGTGCGGTGCCGGAGGTCGAAACCAGCTCTGGTGCCCGGCTGCGGGCGGATCTGGTGATTGGCGCCGATGGGCTGCATTCCAGGCTGCGCGCGGTGCTGGCACCAAAGCTGCGGCCGGTGTTCACCGGGCAGGTCGCCTGGCGCGCGGTGCTGCACGAGCCGACGGACCCGCTGCCCGAGGTGCGCCTCTACATGGGACCGCATCGTCATCTGGTGACCTACCCGCTGCGCGGCGGCGGGCAGCGCAATATCGTTGCGGTCGAGGAAACCAAGGCCTGGACCGAAGAGCGCTGGTCGCAGGTCGGCGACCCGGAGGTGCTGAGCCGTCGCTTTGCCGATTTCGGCCCCGAGGTGCAGCGGCTGCTGGGGCGGGTCGGACCGGTGCATCGCTGGGGCCTGTTCCGGCATCCGGTGGTTGATCGCTGGCACGGACCCGGGGTGGCGCTGCTCGGTGATGCGGCCCATCCGACCCTGCCGTTCATGGCCCAGGGCGCCTGCCTGGCGCTGGAGGATGCCTGGGTGCTGGCCGACGCTCTGGCGCAGGCGGACGGGCGCGACGCGGGGCTGGCTGCCTATCAGGCCGCCCGTCGTGACCGGGCCCGGCGGGTGGTCGCGGTGGCCTCGCGCAATGCCTGGAAATACCATCTGTCGCTGCCACCGCTGCGCGCCGCCGCCCATGCGGCGCTGCGCCTGGGCGGGCGGCTGGCCCCGGCGGCGATGCTGCATCAGTTTGACTGGATCTATCGCCATGACGTGACCGGCGGTGTGGTGCTGGCGGACGCGGTGTAGGGCGCGCTGCCCCCGCCGGGCCTGCGGCCCGACTCCCCCGGAATATTTCTGGCAAGATGAAGCGGTGGCGCGCGGGGACGGGCGGCGGGCTTAGCCCTTGTGGATCCAGCCTCCGCCGAGAACCCGGCTGCCGGTGGTTTCATAGAACACACAGGCCTGACCGGGCGCGACGCCCTCTTCGGGGGTCAGCAGCTCGACCTCGGCGGTGGTGGCGGAGAGCGGGCGCAGGATCGCCTCGCGCGGCGGGCGGGTCGAGCGGACCTTGACCGAGATATGGCGCTCAGCGACATCATCAAAGCCGCCGTCGCCCAGCCAGTTGACCTCGCGCAGCGGCACCCTGCGGGTGGCCAGCATCGCCTTGGGTCCGACGATCACCCGGCGGTTGTCGACATCGAGCCCGACCACATAGAGCGGGTCGCTGAGACCGCCGATACCAAGGCCGCGACGCTGGCCGATGGTGTAATGGATGACCCCGTCATGTTGACCAAGGACCTGGCCATCTTGATCGACGATCTCGCCCGGATCGGCGGCGCCGGGGCGCAATTTCTCAATCACCGCAGCGTAATTGCCGTTGGGCACGAAACAGATATCCTGGCTGTCGGGCTTGTCCGCCACCGCCAGCCCGTATTTCGCCGCAAGTTTCCGGGTTTCGTGTTTCGAGGCGAGATGGCCGAGCGGAAACCGCAGAAATTCCAGCTGTTCCGGAGTGGTCGAAAACAGAAAATAGCTTTGATCGCGATTGGCGTCGGTGGCGCAATGCAACTGCGCGCCATTGGCGCCCAGCTTGCGCTGGATATAATGACCGGTGGCCATGCAATCGGCGTCAAGGTCGCGCGCGGTTTGCAGCAGATCCTTGAATTTCACCCGCTCATTGCACCGAATGCAGGGCACCGGTGTCGCCCCGGCCAGGTAGCTGTCGGCGAATTCGTCGATCACCGCATCCCGGAAAATGTTTTCGTAATCCAGTACATAATGCGGAAACCCCATCTCTTCGGCGACCCGGCGGGCGTCATGGATATCGATCCCGGCACAGCAGGCCCCCTTTTTCGCCAGCGCCGCACCATGATCATAAAGCTGCAAAGTGACACCGACGACATCATAGCCTTCTTCGGCCAGCATCGCCGCCACCACCGAGCTGTCGACCCCGCCGGACATCGCCACCACCACGCGGGTTTCCGCCGGGCTTTTTGCAAAGCCAAGTGAATTCAAGTGCTTGCTGTGATCTAGGGCCATGGTCGTTCCGATTTTTCTGGGCGGGTCATCCGGCGATCTGTTGCGCAAGTCCCCGAAAATATAGGAAAATTCGAGACACAAACAAGCCGGCGTTTCACCACCCGTTAAGCCCGTATGGCGAGGTTTGCGCGACTTTCGCAGCATTTGTGCAGCACGCCGCAAAACGGGATGACGGCCATGTATCTTAAGAAGGTTGCCGGGCCAAGGGCCGTGACGCTTGCCGATGGGTCAATAATGACCCGCGCTGACCTGCCGTCGGCCGAAACCTGTCGTTGGGTGGCCTCGCGCAAGCTGGCGGTGGTGCGCGGCGTGGTCTACGGGCTGATCAGCCGCGAAGAGGCGCTGAAACGCTATCGTTTGACGCCCGAGGAATTCACCGAATGGGTGACCGCGGTGACCGAACATGGCGAAGAGGCGTTAAAGGCGACCAGCATTCAGAAATTCCGCGGTGGTCCCGGCATTGGTTAACATCCCGAAATGGCGATTTACAGAAAATATCGCACAATTGTGCGGGCGGGGGTAACATTACGTTAACCATTTGGGACCACCTTCGCTTAGCATGATTGCGAGCTGTGGAGGAACCGGTATGCGTGTTTTGTTGGTAGAAGACGATCCGACGACGTCAAAAAGCATTGAATTGATGCTGACCCATGCCAATCTCAACGTCTACACCACCGATCTGGGGGAGGAGGGGATCGACCTCGCCAAACTCTATGATTACGATTTGATCCTGCTCGACCTCGGGCTGCCGGATATGAATGGCCATGATGTGCTGCGCCAATTGCGGATGGCCAAGGTGGAAACGCCGATCCTGATCCTGTCGGGGGCCGATGACACCCAGAACAAGATCAAGGGATTTGGGTTTGGCGCCGATGACTACATGACAAAACCGTTCCATCGTGAGGAATTGGTGGCCCGGATTCATGCAATTATTCGCCGTTCAAAGGGCCATGCGCAGTCGATCATCAACACCGGCAAGGTCTCGGTCAATCTGGACGCCAAGACGGTGGATGTCACGGGGAAACCGGTGCATCTGACCGGCAAGGAATACCAGATGCTGGAACTGCTGAGCCTGCGCAAGGGCACCACCCTGACCAAGGAAATGTTCCTCAACCACCTCTATGGCGGCATGGATGAGCCGGAGTTGAAGATCATTGACGTGTTCATCTGCAAACTGCGCAAGAAGCTGTCGACCGCCACCGGTGGCAACAATTACATCGAAACGGTCTGGGGGCGCGGCTATGTGCTGCGCGATCCGCAACCCGACGAGATCGACGATCAGCGCATCGCGCTTGGCGCCTGACCCTAACGGGCGCGAATTGTGGCAGTGAACCTGCGAGGGGCGGGTGTGCGGCTGACTCGCCTATGGACCTGTTTCGCTGCCGCGCCTATCTCTGATACCGGGAATAGGGGGCCAAGCCCTGTCGGATTCGGAGGGCCCGGTGGCCAGGACAGACCCGGTCAAAGACCTGAGCGAAACGGCGGCACGCGATGAGCTGGCGGATCTGGCTGTGCGCCTTGGCCGTGCCAATCTGGCCTATCATGGCCAGGATGCGCCCGAGATCTCGGATGCCGAATACGACGCGCTCAAGCAACGCAACGCCGCGATTGAGGCACGTTTTCCGCATCTGAAGCGTGCCGACAGCCCCAGCGATGTCGTTGGCTCCAGCCCGGCCGATGGTTTTGCCAAGATCCGCCATGCGGTCCGGATGCTGTCACTGGCCAATGGCTTTGACGCCGAGGATCTGCGCGAATTCGATACAAGGGTGCGGCGCTATCTGGGCCTGGCCGATGACGCGCCGCTGGGCTTCACCGCCGAGCCCAAGATCGACGGGCTGAGCCTGTCATTGCGCTATGAGGATGGGGGTCTGGTGCAGGCGGCGACCCGGGGCGACGGCGAAACCGGCGAAAACGTCACCGCCAATGCCCGCACCATCGCCGATATCCCACAGCGGCTCAGCGGCGCCCCGGCAGTGCTGGAGGTGCGCGGCGAAGTCTATATGAGCCATGCCGATTTCACCGCCTTGAACGCACGCCAGACGGCGGCGGGGGAAAAACCATTTGCCAATCCGCGCAATGCCGCCGCCGGATCGCTGCGCCAGCTCGATGCCGAAATCACCCGGGCCCGACCGCTGCGATTCTTTGCCTACGCCTGGGGCGAGGTGACGGAACCGCTGGCCGACACCCAGAAACGGGCGATTGACCGGCTGGCTGCGCTCGGGTTTCAGACCAATCCGCTGACCCGGCTCTGCGACGGGCCCGAGGAAATGCTGGCCCATTATGCCGCGATCGAGGCGCAGCGCGCGACGCTTGGCTATGACATCGACGGGGTGGTCTACAAGGTTAACGATCTGGCGCTGCAGGCGCGGCTCGGCTTTCGCTCGACCACGCCCCGCTGGGCGCTGGCGCATAAATTCGCCGCCGAACTGGCCTGGACCTGGCTTGAGGCGATCGACATTCAGGTCGGCCGCACCGGGGCATTGTCACCGGTGGCGCGGCTGCACCCGGTGACAGTCGGCGGCGTCGTGGTGTCGAACGCGACGTTGCACAATGAGGATTACATTGCCGGCCGCGACGCCAAGGGCAACCCGATCCGCGGGGGCAAGGATATCCGCGTCGGCGATTGGGTGCAGGTCTATCGCGCCGGGGACGTGATCCCCAAGATTGCCGATGTCGACCTCGACAAACGGCCCGAAACCGCGCAGAAATTCGACTTTCCAACGACGTGCCCGGAATGTGGATCCGATGCCATCCGCGAAGAGGGCGACGCGATCCGGCGCTGCTCGGGCGGGCTGATCTGCCCCGCGCAAGCGGTTGAAAAGCTGAAACATCTGGTCGCACGCGGGGCCTTTGACATCGAGGGGCTGGGGGCGAAACAGGTCGAACAGTTCTATCGCGACGGCTGGATCAGGGAACCGGCGGATATCTTTACCCTGCGCGCGCGCTTTGGCAGCGGTATGCAACAGCTGAAGAACCGTGAGGGCTGGGGCGAACTCAGCGCCAACAACCTGTTTGATGCGATTGATGAGAAACGAAAAATTCCACTGTCGCGGCTGCTGTTCGGGCTGGGCATCCGGCATGTCGGCGAAAGTGCCTCGGCACTGATTGCCAACCATTACGGCGACTGGGATGCGCTGGCCTCGGCAATGGCCGCCGCCCAGGACGGGGGCGAAGCCTGGGAGGAGCTGCTGGCCATCGACGGGGTCGGGCAGGTGTTGGCGACTTCGCTGGTCACGGCGTTCGGGCAGGCGGCGGAACGCGCCTCGATCGACCGGCTGGTGGCGCAATTGTCGGTGCAAAAAGCCGACCCACCGGCCCAATCCGACAGCCCGGTCGCGGGCAAGATCGTCGTTTTCACCGGCACCCTGGAAAAGATGACCCGGGCCGAAGCCAAGGCGCGGGCCGAGTCGTTGGGGGCCAAGGTCGCAGGGTCGGTTTCGGCCAAGACCGATTTGCTGGTGGCCGGGCCGGGGGCGGGGTCGAAGGCGAAAAAGGCCGCCGACCTGGGCGTTGAGACCATTGACGAGGACGGTTGGCTGGCGCTGATCGGTGCCGGATGAGCGCGCGTCCGGAAATCCTGTTTCCGCTGTTCGCGGAGCTGACGGCATTGCCCGGCATCGGCGACAAGACGGCGCAGCATTTCGGCCAGATCGGGATCACAAGGCCGCGCGATTTGCTGCTGCATCTGCCGGTCGGCACCATCGACCGGCGGCGGCGACCGACGATCCGCGGGCTGCTGCTGCCGACCACCGCGACCGTCGAGGTCGAAATCGGGGCGCATCGCAAACCACCGGGGCGCAGTGGCGCCTATCGGGTGAATGTGCGCGACGCCGAAACCGATTTCCAACTGGTGTTTTTTCACGCCAAGGCCGCTTACCTGGAACGGCTGCTGCCGGTCGGCGAACGGCGCCTGATCTCGGGCAAGGTCGAGCTGTTTGACGGTGTGGCGCAGATGCCGCATCCCGATCATGTGCTGCTGCCCGACGAGGCGGGCGAGATGCCGGAGTTTGAGCCGGTTTACCCGCTGACCCATGGCATCACCCAGCGGGTGATGGCCAAGGCGGCGGATGCGGCACTGGACCGGGCGCCGGATCTGGCCGAATGGATTGACCCCGGGCAGATGCTGGCAACTCATTGGCCGGGCTGGCGCGACGCCTTGATTGCCGCGCATGCGCCGTCGGCGGATATCGCCCCGAATGATCCGGCGCGCGAACGGCTGGCCTATGACGAACTCTTTGCGCATCAGCTGACCCTGGCGCTGGCGCGTCGCTCGATCCGGCGCGGCAAAGGCCGGGTGACCCAGGGCGACGGCGGCCTGCGCGACCGGGTGTTGGCAGCGCTCGATTTCGCACCGACCGGGGCGCAGAGCCGCGCGATTGCCGAAATCGCCACGGATATGGCCAAGGGCGAGCGGATGTCGCGGCTGCTGCAGGGGGATGTCGGATCCGGCAAGACCCTGGTGGCGCTGCTGGCGCTGCTGATTGCGGTCGAGGCCGGTGGCCAGGGCGTATTCATGGCGCCGACCGAGATTCTGGCGCGGCAACATCTGGACAGCCTTTTGCCGTTGGCCGAGGCCGCCGGGGTGCGAATCGAGGTGCTGACCGGGCGCGACAAGGGCAGCGAGCGGCGGGCCCGGCTGGCGCGCCTGGCGGCAGGCGAGATCGATATCCTGATCGGCACCCATGCGGTGTTTCAGGCGGATGTGCATTTCGCTGACCTGCGGCTGGCGGTGATCGACGAACAGCATCGCTTCGGGGTGCGCCAGCGGTTGGAACTGGGCCAAAAGGGGCAGGCGCCCGACATGCTGGTGATGACCGCGACGCCGATCCCGCGCAGCCTGGCGCTGGCGACCCATGGCGATATGGATATCTCGGTGCTCGACGAAAAACCGTCGGGGCGCAAACCGGTGACCACAGCGCTGGTGTCGCTGGGCCGGATCGACGAGGTGATCGCGCATCTGCGCCGCGCAGTGGCCGAGGGCCGGCAGGCCTATTGGGTCTGCCCGTTGGTCGAAGAGAGCGAGACCCTCGATCTGACCGCCGCCGAGGACCGGTTCAAGGCGCTGCGCGCGCTCTTTGGCGAGGGGGTCGTCGGGCTGGTGCATGGGCAGATGCCTAGTGCCGAAAAGGACGCGGCGATGGCGGAATTTGTCGCCGGGCGCAGTCAGGTCCTGGTGGCGACCACAGTGATCGAGGTTGGGGTGAACGTGCCCAATGCGACGATCATGGTGATCGAGCGGGCCGAGATCTTTGGCCTGTCACAGTTGCATCAACTGCGCGGCCGGGTCGGGCGCGGTGCCGCGCAATCGACCTGCTTGATGCTCTACCAAGCGCCGCTGGGAGAGGCGGCCGAGCGGCGGCTGGCGCTGCTGCGCGAGACCGAGGACGGGTTTCGCATTGCCGAGGTTGATCTGGAAATGCGTGGTGCTGGTGATGTCATCGGGGTGGCGCAATCCGGGTTGCCGCGATTCCGGGTGGCCGATCTGGACCGCCACGGCGCGCTGATGGCGGTGGCACAAAGCGACGCGCGCACCTTGCTGAGCAATGACCCGGAGTTGAAAAGCCCGCGCGGCCAGGCGGCCCGGGTGCTGCTGTGGCTGATGGGACAGGACGAAGCGATTCGTTTGATTTCAGTGGGTTAACCCGCTGAAGCCTGTTTTGTTCTCAAATGTTCTCAAAAAGTTCTTGCCATGTTGCGAGCGATATGAGAACAAAGGGGCAACAAACAACTGAGCAGGAGGAACGACAATGCTGGATCAGATCATCACGGTGGCGAAACGCGCCCGGGGCACGCTGATTCAGGATGCGATCGGTGCGGCGTCTTTGATGCTGATGCTGGTCGGCGCGCTCTACCTGCCTGGATTTGCCTGACGTTTTCTGCCTGCGATTCCCGTTTTCGAAGGTTCTACGCCCGCCTGCGTTCCCCAATGCGGCGTTGCGCCCTGGATTGCCTGTCCTTGCTGCCGGTTTGCCTCATTCCCCGGCCTGACCTTCTGTCCCCCGACGGGATCGCTCTTCCTGCCGCCGCCTTCCTGAACGGAAGTGCGGCGGTTTTTTTTGTTTGCGGACCTGTTGCCCTATTGCCCGGTGGCACCACGCGGAGGGTTGCACGACGTCTGTCAGAACCGATAGGCCAGACGCAGCCCGCCCCAGTGTCGTCCCTTGACGGTGATGGGCGCCGACAGATCCTTCATCATCTCGAAATGGCCACCGCCCATGTCACGCCGATAGACCTGCAGCAGGAACGGTTCGACATTGCGCCCCGCCTTCAGCCCGACCCGGTCGTCAAAGATCCGGCGGTTTCGACAATTGGCTACGTTCCAGGCCGGATCCTCGCCCTGTGGTTGCGCGAATTTCTGGTTGTGGGTCGGCAGATAGCCCTGGCGGTCGACCGCTGCGCAGAACACCACTCGTTTGTCGAATTCCAGCGCCGGTTCCTGGATCGCGGGCAGCACCCGATCAGTGAAATTGTTGAACCGTGCCATATGTTGGCGCGGATCGCTGCCGGGAATCTCTCGGTAAGTGGTGTCAAACAGGTCGGCGATGCTGATCTGGCCCTGGGTCAACCCGGCCTCAAAGGCGGTTGAAATCGCCTTGGCCACGCGCTGCGCCTCGGTGATGAAACGGCTATCGGCCGAAGATCCACGGAGGACCACACTGTCCTGCACCAACAGTTCCGCGCTTTCGATCAATCCGCCGAAGTGCTGCGCCGCTTTTTCGGTGCCGAGCGCTCCTTGGCGCAGCATTTGGGTGATCCCGGCAAAGGCGGGGGCAAACCCGGCGAATTTGGCGCTGGCGGCGGCGGCGTCCTCGTTCAGCAGGCGGGCCTGATCGCCGGCGTTGCGCAGCCCTTGGGTCGAGTCGATGGCAGCGGTCTGGGCGGCCTCGCCGCGTTCGATCATGGTGGTGATCACCTCGGCCAGCCGGGCGGTGTCCGATTGCGTCTGCACCAGCCAGTCGGTCAGGTTGGCGACATTCTGGGTGACGTCCTTGGCGGCGGCCCCGGTGCGCCTGGACAATTCGTTGATCGCATCGGCCACCACCGAAAACCCGCGCCCGGCCTCGCCGGCGTGGGCGGCCTCGATCTTGGCGTTGATCGCCAACATGTTGACCTGGGTGGCGATGGTCAGGATCTGGTCATTGTTGAGCTTGACTGCATCCAGCACCGGCTGAATATCAAAGGCGCGGTTCAGCATCGCGGCGGAGACGCTGACCATGTCCCCGGCGGCGTCGCTGGCCCCGTCGAGACCCTTCAAGCTTTCGGTCAGCCCGATGAGGGCTGAGTCGACCGACAGCACCAGCGCCTGCAGCGACTCCGCCACCACGCTGTTGATCTGGATGACATGCGCTGCATCCTGGTCTAGCCGGTCGAACGCGATGAGGTGACTTTTGCCATCGGCATCCAACTGTTCCAGCAGACCGGCAACCGCGACGATTTCCCGGCCCAGCGAACTGGCGGTCTTGGCGACACGGTTCAGGCGGCCTTCGGCGGGGATGTCGCTGTGCTGGATCGGTTCGGATTTCATCTGTGCCTGTGGGCAATTACGCCGCTAGAGAATGCCCATCAGGTATAGCCGTGCGAATCCGAACAGGGGGTTAAGCGCAGTCGCTTTGTGCCGCCTGATCCAGCGCCTCGACCGCCGCCTCCAGTGACAGCAGGATCGAGGCATGACGGTTCTTGTACTCGCGCGCCGGGCGCAGCACCTCAAGCCCGTCAAAGGGCGCCGCCGGGGTCGGAGCGCCGTCCTTGAGCATCGCCTTGAGCGCATCCCGCGCCGCGACGACCTCAGCGGTGCTGCAGCCGACGATGACACCGCCGACAATGCTCGCTGCCGCCTGACCGAGGGCGCAGGCGCGCACCTCCTGGCCATAATCCACCACCTTGCCGTCGGCGACGCGGATATCCACGGTCACGGTCGAGCCGCAGAGCGGCGCGCGCCGTTTCACCGTGGCGTCGGGCGCTTGCAGTCGGTCCTGGCGCGGGATATCGGCGGCCAGTGCCAGAATGCGACTCGAATAGAGCTTGATCAGGTCGCTCTCGCCGGACATGGGCATTTCCTTTCCTTGGTGGATCCTAGATAGTATTGCAGCCCGAGGATGCAAAAGGTTTTTGACATGGTTTTCGACCCCGCCACCCTCACATACGACGCAAACGGGCTGATTCCGGCGATTGCCCAGGATGCCGAGAGCGGCGAGGTGCTGATGATGGCCTGGATGAACGCGGCCTCGCTGGCAGAAACCCTGGCAACCGGTCGGGTCTGTTACTGGTCGCGGTCGCGTCAGGCCTTCTGGCGCAAGGGCGAAAGCAGCGGTCATGTCCAAACCCTGGTCGAGATGCGGGTCGATTGTGACCGCGATTGCCTGTTGATGCAGGTCGCGCAGGTCGGCCCGGCCTGTCACACCAATCGGCGCAGCTGTTTTTACACGGTGATCGAGGATGGCGAAGAGCGGGTGGTGATGGCGCCAATCGCCTAAAGCCCGACCATCCTGCGAATCTCGGCCGGGCTGATACCGGTGTCGCGGTACTGTCTGATGGCGCGGGCATCGTCGCGTTTGGCCAGCCGCTTGCCCGCGTCGTCACGGATCAGCCGGTGGTGATGATAGATCGGCGTCGGCAGGCCCAGCAGATGCTGCAGGATCACCTGGATCGGGGTGAAATCGAACAGATCCTCACCCCGTATCACATGGCTGATCCCCTGATCGGCATCGTCAAAGGTCGATGCCAGGAAATAGGCGACGATATGCTCGCCCCGGCGCGACAGGACGATATCGCCGATATCGCGCAGCGCGGTTTCCGGCGTCACGATGTGGTGCCCGGCGTGGGCAGGGCCGTGTTCCTCAAAGCTGAGATCATGCCCCTTGAGCTGGCGCAGCGCCGCCGCAAGGTCGAGGCGGAGCGCATCGCCCGGCAAGCGGCTGTCCATCGACCGGCTACGACAAGTACCGGGATAGACCTGATGTTCGGCGCCTTCCTGCGGCGCGGCCAGGGCGGCGCGAATGTCGCCTCGGCTACAGCCACAGGGGTAGAGCAGGCCGGTTTCGGCAAGGATTTCCAGCCGGGCATTATAGTCCGCGATATGTTCTGATTGGCGGTGCAGCGGCCCGTCCCAGCTGAGTCCGAGCCACTCCAGATCGGCCAGGATCAGCGTCTCCCATTCCGGCTTGCTGCGCTCAAGGTCGGTGTCTTCCATCCGCAGCAGGAACCGGCCGTTTGCGGCCCGGGCCATGTCATGCGCCAGGATCGCGGAATAGGCATGGCCCAGATGCAGGGGGCCGGTTGGGCTGGGGGCAAAACGGGTGGTGAAAGTCATGTCTTTCCCGCGGTTTGCCGGTCGGTCTTCATCTCAGGCCGGGGCCGCCTCGGCCGCCAGCCAGCGCTGCCATTCGCCCTTGGCGCGGTCGGTATAGGCCTTGTAGCGGTCCTTGCGGCCACGCCGTCCGCCACGCAAATCCTCGACCGGGCGGAACAGGCCGAAATTCACGTTCATCGGCTGAAAAGTCTTGGCCTCGGCACCGCCGGTGATGTGGTGGATCAATGCGCCCATGGCGGTGTCCTGCGGCACTGGCGGCAGGGTCCGGCCCAGAATGTCCGCCGCCGCCATGCGTCCGGCAACCAGCCCCATGGCCGAGCTTTCGACATAACCCTCGACGCCGGTGACCTGACCGGCAAAGCGGATATGCGGGCGCGAGCGCAGCCGCATCTGATCATCCAGCAGGGTCGGTGAGTTCAGAAAGGTATTGCGGTGGATGCCGCCGAGGCGGGCAAAGCTGGCATTCTCCAGCCCCGGAATCATCCGAAAAACATCGGTTTGCGCGCCGTACTTCATCTTGGTCTGAAAGCCGACGATATTGTAGAGCGTGCCCAGTGCATTGTCGCGGCGCAGCTGCACCACCGCATAGGCCTTGTCCTCGGGCCGGTGCGCATTGGTCAGCCCGATCGGTTTCATCGGACCGTGGCGCAGGGTCTCGCGACCGCGTTCGGCCATCACCTCGATCGGCAGGCAGCCGTCGAAATAGGGGGTCGGATCGGGGGCGGATCCGGCTTCGCCGTCATGGAATTCGGTCTTGTCGGCGGCCAGCAGCGCGTCGATGAAGGCCTCATATTGCGGCTTGTCCATCGGGCAGTTGAGATAGGCCTTCTGCTCGGCCTCGGTGCTGCCCTTGTCATAGCGGCTCTGCGCCCAGACCACGTCCATGTCGATGCTGTCGGCATAGACGATCGGCGCAATGGCATCGAAAAACGCCAGCCGTTCGGCCCCGGTTTCAGCCTGAATCGCCATCCCCAAAGCGGGCGAGGTCAGCGGCCCGGTGGCAAAGATCCAATGGCCATCATCGGGCAGGGCGGTGATCTCGCCCGCTTCAATCCGAATGCGTGGATGGGCGGTCAGCCGCGCGGTGATCGCCTCGGAAAACAGGTCACGGTCGACCGCCAGAGCGCCGCCGGCGGGCAGGCGATGCTGGTCGGCTGTGGTCATGATCAGCCCGTTGGCGGCGCGCATTTCCCAATGCAGCAACCCGACCGCGTTCTGCTCATTGTCATCCGAGCGGAACGAGTTGGAACAGACCATTTCTGCCAGATTGCCGGTCTTGTGGGCAAAGGTGGCGACCTTGGGCCGCATTTCGTGGATCACCACGTCAACGCCAAGTTCCGCCGCCTGCCAGGCTGCTTCTGATCCGGCCATGCCGCCGCCGACGATGTGCAATGTCTGTGTCATTTCAGGCGATCTAGGGCATCGGCGGGGCTTTGGAAAGGCTCAGCGGTCGATCGGCAAGCCCGACGGCACCCGCGTGGGCGCCCCGAGGCGCCCCTTGCCTGCGGCGGGATCGGTCAGCGCCGCAAGAAACGCCAGGATATCGGCGATTTCACCGTCGCTGAGTTGCACCGGGGTGATCTCGGCTGATTCCGCGATCCGCATGACCTCGTCGAAATCCTCCATCACGCGCCAATCATCCGCCCCCTCCGGCGCCGCGGGGAGCCGCACCTGGCTGCGGTCGAATCCAGCCAGGCCGGCAACCGGGTCGAGATGGTGGCGGACAATCCCCGCAAGCGTCGCATAGGCGCCGTTGTGGCCATAGGGGGCGGTCAGCGCCACATTGCGCAGCGACGGGGTGCGAAAACGATAGCGGTCTTCCTCAAGCCCGGTGACGTAATAGCGCCCGGTATCAGAATAGCCGTCCGCATCCTTGCCGGGCCCGAATTGCGGCAGCGCCAGCGCGTGAAATTCG
Organism: Pseudooceanicola sp.; assembly: GCF_029213205.1. Lineage (GTDB taxonomy): Bacteria > Pseudomonadota > Alphaproteobacteria > Rhodobacterales > Rhodobacteraceae > Pseudooceanicola. Next base: position 320,760 of record NZ_JARGNH010000001.1, read on the forward strand.
TGATCGGTTTGATAGCGGCCCGAGTGGCAGCCGCTGCAGCCCGCCTTGTCCTCGAACAGCGCCAGCCCACGTTTCTGCTGCGGGCTCAGCGCCGTGCGGTCGCCGCCCAGATAGGCATCGAACGGGCTGTCGGTGCTGCGGAATTCATAGCCCGAGAATTCGGCGAGGGCGCGGGCGATATCGGTGATGTGCAGATCGCGCGGGCCGATCAGCGCCGCGAATCTTTCGGCGTAGATCGGATTGCTCGCCACCCGGGCCGCCACCAGGGCCCAGGCGCCATCCGGCCCGCCGATCCGCTCGGCCGCCACCGCATCGGCAATCGCATTCTCGCCGGGGTTGCCGGCCATCTCGTCGCGGGATTGCAGCGGCAACAGCGCCTGTGCCGCCAGGACCGAGGGCAGGGGCCGTTCCAAGGCCCGGCCCGGTGGCATCCGGATACCGAACGGCGCCGTGGGGTCGGTCTGCGTCCGGCCATCGTGGAACAGGGTGGTGAATTCATAGGCGCCGAGGTTGAACAGCGCCGGGGCGTTCCGCGGGATCCGCGCTTGCGGCGGATTGCGGGCGCCCGCGTGGCGGTCGGCCCCCAGCGCCAGCGCGCCTTCGCCCAGTGACAGGGACACCGCATCGGCGGTGCCCAGGCTGGGCTGATGGCAGGTGGCGCACGAGATGTTGAGATTGCCGGACAGCAGCGGATCAAAGAACAGGTCGCGGCCCAAAAGGGCCAGTTCCATATCCGTTGGTGGGAATTCCGAGTGGGTCACCGCATCCAGTGCGTCGGCGGCCTGAGAGAGAACGGCCAGGAGGGACAGAATGCCTGCGGTGACCCACACTCGTAACATTAGTTATCGCCCTGCAATAACTGCGCCTTCTTTCTAACAAAATCAAATGTGGCAAAAAAGGGGGCGAATTCGAATGGGACCGGGCTTTATCTGGAAACAGTCTCGTAACTAACTGATTTCACTTATGGAAAGTGTGGCTTTTTCGTGGAGTATCGATTTTTGTCGCGGGTGCCCGGCTGTGGGATCGGCGGATTATTGCCTCCATCCCGGCGGACGCTTGTCCAAAAAGGCCCGAATCCCCTCATTTGTGTCCTGATCGAGCATATTCTCGACCATCACCGCGCCGGTATGGGCATAGGCATCGTCCAGGCCCATCTCCAACTGCTGGTAAAACGCCGTCTTGCCGATTCGCACCGCGCTGGCCAGTTTGCTGGCGACGGTTTCGGCCAGGGCATCGGTTTCGGCGGCCAGATCGGCTTCGGGCAGCGCCCGGTTGATCAGCCCAAGCTCAGCCGCCTGTGCCGCGCTGATGAAGGCGCCGGTGCTCAGCATCTCGAACGCCTGCTTGCGTGGGATGTTGCGCGACAGCGCGACCATCGGGGTCGAACAGAACAGGCCGATGTTCACCCCGTTGACCCCGAACCTGGTGTTGTCCGCCGCCAGCGCCATGTCGCAGGAGGCGACCAGCTGACAGCCCGCTGCGGTGGCGACGCCATGGGCGCGGGCAATTACCGGCTGTGGCAGCGTGCGGATGGTCATCATCATCTGGGCGCAGCGCTCGAAGAGGTCGGCGAAATAGGCCGCACCACCATCGGCATCCTGACGTCCGGCCTGCATTTCTTTCAGGTCATGCCCGGCGCAGAATGCCTTGCCCGCGCCGGACAGGATCACCGCGCGGATGTCGCGATCCTCGTGCAACTTCTCAAATTCGGCCTGCAACGCCGCCAGCATCGCGTCGCTGAGGGCGTTCAGCCGCTCGGGCGCATTCATCTGCAGATGCGCAATCGCGCCGCTGTCGTTGCGTTCCAGAATTGCCATCTTGTGCCGCCCTCCGCTTTGGTCGAAGTCTAGATCAGCTTTGACGGGAGGAAAAGAATGCCGGTTCAGATGGATGCTGCGGCGCTGCGGGCGTTTCTTGAGCGGGATTTTCCGCAGATGGAATCCGATTTTGTCATCGAACGCGTGGACGAGCGGGAAATCACCGTGCGGCTGAAGGTCGAATATCGCCATCTGCGCCCCGGCGGCACCGTGTCCGGCCCGACGATGTTCGCGTTGGCCGATGTCTCGGTCTATCTGGGGATTCTGGCGATGATCGGGCCCAAGGGCCTGGCGGTGACCACCAATTGCTCGATTGATTTCATGCGCAAGCCCGCCGCTGGTGCTGATCTGATCGCGGAATGCAAATTGCTGAAACTGGGCCGGGTTCTGGCGGTCGGCGATGTGCTGATCTATTCCGAAGATGTGGCAGAGCCGGTGGCGCGGGCGACCCTGACCTATTCGATCCCGCCAGAAATCAACTAGGCCGCAAGGGGCCGATCAACGGGCCGCCAGTGGCGGCCCGCATTCATCCGGGAAGTCGCGGTCCTAGAAGTCGAAACCGACAGACAGGGTCACCGTCTCTGGCCCGCCATAGGAATTGTCTTCGTACAGGATTTTTACATAGGCGACCTTGTTCAAGGCATAGCTGGCTGATGCTTCCCAATAGGTGCCGGTTCCGTCGTCGCCCACCAGTGCCGCGAGGGTCAGCGGCTCCATCGGGGTGATTTCTGTCCCGACAGAAATATCCCATGATTCGTAGTCGAAATTATAGGCCGCAGCGCTTGTCAGGGTTACCGCTTCGGTAACCGGATAGCCCAACGCCAATTCAAGGTCAGTTGAATCATAGACATCTTCGAGGAAATACGCGGTCAGGGTCAGCGCAATGTCGAGATTTTCGAGGGTTGTCGCATAGCCAGCGTACAATTCGAATTCAAAATCGTCCGGGCCACCGTCGATCGTTGCAGCCCAAATCCCGCCGAAGAAGCCGTTTGCGCTCGCCTCCAGATAGGCCTCGATCGTGTAGTCCTGCCCTCCGCTATACAGCGCCGCATTCGCGGCGCCGCCGTAGGAAAAATTGATGTCTTGCGCCGCCAGTGGCGCGGCGAGAAATGCGGTGCCGGTGGCAGCGACAGCCAGAAGGTGTTTCATTTCATGAGGTTCCTATTGGTTGAGTGATTACCCGGACTTAGCTTGCGGAGGTTTCGCGGTAAAGATGAACCGGACACAATCACTGTGGAGGCCAGGCGTTCGGTTCGAAGTGAGTAAAAATCGTGCAGTTCCGCCGGTTTCCGCTTTGTTGCAGTGCGCTGCGCGAATTTGGGTGTCGCCGCTTGAAACCGGACTGTTGTCCGGCTTGATTTGTCGACGTTGCGTGGGGTATTAATATACCTTAATTTTAACTATATGATATTGCTACATAAATATTGGTTGATCTTGATTGACTGCGCCTCGCAACCGCTTATAACCCGCCCATCAGGATTCCCCGGCATGACCCGGGGTGCCGTCTATCAAGGGCACGTGACATGAAAACCTTTTCTGCTACTCCGGCAGACATCGACAAGAAATGGATCATCATCGACGCCGAAGGCGTGGTGCTGGGCCGTCTCGCTTCGATTGTCGCCACTCGGCTGCGCGGCAAGCACAAGCCGTCGTTCACCCCGCATATGGATATGGGCGACAACGTCATCGTCATCAACGCCGACAAGGTGCAGATGACCGGCAAGAAACGCACCGACAAGAAATACTACTGGCACACCGGCCACCCCGGCGGGATCAAGCACCGCACTGCGGAGCAGATCCTTGAAGGGGCGCATCCCGAACGGGTGGTGACTCAGGCGGTCAAGCGCATGCTGCCAGGCAACCGCCTGTCGCGGCAAGTGATGACCAACCTGCGGGTCTATGCCGGGGCTGATCATCCGCACGCGGCGCAATCGCCCGATGTGTTGGATGTGAAATCCATGAACGCCAAAAACACGCGGAGCGCATGATGTCAGATCAGATCAATTCTCTGGAAGAGCTGAAGGGCGCCGTCACCGGAACCGCCGCTGCTGCTGACAGCGTCGCTGCGACCCTGGTCGAAGTGGCGCGCGAACCCAAGCGCGACGAGCTGGGCCGTTCCTATGCCACCGGCAAACGCAAAGACGCGGTTGCCCGGGTCTGGATCAAGCCCGGGTCCGGCAAGGTCACTGTCAACGGCCGGGAAATGGACAAGTATTTCGCCCGTCCGGTGCTGCAGATGATCCTGCGTCAACCGTTCACCGTGGCCGGGGTCGTCGATGAATTCGACGTGATGGCGACGGTCACCGGTGGTGGCCTGTCCGGCCAGGCCGGCGCGGTCAAGCATGGCATTTCCAAGGCCCTGCAGCTTTATGAACCGTCACTGCGTGGTGCACTGAAGGCGGCCGGGTTCCTGACCCGCGACAGCCGGGTGGTGGAACGCAAGAAATACGGCAAGGCCAAAGCGCGCAAGAGCTTCCAGTTCTCCAAGCGCTGATCAGCTTCAGCCATTGCATTGGAAAGGGCCGCCATGTGCGGCCCTTTTTCGTGGGCGCCGTGTGGTGGGCGCCGTGTGGTGGGATCGCTGGCGGGGATCGTTGGCGGGCCCGATCACGCGTGGCGCTCAGGCGCTGGCAGATCGGTCCGGACTCCGGGCCGTTTGGCCGGGCTGGGGGCGGTTTTTCTGGCGACGTGGCGGACGTGGTTTTGCAGAACCCTCTGGATCCGAGCCCGCACCGATTTCGAAACCTCGCAACAGCCTGCGCGGTCGATCACCCGGTTGTCTTGGGCGGGATTAGTCGCTGTCGGGTGGCGCGTTGGCGTCCCGACTAGCTGCCATCTGGCGGGATCAACCCGAGACCGCGCAGATAGACGCCGATCCCGCTTTCCAACAGCTCTTCGGGCGGAAAGGGGGATTGGGTGCCGGGCGAGTTGCGGGCGAACAATTCCACCACCCCGTGGCTGAGCGCCCAGATATGGGCGGAAAACATCGAGGCGGGCGGGCGTTTGTCCGGCGGAATATGCTGGGACAGATCATCGGCGGATTTCTCCAGCACATCCCAGGCCCGGCGCGCGGCGGCGGCCAGTTCCGGGCTGCGATTCACCGACAATCCGCTTTCGAACATCGCGATGTAATGGCCGGGATATTTGCGTGCAAACGCCAGATAGGCGCGCCCGGTTGCCTCGAACGCCGCCAGTGCCGAGGGCTGGCCCTTGTCATAGGCATTTTGGATCACATCGGCGAAGATCGCATAGCCCTGTCTTGCCGCCTCGGCGATCAGATCCTCGCGCCCCTCGAAGTGGCGATAGACGGCGGCAGGGGTGACCCCGGCACTTTTCGCCGCCTCTGACAGGGTGAACCCGGTGGGGCCTTTTTCACGGATCAGATCCAGCGCCGCATCGACCAGGGCCTGCCGCAGATTGCCGTGGTGATAGCCGCGTTTCTTATGCATCCCAAATTTCCGGAGACCCGGCAATCACCGGATCCGCTTTGCCGATCGCCTTGGCATCCTTATGGGCATAATCGATTTGGCTCAGCACATGGCGGATGGTTTCCAGCCGGGCGCGGCGTTTGTCATCGGAACGGATCACCGTCCAAGGGGCGCTGACCGTATGAGACCGATCCAGGGTTTCCTTGATCGCGGCCGAATAGGCGTCCCATTTCTTTAATCCCTCAACGTCGATCCAGCTTATTTTCCAGTGCTTTAGCGGGTCACGCTCACGGTCTAGGAAGCGGCGCAACTGTTCGGCGCGATCGACGTTCAACCAGAATTTGAACAGCAGGATACCCTCATCCACCAGCATCTTTTCGAAATCCGGGACCTGGTGAAAGAAATGTTCACGCTGCTGCGGGGTGCAAAACCCGAATACCTGCTCGACGACGCCGCGATTATACCAGCTGCGGTCAAAGAACACGATTTCACCGCCTGCCGGCAGGTGATCGACATAGCGTTGGAAATACCATTGCGTCTGTTCGGTTTCAGAGGGTTTCGGCAGCGCCACAACCCGCGCGCCGCGTGGATTAAGATACTCACGGAAGCGTTTGATCGTGCCGCCTTTTCCAGCGGCATCACGGCCCTCGAACAGGATCGCGATACGGGCGCCGCTGTCCTTGGCCCAGCGCTGCAGTTTGACCAGTTCGATCTGCAGTGCTTGCAGTTCGGATTCATAGGTCTTGGTCTTTTTGCGTTCGGAATAGGGGTAGGAGCTGCCGATCAGGTCATCCTTGTCGCCGCGCTTGATCGCATTGCGGATCGCTTTCGGCGCCTCGGTGTCGAAATAGGCGCTGATCGCGCCGTCAAAGGGCAGGTCCATCGGGAATTCCTCTTTTGCATCAATATGGCGCTGGCATCCGGTCAGTGCAATCCGGCGCGCGCGGCGGCGCGGTCGATGGCGGCGATCACCTCGGGCGTAGCGACATGATGCGGCATGTGGCCAATGCCGGGCAGCACCGCGAGATGGGCGTTGGGTGCCTGACTTGCCAGCACCTTGGCGTGGATATCCAGGCTGACAATGTCGTCAGCGCTGCCGTGCACGATTTCAATTGGCAACAAAAGCCGCGCGTATTCCGGGGCCTGACCCTGCAATTCGGCGCGAAGGTCGCTGCGCTGCTGGGCATTGGCGATCAGGCTTTCGGGGCGCGCCACCAGGCCGGTGCCGATCTGATCGGCATAGCCGGGCGGGGCCGGTTGCGGGGTGAACACCGCATCGACCTGGGCGCGCAGATACGTCGTGGGCACCCAGGCGGCAATCAGATGCGCCAACACCGGGCCGAGGATCGGGCGCGCCAGGTTCAGATGCAAGCGGCTCAACTCTCCCGGCCAGGGGTGGGTGGCGCCAGCGATGGAGACCAGGGCGACGACATCCTCGGGGTGGCGCAGCGCCCAGGTCATCACCACCGCGCCGCCAAGGCTTTGCCCGGCGATGACTGCGGGTTGCAGCCCCAGCGCCCGCGCCGCAGCCGACAGCAGATCGGCCTGATCGGCCAGCGTAACCCCGCGCGCCGCCAGCGCCGGAGAGTGGCCGAGCCCGGGCCGGTCAAACAGTGTCACCCGATAGCGCTTGGACAGCTCCGGGGCGATCGCCAGATCCATGTCGGTGGTGTTGCCAGAGGCGCCGTGGATCAGGATCAGATCGGGACCGCTGCCGCGTTGCAGGTAATGCACCCTGTGTCCCGCCACGGTGACAAAGGCCCCCGCAGGCGGATGCGCGGCCAGGGCGGCGTTGCGCCGGGTGCTGACCCGCCACAGGGTTGCGGCCGCGAGCAGTGCCAGCAGCAGCCCCAGGGCGGCGATCATCCTAAGTGCCAATATCATTGAGGTCGAATGGCGTGGTTTGATAGATCTGGTTGATCCAGTTGCCGTAGAGCAGATGCGCGTGGCTGCGCCAGCGGTTCTCGGGGCGCTGCGTCGGATCGTTCTGTGGGTAATAATTCACCGGCACCTCGATGCTGACTCCCTCTGCCGCGTCGCGGTCATATTCCTGCTTCAGCGTGTCGCTGTCATATTCGAAATGATTAAAGATATAGAGCGCCCGATGCGCCGGATCCTCGACCAGACAGGGCCCGGTGACATCATCGGCGAGCAGGGTTTTCAGCCCGCTGGCCCGGTCCAGATCGGATTGCCGGATCTCGGTCCAGCGTGAGACCGGAATCTGGCAGGCATCGGAAAATCCGCGCAGATAGGGCGAGGCCGGATCAAGGTTCTTTTGCGGATAGCAGCCGAACAGCTTGGCCGACAGCATATGTTTGGGCACGCCATGAAAATGATTGATCATCGCCATCCCGCCCCAGCAGACGCCAAAGGTGGAATGGATATGGCTCTGGGTCCAGTCAAAGACCTTCGTGATCTCGTCCCAATAGCTGACGTCGTTGAAATCCAGATGCTCGATCGGCGCGCCGGTGATGATCAGCCCGTCGAATTTCTCGCCGCTGGCCGCGACCTCCGCGAAGGGTCGGTAGAATTCTTCCATATGCGCGGCGGCCGTGTTGCGGGTCTTGTGCGCGCTCATCCGGATCAGGTTCAGTTCGATCTGCAGCGGTGTCGCGCCGATCAGCCGGGCGAACTGGGTCTCGGTCTGGATCTTCTTTGGCATCAGGTTCAGCAGCCCGATTCGCAGGGCACGGATGTCCTGCCGGTCGGCCTGATCCTGATCCATCACCATCACGCCTTCGCGCGTCAGCACGTCATAGGCGGGAAGATGGGAAGGGATGCGGATCGGCATGGCAACAGGGCCTTTCGGGTCAGGGGGTTGGAACAGATAGGCGGGTCTCAGCCTGCCTCAAGGGCGGCGGCGATCATCGCGTCGAAATCAGCGGCGGTCTTGACCTGCGCCACCGCGTCGGCCGTGACGCTGACACCATGGCGCGCCATCGCTGCATAGCGCGGCTGACGATGCGCCAGGGCACGGGCATAGGTCCAGCGGACAAAGGCGTCCGGATCGACCGCATCCGCGGCGGCACCGGTCTCGGCCAGGTAATCGGCCCAGGCCGCGTGCAGGAAATGCGGCTGGTAATACATCGGCTTCGGCGCCTTGTCGAAACGACGCACCAATTCCTTGGTATGGGCGGCATCGCCCTTGATCCAGACCAGCAGCTGGGTCTTGGCCAGTTCGGCCAGCAGCGGATCCTGCGGATCATCCGGATCGACCACCTCGCAGATCGAGCCGGAGCTGTCGCAGACAAAATGCGGATAGCCATAGAGCCGCACCGCCCGATCCGCGAAATGGGCGGTGTCGCGCACCGCTGCAATCTCGGCCTCGCGGTGCTGGCTCTGCCGGGTCATATAGGTGTCAAAGGGCAGACCGCCCTTGGCCGGATCGCCGGGCTTTCCCAGATAGGTCGACAGCGGCGCCAGGTTGTCAAAGGTGATGTTCGAGCCGATGTAGATCGAATCCGACATCAGTAATTCGCGCAGAAATGGCACCTGCATCGCATGCGCCTTGGCGTTGTCGGCGATATGTTCGCCCATGTAGCGGGTGCCGATCCGGTAATCGACGGAATAGTGAAACCAGTCACCGCCATCGCGCAGCAGGGTCGACAGATGGGTCTTGCCGAGGCCGGACATGCCGAACAGCAGCACCCGTTTGTGCTTTGCTTTCAGCCAGTCCTGCGCATTCCGATAGATCATCGCTTCTGCCTTTGCCGCCCGTCCGGGTGTTAGGCGAGCGGGCGCGGACGGTCAAACCCTATTGCCGCGCTGCTCGGCCAGCAATGTCAGGATGCGGCCATCCAGCACCGCAAGGCCGCAGGCGATCAGGGCAAAGCCCGCGTAGTGGCGCGGGTGCAGCGCTTCGCCCAGCACCAGCGCGCCGAGCAGGATCGCCACCGGTGCCACCAGCAGCGTCACCAGCATCAGATTGCCCGATCCCGCCTTGGCCAGGATCGAATAATAAAGCAGGTAGGCCGCGGCGGTGGCGACCAGGGCGAAATAGCCGATCGCGCCCCAGGTCTGCGGCAGCAGATCAAAGCGCACCGGCCCTTCGATCATCCAGGCCAGCGGGATCATGGTCAGGGTCGATCCGGTCAGCATCCCGGCCGAGGCGACCTGAGGTTTCAGATGCCCCAGCCGGGCCCGCGCCCAGGCGCCGGAACAACCATAGCAAAAGGCCGCGCCGATACAGGCCAGCTGCGCCAGCGAGCGCAGGTCGATCTGGCCGAGAAACCCGATCCCCATCGCCGTCGCCACCCCGACAAAGCCGAGCATCACGCCAACAGCCTTGCGCGGGGTCAGCTTTTCATCGGCAAAGACCAGCGCTGCGATCAGCACCCCGAACACGGCGGTCGAGGCGTTGAAGATCGCCACCAGCCCGGTTTCCAGATGTTGGGTGCCAAAGGCCAGCAGGGTAAAGGGGATCACATTGTTCAGCAGCCCCATCACCAGAAATGCGCCCCAGGTGCGCAGATCGCGCGGCACGTCGAGCCGGGCCAGCGCCACAAAGGCCCAGAGCGCCAGCATCGCCCAGGAGGTGCGGTGCAGCACCGTGGTGAATGACCCGATCTCGTAAAGCGCGACCCGCATCGCGAGGAACGAACCGCCCCAAATCAACCCGAGGAGAAGCATTTGGCCCCATGCGGCCCCGGTGATGGTTTTCTGTTGCATGGCGTGATCAAGTGCCTTTCCGGTGGGCGGCGCAATCCGATCCTTGTGCATTCATGCACGGGTCTCGTGCCAGATGTTCAGATAATTGCCGGCAAAGATCACCGCCGCGCCGATCAGCACGAAAACGTCCAAAGATTCACCGTAAAACAGCACGCCGATAATCGCGATCAGTGGCAGCCGGGTGAAATCCACCGGCATCACCAGGGTGGCCGGGGCCAGCGACAGCGCCGTGGTCAGGCAGAAATGCGCCAGCAACCCGGCGCAGCCGATCAGCAGCAGCCAGGGCGCGGTGGCGGCCGAGGGCAGGGCGATGTCGCCATCGAAACCGGCGCAGATCAGTCCGAATGTGGCCTGCATCACGGTCAACCAGAACAGGATGCCGAATATGGTCTCGCTGCGGGTCAGGCGACGGGTGAGCAGGGCGGTTCCGGCAAATCCGATGGCCGCCAGCGCGGCGCAGATCAACCCGGCTGACAGCGGGGCAGAGCCGGGGCGGGTGACAATCAGGATCCCGACAAAGCCGATCAGCGCCGACAGCGCCCGGACCTTGGTCAACCGCTCGCCCAATACCAGCGGCGACGCCACCAGAACCCAGAGCGGTGCGGTAAATTCCAGCGCGAAGACCTGCGCCAGCGGGATCACGCTGATCGCATAGAACCAAAGGTTCTGGCCGGTGAAATGGAACAGGTTGCGCAGCCCGTGCAGCGGCAGGTTCTTCAGCGAAACGTCCTGCCAGCGCCGCCGCAGGGTCAGCACGCTGCCGACGATGAAAATCCCCACCAGCGATCGCCAGGTCATGATTTCAAAGGTATCGAGGTCAAAGCTGACCTCGCGCCCGGCAATCGCCATGGCGCTGAACGAGACAATGGCGCCGCTCATCCAGGTGATGGCGCGGACTGCCTCGAGGCGGCTTGTTTCACTCATCTGGGCTCTCCGGTTGCCGGCCGATGGATGCCGCGCGGCGCCGGGCAGGGCAAGCGCAAAGCGCCTTGGCCTCAGGCCAGGGCGCGGCGTTCGCGGACCGAATTCAGGCGGGGAGTGGTGGCGGCGCAGCCCAGCGCCTTGGCGATCCGCCCGGTCAGATCGGCGCGGCCGCTGTCCTCGGGCCTGCCGATAGAGAGGCCGGCGCGCCCGCAGTCGGACGATTTACCTCATACCAGATCGGGCTCGCGTCCGATCCGGTTGGCCAGCCGGGTCACGGTCAGCCCCTGCACGATGATCGAAAAGATCACCACGCAATAGGTCGCCATCAGGATCATCGGCTTCCATTCGCTGTCCGGCAGCGCCAGCGCCAGCGCGACGGAAATCCCGCCCTTCAACCCGCCCCAGGTCATGATCGGGATGGTGCCGCGCGAAAAGCCCCGGAACGGGCGCAGCAGCAGCACTGGGATCGCCACCGCCGCCAGCCGGGCAATCAACGCCAGCACGATCGAGGCGGCGCCGATCAACAGGTAATTGGTCTCGAACACCAGGGCAAAGACCTCGACCCCGATCAGCAGGAACAGAACCGCGTTCAGGATCTCGTCGATCAATTGCCAGAACGCATCGACATAACGGCGGGTGGTCTCGCTCATCCCGTATTTGGCGCCGACATCACCGATCAGCAGCCCGGCGCAGACCGCCATGATCGGCGCCGAAACATGCAAGGCCACCGCCAGCTCATAGCCGCCAAAGGCCAGGCCTAGGGTGATCAGCACCTCAAGCGAATGATCGTCGATCAACCGCATCACCCGAAAGGTCAGCCAGCCCAGCACCAGACCCAGCAGCGCCCCGCCCCCGGCCTCGCGCAGGAACAGGGTCGAGGCGATGGCCAGCTGGCTGTGTTCGACCGGGTCGGTGCCATGGCCGGCATCATGGCCAAGGGTCGGATAGGTAATGCCGATCAGCACCAGATAGACGACATAGCCGACGCCATCGTTGAACAGGCTTTCCCCGGCGATCTTGGTTTCCAGCGATTTGCGCAGATTGGCGGCGCGCAGCACCCCCAGCACCGCCACCGGATCGGTGGGCGAGATCAACGCTCCGAACACCAGTGCCAGAAGTAGCGGCATGCCGGTGATCCAGGAAAACCCGACTCCGACAATGGCGGTGGACAGCCCGACCCCCATCGTCGCCATCAGCACCACCGGCCCCCATTGTGCGCGCAGATCCGAGACCTTGACATGCAGCGCCCCGGCGAACAGCAGCAGGCCCAGCATGCCCTCAAGCAGCGCGTCGGAAAAATCGATGCCCAGCACCAACCGCCGCACATCATCGGCAATGCCGAGGTTGGGGACCAGCAGGTCAAGTCCGAGCACCGCCAGCGAGGCCAGCAGCGCCACCACCAGGATGCCAATCGCGGCGGGCAGTTTCAGGAACAGGTAATTGATCGCCCCAAACGCGCCGGCCAGCACGATCAGCAACGAGGCGATCTGGAGAATGGTCATTGGAGTCTGTCCCTGTCTGGTGCCTGCGCAGAGTGGCCTCGGCGGCGCGCCGGGGCAAGCGCTGCCACAGCTGGCGTGGCGGCAATGTCGATCCAGACGGGCAGATGATCCGAGGCGATCCGTGCCGGTTGCGCGATATGCGGGGTCGGCTCCCCGGGCTGCAGCCCGGGCCCGATGGCAAAGCGATCCAGTGCCGCAATCGGGCGCGGCGCCGGAAAACTGCCGCGTGAAGGCTGAATCCGGTAGGGGCCAAGGTGGCTCTGCAGCGCCTGCATATCGCCCCAATCGTTGAAATCTCCGGCAATCACCGTCGGCCAGACCGGCAGCCGGTCGATGGCCCGCCGAATCGCCGCCACCTGCAGCAGCCGATAGCGCCGCAGCAGCCCCAGATGCACGCCGATCACCCGCAGCGGTCCGATTGGGGTGTCCAGATCGACCCGGATGGCGCCGCGCGGTTCCAGCCCCGGCAGTTCGATATGACCGGTGTCCAGCACCCGGCTCTTGCCGCGCAGCAGAAAGGCATTGCCATGCCAGCCCAATGAGCCGCCCGGTTCGCCCAGATCGGCGACCTGCCAGCCATTGGCCTCGGCCATCTCATCGGGCAGGGCGGCGGGGCGTGGCGGCATCCGCTTGTCGGCCTCCTGCAACACCACCAGATCCGCCCCGGTCGACTCCAGCACCGCAAGCGAACGGTCCGGGCGGCGGCGCAGGTCCAGCCCCACACATTTCTGCAGGTTATAGGTTGCTATGCGGAGCGTCAGCGCTTTCATAGTCACTGCAATAGGCAAAAACCGGGGAGGTTCACAATGTTTAAGAGCCAGGCCCTGCTAACGCGCGTTGTCTGGGGGCTGTTGCTGCTTTTTGCGAGCTATGCGTTGTTGCGCTGGCGGCTGTCGCTGGCTTTTGTGGCGCTGGCGACGCTGGCGCTGTCCATGGCGCCGGTCTATGTCGCCCGCTGGGCCAAGATCGAGGTGCCGCGCGCCTTTATTGCCGCCACCACCCTGTTTGTCGGCGGCACCCTGTTCGCCGGTGAGGTGCTGGATCTCTACAACCGGATCTGGTGGTGGGACATTGCCATGCATGGCGGCAGCGCGGTTGGTTTCGGGCTGATCGGTTTCGTTCTGGTCTTCATGATGTTTCAGGGCGATCGCTTTGCCGCGCCGCCGATTGCGGTGGCATTTTTTGCCTTCTGTTTCGCACTGGCCATTGGCGCGCTCTGGGAGGTGTTCGAGTTTTCCATGGATCAGATCTTTGGCACCAATATGCAGAAATCCGGCCTGGTCGACACGATGGGCGATCTGCTGGTCGATATCGGCGGCGCGCTGATCGGGGCAGCGACCGGCTTTGCCTGGCTGAAAGAGCACAAGATCGGCGGCATGACCGGGCTGATCACGGCCTTTGTCAATCGCAACCCGCGTCTGTTTGGCCGCTTCCGCAAATAACTCTGCTTGACCTTTGCCGATCAGCGGCAATTGATGCGTGCCATGACAAAGGCCCGTATGGACGCGCGCGGCGCGGCTCTCCTCATCTTTATCGCGTTGATCCTGGGCGCCAATCAGGTGGTGATGAAACTCACCTCCGAAGGGCTGTCACCGGTATTTCAGGCCGGGCTGCGCTCGGCCATTGCTGCCGTCGCCATCGGCGTCTGGATCGTGATCCGCGGCATCGCCTTTCCGGTTACCCGCGAAGTGCTGTTGTCCGGTCTTGTTTTAGGATTTCTTTTCGCGTTCGAATTCCTGTGCTTATACGTCGCTGTTGATCTTACAACCGTGTCGCATGTGTCGATCATGTTCTACACGATGCCGGTGCATCTGAGCATCATGGCGCATTTCTTGCTGCCAGGAGAGCGGCTGACCAGGCTGCGTATCCTCGGCCTCGCGCTCTGCCTTGGCGCGGTGGTTCTGGTGGTGGCGGATCGGGGCCAGGGGCAGGCCAGCCTGATGGGCGACCTGATCGCCTTTGTTGGCGCCATCGGCTGGGCGGCGGTCGGCATGTTGCTCAGGGCCTCGCCAATTTCACGGGTGCCGGGCGAGGCGGCGTTGCTCTGGCAATTGGGGGTCTCGGCGCCGATCCTGTTGCTGGCTGCGCTGCTGTTCGGACCGTTGGTGCGCGATCTGAGCGTCGAACACCTCTGGCTGATGAGCTATCAGGTCATCGCTGTCGGGTTGTTCTGCTTCATGGCCTGGGTGATCCTGATCCGGGTCTATCCGGCGCCGACCGTGGCCAGCTTCAGCTTTCTGACGCCGGTGTTTTCGGTCGGCTTTGCCTGGTTGATCCTGGGGGAGCCGCTGCGCCTGTCGATCCTGATTGGGCTGGGCCTGGTGGCGGCGGGGATCGTGCTGATCAACCGCCGCTGATTGATCTTCGTTGATCACTGGGCGCCGGTCAGGTGCCGCAAAAGGTCGCCGCGACGGTTTCGCTCGGCAGTGGCGGGTGGGTCAGATCCGCCGCCTCCGGCTGATCCTCATAGGGGCGTGACAGCACCAGCAGCAGCCGTTGAAACGGCGCCATATCACCATCCACCGCCGCTTCGATCATCTGCTCGACCCGGTGATTGCGCGGGATAAAGGCGGGGTTGGCGGCGCGCATCCGCGCTTGCGGATCGACCTCATCCGCCAGCCGCGCCTGCCAGCGCCCCGCCCAGGCGTCAAAGGCATCGCGGTCGATAAAGTGATCGCGGGCATCGCCCTGGCTCAGCGCGCGGAATGTGTTGGTGAAATCGGCCCCGCTTTCGGCCATCAGCGCCAGCAGGTCGGTGATCAGCGCCGCGTCTTCATCGTGCGCCTTGGCCAAGCCGATCTTGGCGCGGAACCGGGTCAGCCAGACGGCATGGACCCGGTCGGGCACCGCGTTGATCATTGCCGTAAACCGTTCGACCGCCAGATCCTTGTCGGGCATCAGCGGCACCAGGCAGCTGGCCAACTGCGCCAGATTCCAGCCGATGATCCCGGGCTGGTTCTGATAGGCATAGCGGCCGCCGCGGTCGATCGAGGAATAGAAGGTCTCGGGGTGGTAATTGTCCATAAAGGCGCAGGGGCCGTAATCAATGGTCTCGCCGGAAATGCTGGTGTTGTCGGTGTTCATCACCCCATGGATGAACCCCACCGACATCCAGGCGGCGACCAGTTCCACCTGCCGGGCAATGACCGCGTCGAGCAGGGCCTCGGGGCTGCGCGCGGCGGGATAGTGGCGGGCAACCACATGGTCGAACAGGGTTTGCAGCGCCGCCAGATCATTGCGCGCATAGAAATATTGAAAGGTGCCGACCCGGATATGGCTGGCCGCAACGCGGGTCAGAACCGCGCCGGGCAGCCAGGTCTCGCGGGCGATCTCTTCGCCAGTGGCCACCGCCGCCAGGGCGCGGGTGGTCGGGATCCCCAGCGCATGCATCGACTCGGACAGCAGATATTCGCGCAGCACCGGGCCGATCCAGGCGCGGCCATCGCCATTGCGCGAATAGGGGGTCGGACCGGCCCCCTTGAGCTGAATGTCGCGGCGCTGCCCGGCGCGGTCGATCACCTCGCCCAGCAGGATCGCGCGGCCATCGCCCAGCTGTGCGGAAAAGCCGCCGAACTGATGCCCGGCATAGGCCTGGGCCAGCGGCTGCGCCCCGTCAGGCAGCCGGTTGCCGGAAAAGAGCTGCGCAAGTGCCGCATCATCCGGACGCGGCCCCAGGCCCAACTCACCGGCCAGCGCGTCGTTAAAGGCGAGGAGTTGCGGCGCCTGCACCGGGGTTGGCTTCAAAAACGAAAAGAACCGCTCCGGCAGATTGGCGTAGCTGTTGTCGAAATCAATGGCGATGTTCATGGCGACTACAGCTACGCCTTCCTGCGCAAATGTCGATACTGCGAATGACCGAATTGGCGTCGCAACCGCGCTCTGTCCGGCCGCTCTCCGGCTAGTTCAAATTTGAGGCAGCGGAATGGGGTTGATTTGCCCAAAAAAACGCCCGATTGCCTCGATTTTCAGCACCGAGCCGGACATATGCCGGGGCCGTGCAGAATTCAGAGAATTTGATTGATTCTATGGGTGTGGCGGCGGGGGCGATCAGAACTTTTGTGTCATCAGGACATAGTCTGGGCGGGCGGTGAATTTCTGCCGACGATAGATATCCTGCGCCCGCGTGTCGTCGCGGTGCACCTCTAGATGCAGGGCCCGCAACCCGGCGACGGCCAATGCCTTTGGCAGGCTGTTCAGCACCTCCGAGGCGATGCCGCGCCCGCGCACCCCGGCCCGGATCCAGACCTCTTCGACAACTCCGACGAGCCCGCCAAAGGCCAGGCTCCAGCCAAAGCTGATGACGATATAGCCAATCGGCGCCCGGGCCGGGCCGATCAGGTAGATGGCGCCATGTGGCGAGCCCGAAAGCAACGGCATCAGCGCCGCGTCACGCGTCGTCGTATCGTCGGCGATCTGCATCTCGTCATGGCAGGCCGCGATCATCGGGCGCAGCCGTTCGGCATCCTCGGGGCCCGCCAGATGCACCGCCGTCATAGTCGCGCCAGCCGTTCGATCAGCAGGTCGAAATAGCCGGTGTCGTCAATGCTGCCCATGAAGGTCGCATTGGCGGGCCGACCGGTGACCCCCCACCAATCGGCGACGGTCATCCCCAGGGTCAGCGGCGATTGGGTTTCGATTTCCACATTGATATGACGCCCGGTGAACAGATCGGGGCGGATCAGATGCGCGATCACGCAAGGGTCATGCAGCGGCGCGCCGGGGCTGGCATATTTCTGCCGGTCGAAACGTTCAAAAAAATCGGTCATTTCGGCCACCGCGACACCGACCTGGCTGCCGAGCGCGCGAAAGGCGTCGTTGCGCGGCTTGGTGACCAGCGCCTTATGGGTGACGTCCAGCGACATCACCACAATCGGAACGCCGGATTTAAAAACAATATCAGCCGCATGCGGGTCGACATAAATGTTGAACTCCGCCGCTGGGGTGACATTGCCGACCTCGAAATAGCCCCCCCCCATCAGCACGATCTCGGCCACCTTGCCGATCACATCCGGCGCCTGTTGAAAGGCCCTGGCGATATTGGTCAGCGGCCCCAGCGGGCAGAGCGTGACACTGCCGGCCGCTTCGCCACGCAGCGTGCGGATGATGAAATCGACGCCATGTTCGTCCTGCAGCGGCATCCGCGGATCCGGCAGTTTTGGCCCGTTCAGCCCGGTGGCGCCATGCACATATTCCGCCGTCACCAGCTTTCGCTGCAACGGGCGGTCACAGCCGGCAAACACCTTGATATCGTGCCGTCCGGCCAGTTCGCAGATGATCCGTGCGTTCTTTTGGGTCAGATCCAGCGGCACGTTTCCGGCAACGGCGGTCAGGCCCAGCACCTCGATTTCATCCGGGCTGGCCAGCGCCAGCAGGATGGCAACGGCATCGTCCTGGCCGGGGTCGGTGTCGATAATGATCTTGCGTGCCATGATGCCCCTTGGTGCCGAAAGACGACCTTGGCGCGACTGGGCGGCGGAGTCCATCGGGTGATTGCGCCCACGTCGGATCTGAGAGAAGCTTTGCCGAACAAAGGGTCGGGCAATGAACGGGCAGGCAGGCATCTACATCCATGCGGGCGCGCATCGCACCGGCACCAGTTCGTTTCAGGCCTGCCTGTCGCTGAACCGGGCCCGTCTGGCGGCCGCAGGGTTTGACGCCGCCTATCCGGGCCGCGATGGCATCATCGATGGCAGCCTCAGGCTACGTTTGCCCAATCCGCGCCATCGGCGCAGCCCGGATGCAGCCTGGGTCGCGACTCTGCGCGAGGAACTGGCGCGGCATCAGAGCGGGCCGAGGCGCGGGCTGATCCTGTCCGAGGAAAATATTCCGGGCCGGATGTTTCATTTCTATCAGGGCCAGTTCTACCCTGCCGCCCGCCGCCGGATCGGGGTTCTGGCCGAGTCGCTGCCCGGTCCGGTCGAACACCTGCTTTATGTAATAAGGCCTTATGCGGCATTGTTCACCTCAGCCTATCGCAAGCGGGCCGAGGATAATCCGGTGCCGGATTTTTCCGAAATCGGCGAAGGCATGGTCGGGGTGGATCGCGGCTGGCCGGAATTGCTGACCATCCTGCAGCGTCGGCTGCGGCCCAAACGCTTTACCGTCATTGATTATAGCGCGCGCGGCAGCAGCTGTGACTTGCTGACCCGGCTGTTGCCCGGTGACGGGGTTGCCGATCTGCAAGAGCCAGAAGCGCAGTTGAACCTGTCGGCCAGCGATACGGCGCTGCGCGCGTTGCAAGCCCGCTACCGGGCCGGGGAAAAACTGGAACGGGCCGAATGGCAGGCGGTGATTGCCGATTACGCCGGGGCCGATCCCGGAAACCGCCCAGAATTTGCGGCCTTTACCCCGGCGCAGGCTGCGATCTTGGCGGCGCGCTATGCCAGTGATCTGGCGCGAATTCGGGTGATGGAAAACATTAAGTTCATCGATTAACCATCGAAAAAGGCGCAGAAAATACTGCGCCTTTCGTCGATGTCAATTGGCCTGTGGCTCAGCTGTCGAAATCGACCACTTCGATCAGTCGCAGCGCTTCGGGGCGCAAGGCCGCCAGCTCCATCAGGTTGACCGAATCCGCGGTGAAGCTGCCCCAGCCCTTGACCAGCGCGCTCGGCTCGGTGCCGGGTGCAATCGGGTATTCGTGGTTGGCGCTGGCATAGGTTTGCTGCGCTTCGGGCGACACCAGATAGTCGATGAATTTCAGAGCGTTGGCGTAGTTGGGTGCGGCTTTGGTCAGGGCCACACCGGAAATGTTCACATGGGCGCCGCCGCCGTCAAAGGTCGGAAACACGATCCGCACCGAATTGGCCCATTCGGCTTGCTCGGGATCCTCCAGCATCTGACCCATGTAGTAGGTGTTGCCGATTGAGATGTCGCATTCACCGGCCCAGATCGCCTTGACCTGGGCACGGTCCGACCCCTGCGGCTTGCGCGCCAGGTTGGCTTTGACCGCTTGAAGCCAGATCTTGGTGGCTTCGGCGCCATGGTGTTTCAGATAGGCGGCTACCAGCGCGACGTTATAGGGATGGGTGCCGGAACGGGTGCAGATCCGCCCCCGCCATTTCGGATCGGCGAGGTCCTCGTAGGTGGTGACCTCGCCATCGGCAACGCGGTCCTTGCTGGCATAGACGATGCGGGCGCGGGTGGTCAGGCCCCACCAATGGTTGTCGGGGTCGTGATAGGCGGCGGGCACATTGGCGCGCAGCGCTTCGCTGTCGACCGGCTGGGTCACCCCGGCGGCGACCACGGCGGCGAGCCGGGCGATATCGACGGTCAGCACCAGATCGGCGGGCGAGCGATCCCCCTCGGCGGTCAGCCGTTCGATCATGCCCTGGTCCAGGTAGGCGACATTGACGTTGATTCCGGTGGCGGCGGTGAACCCGTCGGTCAGTGGCTTCAGCAGCTCGGGCTGGCGATAAGAATAGAGGTTCACCTCCTCGGCCAGCACCGGCTGGGCGATGAGGGTCAGGGCGAAGGCGGCGCTCTTGAGGGTCGATTTCATAGGGGGCTCCCGGTCTGATCTGTTCAGGCGGTTAAAGCCGAGTCTTTTTGTCGGGTCAATACCTGAACAAAGAAATCAGGTAATTTTGGCCCTGGCCGCCTTTTCCTCGGCCTTGGCGGCATCCCAGAGGGCGTCCATCTCGGCCAGGTCGGAATCGGTCGGCTGCTTGCCCATCGCCTTAAGTCTTTCCTCAACCGAACTGAATCTACGAATGAATTTCTGATTGGCCGACCTAAGGGCCGCTTCGGGATCGACATCCAGATGCCGGGCCAGATTGGCCATCACGAACAGCAAATCACCGAATTCCTCGGCCACCTCATCGGGGCCGAGGTCATCGCGCGCTTCGACCAGTTCCGCCGCTTCCTCTTGCACCTTGTCCAGCACATGGCTGGCATCGGGCCAGTCAAAGCCGACCCGCGCGGCGCGGTTTTGCAGCTTGATCGCCCGGGTCAGGGCAGGCAAGCCCTGCGCCACCCCGTCGAGCACGCCAGCCTGCGCCTTGACCTTGCGCTCGGCGGCCTTGATCGCCTCCCAGTCGCGGCTCTGCTGTTCGGCGGATTTGTCGCGGCTCTCATCGCCGAACACATGCGGATGCCGCGCCAGCATCTTGTCTGCCATGCCATTGGCGACATCGTGAAAGTTAAACAGCCCGCGTTCACTGGCCATCTGGGCATGAAACACCGCCTGAAACAGCAGATCGCCCAATTCGCCCTGTAATTCGTCCCAGGCCGCGCGCTCGATCACGTCAGCGACCTCATAGGCCTCTTCGATCGTATAAGGCGCGATGCTGGCGAAATCCTGTTCGATGTCCCAGGGACAGCCGGTTTCAGGGTCACGCAGCCGGGCCATGATGGCCAAAAGCCGGGGTAACCCACCGTCAGGGTCGTTGATCAATGCGTCGCCCATTGCAGCGCCTCCGTGATTGGGGTTTGCTGACAGCCAAACCCAGCAGGCCGCAGGAGTCCAGCCATGCCCGTCCTCAATTCCATCGCCGGCTTTGCCGACGAGATGAAGGCGTGGCGGCACCATCTGCATGCCAACCCCGAACTTGGCTTTGAGTGCCACGAAACCGCGGCCTTTGTGGTGCAGAAACTGCGCGAATTCGGGGTGGATGAGATTCACGAGGGGCTGGCGACCTCTGGCGTCGTCGCCATCATCGCGGGGCGCGGGCCGGGGCCGACCATCGGGTTGCGCGCCGATATGGACGCGCTGCCGATCACCGAGGCCACCGGCGCGCGCCATGCCTCGCGGGTCAGCGGCAAGATGCATGCCTGCGGCCATGACGGCCACACCACGATGCTGCTCGGCGCCGCGCGGCATCTGGCCGAGACCCGCAATTTCAGTGGCCGGGTGGCGCTGATCTTTCAGCCGGCCGAGGAGATCGGTGGCGGCGCCGGGGTGATGGTGCGCGACGGGGTGCTGGACCGGTTTCGCATTTCCGAGGTCTATGCGGTGCATAATGCGCCGGGCATTCCGATGGGCCGGTTCATGACCGGCCCCGGCCCGATGCTGGCCTCGGATGACACCTTTCACATCCATATCAAGGGCGAAGGCGGGCACGCCGCCAATCCGCAGGAAACCCGCGATCCGATCATGGCGGCGGTCGGCATTGTCCAGGCGTTGCAGACGATCATCAGCCGCAACCAGTATGCCGGCGATGAAATGGTGCTGTCGGTCACCCAGATTCACGCCGGAACCGCCGACAACGTGATTCCCGAAACCGCCTATATCAACGGCACCGTGCGCAGCTTTGTCCCCGAGGTGCGCGATATGGCGCGGGCCCGGATGAAGGCAATCGTGGCGGGGCAGGCGGCGGCCTATGCGGTCAAGGCCGATCTCGATTACCAATATGGCTATCCGGCCACCGTGAACGATCCCGAAAAGGCCGCCTTTAGCGCCGATGTGGCGCGCCGGGTGGTGCCCGCCGATCAGGTGGTGTTTGAGGAAAACCGCGAAATGGGGGCCGAGGATTTCTCTTACATGCTGCAGGCAAGGCCGGGCGCCTATATGGTGATCGGCCAGGGCAACACCGACGGGTTGCACCAGCCCGGCTATGATTTCAACGATGACATCGCGCCGCTCGGGGCCAGCTATTTTGTCGGGCTGGTCGAGGCCGCGCAACCGCTGGAGGGCTAGCCATGGCGCTGGAAGATGCCAAGACCAAGATCGACGATGCCTTTACCCGCAGTGACCTGCGCGGGCTGTCGTTTGAAAATGCCTTTGCCGGGGCGACGTCGTTCCTGCGACGCAAATACACCAAGGATCTGAGCGGGGTCGATCTGGCGATCACCGGGGTGCCCTTCGATCAGGCGGTGACCAACCGCACCGGCACCCGGATGGGGCCACGGGCGATCCGCGAGGCCTCGACCTTGCAGCCCTATGACCCGCCCTATGGCTGGGGGTTTGATCCGCTCAGCGAATTCGCCATCGTCGATTACGGCGATGTCGCCTTTGACTATGCCAAGGTCTGGGAAACCCCGGATCTGATCACTGCACATATCTGCAAGATTCTGGCGGCGGGGGCGGGCAGCATCACCCTCGGTGGCGATCATTTCATCACCCTGCCGATCCTCAAGGCCTATGCCGAAAAGCACGGGCCGCTGGCGCTGATCCAGTTCGATGCCCATTCCGACACCTGGCAGGATGACGATTTCGACCGGATCGACCATGGCACCTTTGTTTACAAGGCGATCAAGCTGGGGCTGATCGACCCGGCGCGTTCGGTGCAGGTCGGGATCCGCACCACCAATCCCGACAGCTGGGGGATGAACATCATCGACGCTCGCAGCGTGCATGAAGAGGGCGCCGCCGACACCGCCGCGCAGATCCGGCGGATCGTCGGTGATCATCCCGCCTATCTGACCTTTGACATCGACGCGCTGGATCCGGCCTATGCGCCGGGCACCGGCACCCCGGTTTGGGGCGGTCTGACCTCGGCCCAAGCGGTGATCATGCTGCGCGATCTGGCCGGGATCAACCTGCTGGGCGGTGACGTGGTCGAGGTCTCGCCGCCCTATGACACCACCGGTGCCACCGCCATTGCAGCGGCGCATATCGCGACCGAGCTCATCTGTCTCTGGGGCTGGACCCGGCGGCGCTGAGGGCTTGAATCGGGCCGTGGCTGTGGCATCCTGTAAATACAGCCGGGGGTTGAGTGATGTTGCGGTTGGCGAAGATGGAGTGGGGCCGGATGCTATGGTGGGGACTCGGAGCTTTGGGGCTGGTCGTGCTGCTGGCCCAGGCCTATGTGCGGCTGGCGCCGGGCAATCCGCTGGATTGGCATGTGGCGCCGAAGGTGACCGAGGACAAGGACCTGGCCAACGGCGTGCGCCGGGTGCTGGCGGTCTGGCCTGATGCTTATGGCAAGCTTGACCAGATCGTCATGGCGACGCCACGCACCACCCGGCTGGCCGGGTCGCCCAAGGTCGGGCTGACCACCTATGTCACCCGCTCGCTGTTCTGGGGATTTCCCGATTACACCACGATCGCCAGGGGCGAGGGCCATGTCGAAATCTACGCCCGCAGCCGCTTTGGCCGCAGTGACATGGGGGTCAACAAGCGGCGGGTGGAGGGCTGGCTAGCCGCCCTGCGTGGCGATTGACTGCGGCAGCCGCGGGCCCTGACGGTCCGGCGACAGCGCCGAGGACAGGCAGCCAGCCTGCAACTCGCGCCACATCGGCACATTCAGGCTCATCTGACATTGCGCCATGAACATCCGCCCGTCGACCTGCAGGCAGATGGTTTCGCCCAGTTCGACCCGTCCGCCGGTGCTGTCGGTGCAATAGCAGTCGATCACCTTGCCGCCGGGGCCTTTGACATCGGCCTGGGCGGGCGCGGCAATCAGCAACAGGGCAAACAACAGGCGCATGGCCGGAGTCTAGCACAACGCCCCCCCTTGACCAAACCGAAGTGATAAGAGACAGACCGGCATGGTTTCCGAAGAACGCTTGCACAAGATCCTCGATCGGTTCGGTTATATCGAGGCGCGCATGTCCGAGGGCGGCGGCGATATCGCCGCGCTGGGGCGCGAATATGCCGAGCTGCGCCCGGTGGTTGCCCAGATCCGCGACTGGCAGGCATTGCGCAGCGATCTGGCTGAGGCCGAGGCGCTGCTCAGTGATCCCGAGATGAAGGCGCTGGCCGAAGAAGAGCTGGCCGATCTGCGCCAGCAATTGCCCGAGGCCGAACAGGCGCTGCAACTGACCCTGCTGCCGAAGGACAGCGCCGATGCCCGCCCGGCGATGATCGAGATTCGCCCCGGCACCGGTGGCGACGAGGCGGCGCTGTTCGCCGGTGACCTGCTGCGGATGTATCAACGCTATGCCGAGGCGCGCGGCTGGCGCTTTGAGATCGTCGAGGAAAGCCTGACCGAGCTTGGCGGGATCAAGGAGGTGGTTGCGGCGGTGCGCGGCGCCAATGTCTTTGCCCGGCTGAAATTCGAAAGTGGCGTGCACCGGGTGCAGCGGGTGCCGGAAACCGAAAGCGGCGGGCGCATCCACACCTCGGCGGCAACGGTGGCGGTGCTGCCCGAGGCCGAAGAGGTGGATGTCATCATCAACCCCAACGACCTCAGGATCGACACCATGCGCGCCTCCGGCGCCGGGGGCCAACATGTGAACACCACGGATTCGGCGGTGCGGATCACCCATATCCCCAGCGGTATCGTCGTCACCTCATCCGAGAAATCCCAGCACCAGAACCGCGCCATTGCGATGCAGGTGCTGCGCACCCGGCTTTACGACATGCAACGCCAGCAGGCCGATGACGACCGCGCCGCCAACCGCAAGGCGCAGGTCGGCAGCGGCGACCGATCCGAACGGATCCGCACCTATAACTTCCCCCAGGGCCGGATGACCGACCATCGGATCAACCTGACGCTCTACAAGCTCGATCAGGTGATGCAGGGCGATCTGGACGAGGTCATCGACGCGCTGACCGCCGATCATCAGGCGACCCTGCTGGCCGAGGCCGAGGGATGAGTGATCCCGCGCCGTTGCCGCGATTTCTGACCCGGCTGGCGGCGGCCGGGGTCCCCGATCCGGGCGGCGATCTCAGACGGTTGTTCGACTGGGCCTATGCGGCGGGGCAGGCAGAGGGCACCGCGCAGGACCGTGACGCCCCCAATGCGGCGACCCTGGCCCGGCTCGAGGCGGCGGTCGCGGCGCGGGTGGCGCGCCAGCCGGTCAGCCAGATCATCGGGCGGCGGGCGTTCTGGCGCCATGACTTCCTGGTCACCGGCGATGTGCTGGATCCGCGCCCGGAAACCGAGGCGCTGGTCGAACTGGCGCTGGCGGAGCCGTTTCAACGCCTGCTGGATCTGGGCACCGGATCCGGCGCCATCGCGATTTCGTTGCTGGCCGAGCGGCCCGGCGCCACCGGCACCGCCTGCGACCTGTCGGGCGCCGCCCTCGACGTGGCGAGGCGCAATGCCGCGGCGATTGGCGTCGCTGACCGGCTGGCGTTGCGACAATCGGATTGGTTCGCCGAAATCTCAGGCGAATTCGACCTGATCCTGTCGAACCCGCCCTATATCGCCGCCGATGAAATGCCCGACCTCGCCCCCGAGGTGCGCGATTGGGAGCCGCATATGGCGCTGACACCGGGCGGTGACGGGCTAGCCGCTTACCGCCAGATTGCCAGCGGCGCGGCGGCGCATCTGCGCCAGGGCGGCCGGGTGCTGGTGGAAATCGGCCCGACCCAGGCGGCGGCGGTCATTGCCATCTTTCGCGCGGAAGGGTTTGATCAGGTCACGAGCCACCCGGATCTGGACAGGCGCGACAGGGTGGTGGCGGCGCGCCTGGGCGGAAATGCGCGTAAACCACCTCAGTTTCCTGAATATTAGAGGAGTCCGGCCACTTTGCGCTTGTCTTTGGCCGGGTGAGGTGGTTATTCGACCTAAGTCAATGCAGCGGATGCCCGTAAGGCCGTCCCGCGTGACTCCAAGCCGATCAAAGTCTGCGACCGATGGATCGATGCGCATGAGGCGCTTCACCGGACGCTGGATATCAGGATAACACTGGCTGGATTACAGGATATATGAGATCTTCCAAATCACGTTCGCGGAATAAGTCGAACCGTAACCGGTCAGGTCCGGTCGGCGGAAATATTGTCAATCGGGTGTTCGACAGCTCCGGCCCCGAGGGCAAGGTGCGCGGTACGCCGCAGCAAATCATTGAGAAATACAATCAGTTGGCGCGTGATGCGCAGCTGGGCAATGACCGGGTCGCGGCTGAAAACTTTCAGCAGCATGCCGAGCACTACCTGCGGATGCTGTCCGAAGCGCAGCGCGAACAGGAACAGCGCCGCGAGCAGCAGGAACAGGAAAACCGCCAGCGTCAGGCCGAACGCGACCGCGAACGGCCGCAGCGTCAGGACCGCAATCAGAACGACACTTCGAACGAAGCGTCGACTGATGAGCAACCGCAACCGCAGCAACCCCAACCGCAGGCCGGGCGTTCTGAGGTCGAGCCGCGCGATGGCAAGGTTCTGAATGTCGTTGATGCCAATGACACCGGTGACAACAATGGTCTGGTCGAAACGCCCGAGGACAAGCCGGCCAAGCGCAGCTATGTCCGCAAACCGCGCGCGCCCAAGGCCAAGGCCAAGGCCAGCGATGACAGCAAACCGGACGAAGGCAGTACCCCCGCAGCCGCCGAATAGCGCTGCGGAAAGATAACAGCACCGGGCCCGGGATCGATCAGATCGCGGGCCCGGTCCGTCTCGACCCCGGCAGCCGCTTCACCACCCGCCCCAACAGATCGAGCCAGAGCGTCGTTGCCAACCAGGCGGCGGCGAGAAAATGGATCCCTGACATAAGGCCCATGCCGTGGGCCGCGTTCATCCGGCCGCGACGGCGCGGGCCAATGCGCAGAATTGTTCCAGCGACACGGTTTCGGCCCGGTCGGTGGGCTTGATCCCGGCGGCGATCAGCCGGTCCTGTATATCCGGTGCCAGCCCCTTCAGCGCCGCGCGCAGCATCTTGCGGCGCTGGTTGAAGGCCATGGCCACCACCCGTTCCAGAACCTTGGGATCGGCGGCATGGCGCGGCGCGGGCAGGGCGGTGAGATGCACCACCGCCGAAGACACCTTCGGCGCCGGGGTAAAGGCCTCGGGCGGCAGGTTCAGCACGATATGCGGGTCGGCCCGCCATTGCGCCAGCAGCGCCAGGCGGCCATAGGCCTTGCTGCCCGGGGTTGCGACGATCCGCTCGGCCACTTCACGCTGGAACATCAGGGTCAGACTGTCCCAGAACGGCGGCCAGTCCGGCGGTGTCAGCCAGCGCACCAGCAATTCGGTGCCGACATTATAGGGCAGGTTGGCGGCCACGCGGATCGGCGGAGTCAGATGCGCCAGCGGATCGATGTCCAGCGCGTCGCCCTCGATCACCTCCAGCCGCCCAGGATAGGCTGCGGCGATTTCGGCCAGCGCCGGCAGGCAGCGGCGATCCTTTTCGATTGCCAGCACCCGGCGCGCGCCCTCGGCCAGCAGGCCCCGGGTCAGGCCACCCGGGCCGGGGCCGATTTCCAGCACGTCCGAGCCGGACAGATCCCCGGCCAGCCGGGCAATCTTGGCAGTCAGGTTCAAATCCAGAAGGAAGTTCTGTCCCAGCGCTTTTTTGGCCGAGAGGCCATGCGTGACGATCACGTCTCGCAGCGGTGGCAGGCCGTCGATGGCGGGCATCACCGCGCCCCGATCAGTAGAGCTTGATCCGGGTTTCTGCCCGCAATTGCGCCAGATAGCCCGCTGCCAGACGCTCGATCTCGCGGTTTTGCAACTGCAGCCGCACCGCTTCGCGATCCACCCCGTCGGCAATTTCGGTTTCGCGTTTGCACAGCATCAGGAACACCAGGGTCTGGCCGTTGGAGCGGGTCAGCGCCGTCGACACCTCGTTGCTGTCCAGCTTGGCCAGCTCATAGGCGACATCCTGCGGGATTTCGTTCAGCGGCTTGCTGCCGCGTTCCAGAACGCTTTCGGGTTGGCCCTTGGCAATACCATAAAGGTCATCGCAGCGGTCGACCTCGGCTTTCAGTTTGGCCGCCTGTGCCAGGGTCTCTTCGCTGCGACCACCAGCCAGGTAATAGGCGGCGTAATCGACCGATTTGACCTTGAGCGGGGTCTGTTCAGTTTCATTCATGGCGCGCAGTTGGAACAGCGCGATGGCGCCTGGCACCGGCAGCGGGGCGGTGACCTGACCCGGTTCCAGTGCCATGATCACCGGCCGCAGGTTCGGTGGCATCTGGTTCAGCGGAATCCAGTTGACCTTGCCCCCGGCGCGACTGGACGGCGAGGCTGAATAGTCGCGCGCGGCGCTGGCAAAGCCTTCGAATGAGGTGATCTGCGAAATCTGGCGGGCCAGGTCCTGGGCATCGGCCTCGTTCTCCGGGGTCACCGGAATGAAGATTTCGGAAATCAGAATCCGCACCGAGTCGTTGTTGGGCGAGGTGGTCAGCGCCCGGTCGATGTCCTGTTCCTTGATATCGATGAAGCGTGTGTAGCGGCCGCGCACCAGCTTGCGCCAGACCACGCCGGAGACGATGAACGCCTCGAATGTTTGTGGCGCGACCCCGGCCTGCTGCAGGGCCTGTTCAAATTGCTCGGAGGTCAGATTGGCCCGCGAGGCCATATCGGCCTTGCCAGTGCTCAGTTCCTCGGCATCGACGCTGATGTCGAAGCGGCGGGCGGCTTCGATCTTGAGCCGGTCATCGATCAGCTGTTCCAGCGCGGTTTCTTCCGGATTGCCGGGGGCGTTCAGCAATTGCAGCATCAGCGCCCGCTGGTCACGCTCGTAATAAGTGACGATGGCATCGCCCACCGTCGCTATTGGCGAGAACGGGTTCTGCGCCCGGGCCGGATCGCCGGACAGGGTGGCAAAGGTGACGGCCGCGGCCAAAAGCAGCGGCATGAGACGGGCGGGCAGGAGGCGGAAGTTGGTCATTCGTGCTCGTTCTGTCATTTGCATGTTCTGGCGAAGCGTTGGCCGTTGGCATTGCCGGAAAAGCCGCGCAGACCCACGGTAAAGCTGAACTCCGTCGATGGCGTGACGATAGTGGAAGAGGTAAAGCGACGCGAGGCCGAAAACTCCATCTCGACGCATTCATTTGTGTAGGTGACGCCAAATCCCGCCTCGGCGGTGGACCGGGTCGCCAGATCATAGCGCCAATTGGCACTGCCAAGCCAGTTCTGCGCCAATTGAACGGTGCCATCCAGCGCCCATTCCGACAACAGGTTCAGGCGGTCTTCTGCCGGATCGTCGTCCAGCCACAGGTAAGAGGCGCCAACGGCGACTTTCGGGGTGATCCAGGCGGCCCGCGCTTCGACCTTGGTCAGGTCGCGGCGGTCACGAAAAATGCCGCGCGCGGTCAGCGACAGCCCGGCAGGCGCGCGCAGCTGACCGGCGATCAACAGGTCTGAACTGCGCCCCGACAGGCCCGAGGACAGGTGGAAATCATTGTCCGACGTGGCGCGGATCACCTGGCCGATGGTCAGCTGACTCTGCCAGCCCGAGGGCGCCAGCCGGGTCCAGTTGAAGCCAACCGCGCCGCGTAGGCCGCGTTCGCGCCGATCCGGCGAGGGAAAGCGCGACAGCGACAGCAGGTTGCCCTCGTCAAATTCGACTCGGGTGCTTTCGTCATTGGCGACGCTGAGGTCGTTGCCTCCGGTCCAGGCGACCTGTGCCACCGGCTCGATCACATGAATCACCCCGTTCGCACTGACCTTGCGCAACGGCAGCCGCAGGGTGACACCAAGGCGCGGCGCGATGGCACTGGCGCTGGCGGGCAGGCCGGTCGATTGCCTCGTGTGAAAGCTGTCAAAGGCGCTGCCGACCTCGGCCCCAAGGCGCAGGCCCAGCGGCAGGGTCCATTGGTTCAACCAGGCGATATCGGCGTTGATCCGGCTGACATCACGGCCATCGACTATGCTGTCGGCATCCGGTCCGTCGGTTGGTCGGTCGGAATAGCGGTAGTGACTGTGCGCCTCGGCGCCCATCCGGATCTCGCCGCCCAGAAAGCTTGGAAAATAGCGCCGTTCATAGGCGACATTCCCGATCAGCGAGGGGATATTCGCATCCGATTCCGTCACCCGCATACTGTGGTAATGGGTCAGCGCGCCCCGGATATATTCATCGCGTCGCACCCGGGTGACCGAGATCTCGCTGTCCAGCCGGTCCTTGTCGGAATAGTCGTATTCGGTGGGATAGGCGTCATCCACCGTCGCCTCGATGTCAAAGGCCAGTTTGAAATCCTGCGGCAGATCAAATGCGCCCTGCACCTCAAGATAGCCGCGAAAGGTATTGGGCAGCAGGTCGTCATAGCTGATTGCGCCGGTCACCGTCACCCGCCCGTTGCGGTAAGCTTGGCGATAGCGGAATTCCAAGGTGCGGGTCTCGTCCGAGACATAGGGGGTCAGGGTCAGGTCGCGGTGATCGCCGATGCGGATGAAATAGGGCCAGCGCAGCCCGGTCCCCAGCAGCGAACTGCGCTTGATCGACGGGATCAGGAAACCGGTGGCGCGTTTCAGGGTCGGATCCGGCAGGCGCAGGCGCGGCATCCAGAACACCGGCACGCCCATCACCTCGAACCGTGCATCGTCGAAATAGAGCTGACGCTCGTCGCGGTCATGCACCACCCGGCGGGCGCGGATCTGCCAGAGCGGCGGACGGCCATCGCCGCAGACATGGCAGGAGGTCACCGTCGCCTTGTAGAGCTGGGCATAGCGCGGATCGAGGCGGTTCATCTGATACGCGGCCAGCTGCACCTGCTGATCCAGCATCATCCGCGCGCCGCGGATCAGCCCGCTGCGCAGATCGGCATCCAGATCGGCACTGTCGGCCAGCAGAACAACCCGTCCACTGGCCTCGGTCAGGGTGATCGGTCCAGAGATCGCCAATCGCTCGGTGTTGCGGTCATAGACGATCCGGGAGGCCTGCAGTCGGTTGCCATCCTTCAGCGCCTCGACCCGGCCTTCGGCGATCACCCGGTCGCGCCCGTCCAGATAGACCTTGTCGGCGGCCAGCATCGCGGTATCGCTGGCCTGTGCCAGCGCCGCTGCGGTGCCGCCGAGCAGCAGCGCCCAGCAGAGCAGAATCGGGCGCAGCAAAAGGGACCGCCGCATCAGCCGTCCTCCATCTGCAACACCAGGCCAATGCCCAGCAGCACCGCCGCAACCGGCGGCGCCCAGGCCGCAGCAAGAATCGGAATTTGTGCATTCTCACCAAGGATCTGTGCGAAATTCTTGATGTAGTAGAACGAAAAGCCCATCAGCACCGAGGTCGCCACCGCCAGACCAACCCGGCCCAGTCGGGCGTGGCGCATGGTAAAGGCGGCGGCGATCATCACCATCGCCATCAGAAACAGCGGCCGTGCCAGTTCGGTCTGCAGCCAGACCAGATGCCGGCGGGCAGAAAACCCGGCCTGGGTCAGCGCCTTGGCATAGGCCGGCAAGTCCCAGATCGCCACCGCCGCCGGGCGCCCGAAACTGTCGCGGATCCGGTCAATGGTCAGGGGCGACGGGATCTGCAGCCGTGCCAGGGTCACCGCCTGCGCCTCGGGGTTCAGATCGGCCCCCAGCGGCCAGGATTTCACCCCGCTCAGCTGCCAGGCCCCGGGCACCAGCGCGGCGCGCTGCGCCTCGATCCGGCGGATCAGGCCACCCTCCGGGGTGAAGGCAAAAAAGGTGGCGTTCAAAAGCAACGTGCCCTCGGCATTGGCGCGCTCGGCGCGGATCACGGTCTGGCCATCGGCCCCGCCCTGGCGCAGCCATAGGCCGTCTTCGCTGATCGACAAGACACTGGTCGAGCCGATCAGGTAACGGTCGCTCAGCGCCGAATAACGCTTGGTGGTGGCGGCGACAAATGGATTCATGATCGCCAGCGCCAGACAGCCGAGCACAAAGGCGACCAGAACCGGCGACATCAGGCTGACCAGCGCCGAGCGACCGGCGGCGCGCGACACGATCAGCTCGGACGAGCGGGCCAGCCCGATCAGCATCGCCACGGTGGCCAGCACCGTCACCAGCGGCACGATTTCATAGAGCGTTTCCGGGCTGTGCAGCAGCGCCACCTCGACCACCTGGCCAAAGCGGGCGCTGGTGTCGTTGAGGCGGCGGACCTGCTCGATCATCTCGATCAGCACGATCAGGATGCCAAGGCCCAGCATCAGCGCCAGAAAGGCACGCAGAAACCGGCGGGCGAGGTAGAGATGCAGGATCATGCCAGCACCGCCCCGGGATCGGTGTCTGCGCCCGCGCCGCGCCGATGCACCCGTGCCGTCCAGGCCAGCAGCGCGGCGGCAATAGCAAGCGCCAGCGCGGCGGGCAGATAGGTCAGCGGCCAGAGCTCGGCCTGATCGCGCACCCAACCCGCCGTCAGATTGTCACTCATCTTGACCAGCACCAGGATCAGCACCGCAAAGCTGATCTGCCGCCAGGGGCCGAACTGGTTGTAAGTGCCCAGCAGCAGTGCTGAAAATCCGATCAGCGCCGTCGCCAGGCTGATCAGCGCGTCGCGGGTGCGGCCATGTGCCTCTTCCAGCACCACGCCGCGGGATTCACCGGTCAGAGCCGTCACCGCATCGGGATCGCTCAGCAACCTCCCGGTCGGCAGATAGGCGGCCCGGTGTTCCGGCGCGCCGGCATCGCGGATCATCTGGGTCAGGTCATAGGCGAAATCGTCAAACCTGGTGGTGACCAGCTGACCGCTGGCATGGTTCAGCGATTGTGCCATCCCGGCAATCATCACCAGCTGCGGGCGCGCCGTCTCATCGTCTTCGGCGGTGTTCACCAGATAGGCGCGCCGGGCGGTGAAGGCCTCGGAACGGTGGCTGTCGCGATTGTCGGACAGGAACACGTCGTTCAGGGTGCCGTCGCTGCCGATCTCGCGGATGTAAAAGGTCACGCCGGGGGTTGGGTGCAGGAATTGCCCCTCGGTCAGCAGCCGGGCGGCGACATCGCGGGTCAGGGCACGCTGGCGTTCGGCCAGCTCCTGGCGGGCCTGCGGCACCAGCAGATGCGCGATTATCGCCGTGGCGCAGGCGATCATCACGCCAAAGACCAGCACCGGACGGGCCAGCCGCCAGGGTGACAGACCGCTGGATTGCAGCACCACCAGCTCGCTCTCGCCGGTCAGCCGGTTGGTGACATAGATGGCGGCGGCAAAACCGGCAATCGGCAGAATGGTGCCGACCACCCTTGGCAGCGACAGGATGGTATAGCGCAGCACGGTCCCGGCGCTTTGGCCGTCGCCGATCAGTTGATCAAACAGCCGGACGGCGCTGTTGATCCAAAAGATACCGACAAGGATCAGAGCGAAAAAGCCGAACAGGATCAGCAGCTGCGACAGCATATATCTGTCGTATCGTGCCACCTGTCTGCTTGCCCCCGCCATTCCAGGTGGCCAATGACGCCGCCCAATGCCCGGAATGCTAGCGCAAAGGCGAGACCGGGAAAACTCCTATCTGGTCAAAGCCGGGGACGGGCGCTAGCCTGCCGAGCGAACCACCCTTGCTGCAGGAGCAACGCCTTGACCGATCCGGTTTCCGTCACCTTTCATGCCATTGATCTGGAGGCCATCGCCACGGCGACGGGCCATATTGCGGTGCTTGTCGATGCTGAGGGCAAGCTCGATCAGGCCGGGCGCCGGGTCAACAAGCTGACCCGTGGGGCGCTGCTGCGGCTGGTGGAGAGCGAGGGCTTCGGTGCGCTGAAAACCGGCGATGCCGCGACCCTGACAATGCCGGTCGGAATGGCGGCCGAGGCGGTGGTCGCGGTAAAGCTGGCGCGCAAATGCAGCACCGGCGAGGCGCGCAAGGCCGGTGGCGCAGTTGGCAAGTCGATCGGCAAGGGCGGCGCGCTGCTGCTGGCCGGGGGCCATCGCGCGGCGGCGGACATCGCCCTCGGCGCGGCGCTCAGGGCCTATGAGTTCGACGCACAGAAATCGAAGAAATCCGATCCCAAGGGCGGATTGCAGGTGATGTGTTCGGACCCCGACGCCACCGCCGCCATCGCCGCGCCGCATCTGACGGCGGCGGCTGGCGTGTTCTTTACCCGCGATCTGGTCAATGAACCGGCGAATGTGCTGACCACAGATGCCTTTGCCGCGCGGCTGGAAGCGATGCGCGACCTCGGGCTCAAGGTCGAGGTGCTGGAAGAGGCCGATCTGGAAAAGCTCGGCATGGGCGCCTTGTTGGCGGTCGGCATGGCCTCGGTCATGCCCTCCAAGGTGGTGGTGATGCAATGGCAGGGTGGCGGCGACGAGGCGCCGCTGGCGCTGGTCGGCAAGGGCGTGGTGTTTGACACCGGCGGCATCTCGATCAAACCGGCCGGCGGCATGGAAGAGATGACCATGGACATGGGCGGTGCCGGGGTTGTCTCTGGCGTGATGCGCAGCCTGGCGCTGCGCAAGGCCAAGGCCAATGTCGTCGGACTGGTCGGGCTGGTGGAAAACACCATCGCCGGCAATGCCCAACGCCCCGGTGACGTGGTCACCACGATGAAGGGCGACACGATCGAGGTGATCAACACCGATGCCGAGGGCCGGATGGTTCTGTGTGATGTGATGTGGTATGCGCAGGAACGGTTCAAACCGGTGGGGATGATTGACCTGGCCACCCTGACTGGCGCGATAATCATCGCCCTGGGCCATGAGAACGCTGGTATTTTTTCCAATGACGACGAACTTTGCGGTGCCCTGCTGAAATCCGCCGGGGCCGAGGCCGAGGGCGCCTGGCGGATGCCGATGGGGGCCGCCTATGCCGAGGGGCTGAAAAGCCGGATTGCCGACGCCAAGAACGTCGGCGGCCGTCCGGCCGGGTCGATCACCGCAGCAGAATTCCTGAAACGCTTTGTCAAGGATGACACCCCCTGGTGCCATATCGACATTGCCGGGGTAGCACTGAAATCCGGCGACAGCGATACCGCTCCCAAGGGCGCAACCGGCTGGGGGGTTCTGACCTTGGACCGGCTGGTGAAAGACCGGTTCGAAAAAGGCTGAGCGATTGGGCGCGGTCTATTTCTATCACCTGACCCGGCAACCGCTTGAGGCGGCGCTGCCAAAGCTGCTCGAGGCGTCGCTGGCGCGCGGCTGGCTGGTGGCGCTGCGTGGGCGCAGCCCGCGCTACCTGGATTGGCTGGATCAGCAATTGTGGCTGGGCGATGCCGCCGGGTTCCTGCCACATGGCCGGGCGGGCGGTGCCCGGGACGCCGATCAGCCGGTGCTGCTGACCACCGAGGCCACCGCGCCGAACGGCGCCAGCTGCGTGATGAGCGTCGAGGGCGCCGAGGTCAGCGCCGATGAGGTGCGCGCGCTTGAGCGGGTCTGTGTGCTGTTTGACGGCGGCGATGCCGAGGGGCTTGAGCGGGCCCGCGCGCAATGGCGGCTGCTGACCGGGGCCGGGTGCGGCGCACAATATTGGTCGGATGAATCCGGCAATTGGGTGAAGAAATCCGAGAAGCCCGAAGCCGGGGCTATTTGACCGCCGGAACCGCCTTGAGATAGGCGGCGATGGCGGCGCGATCCGCGTCGCTCAGATGCGCGGTGTTCTGCACCACCTCGGCCATTTCACCGCCCGCGACGTCATATTCCGGGGTGAAGCCGCTTTTCAGATATTCGGCGATATCGCCTTCTGACCAATCCAGACCACCGCGGGTGATGTTCGGGATTCGCCCCTTGCCGGACGGGTTGGGTGCGCCGCCCAGCCATTTGTCACGCTTCAACCCGCCAATCAGGTTGCGCGCGGTGTGGCATTCGCCGCAATGGCCCAGCGCCTCGACCAGATAGCGACCGCGCGTCACCTGATCATTCAGATTGCCGCTCAGCACATAGTCGGGGGTAAAGAATAGCCGTTTCCAGCCGCCCATCAGGCGGCGGATCGAAAACGGTAGGCCGACCTCATGCGGTTTCGAGCCGACATCCGAGGCGGGCAAGGTCTGCAGGAAGGCATGCAGATCCGCGACATCCTGCGGCCGCGCCTTTACATAGGAGGTATAGGGAAAGGCCGGGTAATAATGCTGTCCCTCGGGGCTGACCCCGGCGGACATCGCATTGGCGAGGTCGGTGACGCTCCAACCGCTGATCCCTGCTGGGCCGGGCGAGATATTGGGCGCGTAAAAGGTGCCGAAATCGGTGGTGAAGCCGGTGCCGCCGGACAGGATGGTGCGCGCGTCCTCTGCTGCCCCCGGCGCGGCATGGCACGAGGCACAGCCAGCGGCCCAGAACACCGCTTCGCCGCGCAGGGCATCCGCGCTCAGACTGGCGAATTGTGCCTCATCGACCCGGACAGGTCGGGTGAAGAGCCAAAAGGCCACGCTGCCGACCAGGGCGAGTATCACAATGATCCGGGTTAACAGATACATATCGCGATACTCGCCTCAGCGCCGCATGGTTGCAAGTGATCAGTTGGCAGCGGCGCGGCTGGCCTTGTGGCAGGCACCGCAGGCCGCGCCCACCGGGCCCATCGCGACCTGCAGTGCGGCAAGGTCGGTGCCGGCCGCATCCGCGAGCGCCCCAGTGGCACTGGCCAACGCCATTCCGGCCTTCATCGCGCCTTCCATGTTTTCCCACATGGCGGGCAGGGCGCGGGTATCGGCAAAGCTGACATTGTCCGATCCGGCGGGCCACATCGACGATTGATCCAGTGTCGCCAGCGCGTTCAGGTTTTCGGCATAGCCCTTGGCGGCGGCTGAATCATAGGCCATCTCGCCCTTGGCCATCGCGCCCAGCTTGCCCAGGTTAAAGGCATAGAGCCCCATCACCGATTTGCGCGCCTTCACCGCGGCGGCAATTGCCGGATCCGCGTGGCTGGCACCGATCGCGGCGCCGGATACACCCAAGGCCACCAGGGCCGCGATTGCATAAGTCATTTTTTTCATTGTCAGTCTCCACGTTGGACTTTGTGCCGCGACACTAGCAACTCGGCGTGTGCGCAATCATGACGATCTCGTGATCAGTTTTAACAATTCAGAACAAATCCTGTGCGGAAACGCACCGACTGCCCCTAGGTAAAGCGCACCTTGCCGATATAGGGCAGGTTGCGGTTGCACTGGGCGTAGTCGATGCCATAGCCGACGACAAATTCGTCTGGGATTTCAAAGCCGATCCAATCCGCCTTGAAATCCGCTTCACGCCGACTCGGCTTGTCCAGCAGGGCGATGGTCTTTAGCTTTTTGGGATGGCGCGAGCCAAGCAGGTGAATCACATGGTTCAGCGTGTGGCCGGTGTCGACGATATCCTCGACCACCAGCACATTGCGCCCCTCGATCTCGCCGCGCAGATCCTTGAGGATGCGCACCTCGCGGCTGCTTTCGGTGGCATTGCCGTAAGAAGACGCTTCGAGGAAATCGACCTCGACATCGCGGTCGCCCAATTCACGCACCAGATCGGCGATGAACACGAAAGATCCGCGCAGCAGGCCGACAACGACAATGCGCTCGCCGACCGGAAATTCCGCTTTTATCTCACGGGCCAGCTCTTCGATCCGCGCGTCAATTGCCTTGGCGCTGATCATTTTGTCGATGACATATGGACGCTCTGCCATGATCCCCCCTTGATCTCGTGGCGCCACTCTAGGACATGGGACGCTGGGAACAAGAGACAGGAGCACCATGCCCACCCATTCAGAAACCAAGCTGCTGCCTTATTCAGCACAGCAGATGTATGATCTGGTGGCCGATGTCGGATCCTATCCGCAATTCCTGCCCTGGTGTTCGGCGGCGCGGGTGCGCACGCGCCGCCCGATCGCGGGCGGCGAAGTGCTCGACGCCGATCTGGTGATTTCCTTCAAGGTGTTCCGCGAGCGCTTTGGCAGCCGCGTGACGCTCTGGCCCGAGGCGCAAAAGATCGACACCGAATACCTGGACGGGCCGTTTCGCTATATGAAGTCGAACTGGGCGTTTCGCGATGTGGCGGGCGGCTGCGAGGTCGATTTCTTTGTCGATTTCGAATTCAAGAATGCGGTGCTGCAGGGCATCATCGGCCTGGTCTTCAACGAGGCGATGCAGCGCATCGTGCGGGCGTTCGAAGCGCGGGCCGCGGCGCTCTATCCCGCCACCTGAACCGGGTGTCACGCAAAACGGCGGGCCGGACCCCGCCGCTTTTCAATCTCTTGGCTGCAAGGCTCAGGACACGTGATCGTAGGCGCTTTCGCCATGTTGCGCCAGGTCCAGCCCGGTGGTTTCCGCCTCGGCATCGACCCGCATCGGGAACACAAGCCCGACCAGCTTGGCCAGCACCACGGTCACCACGATGGTGAACACCCCGACGATGGCGAGTGAGCCGAACTGCGCGGCATAGCTGCCGGCGCCGAACACCGCGATCATGATGGTGCCAAATATGCCGCCGACGCCGTGCACCGCGAACACATCCAGCGTGTCGTCGATTTTCACCTTGTTGCGGATCAGGCTGACTGACTCCTGACACAGGACTCCGGCGATGCCGCCAATGATCAGCGCTTGGACCGGGTCGACAAAGCCCGAGGCTGGGGTGATCGACGCGAGACCGGCAATGGTGCCGGTGACCATGCCCACCATCGAGGATTTGCCATACTTGATCCGCTCCCACGCCGCCCAGGTGATCGAGGCGGCCGCGGCTGAGATATGGGTGACGGTCAGTGCCATTGCCGCAGCGCCGTCAGCGGCCAGTTGCGAGCCGCCGTTAAAGCCGAACCAGCCAATCCAGAGCATCGCCGCGCCAATCATCACATAGCCGGGATTGTGCGGCGGTTTCGATTTGTCGCGGCGCGGGCCGAGCAGCAGTGCAATCACCAGCGCCGCCAGCCCGGCGGTTTCGTGCACCACGATGCCACCGGCGAAATCACGGGCGCCGACCTCACCAAAGATGCCGCCATCCGACAGCATGCCGCCGCCCCAGATCCAATGGGTGACCGGCGCATAGCAGATCAGCATCCAGAGGGCGGAAAAGGTGACCACCCAGGCGAAATTCGCCCGCTCCACATAGGCGCCGACGATCAGTGCCGGGGTGATGATCGCGAATGTCATCTGAAAGGCAAAGAACAGCACCTCGGGCAGGGTGCCCGACAGGGTGCTGGCATCGATGCCGTTCAGCAGCGCCTTGCCGGTGCCGCCCCAGACCGGATTGCCATCGCCAAAGGCGATGGAATAGCCCAGCAGGAACCAGGCGATGCTCATCACGCAGGCGATGGCATAACAATGCATGAACACGCTTAACACATTGCGGGCGCGCACCAGCCCGCCATAGAACAGGGCAAGCCCCGGCAATGTCATGAACAGCACCAAGGCCGTTGCCACGATGATCCAGGCGGTATCCGCTGCGTTCATTGTCCCCTCCCAGTGACGCCAATCAAGCTCACGACCGGGTGCCGTATTCATCACGATTAGGAAAGGGGCAGGTGGGGTCAGCGGTGCCCAAATCATCCGCAGTTCGCAAAACGCCCAAAAATTACCCGGAATTTTTGGGCGTTTGGTCGTATTCTGGGCGTTATTGAGCTGCTTCCTTCAGCAGTTCCAGGGCCCGGTCCCGCGACGCAGCGCGGACATTGGCGCGACCAAGTGCGCCGAAATCGCGGGTCTCGCTGCGGGTCTCGACCCCCGTGCGGGCAATCGCAAAGCAGACCCGCCCCTCGGGCTTGTCCCCGGCGCCGCCGGGACCGGCGATGCCGGTGATCGCCACCGCCAGATCGGCACCAAAGGCGGCCAGCGCGCCATCGGCCATGGCCAGCGCGACCTCTTCGCTGACCGCGCCGTGGTTGGCCAGGGTTTCACGCGGCACATTCAGCAACCGCCGCTTGGCGCTGTTGGCATAGGCAACCACCCCGCCCAGCACCACCGCCGAGGATCCCGGCACTTCGGTCAGTGCCGCGCCGACCATGCCACCGGTGCAGCTTTCGGCGGTGACCAGCTTCAGCCCCTGCGCCTGGCAGATATCCAATATGTCCTTGGGATCAATAACAGAATTCATTTCGTGGTTCCCTTAACCTTTGTGGCGAGAGTAAGGCGTTACCCCCATGGCAGCAAGTACCGCGCCACCCAAACGCCTTTGCCCAGCCACAAAGGCACCATTTTTTACCAGCAGATCATCGCCTTGCAAACCAAGGTAATTTGAGAGGCAGGTATGGTATCATCTATCGGACAGGCCATGGCTTATGCTGCGGCCTCGCCCCCTAGAACACGCAATACGGTCGAACCGGTTCAGCCGGTGCCGAAACCCTATGAACAGACAAGCGCCAGCCGCCAAAGCACGCCCTACGAGGATTATCAGGCCTCGAAAGCTTCGGCGTCACAAACCGCCGCCCAGGCGTCGGCGCCGGTCATGGGGACCCAAGGCGTGGCACCTGTTGCTGCGAACCAGGGGCAACAGGCGCGCGCCTATGCGGCTCGTGAAAGCGCCAACCCGGCACCTTCAGAAGCGGTCCAATCACAGCGCGCGGATTTTCGCGCCAAGCTGATGACCCGCATCGACGGCCCATCCGCGGCATCCCAAAATCAGGGCGCCGCGGCGGCTGAATATGCCAAAGCGCAACAGGCCAGTGTTCAGGCCAGCGCCAAGCAGCTCGACTATTCCTATTGATCCTGTTCAGGGTCGGGCAAGGTTTCGGCGCGTCGTCCTCTGGGACGGCGCGCCGTTTCACATAATCAGGCCGTGATAGAGCGCCGCGAGGCCAATCACAGTGAGAGCAGCGGCAAGACCTGCCAGCACATCATCCAGCATCACCCCCAGCGCGTCGTCACGTCGATCGGCCCAGCCGATCGGTCCAGGTTTCAGGATATCAAAGGCGCGGAAGGCAATGAAGCCGACCAGCCAGCCGGGCCAGAGCGCCAGCACATTGACCCCGGCATGATCGGCGCCAATCATCACTGGCAACAATGCGATCCACTGGCCCGCAACCTCGTCGATCACCACATGTGACGGATCATGCAGCCCGCTGGCCGCCGCCTCGCGTTTGGTGGCCCAGACCCCGGCGACAAACACCAGCAGGATCGCCAGCAGCAGCAGCCAACTGCCGCCAAGTGTATGCAGCAGCCAGGCGGCGGGCAGGGCGGCGGCCGATCCCCAGGTGCCGGGCATCGGGCGCAGATTGCCGATTCCGCCGAAGGTTGCGACCAGATGGCTGGGCTTCATGTCGATACTCCTGTGTGGATCAATGTTGCGGTGGCCAGCGCCGCGATACCCTCGCCCCGGCCGGTGAATCCCAGCCGTTCCGAGGTGGTGGCCTTGACCGAGACCCGGGCCGGATCAAGCATCAGAATCCGCGCCAGCTCGGCCTGCATCGCCGTGGCGTGCGGCCCGATCTTGGGCAATTCGCAGACCAGTGTGCAATCGACATTGCCGATGGCAAATCCGGCCTCGCGGGCCATGTTGGCAGCATGGGCCAGAAAAATCGCGCTGGCCGCGCCCTTCCACTGTGGATCCGAGGGCGGGAAATGACGGCCAATGTCGCCCGCCGCCAAAGCGCCATAGATCGCGTCGGTGATCGCATGCATTCCGACATCGGCATCCGAATGCCCGTCGAGCCCGTGGCTATGCGCCACCTGCACGCCACAGAGGGTGACATGATCACCGGCGCAGAACCGGTGCACGTCATAGCCATTGCCCAATCGGATATCCGGCAGTGCTGTCATCGTCTTGCCCCCTCTGAGGATGCGTTCGGCCCGCTGGAAATCCTCGGGCGTGGTGATCTTGAGGTTATCCGCCTCACCGGCGACGACAGACACTGCCAGCCCGGCGGCACGGGCGACCTCGACGTCATCCGCCGCCTGGCCGGAGTGGCTGCGATGCGCGGCCAGAATCGCCGCAAACCGAAAACCCTGCGGTGTCTGCGCACGAAACAGCCCGTCCCGGTCAACGGTGCCGCTGACCGCGCCATCCTGCCCGGTCCAGAGCGCGTCGCTGACCGGCAGGCCGGGGGCGGCGGCCTGAGACTCTGCCAGTGCCGCGACCACCCGGGCGATCAGCGCCGGGGTGACACAGGGCCGGGCGATGTCATGGATCAGCACCGTGTCGGGGGGATCTGCCGCCAGCGCCTCAAGCCCGGCCCGGACCGAGGCGTCGCGGGTGGCGCCGCCGGTCACCCGGGTCACGCCGGCGGGCAGGGGAATGGCTTGATCATCGCGGTGCAGCACCACCACGATCCGGGTGATCCCGGCGGCGGCAAAGGCGGCCAGGGTCCAATCGGCCACCCGGCGTCCGGCCAGCCCGCGCCATTGCTTGGGCAGGCCATCACCGGCCCTTGTGCCGCGCCCTGCGGCGACGATAAGCGCTGCTGTAGTCAACCCGTCCTCCAGATGCTGGCTCTCTCGGGGTGGCCCCCGCTGGTCGGACCTTGAATAGGCGCTTGGCCGCGACAGGGCAATTGCGCGATGCGGACGGGGTGCTGCCTAAAATTTAATCACATACCGCCTTGTGAAGCGGCATCGGGCCCTGAAATGTTGAGCCTTTCCCAAAATGGCGTTAGCCAAGACAAGTTGCACAAGGAATAGGCACATGACCTCGGCGCCCGGCGCGATACCCCTCGACCCCCCTGTTTTGCTGGCCCCGATGGCCGGAATCACTGATCTGCCGTTCCGCGATCTGGTCTCTGGCTTTGGCGCCGGGCTGGTGGTCAGCGAGATGGTGGCGAGTCAGGAAATGGTGCAGGGCAAGCCGGGGGTGCGCGAACGCGCCGAGCTGGGCCTGGACCGCAGCCGCACCTCGGTGCAGCTGGCCGGGCGCGATGCCACCTGGATGGCGCGCGCGGCGCGGCAGGTCGCCGATCAGGGCGCCCGGGTGATCGATATCAACATGGGCTGCCCGGCGAAAAAGGTGGTTGGCGGGCTGTCCGGTTCGGCGCTGATGCGCGATCCCGACCACGCGCTGCGGCTGATCGAGGCGGTGGTCGCCGCGGTCGATTTGCCAGTGACCCTGAAAATGCGACTGGGCTGGGACGACGACAGCCACAACGCAGCGGATATCGCCCGCCGGGCTGAGGCGGCCGGGGTGCGGATGATCGTGGTGCATGGCCGCACCCGCTGTCAGTTCTACAAGGGGCAGGCGGATTGGGCGGCGATTGCCCCGGTCAAACAGGCGGTCACGGTGCCGGTGATTGCCAATGGCGACATCATCTCATCGGCCAGCGCCCGGCAGGCTTTGGCATTGTCCGGCGCCGATGGGGTGATGATCGGACGTGGTGCGCAGGGCCAGCCCTGGCTGCCGGCGCAAATTGCGCATGATCTGTTCGGGGTGGCGGCGCCAGAGGTGCCGGTCGGACCTAAATTTTGTGATTTTGTATCAGGGCATTATCAGTCGATCCTGAACTTTTACGGCAACATGCTCGGGCTGCGCGTCGCGCGCAAGCACCTGGGGTGGTACATGGACAGCGCCGCCACCCCGGCCGTGCTGCGTCAACACGTGCTGCGCGGTACCGATCCGGGCGCGGTGCTGGCACTGCTGCCGCAGGCGCTGGCCCCGGACCATCGCGCCGCCCGCATCGAGACGGAGGCCGCATGAACGTTTCCGAAAATGGCATCTGGGCCTCGCTGCCGGTTCCGGCGCTGCTGCTCGACCCCGAGGATCGGATCGTCGAGATCAACCCCGCTGCTGAGGGTTTTCTCAACACCTCGTCTCGTTCGATCCACGGCCAGCAGCTGTGGAACCGGGTGATGATCAATTCACCGCTTGAGGATGCGTTCAATCGGGCCCGCGAAACCGCTTCGCCGCTGTTCGTCAATGATGTCGATGTCGGCACCGGCGACCGGGCGCCGCTGCATTGCAACCTGCAGATCGCCCCGGTGCAGGACCGCCCCGGCTATATGCTGTTTCTGATCTCGCCGCGCGAACTGGCGGGGCGGATGACCCAGGATCATTCGGTGAAATCCGCCGCAAAATCGGCGATCGGCATGGCCGAGATGCTGGCCCATGAAATCAAGAATCCACTGGCCGGGATCACCGGCGCCGCGCAATTGCTGTCGATGGGGCTGAGCGGCGAGGATCGCGAATTGACCGATCTGATCGTCGAGGAAACCCGGCGGATCGTGAAGCTGCTGGAACAGGTCGAACAATTCGGCAATCTGACACTGCCCACCCTGCGCCCGGTCAATGTGCATGACGTGCTGGATCGCGCCCGCCGCTCGGCGCTGCTGGGCTTTGGCGCGCAGATGAAGATCGAAGAGGAATATGACCCCTCGCTGCCCCCGGCGATGGGCGATGCCGATCAGCTGTTGCAAGTCATCCTAAACCTGTTGAAGAACGCCGCGCAAGCCGCTGGAAACGCTGGCGGAACCATTCGTC
The DNA here is from genome assembly GCF_029213205.1 of Pseudooceanicola sp. GTDB lineage: Bacteria > Pseudomonadota > Alphaproteobacteria > Rhodobacterales > Rhodobacteraceae > Pseudooceanicola. The sequence goes on from NZ_JARGNH010000001.1 coordinate 364,832, forward strand.
TTCACACCTATTTCGAGCATTCGTTCCGGCTGCGCCGCTCCGATGGCGGTGGCCGCTCGTTGCCGCTGCAGATCGAGGTGATCGACGACGGCCCCGGCCTGCCGTCCGATATCGCCGATCAGATTTTCGATCCCTTTGTGTCGGGGCGCGAAAACGGCACCGGGCTGGGTCTGGCGCTGGTCAGCAAGATCATTTCCGATCACGAGGGCTGGATCTCGGTGACTTCCGGCCCGGGCAGAACGGTTTTTCGAATCTCACTGCCGATGGCCAAGACGGCCAGGAAATCGGCCAAACCGCTCATGAACAAGGAATAACCTGATGGATGGCACTGTTCTGGTCGCTGACGACGATCGCACGATCCGCACTGTCCTGACCCAGGCGCTGACCCGGGCGGGCTGCAAGGTGCATGCCACCTCGTCGCTGACCACGCTGATGCGCTGGGTCAGCGAGGGCAAGGGCGACGTGGTCATCTCGGATGTGATGATGCCGGACGGCAATGGCTTGGAAATGCTGCCGAAAATCGCCGTCGACCGGCCCGGTCTGCCGGTCATCGTGATCTCGGCGCAGAACACCATCATGACAGCGATCCAGGCGGCCGAGGCCGAGGCCTATGATTACTTGCCCAAGCCGTTCGACCTGCCCGATCTGATGAAACGCACCGCCCGGGCGCTGGAACACCGGCGCCGGACGCCGCAGGCCCTGTCCCAGGACACGGGGGAAGCCGAGCGCCCGGACGAGCTGCCACTGGTTGGCCGCACCGCCGGGATGCAGGCGCTCTATCGGCTGGTGGCGCGGGTGATGAACACAGATCTGGCGGTCATGATCTCGGGTGAAAGCGGCACCGGGAAATCGCTGATTGCCAAGGCGATCCATGATTTCAGCGACCGCCGCAATCTGCCGTTTGTCACCGCCTCCGCCTCGGATCTGCTGGATCTGGAAGGCCCGGCACGGGTATTGGCCAAGGCCAAGGGCGGGACTATTTTATTCGACGAAATCAGTGATTTGGATCACGAAATTCAAGCAAGAATTGTGCGAATGATGGACGGGCAGGCGGATTCCCTGCCACGGTTCATGGCCACCTGCCAGACCGATCCGGGCCGCGCGATGGAGGATGGCAAGGTGCGCCAGGACCTCTATTACCGGCTCTGCGGCGCCACCATCCATGTGCCGGCGCTGCGTGAACGGGTCGATGACATCCCGCTGCTGGTTGAGCATTTCCTGCAACGCACCGAACGCGACGGGGCACCCAAGCGTCATCTGGCCGCCGATGCGCTGGAAACCATGCGCACCTATTCCTGGCCTGGCAACGTGCGACAACTGGAAAACGCCATCCGTCGGCTGGTGCTGACCGCGCGGATCGACGAGATCAGCAAATCCGAGGTCGAGGCGGTGCTGGGCAGCCAGCCCGAAGCAGAGCCGGTGCTGGGTGGCGGCGACACCGAAAAGCTGTCGAACTCGGTGGCCCGGCATCTGCGGCGCTACTTCGATCTGCATGGCAATATGTTGCCGCCTGACGGGCTCTATGCGCGAATCCTGCATGAAATGGAGGTGCCGCTGATCGAAATCGCCCTGGAAGCAACCGGCGGAAATCAGGCCAAGTGTGCCGATCTGTTGGGAATCAACCGGAATACGCTGCGAAAGAAGATCACCGACCTGGATATTCGCGTGACACGCCGCCGCAAATTGATGTAAAACCGCAACAGAACAGTGGCCGATGGGAGTCGTACCCCATGACGAGCCACAACATATGGCGGTGGTGACCTTTAGGTCACGCAATTAGGCGGGGGGTGCCTGTGGCAACCCGGGCACGATACCAAGGATGGGAGCGGCTGAACCGCGTGCGGCGGCAGCGTCGGGTCCAGAATGCGGCAACGCTGGGACTCGTCACGTTGGGGCCGACGCTGACCTTGGCGACGATCCTGGTTCTGGGGCCGATGCAGCAGGGCGCCTCGTCGCTGCCGCTGCGCCTCGTGCTGCTGGCCGATCTGGTCTATGTCCTGGTGGTCGCGACGCTGGTGCTGCAACGGGTGGCGCAGATGGTGGCGGCGCGCCGGGCGCGCTCTGCCGGTTCGCGCTTGCATCTGCGGCTGACCGGGGTGTTCGCACTGATGGCGCTGATCCCGGCGGTGACGGTGGCCATCTTTGCGGCGCTGACCATCAATGTCGGGCTTGAGGGATGGTTTTCCGACCGGGTGCGCAATGTCGTCGGCTCATCTCTGGCCGCCGCGCGGGCCTATGAAGAAGAGCATCAGGAGGGGTTGGAAGAGGACGCCCGCGCCCTGGCCCAGTACATCAGCCTGTCCCGCGACACCAATTTCTTTATGAGCGATGGCGAGTTGCGGCAGGTGCTGACCGCCGGGCAAACCCAGATTCAGCGCGGGTTGCGCGAGGCCTATGTGATCAACGGCGTCGGTGAGATCCGGGCGCGCGGCGAACGGTCCTATCTGTTTGATTTCGAACAGCCCAGCGCCGCGCAGATCGCCGAGGCACGCGACACCGGCCTGCTGCTGATCGAGGATTGGGACAACAACGAATTCCGTATCCTGATGCCGCTCAGCCGGTTCACCGACCGGTTGCTCTATGTCAGCCGTCAGGTTGACGGCGAGATTCTGAACCTGCTCGACGACACCCAGCAAACCGTGCAGCTTTATCAACAGCTTGAGAGTGAACGGGGCCGGGTTTTGTTCGAATTCGGGCTGCTCTACCTCGGCTTTGCGGTGATCCTGGTGCTGGCGGCAATCTGGCTGGGCCTGTGGTTTGCCGAACGTCTGTCGCGCCCGGTCGGACGCCTGACCGGGGCGGCGCAGCAAGTCGGCTCAGGTGATCTGGATGTGCAGGTGCAAGAAGAAGAGGGCGACGATGAAATCGCCATGCTCGGGCGCTATTTCAACCAGATGACCCGGCAGTTGAAGCAGCAGCGCGAAACCCTGCTCGAAAACACCCGGCAGATCGAAACCCGGAGGCGGCTGTTTGATTCGGTGCTGTCCTCGGTCACCTCCGGCGTGGTCGGCCTTGATGTCGACGGGCGGGTGACCTTCGTCAACCGCTCGGCGGAACGGCTGCTGGCCTGGGAGGAGGGGATCGAAAACCTCGATCTGTCGGTCGCCGTGCCGGAATTCGGGGCGCTGTTCGAGGCGCTGCGCAGCGGCGGGGCCTCGGTGATGCAGGAAGAGGTCAAGGTGTCGCGCGGCGGGCGGATGGAAAACCTGCTGGTGCGGATGGCGACCCGGCGCAATGCCGAGGGCCGTCGCGAGGGCTATGTGGTGGCGTTCGATGACGTGACCGACCTGGTGACTGCGCAGCGGATGGCGGCCTGGGGCGATGTGGCCCGCCGCATCGCGCATGAGATCAAGAACCCGCTGACCCCGATCCAGCTTTCGGCCGAGCGGATCAAGCGCAAGTTCCGCCGCCAGCTTGACGATGAGCAGGGCGCGGCGCTGGAAAGCCTGACCGAGGTGATCGTGCGCCAGACCAATGATCTGCGCCGCATCGTTGACGAGTTTTCGAAATTCGCGCGGATGCCGGAACCGGAAACCAAGAACGAGGACCTGGGAACATTGTTGCGCGACGCGGTGTTGCTACAGCAATCCGGGCAGCCCGATGTGGCGATCAGCGCCGATATACCCGACACGGCGATGCCCGCCGAGGTGGATGCAACCATGATCGGGCAGGCCTTGACCAACCTGATCAAGAACGCCGGTGAAGCCACGGAAACCTATAAGGAAAAGCAGAAGCCGACCGGATATGAACCGGCAATCCGGCTGCTCTGCACCAGCGAATTGGACGAGGCGGGTCGCCCTTGGGCGGTGATCCGCATCGAAGACAATGGCATCGGTTTGCCCGAAGACCGGGCGCGGCTGTTCGAACCCTATGTCACCACCCGTGACAAGGGCACCGGGCTGGGCCTGCCGATTGTCAAAAAGATCATCGAGGAGCATGGCGGCAGCCTTGCCCTCGAAGATGCACCTGAATTTTCCGGGTGCAGCCACCACGGCGCCGCAGCGGTTGTCCGGCTTCCCCTGAAGCCGAGCGAAGACCAGCTGGTAGCCCAAGAGAACGAGCGAGAGGCACATGAGTGATATTCTGATTGTCGACGATGAACGCGATATTCGCGAATTGATTTCCGATATTCTGGAGGACGAAGGTTTCGCCACACGGCTGGCGGGAAATTCCGACGATTGCATGGCGCAGCTGAACACCGAAGCGCCGGCGCTGATGATCCTGGACATCTGGCTCAAGGACAGCCGAATGGATGGGATCGACATTCTCAAACATGTGAAACGCAACAACCCGGATGTGCCGGTGGTGATCATTTCGGGCCATGGCAATATCGAAATCGCGGTCGCGGCGATCAAGCAAGGGGCGTATGATTTTATTGAAAAGCCCTTTAATATCGACCAGTTGCTGGTGGTCATCCGCCGGGCGATGGAGGCCTCGCGCCTGCGCCAGGAAAACAACCAGCTGCGCCGCAAGGACACCACCAGCGCCGATATGGTCGGCAATTCCGCCGCCTTCCGCACTATGGTCGGGCAGCTCGACAAGGTGACGAAATCGAACGGGCGGGTGATGCTGACTGGCCCGGCCGGGTCCGGCAAGGAGGTGGCGGCGCGCTACATCCACGCCAATTCCGGGCGCGATTCCGGGCCGTTCGTGGTGGTGCCTTGCGCCTCGATCGATCCCGACCGGGTGGAACAGGTGCTGTTTGGCCGCGAAAGCGCCGAGCGTGGTGTCGAAAAAGGCCTGCTCGAAGAGGCGCATGGCGGGGTCATCTATTTCGATGAGGTCGCCGATATGCCGCTGGGCACCCAGTCCAAGATCCTGCGGGTGCTGGTGGATCAGCAATTCGCCCGGGTCGGTGGCGCCGACAAGGTGCGGGTCGATCTCCGGGTGATTTCATCCACCGGGCGCGTTCTGGATGAAGAAATTGCCGCCGGTACCTTCCGCCAGGAGCTCTATCACCGGCTGAACGTGGTGCCGATCGCGGTGCCGAGCCTGTCCGAGCGGCGCGAGGATATTCCATTGCTGTCGGATCATTTCATTGCTGAATTGAACAAGAGCCAAGGCCTGCCGAAACGCGCCCTGTCGGATGAGGCGACGGCGCTGATGCAGACGATGAACTGGCCCGGCAATGTGCGCCAGCTGCGCAATGTCATCGAACGGGTGCTGATCCTCGGCGACGGGCGTGACGAGATCGGCGTTGAAGAGCTCCCAAAGGAAGAGGAAAAAACCAGCGAAGAGGGCCGGGTGGTGCTGTCCGGGGCGCTGGCGACAATGCCGCTGCGCGAGGCGCGTGAGGCGTTTGAACGGGAATATCTGCTGACCCAGATCAACCGCTTTGGCGGCAATATCTCGCGCACTGCACAATTCGTCGGGATGGAGCGGTCAGCCCTGCATCGCAAGCTGAAGTCGCTGAATGTCGTGACCACCTCCAAGGCGGGGGCGCGCATCGCCCATGTCGAAGACGAAAAGGAGGCTGAGCCAGCGGAGTGATCTGATCCCCCGCTCGCCCAAATCTCCCGCGGCCAAGCCGCTGCCGAAAATGGCCGCCCGCCTCAGAGCGGGCGGATTTTCAGCCGAGTGATCCGGTTGTCCTTGCGCGCCGTGACCTCAAACCGGAACCCGTGGAACGAAAACACCTGGCCGGAGGCCGGGATCGTCTGCGCCTCATGGATCACCAGCCCGGCGACGGTGTTGGCCTCATCGTCCGGCAGCGACCAATCCAGCGCCCGGTTCAGGTCGCGGATGGTCATGGCACCATCGACCAGGAACTGGCCGTCATCGGTGCGTCGCACCTGCATATCCGCCGCCGGATCGAATTCATCGGTGATCTCGCCGACAATCTCTTCGAGGATATCCTCAAGGGTGATCAGCCCTTGCAACGAGCCGTACTCGTCAACCACCAGCGCGAAATGCGAGCGGATCCGCAGAAATTGCCGCATCTGTTCGTCGAGGGTGGTGGTTTCGGGCACGAAATAGGGTTTCTTGACCACGTCCGACAGGTTGAAATCCACCAGCGCCTCTTCGGCGGATTTTTCCGAGCCCACGGTCAGGCGGTGGATCGAGCGCAGCAGATCCTTGGCATGGATCACCCCGACGATGTTTTCCGGGTCATCGCGATAGACCGGCAGGCGGGTGTGGCTGCTGTCCAGGCATTGCGCCAGGATTTCGTCGGTCGGGTCAGCGGCGTTCAGCATCTCGATGCGCGAGCGGTGCAACATGATCTCTTCGACGGTGCGTTCGCCAAGGTCGAGCGCCCCGAGGATCCGGTCGCGGTCTTCCTTTTCGACCACGCCTTCGGAATGGCCCAGTTGCAGCGCCCCGGCGATTTCCTCGCGCACCGCCAGAACATTGGCACCGGGATCGGTGCGCACTCCGAATATCCGCAACACCCCGCGCACCAGCAGCCGAACGGCAGAGACCACCGGCGCGAACAGGGTCACCACCATCTGGATCGGCGCAGAGACCCGCGCCGCGGCGATCTCGGCATTGGTGATTGCATAGGTTTTCGGCAGCACCTCGGCAAAGACCAGCACCAGAGCCGTCATCACCAGGGTCGCCAGCGCCACCCCGCTTTCGCCGAACATCCGGGTGAACAAGGCGGTGGCCAGCGAGGTGGCCAGGATATTGACCAAATTGTTGCCCAGCAGGACCGAGCCGATCAGCTTTTCATTGTCCTCGGTGATCTGCAGCGCCCGCCCGGCACCGCGCGATCCCCGGTCCGCCTGGGTGCGCAATTTGCCGCGCGAGGCGGCGGTCAGCGCGGTTTCCGATCCCGAAAAGAACCCCGACAACACCAGGAGGCAGAGGATTGCCGCAGAGGTGATCCAAAAGGCGGTGTCAAAATTGCTGGAGATGTTGTCCATCGCGAAGATCCGAATTGGGCAGGGGCAGGGTGGGTTATGAGGCCGCAGCGGCCAGTGATCAAGCCGCGCCTGGGGTCCAAACCCGCTATCAGCACGGGTTCAGAGCCTAGCTGGGGCGCTTTTTCATCAGCGGGTGGTGATCCTCGACCAGCGACAGCAGCCGGTCTTCCAGCACATGGGTATAGATCTCGGTGGTTGCCAGATCGGCATGGCCCAGCAGAGTCTGGATCGCGCGCAGATCGGCGCCCCCGGCCAGCAGATGAGTGGCAAAGGCATGGCGCAGGGTGTGCGGCGTCACCTTATCCGGCGACACCCCGCCCGCCAGCGCGATTTCCTTGATCAGCAGGTAGAATCGGTTGCGGGTCAGATGGCCCAGCGCCCCATGCGAGGGGAACAGGAACCGCGACACCGGCTTGCCCTTGATCCGGGCGGTTTCCTCTTCGATGTCGCGGATCGCCAGCCAGTCGGTCAGCGCCTGCCGTGACGGGGTCGAGAGCGGCACCATCCGTTCCTTGTCGCCCTTGCCGCGGATCAGCAGCATCCGCGGATCGCCGCGCGCCGCGGTGACCGGCAGCGACACCAGTTCGGTGACCCGCATCCCGGTGGCATAGAGCAGTTCGACCAGGCAGGTGTTGCGCAGCCTGTCGGCATCGCTGCGGCCATGGTCGCGGGCGGCGGTGAGCAGCTGATCGACCTCTTCGACACTCAGGGTCTTGGGCAGGCGCTTGTCACGGCCGGGGCCCCGGATCTGGATCGCCGGGTTGTCGCTGCGCCAGCCCTCTTCAAAGGCAAAGCGATAGAGCTGCTTGATCGCCGACAATCGCCGGGCACGGGTGGCGCGGGAAAATCCCTGGGCGTCACAATGCACCAGATAGGCCTCGACGTCGTCGCGGCTGGCGCTGGTGAAATCGCGCCCCTTGCTGGCAAGCCAGGCGGTCACATCCTTGAGGTCGCGGCCATAGGCCAGAAGGGTGTTGCGCGCGGCGCCGAGCTCGGCGGCCTGGGCCTCAAGAAATGCGGAAATCCAGCGGCTGTCCGACATCGCTAGCCCCTCCGGTCCAGGATCAGCAATTGCAGCGCCGCACGCCGGGCGCTGTCCTCAAGCCCGACGGCACGCAGGGTGGTCAGGGCGCGGGCGGCGTCCTTGACCTCGCCTTCGGCGGCGCGGGCATAGAGTTCCATCGCCTGCAGGATCAATTCGCCGAGTCGCTTTTGCGCGATCATTGCGCCCGGGGCCGGATCCGGGCTGGCCCCGGCGACAAAGGCCCCGGCGACGGCGCGGGCATTGGCGGAATAGGCCATCTCGGGCTGCACCTGGCCGCGGGCGAGGGTGGCGAGAAATGCCTCTTCGCGGTCCAGGGGTGGCATCCGCGCCGCCGCCGCCTCATAGGCCGGAGACAGCATCGCGATCCGAAAGGCAGTGCGCTGCGCCGGGCGGCTGGGCAGCACCAGCCGCGACAGCGCCGCGCCGTAGAGCCGGGCAAAGGGCACCTGCAACCCGGCCTCGCGCATCGCCGCCCATGCGGCGGTGACGGTGTCAGCAATCGCGGCGGGGTTGCCGTTCTGCATTGCCGCATCAAAGGCCTGCACCGCCGCCACCCGGTCCCAGATCCCGCCCGAGGCGGCGGGGCGGCGATCAGTATAGACCGCCAGCAGGCGCGATTCCGATAGCGCCCCGGTTCGCGCCAACCGCTCGACCGCCTCAAGCTCGGCCTTCCAGCCCGAGACGTTACGCAGATCGGAAATCGCATAGGCGCGGGGCAGGGTGGCGGTGGCCAGAGGCTGGCCGATCGCCTCTTGCAAGCGAAAGATCAGCGGCGTGACCCGGGCCGGCGGCGCCAGCGGCGGGATGTCCTCGATCAATTCGGGTTGCAGGAACAGCTCTAGCAAGGTGGCGGTGCGGGCGTCGAATTCGCCCAGGGCATGCATGGTGCTGTAGGTGACCATCGCCGCGTTCCAATCGCCCATCCGCGCCAGGCAATAGATCCGCGCGGCAAAATCCGGCGCCAGATCCGGGCGGTGGACCATCCGGGCACAGCTGTCGCCCTCGCTTCCCGCCAGAACCGAGAGGTCGAAATAGCGTTTGAACAGCTCCGGGTGGCTTTCGGCACCGGCATGATCGACCAGTGCCAGTGCCGGGTCGACCGCGCCGAGCGCGATCAGCGCGTCGATCCGCGCCAGCAGCAGCACCGGCTCGTTGCCTTCGCCCTCGATTGGCCGGGCTTCGGCCAGCAGCAGCGAATATAGCAAGGACTGCATCGCGGGCATCGATTCCAGATCGAGCCGACTGAGCAGCCGCAGCAGGCTGTCGGAGTCCGACCCCTGCCAGAGGTCGACGGGCAGGCCGGTGACGCTGGCCGGGATCAGGCCGACCGGGCCGTCGCCGATTTGATCCAGGGGGCGCACATCGACCTGCGGCACATCGGCCCTGGCGGTGGTCGGCGGCTCGTTCAGCGGCGAGGGTTTCGGCGGAATCAGTGCTGTCAGCGAATCTGACCGGTCCAGCCATTCGATCGCCGACATCGGCGCCTGCGCGCTGACAGGCAGGGCCATCGCGATCACAAACGCGGCGGCAAGGGCGTTCCGGTCACTCCACATCCAAGGTCACAGGCACCCGTATCTCGGTCGGTGGCGGGCTGAACTCAACGCCAAACAAGGGGCCGAGAAATGCATAGGCCACAAGGGCCACGCCCAGGAGAATCGCCAGGAAAAAGAGCCACCTGATTACAAAGAACATATTTGCCTGCCTGCTATTCGGATCATGCCAGTGCGCTTTTTTACGTCTTATAACTGGCAATTTACACGATATCACGTCATTCAGAAAATTGCGCGAAGAATTGAGCGGCAACAAGCCGAGGCAGCAGATCAATGGCCTATGATTTGAAGAAAACCGTCGTGCTGGTGGGCATGATGGGGGCGGGGAAAACCGCTGTCGGCCGGGCGCTGGCGGCGACGCTGGACGTGCCGTTCCTTGATTCCGACGCCGAAATCGAGACCGCCGCGAAAATGTCGATTGCCGAGATTTTCGCCCGCGACGGAGAGCCGTTCTTTCGTGCCCGCGAGGCGCAGGTGATTGCCCGGCTGCTGGATGATACCCCGGGCATCCTGTCCACTGGCGGCGGTGCCTATATGCAGCCTGGCGTCCGCGCGGTGATCCATGACAAGGGGGTTGCGGTCTGGCTGGACGCCGATCTCGACCTGCTCTGGACCCGGGTGCGCTATCGCAACACCCGGCCTTTGCTGCGGACCCCAAACCCGCGCGCCACCCTGGCCGAGCTTTACCAGGCGCGCGTGCCTGTCTATGGGCTGGCGGAGTTGAGCGTGCGGGCCGACAAATCCTATTCGCTGCAGGATATGGCCGATCGGGTAATCGCCGCCCTGTTGACCCGTTCCGACGTGTTGGAGAAGAAATGACCGAAACCGTTCACGTGCCGCTGGGCGATCGCGCCTATGATATTCATGTCGGCCCCGGCCTGCTGGCCGAGGCCGGGGCGCGGATTGCGCCGCTGCTACAGCGGCCCCGGGTGGCAGTGCTGACCGATGAAACCGTCGCGCCGCTGCATCTGGACGGGTTGCGCGCCGGTCTTGAGTCGCAGGGGATCGCGATGTCGGCGCTGGCCCTGCCGGCGGGCGAGGCGACCAAGAACTGGGCACAGCTGGCCCGGGCGGTGGAATGGCTGCTGGATGAACGGGTGGAACGCCGCGACGTGGTGTTGGCGCTTGGCGGCGGGGTGATTGGTGATCTGACCGGATTCGCGGCGGCGATCCTGCGCCGCGGGGTGCGCTTTGTGCAGGTTCCGACGACCCTGCTGGCGCAGGTCGACAGCTCGGTCGGTGGCAAGACCGGGATCAACACCCGCCACGGCAAGAACCTGGTCGGCGCCTTTCATCAGCCGTCGCTGGTGCTTTGTGACACCGATATCCTGGCCACCCTGCCGCCGCGCGACTTTCTGGCAGGCTATGGCGAGGTGGTGAAATACGGGCTGCTGGGCGATGCCGATTTCTATGGCTGGCTCGAGGCCCATGGCCCGGCGCTGGCGGCCGGAGATCTGGCGGCACGGGGACATGCGGTGCGCCGGTCCTGCGAGATGAAGGCCGAGATCGTCGCCCGCGACGAGACCGAGCAGGGCGACCGGGCGCTCTTGAACCTCGGCCACACCTTCTGTCACGCGCTCGAGGCCGCGACCGGCTATGACGGGGCCCGGTTGCTGCATGGCGAAGGCGTGGCGATCGGCTGTCTGCTGGCGCTCGACCTCTCGGCCCGGCTCGGGTTGTGCCCGCAAGAGGACCCGTCGCGCTTTGCCGCGCATCTGCGGCTGATGGGGGCGAAATCCAGCCTTGCCGATATCCCCGGCGATCTGCCATCCGCCGAGGCGCTGCTCGATCTGATGGGCCAGGATAAAAAGGTGCTGGACGGGCAGTTGCGCTTTGTCCTGACCCGCGGCATTGGCCGCGCCTTTGTGACCTCGGACGTGCCGCGCGACACGGTGCTGGTGCTGCTGAACGAGGCGCTGGAAGGGCGCTAGGCCGCAGGGCTTGCCAAGCGCCGGATGGCGTTGGAACATCGCCACCGGCACGGCCAAGCAGATGAGGAGACAGCCAGGATGATCACCCCGACCTATTGCGTGACCATGGCGCGTTACAACGCCTGGCAGAACCGCGAAGTTGCCCGCGCGATGGAAACCCTGACCGACGCCGAGCTGACCCGTGACCGGGGCGCCTTTTTCGGCTCGATCCTGGCCACCTGCAATCACCTGCTCTGGGGCGACCGGCTGTGGATGTCGCGCTTTGACGGCGGCGAAGGTCCTGGTGACTGCGCGCCGCGCGGGCTTGATCTGACGCCGACGGCGGCGGTCTGGTATGCTGAACGGTTTCGCACCGACGGCCGCATCCTGCTCTGGGCGGAACAGCTGCGGGCGATTGACCTGACCGGCGATCTGAAATGGGTTTCCGGCGCGCTGGGGCGTCCGGCGCAGAAGTCGATGGGCCTGGTCATCACCCATATGTTCAACCACCAGATCCACCATCGCGGCCAGATCCACGCAATGCTGACCGCCGCCGGAGCCAAGACCGCCGATACCGATCTCATCCTGATGTCGGATCAGGACTGACCCGAACTTCGCTACGCAAGCCTCTTAATGCAAAAGGAGAATATCATGTTCAACGCATTGGTCCTGGAACAGGACGACGACGGCAAGGCCTCCGCACAGATCAAACAGCTGAGCGAGTCCGATCTGCCCGAGGCCGAGGTGACGGTGGCGGTCGACTATTCCACGGTGAATTACAAGGACGGGCTGTGCCTGTCGCCAAAAGGTGGCGGGCTTGTCCGCAAGTATCCGCATGTCGGCGGCATTGATTTCTCTGGCACTGTCGAGGCGTCGGATGATGCGCGGTACAAGCCCGGCGACAAGGTGGTGCTGACCGGCTGGCGCGTCGGTGAGGCGCATTGGGGCGGCTATAGCCAAAAGGCGCGGGTCAAGGCCGACTGGCTGGTGCCGCTGCCCGAGGGGCTGAGCACCCGCGAGGCGATGGCGGTGGGCACCGCCGGCCTGACCGCGATGCTGGCGGTGATGGCGCTGGAGGATCACGGGCTGACCCCGGGCCATGGTCCGGTGCTGGTGACCGGCGCGGCCGGCGGTGTCGGTTCGGTCGCCACCGCGATCCTGGCCAACCTCGGCTACGAGGTGGCCGCCGTCACCGGGCGCCCGGAGCAGGAGGCCTACTTGCGTGAGCTGGGGGCGAGCCAGATCGTGGCGCGCGAGGAGCTGACCGAGGTCACCCGCAAACCGCTGGAGAGCGAGCAATGGGCCGGCTGCGTCGATGCGGTGGCGGGCGCCATGCTGGGCCGGGTGCTCAAGCAGATGAAATACGGCAGCTCGGTCGCCGCCATCGGCCTGGCCGGGGGCGCGGCGATCGACGGGGCGCTGATCACGCCGTTCATCCTGCGGGCGGTGAACCTGCTGGGCATCGACAGCGTGATGCAGCCCTATGACAACCGGCTGCGCGCCTGGCAGCGGATCGCCAAGGATTTGCCGATGGGCAAGCTTGAGGCAATGGTGCAGCCCGCGACCCTGGCGGATTTGCCGGGTCTGGGCCGCGATATCCTGGCCGGGCAGGTCAAGGGCCGGGTGCTGGTCGACGTCAACGGCTGAGGCGCAGAGGCGGGCAGGGCGCGGCCTGGTAGTCTGGGCCAGAAAATCCGCGGCTGGGCCAGAAAATTCGGGACAGCGGATCTGAAAGTGATCCGATGACAGGTCATGGTGCGTATCAAATCCAATCATGACCTGAGATGCCAATGACCGACTTGCCCGCCAACCGCCCACGGCCCATTCTGTTCTGGTTCCGTCGCGACCTGCGGCTGGGGGATAATCCCGGCTTGCTGGCCGCGGCGCGCGCCGGTCAGCCGGTGATCCCAGTGTTCATCCGCGATGCGGCGGTGGAGATGCTTGGCGCCGCGCCGCGCTGGCGGTTGCAGCAGGGGCTGGCGGCGCTGTCCGAGGCGCTGGCGGCGCGCGGGTCACGGTTGATCCTGCGCGCCGGTCCTGCGGCAGAGGTGCTGGCCGAGCTGGCGGGCGAAACCGGTGCCGGGGCGGTGCATTGGACCCGGCTTTATGATCCCGAGGCCCGCGCCCGCGACGCGCGGGTGTCGACGCGGTTGCAGGATTGCGGCATTGCGGCACGCGAGTTTGGCGGCCATTTGCTGTTTGAACCGGACAGCGTTCGCACCTCGCAGGGCGGCGCGTTCAAGGTCTTCACCCCGTTCTGGCGCGCGGTGCAGAACCGCGCGTTGCCAGAGCCAGGTGCCGCGCCGGATCTGACCGCCCCCGCGGCTTGGCCGGAGTCTGACCGGCTGGCCGATTGGCGGCTGGATCACGACATGCAGCGCGGTGCGGCGGTTGTGGCACGCTACGAGCAGGCGGGTGAGGCGGCGGCACTGACCCGGATCGCACGGTTTCTTGCGGCCGATCTCGCCGATTATGAAACCGGGCGCGACCGGGTCGCCGAAACAGCCACTTCCGGCATGTCCGCGCATCTCAGCCTGGGTGAAGTGTCACCGCTGACCCTGTGGCATCGCGCCCTTGCCGCCCGCGCCGAGCCCGGTGGCGAAGCCTTTCGACGGCAATTGGTCTGGCGCGAATTCGCCTATCACCTGATGGCGCAGGATCCGCGCCTGCTCGAGTCCGCCTGGCGGCCGGGCTGGGACCATTTCCCGTGGCGGCGCGACGCGCGTGCAGGGACGGTCTTGGCCTGGCAACAGGGCCGCACCGGCGCGCCCTTCGTCGATGCCGCGATGCGCGAAATGTATGTGACCGGGCACATGCACAACCGCGCCCGGATGATCGTCGCCAGCTATCTGACCAAGCATCTGCTGTGTGACTGGCGGATCGGGCAGCGCTGGTTCGAACATTGTCTGGCGGATTGGGATCCGGCGGCCAATGCGCTTGGCTGGCAATGGGTGGCCGGCAGCGGGCCGGATGCGGCGCCGTTCTTTCGGGTCTTTAACCCGGCGCTCCAGGCAGAAAAATTTGATCCCGATGGGCAGTATCGCCGCCGCTGGATCGCCGAGGGACAGGCGCATCCACCGGCCACGGCGCTGGCCTTTTTCGACGCCATTCCCAAATCCTGGGGCCTGCGCGCGGATGCCGATTATCCGGCGCCGATTGTCAATCTGAAACAGGGCCGGGCCGACGCATTGGCCGCCTACAAAGAGTTCAACGCCGGGTTGTGACCCGCCTACGCCGACCATCCGCCCCGGCGAACACGGAAATTTGACCTCAGCCCTTGCGCCGCGTCATTCGCTGGCGGTATTTGTTGAAGCAATCCGGACCATTGCGACAAGGCCGCCAACACATGCTGACAATGCCCAAGCTGATCGCCGCCGTGATCGTTGCGTTCATCGGCTGGGTGGTGTCCGGACTGGTCAAGGTCGAGATACTGGCGGTTCACGACAGCTATAATTTTGGCTGGTTGGTGCCGCTCAGCATTCTGCTCGGCTTTCTCTGCGGCTGGCAGGTTCTGGGCCGCCGAGCCACTGGCACGCTCGGGGTTGTGACGGCTGCGAGTATCGGGCTGACGGCGGTGGCGGCGATGGTGTTCTGGGTGCTGCTGCTGATGACCAGCAACGAGATGCTGCGCCTTGCGATTGGCCGCCGCTTTGACGGGCTTGGCGATGCCTTGTCAGCGATGGTGCCGGTGGCGCGCGATTACGGGCAATACCTGGTGACCAAGACCATTATCTGGACGCTGGCGATCGGCGGCATGATCGCCGGTGTTGTGGCCGACTGGGCAGCACGGCGCTGGAGATAGCGCAATGCCCGACATCTTTGTTTATGGCACGTTGCGGCATGTCCCACTGCTGAACCAGATTGCTGGCGAGGTGCCGCTGACCCGTCCCGGGGCGCTCTCTGGCTATCGGGTGGCGACGACGCTGGGCGCCGATCATCCGATGATCGTGGCCGAGTCCGGCGCCCGCGCCGAGGGGTTGATTTGCAGCCTCAGCGACGCCGGTTTTGCCCGCCTCGATTGGTATGAAAAAATCTACGATTTCCGGATCCATCCGGTGCAGGTTGCCGGCCCCGAGGGCGACCAGCCGGCGCTGGTCTGGTTTCCCGGGACGCAGAGCGGAGTGCCTGGCGCGCCCTGGCAGCTGGCTGACTGGGTGGCAGGCTGGGGCGATCTGGCGCTGATTGCGGCGGGCGAGGCGATGGAGTCTTATGGCGCGCGGCCGCCCGACCAGATCGGGCACTATTGGCAGGGCTATCAGTTTCGCGCGGCTTCGGCACTGCGGGCGCAGGCTGCGCCGGCGCCGAAACGCGGATCCGCGCTGCTGGCGGCAGAGGTCGAGGTGTTGTCCACGCAGATCAGCCACGCGGGCTATTTCATCACCCGCACCGACCGGCTGCGGCATCCGACCTATGCCGGCGGCCTCAGCCCGGTGATCGAGCGTGAAACCTATCTCTGCGGCGACGCCTGTGTGGTGCTGCCCTATGATCCGCAGAGTGACCGGGTGCTGCTGACCGAACAATTCCGCATGGGCCCGTTTCGCCGCGGCGCGCGTTACCCTTGGGTGATCGAACCGGTCGCCGGGCGCATTGATGCCGGGGAAACGGCTGAGGACTCCGCCCGCCGTGAGTGCCTGGAAGAGGCCGGTGTGACGCCGGACGCGCTGCTGCCGGTGGCGAATTATTATTCCAGCAGCGGTTCGACCAGCGAATACATCTATACCTTTGTCGGGCTTTGTGATCTCTCCGCGCGCCCCGAGGGCGGTGGCGGGCTGGAGCATGAGGGCGAGGATATCCGGACGCTTCTTCTGTCATTTGACGCTGCCATGGACCTTGTTTCCAGCGGCGAGGCCGAGGATGGGCCGTTGATCCTGCTTCTGCTCTGGCTGCAACGTGAACGTCCCCGATTGCGCGCCACGGCTTGAGTCCCCACAGTGGGGCGTCTAAGTCTTGGCAAGGTCAATCCGTTGACCTGCGCGCCCGTGAATGCAGGAGTAAGATCATGTTTATTGCCCAGGACCTGGCCCAGGCCGTTGGCCAGACACCGCTGATCCGCCTGCGCAAGGCGAGCGAGGCCACCGGCTGCACCATCCTTGGCAAGGCCGAGTTCATGAACCCGGGCCAATCGGTCAAGGACCGAGCGGCATTGTGGATCATCCGCGATGCCGTGGCCAAAGGCAAGTTGGAGCCGGGCGGCACCATCGTTGAGGGCACCGCCGGTAACACCGGCATCGGGCTGGCGCTGGTCGGCGCCTCGATGGGGTTCAAGACCGTCATCGTGATCCCCGAGACCCAGAGCCAGGAAAAGAAGGACATGCTGCGCCTGGCCGGGGCCGAATTGGTGCAGGTGCCCGCCGCGCCCTACAAGAACCCCAACAATTATGTGCGCTATTCCGAACGGCTGGCGGCCGAGCTGGCCAAGACCGAACCGCATGGCGCGATCTGGGCCAACCAGTTCGACAATACCGCCAACCGTCAGGCGCATATCGACAGCACCGGGCCCGAGATCTGGGAACAGACCGGCGGCAAGGTCGACGGCTTTGTCGCCTCGGTCGGATCCGGCGGCACCCTGGTTGGCTGCGCCGAAATCCTGCAGCCGAAAGGCGTCAAGGTGGCGCTGGCCGATCCGATGGGCGCGGCGCTTTACAGCTATTATACCAGTGGCGAATTCAAATCCGAAGGCGACAGCATCACCGAGGGCATCGGCCAGGGCCGGATCACCGCCAATCTTGAGGGCTTCACCCCGGATTTCGCCTATCAGATCCCGGATTCCGAGGCGCTGCCCTATGTCTTTGACCTGCTCAGCGACGAGGGGCTGTGCCTGGGCGGATCGACTGCGATCAACGTGGCCGGGGCGGTGCGGCTGGCCCGCGACCTGGGGCCGGAGCATACCATCGTGACGATCTTGTGTGATTACGGCAATCGCTATCAGTCGAAATTGTTCAACCCCGGATTCCTGCGCAGCAAAGGCCTGCCGACCCCTGGCTGGCTGACTGACTCGCCGCGCTCGATACCCGGCGTATTCTCGTAACCAGATGGCGCGATATCTTCGCCTTGTGCATCTCCTTGCCCTCGCTTTGCTGCTGGCGGGCAGCTTTCTGCCGGGGGCACAGGCGCAGGCACAGCCGGTGGCGGGCGAGGCCCTCGATTACGAACAATGGGTGACCACCGCCAAACGCGCCGAGGAAGCGGTCGACGCCGCCGCCGCCTCGGATGAGGCGCTGGAGACCCTGAGAAGCGAGCTGGTCAAATGGCGCGAGGCCTTTGACGCCGCCCGGTCGACCAATGCTGCGGCACTTGAGACCGTGCGCGCCCAGTTGGCGGCACTTGGCCCGGTGCCCGAGGACGGTTCCGCCGAGGCGCCGGAGATTGCATCGCAGCGCAAGGAGCTGAACAGCAAGCTGACCGAGCTTGAGGCGCCGCGCCGCGCCGCCGATGTCGCCTGGAGCCGGGCCGACGCGTTGATCCGCGCCATCGACCGGATCCTGCGGGAACGGCAAACCGACAAATTGCTGGAAATCGGACCCTCGCCACTGAACCCGATCAACTGGCCCGGTGCCGTCACGGCGCTGGGGGATGGGGTCACCCGGATCGTCAATGAAATCACCACCGCGTGGAGCAATCCGGTGGTCCGCGCCGAGGCCCGGGCCAACCTGCCGATGACCCTGCTGCTGCTGGCCGTCGCCGCGATTCTGCTGGGCCGGGGCCGGTACTGGACCGAAAAACTGACGCAGCGGGTGCAGGGGCGCGAACGCACGGCCGAACGGTTCTTGCTCGGCTTTCTCAGCTCGCTCGCGCAGATTGTGCTGCCGGTCGCCGGGATGATGGCGCTGACCGCGGCGGGGTTTTCCTCGGGTCTGCCGGGGCCGCGCAGCACCCTGATCCTGCAAGTCCTGCCGGGGGCGATGGTCGCCTTTGCTGTCGCCCGCTGGGTCGGCACCCGGATGTTCCCGGGCAGCGACGTCATCAACCCGCCTTTGGCGTTGGAACCGCAGCGCCGGTTCGAGGGCCGGATCCACGCCTCGATCCTCGGCCTGATCCTGGCGGTCTATGTGCTGCTGCGCGAATTCGGCCAGGCCGAGAGCTGGGCGCCTGCCACTCTGAACACCATCTTGTTCCCGCTGTTCGTTCTGGCCGGGCTGATGCTGGTCCGGGTGTCGCAGCTGCTGCGCCTGCACGGGCTGAACATCGCCAAGCAGGATGGCGAGCAGAGCTTTCGCTTGCGGCTGATCAATCTGCTGGCGCGCGGCATTGTGGTGCTGGCAATCGCCGGTCCGGTGCTGGCCGGGGTCGGCTATTTCAACGCCGGATACGCGATTGTCTTCCCGGTGATCTTTTCGCTGCAGGCCATCGGCGTGGTGATGATCCTGCAACGGGTCTCGACCGAGCTCTACGTGCTGATCACCCGCAACCGCGACGACGCGCGTGACGCGCTGCCGCCGGTGCTGGCGGGCTTTGCGCTCTCGGTGTTGTCCGTCCCGGTCTTTGCGCTGATCTGGGGCGCACGGCCCACCGATCTGACCGAATTGTGGGAACGGTTCCGGGCCGGATTCACCGTTGGCAGTGCCCGGATCTCGCCAACCGATTTCCTGACCTTCGTGGTCGTCTTCGGGCTCGGCTTCGTGCTGACCCGGCTGGTGCAGGGCACCCTGCGCTCAACCATCCTGCCGAAGACCCGGATGGACACCGGCGCGCGCAATGCGGTGGTCTCGGGCCTTGGCTATGTCGGGATATTCCTGGCCGCGATTGTCGCCATCTCCTCGGCCGGGATCGACCTCAGCTCGCTCGCGATTGTCGCCGGGGCGCTGTCGGTCGGCATCGGCTTTGGCCTGCAGAACATCGTGTCGAACTTTGTTTCGGGCATCATCCTGCTGATCGAACGCCCGGTCAGCGAGGGTGACTGGATCGAGGTCGGTGGCAATATGGGATATGTGCGCGCGATCTCGGTGCGCTCTACCCGGATCGAGACCTTTGATCGCCGTGACGTGATTGTGCCGAATGCCGATCTGATCTCGGGCGCGGTGACCAACTGGACCCGCGGCAATCTGATCGGGCGGCTGACGCTGGCGGTCGGGGTGGCCTATGGTACCGACACCCGCCGGGTCGAAACCATCCTGCGCGAAATCGCCGAGGCACAGCCGGTGGTGCTGCTGAAGCCGCCGCCCTTTGTGCTGTTCAAGGGCTTTGGCGCCTCATCCTTGGATTTCGAGGTCCGCGCGGTGCTGCGTGATGTGACCCAGATCGTCGCGGTGCAATCCGAGATGAACCACCAGATCGCCGAACGCTTTGCCGCCGAAGGCATCGAGATTCCGTTCCCGCAACAGGACCTGTGGCTGCGCAATCCCGAAACCCTGACCGGTCGGCAGCCACCACGACCGGCGCCGTCACCGCCGATCAGCGAGCCGGTGCAGACCTCGGACTTGCCACCGCAAGGGGCAGGGCGCGCGCATCTGCGGGCCGAGGACCTCGATATCGCGCCGGGGCCTCTGCATGAGGGCGAGGACAACAAATAGGCCGTGCGCGGTTTCGTGACGATCACCAAGAATGAAACCACGGGCACAGAGAACCGCCGGGTCAAAATACACATCTCTTTATCTGAATATATCTGCCCGCCATTTGCGCCAGATCAAACCCGGGCCGGGTTCCCCACGATAGCCTCCGCTCAGGAGGATCGCCCATGCGCCATGCCATTCCCGTTCTCATCGGCCTCACCCTCGGCGGCGGGCTGTCGCTCTGGCTGCTGCCGGATCTGTTCATCCTCGGGCTGCTGATCGGCGGTGTGACCGGCGGCATCATCGCGCGGCGTCGCTTCGGCGCGCCCGAACCCAGCGAACCGGGCGAATGGTATGACATGAATGAACAGGGCTACGACAACCCCAGCGGCAGCGACGATTGAGCGGGCTGGACCCGATGATCACCGACAGGAGATAAAGTAATGACCACACGCACCCGTTTGAGCCTGCGGAGCGGCCTGGCCCTGCTGTTCGCTCTGACCGCGCCGCTGACCGCGCTTGGCCAGACCGACAGCGACCGTGCCGCCTGGGACTGCGATGGCAGCATCTGCGTGCAGCGCGAAGAGGTGAGGCTGGGCCAGTTGCATGGCAGCTTCGAGTATGGCGCCAATGTCAGCGCCTCAAGGGATGCGGCGCGGATCAAGGTGCTGGAGGCACAGCAATACCAGGCCTATGATTTCAACGTGCCATCGCCGATGAAGATCTACGCCCGTTCGTATCGTGATGAAAACTGGATCCCGTCGGATTGGCCGCGCGATATTGGCATTCAGAGTGGCGGCCCGGGGGTCGATCTTTATCGGTCGATCGACGGCAATTCCTGGGAAAAGATCTCGCAGGGCGATCTTTCGCCGGCCGGTGCCTATCTGCGGGTTGTGGTGGTGCAGAGCCGCGCCGGGTCGACGGCTTATCGGACCTTCTACCCGGCGCGCTGGTGGGTCGACATCTCTTATCGCAAGGTGCGCCCCGACGACGGCTGGACTGATGCGGGTCCCGACCTGCCGGGACCGGCGCCGATTGGGGGCGCCGGCGACCATTTCACCCCGGTGCTGCCGGATCCTGCGGCTGACCCGGCCGACGGCACCCAGGCCGAATGCGGTCCTGGCATGGAATGCCTGCCGGATGGCGGCCAGGTGGCGGTTCCGGTTGCCGACGACACGCCGGTCACTGCCAAACCCGACCCGCGCGACGGTGGCGCCCTGGCCCGAATGGTGCAGCGCGAGTTGCTGCGCGTCGATTGCTATGACCTGGAGGTCGATGGCATCTGGGGTCCGGGGTCGATCCGGGCGATGACCAATTACAACCGCTGGTTCGGCAGCAGCTGGCCGGTGGATCACGCCAGCGCCGATGCCTTGGAAGAATTGCTCGGCGCCCGCGCCCCGGTCTGCGGCGTGGATTGAACCGCATCCAGAGCGTCAAACATCCGCGCCTTTCCCTCTTGCAGGGGGCGCGGAGATCGCGTTAATGAGGCCGGACCGGAGAGGTGGCCGAGTGGTCGAAGGCGCACGCCTGGAAAGTGTGTAGGCGGGAGACCGTCTCCAGGGTTCGAATCCCTGTCTCTCCGCCACCCAGCCATTTGGGATCCTTCTCCAAACGGGCTGCGGTCTAAAAAATCCCGTTATATTTGAAGGTTATAGCGCCAGCACGGTTTTGCGTAGGACGCTGTCAGGCCCCATCTTACCCTACCATCCCACTCTCTCGCCCCAATATTCTCCGGACCTGTTGACCATGCATTTTTCAATACGGTTTCAATAACTTGCTGGAACTGAATCAAAAAAATGTCCCGCTTTTGGGGATTCAGACACAAGTCACGCGAACGGTCCCGGCGACTCGCATCTAAATCTTTGACCCCGCAGCGCTCATTTTGCTTTTGTGAAAATAAAAAAAGCCGTTCCAAATCATCGGATTGGAACGGCTTTGTGGCAAGGGTGTGCCGAGCGCTAGCTGCCTTCATAGCCAAGCGCGGACCGCTGCTCGGCCCAAACCGGCGTCATAGGATCGAGCAGCTCCGTCATGCCCACGGACGGTGGATTTCCGTCCAGGATCGCTTCGATGATGTCCGGTGCCAGCAAAGTGAGCCGCATGACGCGCGTCAGATATGATGGCGAGATCTTCTCGTACTCCGCCAATTCGGCGATCGTTCCCATATCGCCATCCTCAAGGATTTGGCGCCACCGATAGGCGCGGGCCACCGCCTTGATCAGCGTGTAGTCAGGGCTCCGATTGTTCGTACCGGGCGGAAGCTGCACCTCTTTCCGACCGCCGCGCTTGGCCACGCGGAATGGAATGGTGACGGTCACGGTATCTGGGATAGTGGGTTTCTTGCTCATGCAGCGGCATCCTTATCTTCCGGGCTTTGCAGCAGTTCTTGGGCCAACTCCGTGAGCCCATCGATACGCATCCGGACGCTGATGGCGTCGGTGCCAATGTCGACCCGCTTAACGGTCAGCGCGATGATACGTGTCTGCTCGGCCGGGAAGAGTTCATCCCAAAGCGGATCGAATTGCTGCAGAGCTATGCGCGCATCCTCGAGGGTGATGTCGCGACAATGGCTTTTCGCGGCGTCCCACGCACCGGCGATGATTTCGGGCTGGCGAAACACCGCACGGACCTGGTCGATCACGGCGGTCTCGATCTCACCGGCCGTGACGCGGCCAATCGGGCAGGATCCAGCGCCGTGCTTTAGGATCGACTGGCTGACATAGTAGCGATAAAGCTTGCCCCGCTTTCTCGTGTGGGTTGGTGAGAATGCCGCCCCATCGGGGCCGTAGATCAATCCCTTGAGCAGTGCTGGCGTCTCGGCGCGCGTATTCGCTGCCCGCTTATGTGGACTCTCCTGCAGGATGGTATGAACCTTGTCCCAGATAACGCGGTCAAGGATTGCCTCATGTTCCCCGGGATAGCTTTCGCCCTTGTGGACTGCTTCGCCGATATAGGCGCGGTTGTTCAGCAGCCGATAGAGGTACTTCTTATCGATCCGATTTCCATTTGGCGTTAAGAGCCCACGCTGATCGATTTGGTGCGCCAGTTCCGTCGCGGAGCCGATTTCCACGAAACGGCTGAAAATCCAACGAATATGCTCAGCCTTCTTCTCATCGACTATGAGCTTGCGATTTTCGACGCGGTAACCGTAGGGCGGCACGCCGCCCATCCAGATGCCCTTCTTGCGGCTGGCGGAAAACTTGTCACGGATGCGTTCCGCGGTCACTTCACGTTCGAATTGCGCAAAAGACAACAGGATGTTGAGGGTCAAGCGCCCCATGGACGTCGTCGTGTTGAACTGCTGGGTAACGGATACAAAGGTGACGCCGGTCCGGTCGAACACCTCAACCAGCTTTGCAAAGTCAGCCAGCGAGCGGCTGAGGCGGTCGATCTTGTAGACCACGACCACGTCAATCAAGCCGTCCTCGATGTCTTGCATCAGCGCTTTAAGGCCCGGCCGCTCCAGAGTGCCGCCGGACACACCGCCGTCATCATATTGGTCACGGAGCACCACCCAGCCTTCAGACCGCTGACTGGCGATGTAGGCCTCGCAGGCTTCGCGCTGGGCATGGAGCGAGTTGAATTCCTGCTCGAGCCCTTCCTCGCTGGATTTGCGGGTGTAGATGGCGCAGCGCAGTTTGCGCAGGATTGGTTGGTTCATGTCCGCCCCCGATAGTTCTTCAGGCCAAAGAAGACCCAGCCATTCCAGCGCGTGCCGGTGATGGCGCGGGCGATGGCGGACAGCGACTTGTACGGGCGCCCCTGCCATTCATACCCATCGACCGTCACCGTGACGAGATGCTCGACCCCCTGCCATTCGCGGAGCAGTCTTGTGCCCACGATCGGCTTGATATCGGCACGGATGCGACTTTTCAGGCGATCTCCGCCATCGAGCTCGTCGCCCAGCTTCGCCAGTCGTTTGAGGGTCTGGGGTTTCAGGCCACCATAGGTCAGTTCCTGAATGCGATAAGCCAGCCGGCTTTCCAGGTAACGCCGGTTGAAGGGCGGTGGCATAGTGCCGAACAACTCGCGCCATTGTTTGCGCAAGGCCGGCGTTGGCGTGGTTTTCAACGCGGCGATGCGCGCGGGAATTGGATCATGCTTATTCATGCGAGTTGCTTTCGAGTTTGAGTGGCAAGTCGGAACTGCGCTGTCTCAATGCGCCGGCGTTCATCTCCATCTTTTCGGATGGGTTTTTGCCGGTGGGCACATTGGGCCGAGCGAGGGCGAGCGCCAGCAAACTGCAAATCTCAGCCAGACGCTCTTGGGCAGTCATATGGTTGGGGTGTAGTGCGTTGGGCCGTTTCAATGGGTGGCGTAAGGCATCCCTGTGCAACGCCGGGTTCAAAGCGTTCATTTTGCTTCCTTTCTGCTTGGATCTGCATGAACGCTCTGGCGAGCTGAGTTGTGTAGCGAACTTTCTCCATAAATATCAATATTTTGCTGACTTTCGCTTTGATGCAGCCGGAAAAGGCTAAGAGCCAACAAGCTGCGAAGCTCGGTGCGGCGTTCCTCGACGGTCATGCGGTCAGGGTGCAAAGCATTAGGCCCGGAAATCGGGGAAATATGAGTGCGGCTCATTGGGGTGCCTTTCGATTTGACACCCATGAAAAATCGTCCGCAGATCATTTAATCAATGAAAAACAATGCACTAAGGAAGCCGTGCGCAAAGCTGCGGCGCTGGTCGGGTTTGCGTCGTTTCTCGTGATCAGTGTCGTGTCGGCCGTCTAACGATGGAATCGGTTTCCAATTTGAGCGTTGCTCGCCAAAGCGGCGTTTTGCTGAAAACACTGTCCTGCGTTCGAAATGATTTTTCAGGGCGCGTTTCCTGAAGCATGCCCGTCCAGACAAGGGGGCGCAGGACCTGCATATACAGGGCGCCCATGGTCTCGTCGTAGCGCGGTAGTGGTGACGGCTGCGGATCACCATACAACACCTGCCGCAACTCAGCGCCGGTCACACCTGCCTCCGCCTCAACATTGATGACGTTCAAAAACACGTCCCAGCTCCCTGGAAGGCGATTATCCGGCAGGCGTGACCAAGCGGCGTGGTCGATCTCAAAGAGATAGAATGGGGTGATTATTCCAAAGAGGCGCCCAGGCTGCGCTCCCAGTTCGGACCCAGCCTTGGTCAGCTTGAACTGTCCTTTGTAATGCCGACCCATTCTTAACGTCGTCAGAAGGAAATGAATATCGACGAGCGGCATGAAATCCTGCTCGTTCAGCACCTTATTGACAGCGAACAAGTCCGCCTCGCTGAGGCCAGGCCAGTCGAATTGCGATGCAGCCCAATGAACGAAAGTGCGCTTGAAGCCTTTTGAGGCAGTAAGGCCGATGGACCCGTGTTCCGAAAGATAGTCAAAGGTTTTCAGGAAGCCGCGTAAAAGCGGTGAGAAAGCCAGCGCTGGTTCGTCGTCAGATATGTGTCGAAATTCGATCATCATGCCCCTCTATATCAGCCATTCATCGAGTTTCGACCAGCGCCGTCGCCCCGACACATTCTTGATTGCGATCGCCACCGCCTTTTTCTGGCCAACCAAAACTACGAGTTTTTTGCCGCGCGTGACGCCGGTGTAGATCAGGTTACGCTGCAGCATGGCGTAATGCTGGGTCATCACTGGGATGACCACGACGGGGTATTCGGAGCCCTGGCTCTTGTGGATGGTCGCGGCGTAGGCGGGCACCAGCGTGTCTAGTTCGCCGAAGACAAACGTGACGGTGCGACCGTCAAAATCCACCGCGACCTCGCCCTCATCAAGATCGACATCTTCGATCATGCCTATGTCGCCGTTATAGACGTCTTTGTCGTAATCGTTCTCGATCTGCATGACCTTGTCACCAGAGGCAAAGGTCCAACCGAAACGCTCCACTTTTTTCTCTCCGGCAGGATTCAGCGCGGCCTGCAGTTCTATGTTGAGGGAACGCGCGCCCACACCACCACGGTTCATAGGGCAGAGAACCTGGACATCCTTGATTGGATCGAACCCGAATTTGCGTGGGATGCGTTTGGCGACGAGTTCCACAATGCGCGGCACAGCTTGTTCCGGATCGGCGGCCGGCACAAAATAGAAATCTGCATCGCCATCAGGGGGAGCCAGATCAGGCAGCCGGCCGGCGTTGATCGCGTGTGCGGTTGTGATGATCTGGCTCTTTGCGGCTTGCCTGAACACCTCTGTCAAGCGGACCACTGGAACAGCACCGGACTCGATAATGTCGGCCAGGACTTGACCGGGACCGACGGAGGGCAGTTGGTCAATGTCGCCCACAATCAAGAGCGCTGCATGGCTTGGAACGGCTTTCATCAACGATTGCATGAGCAACACGTCGACCATGGAGCTTTCATCGACGACGAGCAGGTCGCACTCGAGCGGGTTTTCAAGGTCACGCTTGAACCCGAACGCCTTGGGGTCGAACTCAAGAAGTCGGTGGATAGTCTTTGCCTCCATGCCCGTGGCCTCCGTCATCCGCTTGGCTGCACGGCCAGTAGGGGCGCAGAGCAACAGTTTTACGTGCTTCGCCGCGAGGATGCGCAAGATCGAGTTCACGATCGTGGTCTTGCCCACGCCTGGCCCGCCCGTGATCACCATGACCTTCGACTTCAGTGCCAGCCGGACGGCCTCTGCTTGGCTTTCAGCAAGGGAAAGTCCTGTTTTCTGTTCGATCCATGGAAGCGCCTTGTCGGCATCGATATCTGGCCACGGTAGGCTGCCCGCGCAGATACGCTTTAGCTGCTCCGCAATGCCGCGCTCTGCCAGATAGAGGCCGGTCAGGAAAATGCAGTCCACGTCACCAACACAATCGGCTGTCACAGTTTCCTCAGCAAGTTCCTCGGCGAGCGCGCTTTCGATCAAAGGCGCCGGGACCTCGAGCAGTTTGCCCGCGAGGCCGATCAAGTCTGCGCGAGGGAGGCCACAATGCCCATCGCCCATGGCCTCCGTCAACGCGAAGGAAATTCCCGCCCGGACCCGGATCATCGCCGTCTTCTCGATCCCAAGTTTCTCTGCGATCAAATCCGCCGTCCGAAACCCGATCCCTCGAATGTCTTTAGCGAGGCGGTAAGGGTTCTCGCTCATCACCTGGACGGCATCTGTGCCGTAGGTCTTGAAGATGCGCACTGCACGTGCGGTTCCCACGCCATGTTCGTGCAGGAACACCATTATTTCGCGGATCACCTTTTGGTCTGCCCATCCGGCGGTGATTTTGTCGGCGCGTTTCGGGCCGATACCCTCCACTTCACGAAGGCGTTCTGGCTCAGCTTCGATGATGTCGAAGACGTCCTTCCCGAAAATTTTCACGAGGCGCTTGGCGTAGACGGGTCCAATGCCGCGGATCATGCCGGAGCCGAGGTATTTCTCAATGCCGTCCAGAGTGGACGGTGCATGCGTTTTCAGGAAGTGTGCCTTGAACTGAAGGCCGTGGTTGCGATCATTGATCCAGGTGCCGGAGGCCGTGACCCACTCACCGGCAGAAATCATTGCTGCATGCCCCACAGTCGTGACGAGATCACGATGGCCACGCGCTTTGACGCGCAGAACGCAGAACCCGCTCTCCGTACTGTGGAAGGTTACGCGTTCCACCAGGCCAGCAAGGACCTCAGTCGTGCCCGCCCCATCGTTCACTCAACAGCCTTGATTGGCGATGTCCGTTTGCGCGCCGTATTGGCCATTGCTTCATCGAATTTTGAGCGAGGAAGATTGACCAATGCAAACCGCTTTTTCTGCCAGGGGCGGTCTTCATCCAGCGCCTCGATCACGAGTTCCACGTTTTGTTCATTGATGAAGATTTCGACAGTGAGATCGGCATCTTCGAAATCGACTTCGTGTCGTCGGCCATTGTTTCCGCGAATGATGACATGGGTCATGTTCACACCTCCCGAGCGAACCAGCGAATCCGTCCAATGATATCAACCTCATCAGCGGTGCGTTCATACTCAGGGTAATGCTTGTTGTCGGAGATGACACGCACTGCCGGCGGGTCGCTGTTCGGCACGTGTTGTAGGCGCTTGGCGACGAGCCCCATGCCGTCATCGAGCACAAAGATGCCGGGAGGATTGGGAGAGCGCCTTGTCATGTCGACCAGAACCGTGTCGCCATCGAATAATGTCGGCTCCATGCTGTCGCCTTCGACGGTCATTATGCGCAACTGGGATGGCGAGGCTTTCAGCCCCTGTTTGATCCAGGACCTCCGGAAGTGGTAGGCGCGGCCTGGGGCTTCGTGCTCATCTAAGACCACAGCGCCTCCGCCCATGGACGGTCGGACGCCAGCATGTGCGATGGCGACGAAGCTGTCGTCAGGGTTTTCGATGAAAGGGGACGCGCCTTCCACGCTTCCAATCCCATGAATGAGCCAGTCCAGCTCTACCTTCAGCACCCGGGAGACTTCCGCGAGACGGTCCAGCCCTGGGCGCGTCGAGCGCCCGCGCAGTATGTCATAGACAAAGGACCGGTTCACACCGGCCATTTCAGCAACATGCGCGGGGCTGAGCCCTAGCTGGTTCGCGCGAGCCTGCAGGCGATCCGCAAGCGTGTGGTGTTCGGTCATGTTATCCCCAGACGGATGTGGATTAGATAGGATAAGATTGGATTGATCCGACTTCGTCAAGGGGGTAGAACAAATTTAGAACATTTGGCGAGGGGAATCGGAGGAAAGATGGAAATTGAAAAAGCATATTTTGCACTCTCCGAGATCCTTGAACGCTGGTCGATTGCAGAAGATGACCTGATCTATCTTGCGGAAAACGACGAGGTGCGCCTCTCCATACGTGTGTTTGGGCTGCCGCTGGAGTTTGGTGATTTCGAAGAGGACGTGGACGGGCGACCATTCCGCATCCCGACAGATCGCTTGTCGTTCAGCGGTGTTGTGGACCTGCATGCGCGTGATGTCTTTCAGCTGTTTCGGTGTGGCGAGGCGCACATAGTAGAGTTCCGGTCTGTTCAGTCCGACTATGCGTCACTCTGGGGCTCTGTCGATGCCGTCTATGTTGTGATCGGCGACCTTTTGATGCGGCGTGATGAGCGCGATCGCTATGAAATCATGAAGGGATTCTCTACAGGTGGCCGCCTGGAGGAGCCGACATTCATCGTATCGCGCGACTATTCTGAGGTGCGCTGCAATGGCCACCGGTTTCAGCTTGGTCCCATTCAGGCCGCCGTCGTTCGTTCCCTACATCGAGCGGCTCAAGCCGGGCAGCCTTGGCAGAATGGCAAGAACATTCTGTCAGAAGCGCGCTCGCGAAGCCTGCGGATGTCGGATGTCTTCAAGTCGAAGGATAACTGGCGTGAGTTGATTCGCTCTGATCGTCGAGGCAACTACAGGCTCAACATCGAATGATTCGATCTTCGGCCCCTCACGGTGGGGGATCGGAAGGGGATATGCTGGGGGATAGAGGGGTATGGTCATCCCCCTCTTTGCATTTTGGGCGTTGAATTTAAGGGATCCGTCATCCCCTTTCACATCCCCCATCGATCCTGACGACATCCCACAGATCAATTTTGCATCTTGGCTCCAAGAACTGAACTGGAGACCACGATGCACGATAAGATTTGCTTCACGCAAAAGGAGCTCGCCCGACGTTGGACGTTGTCTCATCGCACACTTGAGAGGTGGCGGTGGGAGGGCAAGGGACCTGCCTTCATGAAAATCGGGGGGCGCGTCGTCTATCGGCTGGAAGACATCCTCAATCATGAGAAAGAGCAACTGCAGCTGAGTAACTGCATCCGCACCCCGAGGGTGTCGTGATGTCTGTGGCTGTCTCTGAAATCACGCTGATGGCGTGGGTTGACGTCGCCGAGCCTGGCGCGCGCCTCGTCTATCACCGCGGCTTTCTGGTGGTCGATACGACGCCCAATGTCTCGACGCTCGGGAAACCCGCGATCGAGGATCTGCGTGCCACGGCAAACGCAGCGTACCGGCTTTCTGAGCTCGGCCGCATACACCTTGTTCAGGAACGCCTTGGCCCGGACCGGTTCGCCTATCTCGCCATCGCTCGCCCGCACAAGGGCACCGTTCCATCCGCTTCAGTGAAGCAGCTGGCGGCAGCTGCCTGACCCATCCCCCGAAAAGGAGCCCCTATGACTTATCCCGAAAACACCCCGAGCGTGAACGACATGCTCAATATGGCGACTGGCGATCTGGCGCAGATGCCGGCCGAGTTGCTGGCCGCGCTTCAAGGCGAGCTTGATCACGCGAGCAAACAGTTGAAGGCCGCGACAGCTCGGTTCAGCGCCGCTCTTGAGGTGCGCTACGCCACCCGCGCTGCCGAGGCGCGTCGGGCCTGCGGTAAGGATACCGGCACGGTGCGCCTCGCTGATGGCGATTACACGGTGGTGGCAGACCTGCCGAAGCGCGTCGACTGGGACCAGGAAAAGCTTGCGCAGATCGCCCGGAACATTGCTGACAGCGGCGACGACCCGGCCGAGTTCATCGACACCAAGCTGTCTGTCTCGGAGCGCAAGTATGGGGCGCTGCCTGAGGCCTGGCGCAAGGGCTTCGAGCCTGCGCGCACGGTGAAAGTGGGCGCGCTGAAGGTCTCTCTGGAGCCAGCGGAGGCGCGGAAATGACCGCGCTCGCCCCAATCCCCTTGGCCGGTGAGAACCTTCCCGGCTTGATTGATCGTGCCGCCACGATGTTGGCCAGCGCCAAGACAGCGGCGGAAGTGCTCGAGGCCCGTGAAGCCGCCGGTTTGGCCTATGATGTGGCCAAACGGGCCGCGCGGCTCAAAAACGCAAAAGCCGCCCATGATGATCTCGTCGCTGCTGCCCACCGCGCGCAGGCTGACGCCCTCGAAATTGAAGCAGCTGCCAAGCGGCGTCTCGCCGACGAGTATGATGCGGCGCAGGAGCGTGGTGACGTCGCCGGACATGGCGGCGGTCGGAATTTCAAGGTTGGTGACCCCAACGTTGAAACGCAGTCCGGTGGCCCAAATCGTGTTGGCGGCGACAACGCGATCGTCACCACGGCCGATCTCGGTCTGCGCCGCGACCAAGTTCACGATGCGCGCCTGATCCGCGACGCCGAATCTGCCGACCCTGGCTTGGTGCGCCGCACCCTGGATGAACGCCTCGAACGTGGCGAGGAACCAACGCGTTCTGCGGTGCGCCGCGCGGCAGAGGATCGGCTGCAGCGCTCTCTCGATCGGCTGCAGCGCATCCAGGAAAGCGTCCGTCGCCTCGAGAAAGATCGCCCACCACCCCTGACGCCGGAAATGCGGGCGCGCCAGATCGCGGTGTTTGGGACGCAAGAGGATCGCGCGATCTGCGGTCGGATCGAAGAGATCATTGAGCGCATCGATGAGCAGCCAAGCCCCGCCGAAGCGGTGCGCCGTGTTCCACCCGCGTCTCGCCATGCCGTTGATACCGTGCCGATCCGGCGCGCGGCGGCCTGGCTCACCGACTTTAGCACCCTTTACGAACAGGAGGTCCAGAATGGGACATATGCGACTGAATGATGTTGTCGCCGAGATTGTTGGCGAGGTGATCGCGGGTCGCGCGATCAACAAGCGGCAGGCAGCGGTCAACCGTTGGGACGATATCGATGCAGATGGCCAGTATCTCGCTGGCATCGATGGCGTTGTCACGAGGATCGACACAAGGGCTCGCCGCCTGAAACTCCGGGCTGAGCAAGCGGCGGCACCAGAACAGACGGAATTACCGTTTTCGCTGCCCGCGGCCGTTGCCATGGATCTCGAGGGCACGACGCTGGTCTCGACACGCCAGTTGACGCGCGCCGAATTTGTTCGGGCCATCGAGATCCGCCACCAGCAGATCGCCAACGATAGCGCGGCATTGCGCGAATGGCGTGAAGCATTGCGTCAGGCCGATCAGTTCTGGGCTGAAAACACGACATGGCGCTTTGGCGACTGTCTCGATGCAATCCTGACCCATAACGGGTTGTCCGGTCCTGACGGTGAGGTGCTGTCATGATTGGCACGCTCCCCATCATCACCGCCGATCAGCGCATGGCGGAATCCCGTGGCATCAAAGGCGTCATTTTCGGACCCTCTGGCATTGGGAAAACCAGCCTGCTCTGGACGCTCCGGAACTCAACCACCTTGTTCTTTGATCTCGAAGCCGGTGATCTGGCCATCGAGGGGCTTGCGGTGGATGCGATCCGGCCGCGCACCTGGACGGAATGCCGGGATTTCGCGGTTTTCATCGGCGGGCCGAACCCGGCACTGCGCGACGATCAGGTGTACAGCGCCGCGCATTATGCGGCCGTTTGCAAGAAGTTCGGCGACCCTGCGGCGCTCGATCAATACGACACGGTGTTCGTCGACTCGATCACTGTCGCTGGTCGGCTCTGTTTTCAATGGTGCAAGGGACAGCCCGAGGCGCATTCAGAAAAAACCGGCAAGCCCGATGTGCGCGGGGCCTATGGCCTGCATGGCCGTGAGATGATCGCCTGGCTGACCCACCTGCAGCACACCCGCGGCAAGAACATCTGGTTCGTAGGCATCCTTGATCAGAAGCTCGACGACTTCAATCGCAAGGTCTTCGTGCCGCAGATCGATGGCAGCAAGACCGGGCTCGAACTGCCGGGGATCGTCGATCAGGTCATCACCATGGCCGAGATCAAGGGCGACGGTGATCAGCTGCAACGCGGCTTTGTTTGTCAAACTCTGAACCCTTGGGGCTACCCGGCCAAGGACCGCTCGGGTCGTCTCGATCTAATCGAACCGCCGCATCTGGGTCAGCTGATGGACAAGATCCGCGGGCCCCTCGTGCCTGCCGAACGCCGGCTGACCTACCAGTCACCTCAGCTTCCGAAGCCGTCCCCTGCGACGGCTGACACACCCAACGTTTCCTCAAACTGAAAGGACCCGAGCCATGTCTCTCTGGAACGATTTCAACGACGCGCAGTCAAATTCCAACGTCATCCCCAAAGGCACGCTGGCCAAGGTGCGCCTGACGATCCGTCCGGGCGGGTTTGATGACCCTGCCCAGGGCTGGACGGGCGGCTATGCCAAACGCGGCAATACTGGCGCCGTCTACCTCGATGCCGAATACACCGTCCTCGTCGGACAATACGCCAAGCGCAAGATTTGGTCGATGATCGGGCTCTACAGCCCCAATGGTCCCAACTGGGCCAATATGGGGCGCAGCCTGGTGCGTGGCATCCTGAACTCCGCAAGGGGACTTTCCGACAAGGACAAATCCCCTGAAGCACAGGCTCGGCGCCGGATCAACGGCTTTGCCGATCTGGACGGGCTGGAATTTGTCGCGCGGATCGATGTCGGCACGGACACCAACGGAGATGAGAAAAACGAAATCCGCAGCGCCGTGACGCCCGATCATCGGGATTATGCGCAAGTCATGGGGGCCGCAGCTCCATCTTATGCCGCGCCTCATCCCCAGCAGGGTCATGCTCCGTCGACGCCGAACTATAGTGCGCCCACGCATCAGGCCCAGCCACAGCAGCCGCAACACGCACCGGCGCCCGGGTTTACCGGCCGCCCGAGCTGGGCTGAGTGAGGCTAAACCCATGCGTTTGCGTCCCCGCCAGAAACTCTTCGTCGAGCGCAGCCTTGCTGCGCTCGCCACCCGAGCCAACACGCTCGGCATCGCCCCAACCGGGGCAGGCAAAACGATTATGCTTTCGGCGGTCGCGGGCGAAAGCATCCGCGACACTGACGCCAAGGCCTGCGTACTCGCCCATCGCGACGAGTTGACGACGCAGAACCGCGAGAAGTTTGGCCGAGTGAACCCAGCGATCACAACCTCGGTTCTGGATGCCACAACCAAGTCCTGGGGCGGTCAGGTCACCTTCGCCATGGTCCCGACGCTGACGCGCGAGGGCAACCTTGCCGCCATGCCTAAACTGGACCTTCTGGTCGTGGATGAGGCCCACCACGCGGTGGCCGACAGTTATCGCCGCATCATTGACCATGTGCGCGACGCCAACCCTGATGCCTGGATCTTCGGTGTGACGGCCACACCGAACCGGGGCGACAAGAAGGGGCTGCGGGCGGTCTTCGACAATGTCGCCGACCAGGTTCGGCTGGGCGAGTTGATCGCCTCGGGTCACCTGGTGCCACCGCGGACCTTTGTTATCGACGTGGGCGTGCAGGACAAGCTCAAGGCCGTGCGCAAGAGCGTGTCGGACTTCGACATGGCGGAAGTGGCCGAGATCATGGACCGCGCGCCGATCACTGATGAGGTGATCCGCCATTGGCAAGAAAAGGCGGCCGGCCGCCCGACAGTCGTGTTCTGCTCCACCGTGGCGCATGCGGCGCATGTGGCTGAGGCCTTCAATGCGGCCGGCATCCCGACGGGGCTGATCCACGGCGATCTGCCCGGCGAGGAACGGCGTAACATTCTGGCGGCCTTCGCCTCAGGCGAAATCCGGGTCATCACAAACGTGGCCGTGCTCACGGAAGGATGGGATCATCCGCCCACCTCCTGCGTCGTGCTGCTGCGCCCCAGTTCCTACAAATCAACCATGATCCAGATGGTGGGCCGGGGCCTACGCACGGTCGATCCGGCCGAGTTCCCGGGTGTGGTCAAAACCGACTGTATCGTTTTGGATTTTGGCACCTCGAGCCTGACCCATGGCACGCTGGAGCAGGATGTCGATCTCGACGGCACTTCCGGCACCGGTGAAGCCCCGACAAAAACCTGCCCCGCATGCGCGGCGGAAATCCCGCTTGCCTGCCAGGAGTGTCCAATTTGCGGGGAAGTGCTGGTCGACGAAGAGGATGAAGCTGAAACCCACGAGAGCCCGCTCGGTGGGGCATTGTCCGGATTTGTCATGACGGAAATCGACCTCCTGAAGCGTTCGAGCTTCGAATGGGTCGATCTCTTTGGGTCGGAGGATGCGCTGATGGCAACGGGCTTCACGGCCTGGGGCGGCATCTTCTGGATGGAGGGGCTTTGGTATGCCGTTGGCGGCGGTAAGGGCGAGCCGCCCCAGCTCCTCGGTGTCGGGGAACGCGCCATCTGTCTCGCCCAGGCCGATGACTGGCTCAACGATCACGAGACCGACGAAAGTGCCTTCAAGACGCGCGGTTGGCTGAACCAGCCCGCCACCGAAAAGCAGCTGCAGTACCTCACGCCCGCGGCGCGAAGCGATTTCGGCCTCACCCGCTACAAGGCCTCGGCGCTCATGACCTTCGGTTTCAACAAGCGGGCGATCCGGCAGTTGATCCTGAGTGCGGGTCCCACCGCACGGGAGGCGGCGTGATCCATGTCGCATCATCCACGCCCGCGCCCCCGCTGGCTGCTGATTGCACGGATCGCCAGCGTCTTTGGCATCCGCGGTTTCAGCCCTGCGCGATCTGCCTGCGCCCGGCACAGGGGTTCGGCTTCTTCGATCCCAACAAGCGGCGCCCACGGGACTACCGCTGGTTCTGCTCGATGCCCTGCCAAGGGCTTTACGCAACTCGTTTCAAGAAAGGACGGATCATGATCGGCATGACCGAGGAAGAGCGGCTCGCGATCGCTCTGGTGATGAAGCGCCTCGGCCAGACCATGGAGGATATTGGCTGGCAAAAACGCCTTTGTGATCTGTCTGAGACCGATGTGAGCGCCCTGATCGAGAACATCCTCGAGGGCTACGGTGCAGAAATGTCGCGCATCGCCAAGTCGCAGGAGGTGCCGTTTTGACCCTCGACTTCAATCACAAACCCAGCTTCGCAGAACGCGTGAACGACGCCGTCGATAGCGCCCTCATCGCTGAAAACGCCACTCGGACACCACGTGACTATCTTGGCGGATCCCGCCTTGGCCATGCCTGTGAACGGGCCCTGCAGTTCGAGTTCACGGCCACGCCGAAGGACGATGGCCAGGATTTTTCAGGCCAGGTTCTGCGCATTTTCGCCATTGGTCACGAGTTGGAGGAGCTTGCCATCCGCTGGCTGCGCGGTGCGGGGTTCGATCTCTACACCCAAAAGGGCAACCGACCCGATGGCGGCCAGTTCGGGTTCGAAGTCGCGGGCGGTCGCATACGGGGCCATGTCGATGGCATAATCGCCGCTGGCCCCGAGGGCTTTGGTCTCGCCGTTCCTGCTCTCTGGGAATGCAAGACGATGAACGCCAAGAACTGGCGTGCCTGCGTCAAGGACGGTGTTGCGAAATCAAAGCCCGTCTACGCCGCCCAGATCGCCGTCTATCAGGCCTATATGGAGGCGCAGGTGCCGGGGATTTCCGCGAACCCGGCCGTGTTCACCGCGATCAACAAAGATACGGCTGAGCTTTACCACGAGCTTGTGCCCTTCGATGCCGAGCTGGCGCAGCGCATGTCCGATCGCGGGGTGCGCATCCTGCGCGCCACGGATGCGGGCGAGTTGCTGCCCCGCGTCGCCGCCAATCGCGACTTCTTCGAATGCCGGTTCTGCTCCTGGGCTGAGCGCTGTTGGGGCCTGCCGACATGACGGACGCCCCGAAGGACCCGCCCAAAAACGACGACACAGCGAAGGATGCCGCAATGGCTCACGATCATGATGACCGCCCAGAGACGCCGGAGCCATCGAAGGAAAACCTTATCCATTTCAACCCATGGCGGGATTTCAATGACGCGACGCCCATGGAGGATGTGTTTGGCGACGAGCCAGATCCAGAACAGATCGGCCAGTTCATGGAGGTGGTCTTTGGCTATTGCGACGGGCTGATCCCGGTCCGGAGCTTCATCGACAAGGGCCAGGGCATCGATGGCCGCCCCCATAACATCTGGATCAAGGCCAGCGGTGCTGTCACCGAAAAGATGGCGACCTTTGCCAATTGGGCCTCGCGCGAGGGCGCCGCGGTCTATGTGATCCCTGGCACTGTTGCCACCAGCGGCCAGGCCAAGGCGGCCGACATCCTGCAAATGCAGACTGTGGTGGTCGACATCGACACAGGTGATATCGCCGCCAAGCGTGCCCACCTGGAGCGACACCTCGGCCCGCCGACAATGGTCGTGGAAAGCGGTGGCATCACGCCAGAGGGCCAGCGCAAGGCCCATGTCTGGTGGAAACTCACGGAGCCCGCCGAAGGCAGTGACATTGCGCGCGTGACGCGCCTGCGGGGCGATATTGCCGCCAAGGTCGGGGGCGACATGCATTTCCGCTCCGCCCACCAGCCGATCCGGGTGGCAGGCTCGGTCTATTACAAAAACAGCCTGAAGACCCAGGTTCAGATCGTGGAGTTAAACGCTGACCGCGAGCGCGATCTGGCCGAGTTCATCGAGGCCGTGGCCGACATGCCACCCGCCCCGGGCGTGAATCTCGCGCCGGACTTCACCACGCCGGACAAACCACGTACCGATGAGGTGCTGGTCACGCCGGTGCGCGAGGGCGGTCAGGATGACTGGTCGCGCTTCGAGGGCGCCTCAGCCGCCATCGGTTACTTCATTCGCATGGTGCACGACGGCCGCCTCTCGAAGGATGAGGGTTGGGAGGCGATCTGCGGCTACAACGCGGCGATGCTGCGCCCCCAGTGGCCGGTGGAACGGCTCAAGCGCGAGTCCGAACGCCTCTGGGCCCTCCATGTCGAAAAGCATGGCCCTCCTGTCATCAGGCTCGACAGCGCAGCACCTGCCCCTGACGAAATGCCCACCTTCACCCTTGGCGCGCTCTTGGATGACACGAGCCCCATGCCGGCGGATATCATCGCGCCGCGCGTACTGACGCCTGGCGGGCTCTTGGTGCTGGGCGGCGCACCCAAGGTGGGCAAGAGTGACCTGCTGATCTCCTGGCTCGTGCACATGGCCGCTGGCCAGCCCTTCCTCGGCTTCACGCCGCCGCGGGCGCTGCGCATCTTCTATCTGCAGGCGGAGATCCAGTATCATTACCTGCGCGAGCGGATGAAGCAGATCAGCCTGCCACCGAAGGTTCTGGCCGGCGCGCGAGACAATCTGGTGGCAACACCAAAGCTGAATCTTCTGCTCGATGCTGAGGGCAGTGTCCGTGTGGCCGATGCTATTCGCCGGTCCTTTTTAGATGCGCCGGTTGACATCATTTGCATCGACCCGATCCGGAACCTCTTTGATGGCGGTCCCGAGGGCGGTGGCGAAAACGACAACAGCGCAATGATGTTTTTCCTGAAGGACCGGGTCGAGGTTCTGCGCGATCACATCAATCCGGACTGCGGTGTCATTCTCGCTCACCACACGAAGAAGCTCAGCAAACAGCAGGTGAAAGACGACCCGTTTCTGGCGCTCTCCGGCGCCAGCGCCCTGCGTGGGTTCTACACCTCCGGCTTGATCTTGCACCGCCCCGACGAGGAAAGCCCTCAGCGCAAGCTGGAGATTGAACTGCGCAATGGTCCGGCCTTGGCCGCCAAACTGATCGACAAGGTCAAGGGCGAATGGGTTGAGATCAACCCGATGAACGAGCGGCTTGTGCGGGCTGAGATGGGCGCGAGGCAAGATGCTGAACGCGACCGAAAGCGCGACGTCATCCTGGCAATTCTCTTGGCCGAAGCCGCCAATGGCAACCTTTATACTTCGACCCAGTTTCGCGAAAAATTTGAGAACCAGCTCGGGCTTGGTAGCCAGTCGACTATTCGTGACCGGATCAATGTGCTGACCACGAAAGGGTACATCCGTTTCGTGCGTGACGGCACGCCCTTTGGCCACCCAATCGTGCGCTCACGGTTCGGGTATCTCTGCGTCGAGGGCATGATTTTCGGCGGCGAGGATCGCGTCGATCCAGACACGGGCGAAGTTCTTTCGGGGACGAAACCGGTCCTGCCAAGCCACTACAAATCGCCGTCAAACGGCATCTGTCTCGAGGTCGATGACCCCGCAGAATGGCCAATCACGGAGGATGAAAATGACTGATTTTTTCACCCCTGCGCGTTGTTCGTCCTCAGGACAAACATGTTCGACCTCCGACGTTGTTCGTCCTGAAGTCAATAAAATCAATGGCTTGACTGAGGTCGAGGACAAACATGTCTGTCCTCTTGTTCGACCTCTGTTTGTCCTGAAAATGAAAGCAATTGCAATGAGTTACCTGAAAATGAGGACGAACAATGGAAGCCTATATATTATATATAGGGAGGCGGACCTGTCCGTCCCGCCTCCCTATACCAAGATAATATCCGCGCGTAGCTCTCGACTGTGGTCATTTCCGAAGCCGATCGGAGGTGCCCAATGACGATCACACAACGGGTCGTGCATACAATCGACTTCGACGTGGTTCCAATGCCGGGCACTGCACTCCTGCACGAAGGGCAACGCTATGTGGTGACCGGGTCCGACCTGCACCGCCGCAAGGATGGTGAGCTCGTCCCAATCATTTACTGGCAAAGCCACTGCGCGGAATGCGGCGCACCGTTCGAATGTTGGAGCGGCATGCGGTCTGGCACACTGAACCGCCGGTGCCGCCTGCACCACGCGCCGGGCAAGGCTGTCACTGCAGCCGGCAAGAAGCACGCTTCCAATCACCTGCGCAAATACGGCACGCGCCGGAAACGCTGACAGACCATCCGACGACGGCGGCCCGCACCGCCAAGCACATGACCACCGTCGTCTTCCACCCGAGCAGCCCACCAGAAAAGGAGACCACCCATGGCTGACCTGACTCTCGCCAGCGCCAATCCCGGCGCAACCCCGAAAATGCCGTTACCGGGAGAACCGAACCAAACGATCCTCGCCCTCGATCTGGGCACCACGACCGGCTGGGCCATCCGAGGCTTCGACGGACTGATCACAAGCGGCACCGTCAGCTTCAAGCCGGGCCGATACGACGGCGGCGGCATGCGCTACCTGCGGTTCACCAACTGGCTGACCGAGATCGATCGCCTGTCGGGTCCGATTGAGGCGATCTACTTCGAAGAGGTCCGTCGCCATGCCGGAACCGATGCGGCACACGTCTTTGGCGGCCTCATGGCCAGCTTGACCAGCTGGGCTGAGTTGCGGGGCATCCCGTATCAGGGTGTCCCGGTAGGCACGATCAAGAAACACGCAACCGGAAAGGGTAACGCGCCGAAACAGGCGATGATTGACGCTGCTCGGGCGCGTGGCTTCAACCCGACCGACGACAACGAGGCTGATGCCATCGCCATCCTGCATTGGGCAATTGAAACGAATGGAGGTTTGGCATGATCGATTTCAATGCAGAATGGCGCGTAATTCCAGAATGGCCGGAATATGAAGTCTCCGAGGATGGCTATGTTCGGCGCAGGCTTGCAGGAAAGGGTACGCGCGCTGGTCGCCCGCTCAAGCCATGGAAAAACTCACAGAACCAGTATCAGTACGTTCAGCTGTGGCGAAAAAATCGAAAGAAGAGCATTCCAGTTCATCGACTTGTCGCAATGGCATTTCTCGGAAATCCACCCACGAAACGTCACGTGGTTGCCCATTGTGACGGCAGTCGTGGCGGCAACCACCCATGGAACCTGCGATGGGCGACGCAGCGCGAGAACATGGCTGATACGGTCCAGCATGGCACGCACAATCGTGGCTCAAGGAATGGGCAGTCAAAGCTCGATGAAGTCTGCGTGCTCGCAATTCGACGAATGCACGTCATGGGGATCCCACGGCGTGAAGCAGCTACCGGTTTCGGTGTATCCCGCCAAACCGTTGATGACATCATCAACGGCAAGCGATGGGGGCATTTCCAATGACCGGCATGCGGTTTACCCCCAAAAGTTTCGGCGGCCATCGCCGTGACCCAGAACAGGTCAAGCGCGATGGGTGGCATGACCAGCACATGCTTGCAGTCTCGCTTGACGATCATCGACTGACTTGGCCAGAACGCGAACTGGTTCGCCAGCTGGGCGAGAAGCTTTATGGCAAGCTGCCAGCCGTGAGGGAGGTGCGCCATGGCCGATGAATGGACACGGGCGATGGTGGCCGACCGGCTGGACCTCGCGGCAGACGTCATGCGGTCCATGCCGCCTGTTCGACCGCAGGGCTATGTCAGCGCTTGGCCGGAATACGTCTCAACCTTCGCCGATCAAGTCGAGCAAGAACCGCGGATGAAAAAGCCGCTCCCATCGCCACGGATGATCACGCAGGCCGACGAGGCGATGCTCTGGTTGCGGTGGGTCGACAAGGACATCGGCCAGATCCTCTGGGCGCGCGCTAACCGCGACGCCTGGAAGAAAATCAGCTGGCACCATGGCATCAGCCGGTCAGCTGCCAACCGGCGGCACGAGTATGGGCTGGCCGTGATCGTCTGGAGGCTCAACGGCCGGACCGTGCCGCGCAAGCGATCCATGGAGTTCGTGATTGAGCAGACGGTGTGACGCTGGGCGCCGTGCTGGGCTGGCGCGGCGCCTGACCTTGCATCCATCGCTCAAATTTCGTATATACCGACGTATTCACGAGGAGGCCTGTCATGTTCGAAACCCGCATCCGCAAAGTCGGCAACTCAGCCGTGGTTACGCTGTCGGCTGAGATGCTGGCAGCGCTTGATGCCCGCGAAGGGGACACAGTCTACCTAGTGCGTGGCGACGATGGCAGCCTGAAGATCACGCTGCAGAACCCTGAGTTGGCCGCAGCTCTCGCTGCAGCGCAAATCGTCATGGACGAAAACCGTGACATGCTGCAGGCGCTTGCGTGAGCGAGCCGGTATGGGTGCCGTTGCAGGCGGTTCTGATCATCCATGATCGCCAAATCGCGCGCCACGGTGGTGCGTCAGGCATGCGCGACATCCAGCTTCTCGAGGCCGCGATGGAGCGTCCCCGCAACAAGGCGGTCTATGGCGAGCCGAGCCTTGAGGAAATTGCCGCGGCTTATGCGTTTGGGATTGCGAAGGCGCATGCCTTTGTTGATGGCAACAAGAGGACAGCCTTTGTCACGTCCGCCACGTTTCTGCGTTTGAATGGCTTCGGCTTGCGCCCAGACCCGCTAGACGGCGTGAGGTCAATGGAGGACTTGGCCTCCGGCGTGATTTCCGAAGAAACCTTCGCAGCTTGGCTTTCGAAGTTGATGATCCCTGTCGCCGGTTGAACTTCGGTATACCTGTCAACCCCTTTCGGTCCAGCGGGACATTTTTCAGCGGGACATCGGAAGGCGAGACATCCACCGAGCGAGAGGCTAAATAACGGATATACTCGGTGTCGTGTGCGTGGGAGGCAGGGTCCGTGAATGTCATCATCCGCGACCTCGATCAGACCCGAATCCACTTCGAAGCCGCTGTCGCCCGACTGGGTGAACAGGCAGCGACACGGGCCTTCAATCGTGCGCTGAACAGCGAGGGTAACAAGGTCCGCACCCAGGTGCGGCGCGCCCTTCGGCAACAAACAGGCGCGAAGGCCGCGCTCATCAACCGCGAGACACGCTCGATCCGATCGACGTTCTCTAACCTGACCTACACGATCGAGGCCCGCGGCGACTATCTGGGCCTGTCGCATTTCAGCCCACGGCAGTTTGCCTACGGTGTGCGCGCCAAGCCCTGGGGGCGGTGGCAACGGTTCGACAGCGCCTTCCTCGTTGGCTCGCTTGCCAACAACGCCTTCGTTCGAGAGGGGAGCGACCGGCTGCCGATAAGGAAAATGTTCGGCCCAGCCATCCCGAAAGAGATGGTGCAGGACGCAACACGCGACGCATTTGAGGCCGCGCAACCCGATGTGCTGGCCGAGGCGACGCGCCAAATTGAGCAGCTTTTGGACGTGTGACGGCCGAGCGGGACAAAAAAGTCGAGTCTTTGCAATGGCAACAAGAAAAGAAAACAGCGGGACATTTATTTGTTGGACCGCGAGTCTTGGCCGCGATAAAACACTTGCAAGGGCCAAATCAGCGTGCTGACAGGCCACGGCAGAGACAGGCAGGGGACCCCTTGGGTCCCTTCCTGGAGAAAGTTCGATGCGGGGCCGCCGCCTCGCGATATTTAAGCGTTTTTTCTCGTTTCAAATACCCATTTCGCTTCGTTTCAAAGAGGGTCCGCCTCAATGAAATCAGGGCTTTAGGCCCCGAATTGGCGAAATGCACCCCCCTGAAATCCACTTCGTTTCGCGCAGGTTGAGCCCCGTTCACACTCGCCAAACCCCAATAAAACATGGACGTTTCGCTTTGCGCTAAACGAAATGACCCCCTGCGGATCGTTTCGGTTCAGCGGCGCGTTGGCACATGCCCGACAGGATCCCGATGACAGCCCAATCCAAAATCACCCCGCAGGCCTGGCCTGCGGCGCAGGTCGCGATGTGGCAGGTGGCCGACTTGGTCCCCTACGCGAAAAACGCTCGCCAGCACCCGCCGGAGCAGATCGACCAGATCGCGGCGTCGATGGAGCGGTTCGGGTTCACCATCCCGATGCTGGTGGCCGAGGATGGCA
Organism: Pseudooceanicola sp.; assembly: GCF_029213205.1. Classification (GTDB taxonomy): domain Bacteria; phylum Pseudomonadota; class Alphaproteobacteria; order Rhodobacterales; family Rhodobacteraceae; genus Pseudooceanicola. The sequence continues at coordinate 407,882 of NZ_JARGNH010000001.1, forward strand.
CGATCATCGCAGGCCACGGCCGGTTGATGGCTGCCGCCCAGTTGGGGCTGGCCGAAGTGCCGGTGATGGTGGCGCGCGGCTGGTCCGAAGAGGACCGGCGGCTTTACACACTCGCCGACAACCGATTGGCAGAAATCGCCGAGTGGGACCCCGAGATGCTGCGCATCGAGATCGGGGAGCTGCGGGAAGATTTCGGGATCGAGGACATGTCGCTGATCGGCTTCAGCGCCGAGGACCTGGCCGAGATCCTGCCGGACGCGCTGATCGACACCACCGGCGGCCTGACGGATCCGGACGATGTGCCGGAAGTGCCTGAGGCCCCGGTCACGCGCCCTGGCGATGTCTGGCTCCTGGGTAAACACCGGCTGCTCTGCGGCGACAGCACGGTCGCGACCGACGTGCAGAAGGTGCTGGGCGACGTGAAAGCGGATCTGTGCTTTTGCGATCCGCCCTACAACGTGGACTACGCCGGCGGCGTCGGCGCCGAAAAGGCGGGCAAAGGCCGTCGGATCAAGAACGACGCCTTGGGCGATGCCTTCGGGCAGTTCCTCTACGATGCCTGCCTGCTGATCAATGCGCACACCGATGGCGCGGTCTATATCTGCATGTCGTCGAGCGAGTTGCAGACGCTACAATCCGCATTCAAATCCGCCGGTGGCCATTGGTCGACCTTCATCATCTGGGCGAAGGACCGCTTCACCCTGGGCCGCGCCGATTACCAGCGGCAGTACGAGCCGATCCTCTACGGCTGGCCCGAGGGCGTGAAGCGTCACTGGTGCGGGGATCGCGACCAGGGCGATGTCTGGAACATCGAGCGACCGCACAAGAATGATCTGCATCCGACGATGAAGCCGGTGTCCTTGGTTGAACGCGCGATCCGGAACTCGAGCCGAAAGGGCGATCTGGTGTTCGATCCCTTCGGTGGCAGTGGCACGACGCTCATCGCTGCCGAAAAGACCGGTCGCCACGCGTCGCTGATCGAGCTCGATCCGAAATACGTCGATGTCATCGTCCGCCGTTGGCAGGAGTTCACGGGTGAAACCGCGGTGTTGGAAAGCAGCGGGCAGAGTTTTAACGATCTACACTCGGGTGAGGCTGTGCCGATTGATGCCGAAACCGGGGTCTGACGCGGCTACGCCATTGACACTCCATGGGAAAACCGCGCTGATGGGCGTTCACCCAGAGGAGCGATGTGTGGCGCAAGTGCAGAAGAAACTGAGGCGGATGGCGGTCGGCAGTGCGGTGACAACCGTTCTGGCGGTGATCATCGCCGTGCTCACCCTAGCACCGATGCCGTCTGGCGGCCCTGCGGGGTCGGACAAGATTTACCACGTCCTGGCCTTCGCCTGCCTCGCGTTCCCGCTGCCCCTCGTGCGGCCACGGCTGGCACTCTGGGTTGTTTTGGCCGTCACCGCCTACGGCGGTATGATCGAGATGATCCAACCCTTATTCGGCAGGCAGGCCGAATGGGCCGACCTTATTGCAGACGGGATTGGCGCTACCTTGGGTGCGAGTGTTGCGTCAGCTTGGCCTATGGCTTCGCAGGACCGGCGGAGGGTACGAAAGGGACGACCCTATGACCGCGGCATGGCTCGCTGAGGATGCCGCACTTATGGGCGACGGCTTCAAGTCATCGCGTTCGAGGTCGAAATAAGCGGCGCGAGCGAGGCGGAGTCGATCAAGATAATCGATAAACCCGCCCACGCTGATCCTCCTTCTCGGAGGTGATGGTCAGCCCCAGCTTTTTCTTGAGGGCGCCGGACATGGCACCTCTGCAGGTATGTGAAAGCCAGCCCGTGGCCTCGGCCAGTTCCTCGATAGTGGCGCCTTCGGGCCGCGACAGCATGTCCATCATGATCTGCTGTTTGGTGACCCTTTGGGCTTTGGGGGCCGAGGTGTCTTGATCTTCGGGCGTCTCGGGGTTCGTGGTCTTTGCGGCCTTGGCCATGGTCTTCTCCGGCAGTTCGGCGTGGCAGCATGCGACGCCTTCTACTGCCGAAAGCCCGCCGCGCGGGCGGGCTGGCTCGGTCTCGCGCAGGATCAGTGCTGCTCGTCCATGGTGGCGGTGACGGCGAAATGCTGAACCCAGCCCGCGAGGTAAGGCAGCCCAGCAGGAATTCCGTCGCTGCGCTCTGTTGCGCGGCTGATGCGCCAGTCCTGCCATTTGGCAATGGCGGCGGCGATGGCGACTTCGCAATCTGGTGCACCGCACTGCAGGGCGCCAACGACCTCGTCCGCGAAATGCCGCCCCGAGCGGCTATCGAGGAAGTCGCGGATGCCGAGCATCTCCTCCTCGGAGGTGGCGTTGACGGCTTGGGCGATCAGGCGGCTGGCGAGGACCCAGACCTCGCTGGTGCGCCGGTCGCGCTCCGGGCAGGTGGTCAGGGTTCCGAAGAACCCGTAATCGGTGTTGCGGCTGGGAAGGACGGTGGCGTTGGTCATTGTTTTGTCCTCGCTTCAGGCCGCTGTTGCGGTTTCGAGGGTTTCGATGTGCTTGCGCAGCGTTGCGGCTTCCTCGCTCGCGGCATCGGCCCAGAAGGCGGTGCGGGCATCGCAGGCGGCGGCGAGCCGTTCTGCGTCCTCGTGGGTGAAGCGGTTGACCTTGTGTGCGCTGCCATGGCCGCTGCAGATCGCGCGGTGCTTCTTGCCCTCGGGCGTCAAGGTGAAGGTCAGCGGCCCGAAATCGTCGATGACGATCCAGTTATGTGAGGCGATCGTGGTGCAGCCGGTTGGGGCTAACAGGCGGTCATTCTCATCTGCGCGGGTGCGAAAGTCTGCGATCAAGGCAGTGGCGGGGTTGGTCATGGCGGGCTCCGTGGGCTGAGTTGCGTCTCGTTTTGTGAGGTCAGAGTCGCTCCACTGCGCAAGAAAGTGTAGCAAAATCAGAGTTCTAATATTGCTATTGGATCATTCGGCGTGGTCCGTAAAATCGACCCAGCCACCATCCTGCCATATGTAGAGATGTGAGAGCTCGCAGGTCGGTCGTGGCAGGATGCGGGGCGCACGGGGCGGATCGAAACAGTCCAGCGTGTCGGCACGAACTTGGCGGATTTCCTGCGCAGCAAGGATGTCCTCGGGCGTCCAAGGCGCCAGCGCGGGCAGCATGTGGGCGGGGTAGCCGTCAAAATGCACGTATATGTGAGCCCATTCCTCGGGTCCGATCTGGATCGCGATCTGTGCGCGGGTGCTCATGTTTGGGTCCCTCAGTTCTGCTGGTCGATCATGGCGAGGATAGCGACGGCCATGCCGCCGAGGAATTCGCTGCGGCGAAAGACAATCTCGTCGATGTGGTTGGCGTCGGTGATGGCCGGATCGACCGCCAGGTCGGCTGCCATATGCGGCAGGAGTTTGCTGGCGGCGGCGTTGTAGCATTCGGCGATGGTCATGGGCGAGGTCCTTGGGTGCGTCGTTTGCGTCAAGGAATCTTTGCTCTTACGCCTGAGTATATCCACTATAATCGTAGCAATTACATGGCTTTAGAGGGACTCATGGCGCAATCAAGACGCGGCTCGCTGATCGAGGCTGTGGCCAACACGGTGGTGGGTTACGCGTTGGCGGTTGCCACACAGTTCGCCGTGTTTCCGGCCTTTGGGTTGCGCGTCGGCGTGGTCGAGAACCTTGGTCTTGGGCTGATCTTTACGGCCGTGTCGCTCGCCCGTGGATACGTCCTTCGCCGCCTATTCGAACGCTGGAGGCTCTGACCCATGTCCGACGGCAAACCCCGAGGCCAAACCATCACGGTGGCGCAAGCGGCAGCCCTGCTGGGGCGGTCCGAACGATGGGTTCAGGGGCTGGTCAAATCCGGCTACATGGATCGCGCGCAGCGCGGGGAATACACGCTGGTTGGCGTCATTCGCGGGGCGCTGGCCTATTACGAAGACCAGCTCTCAAAAAACAACAAGGCCGCGGTGGCCAGCCGGGCCACGGAAGCGCGCACGCGTGAAATTGAACTCAGGATCCAGGAACGCAGCCGGGAACTGATCCCGATGGAGGATGCAAAGGCCGTGGTGGGCGAGATCGCGGCGCTGGTGCGGGCAGAGCTAGCCGGTCTCGCGGCGCGCTACACGCGCGATATGGAGGCGCGGCGCGCGCTCGAAGAGGTGATCGATGGCGCGCTTGAACGTATTGCAGGGGCGGCCGACAAAGCAGGCGCAGCTCTGGTCGCTGGCAGCGGCGATCTGGAGGCCGAGCGAGAAACGTGACCCGGCCCCTTGGGCGGCCGTACATCGGATTTATCCAGAAACCGCCGGCATTCCCGGTCCCCGTGATCCGGGGCTGACGCCCTACATGATCCCATGGTCTGCGGCCGTGCATCGCGGCGGCTACCGTCGGGTGGTGGCGGTGACCTCGGCTCAGTCGGGCAAGACCGACAGCATGTTGGACATCATCGGCGCGCGGCTCGATCAGCGCCCGGCGCCAATCCTCTATGTGGGACCGACGAAGGAGTTTCTGACCGACCAGTTCGAACCGCGGCTGATGGCGCTGCTGGATGAGGCCGACACGCTGGCCAACAAGGTGGTGCGCGGCCGCCGAATGAAGAAGACGCTGAAACATGTGGCTGGCGTCCGACTACGATTGGCGCATGCGGGCTCCTCCACGGCCCTCAAATCCGATCCGGCCGCACTGGCGCTGATCGACGAATACGATGAGATGATGGCCAATGTGAAAGGCCAAGGCGATGTTCTGGGCCTCGTGGAGGCCCGGGGCGAGACCTATGCCGATTTTGTCACCGCAATCACCAGCACACCGGCGCGGGGTCTCGTGGAAATCGAACCGGATGACACGAGTGGGCTTGAGTTCTGGGCGCGCTCGGCGCCCGACGATCTTGAAAGCCCGATCTGGAAGCTCTGGCAGGAGGGCACGCGGCATCACTGGGCCTGGCCGTGTCGGCATTGCCAAGAGTTTTTCATCCCGCGCTTCAAGCAGCTGCGCTGGCCAGACCGCGCGACGCCTGCGCAGGCCAAACAAGCGGCCACGCTCGAATGCCCCCGCTGTGGCGGCCAGCACACTGAGGCCGACAAGGTCTGGATGAACGCACGCGGCACGATGGTGGCGCCGGGGCAAACTGTCACGCTGAAGGACGATGCGCCCCATGTGACGGGCGCCCCCGCCGACAGTTCGACCTTGTCGATGTGGACATCGGGGCTCTGTTCGCCATTTGTCACCTGGGGGCAGCGGGCCGAAACCTATCTGACGGCGCTGCAGTCTGGCGATCACGACCGCATCCAGACAGCGATGAATGCAGGCTTCGGCGAATGCTACGCCATGACGGCCTCGGGCGATGTGCCCGACTGGCAAGAAATCATGGAGCGCCGCCAGCCGTATCGGCCGGGAGACGTTCCCGCCGGGGGCTTGCGCCTCGTGATGGGCGTCGACGTGCAGAAGTTCAGCCTGGTCTATGTGATCCGGGCCTTCGGGGCGCGGGGGACGTCTTGGCTGATTGATAATGGCCAACTCTATGGCCCCACAGAGGATGACGACGTCTGGTCCGCGCTGGCGGATTTGATGCTGACGCCCGTGGGCGGGATGCATATCGAGAAGGTGTTTGTGGATTCAGGCTTCCGGCCGGACAAGCCGGAGCTCGGGAATGAACATAAGGTCTACGAGTTCTGCCGTCGCCACAGCTGGCTCTGCGCGCCGACCAAGGGCAAGGACATCCAGAGCCCGCCATACCGCGTGTCAAAAATCGAGGTGAAGCCCGACGGCAAAAAGGCGCTCTATTCCATCGACCTTGTGACGCTCTCGACGGACTTCTTCAAATCGCTGGTGATGTCGCGGATCCGCACGCCGGCCGATCAGCCGGGGGCGTTTCATGTCCATGAAGCGGTCTCGGAGGATTACTGTAAACAACTGACCTCGGAGGCGCGGGTGGTGGTCGAGGGCAAGCCTGTCTGGGTGAAACGCTCGCGTAACAACCACTTTCTCGATTGCGAGGCGCTCTGCGCGGCCATTGGCTACACGCTGAACGTCCAGCGGATCCCGGAAGGGATCGAACGCAAGACTTCGATCGAGGCGGCCGTGCCCGACGTGCATGACCCAACCCGGGTGACAGCACCTGAGCCTGATACATCAAAGGCGCCGCCGCCGGCATCGCGCTCCTCCCCAGGTCGCGGCGACAGCGGCGCTCTGCGCGGGCGGTTTGCCCGCCATGGCAGCAGGCTGAATGGATAACGCACATGTCCGTGATCGCAAAGCTCAAAGGCCTGCTGGCCGAGGCGCTGCCTCCGGCGGCGGGGCCGGAAGGGATGAGCCTCCCCAGACCCTCCGGCAAATACATGCGCGGTGGACGGGGCGTGACCTTCGCCGGTTGGAAGCCCGCCTTGCGGGAAGCCCAAGATGATATCGGCGAGGCCTGGGATGACGCGGCCGCTCGGGTCAATGACCTCCTGCACAACAGCGGCTGGCTGGCCGGCGCGCTGGAGCAATGCGTGGCCAATACGGTGGGCACAGGGCTGCAGCTGAAGGCGCTGCCGGAGAATGAGACCTTTGGCATGACACCAGTGGAGGCCTCGGACTGGGCCAAGACGGTGGAGCGCCGCTTCGAGCTTTGGGCGCGAAATGCCCAAGAATGCGATATCCAGGGCCTTCGGACCTTCGGGCAAATGCAGGCGGCGGCTTTCCGCTCCTGGCTCATCACCGGCGAAATCCTCGCCGAGCTGCCCTGGCGCAAGCGGCCTTGGAACCGATACGGCACCAAGGTGCGCCTGCTGCCGCCGCAGCGGCTCTCGCGCAAGACGGAAAGCATGCGGCGGCTGATCAACGGGGTCTATACGGATGCCGATGGCATGCCGGTGGGTTACCGCGCCATTCGCAAGGACCTGTTCAAACACGACGTGGAATATGACGTGCGTGCCCGCGATGCCGCGGGACGGCCGCGGGTGATCCACATCTTCGAGGGCGCACCCGGCACACATCGGGGCATTTCTCCTCTGGTGCCGGCACTGCAGGTGGCCCGTCAGTTTGACCAATTGGCCGATGCCACGCTGATGGCGGCAATCGTTCAGACGCTCTTTGCCGTGACGATCACCTCGGACGAGCCGACGGAACAGGTGTTGCAGGGCCTGCTGACGCCGCAGGAACAGGCGCAGATGCTGGCGCAGGGCATCTCGCCGATGGAGGCCTATATCGAGATGGTCGCAGGTTATTATGACGGCAGCACGCTGGATGTGGGGATCAACGGGCGGCTTGCACACCTCTTTCCGGGCCAGGAATTGAAGTTCCACACGAGCAATCATCCGTCATCGGACTACGCGGCCTTCTCGATGCATCTCTTGCGCGAGCTCGCACGGTGCCTGGGGCTGACCTATGAAAGCGCCACGGGTGACAATGTCGGCGCCACCTATTCGTCGCTGCAAGCCGCGACGACAGAGATTTTTGCCATCACCAAGGCGCGACGGCGCAACATCATGGCGCCATTCTGCCAGCCGATCTACGAGGCCTGGCTGGAAGAAGAGATCGAGGCGGGCAGCCTGCCATTTCCGGGTGGCATTGCCGGGTTTCTGGCCAATCGTACGGCGGCGTGCCGCGCAGAGTGGCGCGGCGATCCACGTCCCCAAGCCGATGATCTCAAGAAGGCCAAGGCCCATGAGGTCTGGAAGCGGCTCGGTGTCATGTCGGACGCGATGATCTGCACCGATCTTGGGGCGGATGTGGACGATGTCTACCAGCAACTGGCGCAAGAAAAGGCGCTTCGGGCGGAATACGGCCTGCCTGAGCCGCAGATGATGGGGGCGCAGGGCGGTGGGCCGAGTGCGGCAGACGACACAAACGACGAGTTGGAGTCATGACGATCAGCATCGATGAAGCGGATCCGTGCTCCGCCGCGGCCAGCCTTCGCCAAGTCTATGTGAGTCTGGTGGCCGGCGAAGCCGCCATGGAGGTGCGGTTCCGCGCCGGATCAAACGGCGTCGAACGGGCGGTCACCTACCACCGGGCGCATCCCGACCGGCTTTTGGCGGTCATTCGCGGCTTTGAGGAACAATGCGCCCAGCTGCAGGGCCGCGGTCCGCGGCGCTTTGCACTTGGTACAGGAGGGGTGAGGTGACGGAACCGCCCGATATAAAACGAGCTGCGGCAGGCCCGTCTCTCGCGCAGATCGCAGGACGCGTGCTGAACCGCCCGCTGCTCCTACACCCGGACAAGGCCGATCTCATCCTGCATGTGCTGCAGGGACGGATTGGGATTGAGCCGCTGCAAGCCGTCACGCCGGAGACCAACCGGTTTGTCGGCACATACCGCCGTGACAATGGCAGCGTCGGTTCCATGCGCGTGGAAAACGGGGTCGCTATCCTGCCGATCGTCGGCAGTCTGGTGAACCGTGGTGCCTGGATCGGCGCCAGTTCGGGGCTCGTGTCTTATGAGGGGATTGCAGCACAGTTGCGCGAGGCGGAAGCTGATCCGGATGTGCGAGCGGTGCTCTTGGATATCGACAGCCCCGGCGGCGAGGCAACGGGCATGTTTGTCACGGCCAAGCTGGTCAGTACGGTCAACAAGACCAAGCCGGTCGTGGCTTTTGTCAACGATGTGGCGGCCTCGGCTGCTTATGGCATCGCCAGCGCGGCGCGCAACATCATCGTTTCGCCCACCTCCATGGTCGGCTCGATCGGCGTGGTCCTGACCCATCTCGATCGCTCGGGTGAGCTCGAGGACCGTGGCGTGAAGCCCACGTTGATCCATGCCGGGGCGCATAAGGTCGATGGTCACCCGTTTGGGCCGCTGTCAGACGCCGTCCGCGCCGATCTGCAGGCCGAGGTCATGAAAATCTACGACCAGTTCGTTGGCCTCGTGGCCGAGGGTCGCACAGGTCGGATCAGTTCTGAGGCCATCCGGGCGACGGAAGCCCGCACCTATCTTGGCGCCGATGCGATCGCCCAAGGCCTCGCCGATCGCATGGCGAGCCTTGAGGATGTGATCGCCGCGCTGTCGCAACCGCCCTCCGGGGCAAGCCCCCAGAGAAAGGGAGGAAACATGACCAAAACGACCCAAGCCGAGGCGCCCGCGAGTGACGTCTCTGCCATCAGCCCCGCTGATCTGCAGGCAGCTGTCGATGCATCGCGGACGGAAGCCCATGCGGCAGGCGTCACTGCCGGTAAGGCGGAGGCCACAGCGCGGATAAAATCCATTCTGACCGCACCGGAAACGGAAGGCCGTGAGGCCCAGGCACTCGTGTTGGCGCTCGAGACCGAAATGACGGCAGCTGACTCGGCCAAGGTTCTGGCAGCCTCGCCGAAAGCCAGTGCAGCGACGTCCATCGCCGACCGAGCCGCCCAAGAGACGGAACTCGGGGCCGAAACCCCGGCCGATCACCGCAACCGATCTGAACGCAATGCGGCTGGGTGGGCAAAAGCCATCACCCAAGCCAATGCGCGCTTCAGCTGAAGAGGAGAGGCAGTCCATGACCGTTCTCATTGAAGGCCGGCATCCCGGCGAATTGCTGATGACCGAGGCCAATGGCCAGCGCTCGCGGGAAAACATAACCATCGCCAGCGGCGCCGGTATCATCGCGCCGGGCACGGTGCTCGGAAAAATCACCGCCAGTGGCAAATATCTGGCCAGTGCCGTGGGGGCGACCGATGGCAGTCAGACCGCCGTGGCCATCGCGCTCTACGGCTGTGATGCAACGGCCAGTGATGTTGGCATTGCCGCCATAACCCGCGATGCCGAGGTCAACGGCAAGATTTTGACCTACCATCCTGACCGTGATCAGGTAGCAGAAAAGGCCGCGGCTCAAGCTGACTTGGCGGCTGTCGGCATTATTGTGCGGTAACCACCGCCAACGCTGCCAAACTCAATTCTGAAATCTGATCTCCTGCGCCCTTGGGCCGCGGGGTGATCTCGCGTGGCCAGTCGCTGGCGCGCCGACGCAATAGAAGGACCTCCCATGTCGATCCTCAATATCTTCAGTCAGGACGCCTTCAGCGTCATGCGCCTCACGGACGCGCTTCGTGAGATCAAATACACCCCATCCCGCATCGGCCAGATGGGTCTGTTCCAGACCACCAGCATCGACACACTCGATATCGCCATCGAGAAGGACAAAGAGCAAAACCGCATGCTGGTCTCCGCCAGCCCCCGTGGTGGGCCTGGCCAGACCTTCGATAAATCAAAGCGCGCGGTACGCATGCTCAAGGTGCCGCATTTCCAAGTGGACGATGCCATCTACGCCGACGAGGTGCAGCAGGTCCGCGCCTTCGGCCAGGAGGTGGCCGTTGAGCGGCTACAGCAGAAGATCGCGGACCGTGCGGCGGAGGCAAGCCAGTTCTTCGCACTGACCGAGGAATACCACCGGCTGAACATCCTCAAGACCGGCCAGCTGCTCGATGCCGATGGCTCGGTATTGTTCGACTATTTCACCGAGTTTGGCGAAAGCCAGCAGGCTGTGGTCGATTTTGACCTCGACAATGCCAGCGCCGCAGACGGCGCGCTCCGTAAGAAATGCGCCGGCGTCATCCGTCAAATGGCAGGCATTCTGGACGGGCTGCCTTACACAGGCATCATGGCGCTTTGTGGGGACGCCTTCTTTGACGATTTGATCGCCCACCAAGAGGTCCGCGAGACCTACAAGGGCTATGCCGACGCCGCCTCGCTCAGGAACGCCTATATCAACTCGGGCAGCTCCGGGATCTACGGGGCCTTCGAGTTCGGTGGCATCAGCTGGATGAACTACCGCGGCGGTCAGAATGTCGGCATCGACACCGATAAGTGCCACCTCGTGCCCTCGGGCGTGCCGGGGCTCTTCCGCACTGTCTATGCGCCGGCGGACTACATCGAGACGGTGAACACGCCCGGCCAGCGGCTCTATGGCAAGCAGTGGGAAATGCAGAACGGCAAGGGTGTGAACCTCGAGTTCCAGATGAACGCGCTGCATTACTGCACGCGCCCGCGGGTGCTCATCCCGGGCAAGCGGACGTGATGGTTCCAGATTTTGCAGGACGTTGACGCTGGCTGATCTGTGTATTATATTCCACAGATGTTCGAGGTTAGGCAGACAAAAGTGTTCATCAGTTGGGTTACGGGGCTGAAAGATCAGCGCGCCGTAGCCCGGGTTGATGTTCGGCTTCGTCGTTTAGCACTGGGCAATATGGGAGATGTCAAATCTCTCGGCGACGGCGTGAGCGAAATCCGGATCGATTACGGACCAGGATATCGCTTGTATTTCACCAAGCAAGGGGACCGGATCGTCGTCCTCCTCTGCGGTGGAGACAAAAAGCGTCAGAGCGCAGATATCGAACGTGCCAAGAAGATGGCAAAGGAGCTGAGCGATGGCAATTGAGACAACTGTATGGGATCCGGTCGATCGTCTCGAGACACTAGAGGCGCAAGAGGCTTATCTCGAGGCCGCTTTTGAGGATGGTGATCCCGACTTGATCGTGGCTGCGATTGGCGACATCGCCCGGGCGCGAGGCATGACTGAAATCGCGAGCAAAGCGAACGTCAGCCGTGAAGTCATGTACAAGTCTTTCCGCTCAGGTGGCAACCCAACCCTGAGCACCTTGTCCCAAGTTGCAGAGGCTTTGGGGTACAAATTGAATTTGCAGCGACAGATGCCAGCCAACTGATCCAGTCCATTCAAGGATCTCGGCCGAAGGCATTAGCCTTGGTAAGGATCTCCGGATGAGCTGGTCGTTCTATGAATTGGATGCCGCATTGTCAGATGCGGCATCTTCTGTTTTCGCCGAACCGGCCCTTCTGCGCCCTCGTGTGTCCACACAATACGCAGAACGCAGCGCCGACTCTGATCGCGCAGCGACAGTGACCTATGGCATCTTCTCGGCAGGCCCCGCGAAAGACGACCTGGGTGGCCAGGCACGGGGCGGGCAAATGTCGGGCACGACCAAGCTTTCGACTGCCGCTACCGAGTTCTGGATCGCCAAACCGCAGATCGATCAGCTGCCCTGGCTGCCGATCACCGGCGATGTCGTCATTCTGACGGCCCGCAATAGCCAGCCGATCTATGCAATCTCTCGGGTTGCGACCTCGGATCTGGGCGATTTGACCCTGATGCTTGTTCGAGAGGATGAAACTTCATGAGCCTGACGCGACTTGTCATGCGATTGGCCGCGGCTCGCGCGTTGCGCGGCCGCACCCTTGCTGGCGCCCGGGTGTTCGACAGCGCGGTGGATCCAATCGATCAGACCATCGCCGAAAACCGTCAGCCGCTTCTGGTGCTGACGACGGATGAACATGAGACTGACATCACCGGCCGCGATCTCGCAGGCGACCATCAGCGCTGCGATCTGGTCATCGAACTTGCGATCGCCGCGCGTGTCGAGGTGCCGGCCCGTGACGGTCAAGGCGGGCAAATTACCATTGCCATTCCGCATACGGATGAAGGGCTGGAACTGACGCTCGACATAATGGAGCATCAGGTTGTCACCGCGCTCACCCGCGATAACAGTGCCTGGTCGCGCGCCTGGATGAAACTGGTTCCCCGCGTGACCCGGCGGCTTTCACGACGAGGGGCCTCGTCAGAAAACGGCGTACGTTTCGCGGCCCGACAACTGGTTTTGACCTGCGATTTGGTCGACACGCCCGCGATAGGGGCAGCCATCCCGCCAGGCACCGCCTGGGGCGAGGTCCTCGCGCTGATGGAATCTGACCAGAATTTGGCGCCGATTGCGGCCATGCTACGCGAGCAGATCGAGGGTGAAACTGTCCCCGATTGGGCGCGCACGGCGCAGATGCTGGGTGTGCCGCTAGAGGTCATGGATCAACTGGGTGTTTTGCCCACGCTCGATGCCCAAGGTGATCCCGTGACTATGGATGCGGTCATCTTCGATGAAGAAGGCGAGCGCATCACGGTGATAGATTCGCCGATGGCCGCGGCAGAGGAGTCATGACATGGCGATCCGCGAATTGGTGGAATTGGCCGCGCGCATCTCGGAACTGGAGCGCCGCTTCTCGGGTATGATGCGGCACGGCACCGTGGCTGAAGTCGACACTAGCACCCAACGGATCCGGCTCGACTTTGGCCCTGCACATGGGACTTCGGGGCGGTTTCTCTCTCCGTGGATCCCGTATGCGCAGTTCTCTGGCGCCTTGCGGGTTCACACACCACCCAGCGTTGGCCAGCAGTTCACCGCGATGTCGCCGAACGGGGATTTCCAGCAGGCGGTCGCCGTGCCGCTGACCCATTCGAATGCCAACCCATCGCCTTCGACGGCGGCGGACCAGAATGTGGTGCGTTTTGGCGATGTCACGCTGACCTTGGCCGAAGATAGTCTCGAGGTCGCCGTCGGGGGCGTTCGTTTCAAGGTTGACGGCGCCAACGTTGAAATCACCGGCGGCCAAGTCCGTCATAACGGTAAGAATATAGGCGACAGCCACATCCACAGCGGCGTGCGCTCCGGCCCTTCGAGCACCGGCACGCCTGCGAACTGACAAGGACGACTCCATGCCACGCTACGCTATCACCGAAACCGCCGGCCGCTTTGTCGCGGGCCAAACCAACACGGGCGTCGGTACGATCCTCACCCTCACCGAAAAACAGGCCGAACACGAGGTTCGCCTCGGCTCGCTGCGGGCGCTGGATGTCAAACCAGCCGCCAAACAGACCAAGCCTGCAAAGCCTGTGTCGAAATCTGACACCCCCGAGGCCACGATGTAACACTGGACCATGGTAAGCCGTTCCCCCAATCCGTCAGTCGGGCTGAATGCCGCGACGGGCCGCATCCTTGAGGGCTGGCCGCATGTGGTGCAAAGCCTGCAGGATATCTTCACCACACGGTTTGGCAGCCGGGTGATGCGCGAATGGTATGGATCCTTCGTGCCGCATCTGATGGGGCGCACGATCAGTCCAAACGAGGTGACGCCCTTTTTCGCGGCGGTGACCTCGGCCATTGAGCAGTTCGAGCCGCGCTACCGGGTGACGCGCATTCAGGTCGTCGAGGTCACACGCGCGGGCACCTTGCACGTCTTTCTCGACGGCGAATATCGGCCCCGGGCTATGTTTGGCGATTATACCGTAGAGGGCGCGCGGCGCATCGATGCCTACGCCAATCCCAATGGCGTCCTGATTGAGACCCGTGAGGCCTCGGCATGAGCCGTTTCACTGCCATCAATCTGGCCGGTCTGCCGCCGCCGGATGTGATCGAGACGTTGGACTACGAAACCATCGTCAGAGACATGCGCGATGATCTCGTCGCGCGGTTTCCCGACATTGCCGGCGTCATTGATCTCGAAAGCGAACCCGCGCGCAAGCTGATCGAGGCCTTTGCCTATCGGGAACTGCTCCTGCGCGCGCGGATCAATGATGCCGCCCGCTCGGTTATGCTGGCGTCATCCTACGGCAGCAACCTCGACCATCTGGCAGCCCTCTTTGCCACGGCCCGAATGCAGATTGAGGACGATACCGGCGCGCTGGTTGCTGAAGACGATGCGCGCCTGCGGCGCCGGGTGCAACTCGCGCCTGATGCCTTTTCGGTCGCAGGGCCAGAGGGGGCATATGTCTATCACGCCCTTATTGCCGCCCCATGGGCGCGAGATGCCACCGCGATCATGACGACGCCGGGCCGGGTCCGCGTCACGATGTTGCGCGCAGGCGATGACCCTGTACCAAGCTTCGAAGAACGCGAAACCGTCCGGCTGGCGCTCATCGACAATGACGTCCGGCCGCTCACGGACATGGTTGAGGTGCTGGGACCTGCCGTACATCCGGTCACCATCAACGCGACGCTGACGCTTTATCCCGGTCCAGACGGCAACCTGGTGCGCGATCGTGCGGTCACCGCACTGACCTCGTGGGTGGAAACGAACCGGATGCTGGGCATGAATCTGCGCCGCTCGGCGATCTTCTCAAAACTGCAGCAGGAAGGCGTGCATTCTGTGGATTTGATTTCACCTGCCGCGGACCTCGTTCTGGGGCCGACCGAGGTCTACGCCGTCGAGGCCATCAACATAACGGTCGCGGATCTGCGCGACGCGTAGATCACCTTTCACGGAAATCGCGGGCTGATGCGCCTGTCGCTATTCCTTTCAGCTCGTCTAGGCTTGAGACGGGAAGAATAAGCACACCACCCGGCTTGGGCAGGAAAATAAAATCTTGGCCAGGAACCCATCCCAGTCGCGCACATAGATCGCGTGGCAGCGTGATTTTAAAGTCCGGTGACAGCGTTGTTGAAGTCGTCATGGCCAAGCCCCCTTGTCATTGAGTTTAGCTCTGCAGGACACCAACAGAAAAGCAGAGAAAGCCGACCCAAATCGAAATAACTGAAGGCGGCACAATGGCACAAGAAACCCTGCTGCCCGACAACCGGACTTCCTTCGAGGAGGCCGCTGACCTCACCGGGGCGTGCATCGCTGACCTGCCGATCGGCCTGCGCAAGCTCGTCCAGCCAGCGGTGGTGCCAGCACCCCATCTGCCCTGGCTCGCCTGGGGCCTGTCGGTCGATCTCTGGGACAAGGATTGGCCGGAGGAGAAAAAACGCGCGCGGACGGCCCGATCGCTGCCGTTTCATGCGATCAAGGGCACACAAACCGCCATAGCTGAGGCCCTTGCCGTCATGGGGGCGGAAGCGAGGCGCTTCATCGTGCCGCCGGCGAAAACCTATCTGTCAAAGGCACTGACAGAGACGGAACGCGCAGCCTATCTCGACCGCTTCGCGCAGTTGAGGGTCTATCCCTTCATCGCACGGGGTGTTTCCGGCCGGAACACCCGGTTTCTGTCGACGCCGGAGGGGCCTGGCACGGCGTTCGCGGGGCCAAACAACCCGGTCTCGATTGCTGAGACCAAATATATCCGAACGGCCAAACTCTATGACCGTGGCGCAGAAACCGATCTGATGGTTCGCACGATGACCCCAGAACGCGTTGGGGACTTCAACGCGATTGAGTACGACGAGGTGGTGGTGGCGCCCAAGCCCACTGCGGCCATTCATCTCGGCGATAGGCCGAAAGCGCAGGCATTTCTGATCGACGACATGGGAGTGCGCCAGCGGATCGTCCGTATCCCGCGCGACGAGACTTACAGCTATCGGCTGGGGCGGGAGCAATACACAACCGTCCTGCCCAAAGGCGATCTCATCGATGTTCGCCCGCAGCAGGTCGCCGAGACGCATGCGGCACAAGCGACGTCCTTGTTCCCGGGGGCCGCGGGGCAGCGAGTCTCTGGCGCCTGCCTGCCTGAAACAATTGCCTGGCGGCATCTCTATGACCGCTGGCACATCCATGATCCGGGCCGCGTGCTCGATGAGCGCAAGCGGTCAACCCATCTGGGCTACACCCGCCTTGGAATGCCGCCCTATACGGCCGAAGTGCTGACCCGCATCAAGGGGAAGCGCCATCCGCGGACCGCGGGCCGGTTCGTCAATGGCTATGTCGTGGCCGCCAGCACCAAGCCCGTCGCCGATGCGCGTGCGGCGGTGATGGTTGCCAAATCACTCCGGGACAAGGTCCTGATCAACACAAAGACCTGGCGCGTGCCGCGACCGGGCGACCGCCGCGCTGTGGGGGATATCACGCTCGGCGCATTGACAGAGGTTTGAGGCATGGAACGCACCGTCATCTACCGCGATCGGCAGGAACTGCAATCCGCCGATCTCAACAATATGCAGGATTTTGGCCGCGCCTCGATGGACCATATCGTTCGCGATGCACTTGAGGCCGGCAAAGCCTATTCCGGCTTCTCGGCCACGAAAACCGCGGCCACGGAACTCACGCTGTCGGCAGGCCGGCTTTATGCTGGCGGGGCCGTTTATGCGCGCGGTGAGGACATCATCGTTGATCTCTTCAACGTGCTGCCCTTGGTGACCCGGAAACGCGTGGCAATTGTGAGCTTCGGCCAGGAGGTCGAGACGGACGTCCAGCCGCGGGATTTTCTGATCGACGCGCAGACCGGTACCACCGAGCCGCAATCTGTGGCCATGGAAAGCCTGCGCCGCGCTGAAATATCCACCGTGGCTGGCACCGAGGGTCCGGACCCGAGCTATCCGGCGACAGATGCCAATGTCACGGTCATCGCGTATGTTCTTTTGGATACGTCCGGCGTGGTGGCCATTGAGCAGTGGCAGGCCACACAGCTGCCGAACCTGCGCAATGTCGCCAAC
Organism: Pseudooceanicola sp.; assembly: GCF_029213205.1. Lineage (GTDB taxonomy): Bacteria > Pseudomonadota > Alphaproteobacteria > Rhodobacterales > Rhodobacteraceae > Pseudooceanicola. Next base: position 424,924 of record NZ_JARGNH010000001.1, read on the forward strand.
CGCACGATTGCCCTGGAAAACTGGCGCGGTCAGATCAGCGGTCAAGTGGATACGCTGCGCACGGACCTGTCTGCGCTGGCTGATCGCCTGGCAGGCTATGCCACCAAAGCCGAGATCGTCGAACTTACGGAACAGCTCGATGAGTTGCGCACAGAGGTCTATGCGCCGGGGGCGTACATCTACTACGGCACCAACCACTTCCTGACGGCAGAGGGCTCGAACGTCGATCACCCGGATTTCGATGCGGTGGTCGAGGAAGGCATTCGCTTCCCGCGGGCGGGCTCGGAAACCTCCGAACTGGCGCTTCTGAACCCCAACAACGTCTATGTCGCCAATGCCAGCGGCTTCGTGCTGCCCAAATATGCTCATGGCGTCCGGCTTGATTTGACGGGCTACGCTTCTGAAACGCGGCTGGCTCAATATACCTTCGAGACCACAGAAATCCGTCAACTTACGCGCGCCCGCACGCGGCGGCGCTATGGCAATTCCATGGTGGTCTGCACCAACAGTCGCTGGTGGCGCCAGGGCACCTATGATCTCGCAGGCAATATTTTCCGCCGGGATGGCGAGACCTGGGAGGTCACCAATGGTGTGCCGGACCGCATGCCCAATGGTGCGCGGGTGCCCAATGGCAATGTGCATTGGATCCGGGTGCGCCGCTTCTGGATCGATACCTATGAGGAGCAATACTGGGACCGGGTCACCACGACGGCCACGATCAATGGCCAGCAGGTGGCACAGACCTTTCTGAACTCACAAGACGGCTGGCTCAGCCAGGTGGGGCTTTATTTCTCGCGCAAGGCTGCGGCGGGCGATGTGACGGTTCTGGTCACTGAGACCGCCTTCGGTATGCCGGACCTGTCCCGGGTCATTTCTCGCACGACCCTACCGGTCCTCGATATTCAGGTGGGGGCGATTTCCACGGAAGTTGGCCTGCCGTCGCTGGTGGAAACCAAGCTGCCGATCACGCCAACCTTCCTGACGGCGGGACGGCGCTACGCCATCGTTCTGGTGACCACCGGCGATCATTACGTGGCCATGACCAATACCGACAACGGGGTGGTGCAAGGCACCTTCTTCGTCTCGACCGACGGCGCCTTTTTTGCGGGCAATCTTGTCGATGACATGAAGATGCGGCTTTACTTCGCGCGCTTCGAGCGCACGCGGCTTTCGGTCGAGTTGACGGCTCTGCAGCTGGCGGGCGGCATTCTCGATCTCGACGTGCTGCACCCGGGCGTGACGCCGCCGGCCTGTCGCACCGATATCGAGGTGCAGGTGAATGGGGCCTGGGTAGCGCTTGATGGTGAGGCGAATGGGCCGGACCTTTCGGGCCTGCCCGCACTTCTGCCGCTCCGATTGACGCTCACGGGCACCACCGACCTGATGCCGGGCTTTGGATTGACCGGATCGCAAGCGGTGGCGACGCGCCCGAAAACGGCCTTCACCTGGGTGTCAGACGCCCGCACGCTCGGCTCGCCCACAACCAGCGTCAAGGTGGTCACCGATCTGCAGCATTTTGAAGAGGCAAACCATGACTGCACCATCACCTTGCTGACCGGGACGGGCTTGACCGGTGCCGAGGCGGCTGATGTGGTTGAGGATGTGGTCTTGGCCGATGGCACGGTGCGGCGGACATCAATTTTCAATGTGACCTCGGTCAGCACTTACGCGGTCAAGATTGTGGGCTCGACGGTCAGCGCGGCACTGCCGTTCCTCGTCAGTGAGCTGATCGAATACGCGCAAAGCTGATCCCATCAAGGAAAATCAACCCATGGCCTCCAAACCGACCCATTACCGGGTGACGGTGAACCGTCCCCTTGAATTCGCTGGCGCCCGGTTTCGGCCGGGTGCGCGCTATACGGTGACAGCCTCAATTTATGACGGCCTACAGGCCGATTACCCCGAGGCTATCGCCACATCCGAGCCGCTGAAGAAAGGCTGACGCCATGCTGCGGTTCGAAGACCTACGCGTGCGCGACAATCAGGATCTCGATCGGGATTTTTTCAACCGGCGCTATCGCCTTATTGCGGAAAGCCTCGCGGAACTGAATACGCAGCTCGCGCAGATCGGCACGGCGACCGACAATCTGGTCACGCTCGGGCTGACCCGGGTGAATGAGGTCCTGGGGCCTGCGCTGGCAACAGCATCTGCGGCCGCAGAAAACGGGTTTCTGGTGGCCACCTCGGCGACGCCGCTCACACTCGCAGTCGGACTCGAGACCAGTTTTGAGATCGATGACACGCCGGCGCGCGCGCTCTTTGCGCCCACGCCCTATGTGGTGATCTCCCGGGGCGGTATAGACAGCCTGAATGATTGGGCGGTGTTTCGGGTGGCCACTTATGCCCGCGAAAACGGCGGGCTCGCAGGTGAGGTTGTCGCCATTCACGGCGAGATCGGCGCGGCCCAACACGATGACTGGGTAATTTCTGCAAGCGCTGGCCTGGCCTCGTCGCTGATTGAGGCGGCCGCCAATGTGGCGAATACGCTGCTTTTGGCCCAGCAGGCGGCGCAAGACGCTGCCGATGCAGCGGCAGTCGCTGAAAGCGTTCTGGCAAACGGCCCGGTCTCCTCGGTGAACGGGCAAACCGGCACGGTGGCGCTCGGGATCGGCGATATTCCAACGCTCACGGCTCAGCTCGCCAGCAAGGCTGCCAGCAGCCATGGGCACACAATTGCCCAAGTCTCCAACCTGCAAAGCACGCTTGATAGCCTGCAGGCACAGATCACCACGGTGGATGGCGGATCCTACTGACCCGTGCCGTTTGCCCTGACAAATTCAAGGAGGGACAGCCATGTCCGACCCGACTTTCGGGATTTCGATCACGCGGATCGACAATGAGCCGCGCCCACCGGTCTGGAGCGATATGTCGTTGGTCGGCATTATCGGCATTGCACCGGATGCGGACGCATCGGTCTTTCCCGCCGACACGCCGGTGTTTCTCTATTCCGATGATGCGGCCAAGCTGACCGCGCTCGGGGACGCCGGCACTCTCAAAGACGCGCTGGCGCTCTTGAATGCGCAGCTTGGCGAATTCCAGGTCGCCGCCAAGGTGGTCCTGGTTCGCGTCGAAGAGGGCGCCGATCCCGCGGCGACGATTGCCAATGTCGTGGGCGACGGCGCGCTGACGGGGCTTTCGGCCTTTTTGCGCGCAGGGCCCGAGATTGGTATGATCCCGCGGCTTCTTTGCGCGCCGGGGTTCACCAGCCAGCGCACGGGGGCCGAGGCCAACCCGGTTTGCGCCGCGCTGCCGCCGATCTGCGAAAAGCTCCTCGCCCATGCGGTGGTCGATGGCCCGGCCACCTCCGAGCAAGATGCGATCGACTGGCGCGAGACCATTTCCTCGTCCCGCCTCATTCCCGTCGATCCGGCGGTGAAGGTTTACGACAATGGCTTGAGTGTAGTCCAACCCGCATCGCCTGCCATTATCGGCATTGGCGTGCGCCGTGACCACGAAAAGCAGGGCCGACCCTTCCACTCCTGGGCCAACCAGGCGGTACAGGGGATTGTTGGCCCCTCGCGCCCGATCAACTTTTCACTGACGGATGGCGCGACCGAAGGTCAACGCTTGCTGTCCGCCAATATCGGTGTGCTCCTGCGCGGCGAAATGGGCGTTGAAAGCGCCATCGGCCAGGGTGGGTTCATTTTCGTGGGCACCGACAATGCCGGAGAAGATGATCTCTGGCGGTTTTACAATGTCACGCGTGGGCGGGACTTCATTCACCTGATGCTGCTCCGGACCCTGCGGTTCTATCTCGGCCGCTTCAACGTCACCGGCCAAACCATCCAGGCCATCCTGAACACGATGGAAACGGGGCTTCGGAACCTCAAGGCCGATGGCGACATCCTCGGCTTCGAGCTGAAGTTCACCCGCGATCAGAACACACCCGAGGAACTGCGCCAAGGCCGGTTCACCGTCAGCTTTGCGGCCGAAGAGGCCCCGGTGCTGCGCTACCTCGGCATTCAATCTGCCCGCTATCGCCCGGCGCTGGACGCGCTGCTCGATGATCTGCTTGCGCAGGTCGGCACGATCACCGGCTGAGAGGACCCATCATGAGCAATATCTACATCATGGAAGCCGCAAACCTTTTTTGCGGCGATGAGGACCCGACGGCCTCGAAGCACCTGACGCTGACCGAACTGCAGCTGCCTAATCTGCAGGAAAGCTTTCAGGATTATCACCCGGGCGGCTCGCGCGTACAGATCGAGGTGGCCGTCGGCATTCAGAAGCTCGAGGCCAGTTTCAAACTGGCCGGCTGGGACCCGGACCTGCTGACACAGTTTGGGCTGGGGGTCGCCTCGCGCAAGAAATTCACCGCCTATGGCTCGATCCGCTCGAAACGCACGGGCGAGGCCATCGAGGCGAAAGCCGTGCTTGAAGGCCGGCTCGGCGCGGCAAACCCCGAGGCCTTCCAGCGTGGCGAAATGCAGGGGTTCGATTATTCGATCTCTGAAATCCTGCATTACGAGCTGCATTTTGGCGGGGTCGAGAAACTCTACTGGGACTTTTTCACCGCCGATTGGCGCGTGGATGGCACCTCCCAGAACGCCGATGAACGCAACATCCTGCGCATTCCCAACGGATTTTGAGGGGACCCATGGCACAGCATCGCAATAAACGACTGCCGCTCACGGTATCCATCACCCTGGGGGATCAGACCCTGACTGAGGTCAGTGTCAAGAAGCCAAAAGTGAAGGACCTCAAGACCCTGCAGGATGCGCTGGCCGGGATCGAGGATCAGCTGGAACAGGGCATTCTCATGGCTGCCGTTCTGACCGATCTGCCGCGCGAGGCGATCGAAGAGATGGATACGGACGACTTTACCGCGATCTCCGAGGTGATCGCCGGTTTTTTCCCAAAGGGCACGGCATCCGCGACTGGCGCGCCGTCACAGCCGAAACCGCCCACTGGCTGAATACGCCGATCACGGACCTGATGGACATGGACTGGTCGGAACTGGTGCTCTGGCATGCCGAGGCCCGTCGTTTGGCACGCGCCGCAATTCTCAAGTGAGCCTGACCCCATGGCAACGCTGACCTCACAACTGGTGATCGAGCTTCTCGATCGCGTGACAAGCCCTGCGCGTCAGGCCGCCAGTGCGCTCGCCGGCATTTCCACCCGCATTCGGGAAAACAACGGTCTGCCGATGACCTTTGGCGACCGGCTGAATGCTGCGATCACGCGCAACAACCGATCTCTTGCTGCTGCACGGGGTGGCTTGGTCGACGCGGCCGCCAGTTTCTATGCGCTGCGCGAGGCCATCGGCGGACCGATTGCGGCAGCCTCCGAGTTTGAAAGCGCCATGGCCGATGTGCGAAAGGTGGTGGATTTTCCAACGCCGGAAGGGTTCGCGCAGTTCCAACAGGATCTCTTCGCTCTGTCGCGGGACATTCCTATCGCAGTGACAGGACTCGCCGAGATTGCCGCGGCTGCAGGCCAAGCCGGAATTGCGGGGCAAGACCTCATTCGCTTCACGAATGCCGCCGCGCGGATTGGGGTGGCGTTCGACATCAGTGCCGATCAGGCGGGCGCCTCCATGGCCAACCTGATGACGGCTCTGGGGCTGACGATCGATGAGACGGTTTCCCTGGCAGATGCCATGAACCATCTTTCCAACAGTCAGGCCTCGAGTGCCGCTGATATTCTCGATGTGGTGCGCCGTGTTGGGGCGCAAGCGACGCTCTTCGGGTTTTCGGCAGAAGAGACCTCGGCCTTTGCCTCGGCGATGCTCGCTGCAGGCGCGCAAAGCGAGGTGGCAGCGACAAGCTTTCGGAATATGGGCGCGGCCTTGACACGCGGGTCTGCGGCAACGCGCGCACAACGGGAGGCGTTTCAAGAGCTTGGGCTTGATGCAGAAGCCGTCGCGCGGCGCATGCAAGAAGACGCGGTCGGCACGACGCTCGATGTGCTGCGCCGCATCAGCCAGATCCCACGCGAACAGCAGGCGGCGATTTCGAGCCAGCTTTTTGGAAATGAAGCGCGCGCTTTGGGGCCGCTCCTGACCAACCTCGGTCTCGTAGAAGACACGCTTGGCATGGTGGGCGATCGCGCGAATTATGCAGGCTCTGCCTTTGCCGAGTTCGAGGCCCGCAACAACACGTTTCAGGCCAATATGCAGCGGTTCCAGAACGTGCTGACCGAGCTGCAGGTCAACATTGGCAATGCTCTTATGCCTGCGATCACGTCGCTGGCAGAGGCGATCACCCCGCTGATCCTGCGGATCTCGGAACTGGCTGCGGCCTATCCGGAGGTGACGCTTGCCGTCGTGGGCGCCACCGCGGCGGTCATCGCTTTCAAAGGCGCGATGTCGGCGCTGCAGTTTGCCGGGCTCTTGGGCCGCGGCGGTGTGCTCTCGATGATTGCGGCGGGTTACAACATGATCGGACGCGCAGCCATCGGTGCACGAGCCGCCGCAACGGAAATGATCGGGTTGCAGTCGGCCTTGGCGGCGATGGGCGGACAGACCCTTGGGACCTTGGGGCGGCTTCGTGCGGGCCTGAGCGGCATTGCGCTGGCAGTGCCCGGTGTCGGGGCGCTGTCCTCTGGCATTGCCGCCATCGGGACGGCGGTGGCGACGATTTCGGCGCCGGTCTGGGCGACTTTTGCGGCAGTGGCAGCCGCCGTTGCTGCAGCTGGCTTCACGATCTACCGCTATTGGGACCGCATCACAGCAACCTTGTCTGGCGTCGGCCAAGCGATCTCCGAGCGCTTGCAGGGCCCGCTGGATTGGCTTGGCGAAAAGCTCAGCTTTCTGACGCCGATCACCGATGCGATTTCGAACGCCTTCTCTGGGCTGGGATCAGCCCTCGGGGCAGCGGTGGATGCCATCACCGGTTTTTTCAGTTCGGGGCTTTTCGAGCAGGAAGTGCTCTCGGAAGAAGAGCAGGCCCGCATTGCACAGAATGCAGCCAATCTGACCGGCCGGATCATTGATGGTTTTGCCGGGCTTGTGACCGGTCTTTACGACAAGGGGCTTGAGGCAATTCAGGCGCTTTGGGACGGGATGGTCGCCAAGTTCGAAGAGCTGATCGCCTGGATCCGGGGTATCCCAAGCCGCATTGTCGAAGCGATCGGCAATATTGACCTCTCGAACATAATCCGCTGGCCCTCGATGCCGGCTTGGCTTGGCGGTGGCGGTGACGCGCCAGTCGTGGCGGTGGATGAATTTTCCGGTGTCGATGGCACGCGGGCGGCCGGTGGACCCATCTCGCGCGGCGGCACCTATTTGGTCGGCGAGCGCGGGCCGGAACTCATCACCGCCAATCGCAATGGCTATATAAACCCGGCGGGAAGCATGAGCGGTGCAGGCGCGATGGAGATTTCGGTCAATGCGCCGATCACAATCACGCGCGCGACGGCGGATCCCCAGCAGCTTGCGGCAGAAATTACCCGCCAGCTGCGCGATCAAATCCGTGAAGCCTTCCGGGGTGTTTACGCCGATACTGGGCTGAGGTTTGCCTGATGCTGATGATGCTTGGTCCGGTCCAGTTCGAAATCCTGCCCTTCAACACCGATGGCTACAGCCATGGCACGGAGGCCAGCTTTGCCGAAAAGCCCGTGCTCGGGGCACGACCCATCCTCGAATATGTGGGCGAAGGGCCAGAAAGCTGGAGCATCAAGGCGAGGCTGTATCCAGAAAAGTTTGGTGGCATGGGACAGCTGACGCTTCTATCGCAAGCCCGCGCCTCGGGCCGCCCGCAATACATGATGCGGGGTGATGGAGCACTGATGGGCTGGGTCAATATCCTCTCGGTGACCGAGCGCGCCTCCTATCTGGGACGTAATGGCGTCGGCAAGGTGATCGATGTCGACATCACGGTAAAACGCGCCAACGCGCCAAGCGCGGGGTCGTTCTTCTCTCTTCTGGCGGATGTGCTCCTATGGACCAGGTGAACGAAACCGTGACCGTAGAAGGCGACGGGCTGACTGTGTCGACGATCGTGTGGCGCCGGTTCAAGCGGCCCATGCCGGGGCTCGTGGAGGCCATCTATGATTTGAACCCAGGGCTTGCCGATCTGGGCCAGACCCTGCCTGTGGGCACCAGCTTTGACATCCCCATTCCGATCCCGCGGGAGCAGCAGGTTCTCGATCCGATCAGGCTTTGGTAAGGAAGCCAGCCCATGTCAAAGCGTGCGCTTTTCAATGTGACCGTGGCGGGCACGAATATCACCACGGCGTTTATGCCGGTCCTATTGGGCCTGCAAGTCTCGGACAAGGTCGGCACCCATACCGATAGTGCAGATCTCGAGATTGACGACACCGATGGGCGGATTGTCCTGCCCCAGATCGGTGCGCCTGTGTCGATTGCGCTCGGCTGGGACAGCGAAGGGCTGCGTGTTGTCTTTGAGGGCACCGTAGATGAGGTGAAATCATCCGGCACCCGCAGTGCCGGGCGGCGGCTTCGCATCACGGCCAAAGGCATGGATACGACAGGCCGGACCAAAGAAGGACAGCAGCGCCATTGGGATGGAGCGACGGTCGAGACGATCCTGCGCGAGGCGGCGGCACATGCCGGGATCACGCAGATCGAGGTCGATCCGGCGCTCAGGAACCTGACCCGTGGCTATTTCGAGATGCGCGACGAAAGCCTGATCGCCATGGGCGAGCGGCTCGCTCGTGAAATCGGTGGCAACTTCCGCGTCACTGGAGGGCGGATCGTGCTCTCAAAGCGCAATGCTGATTATGCGGCTGATATTGCAGCGACGTGGGGTCAGAACCTGCACAGCTGGGACATCGCCCCGAAACTCGGTCGCCCACAGTTCGGGGTAGTCCGTGGCCGCTGGTATGATTTGACAGCCGGGGCTTGGCAGGTTGTCGAGCGCGCAACAGGCGTCGATGTGCCAAGCATTTACGCCGATCGCTTCGCCCGGGCAGGCGAGCCGGAAGCCACCCAGCAGGGTGAGAGCGATGCCGCCACGACGGCTCGGGATGCGGGCGAAGGCACGGTCGTCATCGAGGGCAATACGGCGGCGGTGCCGGATGGGCTGTGCACCCTGTCGGGCACGCGGTCCGGCGTGGACGGGTCCTATCGCATTGAAGCGGTGACCCACACGCTGACGCGCGCAGGCGGCTTTGTCACCACGCTGGAGCTGAAACAGCCCCAACTGGGCGCGGGTGCAGATGTGCGAACCGCAACCACCGCACCAGTGGCCCCGAGCGCGAACGTGCCGCCCATCATCGATCCGGATGCAACCGGGCCGTTCTGAGACCAAGGAGGCAGGGACATGCCGGACAACAGCTTTATCGAAACCATCAACCACCTCTTTGGCGGGGCCATCACCACCCTGATCGGCGCTTTCACCGGTCGGCTCATGTGGCATTCTGGGGAAGTGAAGCTGGGCAACCGCCGCTTCTTTGGCAAGGAGCTCCTCTGGGAAATCCCAGTCGCCGTCGGCATGGCGCTCATTGGCGATGCGGCGGCAAATTACATCGGGCTGACCCAGCCGGTCTCAACCGGGTTCGTGGCCACGCTGGCCTACCTCGGCCCCCGTGGCGCCGAAAGCCTGCTCTGCGCCTGGATTGGCCGCAAGAAATAACACCCGCCAAACATCGATCGCCTGAACTCACGCTGTCCCTTGGGGCAGCGTTTTCTTTTGCAAGGAGGCCAATATGACCCCTTTTGAAATCGCCCAATCGTATATCGGCACCACCGAGGGCCCGGGCCCTGAAGACAACCCGGCCATCATGGAAATGTATGCCTCGGTCGGCCACGACTGGGTGCAACATGACTCCGTGGCCTGGTGCGCGGCCTTCGTGGGCCACTGCTTGGAAAAGGCGGGGCTTCGCTCCACCCGACGTCTCAACGCGCGATCCTATCTCGATTGGGGCATTCCAGTTGATTTGACTGACGCCCATGAGGGCGACATCGTGGTCTTCTCTCGCGGTTCGAAATCCTGGCAGGGCCATGTCGGCTTCTTCGTGAAGGCGGCAGGCGCGACCATCGAGGTTCTGGGCGGCAACCAGTCCGATGCCGTCAATATACAGCGCTATGCGAAATCGCGGCTGCTTGGCGTGCGACGCGCGGGCAATGTTACGCCGTCCGTGACGCTTTCGGTCCGCGAGGTGCAAGCGCGCCTGAAGGCGCTTGGCTATCACGAGGTGGGCCGCGTGGACGGTCAGATCGGGCCTCGCACCCGCGCGGCGATCTTGGCGTTCCGCGATGACAATGGTCTGCCGCTGGTGCCGATCATTGATGTGGCGCTGACGGAGGCCCTGGCCCGAGCAGAGCCCAGGTCGGTCCCGCCGGAACGGGCCGCGGGCGTACCCGAGAACAGCCGGATCGTCACGGCGGCAAATGCGCAAGTGGGGCTTGGTGTTCTGGGCGCTGCGGGTTCGGTGGCCGCGCAGATTACGCCGGCGCTGGTCCAAGCAGAGGAAGCGCGAGACACCGCTGAGCGGGTGCTGGATCTGGTAGGGCTTGCAGGCGCCGTGCAAGCGGCCTTGCCCTGGGTCGGAGCCGCCGTGTTCATCGGCGTTATCTTCTACGCCCTGAAAGCCCGCAAGGCCCGTATCGAGGATCATCGCAGCGGGAAGACCCCGTGATGTGGGGCCTGATCGTTTCTATGTGCATGTCTATCGGCGGGGCTCCAGCCTGCGAGTCCGATATCTATCCCGTGGCCATGCGCACATTTGCCGACTGCGAGGACGCGGCGGTCATATCCCATGACCACATCCGGGCTGCTTTGGACGCTGACAATATCGTCGTCCTGACGCTCAACACCCGCTGTGTCACAACGGCAGGCCAGCCCATCTCAGCTGAGGGCGAGGAATGATCGCGATCCTGACTGCCGTTTTTTCTGGGATCGGCCGCAAGGCCACACTTTGGGGTGCGATCGTCGTTGCGATTGGTACGGCCCTCTGGGTCGCGTTCCGGCGGGGTCGTCTGGAAGCGGAGGCCGAATTCCTGATCCGGCGGGCTGATGCCCGGATCCGCTCCCTGCAAACCGCGAAGGAGGTGTTCCATGATGTGCAAAACGCTGATCGCGCTGATCTTGAGCGCCGCCTTGACCGCTGGATGCGCGATTGATCCGACGCGGGATCGCGATGCCTGCGATTGGGCGGCTCCCATCAGACCCTCACGCGCGGATGTGCTGAGCGATGGCACTCTGGCCCAGATCGTCACCCATAATGAAATCGGTGCGCGTCTCTGCGGTTGGCGGCCCTGATCCGCAAAATCTTCGAGGTGATCCGTGGACGGGACCAAGTATGACCTGAGCCCGGATGCCTGGTCCATGGTGGCCTTCAACGCTTCCGCCGCACTGGTGGTGCCGCAAGTCGGCACCCGGATTTGGGGTCAGGTGGCACCAGAGGATGAACCGCCCGACGAGGGCGGGTTTGCGATCCGGGGGATGCGCCTCATCCGGGGCATCGCACCCTTTGAGGCGCTTTGGCTGCGCGCGAACACCGCGCCTGCAACCGTCACTGTTTACCAAGGAAACAGCATGTCCGGTGTCGTCTACTTCGGCAAATCGCTGTTTCGGCTGCGCGCCCAAGGCCCCGTCGAAATCGAGGTGCCTTACGTCCCGCAGATCCTCGATGGTGGGGCACCGGACACCGATTACGCCGGCCTTGCCGTCATCGACTGCGGTGGGGCTGCTGCTGACCCCAGTCTTCGCACCATTGATGGTCGCATTCAGGGAGAAACCCCATGACCTCTACAGTCTTTGCAAAAATCCAGATGCGCCGTGGCACCGCGGCAGAATGGTTCGCTGCCAATCCGATCCTGGCCGAGGGCGAATTTGCCTTCGAGATCGATACGGGCATCACCAAGGTTGGCGATGGCGCCTCGGATTATGCAACCCTCCCAGCCTACGCGACATACAGCCAGATGTTGGCGGCGCAAGAAGCGATCGAGGCCGGGCAGGCGCAGCTTGCAACCTTCAACAGTCAACTGACCGCTGCACAGAATGCTGCGACCACATCTGTGGCCAAAGCGTCCGAAGCATTCGTCTCGGCTGGGAATGCCAAGGGGTCGGAAGATGCGTCGGAAGTGAGCGCATCACAGGCGGCGCAAAGTGCGATTGATGCGGCAGCGTCTGCGGAGCAGGCGGCCGGATCCGAGACCAATGCCGAGGGGTCTGAACAGGCAGCTGCGGCTTCCCAAGCGGCAGCTTTGTCGAGTGAACAAGCTGCGGCCCAAAGCGAAGTCAACGCCGCTGAAAGCGAGACCATCGCCTCGGCCGCTGCCGCCGTTGTTCAGCCGCTTGCCGAGGAAATCGAGGTGATCGCGACCAACATCGGCACCGTGCAGGACGCCGCCGGACCGCTCACCGACATCCAGACCGCCATGTTGGAAATGGCGACCGCCTTCGTCAATTCACAGACGCGGTATGTCTCCGCCGTCGCCTTTTCGTAAGGAGCCCCGCCCGTGACAGTTGAACAGCAAGTTGACGCCCTGACGGCCTCGGTGGAAGACCTGACGGGGGCTGTGGTGTCCAAGAAGGCCACCTTGGATGCCTCGGTCGCCGATGCACAGTCAGCAACCGCGCAGGCGCAGGCCGCCAAGGTGAATGCGCTGTCCGCGCGAGATCAGGCTGGGGCCTTCAAGGATGCGGCATACAGCGCGGCGCAGTCGGCCGCCTCGGCCGTGGCCTATCAGGACCTTTCTGCCGTCGCGCTAACCAAGTCGGTCACGGCGGTCGATGTGTTCATCTATGACACATCGAAAGACAGCGATGGTGGAGCCTGGCGGCATCGGTGTGCTGGCACAAGCTGGTATCGTGAGCCGCTGAATACGGCGACGCGGGGATCGCGGCGGGAGTTTCCTGCGATTGCAGTTATCATCGCCGAGAGCAACAAGGTCACGATCTATGATGGCGATGATCCTGCAATGCCGATGTGGATGGTGTTTATTGCTGCGGGCGGATTGGCGTCAAATGCGAATATTATCCCAGGTGATAATATTACTGCGGTCGTTGCAAGAAATGGTGTGATTGCAATCTCGACCAATAACAATGCAGGAGGTCGGGGTGGACTGAACACGATCCGCTTAATCTCTGAGCATACCGATCACAAAGGCATTTCAAATCTATTTCGTAACTATAATGGCAGCATTGCAGAGCGGAACACAGGTCGAAATTATAGTATAGGCGACAGTAATGTGATCGTGAACGCGGTCATCAACGATATTGCGGTCACTGTCCTGCCGAATGCCCCGATTGATCCCGCCTCAAAGTTGCCTATCCCCACGATTGCTGTCGCAACGGCTGGGGGCGTGTCGGTGATCACCGACCGTGGCAAGGTGCATGATCTCTCATATTACCCGATGGGTCATGCCAATCATGTCTCGTTCTTCGGATCACTTCTGTATTTCACCTATGGAACGACGGCGACGACTAGCGGAAATCCGATGCTGATCGATGTCGCCAATCTCTCAAGCGACCGAACCGACGTGAACGGGGCCAACTTGGCCTACGTGATGGGGCACGTTTATGGGTTTAATTCCCCAAGCATTTGGCCCGCCTTCAAAGACAATGGCGCAAGGGCTGCGGTTCTTATGTCTGCAACCAGTCTTGCACGCGGTTGTACCGGTGCGCTGACCTTGATGCACTTCGGGGAAGTTCCAGGGGCAAAGTTTGCTGGCAGCATGGTGGCCTATGTTGCCGCAAACTACAGCACTGGCTGGATGCCTGGGGATATCAAAGGGGCATGGCTCGCAGACACGGATGATAGCGATCTCGTGGCCAGCGGCGAGTTGGTGGCGAACGGCACCTTCGATGTCGATACGACTGGATGGGCTCCACTTGACGCAACGGCCTCCGTAATCTCCGGTGCTGTGCGTGTAACCAGCACAGCAGCATACGGACGGCTTTCACAGGTCGTGCCCACTCAAGCAGGAAATACGTATTGCGTGACGGTGAATCTGATCGGCGGATCCGCGTTGGCGGGAAGCGTAATTACCGGGGCCACGTACACAACGAAAAGCGTGGGCTCGAAGTTGGTTCATTATTTCAAGGCCACAGGCTCGAACACGACCGTTTCCATCCAGGTGCAAAGCGCGGATGCAGGTCAATACGTTGACTTTGGGAACGTCTCCATGAAGCTCGCAGACGGCGACCGCTCGGTGAATTTCAAGGGCCTTGTCATCAATGGCACAGTGACACGCGAGCCCGTAGCCTCAGGGGCCGAGCTTGTCGCATACAGGGGCTTTTCCGCCACCAACTTCCTTGAGCAGAATTATTCCGGAGCTTTCGACTTCGGGACGGGCGACTTCTGCGTCATGGGGTGGGTGAAGACCACAGGCAGCGGTTCATTTGCGCTTGTGCAGATCTCGGACCGCCTTGGAGCAAGCTATGGCACAAACCACATGGTTTTCTGGGCCTTAGGCACGAGCGGTGAATTGCGGGTCAGGTTCGGTGTCGGCGCTAATTCACTGAGCCGAAATGTCCCCTTCAGCTTTGGCGACGCAGTTTGGCGGCATGTTGCCTTCGTAAGACGGAACGGAGTTCTGCACACATATGTCAACGGCGTCTCGGTCGATTCTGTAGCCGCATCGTCGTTCGATTTCTCCTTCGGCGCCGACTATTTCCTGAATGTCGGCCCTTATTGGTTCAACGGGGTATTTTCCGGAGGGACGGCCGCGCATCTTGCCCTCCTTCGTGTATCATCCACTGCGCCGACCGACGATCAGATCCGCCAGATCTACCGGGATGAGAGGCCGCTTTTCCAGGAAAACGCCGCTTGTACGCTCTATGGGTCCGTGGATGTCACCAGAGCAATCGCCCACGATCCCGATACGGGGCTATTGCATGTCGGCACTACCGAAGGCCGTTCGGTGTTCAAAGGCCTCATCCGAGTGGCGCACAGCACGTCGGCGGTGACGACAGCGATAGCGGCCGTCGGTGATCTGTTGGTTCAGCAGTAGTTTGGCGCTGTTGCGCCGACCTGATTCCACCGCCCCAGCCAATTTCCCCTTTTAAGGACAGCGACATGACCCTCATGAGTTCGATTTCGAAGCTGACCGCTTCTGTCGACCAATTGACCGGCGAGACGAACCTTACGAAGGCGCAGCTCGATAGGAAAGTAACGCAGGCCGATGCCGAGATCGTCGCCGCGCAGGCCGAGCGGACGGCCACCGAGGCCTACCGGGATGAGGCGGCTGCCCATGCCGCGACCGCCGCGACCCACCTTGCGACTGTGAAGGCAGGCGCGAGCTATCAGGGCATCGGCGCGATGCTCGCGGAGAAGGCCGTCACCGCCGTGGATGTGTTCGTCTACGACACGAGCCTCGACAGCGACGGGGGTGCTTGGCGCAAGCGCTGCCAGCACACGAGCTGGTATAACGAGCCTCTTAACACGGCCACGCGCGGGGCTCGGCGTGAGTTCCCCGCGGTTGCCGTGATCATTTTGAAAAGCAACAAGGTCACCCTTTACGACGCGGACGATCCACTTTTGCCGCTGTGGTGGTCCGTCAGCGGCACTACGGCAAATTCTGGGAGAAGCTTCTTTTACGCAAATTCCCTCGATTACAACGGTGGTCGGGCGTCCGTTGTGGCCAGAGACGGGAAGATCGTTCTCGGCATACCTTATCCCAATACAAACGGCGGTTTACGGGTCCTGGATTTTGTAGCGGATCGTGCTGAACGCCGTGTTGCCTCGCCATCACCGGCTTACAGCGGTTACCTCGTCCCAATGACCGCTCTGCAGACCCTCCCAGTCGACGGCGCGTTTGCGGGCGGGTTGCTGAATGACACAGTAAATGACGTCGCGATTACAGTTCTGCCCAACGCGCCTCTTGATCCCGACACGGGCCTGCCGATGCCAACAATCGCTGTGGCAACGGCTGCGGGCATCAGCGTCATAAAGGACGACGGCAACGTCTGGGATATTACTGACACGTCAGGCGCAGATTATAGTGCCTCCGCCTCGGTTGTTTTCCTGCCAAGCAACCAGCTGCGGTTTTCCCAACAGTTGACGCAGAGCCGTAAGGTTTCATCAGTCAATATCCCGAGTTCGGACAGAGACATCTATTTTTGGCGAACCGGCGGCGAAGGCTTGAACGCCGACGATGGTTTGACTCTGTGGGGCTCGCAGGCAACGTCCGGCTCCGGGATCCTGTATGGTGAAATGGCCCATCTCGGTGAAAACGCAGGCGGCCCTGCGCGAGTGGCTTCTGACGGATCAATCGGCACGTCCCTTGGTCTGACCAGAACCTACGACAATTTGGCAAATCCTGCGGGCAGCATGGTGGCCTATGCGTCGTCGCACTATGCCACAGGCTGGCTTCTGGGAAATATCACGGGGGCGTGGTTGGCTGATACGGACAGCTCAACTCTCACCGAATCTGAACTGGTCGTAAACGGCGCATTTGATGTTGACCTTGACGGCTGGACCGCCACCGGCGAGGGCACCGTATCGATCGTTTCGGGTGCTATGCGCGTCCAAAATAATGATCCCTTTTCGGCCGGGTCGAGCCCCGCGGGCGTCTATGCTCTCAACACGATCCCGGGACAAGCATACACAGTTGCATTCGACGTCGTTGGAACCTCGACTGGCAATTCGGGAGTTGGGCTATCTGCCAACCCAAGCGGGACATCACGGGAGCTCGCCGAGATTTCCGGTGTGGGGGTCGGCACATATCACCTGCATTTTTTCGCGAAAACCGAGACCACATATCTCAAGGCCTTCTCGTGGTCCATTTCCGCCGGGGCATATGCCGACTTTGACAACGTTTCGGTGCGTTTGGCCGTTGCTGATCGTTCAGTCACAAAACAGAATTTGATAGTAAACGGTTCTATCACACGGTCTTTCGTGGCTGAAGGCGCCAATCTGGTCGCATGCTCGGGCTTCTCCTCGACGAGTTACCTCGAACGGCCCTTTCATAACTCGTTGGATTTCGGAACGGGCGATTTCTGTATGATGGGGTGGGCAAATGCGGCCGATCCCTATGCCACCT
This sequence comes from Pseudooceanicola sp., assembly GCF_029213205.1. GTDB lineage: Bacteria > Pseudomonadota > Alphaproteobacteria > Rhodobacterales > Rhodobacteraceae > Pseudooceanicola. The sequence continues at coordinate 441,818 of NZ_JARGNH010000001.1, forward strand.
TCGTTCGTCTTGGAGATAATGCGAGTGGAGCCCCCAAGATTTTTGTTGGCACTTATCCCTTTCCAACTGCTGGCAATCTCGAGGCCTATATTCTCGGCGCGCCAAGCCTGCGCCCGAATGTGTTGACGCCGACCGGCTGGTTTCATTGGGCGTTGGTTCGGATCAATGGGCAGGCGACGCTCTATGCCAATTCGGTTCCCTTGGTGAGCGTTGCCTCTGCGGCTGATCTTTCGTTGACAGGAACGGAAACTCTGCGGATCGGCGTGCGCCATGATGGTAACCAGTCGTTGGACAGGCCTGGCGGCATCGCGCTCTTGCGCATATCCGGGAATGCTCCGACTTCCGACCAGATCGCAAAAATCTACGAAGATGAGCGGCGGCTGTTCCTGCCGGGTGCCCAGTGCACGCTCTACGGCACGAGCGATGCGGTCGCGGCGCTGGCGCACGACCCCACGACCAACCTGCTGCACGTCGGGACCAGCCAAGGCCGCAGCGTGTTCGACGGCCTCCAACGTGTGGCCGACACCGAAACCCCGGTCGGGACGGCGATCTCCGCCGTGAACGGCCTCATCGTCGAGGAGTGACCACATGACGGTCTACATCGAGAAAGAGGCGCAGAACCTCCGCGAGGAACTCGCTGCGCTTCGGGCGCGGGTCGCCGTGGGCGTGGCGCAGGAGGTCTTCTGGTTCTCCGGCACCGGCGCCCAGACCGCCTTCGCGTTACCGAGCGGGTGGAAGCCCAGGTTCGTCTATGTGGACGGCGCGCTGCGGCGCCCAGGCACGGGCGAGGATTACACCGTCAGTTTCGATGGGTTCATTCACACGGTCAAATTCGCGGTGGCACCTGCCACCGTGGATGTCGGCATGATCTGCGTGCGGGAGGCCTGATCCATGACCGTTTTCATCAAGAAGGGCGATGTGCCCCTTTCGGTTCGTCAGGCGACTAAGCGCGGCATGGCCTATGTCGCGGCGGAACTAGCGCAGGCCGGCGCGCGAACGGGTGACGAGGAGCTTCTGCGGGTAATACCGCAAGAGAATTTGCCAGCCAGGTTATTGGATGTGGTGAAGGCTCTGGGTCACGTTTCCTACGAGGCCTTCGCGCTTGGCTGGGAGGCGGACAATATAGTCAATGGCGCAATCAATCTGTTCAACCATCAGCTTGCAGGCTACCGAGCGGTGCAAGCGCGTCTCGCGCGCTACCGGCTGGCGGATGGGCGGCCCGAGGTGACGGAGGAGCGGCAGGTCCGCGACGAGCAGGGCAATCCCTTGTTTCACGAAACGACCGGGGAGCCGCTGATGGAAGCCGTCGTTTTGCAGGCGGCGATTGACCCCATCCCGATGGAAATAGAGCAGCCGGTCTATGACGAGGCGACTGGCGAGCAAACCGGCAGCATCATGATGTCCAACCCGGATACAGAACGTGATGACGAGGAACGCGCGGCAGCGCAAGCGGTCATCGATCAGACCCCCGCAGAAGTTATTCAATTTGCAGACCCTCATGGGGAGCCAACGACATGACATCCAGGCTTCTCAGCAAACGGTCGGCAGTTCCTGGCAAAGTGCCGACGACTGCCCAGATCGACCTCGGCGAGTTGGCAATCAATGCGCGAGACGGCAAGCTGTTTCTCAAACGCGATAACGGAAACGGGACTTTTACGATCGTCGAGGTTGGATCGCCCCAGGCTGTGGCATCCAGCCTCGGGCTTGGCGCCCTTGCATATGGTGCTGTGGGCGCCTGGACCGTTGCGGCCAATGCCAACGGCACCCTGCGCTTTTTGCACGACGGTATCGCGCGGATGCGCCTGGATCCTGACGGGAATCTCACCGTTTCCGGCGACATCACCGCATTCGGAGCACCTTGATCATGGTGTTATCAGCATCTGGGGCATTGGCGATTTCAGAAATTTCCACCGAGTTTGGCGGCACAGCCGAGCTCGCCCTCAGCGCATATTATCGCGGCGCCGGGCGGGTTCCGTCTGTCGGCTCGCCAAACTTGGGCATTCCGACAAGCGGGGCGATATCATTCTCGGCCTTCCGTGGCAGCGCCCGGACGACGGTCGTCGAGTACGAAATGATCGGTGGAGGCGGAGGTGGTGGGCATGGCGTTGACGATGGCACTTCTTCGGGTAGAGCAGAATCCGGAGGGGCCACAAACATCACGGTAGCCGGTCGTTCTGCGGTTTCGGCTGCTGGTGGGCTTGGTGGACTGAACGGACAAGCCCCGCGATCAGGCAATAATGGCGCTGGGACGGTCTACGGTCCGGGTGGCATCGGCGGTAGTGTTAATGCCCCAGGCTCTGCAGCCGCCGCGTCTTCATATGGTGCGGGTGGCGGCGGCGGAGGGGGCGACAATCCGTCCACATATGACTCTTCCGGTGCCGGGGGCTTCGGGGGCGCAGCTGGGACACGTCGGACAGGCAGTATAACCGCAGATTATGGCGCTCAGGTCGATGTCACTATTGGTACGCGTGGTGCCGGAGCTACTGCGGGGTATCGTGGTGGTGACGGTGCTCCCGGGTATGCACGGCTGGCGTGGGACGGCAAGTCGGCAGTCTTCACGTCCAGCGGCTCAACCATGATCAACTGACGGAGCGAACATGGCTCTTCTCAACATCAACGCCTTGGCGGGGTTCTCCCCGACTCTGGACGCGCTCACCGATCGGCAGCGCGCTGCGCTTGTCGAGGTGGTTTTTTGCCACCGGCTCGGCATGCTCTCTGCCACGGCAGTGTTCAACGATGCAGAGGTTTTTCGTGAGGTCACAGGACACATCCCGGACGAGGTCGCCCGAGCAAATACACGTCGCTATGGCGTGGACTTGGAAAGTCTTTCGGCAGGGCAGCCCCGATTTTACACCGACGGATTCGAGCCGGAAACGCTGTTATTGGGTTTCACATATTTGACTACGGGCGCGCTTGCTGAGTGGAAGCGCTACCGGCGTGATCCAGACGACAAGTACCGTGTTCTGATTGACCGATACGACGCAGAAGACCGTGTGATTTCGGTCGGTGAGGTTGAACGCGCTGGTGGGCCAGAGCTATGGAAGGGTCCGGCCGATTTGCCAAAGATTGCCACAGCAGCCGGGATGCACGCGATCTTTCTCGCCAAAGAAGCCAAGGATCAGAGTTACCTGAGGTTGCTTTGATCTCGAGAAATGGTGTACTATCGCATCAGCGCTGCTTCGGCCCCGGCGCGGAGTGAAAAATTGCTCAATTGCAAATTTGGTTATTTGTTAGCTATCGCATGAAATAGAGTTAGGAACAGGTCTGCTCCCAAATGAATGCAGAGCAAGCAGAGATCATTAACGAGCTTTGTAAAATTTACCACAACACTGAATTTGATCAGCAGATTGATACTGCTGCTCTTGAGTTGTTACTATCAATTTTAGGGGTAGCACTGTTGGGCGTAGTTCCGCACAACTTACATGATTCAATAAATTCTTTTCGGCCGATCAGTCATCAGGAGCGTTATAGTTTCATGATGACGGCGATATCCACACTATTAAATTCACCGTCGAAAAACTCAAGACTAAATGATCTGTTTAGAGAATGTGTAGAAAGTGTCGCAACTGTTACTGACGCCGCTGGCCGAGCCGTTTTGGAAAACGGTAAATTAAATTACGGACCTTATAAAAACGAACTTCTGGAGCCGTTGATTTTTTCCAAATAATTTCAATTAAAATGTTACTCTTGACGGAGGCGATCTCAATCGAGCCACTGGTAGTCAATGGGTTCGAAACATAAGTCGCCACGCACAAGTTGCCTAATAACCAAACGGCTTCTTTCAATCTCGGCAATTTGACCAGACCAAATTATGCACTTCTTTTTATCAGAAACGAGAAACGCACCTGGGTAAGGGTGTGTAGTCGCACGTACCAATTTGGCTATGTCCTCCAGAGACATCTGTTCGGTAATCTCGCCGTCTTCGGGACGGCGCTGAGGCCAATGCGTTGCTTTTGTTTCATCCTGCGGATGGCCTTGTAAGGAACCCTCAGTTAGATCTGGCCATGTTTTTCGGATTAATGCAACGTGAGCGTTGCGTGCTTTTTCGTAGAGCGTTGTGGCCGTTTCGTCGGGTGCTACGTCGAAACTTTCTGCGGCCATTATATCGCCACTATCTGCTTCCGGTTTGAGTTCGAACATGGATACACCTGAGCGTTTCAGCCCCTTAAGAATGGTCCAGGGGATCGGTGCGCGGCCACGACCTTCGGGTAGAAGCGTCGGATGCATGCCCAGCAAAGTCCGCTTGACGAGTGGGAAAATCTCAGGTGAAACCAATTGAGACCAACCGATCACCAAAAGGTAATCGAGATCGGCCTGCCTGATTGCCTCGACTGTGGTCGGCTCGTTGATGTGCTTCGTCTTGTGAAGTGATACGCCAGTGCGGCGCGCGTACTCATCCAGCTGGACCCGTCCCGACTTTTTAGTCGCCGTGTCGTCATCCAAGGTGATCAACAGATCCAGTTTGCCGTCAAGTCGTTCGATTTCGACGAGGCAGTCCAGACCAAGTTGAACAGCCGTTACAAATCCAATCCGCATGTTGTTCACTTCGTCAAGTTTAATAGGTCGGCGGGCGTTTAAGGAAATACAAAAACGTCGACAGAATTATCTTGATATCTGTAATCAACGAGACTGATTTCGCGTATTCTCCATCAAATGCCGCCTTCGCTTCAGTGGTCATTCCGTCATAGCTTTTGATTTGCGCCAGGCCGGTAATGCCTGGCAAAAAATCAATCGCACCGTTGGCCCGCCTGATAGCGTGCAGATCGGTTTGCGTGAGTAGTCCAGGGCGAGGTCCAACGATGCTCATGTCTTGGCGCAGTACGTTAAAGAGCTGCGGCAGTTCGTCGATGTTGAGTCGACGGATGACGGCACCAACGCGGGTGACCCGCAGAGTTGTCGCCTTTGCCGACTCGACGATGGCGGATCCCTTTCCCATCGAACGAAACTTGAAAATCTGGAAACTCTTCCCGCCCTTCCCAGCACGCTCGTGCACAAAGAGTATCGGGCGACCGTCTTCGATAAGGATTGCGGCTGCAGTCATAAGTAGGATTGGAGAGAAGAGAACCAGGGCAAATATCGCGATCAGAATGTCGATCGCCGGTTTGGTTATGTGGAGATACATCTCAGACTTTCTATTTAATTTGGCTCAAGCCGCCAAATACTCTTTGAAAAGCTTCGGCATAAATATAGCCGGACTGCGAACCTCGAAAGCGGGCCAACGCAGTCATGTTTTCGCGCGAACGCGGATGCGGGGCCGGGCGCATGACTTTCCTATAGGCATCGACCGAGGCAATCTTCGCCTCGACGTCGCCTTCCTCGAGTTCGACGAAAGTATTGGCTTCAAACGGCACATTGTGACCGGAAAACGCCCAATCAGTAGAAGATTGTATTTCCATGAAATACAACTCTTCTAGACGCGGCAAACCTTCGCGCCTTTGCCAGAGGCGCGACGCCGCGAGACAGGCATGAGCCGTCTGTGTGTGGTCGTTGTTCAAATCAGATGGATGGTGCGTGAAGATTACTTGGCTTGAAAATGCTTCGATATGCCTTTCAATAAATTGAACCAAGTGCAGATGCGGAACGGTGTTGAATTGAATGTTGGGGAAATCGCCAAGCACGACATTGCGATAGCCAAGCACTTTGCGAGCCTTCTCTATATCCTCCTGCAACTCGACAGTCTTTGGACGCTGCGTGCGCGCGTCTACAGACCCCGATAGGATACAGCAGTCAATATTGTACCCGGCTTTTGCTAGACGATGAATTGTACCGCCCGCGCCGAGACCCTCGTCATCGGGATGGGCTACAACAATAAGAATGTTCAAGGGGTACTACTCCGCCATTTTCGATTGATGATTATTTGCTGATGTCCTGAAACAGGCCTTATACCATTTTACAGTTTCAGATATTCCATGTTCTACGCTAACTGGTGGAGTCCATCCTAACGTCGAGCGTGTGTGGCTTGTATCGATTTGAAGGTTGCCAGAAAGACGATCAACATCTTCGCTGCGACCTACAAGTTTTCCGATGAACCTTAAAAAGAAGACTGGAATTGGAATCAGCAGGGTCCGTTTGCCCAGTGTCTTTGCTATGAGCCGAATGATTTCTGGCGTAGACAAGTCTTTCCCGTCAGAAACGAAGAATGTCTTGTTCGCAGCTTTTTCATTGAGAATGCACTCTTCAATAAAAGACAGGAGGTTCGCTAGCGCTATCATTGACCTTCTGTTGTTTATTGCTCCGAGTGGCAATGGCAATCCCAGGTCGACAATCTTGATTAAACGTAAGAAATTTGCCGGCACGTCTGGCCCGTAAACCATTGGCGGGCGAACGTTTACTACTTCGAGTCCAGCCTTTTGAGCTAGGCTATTTAGCGCTTGCTCCGCCTCCCACTTGGAAACTGCGTAGTCCCATTCTGGTCGCGGTACAGTATCAATATCAAAAACTTCAGCGTTATTTTGGGCGGCTCCGATGACTCCCACTGAACTAAGGAACACCAGACGTTTCACTCCAGCTTTTGCGGCGCTTCTTGCCAACTGAAGCGTCCCATCTCGGTTTACGCGACGAAATTCTTGAAGTGGATTTTCACTCGAATCTTTCAAAACATGTGCGCGCCCAGCGCAATGGACAACACACTCGACACCGTCCAGCGCCACCGACCAATCGGTATTCGGCCCGACATCACCAACGGCGATAGCCTGAGAACCCGGTTCAGCGTGTCGAACAATTGTTCGAACGTTGAACCCTCTGTCCGAGAGATATTGGCACAAGGCAGATCCAATGAAACCTGAAGCGCCAGTTACGGCTACTACTTTAGGTTTGCTCATGTTTGGATGCCTTTCACAACATTGACGAATTGATCAAGGCTTATATTTTTAGAATATCCTTCCAATAGTACCCTGCGCGGATTTCCAGCGATGGAATTGGGGCCATTGTCGCAAATTTTCTGAACGGTTTGTGCAAAACCTTCTGGGTCACCGGGGCGACAGATCCAACCGATCTGCTCTTGGGTGATCATTTGGTCAATTTCGGAACCCTCGTCTACGACGGCAAGAATTGGGCGGTCGGACGCCATCGCGAAATAGGCTTTGCTAGGCACACCCAGCCCGTACATGTTTTCACTTAATGACACCAATGCGACATCACAGGCTGCCAGAACATCAGACCGGGTCGCATTTGGTATGCTTTCGATGTATTTGACAGCCTTCTCAGGATGATTTTGACAGAATTCCTGAACCGCAGATGCCTGGACGCCTGAGCCCACGAAAAGAAATGCCGCCTTTGGGTCATCAACCTGATCTATCCCCGTAAGCAGGCTTTCAATACCTTGCAAACGTCCGATGTTTCCAAAAAACTGAAAAACGATCTTCTCGCTCCAGCCTAGTTCATCGAGGATCGCAGATGTACGGCGCTCCATTGGAATGACATCCGTATGATCCACCCAGTTTGGAATGAAGACGGTGGGCTTGGACCGTCGTTTTTTCTTCTCGAGAAAGTCCTTCATGTCTCGACCAATCACAACCATTCTGTCGGGTTGCTGATAGACCCAGGAAAACGCTCTCCTGACTACTCGGTAGACCAGGCTTTCGCTTTTAATGACACCAGCAGCCAATGCGTTTTCTGGAAAAACATCATGCACCAAAACCACGAATTGATACCGCTTCAGTTTTTGAAACAGAACGAGTAGGGCCAGGAGCAACTCGGGGTTCGTTCCGCAAATGACGCAGTCTGATTTTCCTGCTTTGATCAGGATCGACACCGCGATTTTTGCGCTCAGTAAGAACTTCTTCAGTGTTCGGAGCGGCACACTTTGGTATCTGGCGTACGGTTTCCTATCTTGAACCGAACCCCGCGGTTGAAGATGGATCACACCAACATTCAGCCCTTTTGAGCGCATGGAGTTGATCGCCTCGGACCAAAAGTACCCCGTAGAGTTCTGGTCCTTTTCCCAGTACTCCAACCCAACGAAATATTTTGCATCGTTTTTTTCTGTTTTAGTCATCTTTAGTTCACATTATATGTCTTAAACGTGCGAGCATTTGACATAACGTTTCAGCGGGGACTGGTGGTTTTGCAATTTGGTCATAAACGCTTTAGATTCGTGCAAAACTCAAAAATTGCGGCGCCAATTTTCTGCGTCGAATAGGCTTGAAGAATTAACTTTTGTGCCTTTTCGACTTTGGCTAACCGCTCAGAGGGCGCGGTCAATAGAACTTCCTTTATCTTGCTCGCAAAGCCGTGACCGGTCTCATCATCTACATATATGAATGCACTGCGCACATTTGCTGGGATCGATGGCAAGCGCGTAGTAAGGACAGGCACGCCCGATAGTGCGTATTCTATGAGCTTCGACGGAAATGACATCGCCGCGATTTGGTCTCCTGAAGGACGGCAATTTACCAAAAGGCTCGCGTTCTTAAGCCTTGCCTGAACTTCGTTGGGCGGTAAAAATCCGTGCATGACCACATTTGGTAACTGTGCCGCGGAAATTTCGCCCACTAGGTCACCGCTTCCAAAAAGTGAAAAGCGGATGTGTGGCGAAAGTCCAGCCGCTTCTACAAGATGCCGCACCCCATAGCTTGCACTGATTGTGCCGGCATAGACCACTTCCGGCGAATTATTTAAGGCTTCTTGAGTTGTCGTTGCGGGAAGTAATTGAGTTGGAGCTTTGACTGCAATGCCAGGGAACACCAACTTGGGCAATCCTCGCCCTAGTTGTTCGGCAAGGCCATCTGAGAGTGCAATTACACCGGAGAACTTTAGAACTAGTTGGCGCACTATAGTGCGATCTATTCTTTTTAGACAACGAACCAGAAACGTGTCTGTTGTCAAAATGACGCCTGGTGGGTCAGTGAGAACTGGGATCACGCAATAACCTTTGCGTGCTAGATATGCTCCGAAGAACAGAAGTGGGCTGTGGACACCATGTATGAACACGACATCAGGTCTTTGCGCTTGCACCTTGGGTAGTGCGTGCAAAAAAAGCTGTAGCGTTCGACTTAAGTGCTTCAGTATCAGCAGATTAACAAAACCGAGATGTTTGCCAGAAACTTTGCCTCGAGAAAAAGTAAAACTCCGAAACACAATTTTTCGGCAGCGTGGATAGCTTTGTACTGGAGAAAAAGACAGCAGTCTTACTGAGCTAAATTGCGTACATAGTGAATCAACAAAGTTCCAGGCAAATTTTGTAGTCTGGACAGCTGGCAGCGTATCAATCTCGTAGATGCGATTTGCGATTTCTTCGGGCAGTGTGAAGCCAATTAACAACGCATTCTTCATGCCCCTACTCCAAAAAAAATTCTATGGTGGGAATTGACAACGATCGCAATTCCCCTCTGTCATGCTCATGCTCATGCTCATGCTCATGCTCATGCTCATGCTCATGCTCATGCTCATGCTCATGCTCATGCTCATGCTCATGCTCATGCTCATGCTCATGCTCATGCACAGGAGAACGCGATACATCAATTCTGTTTGGCATTGGCAAATTGGCTAGCAGATCCCACCAGCTCACGGTGTAATCTGTGGGATCGAGCTGTAGCTGTAGCTGTAGAAATTCTACCCCTAAATAAAAATATGTATCTACATCGGCTTCAAAGTTAGAATATCTGATCATTGGCGCCACGGATTCTGTCGATGAATTATCAATTTTTCCACTTGATTTTTGAAGTTCACTTGTTGCGTATTCCATCCCAAGCATTCGAGAGCTTCGCCGTTCCCAGAACCAGCGAGACCACGCGTTCGGAGGTGTTGGTGACGCAATAATCAACAGGGATCGGATGCGGAGCGCCGGCGTTGCGCCGTTCAGCAAACATCCGCGTCACCGCTTCAACACCGTTCACGATGGTATCCTGATCGAGCCCCGTCGCGATGATGCATCCAACGTCGAGGCCCTCAGGACGTTCGATGGCGTCACGCGGGGTGATCGCCGGAAACCCGAGCATCGAGCTTTCTTCGGCAATCGTGCCACTGTCGGAGATGGCACAGAATGCCTTCATCTGTAGATGATTGTAGTCGTGGAACCCGAACGGTTTCATCCACTGCACTCGGTTATCGAGCGCCTGTCCATGAAGCGCATCTAGCCGCTTCCGGGTGCGTGGGTGGGTCGAGACGATGACCGGCATGTCATGGCGTTCGGCCAGCAGATTTAGCGCGCCCACAAGTTGCGCGAGACGGGTAGAGCTATCGACATTTTCTTCGCGGTGCAGTGAGGCGATGATGTATCTCTGTTCCTTGAGCTCAAGGCGGGAAAGCACATCCGAAGCATTTATCCGGTCTCGATAATGATCGAGGACCTCGCGCATCGGCGAACCAGTTAGGTAGATGCGGCGATGATGCACTCCTTCTGACAGCAGGTGCCGACGTGCATGCTCGGTGTAGACTAGGTTGAAGTCCGAGATATGGTCGACCAGCTTGCGATTGGTTTCCTCGGGCACGTTGCGGTCATAGGAGCGGTTACCGGCCTCCATGTGATAAACTGGGACTTTCATCCGGCGCGCCATGATCGCAGAAATCGCCGAGTTGGTATCGCCCAGAACCACGACTGCATCGGGCTTTTCCTCAGCCAGCACCTTTTCGCTTTCGGTCAGTATCTTACCAAGTGTTTCGCCTAATGTGCCGCCGCCGGTGCCAAGGAAATGGTCGGGCTTGCGCACGCCGAGATCTTCGAAGAACACCTCGTTCAGCTCGTAGTCCCAGTTCTGGCCGGTGTGGACGATCACGTGGTCAGTGTAGTCATCGAGGCGTGCCATTACGCGGGATAGGCGGATGATCTCGGGCCGGGTGCCGAGAATGGTCATTATCTTGAGTTGTTTCATTTCAAAACCTTGTCGGCATAAGTGTCAGGATTGGCAGGGTCGAACAGATCGTGAGTCCAAAAGAGCGTCAACAGCTCGTTATCACCGACGTTTTCGATCGAATGGGTGTGCAAGCTTGGCACGTCAACGGGCGACGGGGCGGCGCCCGACACACGATACTCCCAGACCTCGTCACTTAGCACTTTGCGGATGCGGATCACTGCCTCGCCCCGGACGACCAGAAACCGTTCGACCTTGCTCAAGTGAAAATGATCGCCACGGGTCACTCCTGGCACGGTCGTCGAGAGGAAGGTCTGCCCTCCGCCGCCGCCCTTCACGGCTTCGAACAAGGTGCCACGCGCATCGGCGTTGAGCTTCAGCGGTCGCGGAAACCCATCCGGATATAGCGCCGCCCGGTAGCTGTTGAACAGCGCGACGGTGAAAGGGTCACGGAGATCGGGATAGATATTGGCCTGGTAGTTGGCGTGAAAACGCCGCAGGAGCTCGAACAGCTCCATCACCGCGATGTCGCGCGAGACAGGCCGGATCGTGCCGATCTGGCCCTCGGTGATCGCATCCATTGCCGCTTGCGCGGCGGCGCCCGCGTGCAGGAGCGAGACCCGCCCCTCTGGGTTGATCTCGGGAGTTTCCCCCGCGATCACGGCCTCGATGAAGGTCGCCGTGACGTTGTTGTAGCGCGGGCGGGCACCTTCGCCGAAAATGTGTGGCAGCACCAAATCGGAATAGCGACCACCGATCCCAGACAGTATCTCGCCTGCGATCCGCTTTGACCGCCCGTAGGGTGTATCACGGGTCGCGTGTGTGGAGTTGGCGTAGACAACGTGCGGACGGCTTTCGGCGATTCTGCATGCTTCGGAAAGGCGTCGCGCGATGGCCGGGTTTGCGGCCTCGACCACGTCGTCGGGCGCCCGGTTCACGCCGGCAAAATGAAGCACCGCATCGGCGCCGGTGATCGCTGCGAGCAGTGCAGCATCGTCGTCGAAAGCGGCGTGGTCCAGTGTTACGAGATCGTAGGGTGCTTCTCCTCCCTTGAAGCGGGCCGCACAGTTGGCTGCATGCACCCTGACGGCGGTGTGCCAGCCGATCATGCCCCCGGCGCCTGTAATTACGATTTTCATGCCCCGGCCTTCCATGCCGTCAGCTCGGCCTGGACTTCAGGCAACGACAGCAGCAGGGCTTTCACGCCCTCGACATCGAGCCGCTCGGTATTGTGCGAATGGTAGTCCTCGTGGTGGACGGTCTCGTGTTCGCCTTCACTGAAATAGGCCTTATAGTTGAGATCCCGGTCGTCCATCCGGATGCGGTAATAGGCGCCCATATCCTCGGACTGCGTGAGCTCCTGTGCGGTGGCGAGGGTTTCGTAGAGCTTCTCAGCATGGCGCCAACCGATTTCCTCGACCGGGTGGTCGGGCACGTCGAACAGCTCCCGGAGCGCGGTGACGAGGTCCTGGATGGTCGAGGCCGCCGCCTTGCGGATGAACAGATCACCCTGGCGCGCGTGTTCGAAGGCGTGATGCACCAGCGCGACCGAGTCCCGCAACGGCATCAGGAAGCGTGTCATCCGAGGCTCGGTCACGGTTATCGGGGCGCCCGTCTTGATCTGGCGGATGAAGAGCGGGATTACGGAACCGCGCGAATACATCACGTTGCCGTAGCGGACCATGGACAAAGTTGTGGCAGAGTCCGCCCCTAGCGACCGAGCAAGTGCCACAACGAGCTTCTCCATCATCGCCTTTGACATGCCCATGGAATTCACAGGTAACACAGCCTTATCGGTCGAAAGGCAAACAACCGAGTGCACGCCATGTACTGTAGCAGATCGGATTACGTTTTCCGAACCAAGGATATTGGTCCGAACTGCTTCGATAGGAAAAAACTCGCATGATGGCACCTGCTTTAGTGCAGCCGCATGAAAGACCAATTTTGCCCCAGCCATCGCCCGTGTTACGCTGTCATAGTCACGTATATCGCCAATGAAAAATCGTACGTTCGGACTGCGAAGCGTATTGCGCAGCATATCCTGTTTTTCCTCGTCTCGACTCAAGACTCGGATTTCTTCGTACCCCTTGTGCAACAGATCGTTAAGCATCGTTTTGCCGAACGACCCGGTACCTCCTGTTATGAGAACAGGCAATTTTGTGAGCTCCACTGTTGGCTCCTTTCTGAGTAAGATAATTGACGACCGGAAAAGCCCTCAGGCTAAATTGGCTCTTCAGAGCCTGATTGCGACGAACACAAACCTTGTAGTTTCAATCGATTTTTGAATTTACCGAAACAGCGGCCGCATGTGTACTAGTGTTCCACGCCTGACATAGGATTCCCAAAGCTGCTCAGCCGTGTCATAAACGGCGGATGAGACGCTCGGACATCTGCCTTTACCTTGGCCCCGCCGACCGCGCTGGGCTTGAAGCTCTGCGCACCGACCGTAATACGCCGCGTAAGCTGGCTTGGCGGGCGGACATCGTGGTGGCGACCGCTGACGGCGCAGGCACCGTTGCGATCATGCGTCGGACTGGCATGTCTAAGCCGACGGTCTGGCGCTGGCAGGAGCGGTATCTCGATGAAGGCGTGCCCGGCCTCAAGCGCGACAAGACGCGGCCCTCTCGGGTGCCGCCGCTTCCGAGGGAGATCCGGTTGAAGGTGATCACGAAGACCGTGCAGGAGACCCCGCCCAATGCCACGCATTGGAGCCGCGCCACGATGGCAGAAGCGGTGGGTATATCGGCCTCCAGCGTGGGGCGCATATGGGCCGATGCCGGGCTGAAGCCGCACATCGTGAAAGGGTTCAAGGTCTCGAACGACCCGCTGTTCGAGGAAAAGGTCACCGAGATCGTCGGCCTCTATCTCGATCCGCCGGATCGCGCGGTCGTACTTTGCGTCGATGAGAAATCCCAGATCCAGGCGCTGGATCGGACCCAGCCTGGGCTGCCGCTGAAGAAGGGGCGCGCGGCCACGATGACCCACGACTACAAGCGCCATGGCACCACCACGCTCTTCGCCGCGCTGGACGTCAAGTCGGGCCTCGTGATCGGGGAATGCATGCCGCGTCACCGTGCCAAGGAGTTCCTGAGTTTCCTGCGCCGCATCGACCGGGCCGTGAAAAAACCCCGCGACATCCACTTGGTCCTCGACAACTACGCTACCCACAAGACGCCCGAGGTGCAGGCCTGGCTGGAAAAGCATCCCCGTTTCAAGTTGCATTTCACGCCCACAAGCGCGTCCTGGATGAACCTCGTGGAGCGCTTCTTCGCCGAGATCACGGCAAAGCGCATTCGACGTGGCAGCTACTCCAGCGTCGACGATCACGAAGGCGCGATCTACGACTACCTGTTGCAGCACAACGCCAAGCCGCAGCCCTTCGTCTGGAGCAAGACCGCCGAGGACATCCTTGCCCGCGAGCGCCGCGCACTCGATGCGCTCGACCAAATCAGGGGAAACCGGTAGCAAATGTCAGACTCGGAACACTAGGATCAAAGAACTGTTCGACGACAAGCGATATTACCTTCCACAACCGATCTGCTGAACGCTAAAGCAAGGTCTTGGTAGAGTAAGCGTCACGAAACAGCTACTTATCAATGCGGGCAAAGCAAACAATGTAACCTATCACTTCGAACCACGTTGAGTTGATTAGACAAATTAGGGCCACGCTTAATGAACCTTCGCGGTTTGCGGGCGCTTCCAGTCGACAAAAAGGAAAAGCAGCAGCGCTGGAAACATAAAAATATTATTAGTTGTTGCACCAAGCGCCAAGACTAAGACAATCCAGCTTCGGCGCTTAATAAGCCTAAGAAGTAAGACAATAAATAAAATTAATCCTTGAATACCAAATCGCATCGTCGCCTGTGTATAGCTATCATGAGAGCCGATGTTCAATATCTCTAGATTTTGAGAGTATCTTATACTGCCAAACCCGAAGGGATATTGTGCAATAACATCAATCGCGTTCACGATGGGTTCATAGCGGGCGGCAAATGCATGCTCAGATAAGATCTTGCGCTGATATTGATCAGCAGCCAAATTACCAAGCTGGCTCGATGCAACAACTGCAATTATGAAAACCAAAGCGCGGTAACGAACAGGTGACGCAATAATGAGTAGAGCAAAGAATGTGATGAAACCTGCTGTACTCATCGTTGTAAAAACTCCCGTCGTCAGTATTAATAGTCTCAGCAAAGTAACCCTTTGGTAATAAAAATAAATTGCAATCGCTGAATTTATAAACATCTGAAAAACACCCGGCTCGGAGGCAAAGCCAGAATTTCTAAAAACAGCACTATGATCAAGTATAATAAAGTTCTGCACGACAAATGATTGCCCTGGAAAATCGTAATAGGTATACCCAATGGCAAAGTTGAGCAATGCAGGCTGTGCACGCACCAACAAGTAAAGTAGAGTGGAGATAATCGTCAAAAATGTTACCAAATTCGCGTACCTCAACAAAAATTCACTAGTACTTATGCGATGTGCGAGCAGAATGGAAAATAGTACTGACAGGATTAAAAACGCTCCGGAGAGATTTATATTGTAGCCATGTGCGAGAAAATAAAAGTCAATAAGAAGGGATGGAGTGAACGCAATAAGTGCCACAAAAAGCCACTTAAATTCTGCTTTGGAGAGGCTTGGTTTGACAGTAAGAAGAGTTGCAGTGGCAAAAAATAAAAATATTGCTTTCAAATTGGTGCCGAAAATAGGTGTTGAAAAGGTGAAGACTAAAAAAGCAGGGCTTGCATAAACTCTGCATGTGCGCGCTAAATTGAGGGCAGAAACGCGCATCATCGATTTTTTTGCATTTTTGCTAAAATCTTAGTCGCCATCGTTGAGCTATTATGGGAGCAAAAATAGCGCGCCGAAACGACTTCATTTCCTGCACTAAGCTTTTTTTTGATTAATGGATTATCTAGAAGGTAAGTTGCTTTAGACAAAAAATCTACAGGATCATCTGCCCGGTATGTTATGCAATTCACTCCGTTTGATGCAAACTCTGCGAGTTCCGGAAAATCAGGAATTAAAAATGTCTTTCCGAATAATCCTGCCTCGATTGCGGGCCGGCAGAAGTGTGGGCTGTCTATCGGTAAAAGCAAAAGCTCTGTCCCCCTGAGATATGGCCTGATATCTGGAACGAGCCCGATAATATTCAACTGTGCATCAGGATGGGCATCGTCACGGACCTTCTCAAGGGTTTTGATCGCCGCCTCGCTGTAGTGACCAAGGCAGAAAATTCGGCGTCCAGGGACATTAAGCAGCGCCGGCAAGGCCGCGATAAGGTTGTTGAATCCTTTGATCGTCGCGCCGCCGCCAACGTAAAGAAGGTCCGATTCAATCGCCGGATCCCGGTTATGCTTGGGAGCTGCATAGTCTGGACTATAATTGTTGGGCAGGACAACCGGATCAAGACCATTATCTCGCGCGTGCTGCGCCCAAGTTTCGGTTATTGAAACAACGACGTCTGCTCGCTTCAGGAAAAAGCGGGTCAAACGGCCAAGCCCTCGAGAAAGACAGACGTTTTCCTGCACCACAATAGCGATGGGACGCCCGGGAAACAATCGCCTCGCGATCGGCACGGCCATGACCTGAACGCTGGACGTCAAAACAAGCGCATCAAAGCGGCCTTTAAAACGCTTGTCTAGGGGTGTTGCAATGAGTGCGATGGTCTGAAGCGCAGAAATCAAGATGTGATACAGGATCGCGGCCAAGCGAATGCCTTCGTAGGTCGGAAAGATCTGCAAGGTGAGTTTGTCGAGATCCTCAGATTGCATTGGCGCCTCGTCATAGTCGCCGGCATAGGGACCAGCAACCTGAACAGTCCCGGCTGTCCGCAAGGACACAATCAGATCGCGGATATAATACCCCGCTCCGCCCTCTATGCGCCAGTGTGGGAGAATGACGAATGAATGTTTTTTGATAGCACTCAAGAAACGTTTTCCCTAAACTTGGGCCCTGCACTTCTCTTTCACGTTGTTTTTTCTTTGAAGCGTGTTGGAAAGACCGATAGGAGCGAATCCTGTATCTCAGTTAGATTACTGATGGGCCGGCAAATGAATTTTGCCACGTTTGAATTAGCGAGGTCCCGAAACTCTGCAGCATGTGCTTGACGGCCTGTTCCGGAGAAATAGTCATGAAATTTAAACCCTTTGCCGACCACATTATCCGACACTTCACACCAGACTGCGGGCACACCAAAAGCTTCGGAAAGTATCACACCATGCAGCGATGTTGAGACGACGTATTCGCACTTAGTTATTTCATCAGCAAAGTTTTCAATGTCGGAAGTTCTGATATCTATGAAGTGGTAGCTTTGTTGCAGGCCGAGTTCTGGATTGTTGAGGGTATCCCAATCAACAAAATGTGGAACCAGGCCAATTCGACCTGCAATAGGTGCATGCTTTTTCACGATGAACCGCGAAGTGAGGAGCGCCGGGTCACCGAAAACCAATGGTGCCTCAATACCCAGAGCCTGACAGCGCTCCTGTGACAGCGGCCCCCGAACTGCGGCAACTTGTTTGGGCCGTCCTTTCGGTTTGCTATCACTTTGGATAAAGCCGCTCCCCCAGATGTAGCAATCCGAAGTGGCGTATTGCAGGATTGATCCGATTGTAAGAAGGTGAGGGCCAGATGCTGCCAACGGATTGCTATAGGGCAAATCAGCATGCGCGGCGTTTTGAATGAGCCAAGGCACCATAGAGTCACCTAGATTTTCGATACCATGGGCGTAAAAGACTGATTCCGAGACACGCTTGCGTAGAATGTGTTTTGACATCGCGAGAGCCGCTCGGTCCTTTACCTTTTTAAATACCGTAGTAGACAATATCAACTTCCTCTTCTTTCTCAAAAGCAATCGCGCTACAGTGTTTGCAGACTTGCAAAGCTTGATTTGACCGCATGGAAGCTGAATAGCCTGCAGATGATATCCGATTTGAGAGCGGACAGTTTCCGAGTTCTCACACTCAAGAGATCGAACCCGAACGCCAAAAACAGAAGTGACACGAGCGTGGCATAGACAGCCCCATCAAGGCCGAAAAACGGAATTAGGATAAAGTTCAGCAAAACGTTCAAACAAGCCGTCAGAAGTTGCCGTACGAGTGTCAGATTTTGAAGACCCTGCATCACGTACCACCGACCGCTGATTATATTCAATGACACAAAGATCAATCCAAGCGCGTGCAGCTTGAGGATGGTCGCCGTTTCGTCGAAATGACTTCCAAGGATAAGCTCCAACAAAGGATCGCTCAGCAACAGGATCACACCCCACAGGATGATAGAGAGGGTAACCAGCACGACAGAAAGGTCTTTGAACCCTTCATCAAAAGTTTCTGGCGATTGGGCGTGAATATGTGTCAGCCGCGGGTAGTAGGCGGCGACAAGCACGGTTGGAAGGATATAGAGTTGCTGACTGATCCTCGATGCGGCGGCGTAGATACCCACTGACTCGACGTCCATAAGCACGGCGATGACAATCTGGTCTACATAGAAATAACCGACCACGGCGAGCGAAGAGGCGGCTAGTGGCCAAGAGCGTTTGAGCAGGGCGACCGCGTATTCAATGCGAAACGCCCCTTTTGACAGTACAAGACCATGTTTGGATGCAAACACCACCGCAGCCGCGAAAAGGACAAGGTATTCAAGGGCGGTGACCGCTGCAAAAGAAATAACCGTGGCACCAATCAGCAGAATGGCAATCTTGCCGATCGCGCTCGCAATGATCGATATCTGTTGGGAAAGAGCGATGGATTGAAGTTCGACATGTGCCTCAAGCCCCCAAAGCAGAACCTCCAAGCCCTTCAATAGCAGTATTGCTGACAGGATGAACGCAACCCAGAACTCTGTTCCGTAACCCGGGTAGATCAATTTGATCAGGACGACAAATGCGAAGGACAGGACCAGGCTCGCAGTAAATACCATGGCCGACGCTGTGCTCAAGACCATATGGGGAGCTGTTCTTGCGCTGGCAATTTCATCAATAACAACGTCTTTGAGGCCCAACCCTGCCAACGCGCCGAAAAGCATGTAGCCGGCAAAAACGGTGCTGAACGTGCCGAATTCCGTCGGGCCAATTTCGCGCGCAATCAGCAATGTAAGAGCCGTGCCAAGAAACAAGCGCAGTATTTTCTCTGCGAAAGGCCAGGCCAAGCTCTTTGTAGGATTGATAGTCAACTTGCTATGCCCAGTTTTCGGCGCAGAATTGGCACTTTGAGTTAAAGGGTCAGATGTGAGAGCGGATAAGCCGTCACGTTCCAAGGTGGCTTCTAAGGAGGCTAATTTCGCTTATTTGTTGCTTCTGTAGCTGCTAACTCACAGCTTAATGCGTTGATCTCTTCCCTGAGCGCCTCGTACTCTTTCATCTTTCGAACCAAAAACGCTCGCGTCAGCGCTGCCTTCCGCGCAATACCTTTCGGCGTTAAAATGTAGGCATATCGGCGTTTGTCTTCTGCGGCGGTGAAATTCCCCAATTTCACCAGCCCTTTATCGATCAGGGCGTTCAGCACGTAGTGGATCCCGCCGACACTGACCCCAACTGCCTCCGCCAGTTCCCGCTGGGACATCTCAGGGTTTTCTTGCAGGAGGCGAAGCACGCGAAAATGCGTGTCCTCCTGCAGCTTGGTGCGCTTGCTGGTCATTTTGGGATTTTCTCAGGCTACCGCACAAGGCCTGCCCGCGGGGCGCCTTGTTGGATGCAAAGGTGATGTTGAAAATAGATTCCGCATCGCTCAGTCTCGAGCGATAGCAAATGCTGCATGCGCAAACAATAGGGAATTTCAGAATTTCAGAGGTTTTCGTCACTTCGGAACATGACGTAGCCACCAACCTGCAGGTGCAGGCCCAACCAGAGCGTGACCTCACTTACACTGAGGGAATAGGCGGGCCTTCAACTGCGCCTCCAATAGATAGCCTGCTTATGTGACAAGTTCATAACTGAACGACCCCGCCAGCACAAGGCTGGTTCATGGCCGCCGTTGTTTGCCGGCACCGAGCGAGGTGTGGCAGCTGACCCAAGAGGCTCGTCCCTATGTCGGTCATAGATAACTCAATTTGGTAGATATTCCGCAATCTGACTGCGGGCCGATCCCGTCACCCGATTTGGCCATCGATTCCAGGGGCCGACACCGCGTCAATATCGTCTTTCGCCAATTGGGCGTGTGCTGTCGATGTGGTAGCGCTCGACCCATCCTCCTGCTCGGCCTGTTCCACTGCTTCCTCCATGCTGACCGTGTTCAGCACCAGTTCGAACTGCTCGAAGATTTCGGACGCATGCCGCGCCACGTAGGACCTGACTGCTTCGTTCTCCATCAGCTTTTTCAGGTAGCCCTTGGCGACAACCAGGTTCAGCAGCTCCGACCCGTAGTTCTCCTCGGCATGCTTGTACTTTTCCTGCACCTGGCTCATCTCGCGCTCGAGCTTGACGATCTGTTCCAGCGGATCCCCCTTGGGCTGTTCCGGCCGCGGCGGCTTGTAGTCGGTGCGCTGTTCCGGCGGCGTAGCCTTCAGGAGGGCGTCCGCATGGGCGGCAGTGATCGTGTTCGCCGCGATCATCAACTCGACCGCCTCGATCTGCCGGGCGGCCTTCATCTTGCGCAGGTGCCGGGTCACATCCGGGGTGAACTGGTGGTCCTGCAGGAGTTCCACCGCCTTGGGGCAGATCCCGTGCAGCAGGTTGATCCGACTGTTGATGGTCGAAAGGTTCACGTTGAAGGCGCGCGCAAGCCGCTCCTTGCTGACGCCCTTATCAATCGCACGCCGCAGCATGTAATGCTCCTGCACGGTTGAGAGGCGATTGATCCGGTGGTTGTAGGTGTAGGTTTCAAAATCCTTGGCGATCAGGCAGGGCGCGGTGTCCTGACCGAGCTCCTTCAGGGCCAGCACGCGCAAATTGCCGTCGAGCAGCAGAAACCCCGCCGCCTCCGGATCCGGCTTGATCACCGAGAGCGGCTCGATCAATCCTATTTCTCGGATCGAGGACACGATCTGTTTGAACTTGCGCGTGGTCATCACGCCGTCTGGCACCTTTTTCGAAGGCATCAGTTCTTCGAGTGGGATCTGGAAGGTCTCAAGGTCAAAGCCGAGGGTCAGGTTCAACGGCGCCGTGGGATAGGGCGCGTCGTTCTCATCACTGTCGGGCTGGGGAAAGGCTCCGGGGTAGATCGGCTTCACAGTACTGAGGTCATTCATGGGATGTTCCTTTCGGGGGGCAGGCGGTTTCAATGCGGTCGGCGAGGTATTTCGGCAGGCTGTCGAGGCCTTCGGCGCGCAGGAGCGTCACGAAGTGCTCATCGGCAAAAAGGCGTTTCAGCCCTTGGACCACCAAGAGCAGCTGCTGATGCGCGTGGTCGGCTTTCAGCATCAGCTTGTGTTGGCGGGCGACCTCGCGCTGGTAGGTCTTAACCAGCGAATGCGCTGAGTTCGGCAGCTTCGGGCGATCGCCGCTGGTTTTCGGACCCTTTTCGCGGCGCTTTTCGATAAGCCGCTTGGCATCCGTGATCTGGTGCCCCTTGAGTTGGCCGGTCTTGTAGGCCTCTTCCAGCATGTCGCCGAGGTTTTCATCGTCATGCTTGGCGCGCGCGATCTCGAGGGCGGTGGTCAGCGGAATGGTCCCGTTCTGCACTGCTTCAATCAGGCGTTCCTCGCCCTTTTCCAGCAGAAAGACGATGTCCCGGACGTATTTCTCGGACAGTCCCGTGCGGGTGATGATGTCGTCGATGCTGTAATCCCGCGCGAGCAGGAGTTCGATGTCGGCCAGAATCTCCAGCGGGCGATGGCCCCGCCGGGCGATGTTTTCGGCCAGCGACATGATGAAGGCGTCTTCATCCGTCACGTTTACTACCAGCGCCGGGATGTGGCTTTCGCCAAGCAGCCGAAAAGCATTCAAGCGCCCTTCGCCGCAGACCAGCAAATAGGCGGGCGCCCCATCGGCGCCTTCGCGCTCTGTCACGGTGATCGGCTTTTTCAGGCCGATGGAGCGGATGTTTTCAACGATCTCCTCGAAGACCTTCATGTTGCGGTCCCGGGAATTCAGGACCTCGATCCGGTCGATGGGGACGAGCGTAACGCTCTCGGGTGTGTCAGTCATCATGGGCGTGGTTTCCTTCTTCGATGCGATTGTTCATGTTTTGTACTTTCTTGGATTTCCATCATCCCGACCCTCATCCCCACTTCCTGCGAATGCCGACCCGCTCGGCCATGCCGTAGAAAAAGCCGAGGTCCTCGAAGCGGAAGGCCTCGAAAGCGATGCTGGTGCGGTTGCAAAGACGGATTTCCTGCCGGGGGAGGTCGAGCCAAGGCAGCAGGTAGTAATCAAGCTCCTCGCGATTGTCGGGGTCGAGCCGCACGGCCAGTGTCACGTCGGCCTGATAGCGCGTCGGGTCAAACCGGATCCGCCAGCGCAGCCGTCCATCGCCTTGCGGTTGGCAGCGCGCCAGCACCAGACTGACGACCATTTCACCGTTGATGGTTAGCAGGTCGGTCTTGGGATCGCGCGCCACCGTGCCACCAACCTCGGCAATCGTGGCCTCCGTACGTGAAATGATCTCCGGATGCATCCCACGCAGGCGCTTGTTCAGCGCGATGCGTTCTTGATCGCGGTCCGAGCGATAGCCAATCATCTCATAGGCCCGGGCGAGCGAGCCGAACCGGTTCCGATAGGCCGATGACGAGGGCATATCCGGCGTTTGATCAATCAGCACCCCGGAAAGCTGGCCCGCGTCCGCGTAGAGCCGTTTCAGGTGATCCAGCAGTTCTTCGTCAGAAAGGCGCGCGGACCGTGCCGTGATGATTTCCTGCGCCGTCAGGAAAAACTCCAGCGGCACGATCCCCTCGAAGGCGCCTTCCTTACGAACCCACATGTCGGGCGGGTTTTCCACATGCAGTTTCTTCAGCTTGAAGGAGGACCGGTTGTAGACATTGTTGCCGATGTATTTCTCGTTGGTCAGAACCGTGCGAACCGTGCCGGAAGTCCATGGCCGGTCCAGATCGGTGGTGACACCTTCTTCGTTCAGGCGGTCGGCGATCTCGCGGAAGGACAGATCCTCCTCGATCAGCCAGCGGTACATCTTGTTGACCCAGGCGACTTCCTCGTCGGGGCCGGGCATCAGGATGACGCGGTCGGTTTGTAGCGACTTGTGCTCACCGCGTTTTAGCTCGCCCTTGATCTCGCCGCGCTCGTTCACAAGCACCCGGCGCAAGCCAAAGCCCGCCGCGCCGCCTTGACGGAACCCCAGCTCAATCAGGCGGCACTGGCCAGCGAAGACCTTGACCGAAAGTTCCCGGCTGTATTCTCCGGCCATGGCGCGTTTGACGCCCTTGACGATGGTCGAGACGGGAGAGCCATCGTTTTCAAACTGCTCGGCGCAATAGGCGACGTTGATGCCGGCGCGCTTGCAGATGTATTCGTAATAAGCACTCTCGTCGGCATCCTGGAAGCGGCCCCAGCGGCTGACGTCATAGACCAGGATCACGTTGAAGTCGGCGGCACCACTTTCCACATCGGCGATCAACTGCTGCAAGGCAGCGCGTCCACCAATGGAGAGGCCGCTCTTGCCGTCATCGGCATAGGTCTTGATGATCTCGATGCCGCGCTTGTCGGCATATTCACGGATCTTGTCGGACTGGTTGTGCGTCGAATACTGCTGGTGCTCCGTCGACATGCGCACATATTGCGCCGCCCGAAACTCGGTAATCTCGCCGCTCCCGTCCAACTCAGCCTCCGATCCGTCGTCAAGTCGGTCGGACGTTTGCGTGGGCGGCAAAAGGTATCAAGCTGATAGTGCTGGATTATCACATTATATCAATGCACTGGGCGGTGATCGTTCCATCACCTTCATCAAAATGTCACATCACACCCGGAAAACCATACTTGCATCTGTTCAAGTTCGAGCGATATGTGGGGCACAGAGTTTTAATGAGGGTCCGAGATGACATTCCATGATCGCGGCACAAGCTGGTTTCTGGCGCAGCTGAAGCCGAACTGCGCGAACATCGCGGACAAGAACCTCAAGCGCCAGGGCTTCCAAACCTTTCTGCCGATGGAGGAGGAGACACGCCAGCGGAACGGCAAGTTCGTCACCGCAATGCGGCCGCTGTTTCCTGGCTACATCTTCGTGGCCTTCGATGTGGCGCGCGGGTTCTGGCGGACGGTCAACTCGACTTACGGCATCACGCGGCTGGTGAGCTTCGGCAAAGAACCGACGGCGGTGCCGCTGGATCTGGTCTCGCAGCTGATGCTTCGCTGCGACGCCAAAGGCAAGTTGCTGCCGCCAAAGCTCCTGAAGTCCGGCGATCAGGTGACTCTGACCAAAGGGCCCTTTGCCAATTTCGTGGCAGAGGTGGAAAAGATCGCACCGGACCGACGCGTTTGGGTCCTGATGGAAATCATGGGTGGGCAGACCCGGGTTGCGGTAGGGGCGGACCAGTTGCGGGCGGTTTGAGCGGAAACGCCTGCGCTCTCAGACAGTGAGTCACTCGTTGTAAATCATTGATGCAACGTCTAAATTGCTAGCGTCGTCAGAATGTGCGTACGTGCCTGTTCGCCACGAGAATATTTGGTTGTCGCTTGACAGCTGCGCTGCATGGGATTAGATAGTGGCTCGAACCAAACACCCGTCGAAGGACATTGAAAGCGCTTTGCAAGAGCTTGAGGCCTTGGGCTGGAGTGTCGAGGAAGCCAAAGGGCGTAGCGCACATTCATGGGGATATGTCTTGTGTCCGGCCAATGCGGGAAATGCATGTCGATCTGGAGTGTTTTGCCGGATGTCGGTTTGGAGCACGCCCAGAAACCCGCGCAACCATGCACGTGAGCTGATCCGGAAGGCCTCTGGGTGCGTGATGAAGGAGAATGATGATGGCTAAAGATGTTGAGTTCGAATTTGATATCGTTGTCTCGCTGCCGAAGGGCGCTGGAGACGAGGATGCCATCATGGACGCCCTTTTTGAGGCGGGCTGCGATGATGCCGTCGTTGGCCTCGGGGCCTCTGGCCTAGTTGGCTTGGGCTTCACGCGTGGTGGTGAAGATGCCGAGGTGGTGATTTCTAATGCCGTGAAGCAGGTGTTGTGCGCGTTGCCGGAAGGGGCCCAGCTTCGCGAAGTGAAGCCAGATCTTGTGAGCCTGGCGGACGTTGCCGCCCGTCTTTCAGTTTCGCGCCAGGCATTGCAAAAGAGAGACATGCCCCCGCCGTCTCTCGGCGGGTTGTATCGTGCCTCGGAAATGCTGCCTGCTTTGGAAGCGCAACCTGGAAAGGTGCGTGATGCGCTTGAAGCAGCGCGCGGTTGGTTCGCTTCTGCAGCGGCCGCCCAGAAGATCAACGCACGCGCCAGCCTTGGGCAGAGCTGAATTGGCGAAGGTCGTACGCCTTTTTAGCACGTTATACGTCGGACGCCTCGAACAGGTCATCCATGTCGACTTGCAGCGTAGTTGCCAGTTTCTTGAGGGTGGATGCGGACCCAGTTTTACGACCTGCTTCGATGTCGATGATCTGGATGCGGTTAACACCTGACTGGCGCGCCAATTCAGCTTGAGACAAACCGCGGTGTTCGCGCCAGACGGTCAGCGGGGCATCACCGGCCAGTAAACGGTCGACAACAGGCGACGGGATCAGTTCCTCGGTTCCAGCTTTGATCCGGGCCAAGACGTCGGCCGCGCTGTTCAGATCAGCCATGTCCTCCTCGATCGCTTTTAGGCGGAGGTATTCGTCTTTGGTGATGGTTACCATTTCATTCATTTCGCTCACTCCTTGTAAGCACTGCCGCGCGCCTTGATGTCTAGGATCTCGAGGACAACACCTTTGCACATCACAATTCGCCAATCTCCCACCCGCAACCGAAGCATCCCATCCATGCCCTGCAGCGCTTTGACGTTATTCGCCTGCGAAGCCGGGTCGTCGGCGTACGCGCTGATCTTATCTCGAATTCGCAAGGCCCAGTTCCGTGGCATTCGCACAAGCGCCTTCTGGGCGGTTTTCGAGTAGACGATTTCTTTCATGGCCTCATGTAGCCTGTAGCGACTGTGTAGTCAATGACTACCCGCCTTGGTGAGCGAGTTTGTTCCCAGCGCCATTTGGGGCGAGTGACTTTCGAACTCGGCACCCTATTAATGATTACAATGATTTAAGGGGTAGAGAGGGTCCGACCCCAGGCCCATTCCCTCCGCCACTTGCCCCCGCGAAAGCGTTCTCCCGATCCGGCTGCGGCCTGATTTTTCCGTTGTGTTCGAGGGTTATGCGGGAGGGGCTGAACACTGGCCCCGGCGCCAGGAGGCCCGTAATCGGTGTCTCTGGGCCGATATTCTCCGGACCTCATGACTGCGCCGATTTGGTGAATTTCTTATAAGCTCATGTAAACATTAAGGAAATTAGAGCTGTCGAAATTGCTTGGATTGCAGTCGTGTTTGCGTCTGCCGCGACCGGGTTCGGAAATTCTCAGGCCATGGCGCGTTCCAGCCTCTGCTTCCTACGCTCCCAATCGGGCATTACCTTGTCGAGAAGTTCGAAGAACGCCGCCCCGTGATGAGGCTCGGCCACATGGCAGAGTTCGTGGGTGATCACGTAGTCGATGGCGTCGACCGGGGCCTGAACTAGACGAAGATTGAGTAGCAAGCGTCCGGCCGGCGACATGGACCCCCATCTTTGCCGGGTCTTACAACAACGACCGCCCGAACATGGGCATCGGCGGCATCACACCCGCCCAGAAACTGAAAATGGCCGCGTAAGTTCTACGAAGGCACCCCGCTAAAAATGGGGGGATTACCACGCCGCGAGACTTTGCCCTTGTTGACCGCACTCTTGAATGAGACGACAGCATTGCCCCAAAGCGTTGATACGCTGGCCAATAGCTTCTGGATTGCGCGCTTGACCCGAATTGGGCGGCGCAAGGGCACGAGCGCGCCCAAGTCCTTTGTTGCCTCAATCCAAGGCGTCGTGTGCGACGCAGGATTGGAAAAAGACTTTTCTGTCTTCTTCATTTTTCTCCGCTGCGGTGCGTAGAGCGGAAACTTTGGCATTGGATTGTTAAGGGCGTATTCGACCCGCAACTTGGCAACCTCGAAATACGATTTGTCGCGCTCGATTCCGATGAAATTGAAGCCAGCCCAAGCCGCCGCCATACCGGTCGCGCCTGTTCCCATAAATGCGTCCATCACGGTAAGCAATGCGTCCCATCTTTGGCTCCGACTCTTTGTGCGCAGTAAAAATCGCGCTTTGGGGCACAGAGGGATGAGAATGACCTTGCTAAGAAAAAAGCCCAGCTAAGTCACTGACTTTGCTAGGCTTTTTCGATATTGGCTCCGGCGGTAGGGAACGGACCTAACTTTTCCCGTCTGCCGTAACACATTGAAAATAAACGACTGTGTTGTTGTCTCGTAGGATTCTAAACCGCCGTCTTGTGAAATCTTTGTGAAAGAAGAGTGTAAGAAACGGGGCCACAGGGCGCAAGGCCCGCAGCACGGAAATGTCGAAAATCGAATTCACCACACTACCGGTTGTGATCCTGTCAAAATAACTCGGTAGGGAAAGCTCAGGTTCGGTTCCGGTTCGTGACTTCGCTTTCGCGGGGCAAGTTAAAGACGCAGGCCGAACCCAGCTGCTTCACGAGGGTTTTCCCGGAGCGGTGGACGGCGACCCGGAAATGCCGGGCCTGGGGCACGTCGAGGATCCGGGTCGGCCGGAAAGAGACCCAGTTCATCCCGCCAGGTTGCCGCAGGCTTTCATAGGCGATCCCGTCATGCGGGCCTGTCGGGACGGACCGACCGAAAACCTGGGCGGTGGCGGATCCCCTGAGGTGCCCCGTGCAGGAACGCGGCCATGACGACGCTTGCGTTGGGACGGCCGTAGACCCAGTCGGACCTCGCAAGCCGCCGGAGACGGGGCGCCAAGAGGTGGTCGTTGGTCCAGCCTTCGAGCTCGAAGACCGGGGCGATATCCTCGGGTGCTGTCACCGTCTCGAACGCGGCGATCAGGGGGAAGCGGGACGGGATCAGGCGGTGCGCGCGTACCGGCGCATGGGCTAGGCGCGTCACGTCGAGACGAGGTCTGTCGGGCGCACCGGCTCCACATCTGTCCCTTCGCCAGGTCCGCCGCATAGCCCGCCGCGCCAGCCGTCGAGGTGGCGCCGCACTGTGAGTATCCCGTCGAGCCCGCCCCCGATCATCACCTCCAGCGTGCCTGGCCCCCGAAGGCCTCGCCGCGATGCGGGCCCTTGAGCCAGGTCATCGCCTCCGCCTCGTTCGGGAATAGGATGCCGAGCGTCTTGTGAATGCCCAAAGTCCTCGAGATCCGGGTGAGCGTGTCTAGCGGCAGAGACAGGGGCACCGCCGCGCGGGCCTTCTTGACCCACTCGTGGTAGGTCGAGTTCGACGGCTCGCCGAGCAGCGCGATCCGGTCCCGCGTGGTTATCCTGTAGCGATCCGCGATAGCAAGGAAGGCCCGCAGGCCCGGGCCGCTGACGCGGCAGCGCGCCTCCGAGTCGATCTCCTGCGGGGCGGGCTCTGACCCGGCCTGTTCGGGCAGCTGAAGAATGATCATGTGGGATCCTTCATTCAGTTTCGAACTCACGGTCCAAATCAGGATAAATGGCAAGGGTACAGCTTGTCGGGCTCCTGGTCTTCTCAGTCGTCTTTTAGTTGCATCGCGAGCCGACTTTGAAGCAGTTCATACACACTCTCGCG
Source organism: Pseudooceanicola sp. (assembly GCF_029213205.1). GTDB lineage: Bacteria > Pseudomonadota > Alphaproteobacteria > Rhodobacterales > Rhodobacteraceae > Pseudooceanicola. Next base: position 470,273 of record NZ_JARGNH010000001.1, read on the forward strand.
TTATGCGGCACTATCGGAATTTCAGAAGGGAAACCCGAAAAACTGCGTAAACCAGAAGTACAGAGACCAGGTCGCCCGGATCGAATGTCGATACTGATCGAACTGACTGCGACATCTCGGCAAGGACACCACACCCTAAGGCGAACCTCAGCAGCGGAACGTCTTCGGATCGGTTCGGTGATACCATAAGCGCACAAAACGATAGTGCGACCTGCATTATAAGCGATGGAAAGACGGAACAGATCGTTAGGCGGCATGTACCTGCCAGAATAGCATCGTTTCTTGTCAGGGAGAAAAGAGTCTGCCGCAAGGGCAAGGACAGATAACGCCAGCCCTCGAGATCCCGAAACACCAAAGAAAAAGCGACACCTACCAAGGTTGCCAAGACTGTCACCAGAAACAATAGTAGCCTACGGCGGTGCATTATTCGGGCGCTACCGGAACTCACGTCTCACACGCCCATTCTGGGTAGGGAGAGCCTTCATCACACCAACATTTCATCTCTCAGAAGCCCAGGCGCAGCCCCATCCCGAAAACATTCGTGGTAGCGTCATATATGGCGAGGTTGGCGTTGGACCTCTCTTGGCGGGCGTAGATGGTGAAGCGCCCCAGACCTGACGCGTCCAACGAGACCGCATAGCCGATTTCGGCGAGCGTATTTGTCTCGCTGCGCGCGGCGGGTTGCCCAGACCGGGCATTCTGGTCCTCTTCCCAGTCTACCCCCAGTTGGGTGTAGGCCTGACCCGGACCGATGTCCCGCCCCAGCCGCAGCCCGAGGCCCACATCATGACCGGACCGGCCGGAGACATCCGAGGAGCGCAGGTTGAACCGGGCGTCAGCTGTCAGGTCGAACTCACCGAAGCTGTCACGATATTCCGCATCGAACCCGACCCGCGAAACCGACCCACTTGTGACCAGCGACTGCCATCCACCGGTCAACCCGAAATCCAGGCGGGCGCCGCTCTCAATGGTACGCCGATAGCCAAGACGGAGCGATACGTCGTCCACGGCGTCGGAAGCCCAGCTGGCATCAAAACGCGCGACGGTCGCCCGCAGATCGAGCCGATCGTTCGGACCGTCGTGAAACCGGAAGGACAGGGCCGCGCCGAAAGCAGTCGAATGTTCCCCGCTTTCAAGGAAGCTCCGATGACGAACGAACGGAGACAGCGTAAACGGCATACCGCCCAGGTCGGTCCGGATCGCATTCAGCCAGATTGCACCGGCGCTGAGCACGGTGTCAGAGGTCGCGCGAAGCTCGTCGGGCGTGTCCACCTCGATGCCGCCGCGGAATATCCGATCGGCGGAGGTGCCGCCAAAGGCGTTATCGCTGTGGTAAAGTCCGAAAAGCGGGACGATCCGGCTCTCCTGAGCTGAAACGGCTTCTCCTATCATCGCAACCAAAGAAGCGAAAACAAGAAGGGATACATGAGTAGAACCGATCTTCATATTAGTAGCACTCCGGAAGCCCAAAATTCTCGGAAATAGAGCAGTCAATCGCATCCACATCATCACCAATATCGTCAACAGTGCTATTTACATCTTCAGCCGCATCCAAACCTCGCGAGAGCCAAGTTACTGTCGGAAAATTCTCCTCTACGTATTCAGTCGCATTCTCTCCCATTGTGAGAGTGATGCATAGACCGACGATAGTGATTCTCGCTCCCACTCTGGCACGTCTTAAATAAGCCGTTGTGCGCCCGCTGACGTTACCCGTTTCTTTTGGTGTCTGGTGATTCATGCCGCTTCTTCTCTTGGTCTAGATTTCGTAGCAGAGCGAAGGTTAGTTTTAGTTGCAGGGTCTTTCCAACCTAACGCTAACTATCAAAAGACCTCCTCTTGCATCTTTCGATGTTCGCAGCGTGACGTGCAGCTACCTTTCCGGAAAGTAACGACTTCACTGATTTCACTCTAAGACCTTCCTTGTAGGATTATGCGTAACCCCTAATTAAATGGAACGGCTATTTCTTCCCGCTTCACCTGTCAGTTCGCACGCAGTGTGGTGGTGTTGGCTTAAGGCAGCTGAATGAGGTTGATACCGCATATTGATTAATCGGTTCAGCAAATAGACGAATTTTCGACAAGCGAGCAATCAGGTCCAAGTATCTCTCCAGGCCCATCATAGTCGTCAAACGTGTCATCGTTGGTATCTTCCGTGACTTGCGCGGCTTCTTCCATGCGTCGCATGGCGGCAGCGAGTCCTGACAGAGTGCCAGATTGATCACTCCTGCGGCGCTCAGCGGCCTCCTCTTGCTCCCTTATTCGGTCAAGGACACCTTCCGCTGCCCTAGTAACAGATGAGGCGTCTCGTGCGGTCGTTGGGATAGGGATCTGTTCGCTCCTTGTCGACGGATCTGCAATACAGCAGGTCCCGTCGGGGGCAGAGATTTCGATGTCGGCGCCTAACACGCTACCGTAAATAAACCCCTCAGGGGTCCATTGCGCCTGTTGCGTGATGTAAAGCTGAACGGTATGGCCTGATTGAAGTGTTATAGGATCTCCCTCTTTGAATCTGGGAGTTAATTCCATTTCGTTTAACTGTACGACCGTTTCGCTAGCCGCTACAACCATCGCTCCGGCCACACCAAGAGTATGGCCAGCATCGCCTGGTTTCGTAGCGTCGCCTTCGCCCATTGTGAGAGAGACACATAACGCCGCGATTAACACTCTGACAGAGATGTAAGGGCCATAACTGGCATCGCCGCTCGAAAGCCCCAGTTTCAATCGGTTTTGGAGATGCAGACCGTTCACATTACAACCCTTGTCCATTTGCTTAACTAGGCAGCACACCTATAAATTACTTATCAAACAAATGATCTTGTGATTCATTTC
>NZ_JARGNH010000011.1 GCF_029213205.1 Pseudooceanicola sp.
CCTTGGCGAGAAAATTCTACTTATGCAGCCCCCTACTTTCGGGGGGGATTACCCCCCCCGGGGCCTACATGACTTGGGGGCTCACGAAGAGTTTACAAGGCCCTAATCGAGATTTTTTCGTTTTGTTCTTTTGGCTATAATGAAGCTGGAGCGGGTGAAGGGAATCGAACCCTCGTATTCAGCTTGGGAAGCTGCTGCTCTACCATTGAGCTACACCCGCCAGTGCCGCGTGAGTTATGCCAAGGTGGTCAGCGGGTCAAGCCTTTCTGCGCCGCCGCCGCCCACCGCGGCCGCCATCACCACCGGTGTTGAAGCTGACCTCGGGCAGGGGCACCACTGCGCGCAGATGCGCAAACGGGTCGCTGGCATGCGGGATCGCGTTGGCGGCGACGAAATGTTCCTGGAAACGCGGCGCGATGGCGGTTTCGACCTTGGTGATCTGGCGCACCCCGGCCTCGACCCTGGCCCGCGCGGCGCGGCTGCAGAGCGCGATCCGGGCGCCGGTTCCGGCGGCATTGCCCGCCGAGGTGACCCGGTCCAGCGCCACATCAGGGATCATCCCCAGCACCATCGCATGTTTGGGCGAGATATGGGCGCCAAAGGCCCCGGCCAGCACCACCCGGTCGACGTGATCCACGCCGATTTCATCCATCAACAGCCGCGCCCCGGCATAAAGTGCCGATTTTGCCAGTTGAATGGCGCGAATGTCACCCTGGGTCACCGATATGCGCGGCCCGCCCTCGGCGCTGGCGTCATAGAGCAGGTAGGAATGGGTGCGCCCCTCGGGTTCGCTCAACAAGGTGCCGGTCTGGTCCGCCGAGCCGATCAGCCCGGAGGCATCGAGCAGGCCGGCAATGCGCATTTCGGCGACCGCCTCGATGATGCCCGATCCACAGATGCCAGTGATGCCGCTGGCGGCGGTGGCGGCAGCAAAGCCGGGATCGTCGGACCACAGATCCGATCCGATCACCCGAAACCGCGGCACTTTCGTCACCGGGTCGATCTCCACCCGTTCGATGGCGCCGGGGGCGGCACGCTGACCGCTGGAAATCTGTGCGCCCTCAAAGGCCGGGCCGGTGGGCGAGGAGCAGGCCAGCACCTGGGTGGTGTTGCCGAGCAGCAATTCGGCATTGGTGCCGACATCGACGATCAGCACCAGATCCTCGGATTTCTCTGGCTCTTCCGACAGCGACACCGCGGCGGCATCCGCGCCGACATGACCGGCGATGCAGGGCAGGATATAGGTTTTGGCCCGGGGGTTGATCGCTGAAAGATCAAGTTCGGCCGCAGGCAGGGTGAGCGCCGATGAGGTGACCAGTGCAAACGGCGCCTGGCCCAGTTCGACCGGGTCAAAGCCGAGTAGCAGATGGTGCATCACCGGATTGCAGACCACCACGGTTTCGACGATCAGCCCGGGGTCAATCGCCGCGTCGCGGGCAATCTCGATCGCCAGGTCATTCAGCGCATCGCGCACCGCGTGGGTCATTTCGACATCGCCGCCGGGGTTCATCATCACATAGGAAACCCGGCTCATCAGATCCTCGCCAAAGCGGATCTGCGGGTTCATGATCCCGGCGGATCCCTTGACCTCGCCGGTGTCAAGATCGCACAGATGCGCGGCGATGGTGGTGGAGCCGAGGTCGATCGCCAGGCCGTAGAGGCCGGCCTCATGCAGCCCCGGCCAGATCTCCAGGATTTCCGCAGGCCCGCCGTTGTGATCGGCAAACAGCGCCACGGTGACGGCCCAGCCGCCTTTGCGCAGGACCGGTTGCAACCGGCGCAGCAGGCTGGGCCTCGCGCTGACCGCGCCAATCTCCCATTGCGCGCTCAGCGCGGTGCAAAGCCGTTCGAAATCGCCGGAGGGTTCGTGCATATCCGGCTCGGCCACCTCGACATAATAGAGCCTCGTGGCCGGATCCATGGTCATCGCCCTGACCGCCGCGTCCTTGCGCACCACCTGCCGGTGCACCTGACTTTCGGCAGGCACGTCGATCACCATGTCGCCCAGGATCTGCGCCTGACAGCCCAGGCGGCGGCCCGGTTTCAGCCCGCGTTTTTCGTGGTAGCGCGCCTCGACTGCGTTCCAGTCGCTGAGCGCGCCGGGCAGCACGGTGACCCCGTGCTTGGCAAATTCGCCAAAGGACGGGGACACCTGACATTTCGAGCAGATGCCGCGCCCGCCACAGACAGAGTCCAGATCGACGCCCAGCGCCCGCGCCGCCGCCAGCACATTGGTGCCAGCCGCGACCCGGCCGCGTTTGCCAGACGGGGTAAAGATGACGAGAGGATCCTGTGTCATATGCGCCTTGCCTGCCGGTTTGCGCAGACCTTAGTCCGCCGGCTGCGCGGACAAAAGCCATGATTGGCCAGGGCGGCGGATCAGAACCGCATTACCATGCCGCTGTCGCCGGTTTCGATAGCGATCCGGCGGCCACGCTCGGTCAGCAGCGTCGGCAGTAGCGCGAATTGCACCTGCGCCGGGGCGATCTGCGCCTGCAGGACCGGATCACAGAGCGCCTGCCAAAGCTGCGGATCCGGGCGGTTCGGATCGGCGGGGCCGGAGATTTCCCAGCAAGAATCACCCGCGCTGGTGACAGTGACGGTGCCGCCCTGAGGCATTGCGCTTTCAAAACATTGCAGGGCCAGAAACACTTCTCGTACCTGGCAGCGCGGGCACTCACCCTCTGGCGCCCAGTGAAACTGCACCCGGTTGCCGACGCTGATATCGCTGAGGATGCTGTGCACTTCAGAAGGGCCGATGCTTTGCTCGGGGCTGGCCAGGCCAAAGGCGACGCGCAGGAATCGGATGCGCGCATTGGCATTTTCCACCGATTCCGAGATCAACGCCATCTCGGGCGAGATCGGTTTGCCCGCCAGCGACAGCAGTTCAAGCCCGTTGCAAATGGCGCCGATCGGCGAAATCAGATCGTGACAGATACGTGACCCTATGAGCGCGGCGAGATTATGATTAGACTGCCACATGAAAACCCTTTCGCATCCTGTCCTGGACCGTCGCCGACATGAATGACCTCAACGCGTTACTTGAACCTGGCATGCGGGTTATCCATCCTGGTCAGCCAGATTGGGGGACTGGGCAGGTGCAATCAAACATCGGGACCAAGATCACTGTCAACTTTCCCGAGGCGGGCAAGGTCGTGATCGACAGCACCCGCATCGCGCTTCTCCCGGTATTTGAACCATGAACATGGTTTCCAAGGGGTTAATTGGCACCGGCGCTCCGGTGCTTCCGTCCAACATTGCAGCGGGGATTGCACCACCCCTGCGGCTTGCCTAAAAGCGCGGTAATGTCCCAAGGCCAAGAACCCTCGCCCCCTGCACAGAAACCGGCGCCAAGGGCGCCCGCGTATTCCGTGCGCATTGCGCAAACCGCCGAGGAGGTCGAGGCCGCGCAGCGGGTGCGCTATCGGGTCTTTGTCGAGGAACTGGGCAGTGACGGCCCGTTGGTCGATCACCAGGCGCGGTTGGAACGTGACGAATTCGACGCCTATTTCGACCACCTCCTGCTCTATGACGACGCCCGCGACGATCCCGATCCGCGCGACCGGGTGGTCGGCGTCTATCGGGTGCTGCCCTCGGACCGGGCCGATCGGATCGGGCGGTTCTATTCGGAAGCCGAATATGACCTCACGGCCCTGCGCAACACCGGGCGCAAGCTGCTGGAGCTCGGACGCTCTTGCCTGCTGCCGGATTATCGTGGCGGCATCGCCATGTGGCATCTGTGGAACGCGCTGGCGACCTATGTTTCGGACAATGATATCGAGGTGCTGTTCGGCGTGGCCTCGTTCCATGGCACCGATGTTCAGGCGCTGGCCGAGCCGCTGGCGCTGTTGCATCATCGCCATCTGGCGCCGGAGGACCTGCGCGCCCGGGCCCAACCCGAACATTTCCAGTCGATGAATCTGATGCCCGACGACCAGATCGATCGGCGCCGGGCGATGCGGCTGGTGCCGTCACTGATCAAGGCCTACCTGCGGATGGGCGGTTTCGTCGGCGAGGGCGCCTTTGTCGATTACGCCTTCAACACCGTCGATGTCTGCCTGATCCTCGACACCGCGCAGATGAATCAGCGCCAAAGCACCGTCTACACCCGCGAGAGGTCGCGGTGAGTCAGGTCTGGATGCCGGAGCAGGAATTCCCGGATCCGGCGCCGCCCGGTCTGGCCGGGTGGCTGCGGCTGGTGCTGCGGCTGATCCCGCTTCTGGTGTTGAACTTTGGCGGGCTGATCGTGCTGCTGCTGCTGCGGCTGCTGGAACGGCCGCTCTGCGGTCAGCACCGGCCGGTGACCGGGCGCCAGGTGCAACTCGTGTGTCTCCTCAGCCTGCGGATCCTCGGGCTGCGGCTGTCGACCAGGGGGCGGCCGATGCGCGAGGGCGGGGCGGTTGTGGCCAATCATTCCTCATGGCTGGACATCTATGTGCTGAACGCCGCCCAGCGGGTCTATTTTGTCGCCAAATCCGAGGTCGCGAGCTGGGCTGGAATCGGCTGGCTGGCGCGGTCGACCGGCACCGTGTTCATCCGCCGTGACCGCCGCGAGGCGCGCGCGCAAACCAAGCTGTTTCGCGACCGGATGGGGCTGGGTCACAAATTGCTGTTTTTTCCCGAAGGCACCTCGACCGACAACATGCGGGTTCTGCCTTTTAAATCAACGCTTTTTGATGCGTTCTTTGACCCGGAACTGCGCCCGAAACTGCATATTCAGCCGATCACCGTGATCTATCATGCGCCTTACGGCGCCGATCCGCGATTCTATGGCTGGTTCGGGGAAATGGGGTTTGGCGGCCATGTCATCCAGATTCTGAGCGCCCGGCGTGGCGGCTCGGTCGAGGTGATCTGGCATCCGGCGCTGGCCGCTGCCGACCTGGCAGATCGCAAGCAGATGGCCGCCGCGGCCGAGGCGGCGGTGCGCGGCGCGATGCCGCCGGAACGTCAGATCAGCTGAGTGGTGCCAGCAGCGTCTTGAGGGCGCTCTGCGGGTCTTCGGCGGTCCAGATTTCGTCGCCGATGCCAAAGAAATCGGTGAGCGGCGCCAGCCGGGCAATCGCCGCCAGGTCGAGCCCGCCTTCGGCGACCACCGGCAGTTCGATCATCTCGGACCACCAGGAAAACAACTCGTCCTCAGCCGCCTCGGCGTTGCCCAATGCCCCCGCCGTGACCGGGCCAAAGGCGATGTAATCGGCACCGGCTTCGCCGGCTGACATGCCATCATGGCGCGAGGTGGAGCAGAAACTTCCGACGATGGCATCCGGCCCCAGCGCCTTGCGCGCCTTGCGCACATTGCGGGTGCCATCGCACAGATGCACCCCGTCGAGCCCCAGCCGTTCGGCCAGCACGAAGTGGTTGTTGATCACCAGTGCCACGTCACGGGCATGGGTGATTTCGCGCAAGGCATCCGCGGCGCGGTTGATCCGGTCTTCGTCATGACTGGCCAGGGCCAGGCGGACGCAGGCGATTTCCGTAGAATCGAGAATCGCGGCAAGCTGATCGGGAAAGGCCGAGAGATCGAATTCGGCCGGGGTGATCAGATAGAGTTGCGGGGTCTCGGCATCGGTATTTGCATCGGACATGGCGACTGTTTCCTTGGGATTGCGACGTCTTAGCGTGGAAGTGGCGGGCGGAAAAGGCCAAAGGCCTGGGCCTTGGCTGGCGTCAGCCCCGGGGGCTGTCTGCCCCCACCGGCGCGGCAGGCCGCGCCGCCCCCGAGGATACTTTTGACCAGAGGAAGCCCGGGCCGCCGGCGTCTTGCCCCCGGGGCCGCGCGTGATATGAGGCGGGAGGATTTTGCGAAAGGGGTGTCATGGCTCAGCCGGTGTTCGTTCTGGTGCGTCCGCAGATGGGGGAAAACATCGGCGGTGCGGCGCGGGCGATGTGGAATTTTGGCCTCGACCGGATGCGGATCGTCGATCCGCGCGACGGCTGGCCGAACCAGAAGGCGATCGCCATGGCCTCGGGCGCCGGGCGGTTGCTGGATGAGGCCGGGTTGAGCGCCACCACCGAGGCGGCGATTGCCGATTGTTCCTATGTGCTGGCGACCACGGCGCGGGCGCGCGGGCTGAGCAAGCCGGTGCTGACGCCCGAGGCGGCGATGGCAGAGACGCGGGCGCGGATCAGCGCCGGGGAAAAGGTGGCGGTGCTGTTCGGACCGGAGCGGGCCGGGCTGGAGAATGACGACATTGCCCGGGCCAGCGCCATCATCAATGTGCCGGTGAACCCGGAGTTTGCCTCGCTCAACCTGGCGCAATGCGTGTTGCTGACCGCCTATGAATGGCGCCGTCAGGGGGTTGACGTGCCGGGCCAGCGGTTTGAGCTGGCTGGCGCCGAGTGGGCCAGCGCCCATGAGGTCGAGGTGCTGGCGACGCATTACGAGGACCGGCTGACGACGGCGGGGTTCTTTTTCCCCGAGACCAAGGCCGAGACCATGAAGCTGACCCTGCGCAACCTCTGGTCCCGGATGCCGCTGACCCGGTCGGATGTGCAGATATTGCATGGCATCATGCGGCAGATGGTGCGCTGGAAAGAGCGCGGCAAGTGACCTTGCCGCCCCGCTGCCGCCGCCTTAGGTTCCCGGCAACAGGAGGCCGAGATGAGTGACAAGCGTTCGATTTTCGAAGAGGTCGGGGAGGTCCGCAAACCGCAGGCCCAGACCGGGGTCATCGACCGCGCCCGGCGTGGATCGCGCGGGCTGCTGCGCGGCTGGCTGATCCTGCTGTTTGCGCTGGTGGTGGCGATGATCGCCGTCGGCGGGCTGACCCGGCTGACCGACAGCGGGCTGTCGATCACCGAATGGCGCCCGCTCACCGGGGCGATGCCGCCGCTGTCGGAGGCGGCGTGGCAGGCGGAATTCGAGAAATACCGCCAGATCCCGGAATTCCAGCTGCAAAACGCCTGGATGACCCTGGCCGATTTCAAGGCGATCTATTGGTGGGAATGGGGGCACCGGCAATTGGGCCGGGTGATAGGCCTGGTCTGGGCGCTGGGGTTCTTTGGCCTCTGGGCCGCCAGGCGAATCCCGACCGGGTGGCATTCGCGGCTGCTGTTGATCGGCGGGCTTGGCGGGCTGCAGGGCGCGGTCGGCTGGTGGATGGTGTCCTCGGGGCTGGATGGCTCGATGCTCGACGTCGCCTCCTACCGGTTGGCGGTGCATCTGGGGCTGGCTTTCATAATCCTTGGGTTCATCACCTGGTTCGTGCTGCAGCTGGGCCGTGAGGAGCGTGACCTGATGCAGGCCCGCCGCCTGCGCGAGACGCGGGTGTTTGGGGTCGCCACCGGCTGGATGCACTTTGCCTTTCTGCAAATTCTGCTCGGGGCGCTGGTGGCGGGGATCGATGCGGGCCGGTCCTTCAGCGATTGGCCGACGATCGGTGGCGGCTGGCTGCCGCCCGATCCCTGGCTGCTGGAACCGGCCTGGCGGAACCTGCTGGAAAACCCCGGCCTGGTGCAATTCATCCACCGGATGTCGGGCTATGCGCTGTTCCTCTATGCAATCTTTGCGCTGCTGCGGTCCCGCCGCTCGGTGCATCGCAGCACCAGGGCGGCGTTCACCCTGGCCTTTATCGGGCTGAGCGCGCAGGTGGTTCTGGGCATCTATACGGTTGTCACCGGCGCGCCCTGGCAGGTTGCCATCGTGCATCAGCTGCTGGCGGTGCTGACCTGGGTGCTGATCCTGCGCGCCCGGTTTTACGCGGCCTATCCGGTCGTCACTTCGATTCGAGGGACCTGAGATGCGAAACGACATTCTGGCAGAGCTGTTTGACTTCCAGCGCGACACCGAAGCACTGGCGCAGATTGCCGGGCGGCTGGGCTGGGATCAGGAAACCGTGATGCCGTCAGGCGCCGCCGGTCAGCGCGGCGACGAGATGGCGGCGATCGAGGGGGTGCTGCACGCCCGCCGCACCGATTCGCGTCTGGGCGACTGGCTGAGCGCGCTGGAGGGCGCCGATCTGGAGCCGGTGGCGGCTTCCAAGCTGCGGCTGATCCGGCGCGAGTATGCGCGGGCCAGCAAGGTGCCGGCCCGGCTGGCGGCAGAGATCGCCCGGGTCACCTCGATGGCGCAGGGCAAATGGGCGGCGGCGCGGGCGGCGGATGATTTCGCCGCCTTCGTGCCGGTGCTGAGCGAGGTGCTGCGGCTGAAGCGCGAGGAGGGCGCGGCGCTGGCGGCGGGCGGCGATGTCTATGACGCGATGCTTGACGATTACGAACCCGGAATGAAAGCGGCCGAGCTTGAGGCGATGTTCGCCGAGATGCGCCCGAGGCTTGTCGCGTTGCGCGCCGCAGTGCTGGAGAAACCGGCGCCCGCCGCGTTGAGCGGGACCTTTCCCGAGGCGGCGCAGATGGCGCTGACCCGGAAACTGGCCGAGGTCTTTGGCTATGATTTCAGTCGCGGGCGGATCGACAAGGCGGTGCATCCGTTTTCGTCAGGGTCCGGCAGCGATGTGCGGATCACCACCCGGACCAGCGAAGATGATCCGTTCAACTGCTTTTACTCAACCATCCACGAGGTCGGCCATGCCTGCTATGAGCAGGGGATCGCGCCGGATTATGCGCTGACGCCACTGGGGCGCGGGGTGTCGATGGGGGTGCATGAAAGCCAGAGCCGGATTTACGAGAACCAGCTCGGCCGTTCCGAGGCCTTTACCGGCTGGCTCTACAGCGAAATGCAAACCGTGTTTGGCGATATCGGCGTCGAGTCAGCGCGCGCCTTCTACGCGGCGGTGAACCGGGTGCAAAAGGATTTCATCCGCACCGAAGCGGATGAGCTGCAATACAACCTGCATATCATGCTGCGCTTTGACCTTGAGCGGGCGCTGGTGTCCGGCGATCTGGCGGTGCCGGATCTGGAGGCCGCATGGAACGACCGCTTCAAGGCCGATTTCGGCTATGCGGTGCCGCGCGCCGCGCTGGGGTGTTTGCAGGATGTGCATTGGTCGGTCGGGCTGTTCGGCTATTTCCCGACCTACAGCCTGGGCAATGTCTATGCCGGATGCCTGCATGAAAAACTGCGCGCCGAAGTGCCGGAACTGGATGCGCAGCTGGCGGTGGCCGACACAAGCGCCGCGACGGATTGGCTGCGCGGTGCGGTGCAGCGCCATGGTGCGCTGATGACCCCGCGCGAGGTGATCACCCAGGCCTGCGGCACGGCCCCGACAGCGGCGCCCTTGCTGGACTATATCGAAGACAAGTTCAGCGCGCTGTACGATCTGTAAGCAAATCATCCGGCCCCGATTCGGGGCCGGATGATTTTCATACTAGTCATTTATAACAGTGAATTACGCGGCGATGTTGCGCGGGTATCAGGCCTCGTCCGTGTCGCCCGCTTCCAGTTCCTCGTCGTCGGACTGCTCGGCAATACGTGCCACCGAGACCACCAATTCGCCACGACCGGTGTCCAGCACCTTGACGCCACCGGCCGAACGCGAGCGGAAGGAAATGCCTTCGACCGGCACCCGGATGGATTGACCTTTTGAGGTCGCCAGCATGATCTGATCGTCCATTTCGACCGGGAAGGAGGCGACCAGCGCACCGCCGCGCATCGCCTTGTCCATCGCCGTGACACCCTGGCCGCCACGCCCCCGCACCGGATAATCATGCGACGAGCTGAGTTTGCCCGCGCCGCCTTCGGTGATGGTCAGGATCAGGTTTTCCACCGCCGACATTTCGACATAGCGGTCCTGGCTGAAATTCGGATCGGCGGCGACGGCGTCATCCTCGTCATTGGTTTCCGCGTCATCTGCCAGCCCAGCCATCGCCCGGCGCATCCGCAGATAGGCGGCGCGTTCCTCTGGTGTGGCCTCGAAATGGCGGATCACCGACATCGACACGACGCGGGCACCGTCTTGCAGGCGGATGCCGCGCACCCCGGTGGAATCGCGGCCCTTGAAGACCCGGACAGCGGTGCTGGGAAAGCGGATCGCGCGGCCGGAATCGGTGACCAGCATCACGTCATCCTCTTCGGAGGCGATCCCGGCATTCACCAGTTCGACGCCCTCGGGCAGTTTCATCGCGATCTTGCCGTTGCGCATCACATTGGTGAAGTCCGACAGCGCGTTGCGACGCACATCGCCCGCCGAGGTGGCGAATACGATCTGCAGATCGGCCCATTCCTCCTCATCCCGGTCCACCGGCATGATGGCAGCGATCGAGACGCCGCCGGGGATCGGCAGGATATTGACGATCGCCTTGCCGCGCGAGGTGCGTCCGCCCTGGGGCAGGCGCCAGGTCTTGAGCTTGTAGACCATGCCATCGGTGGTGAAGAACAACAGCTGGGTGTGGGTGTTGGCGACGAACAGCGAGGTCACCACGTCGTCATCTTTCAACCCGGTGCCCGACAGACCCTTGCCGCCGCGTTTCTGGGCGCGGTAATCGGCCAGCGGGGTGCGCTTGATATAGCCGCCCTGGGTCACGGTGACGACCATGTCTTCTCGTTCGATCAGGTCCTCGTCTTCCATGTCGCCGGACCAATCGACGATCTCGGTGCGACGCGGCACCGCGAACAGATCTTTCACCTCGCGCAGCTCGTTGCTGATGATCCCCATGATCCGGTCGCGTGATCCGAGAATCTCAAGGTATTCCTTGATCTTGCCAGCCAGTTCTTCCAGCTCGTCGGTGACTTCCTTGACCCCGATCTGGGTCAGCCGTTGCAGGCGCAATTCCAGGATGGCACGGGCCTGTGCTTCGGACAGGTTATAGGTTCCGTCTTCGTTGATCCGATGGGTCGGGTCGTCGATCAGCCGGATGTAATCGGCAATCTCCCGGGCTGGCCAGGCCCGTGTCATCAGTCTTTCGCGGGCTTCGGCGGCATCGGCCGAGGCGCGGATGGTGGCGACCACCTCATCGACATTCGACACCGCGACCGCCAGACCGCAGAGCAGGTGGCTGCGTTCGCGGGCCCGGCGCAATTCATAGGCGGTGCGGCGGGCAACCACCTCTTCGCGGAAGGTGATGAAGGCGGCAAGAAAGCCGTGCAGCGTCAGGGTTTCCGGCTTGCCACCGTTCAGCGCCAGCATGTTGCAACCGAAATAGACCTGCATCGGGGTAAAGCGGAACAGCTGGTTCAGCACCACCTCGGCAGTGGCGTCACGCTTCAGTTCGATCACCACGCGGACACCGTGCCGGTCGCTTTCGTCCTGCACATGAGAAACGCCTTCGATGCGCTTGTCGCGGACAAGTTCGGCGATCTTTTCGATCATCGACGCCTTGTTCACCTGATAGGGGATCTCGTCCACGATGATGGCGTAGCGATCTTTGCGCAATTCTTCGATATGGGTCTTGGCGCGGACGACGACGCTGCCGCGCCCTTCGAGATAGGCTTTGCGCGCGCCTGAGCGGCCGAGGATCAGCCCGCCGGTTGGAAAATCCGGGGCCGGCACGTGTTCGATCAACTGTTCGGTGGACAGATCCGGATCGTCGATCAGCGCCAGGGTGGCGTCGATGACCTCGCCCAGATTGTGCGGCGGAATGTTGGTGGCCATGCCGACGGCAATGCCACCTGCGCCATTGACCAGCATGTTCGGGAACCGCGCCGGCAGAACCGTCGGTTCGCGGTCCTTGCCATCGTAGTTGTCCTGAAAGTTGACGGTGTCCTTGTCGATATCGGCCAGCAGGAAATTCGCCGCCTTGGCCATCCGCACTTCGGTATAGCGAAACGCCGCCGCCTTATCGCCGTCCATCGAGCCGAAATTGCCCTGACCGTCGAGCAGCGGCAGCGACATCGAGAAGTCCTGCGCCATCCGCACCAGCGCGTCGTAAATCGCAGAATCGCCATGCGGGTGATACTTGCCCATCGCATCGGCCACCGGGCGCGAGGATTTGCGATAGGGTTTGTCAAAGGTGTTGTTGACCTCGTTCATCGCGAACAGGATCCGCCGGTGCACCGGTTTCAGACCGTCGCGCAGATCCGGGATCGCTCGGCTGACGATCACGCTCATCGCGTAATCGAGGTAGGAGGTCTTCATTTCCTCAGTGATCGAAACGGTCGGGCCCGTATAGGCCGATCGGGGCGTTTCTTCTTCGTTATCAGGGGTTTCCGGCGTGTCGTTCACGTTATCAGCCTTGTTCCGCGCAGGTCTATATCTTGTTGGGCGGACTATAACACCTGCCATATCCGGGGTGCAACGTCGCCTTGCCACCGCAATTGATCGTCACCGCAGTAAGCTGCTAAAGCCTTGTTTCCATGGCAAAGTAAAACGCCGCCGCGGCAGGTTTTTTGGCGGCGTTGAAATCGCCCGGCCGTCGCCTGCACCGCGCCCTTCGCCGCCAGCAAACCTGCTGGCAGGCTGTTGGTGGGACCAGGCCTGACCATTCAGGCGGCATCGAAACGCAAAAGGCTGGACCGAGGCCGGGCAGATGGCCCGTCGCTTTATCCGGCTCAGGGGATGATGCGGTTGTATTTCACGCCTTCCAGCGAGGCGCCGATCTTGAGCCCGGCCTGGCCAAAGACCACCGCGACAATCGGGGCCAGCCCGGTGGTCGATTCCGCGCGCAGATTTTCGCCCGCGTCGTTGAATACATATTCCACATCGGCGCCCAACGCCCAGCCGCGCGAATGGCGGAACGAATCCAGCGCATCCTGGGTCATGAAAAACAGCACATGCGCGTATTGCTGCGCCCCGAATTGCAGGCCGAAATTGGCATGGGTCGAGGAATAATAGTCAATGGTGGCACCGTTGACCCGCAGCGCGCCCTTGCCGTAGCCGCCGCCGATAATGACCCCGACCTCGGTCTGCAGCGGCATCACCAGCATGCCCATAGATTTGTCGGCCAATTCCCGTGACGAGGGGATGGTCCGGTACATATGTTCGATGGTGGCATCGACCCGCGCGTCCAGGGTTTCGCCGCCGCGCGAGCCCACCGCGTTGCTGCAGGCCGCAAGCGCTGGCAGCGCGGCCAGCCCTGCCAATGTGAATCCGCGTCGGGTAAATCTGTTCATTTTGTGCCTCACATGCTCGAACAAGGCCCGGTTTGGGCCACCGGTTTTCCGGCATTGCCGCAAACTATAGGCCCAGTCGGCTGATCTGTCACTATGACTTGTGTGAGGCAGGCCGGAACCCGCCGAATCCCTGCGAAACCTCAGCCCGCCGCCAGCGCCCTTGCCATGTCGGGGGCAAAATAGGTGAGGATCCCGTCACATCCGGCGCGTTTGAAGCTGAGCAGGCTTTCCGCCATCGCCTTGTCGCCGTCGATCCAGCCGTTCAGCCCTGCGCCCTTGATCATCGCGTATTCGCCGGACACCTGATAGGCGAAGGTCGGCACGCCAAAATTGTCTTTCACCCGGCGGCAGATGTCGAGATAGGGCATGCCGGGTTTCACCATCACCCAATCGGCGCCCTCAGAGAGGTCGCGGGCGACCAGCCGCAGCGCCTCGTCCGAATTGCCGGGATTGGTCTGATAGGTGGCCTTGTCGCCCTTCAGCGCCCCGGTGGCGCCGACCGCATCGCGGAACGGGCCGTAAAAGGCGCTGGCATATTTGGCAGCATAGCTGAGGATCATCACGTTTTTATGGCCCGCGCCCTCAAGCGCCCGGCGCATCGCGCCGATCCGGCCGTCCATCATGTCCGACGGGCCGATGATATCCGCCCCGGCCTCGGCCTGGCTCAGGGTCTGTTTGACCAGCGCCTCGACGGTCTCATCGTTCAGGATCTCGCCATCCACAACAAAGCCGTCGTGGCCGTCGATGTTATAGGGATCAAGCGCCACATCGGTCATCACCGCCAGCCCCGGCACCGCTGCCTTGATCGCGCGGGTTGCCCGGTTTGACAGGTTGTCGGGGTTCCAGGCCTCGGCGCAATCCTTGGTGCGTTTGTCCATCGGCGTATAGGGAAACAGGCAGATCGCCGGGATGCCCAGATCCGCCGCCTCGCGCGCGGATTCGACCACCGCATCGACGGTCTGGCGCTGCACGCCGGGCATCGAAGGGATATCCTCGCGCGCCACGCCATCGCCCTCGCGCACGAACACCGGCCAGATCAGATCGCCGGCGGTGAGGGTATTTTCCTGCGCCAGAGCGCGGATTCCCGGGGTTTGACGGGACCGGCGAAAGCGGGTCATCGGAAACGGCGCGTGAAGCGGGGTCATCTGGGGCAGCTCCTGTTGCAAAGGCCCGTATTGAGTGGCATGGACCACCCCGCATCTCAAGGGTAGGAATTGCCGCTGCCTGGCGATAAGAGGGTCGGCGCGGCCGAAAACCCAAACCGGGGTGCGGCACGCAGGCCCCGCGCCGGGACCAAAGCTGGGGTATGTCTGGTGGATCTGTCCAACACGATTTTCGAATTGATCGACATGCGGTCGTTTTCGAACCTTTGGTTCTGGATCGCGCTGGCGGTGGTCTGGTCCTCGGCCAGCCATTGGGTGCTGGGTGTGCCCTGGGACATGGCCCTGCGCGCCCGGCGCAACGGCGGGCAGGCGGCGGCGGATTTCGAAACCCTGGTGCAGGTCAATGTCTCGCGTCTGCTCTATATCGCTGAAGTCTCTGCCCTGATGCTGACCTCCTTCGCCAGCTTCGTGCTGACCACCCTGGCGGTGATGGGATTTTACTATCACCTCGAATTTGCCCAGGCGGTGTTTCTGCTGGCCTTTCCGATGTCGCTGGTCGGATTGTTGTCTCTGCGCACCGCCCGCAAGGTGCGTGGCGCCGAGATGACCGGCCAACAGCTCTATTCACAGCTGCATCGCCACCGGCTGGCGGTGCAGGGGATCGGCGTGGTTTCGATCTTTGTTACCGCCAGCTGGGGCATGTTGCAGAACCTGTCGATCGGCGCATTGGGCTAGGCTGATGGCGAAAGGCGTGCATATCACCCTTGGCGGTGCGCCCGAGGGGTTTGACGCTGCATTGCTGCTGCGTGAGGTCGAGACGCATGGCGCCGTCATCCATATCGCCCGCGACGACCGGCGGATGGCGTCGATGGCCGATGGGTTGGCCTTTTTCGATCCCGCCCTGCCGGTGATCCGTTTTCCCGGCTGGGATTGCACCCCCTATGACCGGGTATCGCCGAACGCCGACATCTCGGCGGCGCGGATGGCGACCCTGGCCGGGCTGGTGCATGGCATGCCCAAACGCTTTGTGCTGCTGACCACGCTCAGCGCCGCAACCCAGCGGGTGCCCGCCCGCGCGGTGCTGAAAGAGGCGGCGTTCACCGCCACGGTCGGCAATCGGATCGACGAAAAAGCGCTGCGCAACTTCCTGACCCGGATGGGGTTTTCCCATGCGCATTCGGTGACCGAGCCGGGCGATTTCGCGGTGCGCGGCGGCATCATCGACATCTTTCCGCCGGGCGAGGGCGGGCCGGTGCGACTCGACCTGTTCGGCGATGTGCTGGACGGCGCTCGCCGCTTTGATGCAGGCAACCAGCGCACCATCGCCAAGCTTGACGTGGTCGAACTGGCGCCGGTGTCAGAGGTTATCCTCGACGAGGCGGCCATCACCCGATTCCGGCAGAATTACCGCGTCGAATTCGGCGCCGCAGGCACCGATGACCCGCTCTATGAGGCGGTCAGCGCCGGGCGCAAGCACCACGGCATGGAACACTGGCTGCCCTTCTTTCACGAGCGGCTGGAGACCTTGTTCGATTACCTGCCCGACGCCAGCGTGATGCTCGACGATCAGATCACCTCGGCCCGGCGCCATCGCTGGGACAGCGTCAAGGATCAATACGACACCCGCCGGATCGCGCTGGATGATCGCAAGCGGATGGACAGCGTCTATAAACCGGCGCCGCCGGGATTGCTCTATCTCGACGAACCCGCCTGGGAGGCGGCGATTGCCGATCATCGGGTGGTGCAGTTTTCACCCTTGCCACAACATTCTGGCCCCGGCGTGGTTGATGCGGGCGGCCGTATCGGGCGCAGCTTCTCACCCGAGAGGCAAATGGAAAACGTACACCTTTTCAGCGTTTTGGCGGATCATATTCGCGCAAAGCTGGATCTGGGTCCGGTGGTTGTTGCGTCCTATTCCGAAGGCGCACGCGAACGGCTGGACGGGCTCTTGCAAGACGAAGGGCTGCTGGGGTCGGTGCCGGTCGCCAATGCCGGTCGGATCGGCAAGCATGGGGTGCATCTGGCGGTCTGGCCCCTGGAGCACGGCTTCTCCGGGCCCTGGCAGGGGCGCGACATCACCGTCATTTCGGAACAGGACGTTCTGGGTGACCGGCTGATCCGCTCGCCGCGCCGCAGACGCCGGGCCGAGAATTTCCTGACCGAGGCGCACAGCCTCTCGGCCGGTGATCTGGTCGTGCATGTCGATCATGGGCTGGGGCGCTACCTGGGCCTTGAGGTGATCACCGCCATCGGCGCGGCGCATGAATGCCTGGTGCTGGAATATGCGGAAAACGCAAAGCTTTACCTGCCGGTCGAGAATATCGAACTGTTGTCGAAATACGGCCATGAGGCGGGGCTGCTCGACCGACTCGGCGGCGGCGCCTGGCAGGCCAAGAAGGCCCGGCTGAAGCAGCGGATCCGGGAAATGGCCGACCGGTTGATCCGGGTCGCGGCCGAGCGCGCGCTGCGCCATGCCCCGGTTCTGGAACCGCCCGAAGGCGCCTGGGAGTCGTTCCAGGCGCGCTTTCCCTATCAGGAAACCGACGATCAGCTGGCCGCGATCGAGGATGTGCTCGCCGATCTGGCCTCGGGCCGCCCGATGGACCGGTTGATCTGCGGCGATGTCGGCTTTGGCAAGACCGAGGTGGCGCTGCGTGCCGCCTTTGTCGCCGCGATGGCCGGGGTGCAGGTGGCAATCATCGCACCGACCACGCTGCTGGCGCGCCAGCACTACAAGGGTTTTGCTGAACGATTTCGGGGTTTTCCTTTGCAGGTCAGCCCATTGTCTCGGTTCGTTAATGCGTCGGATTCAGCCCGGATTCGGGCAGGCGTCGCTGACGGCACGGTGGACATCGCCATCGGCACTCATGCGTTGCTGGCCAAGAGCGTGTCGTTCAAGAATCTCGGCCTGTTGATCGTGGATGAAGAACAGCGGTTTGGCGTCGGCCACAAGGAACGGTTGAAGCAGTTGCGCTCCGACGTGCATGTGCTGACCCTGACCGCGACGCCGATTCCGCGCACCCTGCAATTGTCGCTGTCGGGCGTGCGCGATCTGTCGATCATTGGCACCCCGCCAATCGACCGCCTGGCGATCCGCACCTATGTCAGCGAAT
Source organism: Pseudooceanicola sp. (assembly GCF_029213205.1). Lineage (GTDB taxonomy): Bacteria > Pseudomonadota > Alphaproteobacteria > Rhodobacterales > Rhodobacteraceae > Pseudooceanicola. The sequence goes on from NZ_JARGNH010000011.1 coordinate 17,160, forward strand.
TCGACGCGATCACCATCCGCGAGGCATTGCTGCGTGAACATTTCCGTGGCGGGCAAAGTTTCTTTGTGGTGCCAAGGGTTTCCGACCTGCCTGAGGTCGAGGAGTTCCTGAAAACCCAAGTGCCCGAGGTCAGCGTCGTCACCGCCCATGGCCAGATGGCGGCGGGCGACCTCGACCGCCGGATGAACGCGTTCTACGACGGCAAGTTCGACGTGCTGTTGGCCACCACCATCGTCGAATCCGGCCTCGATATTCCCAGCGCCAACACCATGGTGGTCTATCGCGCCGATATGTTCGGGCTGGCGCAGCTCTATCAGATCCGGGGCCGGGTCGGGCGCTCGAAAACCCGCGCCTATGCCTATCTGACCACCACGCCGCGGGCCAAGCTGACCGATCAGGCGCAGAAACGGCTGCGGGTGCTGGGCACGCTCGACACGCTGGGTGCCGGCTTTACCCTGGCATCGCAGGATCTGGACATTCGCGGTGCCGGCAACCTGCTGGGCGAAGAGCAATCGGGCAATATGCGCGATGTCGGATACGAGCTCTATCAACAGATGCTGGAAGAGGCGATTGCCAAGATCAAGACCGGCGAGCTGGACGGGTTGAGCGATTTGGAAGATTCCTGGTCGCCACAGATCAACCTCGGTGTTTCTGTCATGATTCCAGAAGATTACGTTCCGGACCTCGACCTGCGTCTTGGCCTTTATCGGCGCTTGTCGAACCTGTCGAGCAAGGTCGATCTGGAAGGCTTTGCCGCCGAGCTGATCGACCGCTTCGGCAAGTTGCCGAAAGAGGTGAACACCTTGCTGCTGGTGGTGCGGATCAAGGGGATGTGCAAACGCGCCGGGATTTCCAAGCTCGACGGCGGGCCCAAGGGCGCGACGGTCCAGTTCCACAACGACAAATTCGCCAATCCCGAAGGGCTGGTGGATTTCATCAAGGATCAGCGCGGGCTGGCCAAGGTCAAGGACAACAAGATCGTGGTGCGCCGCGACTGGAGCAAGGACAGCGACAAGATCAAGGGCGCCTATGGCATCGCCCGGGACCTGGCGGAAAAGGTCATCGCGGCAAAGAAATAGCGGATGGCTTACCCGCAGCACCCCTGCATCGCCGCCTGGGCGCAGAAGCAGGACGCAGCGACCTCGACATCTGCCCGCGCCAGGGCGAAATCCAGTTTCTGCCGCAGCGCGATGATCTCGACCTGTTCGCCGCGCGCCTCAAGACAATCGTGCAAGCCCTTCAAAGACCAGACATTATCAGGATGGATGCAGGCCCGGGGCAGGCCGGGGGTCAATCCCAGATCCAGCCGGTATTCCTGTTCGGCCTCGGCAACAAACCCCTGTTCAAACAGCAACGCCCCCAGCGCATGACGGGCCGGTTGCATCCAGCCCCAGGGCTCATCATAGGGCAGCGCGTCGTCAAGCGCGGCAGAGCGGCGCAGCGCGGCGAAAGCGGCGTCGAAATCGCCCTGCCGATAGAGGATCTCACCGCGCAGCATCTCACGGGCAATCGCCAGCAGGTCGCTGACCCGGTTGATATGCAGATAGCGCCCCTCTGGCACCAGATCGGCCGCGGCGTGAAAGCGCCGTTCAAATTCCAGCGCCTCGCGCAGCTCGCCCAGGGCGGCATGGGCCAGCGCCTTGGCATAGAGCAGGGTGGCATTCATCGTCGCGTAAAGCGTTGTATCCTCGGGCAGATCCATCGCAATCAGCTCACGCCATTTGCCGAAGCGGATCAGGATATGCGGCTCCATCGCCAGATAGGCTTCGAAATAATCCGCCATTGGCGGGCTTTCGATCCGCAGCATCTCTTCGGGCGTGGTGTCGCGCATGCCGCGCGCCGCCGCCAGCGCCGGTTGCATCTGGCCGAGGAACAGCGCGCCATAGATGGCAAAATGGTAATTGTGCTGCCGGTAACCGGTGTAGAAATTCATCCCGCCTTCGCGGGTATAGAATTTCAGATCGGCCTTGATCGCCATTTCGTTCCAGTGGAGCGTGTCGCGATAGGCACCGACCTGCACGTCGATATGGGTCGGCATATGCACCAGATGCCCGGCGTCGGGCACCAGATCGCGCAGTGCATCGGCGGCTTTCAGCGCCCGTTCCGGGGTCGGCGACATTTCCATCAGATGGATGTAGAGATGCAGGATCCCGGGATGTTGCATCGCCAGCGGATCAGCGTTCAGCGCCGCCTCAAGCAGTGTCTGACATTCCAGCGTATCGGCCCCGGCGGCCGGGGCGCCAGTGGTCAGATCCCACATTTTCCACGGCGTTCTATTCAGCATCGATTCGGCAAAAATCGTTCTGATGGTCAGGCTTGCAGGGTGTTCCTGATGCGCTGACCGCATCGCTTGGGCAAAGGCATCGTCCCAGGGCCGCTGATCCTGGATCGGGTCTGTCTGTGGATAGCGGACAGGCAGGGCGCGGATCAGCGCCGCCTCTTCCGGGCTGACATTGTCGGCCAGGGCCAGCGCCGTCTGGCTCGCCTCATGCGCGGTTTTCAGGATGTTGGCGCGGGTCGGCTGATCCATCAGCAGCCAAGGGTAATTGTAATTCGGCCCGGTGGCATAGGCGATGCCCCAATGCGCCATGGCACAATCGGGATCCTGGTTCAGCGCCTCCTGAAAACAGCCGACCGCCGCTTCGTGATTATAGCCAAAGGTCCAGTTCAACCCGCGGTCAAACCAGAGCTGCGCCGCCGCTGATCGGGTGGTGACGGGATAGGAATAGGGGCCAAGGTCGTAATAATCCGGCATATGCGCCTCCGCTGACGGCCCAGCCTTGCTTAGAGCGCGACACTTGCCAAGGGGGCGCACCCTAGCGCGACAGAAATGCGCGCACTTTCGGTGCGATCCAGGTCCAGAGATTTGGCGCGCCATGGGCGATCTTGGCGCCGACCCGGGCCTCGAACATCTCATAGCTGACCGAATAGTCGCGCCAGGAGCCGCCGCCAGAGGCGAGGTTCAGGTTCGGCGGCTGAAACCGGTCGACGGATTTGGCAAACCGGGCGTCGGGGGAGTCATTGGCTTCGAATTCTTCCCAGAGGGCGCGCAGCTCGGCGCCCTGATCCGCTGGCAGCAGCCCGAATATCCGGTCGGCGGCGGCGGATTCGGCGACGGCAACAGCGGCGGAATCAACCTCGCCATAGATCGGCGCGTCACCGGCGTCGATTTCCACCAGATCATGGATCAGCAACATCCGGATCACCCGGTCGATGGCGACATCCTTGCCGTGTTCGCCCAGAATCAGCGCAAACAATGCCAGGTGCCAGGAATGTTCGGCGGAGTTTTCGCGCCGGGAATCATCGGCGATCGGGGTGGCGCGCAGAATCGATTTCAGCCGGTCGGCCTCGATCAGAAACGCCATCTGCGCGTCGAGGCGGGCAGTCATCGCGGCGTGGTCGTGCTGCGGTGCTGCTGCAACCGCCGCGCCAAGAGTTCGCGGCCCTTGCGTTCGGCCAGGCGCACCCGGATATCGGTTAGAAAGGCCTCTTCCAGGGTCTGGGAAGCGGCGCCGATGATTTTCGACACCTCCATGAACAGCCGGTGGTCGCCGGTTTCGTCCATTGCCTTCATCACGTCTTCGCCCAGTTTTGAGGCGAGTTTTTCCAGTGTTGACATGCGTTTACCGTGAGGTTTCTGTGAGCCGCCGTTTCACATAATCGCTGACCGTGCCGATCATCGTGTCCATATGCGGTTCTTCAAAGAAATGCCCGGCGCCCTCGATCTGTTCATGGGTGACGGTGATGCCCTTTTGCTCTTGCAGCTTGCCGACAAGGGTTGCGGTGTCGGCAGGCGGTGCCACCCGGTCGGCGGTGCCGTTGATGATCAGCCCCGAGGACGGGCAGGGCGCCAGGAACGAGAAATCATACATATTCGCGGGCGGGCTGACCGAGATGAAACCGGTGATTTCCGGCCGCCGCATCAGCAATTGCATGCCGATCCAGGCGCCGAAGGAAAATCCTGCAACCCAGCAATGTTTGGAATTGTTATTCATCGATTGCAGGTAGTCGAGCGCCGAGGCGGCATCGGACAATTCGCCGATTCCCTGATCATATTCGCCCTGGCTGCGTCCGACGCCGCGGAAATTGAACCGCAACACGGTGAAGCCCATTTTGTGGAACGAATAATGCAGGTTGTAGACAACCTTGTTGTTCATCGTGCCGCCGAATTGTGGATGCGGGTGCAGGATGATCGCAATCGGCGCGTCGCGCTCTTTTTGCGGGTGATAACGGCCTTCGAGGCGGCCTTCGGGGCCGGCGAAAATGACTTCAGGCATGGTTTGGCGCAGGCTCCTGCGGGCGTCGCGGGAATTCTTGACGAATTCGCTCGGGCACATTAGAACAGTTCTAAGTCCGGGTTGGTCCGGATCGGGCTAACCTGCGAGATAAGCGTTGGTGCCCGGAACGTCAACAAAGTCTGAACAGAAGCTGGCCCAACGGGTCGGCTGGAGGGTCGTGCGAATGAAGCTGAGCACCAAGGGGCGATATGCGATGGTGGCGTTGGCCGATATCGCATTGCAACCGGCAAACAGCCTGGTGACCCTGGCCGAGATCGCCCAGCGTCAGGCGGTGTCGCTGCCCTATCTGGAGCAGCTTTTTGTCAAGCTGCGCCGCGCCGGGCTGGTGGACTCGGTGCGCGGCCCCGGCGGCGGCTATCGCCTGGCCCGGCCCACCGCCGAGATCAAGGTGGCCGATGTTCTGGCGGCTGTCGATGAGACCGTCTCGGCGCTGCACAAGGGGGCCGGGGCCAGTGGCGGGCTATCTGGATCGCGGGCGCAATCGGTGACCAACCGGCTGTGGGAATCGCTCAGCGCCCATGTCTATGTGTTTCTGCATCAGACCAGCCTGGCCGATGTGGTCGGCAATGGGCTGACTCCCTGCGCGGCGGTGCCGGCGCTGTTCACCGTCGTCGATGACGTGGCGGATGAGGTGGCACCGTGAACCGGGGCCGGCACATCTTTCCCGGCATCGGGCCTGTGCCGGTATCGACCCTCCGGGGGGAATATTTTGGGCAAGATGAAGCCCGGGGTGGCGCATGAGCGGGCGGGTCTATCTTGATCACAACGCGACCACGCCGCTGCGCGCCGAGGCGCGGGCGGCGATGATCGCGGCGATGGATGTCAGTGGCAATCCGTCCAGCGTGCATGCCGAGGGGCGGGCGGCGAAGGCGCTGATCGAGCGGGCGCGGGCGCAGCTGGCGGCGGCACTCGGGGCCGAGGGGGCCGATATCGTCTTTACCTCAAGCGCCACCGAGGCGGCGGCGCTGGCTCTGGCCGGGCGTGATCTGCATTGTGGTGCGGTCGAACATGATGCGGTGCTGGCCTGGTGCGTGGATGACCTGCCGGTCGATGGGGCCGGACAGGTTGCGGTGGGCGATTCGGCGCGGGCTGCGCTGCAATTGGCCAATTCGGAAACCGGGGTGCTGCAGGATCTGCCGGACGGTTTGATGCTCAGCGATCTGACGCAGGGTTTTGGCAAGCTGCCGCTGGCCTTCAATTGGCTGGGATGCGACATGGCGCTGGTGTCGGCGCATAAGCTGGGCGGGCCAAAGGGCATTGGCGCGCTGGTGCTGAAACGCGGTACCGAGCTGGCGGCGCGAATTCGCGGCGGCGGTCAGGAAATGGGCCGACGGGCGGGCACCGAGAATGTGATCGGCATCGCCGGGTTTGGCGCGGCCGCCGCCGCGGCGGCGCGGGATCTGGCCGATGGGCTCTGGGACGCGGTGGCCGCGCGACGCGATGGGCTGGAGGCGCGGCTTGCGGCGGAGGCTGAGGGACTTATGTTTGCGGGCAAGGACAGCCCGCGCTTGCCGAACACCTCTTGCCTGGTCGATCCGGGCTGGAAGGGTGAAACCCAGGTGATGCAGATGGATTTGCAAGGCTTTGCGATCAGCGCCGGCTCGGCCTGTTCCAGCGGCAAGGTGCGGGCAAGCAAAGTGCTGCGCGCCATGGGCTATGACGAGACCGCCGCCGCCAGCGCCATCCGGGTCAGCCTGGGGCTGAACACGACCGAAGACGAGATCATGCGCTTTGCCGATAGCTGGCTGGCCCAACGCAGGAAGCATCGCGCCCGCGCGGCGTGAGGATGAGAGGTTTGCAATGACCACTATGGACCGCCCAAGTGGCAGTGACACCGGTGTCAAGGATGGCGTCGATCAGGAGACGGTGGATGCCGTCGCCCTGGCCGGCACCTATAAATACGGCTGGAACACCGAGATCGATACCGATTACGCGCCGATGGGGCTGAACGAGGATATCGTTCGCCTGATCAGCAGCAAGAACAAGGAACCGGCCTGGATGACCGAGTGGCGGCTGGAGGCCTATGCCCGCTGGTTGACCAAGAAAGAGCCGGATTGGGCGATGGTCGACTATCCCGAGATCGATTTTCAGAGCCAGTATTATTATGCCCGGCCATCGAGCATGGCGGTGAAGCCGAAATCGTTGGATGACGTCGATCCGAAGCTGCTGGCCACCTATGCCAAGCTGGGTATCCCGCTGAAGGAACAGATGATCCTGGCCGGGGTCGAGGGCGCCGAGGCGGTCCCGGCCGAGGGCCGCAAGGTGGCGGTGGATGCGGTGTTTGATTCCGTGTCGCTCGGCACCACCTTTCAGGATGAACTGAAGAAGGCCGGGGTGATCTTCTGCTCGATCTCCGAGGCGATCCGCGAGCATCCCGAACTGGTCAAGAAATACCTCGGTTCCGTGGTGCCGGTCAGCGATAATTTCTATGCCACGCTGAATTCGGCCGTGTTTTCCGATGGCTCCTTTGTCTACATCCCGCCCGGGGTGCGCTGCCCGATGGAGCTGTCGACCTATTTCCGCATCAATGCCGAAAACACCGGTCAGTTCGAACGCACGCTGATCATCGCCGACAAGGGCAGCTATGTCTCTTATCTGGAGGGCTGCACCGCGCCGAAACGCGATGTTGCGCAGCTGCATGCGGCGGTGGTTGAGATCATCATCGAAGAAGATGCCGAGGTGAAATATTCCACCGTCCAGAACTGGTATCCGGGCGATGAGAACGGCAAGGGCGGGATCTACAACTTTGTCACCAAGCGCGCCGATTGCCGGGGCGACCGGGCCAAGGTGATGTGGACCCAGGTGGAAACCGGTTCTGCGGTCACCTGGAAATACCCCTCCTGCATCCTGCGCGGCGATGATTCACAGGGCGAGTTCTATTCGATCGCCATCGCCAACAATTACCAACAGGCCGACACCGGCACCAAGATGATCCATCTGGGCCAGCGCACCAAGTCGCGCATCGTGTCCAAGGGGATTTCCGCAGGCCATGCGCAGAACACCTATCGCGGCTTGGTCTCGATGCATCCCAAGGCGCAGGACGGGCGCAATTATACCCAGTGCGACAGCCTGTTGATCGGTAGCCAATGCGGGGCGCATACGGTGCCCTATATCGAAGTGCGCAACAATTCCGCCCGGGTCGAACATGAGGCGACGACCTCCAAGGTGGATGACGATCAGCTGTTCTATTGCCGCTCGCGCGGGATTGGCGAAGAGGCGGCGGTGGCGCTGGTGGTCAACGGTTTCTGCAAGGAGGTGTTGCAGGCGCTGCCGATGGAATTCGCCATGGAGGCGCAGCAACTGGTGGCGATTTCCCTGGAAGGATCGGTCGGATAGCGGTTTCCGATGGGGACCGAGGCCCGGAACTGAATGAGGTTTGAGAAATGATCATCACAACCACCCCGTCGATCGAGGGCCACAAGATCACCGCCTATCGCGGTGTTGTCGTCGGTGAGGCGATCATGGGTGCCAATATCGTTCGGGATTTCTTTGCCAATATCACCGATATCGTCGGTGGCCGCGCGGGCGCCTATGAGGCCAAGCTGCAGGATGCTCGCGACACCGCGATGGCTGAACTTGAGGATCGCGCCGCGACGCTCGGCGCCAATGCGGTGGTCGGGGTCGATCTGGATTACGAGGTTGTCGGCGATTCCATGTTGATGGTCTCGGTCTCTGGCACTGCGGTGGTGATCGACTAGCGATGCGGGATTCGGCAGACACCAAGGCCCCGGTTGCGCGGCCCGAGCTGACCTTTCCCGAGGCCGAGGCGGCGTTGCTGCGTGCCGAATACGAACGTGCCGCGGTGATCCTTGAATATGGGTCTGGCGGGTCGACGGTGCTGGCCGGGGAACTGCCGGGCAAGCAGGTGACCAGCGTCGAAAGCGACAAGGCCTGGGCACAGATGATGCGCAGCTGGTTTGCCGCCAATCCGCCGTTGAGTCCGGTGGATATCGTGCACCACGATATCGGCCCGACCCGGGAATGGGGGCACCCGGAGAGCGATCAGGGCTGGAAACGCTATCCTGGCTATCCGCTCAAGGTCTGGGATCGCCCGGCGTTTCAGCCGCCGGACCTGGTGCTGGTCGATGGTCGGTTTCGGGTCGGCTGCGCGCTGGCCTGCGCCTTTCGCAGTGCCAGGCCGCTGGTGATCCTGTTCGATGATTACGCCGGGCGGCCACAATATCACGAGGTTGAGGATTTTATCGGCAAGCCAGAGCTCACTGGACGGCTTGCCCGGTTTTCCGTTGCACCGATGGCGGTGCCGGTGGATCGGTTGTTGCGGGTCACACAATTGCTGTCGAGACCCTGATGGATACGCCGCTGGCGCGGCAAGAAAAGGTAGGAAAAATGCTGGAAATCAAGAACCTGCATGTCAAACTTGAAGAAGAGGACAAGGCAATCCTCAAGGGCGTGAATCTGAGCATTCAGGCCGGTGAAGTGCATGCCATCATGGGCCCGAACGGGTCTGGCAAATCCACCACCTCCTATGTGCTGGCCGGGCGCGAAGGCTATGTGGTGACCGAGGGCAGCGCGACGCTGGACGGCGTCGATCTGCTGGATCTGGACCCGGAAGAGCGCGCCGCTGCCGGGCTGTTCCTGGCCTTTCAATACCCGGTCGAAATTCCGGGCGTTGGCAATATGACCTTTCTGCGCACCGCGGTGAACGCGCAGCGCAAGGCGCGCGGCGAGGAAGAGCTGAGCGCGGCGGATTTCCTGAAACTGGTGCGCGAAAAGGCCAAGGCGCTGCAGATCGACGCCGATATGCTGAAACGCCCGGTCAATGTCGGGTTCTCTGGCGGTGAGAAGAAGCGCAACGAGATCCTGCAGATGGCGATGCTGGAACCCAAGATGTGCATTCTGGATGAGACCGATTCTGGTCTTGATGTGGATGCGATGAAGCTGGTGGCCGAAGGCGTGAACGCGCTGCGCTCGGAAGGGCGGGCATTTTTGGTTATTACGCATTATCAACGGCTTCTCGACCATATCAAACCCGATGTCGTGCATATCATGTCGGCGGGCCGGATCGTGAAATCCGGTGGGCCGGAACTGGCGCTTGAGGTCGAGACCAATGGCTATGCCGAGTTTCTGGAGGAGGCGTGATGGCGTTGGTACACCCGAAACCGGACGCGACCGAAGCCCGGCTTGCGGCGCTGTCCGCGCCAGAAAATCCCGGCTGGACCGCGGCCGCCCGTGATGCGGCGCTGACCCGGCTGCGGGCAATGGGCCTGCCGATCCGGCGCGATGAATATTGGAAATACACCCGCCCCGACAGCCTGACCGCCGCCGAGGTCACCCCGGCCACGGCGCTGGCCCACGATGACGAGGCACCGATCTTTGCCGCCACCGAGGCGCTGCGCCTGGTGTTTGTCGACGGGGTGTTCGACGCCGAGGCCTCGGACGCGCCGGAGCTGGCCGGCGTCAGTGTCGAAATGCTGAGCGCGGCGCAGGGCAGCGATCTGCATTGGGCGCGCGGGCTCTATGGTGTGCTTGAGGCACGCGGGCAATCGCCGGTTGCACGGCCATTGGCGGCGCTGAACACCGCCGGTGCCAGCGACGGGGTGTTGATCCATGTCAGTGCCAAGGCCGCAAAGCCGATCCACCTTGTTTATGTCCATAAATCAGAGCGTTCGGATGCAATCCTACATCATTGCATCAAGGTCGATGCGGGCGCCGAACTGACCCTGCTGGAAAGCGGCCCGGCGGCGGCGCGGTTGAACAAGGTGATGGAGGTCGAGATTGCCGATGGCGGGCGATTCCAGCATGTGCGGGCGCAGGGGCGCGACCATGACCGGCGTGCGGCGACCCATATCTTTGCCCGGCTGGGGCGCGAAAGCACTTTCAAGAGCTTTACCCTGACCGCCAATGGCGTGCTGACCCGCAATGAATGTGTGATCGAATTCACCGGCGACGACGCGGTGGCGCATGTCGCGGGCGCAGCGCTGGGGGACGGCGATTTTCACCATGACGACACCGTGTTCATCACCCATGACGCGGTGAATTGCGAGAGTCGCCAAGTGTTCAAGAAGGTGCTGCGCAACGGTGCCACCGGGGTGTTTCAGGGCAAGATCCTGGTCAAGGACGGGGCGCAAAAGACCGACGGCTACCAGCTGAGCCAGGCGCTTTTGCTGGACGGCGACAGCCAGTTTCTGGCCAAGCCTGAGTTGGAGATCTATGCCGATGACGTGGCCTGTTCGCATGGCTCGACCTCGGGTGCGATTGACGAGACGGCGCTGTTTTACCTGCGCTCGCGCGGGGTGCCCCTGGGTGCGGCGACGGATCTGTTGACCCAGGCGTTTTTGGCCGAAGCGGTGGAGGAGATCGAGGCGCCGGATCTGCGCGACGAAATCGTTGCACGGTTGGCCGCCTGGCTGGAGCGTCGGCGCGGCTGATGTCGTTTCTTGCCGATATTGCAGCCACCTATCGTGGTCCGGGGCGGCGTCTGCGCGTGGTTCTGGCGCGTGGCCAGCGCGAGGATCGGCTGTTGGCGATGGTGATGATCGGCTGCGCGCTGGTTTTCGTGGCGCAATGGCCGCGTCTGGCGCGCCAGGCCTATGCCAGTGGCGAGGATCTGAACCCGCTGCTTGGCGCCAGCCTGCTGGCCTGGCTGGTGATCATGCCGCTGGTGCTTTACGCGCTGGCGGCGCTGGCGCATGGTCTGGCGCGGATTCTCGGTGGGCAGGGCAGTTTCTATGGCGCGAGGCTGGCGCTGTTCTGGGCGCTGCTGGCCAGCACGCCGGTGATCCTGCTGCACGGGCTGGTGGCCGGGTTCATCGGGCCGGGACCGCAATTGACCCTGGTCGGTGCAATCTGGTGCGGGGTGTTCGCGTGGTTCTGGGGCGGCGGGATGCTCGCAGCCGAACGAGAGGGCAAGACATGAGCGTGGAGACATTCAGCCAGGCGTGGTTTCGCGATATGCTGTTGGCCACCATCGGCGAGCCGCGGCGCGCGGCGCGCGAGTTGCTGGAGATCCGCCTGCCGGACCAGGCGCTGTGGACCTGGCTGGGGCTGGCCTCGGTTCTGAACGGCCTGGTTTACAGCCTGACGGTGCCGCCGCAGGTTCAGGTGGCATTTCCGATGCCCGGCCTGCTGCAAAGCCCGATCCTGCTGAGCCTGGTGATGGGCGTGTTGATGGTGGGGATGACCCAGTTCTTCGTCTGGGCCGGCCGCCTTCTCGGCGGCAGTTCGGACTTCCGCCGGATGCTGCAACTGACCTGCTGGCTGCAGACCTTGCGGGTGCTGTTTCAGGTGGTGATCAGCCTGGTCTCGATGCTGTCGATCGGGCTCAGCGGGCTGCTGGCGGTGATCGGCGGCTTCTGGGGGGTCTATATCCTAGCCAATTTCATCGCCGAGGCGCATCGCTTCACCACCCCGATCAAGGCGGTGGCCACCCTGATCATCGGGGTGCTGGGCGTGGCCTTTGCGATGACGTTCCTGTTGGCCCTGCTTGGCCTCGCGCCGACGGAGACGATCTGATGTATGATCTGAGCAAAATCCGTGCCGATTTCCCGATCCTATCGCGAGAGGTGAATGGTAAGCCGTTGGTTTATCTTGATAATGGTGCCTCGGCTCAGAAGCCGCAGGTGGTGATCGATGCGATCACCCACGCCTATGGGATGGAATATTCCAACGTCCATCGCGGGCTGCATCACCTGTCCAATCTGGCGACCGAGAATTATGAGGCGGTGCGTGGCAAGATCGCCCGATTCCTCAACGCCGACGAGAGCGAAGTGGTGATGAATTCCGGCACCACCGAGGGCATCAATATGGTCGCCTATGGCTGGGCCGCGCCACGCCTGCAGCCGGGTGACGAGATCCTGCTGAGCGTGATGGAGCACCATGCCAATATCGTGCCCTGGCATTTCCTGCGCGAACGTCAGGGCGTGGTGCTGAAATGGGTCGACACCGAAGCGGACGGCAGTCTTGATCCGCAAAAGCTGATCGACGCCATCGGGCCGCGCACCAAGCTTGTGGCGATCACCCATCTTTCCAATGTCTTGGGAACAGTTGTTGATGTGAAATCAATTTGTGCCGCCGCCCAGGCGCGTGGCGTGCCGGTGCTGGTTGACGGTTCGCAGGGCGCGGTTCACATGGCGGTGGACGTCAAGGACATCGGCTGTGATTTCTACGCGATCACGGGTCACAAGCTCTATGGTCCGTCCGGCTCAGGGGCGATCTATGCCCGCCGCGAACGTCTGGCCGAGATGCGCCCGTTCATGGGCGGCGGCGACATGATCCGCGAGGTCAGCAAGGACGCGGTTAGCTATAATGACCCGCCGATGAAATTCGAGGCCGGCACGCCGGGGATCGTGCAGATGATCGGTCTCGGCGTTGCGCTGGATTACATGACCGGTCTCGGCATGGATCAGATTGCCGCGCATGAGCGGGATCTGGCGGCCTATGCGACGAGTCGTCTGTCCGGGCTGAATTGGTTGAATATTCAGGGCCATGCCCTTGGAAAGGCCGCAATATTCTCGTTCACCCTGAACGGCGCGGCGCATGCACATGATGTTTCGACCATCCTCGACAAACGCGGGGTGGCGGTGCGGGCCGGGCACCATTGCGCGCAACCCTTGATGGAGCATCTGCGGGTGACCGCGACCTGCCGGGCCAGTTTCGGGCTCTACAACACCCGCGAAGAGGTCGATGTGCTGGTCGACGCGCTGGAGCTGGCGCAGGATCTGCTCGGGTAGGGCTCAGCCGACCAATCGTATAGCCGCCGCTTCTGCGGCCTGGAACGGCACCGGTGACATCTGCGCCCGCGCTTGCGCCACCGCCCCGTCAAGCAGCGCCAGAACCGGCCCGGCCATGTCCGGATCGCCGCCGCCCGCCGCCAGCGCCCGGGCGCAGGCCCGTGTCACATCGACATAGGCCTGACCCAGCCTGGCCGTCAGCTCTGCCTCCTGTGGCACCACTTCTTGCGCCATCACCGAGAACAGGGCGCCCGAGGCATAGCCCGTGCCGGTGACCCAATCGGCGCTCTGGCGAAACAGCACCCCCACCATGGTCGCGGCCGGGCTCGATTTGTCCGCGGACTCGTCGAAATGACGGACGATATCGGCGGCCAGCCAGTCGATGGCTGCGACTGCCAGCGCTGCCTTGCCGCCGGGGAAATGATGATAGAGCGAGCCCTTGGGGCAACCCGACCGCTCCAGTATCTCGGCGACGCCGACGGCGTGATAGCCGCGCATCTGGAACAATTCCAGCGCCGCCTTGACCAGGCGATTGGAGGTTTTGGGGCGCTCTGTCGTCAAATTCTTGGCCGTGGTTCTGGTCGTATGGCGATCGAGGCAAGGGCGGTGGTGCAGGGCCTGGGCGCGGCGCGGTCGGATTCCAGCCAGATCTCGGTCGAGACCTTCGTCATGGTCTTGCCGGACCGAATGGTCTGTGCCTTGGCGCGCAGCCCGTCGCCCATAGCCAGGCGCAGAGAATGCACGGTGAAATTCGAAGTCACGACGTCTTGCCCTCCATTCGCCGATCCTGCCCAAGCACAGGCCGTATGCACTGGCGCGCCGATGCAGCCATCATGAACATAGCCGTGATGCTGACGCATGTCGTCCGGCGATGGCAACAAAATCTCGACCTGACCTACTGCCCGCGGCCAGCCCTTCGAGCCCGGGCCAGCGATTGCCCCCCCGTGCTGACTCTCTGTGCGCCGGGCTTGCCGTTCACATGTGCCAGGGTCGCGGGGCATTGTAGGCGTGTATTCGCCTTCGCAGAACTGGACCGTTTGGTCTGATTCTGTGATGTCGCTGTGCGGCGGTCAAGCGGCCAGGGGGCGCTTGGCCACCGCTTGCCTGCCGAGCGGGCAGGGCAAGCGTCACTTTTCCGATTGCGGGGCCGGGGGGGGATCGCTATATCACGCCGAAATGCACCCGTAGCTCAGCTGGATAGAGCGCTGCCCTCCGAAGGCAGAGGCCATAGGTTCGAATCCTATCGGGTGCACCATCGACTTTCCGCAAGGAATGTCGCCCTTGTTTCCCAAATGGTGGAGAGCGGCAGGCGTTTCAAAGAAACGACGAGAGCCTGCAATGTTCGAACATTGTCTGCCCGGCCGTGCCAGACACTTTTCACAAGAAAAGTGGTCGATATGTCGATGTCAGGATCAGAGGAGTGGGCGGCAGCGGAGTCGAAGAAACCGCGAGAACATTCGACGTTCGAATGTCCTCCAAAGCGTTTCATTGAGCGATCGGAGTTTTGCTGACTCACCGGGCCGTCAGACCTGGGAACGTCTTCTTATCCGGCCATGCGACTTGGGTCGGCTACCGGAGCTGGAGCGGCCACAAGGGCCTGCCTCAGCTGCCCCAGCTGCGCACCGGGCCGCAATCCATATGCACGAAATCCGAGCGCGAGTAGCGACCGACACCGCCGGCATGGCAGGCGGCGGCGGCATGGGCTATCTGCGGCACGGATCGGCTTTGCAGGCGCAGATCGGCGGCCTCGCCGCGCAGATGCCGCGAATTCTTGGCCACGCCCGAGGATCTGCGGCGCAGCATCGCGTTGGTTTCGGGTGAGCGATAGCCGGATATCAACATATAGGGTTCGGTCACATCCATCAGGTTGTGCGACGCCGCCATGATGTCGATGGTTCTGGTGTCGATGGTCTTGGTGGTGTTGGTGCGCCAGTCGCGCATGAAATAGGTGACTTCGTTGAGCGCCTCTGCGATATATTTGCCCTCGACCCAGTAGATCATGTCGATCTTTTCACCGGTTCGAACCGAATACATCTTGATCCGTCGAATGTCGCCGCCGCCGCGCAGGAAACCCGCCGCTTTGGAATATGTGGGGGCTGCCACAAGTGCCGTCGCTGCGAAGGCGCCTAATAGTGCCCGCCGCGACATGCCCGTCGTCATGATTTCAGTCATAAGATGCCTGTCCCGTAGCTTACCTGTTGCCGCGATGTTACACGGCTCTGCCTTGTCATCCCCACAAGTCACTAAAAGATGGCATATTTGCCGGGCATGACCAAGGCTAAGTTCCCCTGCATTGTCACCAACCTGTGATCTCGGCGACTTTTTGCTGATTGGGTCTGGAATTCCCCCATTTGGGGCGGCAGAGTCGTTGATATACATCAGCTAGCGGAAAGTTTTTCCGCGCCTCTCGGCAGGTCTTGGCCTGTTCGGGGGCCTGCGGCAATAAGGCGCTGCAGCCTTTTATCGAGATTGAACAGGGGAATTCATGCCCGCGCGCCCGCTCCACACCCTCCGCTTTACCGTTGCCGCGCTCTGCGCCACCGCCATGCTCAGCCTCGGCGCTCCCGCCCAGGCCCAGGTCACCGCCTTCAAACAGGCGGTCGCCGAAAGCATTGCCGGATCCGGCGCCGTGGCACGCTATTACCGCCAGCGCGATTTCGCGCCGATCTGGACCGGCGCCGATGACGCCGGACGGGCCCGGCGCAGCGCCCTGTTCGAGGCGTTTTCGCTGGCCGGGCTGCACAATCTGCCGACCAGCAAATTCGACAGCGCCGATCTGCGCGCCCGGATGGCGGCGGCAAAGACGCCCCGCGACATGGGCAAGCTGGATGTGGCGCTGACCCGGCTGTTCCTGGAATTCGGCCGTGATCTGCAAACCGGCATCCTGACCCCGTCAGAGGTGGTCAAGGATATTCATCGCGTGGTGCCGCTGCGCGATGCCTCGTTCTACCTCGACGGCATCACCTCGCCGGATCCGCGTGCCTTTGTTCGCGCGCTGGTGCCGGCAACCGGGGAATACACACGGCTGCTGAAAACCAAGCTCGATCTGCAAGGGCAGCTGGCGCATGGCGGCTGGGGCCCGGCGGTTCCGGCAAAATCGCTGAAACCGGGGGCTGAAGGGCGCGCGGTTGTGGCGCTGCGGAACCGGTTGATCGCGATGGGCTATCTCGCCGCCAATCCGCGGATGACCTATGACGGCGCAATGCAGGCGGCGGTGATGGAATTCCAGGCCGACCACGGGCTGGAACAGGACGGCGTCGCTGGCGCCGGGACGATGGACGAAATCAACGTTCCGATGGAGGATCGGCTGAAGTCGGTGATCGTCGCGATGGAGCGGGAACGCTGGTTGAACCGGCCGCGCGGGGATCGGCATGTGCTGGTCAACCTGGCCGATTTCCACGCCCGGATCGTCGATTTCGACCAGGTGACGTTCCAGACCCGTTCGGTGATCGGCCAGAACACCAATGGCCGCCGCAGCCCGGAATTCTCCGATGTCATGGAACATATGATCATCAACCCGACCTGGAACGTGCCGCGCTCGATCGCCACCAAGGAATATCTGCCGGCGTTGAAGCGCAATCCGTTTTCCAACAGCCATCTCAGGGTGATCAATTCGCGCGGTCAGGTTGTCGATCGTGGCTCGGTCGACTTTTCGAATTACTCCGAAAAGAACTTTCCCTTCGATCTGAAACAGCCGCCCTCGAACAGCAATGCGCTGGGGCTGGTCAAGTTCATGTTCCCGAACAAATACAACATCTACCTGCACGACACCCCGAGCAAGAGCCTGTTCGCCCGGGAAAGCCGCGCCTTCAGCCATGGCTGTATCCGGTTGGCCGATCCGTTCGACTTTGCCTATGCGCTGCTGGCGGTGCAGGAGGCGGACCCGGAGCCGTTCTTTCAGTCGATCCTGCGCACCAGGCGTGAAACTCTGGTGCCGCTGGAACAGCCGATCCAGGTGCATCTGATCTATCGCACCGCCGTGACCCAGGCCAAGGGACGGATCAATTTCCGCCGCGATGTCTATGGTCGCGACGCGGCGATCTGGGAGGCTCTGGCGCGGGCCGGGGTTTCGCTGAACTCGGTTCAGGGCTGACCTCCGCCGCCGATATGGGGTGCTGGCTGGCATGAGCCATTCAATCGCCGAGATCGCCGCCGCCCTGGGGGCCGAAGCTGTTGGTGATACCGCGCTGCGGATCAGCCGCGCGGCAGAGCCCGCGCTGGCCGGGCCACAAGACCTGGCGCTGGCACTGAAACCGGAATTTGCCGCCGGGTTGCTGCACTCCAATGCCCAGGCGGCGCTGATCGCTGCGGGGATGGACTGGCAGGCGCTGGGGCTGGCCGCCGCGATCATCGCGCCGCGCGGGCGGTTGGCGATGGCCGGGGTGACCCGCATGCTCGATCCCGGTCAGGGCTATGGCCCGGGCCGACATCCGAGCGCTGCAATTGCCGGATCCGCCCGGCTGGGGCGCGATGTGCAGATCGGTGCCTTTGCGGTGATCGGGGCGGCCACGGTGATCGGCGACGGCGCGGTGATCGGCCCCGGTTGTTACATCGGACCGGATGTCGAAATTGGCGCCAGGGCGCTGCTGCACGCTCAGGTGCGGATCGGTCGCAATGTGCGGATCGGCAGCGGCTTTATCGCCCAACCCGGCGTGACAATCGGTTTTGACGGCGCCTCTTACGTCACCGAAACCGCCTCGAATGCCGAACAGGCCCGCGCCAGCCTTGGCGAGGTCGCCGCGCCGCGGGTGCAGGCCTGGCAGCGCATTCATTCCCTGGGCAGCGTGGTGATCGGTGACGATGTCGAACTCGGCGCCAACACTTGCGTCGATGCGGGCAGCGTGCGCCCGACCCGGATCGGCAGCGGCACCAAGATCGACAACCTCTGCCACATCGCCCATAATGTGGTGATCGGCGAGCATTGCTTCTTCGCGGCGATGGTCGGGATTGCCGGATCGGCGGTGATCGGGACCCATGTGGTGCTGGGGGGGCAAGCCGGGGTCAGTGACAATGTCAGTGTCGGCGACAATGTGGTGGCGGCGGGCGGCACCGGTATCCTGTCGAATGTGCCGGCGGGCCGCGTGATGATGGGCTATCCGGCGGTACGGATGGCGGCCCATCTCGAAAGCTACAAGGCGCTGCGGCGTCTGCCCCGGTTGGCGCAACAGCTTGCAGAGATTAAGAATTTGGTTTTTAAGAATCCCGCGAACCACTAGACCCAGCGTTGAACACAGCAGAGAAAGAGCGAGCATGGACGTCAAGAGCACGGTGATTGCGATCATTGCCAAGCAGGCTGTTCGAAGCCCGGACGCGGTCTTGATGACGAATACTCTGGATGATCTCGGGATCGATTCCTTGGGGCTGGTGGAAAGCATCTTTTCGATCGAAGAGGAATTCGACATCCAAGTGCCGTTCAATGCCAACGATCCGGCGGACAGCGATTTCGACATTTCCAACGTCGGTTCGATCATCGCCGGGATTGAAAAGCTGGTGGCGGACCAAAACGCGTGAAACGGGTCGTTATTACCGGAGCCGGTACGGTCAACGCTCTCGGCCTGACGGTGCCCGAGACCTTTGAGGCGATGCGCGAAGGTCGGTGCGGCATTCGCGATCTGGTGTTTCGCGATGTCGAAAAGCTGTCGATCCGGATCGGTGGGCAGGTTCCCAATTATCCCGCCGAGGATGACTTCAGCCGCAAGGATACCGCGCTGTTCGATCGGTTTACCATGTTCACCATCCATGCCGCGAGAGAGGCGGTGGCCCAGTCCGGCCTGGTGTTCGATGGCGAGTTGGCGGAAAAATCGGGCGTAATTCTGGGCACGGCGGGCGGCGGCGCCACGACCTGGGACGACAGCTATTACGAGGTCTATCACCAGGATAAGAACCGGGTGCATCCCTTTGTCATCCCCAAGTTGATGCCAAGTGCCGCCGCCAGCCACGTCAGCATCGCCCATAGCCTTCAGGGGCCGAGCTTTACCGTCTCGACCGCCTGCGCCAGTTCCAATCATGCGATGTCCCAAGCGTTTCAGATGGTGCGTTCCGGGATGGCCCCGGTGATGCTGACGGGCGGGTCGGAAAGCATGCTCTGCTATGGCGGGGTCAAGTCCTGGGAAGGGCTGCGGGTGATGTCCAGGGACGGCTGCCGCCCGTTCAGCGCCAACCGCAACGGCATGGTCCAGGGCGAGGGCGCCGGGGTCTTTGTCTTTGAAGAGATGGAACACGCCAAACAGCGCGGTGCCGAGATTCTGGCCGAGGTGATCGGCTTTGCGATGTCATCCGATGCCAGCGATATCGTGATGCCGTCACAGCAGGGCGCGGTCCGGGCGATGACCGGCACCCTGCGCGATGCACGGATCAACCCCGAGGATGTCGGCTATATCAACGCCCATGGCACCGGCACCGCCGTCAATGACAAGACCGAATGCGCCGCGATTGCCGATGCCTTTGGCTCTCATGCCGACAAGCTGATGGTCTCTTCGACCAAGTCGATGCATGGGCATCTGATCGGCGGCACCGGAGCGGTTGAACTGCTGGCCTGTATCATGGCGCTGAAGGATGGGGTGGTGGCCCCGACCGTCGGCTATGACCAACCCGACCCGGATTGCCCGCTGGACGTGGTTCCCAATGTGGCGCGCGAGGCGCAGGTCGAGGTCGCGATGTCCAACGCCTTTTCCTTTGGTGGTCTGAACGCGGTGATCGCGCTGCGGCGGGCCTGAGCGCGGGCCAGGTTCGAGTTTCCAGCTTGTTCCGATGTGCAAACAGAAACGGCCGCCCAAACCGGGCGGCCGTCTGCGTTTCATCCGGGTCATCGCGCAGAGCGCGGTTACTGGCCCGGGGCGACCGTCGTCTTGTCATAGCCGTCGGTAAAGCCGATCAGCGACATGTTCAGCTTGACCTTCACGTCCGGCGCCGCAAAGGGCACGATGGTCAGCGAAGCCGTCTTGCCGCGCTTGAGCGAGGCGATATCGCTCTCGGTCAGGCCGATCCGGGCGAAACAGCCGATGGTCGAGCAGAAGGAAAAGCGATAGCGCTTGCCCTTGGAGCCATCAACACCCAGCAGCAGGTCTTCGATCAATGCGGTTTCCAGCGGCACCACGATGGTCGCCCCGGCCACCGCCTGGCCGCCCGGCGGCAGGCGGAACAGGCTGAATTCAGCGACGGGATTGCCGTCTTCATCCATGACCAGCTGGTAGAGCTGGCAGGGGTCTTCGCCTTCTTCGGCCTTGACGCATTGCAATTCCCAATCGCCGCTGGTCTCTTTGGTGTAGGGCTGGCCGACGTCGCTGTCGGCCGGGGTGCCCATCGCCAGACCGGAATCGGGTTTGGTTGCGTCGGTGGTTTCGGCGGGTTTGGTGGCTGTGTCCTGGGCCACGGCGGGGGCTGCCAGGGTCAGAGCGAGGAGGAGTGTCAGAATACGGGTCATGGAAATCCTGTCAGGTTCAAAGTGGCCAGCGCCACGGACGTCAACTGGCGGATTAACATGCCCGGTGCCGCTTGTCAGGCCCCGATGCGCGGGCAAATAGACACGCGCGATAACCTGCGCGTGTGAAACCGGCGCTGCCGTTGCGGGCAGGGCCGGAGCGGTGGCTTTGACAATCGCTGGGAATGGAGCGGGGTTGAAAATAGAAAAAGGGGCCAGGCGGCCCCTTTTCCATTTCTCCCTGCCGAACTGGCCGGCTTAGTCATTGACCCAGACGCTATGCGGTTTGGTTGATCGCGTCAACAGGCAAGATCGAGGGGGTTTACAGCGCGTTTACAAGGATCTCTGCGGTGAATCCGGCGAAAAAAGACCGCGCCCGAAAGCACGGCCAGTTTAACAGGGAGGAAGTCAGTCCGGGGCCAAAAAGGACATGAGGCCCCGGACCAATTCACTCTGGCATGTAATGATTAAGTTTCTATGTTCCGCCGCGCCGCGACGGGCTATGACAGAGGTTCGCCAATAGGGGGCAGAGCGCTTGGACGGAATGATTTTCATCGGTGGCGGCGGCGAAGACTACGCCGTCAAGCAGCAGATGCGGCTGAAATATGCCAACCGGCACGGTCTGATCGCGGGTGCCACTGGCACCGGCAAGACGGTGACGCTTCAGATCATGGCCGAAGAATTGTCTGCCGCCGGGGTCCCGGTGATCCTGTCTGACGTCAAGGGCGACCTGTCCGGCCTGGCGCAGGCGGGGAGCGCCGAGTTCAAGCTGCACGAGGCGTTTCACAAACGCGCCGGCACCATTGGTTTTGACGATTATGCCTATGCCGCCTTTCCGGTGATCTTCTGGGATCTGTTCGGCGAACAGGGCCACCCGATCCGCACCACGGTCAGTGAAATGGGGCCATTGCTGCTGTCGCGGCTGATGGATCTCAGCGATGCCCAGGAAGGGGTGATCAACATCGCCTTTCGGGTTGCCGACGAAGAGGGGCTGCCGCTGCTCGATCTCAAGGATTTGCAGGCGCTGCTGCTGTGGACCGGTCAAAACCGCGAACAGCTGAGCCTGCGCTACGGCAATATCTCGGTGGCCTCGATCGGGGCGATCCAGCGGGCGTTGCTGGTGCTGGAAAATCAGGGCGGCATCAATCTGTTCGGTGAACCGGCCTTGGATCTGTCGGACCTGATGCGCACCGACACTGACGGGCGCGGGGTGATCTCGATCCTGGCGGCGGACAAGCTGATGGGCTCGCCCCGGCTCTATGCCACCTTCCTGCTGTGGCTGCTGTCGGAACTGTTCGAGGAATTGCCCGAGGTGGGCGACCCCGACAAGCCGAGGCTGGTGTTCTTTTTCGACGAGGCGCACCTGCTGTTCGACGACGCGCCCAAGGCCTTGGTCGACAAGGTCGAACAGGTGGCGCGGCTGATCCGTTCCAAGGGGGTCGGGGTCTATTTCTGCACCCAGAACCCGGCGGATGTGCCCGAGGATGTGCTGGGCCAGCTGGGCAACCGGGTGCAGCACGCACTGCGCGCCTTCACCGCCAGGGACCGCAAGGAATTGCGGATGGCAGCGCAGACCTACCGCGACAACCCGCGCTTTTCGACCGAAGACGCGATCCGCGAGGTCGGCGTAGGCGAGGCGGTGACCTCATTCCTTGAGGATAAGGGCGCGCCCGGCGTGGTCGAACGCACGCTGATCCGCCCGCCTTCGTCAAAGCTGGGGCCGGTGGATGCTGCGGTGCGCAAGGCGGTGAGCCTGGCCTCGCCGGTGGCCGGGAAATACGACACATTGGTCGACCGGGTCTCGGCCTATGAGACGCTGAAAGCCCGGGCCGATGCCGCCGCAAAGGCCGCCGCGGCGGCAGAGGCGCGCGAAGAGGAAATGTCGACGGCAGAGCGGGAGTTTCAGGCCGGGCGGCGCTATTCCGGCAGCCGCGTCAGCCGCTCGACCTCACGCAAGACCCGCAAGGACGACAGCTTTGGCTCGGCGATCAGCACCGCAGTGATCAAGGAGTTGAAGGGCACCACCGGGCGGCGCATCGTGCGCGGCATTCTGGGCGGGTTGTTCAAGTCACGCTGAGCCGGTCAGAAGGCTGAAAGCCTGACGGTTTGAAAGCCCAAAACTGTCTGAAAGCAGAACGGCCCGCCAGATTGGCGGGCCGTTTGCGTCGTCCACCCCTGCGGGTCGATCAGAACGGAATCTCGTCGTCGAGGTCGCGCGACGCACCGCCGCCGCCACCCTGACCGCCGCCACCTTGGCCACCACCGCGATCATCATAGCCGCCCGAGGGCCCACCGCGATCTTCGTAACCGCCAGAGTCGCTCGAGCCGCCGCCATACCGACCACCGCCACTGCCGCCTTCACCGCCGCGACTGTCGAGCAGGGTCAGCTCACCGCGATAGGGGCGCAGCACCACCTCGGTGGAGTAGCGGTCCTGGCCGGATTGATCCTGCCACTTGCGGGTTTCCAGCTGGCCCTCGATATAGACCTTGGAACCTTTGCGCAGATATTGTTCGGCAATCTTGGCCAGCGGTTCGGAAAAGATCGCCACCGAATGCCATTCGGTGCGTTCGCGCCGTTCGCCGGTGTTGCGATCTTTCCAGTTCTCCGAGGTGGCGATGCGCAGGTTGCAGACCTTGCCGCCATTCTGAAACGACCGCACCTCGGGATCGCGCCCGAGATTTCCGACCAGGATGACTTTGTTAACCGATCCAGCCATGCGGCCCCCTTTGATTCCGTTCCGTTTGGTTCTGACGGTTACAACAGACCGCAAAGGAAAGGTAAAGATTTGCGAGAAACAAGGAAAAATCGGATGGGCATCGGTGTCCACGTCAGGGGCGGCGGCAGGCGACCCTGGCTGGCGAGCGACAGCCAGCGGCAATAAGCGGCTCATCAGGCAATATGGGGTGTCGCTGGCGCGCTTTCCCGCTAATATGTCGCCACGATGTGCAGCAAGGGTGGGATGATCTGTTTGCGGAAATCTCTGAACAGAGCGGCGGTCTCCATAACGCTCGGGCTGGCTTTGTGCAGCCCGGCTGCGGCTGACGTGTTTTCAACCAAATCGCGGGTCAAGCTGTTCCGCTCGCAGACCAAGATCCTCGATAACCGCGCCGCGTCGCAATACAACAACTCGGTCCGCCTGAAACCGCCCTCGGTGGTGACCCCGTCAAAATGGGACGAAGGCGCACCGTTTCGGGGCAAGTATACCGGCCCCTATCTGAGCCTGGCCAAGGACGCGGCGCGCAAGCATGGCGTGCCCGAGGATCTGTTCCTG
Source organism: Pseudooceanicola sp. (assembly GCF_029213205.1). Classification (GTDB taxonomy): domain Bacteria; phylum Pseudomonadota; class Alphaproteobacteria; order Rhodobacterales; family Rhodobacteraceae; genus Pseudooceanicola. The sequence continues at coordinate 40,840 of NZ_JARGNH010000011.1, forward strand.
AAGCTGGTGCAGCAGGAAAGCGGCTGGCGTGCCACTGCGAAATCACACAAGGGCGCCATCGGGCTGGCCCAGCTGATGCCGGCAACGGCCGAGCATCTGGGGGTCGATCCGCATGATCCCGAACAGAACCTCGAAGGCGGCGCCCGCTATCTGGCGCGCCAGTTCAAGGCTTTCGGCTCCTGGCGGCTGGCGCTGGCCGCCTATAACGCCGGGCCGGATGCGGTGCGCAAATATGGCGATGTGCCGCCCTATGAAGAAACCAGGAATTATGTGCGGGTGATCTGGGGCCAGTAAGGCCCCGATCCGAGTTCGCCAGGCTTTCCAGCCGGTTCCGCGCCGTTCCCGATTACTCCGCCGCGATCTTGATCACCGGTGTCATCTGCGCAAGGTCGTCGTCTGCCAGGTGGCATTTGATCTGGTGGCCGGCGAAATCGCGCATCGGCGGCACCTCAGTGTCGCAAAGATTTCCGGGAACCTTCGATTTCCAGCGGCACCGAGTCTGAAACGGGCAGCCCGGCGGCGGGTTCATCGCCGAGGGGATGTCGCCCTCCAGCACGATCCGTTCCTTTTCAACCGAGGTGTCGGCAATCGGCACCGCCGACAGCAGCGCCTCTGTATAGGGGTGGTAGGGCGGTGAGAACACCTCGTCGGTGGTGCCGAGCTCGACCACATGGCCGAGATACATCACCATCACCCGGTCAGAGAGATAGCGCACGATCGACAGGTCATGGCTGATGAACAGCAGCGTGGTCTTTTCCTCGCGCTGGATATCCATCAACAGATCGGTCACTGCCGCCTGCACCGACACATCCAGAGCCGAGACCGGCTCATCCGCCACCACGATCCGCGCGCCGCCAGCAAAGGCCCGGGCAATGCCGACCCGCTGTTTTTGCCCGCCGGACAGCTGCCGTGGCATCCGGTCGGCAAAGGCGCGGGGCAGCTTCACCAGATCCAGCAGGGTCAGCATCCGGTCGCGGCGTTCGCCGTCGCTGGACCCGTAGTTGAAGATTTCCAGCGCCCGGATGATCTGACGGCCCACGGTCATCGACGGGTTCAGCGTGTCAAAGGGGTTCTGGAACACCATCTGAATGTCGGCGACGGTCTGGGTGTCGCGGGATTCGATCGGCACGTCCTGGATCTCGCGACCGTCGAGGAGAATCTTGCCCTCGGTCGCGGTTTCCAAACCCATCAGCACCTTGGCAAAGGTGGATTTGCCGCAGCCGGATTCGCCGACGATGGCCAGGGTTTCACTTTCCCGCGCCTCGAAGGTCAGGGTCTCGTTGGCCTTGACCACCTTGTGACCCTTGGAACTGAACAGGGTGGAGGCAGAGACCTCGTAATATTTCTTTAGATTCTCGACCCGCAGCACCACCTTGCCGGGGCTGGATTTTTCATTGGTCACCGCCGCAACCAGCGGCGCGTCCCAGTCGATTTCCTGAAACTTCACGCAGCGCGAGGTATGTTCGTCATCGCCCGGAATCGGCGCCATGCTGATATGGCCGGAATCGCAGCGACCGGCCTCGAAATAATCGCAGCGCGGGCCGAAATTGCAGCCCTTGGGGCGCTCATGTGGCAGCGGGAAATTGCCGGGAATGGCAACCAGCGGGCGCGCGGTTTTGTCGGCGCCGGGCAGCGGGATCGAGCGGAACAGCGCCTGGGTATAGGGGTGGCGCATCTGTTCGAACACATCCTCGATCGAGCCGCGCTCCACCGCCTCGCCGGAATACATCACGCAGAGCCGGTCGCAGGTGTCCAGCACCAGCCCGAGGTTGTGGCTGATGAACAGCATCGAGGTGCCGTATTTCTCACCCAGCTCCTTGACCAGTTCGACAATCGACGCCTCGACGGTGACGTCGAGCGCGGTGGTCGGCTCATCCAGGATCAGCAATGACGGTTTCGACATCAAGGCCATGGCGATGACAATCCGCTGCTGCTGACCGCCGGAAAGCTGGTGCGGATAGGCATCGAGGATGCGCCTGGGATCGGGGAGCTTGACGTCGGTGACCACCTGCAAGGCGCGGGCGCGGGCCTCGGCCTCATCGACGCCCTCGTGAATCATCGGCACTTCCATCAGCTGCTTGCCGATCTTCATCGCCGGGTTCAGCGAGGCCATCGGTTCCTGATAGATCATCGCGATTTCATTGCCACGGATATGGCGCAGCTCGTCGGCGGACATCTCGCTCAGGTCGCGGCCCTTGAACTTGATCGTTCCGCCGGTGATTTGGCCGTTCTTGCCCAGATCCTGCATGATTCCCAGCGCCACGGTGGATTTACCACAGCCGGATTCGCCAACCAGCCCGACCGCTTCGCCGGGGTTCACGGTGACCGAGAAATCCATCACCGCCGGGATTTCGCGCAACCGGGTGAAGAAGGAGATCGACAGCTTGTCGATTTCCAGGATCGGGCCGTCATAGGCGGGTTTGTCAGCCATTCGCGGAGACTCCTGTGATCCGGGATGTTGGGGGCGCTGCCCCCGCCGCGGCGGCGCCGCGACTCCCCCGGAATATTTCTGGCAAGATGAAGCCGGGGCGGATTTGCAGAGCGCCGGTCAATCTTTCAAACTTTCTTCGCGCAGCCCATCGGCCATCAGGTTGAGGCCGAGGACCAGCGACAGCAGCGCCAGCGCGGGCACCATCGCCGCATGCGGGTAGATCGACAACAATTTGCGCCCGGCGTTGATCGTGGTCCCCCAGTCGGGGCTGTCCGGCGGCAGACCGAGGCCGAAGAAGCCGAGGGTGCCGAGCAGGATGGTGGTGTAGCCGATGCGCAGGCAGAAATCGACGATCAGCGGTCCGCGGGCATTCGGCAGGATTTCCCACAGCATGATATACCACGTGCCCTCGCCCCGGGTCTGGGCGGCGGCGACGTAGTCGCGGGTCTTGATGTCCATTACCAGCCCGCGCACGATGCGGAACACCGTCGGCGCATTGACGAAGACCACGGAGACAAAGACCACCAGAATGCCGCCGGGGATGTTGAAGAGGTCAAGCGCGGCAGGCAGGAAACTGACCGGGGTCTCCTGGTCTGAAACCAGCGAGACATAGAGCCAGCCCAGCGGCAGCAACACCAGCGCCAGGATCAGGCTGCGCTTGTTCGGGGTGGTGAAATAGCGCGAATTGATCAGCACCGTCAGGAACACCAGCGGGAACAGGAACAGCACCAGCGCCAGATAAGAGGGGATGCCGGTCTGCACGATTTCCGGAGTGACCAGCAGGTAGAACAGCAGGATCACCGGGAAGGCGAGGATCAGGTTGGCCAGGAACGACAGAAAGATGTCGAGGCGGCCGCCGACATAGCCGGCCGGCAGGCCCAGGGTGATCCCGACCATAAAGGCAAACAGCGTCGCCAGCGGCGCGATCCGCACCACCACGAAACTGCCCGCCACCATCCGCGAAAACACGTCACGGGCCAGGGTGTCACCGCCGAGCAGGTAATAGGGATAATCCTCAGGCTCGGCGCCACGCAGCGCGGTGCCGGGAAACTTGTTCTTCATTCCCGAGACGGCGGTGAGCGGGTCATGGGTGACGATCCAATCAAAGATGCCCACCGACAGGGCGGTGAAGACCCAGAACATCACCAGGCCAAAGCCGATCATGCCGATCGGGTTGTCAAACAGCTTGCCGTAAAGGCCAAGCTTGCGCTTGTAGGCGATCGAGACCGCATAGGTGACGATCAGGGCGATCCAGACCGGCAGGAACCGCGCCGACACCGCGCCGATGATGCCCTTGTTGTCGATGCCCGGCAGCAGACCGGTGGCGAGGTAGATCACCAGCAGGGCGATCAGCGCCCAGAGCGCCCAGAGCATGACCCGGCGGGTCCATTCGGCGGTGCCCGAGCGCGCGACCATGGTGCCATTGCCCTGCGGCACATGGCCGGTCGGCAACAGCGACATCACCATCGACGCCAGGGCCGACAGGATCAGCACCGCCGCAGTGGCCAGGAAGATCGGGTTGAGAACGGGGCCAAGCGCGCCGGTCCAGGTGAGCGGTTCCATCAGCGGGCCTCCTTATGTGATCCGAATGCGTGGGTTGAGGTAGACATAGCCGATGTCGGATATCAGCTGCGTCACCAGCACCACGATCACCGAGACCACCGAAATCCCCAGCAGCAGGTCGATGTCGTTATTGCCCGCCGCCTGCACCAGGCTCCAGCCGAAGCCCTTGTAGTTGAACAGGGTTTCGACGATCACCACGCCGTTCAGCAGCCAGGGGAATTGCAGCATGATCACCGTGAACGGGGCGATCAGCGCATTCCTCAGCGCGTGTTTCATCACGATATTGGGAAAGGTCACGCCTTTGAGCCGCGCGGTGCGGACATATTGCGCGGTCATCACCTCGGCCATGCTGGCGCGGGTCATCCGGGCGACATAACCGATGCCGTAGAGTGCGATGGTCAGCACCGGCAGAAAGAAATTCTCGAAAGTGGCATGGTCCATCGCCGAGGTGGCGGTGCCCTTGAACCATTTCAGCCCCACCGCCGATGAGGCAAAGATCGCGATCAGGATCACCCCGGAGACATATTCCGGCGTTGCCGTCGAGGCGATCGAGAAGGTCGAGAGCGACCGGTCGAGCCGCGAGCCTTCACGCATCCCGGCCAGCACCCCGATCACCAGCGCCGAGGGCACCATCAGCAGCATCACCCAGAACATCATCTTGCCGGTCAGCCCGAGGCGGATGGCGATGATCGTCGAGACATCTTCGCGGAACACCCGGCTGCTGCCCCATTCGCCCTGCAGGATGCCGCAGAAACGGGCTGCCGCCGCCACATCTCGGGAGCCTTTGGGGATACAACGCCCGGCCACCACCTGTCCGGCCTCGTCGGTGCGGGTCCAGCCTGGCCAGACCCCCAGCCATTCGCCATAACGGATCAGCGAGGGTTGATTAAAGCCGTTGTTTTTCAGCCAGTTGGAAACCTCCTGATCCGACATCCGGGCGTTGCCTTCGTATTTGGCAACCTTTTCGAGGTTCGGTTCCAGGTTGGTCAGCACGAACACGATAAAACTGAGGCACAGCGCCGTCAGAAGCATCGTCCCGGTCCGCTTCAGGAGGAAGAAGAGCATATCGCGTCCCTGTCAGGTTCCGGCGATCATCGGCCGTTTCGGCTCTGATTGTCTGACCGCCGTTGAAAATGCAGCGGGGCCGTGTTGACACGGCCCCGGCGCGTTTGGATCAGGCTTCGATCCACCACTTGTAGTGGTGCATCTCAAAGGTCGGATGCATCTCGGTGCCGTGCACATTGGCCTTGTAGTGACGGAACAGCGAGCGCCAGTAGGGCTGGATCACCACGCCTTCGTCGAGCATGATCTGCTCGATCTCGGCCATCACTTTCGAGCGTTTGCCGGCATCGGCAATCGACATCGCGGTGGCGAGCTTGGCGTCGAATTCCTCGTTGGCAAAGGCGCTTTCATTCCAGGAGGCGCCGGAGCGATAGGCTAGGGCCAGAACCTGCACACCCAGCGGGCGCATGTTCCACTCGGTCGCCGACCAGGGATAGACCAGCCAGTCGTTCCAATAGGTCGAGCCAGGCAGGATTTCCCGCTTCACCTGGATGCCGGCATCGCGGCACTGGGCGGCCACTGCGTCACAGGTGGCCGATTGCCATTCGTCGTCGATCGAGACCAGCTTGAATTCGGTCTCGGCGTGACCGGCTTCGGTCAGCAGCGCCATCGCCGCCGCCGGGTCGGTCGCCGGGGTGTCGATCTTGGCGTATTCCGGGTGGATCGGGCAGACGTGGAAGTTTTCCGCCTCGAGGCCAAGGCTGGAATAGCCCAGTTCGAGAACCACGGCGTTGTCCACCGCCAGTTGCAGCGCCTTGCGAACCCTGACGTCGGTAAAGGGCTCTTGCAGCTGGTTGAAGCGGACGCAGACCGTTGCCGCCGTCACCGCTTCGGATTTGGTCCAGCCGATGCTGTCCAGCACTTCGACGAATTCGCCGGTGGATTGATAGGTCATGTCGACCTCATCCGCATCCGCCGCCGCAACCCAGGCCGCCATGTCGGTGCCGAAGTCGATGAGTTCGATCCGGTCGAGATAGGCCTCGCCGCCCCACCAGTCATGTTTGGTGTTCTTGACCAGAACCTGTTTCACGCCGGGGCTGTTTTCCTCGGGCAGGAACGGGCCGGTGCCGATCGGGTTGTCCGCCGGATCCTCGCCATTATAGGACGGATGCATGACATGGGCGGGGTAATCCGCCATGCCGGGGATCAGGGTGATGTCGGGGGCCGCACAGGTCAGCTTGACCGTCGTGTCGTCGACCACCGTGACCGCACCGTCACGGACCTTGCCGGTGGCTTCGTCGATCAGGGTGGTCATCCGCGAGGCCATCGAATTGCCCTCGACGCCGCTTTCGCACCAGCGGTTGAAGTTGAACACCACGTCAGCGGCGGTGAACGGGTCGCCGTTGTTCCAGGTCACGCCCGGGCGCACCTTGAGCAGGTATTCGGTGGCGTCCTCGTTGACCTCCCAGCTTTCCAGCAGGCGGCCTTCAAAGGTGCCGTCGGAATTGTATTGCACCAGGTATTCCAGCCAGCCGCGGCTGAAGTTGGCCATCTGCGACCAATCGTAATTGCGCGGGTCTTTCAGCGCCTTGCATTCCATCTGCACGCGCAGGGTGCCTCCCATTTGCGGCTGCATGTGGCTGGCCGCCTCGGCCGGGCGATCCAGCCCGCCGAGCGCATAGATAGCCGGGGTTGCGACGCCGAGCGCCGAGGCGCGGGTGATGAATTCGCGGCGGCTGAGCTGGCCGGACTTGAATTCCTTGGCATACATCTGCGCCGCCGGATGAATCCGATCCTTGTTGTTCATTTGGGTCATCTTATTCTCCCTGTGATACACAAATTTGTATTGGACCGGTTGCGGACCATTATTCGTTGTCATCGGGTCGAGGCCTGCGATCCGGGTCGCGGCCTCAGCCCCTTCACGCCATCTCCGCATGGTTTGTTGCGGTGCGTCAACGTTTCCGATCAGCAGGGTAGAGCGCGAAAACGACATTGCCCACAGTCAAAAGCGACATTTTTTCAATCCCGGCGTGTTGAAAGCTGTTCTTGCAGACATTTTCTGGCGACGGTTTTCTTTCAATCCGAGGTCGGAATCCGTCGCCACTTCGACATTCTCGCACGAAACCAGCTGCGCTGTCGCTTGGCATATTGTCGGGTGGCGATGCTGGCCGCCGCGCGGGCCGCGTCCAGTGTCAATTCGCCCTGCAGATGCGCCACCAATTCCCGCGCGCCGATGGCGCGGGCCGAAGGGTGGGTCGGATCCCAGCCGGGCAGGTTGGCCCGGGCCTCCTCCAGCGCGCCTGCCGCCAGCATCGCATCAAAGCGGCGGGTGATACGGGCGTTTAGCCAGTCGCGGGGCGCCTCGATCAGCAGCGGTTGCGCGTCGGCCAGCGGCAGCAGCGGCGGCGGGGTGTCGGCCTGCCAGGCGGCAATGCCGCGCCCGGTGCTTTGCTGCACCTCCCAGGCGCGCTGCACCCGCATCGGGTTCTGCTGGTCGATTCGGGCCAGGGTTTCGTCGTCCAGACCCGCCAACATCGCGGCCAGCCCCTCGGTCCTGCGGAGCCGGTCAGCCTCGGCCCGGATCGCCGCCGGGGTTTCCGGAATATCGGCCAGCCCTTCGGTCAGGGCGGTGAAATAGAGGCCGGTGCCGCCGACAATGATGACCCGTGGCCCGGTCAGCAGCGGTGCAACCTCGCGCAGCCAATGGCCGACCGAATAGCCCTGGGTCCCGGGCACATGACCATAAAGGCGGTGTTCGGCGCGGGCTGCCTCGGCCGGGTCGGGCCGGGCGGTCAGCAGCCGCCAATTGGCAAACACCTGAAAGGCATCGGCATTCACGATCACCCCGCCGCGCTGTTCGGCGATCGCCAGCGCCAGCGCGGATTTGCCCGATGCGGTTGGCCCGGCGATCAATACCGGGCGGTCGGGATCAAGATCGTGGGGTATTTTCAACAGCCAGACACCTGATACGGATAAAACGGGCAAGATCGGGGGCGATGGAGCATTGAACCGGACGGCGTTTTCCGACAGGTTGCGCGCGATCCTAGACCCCTGCCGCGACGGAGTGCAACATGGCCGCCGAAATCACTGATCTCTCGCAGACAACCTTTCGTCGCGTGCTGTTGAAAATTTCGGGTGAGGCGCTGATGGGCGACCAGCAATACGGTCTGCATCCACCGACGGTCGAACGCATCGCCCGCGAGGTGAAATCGGTCGCCGATCTCGGGGTCGAGGTCTGTATGGTTATCGGCGGCGGCAATATCTTTCGCGGTCTGTCCGGCTCGGCCCAGGGGATGGAGCGGACAACCGCCGATTACATGGGAATGCTGGGCACAGTGATGAACGCGCTGGCGATGCAATCCTCGCTGGAACAGCTTGGCGTGCACACGAGGGTCGTCAGCGCAATTCCGATGGATCAGGTCTGTGAGCCCTATATCCGTCGCCGCGCGGTGCGCCATCTTGAGAAAAAGCGCGTGGTGATCTTTGCGGCGGGCACTGGCAATCCCTATTTCACCACCGACACGGCGGCAACTTTGCGTGCCAGTGAAATGGCTTGCGAGGCGATCTTCATGGGCAAACAGGTGGACGGTGTCTATGACAAGGACCCCAAGCATCACGCCGATGCGGTGCGCTATGACGACATCTCTTATGACGATGTGCTGACCAAATACCTCAAGGTGATGGATGCCAGCGCGATTGCCCTGGCGCGCGACAACAACATGCCGATCATCGTGTTCTCGCTGGATGAGCCGGGCGGCTTTCGCACCATTCTGGCGGGCAAGGGCACCTATACCAGGGTGCATGGCTGAGGCCTGGCGAGACTATACAGCGCCGGACTGAGCGGATATTTAAGTTTCAGGCCCGGGCAGGGGCCAAGAATGGCGGATAAAATTTATGGCTGACGAAGAAATCGAAATCGACACGGATGATCTGGAACGCCGGATGGACGGCGCGCTGACGGCGCTGCGCGGTGAATTCGCGTCCCTGCGCACCGGACGGGCCTCGTCCTCGATGCTCGACCCGATCATGGTGCAGGCCTATGGCCAGCCGACACCGATTAATCAGGTCGGAACGGTGAACGTGCCGGAATCGCGGATGGTGACGATCAACGTCTGGGACAAATCCATGGTCCAGGCGGTGGAAAAGGCAATCCGCGAAAGCGGGCTGGGGATCAATCCGCAGCTGAATGGCACCATCATCATGCTGCCGATCCCCGAGCTGAACGAGGAACGGCGTCGCGAATTGACCCGGGTGGCGGCGCAATATGCCGAACACGGCCGGGTCGCCGTGCGCAATGTGCGTCGCGACGGGATGGACCAGATCAAAAAGGCCAAGGCGGCCGGTATGTCCGAGGATGACGCCAAGATCTGGGAAGCCGAGGTGCAGGATATCACCGATCGGTTCATCGGGCTGATGGACAAGGCGCTGGAAACCAAGCAAGCCGAGATCATGCAGGTTTGACTCGCCGGACAGAGGAGGGCGTCATGCCCGATGACGGCAGGCAATTCGGTGGTCCGCGTCATGTGGCGATCATCATGGATGGCAATGGACGCTGGGCGGAATCCCGCGGTCGTCCGCGGCTGTTCGGTCACCATGCCGGGGCCCGGCGGGTGCGCGAAGTGGTGCAGGCCTGCCCCGATCTGGGGGTCGAGTATCTGACGATCTTTGCCTTCTCGACCGAGAACTGGAAGCGCACCCAGAAAGAGGTGGCCGGGCTGATGAGCCTGTTCCGCAGCTATATCCGCAAAGAGGCCAAGGATCTGCGCGACCACAATGTCCGGGTGCGCTTTATCGGCGACCGGCCGGGGCTGGACATCAAGCTGCAGAACCTGATGGACGAGCTGGAAGAGATGACAGCCGAATGCGACGGCACCAACCTGACCATCGCGATCAATTACGGTGGCCGTGACGAGGTCGCTCGTGCCACCAAGCGGCTGGCCCGTGATGTGGCCGAGGGGCGCCTGGATCCAGAGGCCATAGATGTCGAAACCCTGCCGCGCTACCTCGACACGCGGGTGCTGCCGGACCCCGATCTGGTGATCCGCACCAGCGGCGAGGCGCGGATTTCAAACTTCCTGCTCTGGCAATCGGCCTATGCCGAATATGAATTCATCGACACGCTCTGGCCGGATTTCACCCATGAAATCTTTGCCGATCTGGTGGCCAGCTATGCCGGGCGCGACCGCCGCTTCGGCGGGGTCAAGGCCTGAGATGGCGGATTCGGGCGACAGGCCGGGCGTGTCCCGCAATTGGTCGGACCTGGCGCCACGGGTGATTTCCGGGGTGGTGATGCTGGGGCTCGGCGCGGTGCTGATCTGGACCGGCGGCCACTGGTTTCGCATCGCCATGGCGTTGATTGCCGGCGGCATGACCTGGGAACTGACCCGGATGTCGGTGCCGGATCGCGGCAACCTCGCCCCACAAATGGCCGTGATCGCGGCGCTGGCCAGTCTGCTGGCGTTCTACCTGCCGATCTATCTGGCGCTGCCGATGTTGCTGGTGCCGTCGCTGCTGGCGATCCGGTTGCTGCCGTCGCGGCAGGTGGTTTTCCTCATCTTTACCGCGGTGATCCTGTTCGCCGCCTTTGGCATGGCGCGGCTGCGCGGCGACTTCGGTTTTACCTGGATGCTGTGGCTGGTCACGGTTGTGGTGGTCACCGATGTCGCGGGCTATTTCGCCGGGCGGATGATCGGCGGGCCAAAGTTCTGGCCGCGTATCAGCCCGAAAAAGACCTGGTCGGGCACCGCGGCGGGCTGGATTGCGGCGGCGATTGTCGGGGTGATCTTTGGCATGGTGACCGGCAGCGGGCTGGGGCTGGCCGGGGTCAGCATTGCGGTTTCGATGGCCTCGCAACTGGGCGATATTGCCGAAAGCGCGGTGAAGCGCCGGGCCGGGGTCAAGGACAGCTCGGCGCTGATTCCGGGGCATGGCGGGCTGATGGATCGATTTGACGGCATGCTCGGCGGGTCGCTGTTTCTGTTGCTGGTCGGACCCTTCGCCGGGTTTCCGCCAGGGCTGGTGTAGGCGGCAATGCGGCGGATCAGCATCCTTGGGGCCACCGGTTCGGTGGGGCAGAGCACGATCGACCTGATCGCGCGGGCGCCTGATGAGTATGAGGTCGTCGCCCTGACCGGCGGGCGCAATATCGCGCAGCTGGCCAAGGACGCGCGCCGGTTGAACGCGCAACTGGCGGTGACCGCCCATGACGACTGCCTGGCCGATCTGCGCGTCGCGCTGCAAGGCAGCGGCATTGAGGTCGCCGCCGGGGCCGTGGCCCTCTGCGAGGCGGCGGCGCGGCCTGCGGATTGGGTGATGTCGGCGATTGTCGGCGCGGCGGGTCTGCCACCGGGCCTCGCGGCGTTGGATCAGGGCGCGACCCTGGCGCTGGCCAATAAGGAAACCCTGGTTACCGCCGGGCCGTTGGTGATGGCCCGGGCCGCCGCAAGTGGCGCGCGCATCCTGCCGGTGGACAGCGAACATTCGGCCGCCTTTCAATGCCTGACCGGTGAGGATCCGGCGCAGGTCGAGCGGCTGATTCTGACCGCCTCGGGCGGCGCCTTTCGCGATTGGCCGCTGGCGCAGCTGGCCAGTGCCACCCCGGCGCAGGCTGCCACCCATCCGACCTGGGACATGGGGCAGCGGATCACCATCGACAGCGCCTCGATGTTCAACAAGGCACTGGAAGTTATTGAAGCCAAGGAGTTCTTTGGCATCGCGCCGGATCGGATCGAGGTGCTGATCCATCCCGAATCGCTGGTGCATGCGCTGGTCGGCCATACCGACGGTGCCCTGATCGCGCATCTGGGGGCTCCGGATATGCGCCATGCGATCGGTTATGCGCTGCATTGGCCAACGCGCCGGGAGCTGCCGGTGGCGCGGCTGGATCTGGCCGAAATCGGCGGGCTGAGTTTTCAGCGCCCGGATCCGGAGCGGTTTCCGGCCCTTGGCCTGGCCCGGCAGGTGATGGCGCGCGGCGGATTGGCGGGGGCGGTGTTCAACGCCGCCAAGGAACAGGCGCTGGATGGCTTTATCGCGGGGGCGATGAAATTCACCGAAATGGCCGATGCGGTCGCCGCGAGTCTTGAACGGGCCGAGGCGGAGCCGGGTCTTATTGATGCCGAATTCACGCTTGATAACATCGTGATGGCTGATGGTCTGGCCCGCACCTGGGCGGCGGACTATATCGGCAATCTGAACAAACGATAGGAAAAGGATTTTCCGAATGGCGTTTTTGCCCGAATTCGGCAGCGTGCTGATGACTCTACTGGCCTTTGTCGTCGCCCTGTCGATCATTGTCGCCATTCATGAATATGGCCATTACATCGTCGGGCGCTGGTCGGGTATCCATGCCGAGGTGTTTTCGCTGGGCTTTGGTCCCAAGCTCTGGTCGCGGGTCGACAAGCGCGGCACCCGCTGGCAATTGGCGCTGCTGCCTTTCGGCGGCTATGTGCGGTTTTTGGGCGATGCCGATGCGGCCTCCAGCCCGGACAGCGATGTGGTGCGCCAGATGAGCGCGGCAGAGCGTCGTCACACCATGCAGGGCGCGCCGCTTTGGGCCCGCACCGCCACCGTTGCGGCAGGGCCGGTGTTCAATTTCATCCTGTCGATTGCGGTTTTTGCGGTGCTGTTCATGGCCCGCGGCGAGGTTGCCGAGCCTTTGACGGTCGGCGACATGCGGGCGCTGCCCGGTGGCGCGCTGGAACTGCGCGAGGGCGATCAGGTGCTGGCGGTAAACGGCGTCGCGGTGCCCGATTTCGACGATGGCGTTGCGATGGATGCCTTTGCCCGTGCCGTTCCCGGGACCGCTGCGCTGACCTACAAGGTCGTCCGCGATGGCGCGACGATGGAAGTGGCCGGCCCGAACCTTTACCCGCCGCTGATCACCCAGCTGGCCCCGCAATCGGCGGCCTATGATGCCGGTTTGAAATCTGGCGATGTGATCACCGAGGTCGAGGGTGAGGCGATTGTCACCTTCGATCAGCTGAAAGCCCATGTCGAAGACGGGCAGGGACGGGCGATCAAACTTGTGGTGTTCCGGCCCGGAATTGACGAAATCCTGGATTTCGTGCTGGCCCCGCGCCGGGTGGACGAACCCAAGCCAGAGGGCGGCTTTCGCACCGAATGGCGGGTCGGCATCGTCGGCGGGTTGGCGTTTGAACCCGCGACCGTGACCGTCGGGCCGATTACGGCGCTCTGGAATGGCGTCACCCAGACCGGGCGGATCGTCACCAGCTCGTTCTCGGGCCTGTGGCATATGATCACCGGGGCGATCAGCACCTGCAACATGACCGGCCCGATTGGCATCGCCCAGACCTCCGGTGCAATGGCAAGCCAGGGCGTCGAAAGCTTTGTCTGGTTTGTCGCGGCGCTGTCCACGGCGGTTGGCATGCTGAACCTGTTTCCGATCCCGGTCCTCGACGGCGGGCATCTGGTTTTCTACGCCTTCGAGGCAGTGACTGGTCGTCCGCCCTCGGACAAGGCGTTGCGGATTCTGATGGCGGCGGGGCTGACCCTGATCCTGTCGGTGATGCTGTTTGCGCTCAGCAACGATCTGTTCTGCCCCTGATTTCTGGCCGGCCAGTGCCATATCGCGGCGCTTGCCACTTTCTTGCCATAATTCGGTTCGGATTCTTGCCTCATTCCTTTGCCAGAATTGAAGGGTGAGAAAATCCGTCCATCGACCACGCAAGGAGGTCCGCCATGGCCCACGCCATCCAAAGCGGCTATAACAGCCTGTCGCTGCTGTTCACCCTGAACTGGGATCGTTTGCTCTATGTGATTGCAATCGGCCTGGCCCTGACCTTTGGGGCCTTTCTGTCTAGCCTGCTGGGCTGAGCCACCCGCGCCGCCAAACCGGCGCCCCCCTTACACCGAGAACGCGCAACCGCTGGTCGATTGCGCGTTTTGCTGTTTTGACAACATGCATTAGACCCGATACGACGATCCTCAGGGAAGTCTGACTGGGATAAAAGAATGCTGCCGAACCAACGTGCCGTAAGCAAGGCAGGCGTGATGACGCCATTGCGGATGCAAGCGCTTGTAACTCTTGTCGTTTTTTGTCTTTCGCTGCTGATGTCCGGCCTGCTGGACCGGGCCGAGGCGCAAAGCTACCGCTTCTCGCAGGTGTCGGTTTCGGGCAATGAACGGATCGAGACCGGCACGATTGTCAAATATGCATCGATTCCCAGAGGCAAGACCGTCACCGCGGCCGATCTGAACGCCGCCTACCAGCGGATCGTCAACTCTGGCCTGTTCGAAAAGGTCGATCTGACCCCGCGTGGCAGCACGCTGGTGATCAGCGTGATCGAATTCCCGACGGTCAACCGGGTCAATTTCGAGGGCAACCGCCGGATCAAGGACGAGGTTCTCTCGGCCGCGATCGGGTCAAAGTCGCGCTATGTGCTGCGCCCCAATCAGGTCGAGGCGGATGCCCAGGCGATTGCCGAGGCCTATGCCGAAGCAGGCCGGGTGGCGGCACGGGTGACCCCGCGGATCATCCGGCTGGGCGGCAACCGGGTGAACCTGGTTTTCGAGATTTTCGAGGGCAAGATTACCGAGCTTGAGCGCGTCAGCTTTGTCGGCAACAAGGTGTTTTCCGATTACCGTCTGCGTCGGGTCATCGATTCCAAACAGGCCGGGGCGTTCCGGCTGCTGATCCTGAAGGACACCTATTCCGAAGAACGGGTGGCCGCCGACCGGCAAACCCTGCGCGATTTTTATCTGTCGCGCGGCTATGTCGATTTCCGCGTCAACGCCGTCAAGGCCGAGCTGGCGCGCGAACGTGACGGCTATTTCCTGACCTTCAACATCGTCGAAGGCCAGCAGTTCAAATTTGGCAAGATCACCACCAGTTCGGAAATCCCCGATGCCAATGCGCCAGAATTTCAGGATGCGCTGAAGATCCGCCCGGGACTGGTCTATTCGCCGGTCCTGGTGGAAAACTCGATCGCCCGGATGGAACGTCTGGCGATCCGCAAGGGCATTGATTTCCTGCGTGTCGAGCCACGGATCACCCGCAACGAACGTGATCTGACTCTGGATATCGAATTCGTTCTGACCCGCGGACCGCGGGTGTTTGTCGAACGCATCGACGTCGAGGGCAACACCACCACGCTCGACAGCGTGGTGCGGCGCCAGTTCAAGGTGGCCGAAGGCGATCCGTTCAACCCGCGCGAAATCCGCGAAAGCGCCGCACGTATCCGGGCGCTCGGTTATTTCGCCAATGCCGAAGTCAACGCCCGCGAAGGCACCTCGTCATCGCAGGTGGTGGTCGACGTGAATGTCGAAGAAAAACCCACCGGCTCGCTGTCCTTTGGCGGCACCTATTCCACCTCCATCGGCTTTGGCCTGGCGGCGAATTTCAAGGAAGACAACTTTCTTGGCCGGGGACAGCGCGTGGCTCTGTCATTCTCGGGTGCGGAATCGAATCGGATATATTCGCTGAACTTCACCGAACCGGCGTTTCTGGGCCGTGACGTCGCCTTTGATTTCGGATTGGGCTATGTCGAGACCGACAATGAATACGCCGCTTATGACACCGCCACCGCCAGCTTTGGTCTGGGGCTGACATTTCCGCTGAGCGAAAGCATAAACCTCAAGACCAGCTATAACCTGAAATGGGTCGAAATCCGCGGCCTCGGGACGACCGGTGGCATCATTGCCGCAGAGGGCGCGCGCGGCGGCGAGATCACTTCGAGCCTCGGCTATCTCTTTACCTTTGACAGCCGCAGCACCGGGTTGAACCCGAATGCCGGTGTGCTGCTGAGCTTTGGCCAGGATTTCGCCGGGGCCGGTGGCGACGCGCGCTATGTGCAGACCTCGGCCAAGGCCATTGCGCAGACCAAGGTCTTTCACGAAGAGATCACCCTGCGTGCAACGCTGCAAGGCGGCGCCCTCACCACCTATGGCGGCTATGGCACACGGGTCACCGACCGCTATCTGATCGGCAGCACGGTGATGCGCGGCTTTCAGCCCGATGGCGTTGGCCCGCGTGAAATCGACACCGCCACCAACGGCGGCACGATCAATGACGCGCTTGGCGGCAAGTTCTTTGCGGTGGCGCAGTTCGAGGCGGAATTCCCTCTGGGTCTGCCGTCGGAATACGGGATCCGGGGCGGGCTGTTCTATGACGTCGGCACCGTCTGGGGCCTGGATGGCGGATCGAACGCCAGCGCCGGCGATACCGTGGTCAACAACAATGCCGCGCTGCGCCATGTGCTGGGGCTGTCGGTGTTCTGGGATACGCCGATCGGACCGTTGCGCTTCAACTGGTCCAAAGCGATCAAGAAGGAATCCTTTGACCGCGAACAGCAGTTCGAGCTGACCATTTCAACGCAGTTCTGACCGGCATGGCGGGCGCGTGCTCTCTGCGCCTGCCGGGCCTGCGCTCGCTGGCGCTGGCCCTGTTCGCTCTTGTTCTCACGGCCCCGGTCAGCCCGGCCCAGGACAGGCTTTCGACGCTTCAGAGCAATATCCTGCTGATCGACAGCGATGCGGCCTTTGCCGGATCGCAACTGGGGCAGAGCATCGCCGCCGAGATCGAAGCCAGCAGCCGCGCCCTGGCCACTGAAAACCGCGAGCTCGAGGCAACGTTGATCGATGAGGAACAGCAGCTGACCGAACAGCGCAAGACCATGGCGCCGGACGCGTTCCGCGCCCTGGCCGATGCCTTTGATGAAAAGGTGCGCAAGCTGCGCAGTGAACAGGATGCCAAGGCCCGGGCCCTGGGGCAAAAAAGCGAAGAGGGTCGCCGTCGCTTTCTGTTGACCGCCAAACCAGTGCTTGAGGAAATCATGCTTGAGACCGGGGCGGTGGCGATCATCGAGACCCGCTTTGTCTTTGTCAGCGACGAGATCGCCAATATCACCCCGGAAGTGATCCGCAGGCTGGACGCGGCCGATGCGGAGCGCAAAGATGCTACAGACCCCGCTGCACCGCCGGGCGGAGATCAGTGAACCGGTCGCATGACTTGCCCGCAACCGGGTCACTTGCTAGTCAGCGGGGCGCCGCCCTTACGCCGCGGCCAACGATAAGGAAGTTTCTATGACCGATACCCCGACCCGGGCCGGGTTCGAACTCATTCAGCGCATCATTCCGCATCGCTATCCTTTCCTCCTCGTCGACCGGGTCGAGGATATCGATGGCTATCAATCCGCCCGCGGGATCAAGAATGTCACGATGAACGAGCCGCAATTCCAGGGCCATTTCCCGGGCAATCCGATCATGCCGGGCGTGCTCATCGTCGAGGCGATGGCGCAGACGGCGGCGATTATGGTGGGCGCGGCGCTGAATATGGCCGATCGAAATATGCTGGTGTATTTCCTTGGAATCGAGGCCTGCAAATTCCGCCGTAGGGTGGTGCCGGGCGACGTGCTTGAAATGCATTTGACCACCAGCCGCGGCAAGCCCGGCAGTCGGGTCTGGAAATTCACCGGACGGGCCGAGGTCGCGGGCGAGCTGGCCTGCGAGGCCGAATTCAGCGCAATGATGGAATTGCCCAAGGACTAAGTGCCCAAGGGATCAGCCCAAGGAGCCATGGCATGTCGATCAGCCCCGAAGCACAGTGCCACCCTTCGGCGGTGATCGAGCCGGGCGCGGTGATTGGTGCAGGCTGTGAGATCGGTGCCTTTTGCCATATCGGCCCCGAGGTCCGGCTGGCCGAACAGGTGCGGCTGGACAGCCATGTGGTGGTGACCGGCACCACCCTTGTCGGCGCTGACAGCCGGATTCATTCCTTTGCCGTGGTCGGCGGCCCGCCGCAGGACATGAAATATGCTGGCGAGCCTTCGGCGCTTGAAATCGGGCCGCGCGCCCGCATCCGGGAACATGTGACGGTGAACACCGGCACTGCCGGTGGTGGCGGCGTCACCCGGATCGGTGCCGATTGCCTGCTGATGGCAGGCTGTCATGTCGCCCATGATGCGCAAATCGGTGACCGGGTTGTTCTGGTCAATGCCTGCGCGGTGGCGGGCCATTGCCAGGTCGGCGATGACGTGATCATCGGCGGGCTGTCCGGGCTGCATCAATTCGTGCGCATCGGCCAGGGGGCGATCATCGGGGCGCTGACCATGGTCGCCCATGACGTGATCCCACATGGGCTGGTGCAGGCGCCGCGCGGTGCACTGGAGGGGGTCAATATCATCGGGCTGAAACGGCGCGGCGTGGCGCGGGCGGATATAACCGCACTGATGGCCGCGTTTCAGACGCTGGCGCAGGGCGAGGGCAGCTTTCTTGAACGCGCCCAGCGGCTGGGCGGGCTGAGCGACAGCGCCTATGTCCGCCAGATCGTCGACTTCGTGACCTCGGAAAGCGACCGGTCCTATCTGACACCGGGGCGGGATTGAGCATGGCCGGGCGGCTGGGCCTGCTGGCGTTTGGCGGCGACTTGCCGCTGGAGATTCAGGCGGCCGATCCGGGCTGTTTTGTCGCCACCTTCGCCGGGGTGCCCTCCGACGTCACACCGACCATCGGCCAGCCGCATCACTTTGAACGGCTCGGGGCGTTGGTGTCGGACCTCAAGCGGTCAACGGTGGACCGGCTGGTTCTGGCAGGCGCGCTGACTCGACCCAGGCTCGACATGACCCGGCTGGACGCGGTGACGCTGGCGCAGGCGCCACGTCTGATGCCCGCATTGGCCGCCGGGGATGACGCGCTGTTGCGTCAGGTCATCCGGTTCTTTGAGGAGTCCGGGTTCGAGGTGGTCGGCGCGCATCAGATCGCGCCCGGCCTGCTGGTTGAACCGGGGCTGCACCTCGGCCCCGACCCGGATGCGGCGATGCTGGCGGATGCCGACCATGCGCTGGCGATTGTTGCGGCGCTGGGGCCGCTGGATGTCGGTCAGGCGGCGGTGGTCGCCGCCGGTCAATGCCTGGGGATCGAGACGTTGCAGGGCACCGATGCGCTGCTGGCGGCGGTCGCGGCGCTGCCTGCGGACCTGCGCCCCGGCGCGCCCGGGGTGCTGGTGAAAGCGCCGAAGCCGCAGCAGGATCTGCGCGTCGACATGCCCGCCCTGGGGCCTGAGACCATTCGGGGTGCCGCCCGGGCCGGGCTGGCGGGGATCTTGGTGACGCCGCGCCGGGTGCTGTTGATCGACCGCCCGGCGGTCGAGGCGGCGTTGGACGAGACCGGCCTGTTTCTGCTGGCGCGCGGCTGATGCGGGTGTTTCTGGTGGCTGGCGAGCCTTCGGGCGATGCGCTTGGTGCCGCGCTGATGGCCGGGCTGCGCAGCCTGTGCCCCGAGGTCAGCTTTGCCGGGGTCGGCGGGCCGTTGATGCAGGCGCAGGGCCTGGAGTCGCTGTTTCCGATGACAGAGTTGAGTGTCATGGGCCTGGCCGAGGTGCTGCCGCGCTATCCGGCGCTGCGCCGCCGCCTGTCCCAGGTCCGGCGGGCGGTGCTGGCACAAGACCCGGATCTGCTGATCACCATCGACAGCCCGGAATTCAACCTGCGGCTGGCACGGGCGGTCAAGGCGCGCAGCGCCATCCGAGTGGTTCACTATGTGGCGCCGTCGGTCTGGGCCTGGCGACCACAGCGGGCGGCGCGGCTGCGTGGCAGTGTCGATCAGGTGCTGGCGCTGCTGCCGTTTGAACCACCGCTGATCGAAGCGGCGGGCGTCGCCTGCGATTTCGTTGGTCACCCGGCGGTGTCCGCGCCGCAGGCGAGCGTCGCACAGGCGGCGGCGTTTCGCCTGGCCCAGGGGCTTGGCGATGCGCCGATCCTGCTGCTGCTGCCGGGATCGCGCCGGGCTGAGGTCAGCCGCCTGATGCCGGTCTTCGGCGCCGCCCTGTCGCGGATCCGCACCGAGCGCCCTGATATCCGCGCGGTGCTGCCGGCCGCGCCCTCGGTTGCCGGTCTGGTCACCGCGCTCAGCGCCAATTGGCCGGTGACACCGCTGATCCTCGATCCGCGCGAAATGACGCCGCCCGCATTTGTTGCGCAGAAACGGGCGGCGTTTCAGGCGGCGGATCTGGCACTGGCGGCCTCCGGCTCGGTCTCGCTGGAACTGGCGGCGGCGCAGGTGCCGATGGTGATCGCCTATGACATGCATTGGCTCAGCCGGGTGATCCTGAAACGGCTGTTGCGCATCGATACGGTGACGCTGGTCAATCTGGTTGCGGAAAGCCGGACAGTGCCGGAATTCCTGGGCCACGCCTGCAAACCGGCGCCGATTGCCGAGGCGGTGCTGGACCTCTTTGACAATTCCAACGCGCAGCAGGCGGCGCTGGCGCTCTGCATGGCGCGGCTGGGGCAGGGCGATGAAGCACAGGGTCTGCGCGCCGCGCGGGCGGTGCTGGCCGGTCTGGAGCCGAAGTCCGGTTAGCCGCGCATCCGCGCACCGTCTGCATCCCAGAGCGGCGCGTCGATCCGCCGTGCCCTGCGCCTGTCGCCAAGGATCTCGATCTCGACCTGCAGCCCGGGCCGGTCGGCATCCGTCGGGACAAAGCCGAGGGCGATGCTCTGCCCGAGGTGGTGCGAATAGCCGCCCGAGGTGCAGAATCCGACGACCTCCCCATCGAGCCAGATCGGTTCATAGCCATGCACGTCGGTATCGCTGGCCTCGACGGTGAAGCCGATCAACCGCCGGTCCGGCCCACGCGCCCGCTCGGCCTCGGCCGCGGCGCGGCCAATGAAATCCACCGGCTTCTTCCAGGCGATGAAACGTTCCAGCCCGGTTTCCGCCGGGGTGTAATCGGGGCTGAATTCGTGCAGCCACGACCCGAATTGCCGATCCAGCCGCAGCGACATCATCGCCCGCATCCCGAAGGGTTTCATCCCCAGCGGTTGCCCGGCGGCCCAGAGCGTGTCCCAGAGGCTGCGCTGACAGATCGCCTCGCAATAGATCTCATAGCCGAGGTCGCCGGTATAGCTGACCCGCTGCACGATGCAGTCGACCATGCCGATGGTCATCCGCCGCACATCGAGGAATTTCATCGCCGCGACGTCATCACGGGTGCAGGCGGCCAGCACCGCGCGTGCCCGCGGACCAGCCAGTTGAAATCCGGTGACTTGATCAGAAATATTAGCCAGTTCTACGACGTTCTTCATGTTTTGCATGAACCATCTCAGGTGATAGGCTTGGGCCGAATAGCTGGCGGTCAGGCGGAACTCAGACTCGACCAGGCAAGAGATGGTGAAATCTCCGATGATCCGGCCCGAGGCCGAGAGCATTGGCGTCAACGCCATCCGCCCCGGTTTCGGCACCCGACCGGCCATGATGTGATCGAGCCAGGCACGGGCATTGGGGCCGCGCACCGCGTATTTGCCGAAATTCTGGATCTCGTTGATGCCGACGCCACCGCGCACCGCCGCACATTCGCGCGCCGTGGCGGCAAAGGCGTTGGAGCGGCGGAAGGACGGGGTTTCATAGCGCGGCTCGTTACCTTCGGCGAAGTAATTGACCACCTCCAGCCCGTATTGCTGGCCCCAGACCGCGCCCATCTGATCAAACAGCTGATACATCGGCGTGGTGCGGAACGGGCGCGCGGCGGGCTTTTCCTCGTTCGGGTAGGCGACGGAAAACCGGGTCTGGTAATTCTCGATCACCTTGGGGCGGGTGTAGCCCGGGGTGGTCCAGGTGCCAAAGCGGGCGACGTCGAAACTGGCGGTGTCGCGTTCGCATTCCCCCGCCGTCATCCACTGCGCCAACATCAGCCCGACGCCGCCGCCCTGGCTGAACCCGGCCATCACCGCGCAGGCGGACCAATAGTTGCGCAGGCCCGGCACCGGCCCGACCAGCGGGTTGCCGTCCGGGGCAAAGGTGAATGGCCCGTGGATCACCGTCTTGACCCCGGCCTTGGCCAGGACCGGGAAGCGGCGATAGGCGAATTCGATCGAGTCACTGATCTTGTCGAGGTCATCCGGCAGCAGCTCATGGCCGAAATCCCAAGGCGTGCCATCGACGGCCCAGGGTTTGGCCCGTTGCTCATAAAACCCGATGCAGAGGCCGCGCCCCTCTTGCCTGAGATAGCTTTCCCCAGCCGGGTCCATCACATGCGGATGCTCGCTATCGCGTTGATAAATCTCGGGAACGTCATCGGTGACGATGTAATGATGCTCCATCGGGTGCAGCGGCAGATAGAGCCCGGCCATCGCCGCCACTTCGCGCGCCCAGAGGCCGCCGGCATTGACGATATGTTCGGCGTGGATGCTGCCCTTGTCGGTGACGACATCCCAGCTGCCATCGGGGCGCTGATTGGTTTCGCGCACCATGCAATGGGTTTCGATCACCGCCCCCGCCATCCGCGCCGCCCTGGCATAGGCATGGGTGGTGCCGGAGGGGTCGAGATGCCCGTCAAGCGGATCGTAAAGCCCGCCGATGATGCCCTCGATATTGGTGACCGGCGCGATCTCCTTGATCTCCTCAGGCGTCACAATCCGGGTGTTCAGCCCCATGTGCCGGTGCTTGGCGCGTTCGGCCAGCATCATGTCGAACCGATCCTGGCTGTCGGCCAGGGTCACGCCGCCGACATGGTGCAGCCCGCAGGACATGCCGGTGATCTCTTCCAGCTCGCGATAGAGCCGGATGGTATAACCCTGCAGCGCCGCCATATTGGTGTCGCCGTTGATGGTGTGAAACCCGCCCGCCGCGTGCCAGGTTGATCCGCTGGTCAGCTCCGAGCGTTCCAGCAGCATCACATCGGTCCAGCCGAGTTTGGTCAGATGATAGAGCACCGAACAGCCGACGACTCCGCCGCCGATGACAACGACCCTTGCGGTGGTTTTCATATCCGTCACTCCCGAGATTTCCTGCAATATTGTGGGGGACAAACCGCAGTGTCATGGCGAAAAACGACCATTCGCGCCGCTGGCGAGCCATGCCTTGTCACTGCGGGACGGCGCTTTCGGCCCGCGCCGCAATCTGATTAGCTGAACAGGAAGGAGAGCCGATGTTCCAGACCCTGATGCGCAAGGCAAACGAGTTTTCCCGCCTGTTGATCGTGCGGGTGTTGCTGATTGCAGTGCTTTCGTTTCTGTCGGTCGCCATCGCCTATGTCTTTTCACCGCTGATCCCTGATGGGATGCATGGGCTGATCGGTGCCGCGGCGGTCGATCGAATCCTGTCAGTCATCGCCAATTCAATGTTGACGGTGACCACCTTTTCGCTGGCGGTCATGGCGGCAACACATCGTTCGGTGTCCGGGATGTGGACGCCGCGTGCGCATCAAATTATGTTGCAGGACACCACCACCCATACCGTCCTTGCCACCTTTATCGGCGCGTATCTTTATGCGCTGAACGCAATTGTCCTGCGCGAAACCGATGTGTTTCGCGAAGACAACCTGGTGGTGCTGTTCGGCATGACGCTGCTGGTGGCGGCAATGATCATTGTCGCCATCATCCGCTGGGTGCGTCATCTTGAGATGTTCGGTTCGCTGATCCAGACCGCGCAGCGTATCGAAGATCAGACCGCCGAAGCCTGGGACCTGCGGATGCGCCGCCCGCGGCTGGGCTGCCAATCTCTGGCCACCGCGGTTCTGCCGGACCAGGTCTATGAGGTCTACGCGCCGCGTTCGGGCTATGTGCAGCAGGTCTATCAGGAGATGTTGGAAAATGCGGCCAAAGAGGCAAATGCCCATATCTGGATCGACGTGCAGATCGGCGCCTTTTATCCAAAAGGCCGGGTGATCGCCCAGACCGACCGTGCCGATCCGGACCTGCATGACATTATCGCGCGCCAGATTGCGATTGGCAGCTTGCGCAATTATCCGCAGGATCCGGCATTCGGGCTGCTCAACCTGTCAGAGATCGCCAGCCGCGCCCTGTCGCCCGGGGTAAATGACCCCGGCACCGCGATAGATTGCATTCAACGCATGGCGCGGGTGATGCATGATACCCAACCCTACGAGATTGAGCCGAGCCGCTTTCAGCGCCTGTTCATGGCGGATTTCGACGCGGGTGGCACCTTGAACCGCATCTTTGGGCCGGTGCTGCGTGACAGCTTGGACGCGGTCGAGGTGACCGACGCGCTTCAGGACGCGCTGTGCTCTCTGGCGACGCATCAGCACGCGGGCCTCGCGGCGGCCGCTGCCGAACTGGGCGGCAAGCTGCGCGCCGGGCTTGCGCCGGACGTGCCGCCGGTATCGGCTGTCTCAGCGCCAAACCCGACGGCGGCACCGTCAACGCCGTAGGGCAGGCCTTATCCCGGCACGATCTGATAATTCTCGCCGCCGCGGCGGATCACACAGGCCTGCGGCGTCAGCTTTGGCAGCACCCGGGTGATTGCCGGTTCAACCGCCTTGCTGATCTGCTCAGAACAGGCGGGCAGGGTGAGGCGCTGATAGCCGCGCTCGGCCATGCACTGGCGGGCGATCAGGCGCCGCAATTCCTCGTTCACGTCGCGGCGGATATGGCGATCCGGCAATTCACGGGCCCGGCCGCCGCGGCAATTCCCGGCGGCATCGCAGATCACCGGCTGCATGATCACACGGCCCGGGATGATATCCAGTTCCATCTCCACCGGCGCCTGTGCCAGGGCGATGCGGCCGCAATCGACCTCGTCCCGGCGCACGTCATCAACACTGACGCCGCTGCGATGGTAGAGCGTATAGGGCAGACACCCCGCCAGCAGGGCGAGCAGGGGAAGGGCCAGCAGGGTGCGTGATTCGGGTCGCATGGCGCCACTGTGCCACGTTGGCGCGGGCTGACAAATCATTTGACCCCTCCGGGGCCGCATGTCATTCACATTGTCTTGGGGCAGGGGCCAAGGTCGGTCCCGGACCGCTGAGGCATCCAATGGGACGGCATGATGAAAGTCATCATCTGCGGTGCGGGCCAGGTCGGCTGGCAGATCGCGCGACATCTTTCCGGTGAAAACAACGATGTGACGGTGGTGGACAACAATCCCGAACTGGTCGCGCGCGCCACGGAAACGCTGGATGTGCAGGGCATTGCCGGGTCAGCCTCCTATCCTGACATTCTCGAACGTGCCGGGGCGCGGGACGCCGACATGATCATCGCCGCGACCTATTCGGACGAGGTCAATATGGTGGTCTGCCAGGTCGCCCATTCGGTGTTTGCGATCCCGCGCAAGATCGCCCGGCTGCGGGCGCAAAGCTATCTCGACGCGATTTATTCCGACCTCTACCGACGTGACCACATGCCGATCGATGTGGTGATCAGCCCCGAACGCGAGGTCGCCGAGGCGGCGCTGCAAAGGCTGTCGGCACCGGCCGCCTTTGACACCGAATCCTTTCTGGAAAAGCGCGCCCAGCTGCTCGGCCTGCATATCGGCGAGGATTGCCCGGTGGTGAACACCCCGCTGCGGCAATTGACCGATCTGTTTTCGACTCTGCGCGCGGTGGTTGTCGGCATTCGTCGCGAGGGCAAACTGTTTGCCCCGGAACCGGGCGATCAGCTGTTTCCCGGCGATGATTGCTATATTTTTGTGGTCAACGAAGACGTGCCCCGCACCCTTGAGGTGTTTGGCAAATCCAGCAAGAAACAGGAACGGGTGGTGATTGTCGGCGGCGGCAATGTCGGGCTGGCGGTGGCCAAGGCGCTTGAGGATCGCACCCAGCGGATCCGCGCCAAGGTGGTGGAAAAAAACCGCAAGAATGCCGAACGCGCCGCCGACGCGCTGGAACGCACCATCGTGTTGCATGGCGACGGGCTCGATTCCGCATTGCTGGCCGAGGCCGGTATCAGCCGGGCCGACGCGATCCTTGCGGTCACCGACGACGACAAGACCAACTTGTTGGCCGCGGTGCGCGCCAAGAGCCTGGGCTGTCCGATGGCGATTGCGTTGATCAACGATCCGACGCTGGTGCCGCTGCTGGGGCCCTTGGGGATCGACGCCTATATCAACCCGCGCGGCACCACCGTCAGTTCGATCCTGCGCCACATCCGCCATGGCCGGGTGCGGGGCGTCTATTCGATCGGCGATGCCGAGGCCGAGGTGATCGAGGCCGAGGTGCTGTCGACCAGCCCGATTTCCGGGCAGTCGATCCGCGAGATCGACTTTCCCGAGGGCGTGCTGATCGGTGCGATCCTCAAGGGCGACAAGGTGATCAAGCCGACCGGCGCCACCCGGATCGAAGAGGGCGATGTGATCGTGATCTTTGCGATGGCCGCCGATGTGCCCGAGGTCGAGCGCCTGTTGCAGGTCTCGATCGACTATTTCTGAACCGATGCTGGAACGCCTTCACGAACAATCGCTGCTGCTGATCCTGTTCGGCCTGGCGGCATTGTCGATGCTGTTGCCGGCCAGCCATGCGCTGATCATCGGCGATCTGGTGGTGGCGCGCAGCTTTTTCTACACCTCCGGCCTGGCGCTTGCGCTGCTGGTGCTGATCGGGCTGGCGCGCGGGCCACGCGGCGCGCGCTCGCATCGCGGCGATCTCGGGGCGCTGATGGCCTTGCTGTCGACCTTTGTGTTGCTGCCGGTGCTGCTGGCGATCCCGTTTTACGACGCGCTGCGCACCACCACCTTTCTCAACGCCTATTTCGAGATGGTTTCCAGCCTGACCACCACCGGCGCAACCCTGTTCGATCCGGCCCGGCTGCCGCCGAGCCTGCATCTGTGGCGGGCCCAGGTCGGCTGGATGGGCGGGTTGCTGATCTGGGTGGCGGCGGCGGCAATCATGGCGCCGCTGTCACTGGGCGGGTTCGAGGTGACGGCGGCGGTGTCGCATAATGTCGGCACCACCAGGCTCGACCGGTTTCTGCGCGCCGGCGCGGTGCGAAGGGTGCAGACCAGCGCGCTGCGGCTGGGGCCGGTCTATGCCGGGCTGACCGCGGCGCTGTGGCTGCTGTTGATCCTGGGCGGTGATGAGCCGCTGGTGGCGCTTTGCCATGCGATGTCGACCCTGGCGACCAGCGGCATTTCACCGATTGGCGGCATTCAATACGCCAATTCCGGGATCGGCGGCGAGATGGTGATCTTTCTGTTCCTGCTGTTCGCGCTGTCGCGGATCACCTTTGCCTCGGACACTGCGGTGGCGCGGCACGGGTTCTGGAAGGACCCGGAATTCCGCATCGGCCTGGCGATTGTCGTCGCGGTGCCGACCCTGATGTTCCTGCGCCATTGGCTGGCCGCACTTGAGGTTTCGGCCGATGGCGATGCAACCATCGGGTTCCGCGCCCTCTGGGGCGGGCTGTTCACGGTGTTGTCGTTCCTGACCACCACCGGGTTCGAGAGCGCCGATTGGGACGCCGCCCAGCGGATGTCGGGGCTGCACACCCCGGGGATGATCCTGATGGGGCTGGCGATGGTCGGCGGCGGCGTCGCCACCACCGCGGGCGGGGTCAAGCTGTTGCGGGTCTTCGCGCTCTACCTGGCGGGCCTGCGTGAGATGGAGCGGCTGGTGCATCCGCATTCGGTGGCCGGATCCGGCAGCCGGACCAGCCGGATTCGCCGGCATGGCGCATTTCAGGCCTGGATTTCCTTCATGCTGTTCGCGATGACCCTGGCCGCAGCAACGGCGATCCTGGCCGGGCTTGGCACCTCGTTCGAGAATTCGATGCTGCTCAGCACCGCCGCCCTGTCGACCACCGGGCCGCTGATCAGCCTGGCCGCCGAAACCCCGGTCGATCTGATCACGCTTGACCCCTGGTCCAAGGGGGTTCTCTGTGCGGTGATGGTGCTGGGGCGGCTGGAACTTCTGGCCATTATCGCGCTTTTGAACCGAAACTTGTGGCGCGACTGACGCAATTCTGCGTCAGCTGATACGGTTGGCGCGGATTGGGTCTGGAAACTCGGTCGCGCGCAACCCATAATCAGCTACACTGCGGGACAGCCGTGCAACGGCGATTTACAAGAACAAAGGCATTTCAAGAATGGCGTCAGATCGACAGAACCTTCAGGATGCATTCCTGAACAACGTCCGAAAATCCAAGGTTCCGGTCACCATATTCCTGATCAACGGCGTCAAGCTGCAGGGCGTGATCACTTGGTTTGACAATTTCTGTGTGCTGCTGCGCCGGGATGGGCAATCGCAACTGGTGTATAAACACGCGATTTCCACCATCATGCCCTCGCAACCGATCAGCCTGTATGAAGGCGAAAGCGAAAATTGACGCCCAATGACCCGGCGCCAACCCGCGCCTGGATCCTGCATCCCGACCTGACCCGAGAAGCGCGCCGCCACGCGCCCGATTACGCCTTGGCCGAAGCGGTTTCGCTCGCCCATGCGCTGCCCGGGCTCGAGGTGGTCGGCTCGGGCATCGTGCGGCTGGCCAAACCGGTGCCCGCCACCCTGTTCGGGTCCGGCAAGATCGAAGAATTGAAGGCGCAGCTTGAGGCCGCCGAGGTCAAGCTGGTGCTGATTGACGGGCTGGTCAGCCCGGTGCAACAGCGCAATCTGGAAAAGAAATGGGGCGTCAAGCTGCTGGACCGGACCGGGCTGATCCTTGAGATCTTTTCGGACCGTGCCCGCACCCGCGAGGGGGTGTTGCAGGTGGAAATGGCGGCGCTCAGCTATCAGCGCACCCGGCTGGTCCGGGCCTGGACCCACCTGGAACGGCAGCGCGGCGGACTTGGTTTTGTCGGCGGCCCCGGTGAAACCCAGATCGAGGCGGACCGCCGCGCGATCGACGAACAGATGACCCGGCTGAAGCGTCAGTTGGAGCGGGTGGTGAAGACCCGCGAGCTGCACCGCGCCGCCCGCGCCAAGGTGCCGTTCCCGATTGTCGCGCTGGTGGGCTATACCAACGCCGGAAAATCCACCCTGTTCAATCGCTTGACCGGCGCCGATGTGCTGGCCAAGGACATGCTTTTTGCCACCCTTGATCCGACGATGCGGCGGCTGCGCCTGCCGGATGGGCCCGAGGTGATCCTCTCTGATACGGTCGGGTTCATCAGCGACCTGCCGACCCAGCTGGTTGCCGCCTTTCGCGCCACGCTGGAAGAGGTGCTAGAGGCCGATCTGGTGCTGCATGTGCGCGATATCTCGCATCCCGAAACCGCCGAACAGGCGCAGGATGTCAACGATATTCTGGCCGACCTGGGGCTGGACGAGGCGGTGCCAGTTCTGGAGATCTGGAACAAGATCGATCTGGTGCCCGAAGAGACCCGGGCCGAGCTGATCGGTCGCGCCGGGCGCGAGGATGACACGCTGGCGCTGTCTGCGATCACCGGGCTGGGGATCGACACCCTGCTGGCGGCGGTGACCGAGAAGCTGAGCCAACAGCGCAGCGCGGCCGATCTGATCCTGCCCTTTGACGCCGGGCGGCAACGCGCCTGGCTCTATGAGCAGAACGTGGTGCTGAGCGAGACCGAGACCGAGGACGGCTGGCAGCTGCGGGTGCATTGGTCGCCGCTGCAAGAAGCGCGGTTCCGCCAGCTTTAGCCGGTCGACGGGCGCGCGTTACCCCGCCGCATCCAGCGTCGCCATGGCACTGTCCGAAAGGGTCAACCCGGCGGCGGCGATCAGGCTGTCAAGCTGGCTGTCGCTGGTGGCCGAGGCGATCGGCGCGGTGACCCCGGGTTTCTGGCGCAGCCAGGCCAGCGCGATCTCCGCGTGTTTGGCGCCAGTTTCCGCCGCGACCAGATCCATGGCGGCCAGGATCTTCAGTCCGCGTTGGTTCAGGAACCGCCCGATGGTGCGCTCGCCGCGCGGGCCTTTCAGATCGGCCTCGACCCGGTATTTTCCCGACAGGAACCCGGCCGCCAGCCCAAAGAACGGGATCACCCCGATGTCATGCCGGATGCAGAACTCGGCCAGCGGCCCCTCATAGACATCGCGGGTGAACAGGTTGTATTCCGGCTGCTGGGCGCCGTAGGGCGTCAATCCCAGGCTGGTGGCGGCCGATTCCGCCGCCTGCATCCGCGCCGCGTCAAAATTCGAGGCGCCGATGCAGCGCAGCTTGCCGGCGGCGATCAGGCGGTCATAGGCGCTGAGGGTTTCCTCATGCGGGGTGGCATCGTCGGGACGATGCGAAAAATAGAGGTCGATCCGGTCGGTTTGCAGCCGTTTCAATGAATGCTCGACTTCGGTCTCGATCCATTTTGCCGACAGGCCCTGTCCGTCGGGCATCGGCCCGCCGACCTTGGTGATCAGCTGCACCTTGTCGCGCTGGCCGGGATTGGCGGCGAACCATTGGCCCAGCACGATCTCGCTCTCACCTCCCGAGTGGCCCTCGACCCAGCGGTTATAGACATCGGCGGTGTCGAGGGTGGTGATCCCGGCCTCGACCATCCGGTCCAGCAAATGATGCGAGGTGGCGGTATCCGTGGTCCAGTCAAAGACATTGCAGCCAAAGACCACGGGCGAAATCATCAGGCCGGTGCGGCCAAGTCTTACAGGTTCCATGCGGTGTCTCCCTGGCGCGGTTTTGGCAAGCCTAGCGCGGGGGCCGGAAATGAAAAGCCTCAGTTGCGCGGAATCAGCCGGGTGACGCCAACGGCGGCGGCGCGGGCCAGGTCCTGATCCAGCGACATCGGGATATACTCGCCGCGCCGCCAGAGCTGTGCCAGATCGTCGTAATGGCGCGACAGGAAATGCCCGGACTGGCCGGTCGAGATCACAAAGACCGAGGAATCCGGATCGGCGAAGTCATAGACGCCGCGATAGCCCGCCGCATGCACATTGAGAAACGCATCGGCGCCAAAGCCGCCACGGGTGGCGCCGCGCATCAGGGTGTTGTCGCCGCCGCTGGTCGATTGCCGGATATTGACGAAATAGCGCAAGAGCGGCACCTTGCCCAAGGTCTGGTGATCCTGGGCCGCCTGATGGGCGTCGCCCCAGCGCAGCGAATCCAGCGCCGTGCCCCAGGTGCTGGTGATCCAGACCAGCGCATCGTCCAGCGCCAGCCGGGCGATATCGGTGCAGGTCTCGATCGGGGTCGACTGGCGCACGTCGCACCAGATCGAGGCGCCGTCAATGTCGCGGTAGACCCGTTCGATGAACAGCGGCTCGACCTGGGTGTATTCAGCCGCCAACGGCCCCAGATCGTCCTGGATCAGCCGCGCCTGCAGGGCGCGCAGCCAGGCGGCATAGATCAGCGGCTCGGGCAGATGTTCATTCATCTCGCCGTTCCAGTCGGCCAGCAGGTTCAGCGCATGCTGGCGCAGCCGCTCCGGCGTGCCCTCGGGGGCCGCCTCGCCGGTGAACCACAGATCCTTGCCGATCAGTGGCAGCAGCGAGCGGGCGGTATAGGACACGGTGTCCAGCTGCGCTTCGATGAAACTGTCGCGGGTGTGGACCTGGCGGGTGCCAAGCAGCCGTTGCAGGCGGTGAATGCGCTGGCTGTCGCCCCAATCATAAGACACATGCTGGGGAAAGGGCCGGTCCAGCAGCTTGTTGTTGGTATTGGCCAGCAAACCGCCGCTGGGATCGACAAATTCCGGGTTCGACAGATAGGGCAGCATCCCCCGCCAGCGGTTTTGAGCCAGCCAGCCACGGGCTGGCATCCGGCCCATGGTTTCATGGTCGACATTGCGGCGCGGCATCGCGCCGATGGATTTCATCGCGATCCCTTCGGCATCGACCAGCACCAGGTTCTGCGCCGGGGCGATATAGTCAGCCATCGCCGCGATCGCGGCCTTGCGATCCGGCGCCTGCATCAGCTTCAGCCCGGCGGCGAGGCTGGTGTCAGCCGCGCTGAGCGCGGTCCAGGCGAGCGCGGCCACATGCCCCGGCGGGGTGATGTCGGCGAGGCGGTAATCGGCGCCCGACAGCACCGGGCCATTGTCGGTCCAAAGCAGCCGCAGAGTGACCGAGGTCTGGTCCTTGACCGTCACGATGGAATCGCGGGTGACGAATTTCTTCCAGCCATCCGGGGTGCGGTACTGTTCGGGATCCTCGGGGTTGACCTGTTCGATCACCACATCCTGATCGTCGAGATAGGACGAGGTCAGCCCCCAGCCGAGCTTGGCACTGCGCCCGACCAGCACCACCGGCATGCCGGGAATGGTGCCGCCGATCACCCCGCCGTTGGCCAGTTCCAACCGCGCCAGATACCAGATCGCCGGGGCGCTGAGCCCGAGATGCGGATCATTGGCCAACAGGGTGCCACCGGTGGCCGAGCGGGTCGATCCGGCGGCAAAGGCGTTGGAGGCGCCGGCCAGCTCGATCGGCATCACCGGCGACAGCGGGATGTGTGGCGCCGGGGCAGCGGCGGCAAACTGGCGTTCGGCCAGCGCCGGGAACAGCGCCGCATAGGCAGGCAGGGCGGCAATGCCCTTGCCCGGCGCATCGGGCAGGATATCAATGATCCGATCCGGATCCGGCAGCGCCAGCGAGGTCCGGGCGCGGCGCACTTCACGCGCCAGTTGCCCGCTCAATTGCAGCGACATCAGCTTGACCATCGCCAGCGAATCCGCGGGTTGCCAGGGCGAGATCGGCGCGTTGAACAGGAACATCTCGGGCGCGCCCCGGCCCAGGGCGCCCTCATTCACCTCGTCCAGCCGGGCATTGACGCCATCGGCATAGGCCTGCAGTGCGGTCAGGGTTTCCGGGTCCTGCGCATCGACCGAGCGCCGCGCCAGTGCGTAGAGGTCGAGCCGCCGCACCAGCTTGTCGATCGCCAGGGTGCGCAGGCCGAATACCTCGGACAGCCGACCCTGGGCGGTGCGGCGCATGGTGATCATTTGCCAGAGCCGGTCCTGAGCATGGGCATAGCCAAGCCCGAAAAAGACATCAGCATCGCTGGCGCCAAATATATGCGGCACATTGGCGTGATCGCGCAGGATCTCGACCTCGCCGGTGAGGCCGCTGACCTGCAGGGTCTTGTTGTAATCGGGCAGCGAACGCGAGGCGAGATAATAGACCGTCGCAACCCCGACCACCGCGACCACCACCATCGCCGCTGCGAGTCTGAGCAACCACCGGAAAACGATTTGCATGTCTGGGCCGGTCCTCTTGCTGGTTCTGTCTGCGTCGCCTGAAGCCTCGGCCCTTGCCAATCTGCCGCCGGGCCGACATGACTCCTATGGTATCTCGGGGAAAGGGGAAAGCCATGGTCAAGGTCGCATTTATCGGGTTGGGGGTGATGGGCTTTCCCATGGCCGGGCATCTGGCCACTGCGGGGCATGCGGTGACGGTGTTCAATCGCAATGCTGCCAAGGCCAAGGATTGGCTGGGCCAGCACCAGGGCGCGGCGGCGGCAACGCCGCGAGACGCGGCGGTGGATGCGGATTTCGTGATGACCTGCGTCGGCAATGACGATGATTTGCGCGCCGTCTGCCTGGGCGCAGACGGTGCTTTTGCCGGTATGAAACCCGGCGCGGTGCTGGTCGATCACACCACGGTTTCCGCTCAGGTCACCGCCGAGCTGAACGCGGCGGCCAGGGCGGCAGGGCTTGGCTTTGTCGATGCGCCGATCTCGGGCGGGCAGGCGGGCGCGGAAAACGGCGCGTTGTCGGTGATGTGCGGCGGCAGCGCGGCCGATTACGCCGCCGCGGAGCCGGTGATTGCCGCCTATGCCAAGATCTGCCGCCGCCTGGGCGACAGCGGTGCCGGGCAATTGACCAAGATGTGCAACCAGATCGCCATTGCCGGGCTGGTGCAGGCGCTGTCTGAGGCGTTGCACTTTGCCGATAAAGCCGGGCTCGACGGTGCTGCCGTGGTCGAGGTGATCTCGCAGGGCGCGGCGGGCAGTTGGCAAATGTCGAACCGCTATCAGACGATGCTGGCGGATGCCTTCGAACATGGCTTTGCGGTGGATTGGATGCGCAAGGATCTGGGCATTTGCCTGGACGCCGGCGATGAGATCGGCGCCAGCCTGCCGGTCACCGCGCTGGTTGATCAATTCTACAAGGATGTGCAGCGGATGGGCGGCGGGCGATGGGACACATCGAGCCTGATCAAGCGGTTGACGGTGCTGGGCTGAGCCGCGCCGTTCTTGCCCGGCGGCGGGCGCTGCGTTGCCCGCAGGTGCCTCCGGCGGGAATATTTTTGGCAAGATGAAGCCGGTCGTTGACGTAGGCCCGGCGACAGTGTTGAACGGCGGCGCGCAGCCGGGGAGAACGAGCCATGGCCCATAAGGTATTCATTGACGGTGAGGTCGGGACCACCGGCCTGCAGATCCGCGAGCGGCTGGAAGTCCGCCGCGATATCACCCTGATCAGCCTGGCCGAGGACCGTCGCAAGGACGTCGCGGCGCGGGCCGATGCGGCGCGCGAAGCCGATGTGGCGATCCTGTGCCTGCCGGATGCGGCGGCCAAGGACCTGGTGGCGGCGCTGGGGCCGGATGAGGGCCGGTTGATCGACGCCTCGACCGCGCATCGGGTCAATCCCGATTGGGTGTTTGGTTTCGCCGAAATGGCCGCTGGCCAACGGGCGGCGCTGCAACAGGCCCGCCGGGTGTCGAACCCTGGCTGCTGGTCGACCTGTGGCATCGCGCTGATCCGGCCGCTGGTCGAAGCCGGGCTGATCGACCCCGCCAGCGCCCCGGCGGTGTCGGGCGTTTCCGGCTATAGCGGCGGCGGTAAGGCGATGATCGCGGAATATGAGAGCGGCACGGTCACCGGATCGTTCCTCTATGGCGCCTCGCAAGCCCACAAGCATTTGCCGGAGATGACCAAATACGGGCTGCTCGACGTCGCGCCGGTGTTCGTGCCCTCGGTCGGCGCCTATGCCCAGGGCATGGCGGTGGCGGTGCATCTCGGGGGGATGGGGCCGAAGGGCCTGGCCGAAGCAGAGGCGGCGTTGCGCGCGGCCTATGCGGGCGAGCAATTCGTCGCGGTGGTCGAGGCCTCGGTGCATGAGCCACGGGTGATGCCGCAGCGGTTGAACGGCAGCAATCGGCTGGAATTGTCCGTGCATGGCGACGCCGCCAGCGGCGCGGTGACGCTGATTGCGGTGCTCGACAACCTCGGCAAGGGGGCCTCGGGCGCGGCGGTGCAGAACATGAACCTGATGCTCGGGATCGACGAAGCCGCCGGTCTGGTCTGATCCAAGATCGCGAGGACAAGGCAAAACGCCGGGCGGTTGCGCCCGGCGTTCTTGTTGGATCTCGCGCCGCTGGCGGTGTCAGCCGCGCCGACGGCGACGACCACCGCGACCGCCACCAGCCTCGGCGGCGGCGCGGGCGGCGTCGGGGAAACTGGCGCCCTCGGCCACCGCATCGATGATCCGCGAAAACGCGATCCAGGCGCTGCCGTTCGGGTCGTGGTTCATCAGCACATTGGCGGCCTTGATCGCCTCCATCTCGACCTGACGCACCGGGTTCATGATCGCCGAGGTCATCCCGGCGCCAATCGCCATCGGCAGGAAGGCGGCGTTGATCCCGTGCCGGTGCGGCATCCCGAATGAGACGTTGGAGGCACCGCAGGTGGTGTTCACCCCGAGCTCGTCGCGCAGCCGCCGCACCAGGGCAAAGACCTGCTGCCCGGCGCTGGCCATCGCGCCGATCGGCATCACCAGCGGATCGACCACGATGTCATGCGCCGGAATGCCGAAATCGGCAGCGCGTTCGACGATCCGCTTGGCGACGGAGAAACGCACATCCGGATCCTCGGAAATCCCGGTGTCGTCGTTGGAAATCGCCACCACCGGCACGTTGTATTTCTTGACCAGCGGCAGCACCAGCTCCAGCCGTTCCTCTTCGCCGGTGACCGAGTTCAGCAAGGGGCGCCCCTCGGCGGCTTCCAGCCCGGCCTCAAGCGCGCCGGGGACCGAGCTGTCGATGCAGAGTGGCACATCGACAATGGCCTGCACCCGGGCGATCAATTCGCGCATCAAGGGCGGTTCGACAAAGTTGTTGTCGGCATAGCGCGGGTCGGCGGCCATCCGATTGGTGAACACCGCGCCAGAATTCACATCCAGCACCATCGCGCCACAGGCCACCTGCTCCAGCGCGTCGCGCTCGACGGTGGAAAAATCGCCCTGTTCCAGCTCTGCCGCCAGTTTCTTGCGCCCGGTCGGGTTGATCCGTTCGCCGATCACGCAAAACGGTTCGTCAAAGCCGATCACAACAGTCTTGGTTTTGCTTTCCAGCACGGTGCGGGTCATTGTCTTCCCTTTGGTTGTTTGCGGGCCCCTGGGGCCGGTCGTTTGGGTCGGGCGACCCGGGGTCCGGGCCGTTGTTCAGCGGGCGACAGCGGCAGCTGGCCCCCGGGTCGCGCCGCTGTGCCGTGTCAGCCACTGTGCGGCGGGGGCGATTCCACCCAGCGGAAACATATGTGTCCCGGCAATCAGGCTGTCGGGATGGCTGGCGCGGTAGGTGGCCAGGTCGGTCAGCACTTCGGTCGGCTCATAGGGCAGAACCAGCTTGGTGACGTCCATCGCGCGCTTTTGCAACACCTTAAGCGAGGGGCCGACGCCACAGGCGATGGCGAATTTGATCAGGGTCTGCAACTTGGCCGGACCGGCGATGCCGACATGGATCGGCAGGCTGATCCCGGCGGCCTGCAGCTTTTCCGCCCAGGCGATGACCGGGGCGGCGGCAAAGGCGAACTGGGTGGCAATCGCCATGCTTGCATCGGTGCGTGCCGAAAACGCCTGTTTCCAGCGCAGCGCCGCCATCACCCCGGACTCGCCGCCATCAGGGTCAATGTCGCGGTTGCCTTCGGGGTGGCCTGCGACATGCAGATCGGTGAAGCCGGCCCGGTCGAACAGCCCGGTTTCCAGCAATTGCATCGAATTGTCGAACTCACCACGCGGCTGCGCGATGCCACCAGCGAGCAGCAGCGCCTGGGTGATCCCGGCCTCGCCCTGATAGCGGGCGATCCAATCGGTGAGGGTCGCAAGGTCGGGGATCGAGCGGGCGGCGAAATGCGGCATCACCGCAAAGCCCTGCGCCGCGATCCGTTTGGCGGTGGCGACCATATCCTCGATTGGGGTGCCGTCGATATGGGCGATATAGACCCGTGTGCCAGCCGGCAGCAGGGCGCGGAAATCCTCGATCTTGTCGGCGGTGCGCGGCATCACCTCGATCGAATACCCCGCCAGAATCGCGTTGAGACTGCCTGAGCCGGTAGTGTCGGAATGCGGAGTCTGGCGCGGTGCACCCGCGCGGCGAAAGTTCAAAAGGGCCATCAATATTTCCCTCACACGACAGGCGATCAGGCCCATCCGTCGTTGCCGATCAGCGCCTTGAGGCGGTCCTGATCATAAACGGAGTCAAGCCGGTCGGCCGTGATCCGCGCGATATCCGAAGGCGTGCCCTCGGCGGGATCTGTGGGTTTCTTGTGCCATTCCGCCAGATAGGCGTCGGTGCCTGCGGCGCCCGATTTCATCGCAGCCCGGTCGATGGCCTGCTCAAATCGTTCGGGCAATTGCACCTTGGCGCTGCGCCGGCCCCTGCCGACGATCACCTGTGCCGGGATATCCCGCCAATAGACAATCGTAACCTCTGGCATCGGCTGTAACCCTCACATGTCCTGCCCCTGAATAGCGGAGCGCGTCGCATCGCTTTGCATCGTTTTCGACATCGCGCAGGTGAAGAGCGACCATCAGTCCCCGGCGTGTCGTCCCACCGGTCATACAAAGCCTGCGACGGCGCGGCCAGTGCCTCGAATCGGAGGATTGTTCAGCATGTTTATGAGGCAGAACCGGCGGCCCGGGCCCGTCTTGCACCGTGTCTGGCGCCTCTGAGTGGTGGCCGGTGCCGGGACACAGCGGCGCGCTCGACGATTGATTTAAGGCGATGACACACAACCAGAAAGAGAACGGCGAGCCTGCGAGCCCCTTGATAAAAGACAGCGTGACAGTTACCTTTGAAGCAACTCGAAATGGAGGGCGTGTATCATGGCGCCCAAGCGTCCGAATGGTGCGGGCGCGTTCCCGAAACCGGTAGATAGCCCCGCACTGAAACAGCCCGATCCCTCGGCGCTTTATGCCGCTTTGGATCTGGGCACCAATGCCTGTCGCATGCTGATTGCCCAACCCAAGGGCAGTCAGTTTCATGTCGTGGATAGCTTTTCCAAATCTGTGCAACTGGGGGCCGGGCTGGAACGATCCGGCCGGTTGGGACGCGCGTCAATGACCCGGGCCCTGCAAGCGGTGCGGGTCTGTCGCCAGAAACTGGACCGGCATGGCGTCACCCGGATGCGGCTGGTCGCGACCGAGGCCTGCCGCCGCGCGGTCAATGCCAAGGGCTTCCTCAAGGATGTCGAACGCGAAACCGGGCTGGTGCTGGATATCATCGAACCCGAGGAAGAGGCGCGGCTGGCGGTTGTGTCCTGCGCGCCCCTGGTGTCGACCCGCACCGAACAATTGCTGGTCGTCGATATCGGCGGTGGCTCGACCGAACTGGTCTGGATCGACCTCTCAAGCGTGCCGAAACAGGAACGCCCCCGGGCGATCATGCGGCTGCACGCCGGGTTTCATCCACAGGCCAGCCCGTTTCCCGCCGCCAAGGTGGTCGACTGGATCTCGGTTCCGCTGGGGGTGGCGACGCTGCGCGATCAGTTTCGCGATGTCGAAAACGACGCGGCACGCTTTGCCCTGATGTCCTGGTTTTTCGAGGAAAACCTGGCCGAATTCGCCCCCTACAAGGATGAACAGACCCGCGCCGGCTTTCAGATCGTCGGCACCAGCGGCACCGTCACCACCGTGGCAGCCAGTCATCTGGGACTGAAACGCTATGATCGCACCAAGGTTGACGGGCTCCGGATGACCAGCGATCAGATCGACACGGTGATCCGCGGTTATCTGACCCTTGGCCCCGAGGGGCGGCGGCGCGATCCGCGCATTGGTCAGGACCGGCAGGCGCTGATCATGTCGGGCAGCGCCATTCTGCAGGCGCTGCTGCGCTGCTGGCCGACCGATCAGCTTTCGGTGGCCGACCGGGGCCTGCGCGAGGGGCTGCTCTATGCGCAGATGAGCGCCGACGGGGTGCTTGAGGACGGGCCGTTCTAGGCGGCGCGCGGTGGCGCGACAGTGAAATCCTACTAGCCGCCGCGTGTCAGGCTTTTGTATTGCCCGGCAAATGCGTATATCGACCCTTTCGGGACTCCCGGCGCCGGCGAAAGATGCGGATATGGTTAAGAAACCGACAGGCAAGAACACCTCAGGGCGCGGCCAGCGCGATCTGACCGTCAAGGTGAAAACCGCGCGCGGGCGCAAGGCGTCCTCGACCCGCTGGTTGCAGCGGCAGTTGAACGATCCCTATGTGCAGCGCGCCCAGAACGAAGGCTATCGCGGACGCGCCGCCTTCAAGATCATGGAACTCGACGACAAATTCCGCTTTCTGGTGCCCGGCGCCCGGATCGTCGACCTCGGCTGTGCGCCCGGTGGCTGGCTGCAGGTGGCGGTGCCGCGGATCAATGCGCTTGGCGAAAAATCCGGCAAGGCGGTGGGCCGGATCATCGGGGTCGATCTGCAAGAGGTCGATCCGGTGCCGGGGGCCGAGATCCACCAGCTCGACTTCATGGCAGACGACGCCGACATTCTGGTCAAGGGTTGGCTGGGCGGCCGCGCCGATGTGGTGATGAGCGATATGGCCGCCAGCGCCAGCGGCCACAAACAGACCGACCACATGCGGATCATCGCGCTGTGCGAAGCGGCGGCCTATTTTGCCTTTGACGTGCTCGAAGAGGGCGGCACCTTTGTCGCCAAAGTTCTGGCGGGCGGCGCCGAGGGGGAGTTGCAGAAGCTTCTGAAACAGAAATTTACCAAGGTCGCGAATGTGAAACCACTGGCCTCACGCGCAGATTCCTCGGAGAAATTCGTGGTTGCGACCGGCTTCAGACCCTAGGGTTTCAACCGCCAGATCGATCGCTTCGGTGAGGTGATCGAGCGGCGCGCGTATTCGGCGAATTCACTGACGCTCGGGCTGGGCCGGGTCAGCTGCGCTGGCGGATCGGTCAGGCGGTTGGCGCGGATCTTGCCCTCGGCCAGCAATTGGAACAGCCGCTGATGCCGGGCGGCGATCATCCTGCGGTGATGGTGTGAAAGATCGTCATCCATTGGTGCTGGTCCAGCTGTTCGCATCGCCCCGACAATTGAGCCCGGCGGCATGGCGAATTTATCGCTGAATCGCGATAATTCCACGGCAATTTGATATGTGACCGGCTGAATCGCCATATGTGCCCCGGTTTGAAGTGCCAGATCGGGCGAACTGGCGCTTTCGCATCGCTCGGGATCGGCTTACCCTGCGCCAAAGCGTCATTCGCCGGGGTAGACCATGACAAAACCACTCGCGATCACCATTGGCGATGGCGCCGGAATCGGCCCCGAGGTGGCGGTGCGCGCGATGCTGGGCTCCTCGGATACAGTGCTGATCGGTCAGCCTGCGGTCGCAGAACGGGCGCTGGCGCTGGTGGCGCCGGGGATGCAATTGCAGCAGGTCGCCTCACCCGAGGACGCGGCGCTGTCGGATCGGCATTTGC
Organism: Pseudooceanicola sp.; assembly: GCF_029213205.1. Lineage (GTDB taxonomy): Bacteria > Pseudomonadota > Alphaproteobacteria > Rhodobacterales > Rhodobacteraceae > Pseudooceanicola. Next base: position 81,047 of record NZ_JARGNH010000011.1, read on the forward strand.
GCCTGCTGGTGGCCGGAGCCGAGGCCGCGGCGCCCGTCTATGGACAGGTCAGTGCAGCAGCGGGCCAGGCGGCGGCGGCGGCGATCCTGGCCGCGATCCGCCTGGCACGGCAGGGCGCGGTTTCCGGCATCGTCACCGCCCCGATCCACAAAGAGGCGCTGGCGGCGGCTGGGGTGAAATTCCCCGGCCATACCGAGATGCTGGCATATCACGGAGGCGCCGAAAACGTCGCGATGATGCTGCTCAACGATGTCATCCGCACGGTGCTGGTCACCATCCATGTCAGCCTGCGCGACGCCATCGCCCAGGGCGATTTCGACGCCCAGATGCGCGCCATCCGCCTGGCCGATTCCGGCACCCGTGCCTTTGGCATCGCCCGCCCGCGGGTCGCGGTCGCCGGGTTGAATCCACATGCCGGAGAGGGCGGGCTGTTCGGGCGCGAAGAGATCGACATCATCACCCCGGCGATCAAGGCGGCGCAGGCCGAAGGCATCGACGCCAGCGGCCCCTGGCCGGGCGATACGGTGTTCATGCAGGCGCGCCAGGGCCAGTTCGACGTGGTGGTGGCCCAATATCACGACCAGGGGCTGATCCCGGTGAAATACATGGGGTTGGAGCAGGGGGTGAATGTCACTCTCGGGCTGCCTTTTGTGCGCACCTCGCCGGATCATGGCACCGCCTTTGACCTTGCCGGGCAGGGCATCGCCTCGGCCGAGAGCATGATCGCCGCGCTGCAGGCCGCACGGCAATTGGTGGCGGCGCGGGACAAGGCGGGCTGATGGCCTTTATCTTCATGCTCACCCGCAATGACCGGACCGTGGCCGACGCCGAGGTGCATCTGGAGACAGTGATCGCCAGCGGGGTGCGCCATATCGGGTTCAAGGATGTCGGCCTGCCCGAGGACCGGCTGCGCGGGTTGCGTGACCGGATCAACGCTGCCGGGGCGACCTGTTACCTCGAGGTGGTGTCAGAGGATCAGGCCAGCGAACTCGTCTCGGCCCGGGCCGCGCTGCGGATCGGGGTCGATGTCTTGCTGGGGGGCACCAATGCCGATCTGGTGGCGCCGCTGGTGGCCGGATCCGGCCTGCGCTACATGCCGTTTCCGGGGCGGATCGAAGGTATCCCGAGCGTGTTGCACGGGCCCGCCGGGGCGATTGTCGCCTCAGCCGCCAAGCTGGCGGCGCTGGAGGGGGTGCATGGGCTCGACCTGCTGGCCTGGCGGTTTCGTGGTGATGTCGAGGCGCTGATCGCAGGGGTTGTCGGGGTCACCGACAAGCCGGTGATCGTTGCCGGATCAGTCGACAGCCCGGCGCGGATCGCGGCCCTGCGCGCGGCCGGGGCCTGGGGCTTCACCATTGGCACCGCGGCGCTGGACGGGGTGTTTCCGGCGCGGGCGCCGGGGCTGTCGGCACAGATCGCCGCGATTCAGGCCGCCGAGGCCACAGCCGGGTTCTAGGTCGGCGGTGTATTCGGTCGCTGCAATTGCGCTGGCCGCAATTCAGCCGACCGGATTTCAGAACGCGAAGCGCCGCCGCCCGTTGTCGATCGCGATTCGCCCAGATTGTCCCACCGGGTCGATGCTGCCATCGGTGAGTGCCGCGATCAGGCTGGTATCGCTGGCGGGCACTTCGGCCAGGGTCCGGCTGCCCTCGGCGGTGCGGGCGACGACAATGCCCCGGCTCGGCTGGGCGTCACGGTCATAGAACACCGTCCAGCTTTCCACCGTCACCGGGCCAACGTGATCCTCCGCGAGCGCCGGCACCGGGCCACGCGCCGCATCGGCCAGCGCCTGCGCCTGGTCCTCTTGCGGGAACCGCGCCGCCAGCGGTGCGCCGGAAAGCACGATTGCATGGTTGGTGGTGACGATGCCGCCATTGGCATAGAGCAAGCCGGAGTCACTGGTGCCGCGCAACAGCTCGACCATGCTGGCGACTGCGTGGCTCATGTAATTGGCGACCGGGGCACCGCCAAAGGTCAGCCCGCCGAACACCGTCACCGGCCGCTCCAGCGGCCAGTCGAGACTGCGGCGGGCGAGTTTCGGGACAATCGGAAAGCAGGAATACAGCTCGATATGGGCAAGCTCGGCGGCACTGATCCGGTTGGCGGAGAGGGTGCGGGTGAGCACGGTCTGCATCGACACCGACCCGGTGAAATCGGCACGCTCCAGCAATTCGTAAGGCTCATTCGCCCCGGCGCCATGGCCAATATGGATCAGCCGGTCTTCGGGCAGACCGCGGCGGCGGGCCTCGGCCAGTGAGGCGACGATGAATCCCGCGCCCTGGTTGACCGAGGCATTGGCGACCATCAGCTTGGTATAGGGATGCGCGATCGGCCGGTTGCTGGCGCTCGGCGTCACGATATCCGTGGCGCTGGCGCCGTTGCGCAGCCAGGCATTCGGGTTGGCGGCGGCGACCGCCGCCATCTGTGCCCAGATCGCTCCGGTTTCTGCCTGACCCTCGGCCAGGCTCTGACCCCAGGCATGGCGGCTGGCGTTCTCGTAAAGCGGATACATATCCGTCGGCGCGAGCAGGCCAAAGGCGCGCCGGTAAGGATGCACCCGGCGCTTGGGATTGGCGCGCAGCAGGTCTCCGGGCCTGGTGCCGCTGGCGGCGGCGCGTTTGGCTACGCTGCGCAGGACCTCGGCCCCGACCACCGCCATGCTGCGAATTTCGCCCCGACCAATCCGGTTGGCGGCCAGGTTCAACAGCCGGATCGGGCTGTCGCCATGCGGCATCTCGGTGGTCTCAACGATCCGTGGCGTGGCGCCCAGCCGGGCGGCGAGAGCGGCGGCGATATCGGTCAGCTCGGGGCAGGAGATCTGATCGACGGTGGAGAGCGCATCCAGATCGGTCAGCCAGCCACCACCGCCGTCGTCATCGGCAAGGCGCAGCGCCGCCGCCATCAGCCCGAGGCTGTCGAGCGCTTCGGCAGGATCATCGGGCCGGTCGTTGATCTGACCGATTGCTACAATTACTGGAATTCTGTCTGGATTACTCATTTTGCCACCTGTTTGCGTTTGTGACGCCCCGCCGGGGGCGCTGCCCCCGGACCCCTGGAATATTTTGGGCAAGATGAAGCGAAAAGGCTGCGATCTTCATCTTGTTCCAAACAGTCCCGCCGGAGGCGTGGCGCGCACCGGCCTGTCCGCTGCGCGCCCTCTGTTTTGGCCTCAGCCTGCCTTGCGGGCCTCGGTGCCGGCGGTTTTCAGCCCGCCGAGATCGAGGTCGAGGAAGGACCCGCCCTCGGCCGCCAGTTTCTTCAGGGTTTCGGCCGGGGCGAAATCGGGATCCTCGGCACCGACGATTTCCATCCGCGCCAGCACGGCCTTGGCACCGACCGTGTCGCCATAGAACATCGGGCCGCCCTTGTCCTGGGGCCAGCCGTAGCCGTTGATCCAGATCACGTCGATATCCGAGGCGCGCTGCGCCTTGTTGTCCTCAAGGATCTTCACCGCTTCATTGATCATCGGATAGATCAGGGTTTCGGTGATTTCAGCCTGGGTCATGGTCGAGGGGTCGGCGCCGGTGACCTCGCGGATCACCTGTTCGGTGACCTTGGAGGGGGTGCGATTGCGGGCTTCGTCATAATCGTAATAGCCCGCGCCGGTCTTTTGACCGCGCCGGTCGAGTTCGCAAAGCGCGTCGCGGATCGGATTGGCGGTGGTCGCGCCCTTGGACCAGCCGATGTCGAGCCCCGCGAGGTCGGACATCTGGTAGGGCCCCATCTTGAAACCGAAGACGTTGATCGCGGCGTCGATGTCCCAGGGCATCACGCCCTTGTAGAGCAGCTTGTTCGCCTGCATCTGCCGGGCCCGCAGGATGCGGTTGCCGACAAAGCCCGGGCAGACCCCGGCCATCACCGCGACCTTGTTGATCTTCCTGGCGACCTCCATCGAGGTGGCGACAACATCGTCGGCGGTGTGATCGGCGCGCACGATTTCCAGCAGCTTCATCACATTGGCGGGTGAGAAGAAATGCAGGCCGATCACATCTTGCGGGCGTTTGGTCATTGCCGCAATCGCGTCGATATCAAGGCCCGAGGAATTGGTGCCGAGGATCGCGCCCGGCTTGCAGATCGCGTCGAGCTTGGTGAAGACCCCTTTCTTCACATCCATATCCTCGAACACCGCTTCGATGATCAGGTCGCAATCGGCGAGGTCATTCATGTCGAGGCTGCCGGTGATCCGGCCCATCCGTGCATCGACCTCTGCCTGCGGAAAGCGGCCCTTGTCGGCGCTGCGCTGATAATTGCCGCGCATCACCTTCATGCCGCGATCCAGCGCCTCTTGCCTGGTTTCCACCATGGTCACCGGGATTTCGGCGGTGGCGAAGTTCATCGCGATGCCACCACCCATGGTGCCGGCGCCGATGATGCCGACCCTTTTCACTGGCCGCGTCTTGGTGCCCGGCGCCAGGTCATCGATGACCCATGCCTGCTTGCCCGCTTCACCCAGATATTCCGCCACGTTCATTCCAGACAGAGACTTCGACATTCTCGCTCCTCCCGTTCTAACCTGTCGCCCGGTCATTGGGCGCTCAGGGAAACTCTTCACGGTATTTCCGGCTGGGATCAACCTTGGATCGCTGATCCGGCATGTATGGGGCAGAAAGCCGCGCCGCGGCGGAGCAAGGGGGCGGGGGCTGTGTGAGAGGGCAATGAAGGCAGAGTTTACTTGCGCCAGCAAATGTTCTCTGGCGCCTGAAGGCCCGATTGCACCTGGGTCCCATGGGCGGCGATCTCTGCGTCCGGGATTGGTGATTGACCGGCTGGACGGGACAGACACCGCATTCTGACCGCGCCGCTCGGGATGTCACAAGGGATTGAACCGGGGTGTTCGGTGGTGGCCCGAAGGCCGAGCCGGAGCCGGTGAGCGATGTGAAGACCCCGCATGCGAAGCTGACGCTGGAGAACGATTTCTTGTCGGGCGCGCCCGATCAGGCTGACTTCAATCCACCGATGCCCGAGGCGGTGGCGGCATCTGCTTTGATCTCAGCGATGACGGCTGGATCGGATCGACCCACCGTGGCCTCGGCCACTGCATCGCCAAGGGCGGGTCGATGCATATCGCGGACATGGACAAGGGCATGCTGGGGGCCAACGCGATTGTCGGCGGCAGCCCGCCCTTGGCAGTTGGGGCCGCACTGACGCAACAGCTGACCGGGACGGACCGTGTGGCGGTGGCGTTCTCGGGAGACGGCGCATCGAACCAGGGCAAGACGATGGAGGCGATGAACATGGCCGTCATCCTGCAGGTGCCGATGGCCCGGTTATTGGCGAGATGTTGAGCGATTACGCCATGCGGCGGGAGCAGGCGCGAAGCGGCTGATGGCCCTCCACTTGTCACGTCCTCCGCGTCGCGTCTCGCGCGACGGTGTCGAGAACACTCACCGGCAACCTGAGGGAAGCCTGGAAACCGGAAGTCGATCCCGGACGCGGCGATTCCAGAATGAGTTGGCTTCCGATCCGGTCCGCGATGGCGGCGACGATGGCGAGGCCGAGCCCGCTGCCATCCGTGCCGGAGTTCGCCCGCTCGAAACGCGCAGTCAGGCGGTCGAGGGTTTCGCGCGGCACGACGGGACCATCGTTCGCCACGATCAATTGGCCGTCTCCTGTCACGATCACATCGACGGGGGCACTTTCGTCCCCGTGGCGCAGGGCGTTCTCCACGAGGTTCCGGCAGAGGATGGCGAAGGCGTCGGGGTCGATGTCCGACATGACGGCCGTGTCCGGCAGCTTCAGCGCAATCCGACCCAGAGCGTCAGTGCGCCCGATATCATCCACAACGACACGCGCGACGGCCCTCAGATCCGCACTTTGATCTGTCCGCAGTCGCCCGCCTTCCGCCCGCGCGAGCTGCATGAGCCGTTCCGAGAGGCGGGTCAGGCGTTTGAGCGTCGCCTCGATCTCTGCGGCGCGCGCGTCAGTGGCGGGGTCACGTGTCTCTGACCGAAGCCGCTGTGCCTGGGCGATGGCGCCTGCCAGCGGGGTTCGTAACTCATGCGCTGCATTGGCGGTAAAGCTGCGTTCCGCCTCGAACGCTTCGCGCAACCTGGCCAGAAGGCTGTTCAGGGTCGCGGCCAGTGGTCCGATCTCTGTCGGCAGATCGTCGGCGGGAACCTCCGAGAGGTCGCGGGCGCCGCGCGCCTCGAGGCGCATGCGGAACCGGCGCAGGGGGGCGAGGTTGAAGCGAACGGCCAGGATGATCGACGCCAGCGCGAGTGGCAGCACGATCAGGAGTGGCAGACCGAGGCCCATCTGGATTTCCCGCGCGACGGCCCCGCGATGCGCAAGCGGTTCGGCGACCGTGATGCGGATCGTCCCCTGGAGCACCGCGTCGCTGTAGAGCCGGTGTGTTGAGGTCTGGCGGAACCCCGGTCCATCGTAGGGCGGGAACACTGCGGGATCTGCCGCGTGGGACCGCAGCAGGATCAGCCCCTCGGCATCGCGCACAAGGTAGGTGAAGAATTCGTCGTGCTCGCGAATAGGCGCGAGCCGTTGCGTCACGCCCTGATCCTCGCGCCCGACGATGTCGGTCACGGCCAGCGGCAGGATGCGTTCGGCGGTCTCGCGCAGGGCGCTGTCAAAGACCTCGTCCAGTTCGCCTCGCACGATCACCGCCGTGACCGTGGCGGCCAGCAGCCACAGGATCGTCAGAACGAGGCCCAGCGACAGACCGAGCCGCGCCAGCAGGCTGCGCGGCAGCCTCATGGCCGGCCCAGCCTGTAGCCCATGCCGCGCTGGGTCTCGATGATCGCGCTCCCGAGCTTCTTGCGCAGGCGGCTGACGTGAACTTCGATGGTGTTGCTCTCGATTTCGGCCCCGAACGCATATAACTTGTCCTCCAGCTGCGCCTTGGACAGCAACTGACCGGGGTGAGCGAGAAACGCGTCGAACAAGGCCCATTCGCGCGCTGTCAGCGCCACCGGCTTGCCGTCGCGGTGAATGCTGCGTGCGGCGAGGTCAATCTCGAGCGGGCCATGGGTGACGATGGGGTTCGGATTGCCGCTGTAACGCCGGGCGACCGATCCGATCCGGGCGGAAAGCTCGGCCAGGTCGAAGGGCTTCACGAGATAGTCGTCGGCCCCCGCATTGAGCCCTTCGATCCGGTCCGAGACCTGATCCAGCGCGGTCAGGATGATGACTGGCGTCACGTCGCCCCGTGCGCGCAGGGTCTTCAGGAACCCGATGCCGCGGCCGTCCGGCAGCATGAGGTCGAGCAGGATCAGGTCGTAAGCGGCCGCGTGCAGAGCGTCGCCCGCGGCGTCGAGTCGTGTGACCCAGTCGACGGATTGGCCATCGGCAGCGATCTGGTCACGCACGGCGGCGCCGAGAGTCGTATCGTCCTCGATCAGCAGAATGCGCATGGTCGCCCCCGTCCTTTCCCGATGGCCCTTCATGATCCGTCTGGCTGACACCAAGCTGAAGCGGATCGCGCACCCCACTTCAGGTTACTGTCAGCTTTGGCGTGCATAAATTACATCAAGATGGGCCGCATAGAGGAGTTTGACCCATGAAGAAGACATTGACAATTCTTGGTTTTCTCTCAGCCTTTCCCGCCGGGATGGCGTCGGCGGATGATGATTGCTTCGTGCCAATGGCCGATTGGCAACCACGCGATGCCGTGGCCAGCCTGGCCGAAGAGAACGGCTGGACGGTGCGCCGCATCAAGATCGACGACGGTTGCTATGAAATCGACGGCCACGATGCCGAAGGGCGCCCGATCGAGGTAACAATCCATCCGGCGACGCTTGAAGTGATCGAGTTCGAATACGAGGACGAGGATGAAGAGGATCGGCGCGCGCAGGATCGGGGCCGGGATCGCCAGGAAAGCAACAACGACTGAAACGCGCGGGGCAAGGCGCGCCCAAACGGCCACAGCGAGGGTTGGCACGGTCCGGGACTGGGAACCGCTGGTTCGGATATTCCACTGGAGGCCTTGTCGCATTCCGGCTCGTCCGGAGTCTTGTCGGCAGCCGCTACCGGACGACATCGCCTGACCGTCGCCCCGCACGGCCAATCACCGCGTCGGCGCAACCCGGCCCCGCAATTCCCGGCGGGGCCTTTTCCTTCCTGACGGCAAGCTGAAGCAGGAATCGCTCCGCTGTCAGGAAGCCCTCAGGTCCGCTCTCCATATTGAATTCAGCACACCAAGGAGACCCTGTTATGAAGCATACCCTGACGATTCTCGCTGCCACCACGGCGCTGACCGCCGCAATCGGTGTCCCGGCATGGAGCGCGATTCAATCCCCGGACGACGCGCATCTTCGGCCTTTCGCCGCAGTCTTTGAAGAGAGCGCGAAATCGCTGCCGCTCATCCTTGCGAGCGACGATGACGACAACCGAGGTCATCGCAAAAGCTGGTGGCTTCGCTTCGGAGACGATGACGACGATGATGATGACGACGATGACGATGATGATGATGACCGCGGCGGCAAGAACCCCGCGCCCGCAGGCACTGTCGCACCGCCGCAGAACGGCCTCTTCGAAAATGGCGCCGCTCCAAAGGTTCAGGTGAACTGAATCATGCGGCGGTGCGGCGGACTCCACCGCGCCGCACGTTATTCCTCTTGTTACGACTTTCGGAAGGACCCTCTCAATGAAATCGCTTCTCGCAACTCTTGCGCTAACCACGGCGCTGACGGTTCCCGGCATCGCTATGGCGCGGCCGGTCACCCTGACCACGACACTCAACGCCTATGGCGGCGATGGCGCCTATCTCGCGTTCTACGTCACCGACGCCTCGGACGCCTACGTCGGCAGCCTCTGGATGGCTGGCGGAAAATCCAAATACTACAAGCATCTGGGCGACTGGTCCCGCGCGACCGGCGGGGACACCGCGCAGGTGAACGGCATCACCGGTGCCAGCGTCGGCGCGGGCCGCACGCTGGAGATCACTCTCGAGCTTGCCGATGCGCTGTTTGATGCGGGCTACACGCTTCACGTCGACGCCGCCGTCGAGGACATGCGTGACAGCCCGAACGAGGTGGCGGTGCCGCTCACGACCGACGGCGCTGGCACCCCCGTGCGCGGCCGCCGCTACATCGCAAGTTTCGCCTACGACATGTGAAGGGGCAGGCCATGATCCGGGCACTCCATCGCTGGCCAGGTCTTCTGGCTCTGGCTCTCGTCACCATCCTCGGCTTGAGCGGCGCGGCGCTGTCGGTCTTTCCTGCGGCCGAGCGGCTCTCCGCGCCGCAATCCGAGGCTGGACTGACGGTCGCCACCCTGGCGGAGCGCATTTTGGTGGCCTATCCGGGCGTCGAGCAGATCCGCCGGTCGCCTTCGGGCCGGATTACAGCCTACTGGTTCGATCAGGGGACGCCCGGCGCCGCAGTGATCGATCCGGCTACGGGTGAAGGCGTGGCCTCGGCCGACCCGAACCAGACCCTGCGCTGGCTCACCAACCTGCATCGCTCGCTGTTCCTCGGGGATGGGGGGCGCATCGCCATGGCGGCGGGGGCTTTGGCGATGCTGGTCCTCTCGCTGTCCGGGGCGGCGCTGGTCGCGCGGCGGACCGGCGGCTGGCGACACTGGTTCGCGCCTCTGCGGGGGCCGCTTGCCGGTCGGTTGCACGTCGAGATTGCACGGGTTGCGGTGATCGGCCTGGTTCTGTCGTCCACTACGGCTTTGTGGATGACGGCCTCGACCTTCGATCTTCTCCCTGATGGCGGCGCAGCGCCAGCCTTCCCGACCGAGGTGAGCGGTGAAACGGGGTTTGCCCTCGACCAGATGGCCATTTTGCGACAGACGCCTGTCGCCGAGCTGCGTGAGCTGAGCTTTCCCTATCCGGGCGATGCGACGGACGTCTTCGCGCTGAAGACGGACCGTGGGACCGGGTATATCGACCAGGGCAGCGGCGCGTTGCTGGCCTGGGGCGATCTGACCGGGTGGGAGCGCGTCTCGGAAACCATCTACATGCTGCACACCGGACAGGGTGCGGCGACGCTCGGCCTCGTGCTCGGGCTCATGGCCCTCGGCGTGCCGGCAATGGGCGCAACCGGCGTGCTGGTCTGGCTTGCCGGGCGGCGCAGGCGGCCGCGCATCCGGGGCAATCAACCCGCCGGGCGCGCCGAAACGATCCTGCTTGTCGGCAGTGAGGGCGGCAGCACCTGGGGCTTCGCCGCAACGCTGCACGCCGCACTGTCGCAAGCCGGGCAGAGCGTTCATGTCGGCCCGATGTCGGGCTTCGCCCCGGACCGCTACACCAGGGCCGAGCGGATCATCCTGCTCACCGCGACCTATGGCGACGGGGCGGCCCCCGCCTCGGCCAAGGGCTTCCTCGACCGGCTGAACGCGTCGGAACACGCGCCGGACATTCCTCTGGCGGTGCTCGGTTTTGGCGACCGGAGCTTCCCGGCCTACTGCGCCTTCGCCAAAGCCGTTGCGGCCACGGCACAGGCGAAGGGCTGGCCCGAACTCCTGCCGCTCGACACCATCAACCGCCAGTCGCCGCAGGACTTCGCCCGCTGGGGTCGCGCACTCGGCGAGGCGCTCGGGATCCCCCTGGAATTGTCGCACCAGCCCGTGCTGCCCAAAACCAAGACGCTGACCCTCGTTTCGCGGCGGGACTACGGCGCCGAGGTTCAGGCCCCGACCGCGATCCTGCGCTTTGCCCTGCCGCAGGTCTCACTCTGGCAGCGGCTGACCGGTTCCGGGTTCGCCCGATTCACGGCCGGCGACCTGATCGGCATCCTGCCGGAAGGAAGCGCCGTCTCGCGGCTCTACTCACTCGCCTCCGCACGCCGCGACGGGTTCATCGAGATCGTCGTCAAGAAACACCCCGGAGGCCTTGCCTCTTCGCAGCTCACCGCCTTGGAACCCGGGCAGACCGTGACAGCCTTCCTCCGCCGCAATCCCGGCTTCCATCCGGGCCGGGGTCGTGCACCGCTGATCCTGATCGGCGCCGGTACCGGGATCGGACCTCTCGCGGGCTTTGTGCGCGGCAATGCGCGGGGGCGCGCCATCCACCTGTTCTTTGGCATGCGTCATCCCGACAGTGACTTTTTCTACAACGAGGAGATCACCGCCTGGCAGGAAGAAGGCCGTCTGACCGGCCTGGTGACGGCAGTCTCACGCGGGGCACGACCACGCTACGTCCAGGACGCGCTGCGGGGCGAGGCCACTCAGGTCGCGGATCTTATTCGCAACGGGGCGCGCGTGATGGTCTGTGGCGGGCGCGACATGGCGGCGGGCGTGACCGACGCGCTGGCCGAGATCCTCGCGCCTGCCGGGCTCACGCCTGCGGTTCTGAAGACGGAGGGGCGATATGTCGAAGATGTCTACTGAAATGGTGCGCCACGCTCTGAATGGCCCGACCATGGGCACGCGCTGGTCGGCGCTCCTGTTCGCGCCGATCGGCTTCGATCCGGTGCCGGTCCGCGCCGCGTTGCAGGCCGCTGTCGACGAGGTCGACGCGCAGATGTCCACCTGGAAGCCCGACAGCGATCTGATGCGCCTGAACGCAGCGCCTGTCGGTGCCCGGGTCATGGTCCCGGATCGGATGAGAGAGGTTCTTCGCCTCGGTCTTGAGATCGGACGCGCCTCGGACGGGGCCTTCGATGTCGGCATGGGCGATGCGGTGACAGCCTGGGGCTTCGGGACTGAGTCAGCAGAAACGAAGGGCATCCGCGCGGCAATGGCCGCGCCCCGCTGCCCGGCGCACAAGGCGCTGGAGATCGGGGAGAGGACGGTCTGCAAATCCGCGCCGATTGCACTGGACCTGAACGGAATTGCCAAGGGCTACGGGGTCGACCGGCTGGCAGAGGCCCTGGGCGCGCACGGCCTCACCGCTGGCCTCGTCGGCATCGATGGCGAGATGCGCGCGCTCGGGCTCCGGCCTGACGGAGAAGCCTGGACCGTCGCGGTGGAAGCGCCGGACCCCGACCGCCGCAGGCCCCATTCCATTCTCGCGCTTCAGGACGCCGCCGTGGCGACTTCGGGGGATTACCGGCACTGGGTCGAGGTGCAGGGCCGCCGCCTGTCACACACCATGGACCCCGGGCGCGGCGCCCCGCTGATCACGTCGCCCGCCTCGGTGACCGTCGTGGCCCGGACCTGCGCCGCGGCAGATGCCTGGGCAACGGCCCTGATGGTCAGAGGAAGCCTGGAGGGCGCCGTATTGGCGCGTAGAAACAACTTGAACGCCCTCTTCATTGATCGTGAAGGTGATCATCTTCGTGAAACGAGAGTGGGACCGCTGTTCGAGATCCGTCCAGATTCCGAGCGCGTGAATTGACGCCGGGACATGCACCGGATGACATCTTTGTTTCATGATCGCCTGGGCCCAGGGATCGAGATCGCGCCGGCCTCGCGGCGGATCGCCGGCGAAAGCCTCGTCGCGGGCATCGGCCTGTCGGTGCTCGGAATGGTCGCGGCGGCCTATGGACATCTCACCCCGGTCCAGGGTGTGCTATTACAGGAGTTGATCGGCGTCGCCGTGATCCTCAACGCGCTGCGCATCGCGCCCCATGAACCCGCAATGAAAACAGAGGCGGTCTCCTCCGGGCAGGCCCGCATCGCGCAAGGAGCCACCCCATGAGCAAACTCACCCATCCCGAAGTTCACATGGTTCATCGCATCGGCTGGCTACGTGCCGCTGTTCTGGGGGCGAACGACGGTCTGGTTTCTACGGCGAGCCTCGTCGTCGGGGTCGCTGCGGCAGGGTCCGGGCGTCCCGAGATCCTGATTGCCGGTCTTGCCGGGCTTGTCGCCGGGGCGATGTCGATGGCTGCCGGCGAATACGTTTCCGTCAGCTCGCAGACCGATGCCGAGCAGGCGGACATCGCGCGCGAGACCCGGGAGTTGAAGGAAATGCCCGCGGCAGAGCTCGACGAGTTGACAGGCATCTATGTTGCGCGCGGGCTTGACGATGGCCTCGCGCGTCAGGTCGCGATCCAGCTGACCGAGACAGACGCACTTGGCGCCCATGCGCGTGACGAGCTTGGCATCTCGGAAACCGTGACGGCGCATCCGATCCAGGCGGCGCTCGTGTCGGCCGCGACCTTTGCCGTCGGCGCTGTCATACCGCTCATCATTGCTGCGCTGGTTCCTGTGGCCCAGATCACTCTCGTCGTCGCGATCACCACTCTGGTCGCGCTTTCAGTGCTGGGCGGGCTCGGGGCATCGGTCGGTGGGGCAGGCGTCGTCAAGGGAGCCGTTCGCGTCACTTTCTGGGGGGCGCTTGCCATGGCCGCGACCGCAGCGGTCGGCATGATCTTTGGTGTGAATGTGGGCTAGGCGATGGCATCGGCGTATTGCAGGCGGTCATTCTCGGGCGTCTGTTGCCAGACCAGGCCGGTGTTGTCGTCCGTAACGCTGCCCACCGTTGTCGGTGTAAGAGGCCGCAAGGCGCGGGTGTTGTGTGTCCTGGCCATAGAGGGGCGCGCCCTCGGCGGGGCAGTCGATGGCCGACCTCACCAGATCGAAACACCGGTCCTGCATCGTATCGACAAGCGGATAGCCGGCCTCTCGGGCGGCGCTTGGCTGTGCCGAAAAAAGCACCATGGCAGGTAGCAGTATGGCACAGCCAGACCACGCGATCCGGGGGCAGGTTTCCATGGCGGGTTCCCTCTATCCATGTGTTTCAGAACGGAATTGCCGGACGATGCCCCGCAAGGATCGACGATCTCGCCACTCAGCGCATGTTGAAGAGTTCCTGGTGGAAATCGGCCGGGCGCAGGCCGTTTGCCACAAGGTCGCGCCGCAGTGACTCGCCGAAACCCGCTGGCCCGCAGAACCAGATGCTGGCCGCGGCCCAGTCGGGCAGCATCTCGCGCAGGCGGGCGCCGGTCAGCCGCCCGTCCTCTTTGTCGCGGATCAGATGCAATCGCGCCCCCGCCGCGGTGGCGTCGGCCTCCAGCAAGGCTTGCGGTTCGGGCGCGATCTCGGGCACGCAATGGATCAGGTCGATCTGTTTGCCGTCGGCTGTCGAGGCCAGGTGTTTTAGCCGCGCGATGAACGGCGTGATCCCGATCCCCGCGCCAATCCAGATCTGACGATCCTTGCCATCCTCGAATGTGAAACGCCCGTAAGGCCCTTCCACAGTGACATCATCGCCCACCGCCAGCGTTTCCGGCAAACGTTCGGTATGGTCTCCCAGCCCCTTGCTGATAAAGGCGATGGAACACGTTGCCGGGTCCCAAGCCGATGCGATGGTGAAGGGGTGCGCGCCCTCCTTGCGATCAAAGGTGACAAAGGCGAATTGTCCTGCCTCGTGCCCTGACCAGCCCTTGTCCACGGTGATTTCGGATTCGGTGATCTTCATCGACGGAAAATGGAGCAGCGCTGTAATCTTGCCGGTAACCTGGCGACTGCGCCCGATCCGCCGGGTCAGGGCCAACACCGCCACAACACCACCAGCAATCATCAACAGCGCGGTGACAATGCCAACCGGCTGCGTCCATGCGTCAAAGTCCATCAGGACCGCCGCGTGAAAGGTCAACGCCAAATAGGCGAGTGCGATCAGCCTGTGGGTCTTGGCAAAGAAACGATAGGGTATGCGTTTGATCAAAGCGACAGCGATCAAGAGCACAGCCCCGTAAAACGCCCATTCGCCCAGCATCTCGGCTGTGCCGCGCTGATTGTTCAGGACTGTCTGAACCGCGCCAAGATCGGGCAGTTCACCGGTCCGGCGTTGCCTGTTTGGCGCCTCTATCAGCCCCCATGACACGGCCCATTTCGGACCGTTTGCCGCGACCCAATGGGTGGTCGAGGTGACCAGCGCGGCAATGCCCAGCCATTTGTGCAGGCGGTAGGATTTGTCGAGACCGTTCAGCCAGCGCTGCAGCCATGGCCCGCGCGCGGCCAGGATCATCGCCACACTCATCGCGCCGATGCTCAGCACGCCGGAATACTGCACCAGCAGATTGCGGACGGCGATGACGCTCAGGCTTTCAGGCAGCGGTAGACTGGCCGCGACCCAGAGCAGACTGAGGCCGGCCAGCAGGGACCAAAGCGTGATCTTGATGGTTTTCATGGTGGTAATCCTTGTTCCTAATTTCCTGCAATCCGGCCCGATAGCTCTATGCCCAAGGAGGGGCCGCAAGAATGAAATGCGTCAGTGTCGCGTCGAGCGCGTAAAACCCCAGATGCAGCGAATAGGCCCACCTGAATCCGTTGCGGGTGCGCAGGTAGAAGTAGGGCAGCAAAGCCCCGAACAGGGTCGCTGAAAGGGTGAAACGGGTGACGTAAACGGAGGTGAAGCCGTCGAACGCCAGAAGCAGATGAAAGCCGCCAAAGGCTGCCGCCATCCCGAGCGCTATGCTGACGATGGCATAGCCTGCTCGGGCAGCCGTCAGAATAAGCCCTGCGACAAGTGTTTGCTGGAACAGGATTTCGGCGGATTTCGGCAGGTAGTACCAGGCCGAGGCGAACATGAACTCCGGTGGGTCGGGCGGCGCGCGCACCGTCGAGACCTTCGGGAAAACCGACAATCCGTAAATCACGAAAAGGGCAAAACCCAGAAGGACAGGCAGCAGAAAAAGTCCCTCGCGCGCAACGACGTCACGGTCCAGGCTTTGGACAATCAGCGGGCGGAACAGCCAGACAGCAAAGGCTGACCAGGCAAGGTAATAGGCCGTAAACAAGAACGGCGCGCCGTCATAGCCGCTGTCCAGCCCCAGCGCATCGACGAGCCTGTAATACACCTGGTTCGACACCAGCCAGAGGGTGGCGACAATCATGACGGCGCGCACCAGTTGCCACGCCGGCGCGGCTGTCCGGGACGTCCCATCGCAACCGGAGGGAAGGGTGGGGGTGATGTTGCTTGACATGAGCCCGCCGTCAGTCGGCGTCCCGCACAAGGCGGACGTGGTTCAGGATACGGATTGCATCGCCCTGCGGACCGTGACCCTCGGGATAGTCGGCGGGATCTCCGAGCTTGGGGTCGGAGCGCTGCGCGCCGGCGCCGTGCACATCTGTCCAGCCGTTCATGTAGCCCATCGCCCGGCCAAAGCTGACATAGGACGCATAGCGCCCCGGAAATCGGGTGAAATTGGCATGCGTGGTTGCGCTCCAGAAGTAGGGATAGTCCACTTGCCCCGCTTCGTTGATGATCGCGCTGATCGCAAAGACCGGGTCCAGCGCAGCCGACCCGGTGGTGTCGGGCGCGCGCGTGTAATCGACGAGGCCCTGCAATTCCTTAACGTTGGGCAGGCGCCAATCGGCATGGCCAAGGTGATCTTCGGCATTCAGGCGCTCGGCACGGCTCAGGGCATCCTGCCACGACATCGCCGCACCGCTGTCAGCCTGCTCCCACATCAACCCGGTGCTGGCGTCCGTCACCGTGCCGTCGCCGTTGTCGGTAAATGCAGGCACACTGTAGCCCGTGTCGCCGCGCACCAGCATCACATAGAACAGCTTGTCGTCACCGCGCGGGTGCATGCCATAGCCTTTGATCCGGCCATCGGCGAAATTCACGCCAAACACCGTGGGGTCATTGCGGCGCATGGTGCCCGAAACGTACACCGTGCTGGACACCATTTGTGCGTCGATGACCCGTTCGCCGGCATCGGTGTCGCCGAAACCGAAGGCGAAATAGGTGGTGTCGATGAACGGGACCAGGCCCGCAGTGTCCGTGCCCTTGTTTTCCGGCGGCATCATGCCGTTGAAGTCGATCAGGGAATAAAGCTCCGTGATCGTCGGCACCCGCCAGTCATCATATCCGGCAAAGCTCAACTGGTCCGCCATTGCCATGGCGTGGCCATAGCTGAGCTTGTCCGCGACGTTGATATCGCCGTCACCATTGAGGTCAGGCGACTGGAGCCACATCAACCCGGTCACATCGTCGCGCACCGTTCCGTCGCCGTTGGCAGTGTAGCTCGGCACAGGGCCCTGATGTTGCGCGTCTTGACCATAAAAGGCATCGCCCGGCGCGGGGCAATCGATCACGACGTCGGTATCATAACAGGTGCTCTGTCTGGTGTCGGGCACGGGATAGGGGGCCTGCGCAAAGGCGGCAACGGTGGTGGTGGCCAGGATGATCGCGGCCCCGACAGGGGCACTTCGCAGGGTCATGGGCATCTCATTCGTTGTGCGTTGCCCGCGCATAGAAGAATGCACAAGGGCTAAGCTGGGGTTAAGGACGCGGCGGCGGGCGACTGGCGTCGCAAACCGTCTGACCTTCTACGAGCGTGCAGCCGGTTTCCGCCGCAAGACAGCCGAGAATCTGGTTCGAGCCCGCCGCACCGGCGTGATAGTGGTAGGGCAGTCCCTCGGCCGCGTGCCCGTGGCAGGCATCCAGCCCCTGTGGTGCCTGACCGTCGGCCATGAGATGCGCAAAGATCGCATGGCCGTCCATCGCGATGCCGATCTGGCCGCCATGCGCCGCCACAGCATCCGAGGTGGCCCCCGCGATGGTGGTCGGCACGCCGGTCAGGCAATCCGTTACGGCATGATAATGATAGCCGACATGCGGGTTCACATGGCCGCCGCAATCGTCGAACGGCGCGATGGTATAGGCCCCGAGGATCGCATCGACCGGCGCGGGACCGTCCAGGCGCACCCCGTTCAGCGCGATCCCCGAACCACCGCGGTTGGTGGGGGCCGGGCGCTGCGTTGGCACCGGGACCAGCGGGATGACATAAGTAAGTGCTGTGCCCTCGGGCAGGTATTCGGGCAGGCATTGGACGCAGGAGTTCTGATAGGCCGGATCGACATCGGGGCGTGCCGCAGCCTCGCAGGATTCGAGCGTGCCGGTGAAGCGCACCGCGCCGGTGTCGGGGTCGAAAAGCTGCCAGTTTGTATCGCCATAGACCTCGGCCAGCGAGGCGATGAACGCGCCGTCCACATCGACAGTCTCGCCGTCGAGGAACCAGATGCCACCCGCGTCCGCGCCGTCGGCAATGTTCGTCGGGCACCAGGGGCCGGGCGTGTAGGTCCGTGGCACATGGCTGACGGTGATGGAAAAGCAGGTCGTCTTGGTGTCGCCGGACAGCGTGCAATCGACCAAGCTGGGCCCCTCAACCACCTGCGCAGTCGCAAAGAAACTGGCGATGCGGGCAAGGTCCGTTTCCGTCGGTTGGGCGCGGGCTGGGCCAATCGCCAGCACGGCTGCGGCGACGAAGGGAAGGACGGGATGCGTGGCCTGGTTCGGGCGCATGGCAAATCCTTTGGATGAGTTCGGTTGACTCCTCGCTCTCTGAACGGGATTAGAGCATTAACAGTTAGCACGCAATCTAATGGGCGCCGTTTTCGCGGCCTTCTTCACAGCGCAGACCTTTTCGAGACGGAGCTGCGCCGAAATCTTGCATTGCTCGACATCCAGCCGCGGCAGGCCTGCGTCATAGTCGCATTGGGCCGGATGGGGCCGGTCTTTCAATCCGGCCTCGCTACGGAAGTCGGGATCACCTCGGCCAGCTTGAGCATGATGTGACCGACCTGGTCGCGGGCTATGTTTCGCGTGCACCCGATTCCGCGTCGCCTCGCACTCATGACCGCTTCAACGCACGCGGCACCGCCGAGATCATTCGCCTGCCATGAAATCAACGGGGAAGGCGGCAGGCTCGCCTCAAATACGAGGTCTGCAAAACTGCTGATTTCATGCAACGGTGTGGATTGCGCCGCGCCGTCCGCCACTTTCTCGCCACATTTCTGCTGGCTAAATACCTTTATCTGCAAAGGCTCCAGAAAAGTGCGGCGCGGTCGTGCAAACACGGTCACTACAAAGGTCTGATCCATGGCATTTGCTGTCCTGTCGGTAAACACGACCCTCTCAGCAACCATGGAAGATTTGTGGACCGATCCGGCCGGAACCCATTCGTTTTCGTTCTCGTCCGGTGCCGAAGAAACCTTCCGCGTCATCGACGATGATGCCGTTTTCAATGACAACGATCCGTTCGATAACAATCAGGTTGTCGCCCCCCAATCGACAATCTTTACCGACAACGCGAAGGTTGCCTCGCGGCAAAGGTTTGACGTGACGCCTGACAATGGCGATCCTTCTTTCACCGTGTATGTCGTGTTCGAAAACACAACTTCGAATGATGACTACACGCCGATCAATATGCTGGACTATGCGCTGGTCTCGGACACGCCCATGATTGCCGGGGTCAATTATTCGATCTCCAATCAAAACAGCAACGGCAACGTCAACTATTCCAATTTTTCAGATTTGGTCGTGTGCTACGCACTTGGAACGTTGATCGAGACACCCGACGGCCCGCGCCCGGTGGAAACGCTTCGGTCTGGTGATCTGGTGATGACCGCGGACCATGGCCCGCAACCGATCCGCTGGAGCCACAGCCATGACCATCCGTTGGATGCGGTCGACGACGAGTCCAAGCCGGTGCTGATCAAGGCCGGTGCCCTGGGCCACAATCTCCCCACAGATGACCTGATCGTGTCGCCACAACATCGTCTCCTGGTGGGCGGCGGCGGACAATTGCAGGAAATTTTCGCCAGCGAAGCGTTGGCCCCCGCAAAGTCACTGACGTCGCTGCCCCGCATCCGGCACATGCAGGGCAAGACCCGGATCACCTGGATACATTTCGCCTGTGACCGACATGAGATCGTGACCGCAAATGGCTGCTTGTCGGAATCGCTCCTGCTCGGGCCGGTGGTCATGAACGGGCTGGAGGACACAGACCGCAAGGCGCTGCAAATTTTGTTTGGGATGGCAACCGCGCACAAAGCGGCCCTGAATGGTCCGCCAGCACGGGACTGCCTAAGCGTCTGTTCAGCCAGAAGCGAAATTGCCGAGCATTTCAAAAGGGCCTACCAGCCCATGGCTTGGAAAAACCGCAAAAGTGCGCAGAGCCGCCCCGCAGCGATGCGGCGCTATGCGTGACTCCGGGTGATGCGCATCACCCGCTGACGTCGTTTCTGGTGCCGTCAATCGTTTTGAAACCGTGCGGCATACATCCCGAAGGGTCATCTGGTGACACCGGCATGAGAGGCGCGGCGCATGGGCGGACCGACTCCACCGGCTGACCGCCCCCTTCATCACCGTCGTTCCGGCCCCCTTCATTGAGGATAGCGCGTCGTCGCGGCCTCGTCAGAAGAAACGCGCTTGAGCCGGGCAGGGCAGGTGCATGGCTTTTGCCGATGACCCAGAAGCGCCGTCCGATCCGCTGTATTCCGTCTCACCCGCGCGGCACCCGTCTTGCTCAGGGTGTGACACGCTGCGTTTGGAGCCTAGGATTTGCCAGAGGAGGATACGACATGATCGCCATCGATCCCGCCCAGAGACTGGAACAGGCCACTGGTGTTGTTGACCCCGAACTTGCGCAAGAGCTTGGCGCGATAGACTTCAACCGTGCGGTAGGAAATATCGAGTTGCAGCGCGATTTCCTTGCTGGTCAGCCCGTCCGACACGTAGCTTAGAATTTCACGTTCCCGGCGGGTCAGCGGAAAATAGGGGCGTTCCGCGCTCAGATCGGCAAAGCTCCATACCGCGCGCGCCAGCGGCTGGTTTGGCGTGAACGAATGGCCGCGAACGCGGCACCAGAACAAAGTGCCGTCCTTGCGTGCCATGATCCGCTCGTCCCAATAGCGGTTGGTTTCCCGCAACTGTTTGATACCCCGGTCGCGGATGTTCACGAACTCTTCGTCGGAGGGGTACAGGATCGCAAAGATCTGCCCGCGCAACTCATCCGGTCTGAAGCCGAACATATCCGCAAATGCGATGTTGCAATCGCGGATCACCCGGCTCTCCGTGACCACCAGGCCAACGGGGGCAAAGTTGAAGGCCAACTCCGCAAATCTGCCGGTTTCATAGCAATCGTCGATACGTATTTCCACGATCTTGCCCCAAGCCATCCAGTCCCGGATGATACAAACCTATGTAGACGACGGGTCAGGTGCGCGCAACGGTCACCCCCGTCGGTATGGGAGGAAACCATGAAACGACTGACGCGGTTCGCCGCTGCCATTGCTGTTTCCGCCACCTTTGCAGGGGCGGCATCAGCGCAGGATCCGATAAAAATCGCACTTGTTCACGGCCTGTCCGGCTCAAGCTTCGAGGCCTTCTCGAAACAGGCACAGACCGGGTTCGAACTGGGCCTCGAATACGCCACGAAGGGGACAAATGAGGTCAAGGGTCGCCCCATCGAAGTCATCATCAAGGACACCCAGTTCAAGCCTGATGTCGCCCGCGCCGTGCTGGCCGAAGCCTATGGCGATGACGAGGTGTTGCTGGCCGTCGGCGCCACCTCGTCGGGGGTCACCAAGGGGATGCTGCCGATTGCCGAGGAATACGAGAAGATCCTGATTGTCGAACCCGCTGTGGCCGACAGCCTGACCGGGCCGGACAGCAACCGCTATATCTTCAAGACCTCTCGCAACTCGTCCATGGACATGCAGGCGCAGGCGCTTGCGTTGCGGCCCGACGAGAACCTGTTTGTCGCCACGATCGCCGAGGATTACGCCTTTGGCCGTGACGGGATCACAGCGTTCAAGGCCGCGCTGGCAGGCAGCGGCGCGACGGTGGTGACCGAGGAATACGTGCCCCAGGGCACCGCCGATTTCACCGCCGCCACCGAGCGGATGTTCAATGCGTTGAAAGACCACGAAGGCCGCAAGGTCATTCTTGTCTATATCGCGGGTGGCGGTGACGCGCCCGGCAAGATCAAGGCGATGGATCCGGACCGCTACGGCATCGAGATTTCCATGGGCGGTCATATCCTGCCGGTGTTGCCGACCTACAAACGCTTTCCCGGCATGGAAGGCGCGGTCTATTACTATTACGAAGCCTACGACAACCCGATCAACAAGTGGCTGGTCGAGGAGCATCAGAAGCGTTTCGGCACCCCGCCGGACTTTTTCACCGCCGGGGGCATGGCCGCCGCTCTGGCTGTGGTCAAGGCGTTGGACACGGCCGAAAGCTATGAAACCGACGACCTGATCAAGGCGATGGAAGGCATGTCATGGGAAACCCCCAAGGGCATGATGACATTCCGCCCCGAAGACCATCAGGCGCTTCAATCCATGGTGCATTTCAAGATCCGCGTGGATGACAACGTCGATTGGGCGATCCCTGACCTGGTGCGGATCATCCAACCCGACGAGATGGACATTCCCATCGGTCGCCACAACAATTGATCGCGCGATCCGGCCTGCGCCGTTAGGCGGCGGGCCGGGTCGGCTCTCTGGATTGCAAGCTAGCGCCATGCCTCAACCTTCTCTCAGCACCGACGGGCTGACCATCCGTTTCGGCGGACATGTCGCAGTCAACCAAGTGTCCTGCGCGTTTCATCCGGGCGAAACGACGGTGATTGTCGGCCCCAACGGGGCGGGCAAGACCACCTTTTTCAACCTGATTTCCGGACAGCTGACCGCCAGCGCCGGTACGGTCCACAAGGGCGATACCGACATCACCCGCCTGTCTCCTTCTGCGCGGGCGCGGCTTGGGCTCGGACGGGCCTTTCAACTGACCAATCTGTTCCCGCAGTTATCTGTGCTGGAAAACATCCGACTCGCGGTGCAGGCCCGCGCCGGCGCCGGATGGGGCCTGTTCCGACCGGCTGTGGCGCTGACCGATCTCACTGACAGGGCCGAAAAATTTCTGCATGCCGCGCAGCTTGGCGCCAAGGCTCACATGCCCGCTGCGGCGTTGCCGCATGGCGACCAGCGCAAACTGGAGGTGGCCTTGCTGATGGCCATGGAGCCCGACATCTATATGTTCGACGAACCGACCGCAGGCATGTCTCTGGATCATGCGCCGGATGTTCTGGATCTGATCGCTGCGATCAAATCCGATCCCTCCAAGACGGTGCTTCTGGTGGAACACAAGATGGATGTGGTCCGCGCCCTGGCTGACCGCATCATTGTGCTGCACAACGGAGAGCTTCTGGCCGATGGCGCCCCCGAAGAGGTCATGCGCAGCCAGATTGTGCGTGACGTCTATCTCGGCACCGCGACGGAGGAGACTGCATGACCTTGCTGTCTGTTCGCGATATGAAAACCGACATTGGCCAATATGCGGTGCTGCACGGTGTCAGCTTTGACGTGAACGAGGGGGGCGTGTTTGTCCTGTTGGGCCGAAATGGTGCCGGCAAGACGACGACCTTGCGTTCGATCATGGGGTTATGGAAACCTTCGCCAGGGTCCGTGACATTCCAGGGCGAAGAGATTTCCGGCATGGCCACTGCGGATATCGCCCGCAAGAACATCGCCTACGTCCCGGAAAACATGGGTATTTTCGGTGGCCTGACGATTGAAGAAAACCTTGTTCTTGCCACCGCCAAAGGCAAGTTTGACCAAACCCGCCTGTCGCGCATTTATGATCTGTTTCCAGCGCTCGAAAAGTTCTGGACCAAACAGGCGTGGAGCCTGTCCGGCGGCCAGAAACAGATGCTGGCCGTTGCCCGTGCCATCGTTGAACCGCGCGCGCTGATCCTGATCGACGAGCCGACCAAGGGGCTTGCCCCGTCGATCGTCGCCGCGATGGGCGAAGCGTTCCGCGAGATCGCACAGAGCACGACGATCCTGCTGGTTGAACAGAACTTCAACTTTGCCCGCAGTCTGGGCCGTGACATGGCGGTGATCGACGACGGCCGCGTCGTTCATCAGGGCGCGATGGCCGATTTCGCCGCCGATGCCGAATTACAGGGCCGTTTGCTCGGCCTGTCCGCATGAGGGGCGCCATGAACAAACTTTCTGACACTTTAGGTCGTTTCGGGGGCGTCAACCTTCTGCCGGTGGCATTGGCGGCGATTGCCTTTGTGCTGATCGGCGCGCCGTCTTCCTGGGTCACGCTGACGATTGCCGGCCTTTCGATGGGCATGATGGTCTTCTTGATGGCGTCGGGCCTCAGCCTGGTCTTCGGGCTGATGGACGTGCTGAACTTCGGCCATTCCGCCTTTATCAGTTTTGGCGCCTTTGTGGCGGCCTCGGTTCTGGCTGCGTTGGGGGGGTGGCTGGATGGCGACAACATCATGCTCGCATCGGCCGCTCTTGGGCTCGCTTTGCTGGCGGCCATCGCGTTTGGTCTCGCCGCAGGTCTGTTTTTTGAAACCGTGATCATCCGCCCGGTCTACCGCGACCATCTGCGTCAGATCCTGATCACCATGGGGGCGTTAATCGTTTCTGAACAGATCATCCTCGCGATTTGGGGGGGCACGCCCATGACCGTCCCACGACCGGCCTTTCTGCATGGGGCATGGATCATCGGCGACGTGAGTATCGAAATCTATCGCGTCTTCGCTTTTGGCCTTGGACTGGCAGTTTTCATCGGCCTGATGGTCCTGCTGAACCGCACCCGGGTTGGCTTGCTGATCCGTGCCGGCGTCGAGAACCGTGAGATGGTCGAGGCGCTGGGGTTCAAGATAGATCGGCTCTTCATTGGGGTGTTCATGTTGGGCTCTGCATTGGCGGCCCTGGGGGGCGCAATGTGGGCGGGGTATGAAACCCTGATCACCCCGGCCCTTGGCGGCGAGATGATGATCGTGGTGTTCATCGTGGTCATCATTGGCGGCCTGGGTTCGATCGAAGGCACGTTGCTGGGCGCGATCATCGTTGGGCTGACAGCCAATTACATCGGCTATCTTGCTCCCAAACTTGCGCTGGCATCAAACATGATCCTGATGATGGCAATTCTGATGTGGCGCCCCAGCGGCCTGCGTCCTGCGGTGAAGTAGATGGGACCTATGAAAGACACATTTGGGGCCCTTGCCATCAAGACCACTATGCTCGTCATCGCGGCCCTGTTGCTGTTCGCCCCGTTCCTGTTTCAGGACGTGCGGGCACTGGAGGTCGCGGCACGCATCTGCATCTTTATCGTGCTGGTCGCCAGCTATGATTTGCTGATCGGCTACACTGGCATCGTCAGCTTTGCCCATACCATGTTCTTTGGGTTTGGCGCCTATGGGACGGCCATTGCACTCAAACAGATGGGCCCGGGATGGGATGCGGTCGCGTTTGGCACTGGCGCGGGCGTCTTGCTCTCGCTGGTCGTGGCCGCGGCCATCGGCCTGATCAGCCTGCGCGTCAAGGCGATCTTTTTCGCGATGATCACCCTTGCCACTGCCTCGGTGGTACTGGTGCTGGCCTCGCAGCTTTCGCAGATCACCGGGGGCGAAGATGGCATCACCTACCGGGTCCCTGAACTCTTTAAGCCGACGACGAAGCTGCTGGTCGACGAAAACGGCCAGGTCCTGCGCTGGTTTGGGGTGAAGCTAAACGGAAAACTGGCCGCCTATTACTTCGTGTTCCTGACATCGATGGTGCTGTTCTTCCTCATGCTGCGGATCACAGCGTCGCCGCTTGGAACCGTTCTGAAGGCGATCCGCGAGAACGAGGCGCGGGCAGAGGCTGTCGGCTATCGCGTCGTCGCCTATCGAACCTTCGTCTTCTGCTTGTCGGCGGTGGTCGCGTCGCTGGCCGGGTCGGTCTATGCGGTCTGGCTGAAATACACCGGGCCGGAAACCACGCTGTCTTTTTCGATCATGATCGACATCCTGCTGATGGTGGTCATCGGCGGGATGGGCACGATGTGGGGGGCCGTTGTCGGTGCGGTATTGATGGTGATGGCGCAATACTACCTGCGCGACCTGATGGGGGCGGCAGCCGAAGCGATGGCGGGCATTCCTCTGCTGCCTGAATTCCTGGACCCGGACCGTTGGTTGTTCTGGCTCGGCATCATTTTCATTCTGCTGGTCTATTTCTTTCCCAAGGGGATCGTTGGCACGCTGATGACCAAGGGGGCGCGCAGATGACCGAACCACGATTTGCCTTCGTCCCGGTGATGGATCACGAAATTCATGTGACCGAATGGGGGACACCCGGCGCCCCGGCCGTTCTGATGATGCACGGGCTGGCGCGCACCGGACGGGATTTCGACGAAATCGCGGCAGGCTTGTCGGATACCTATCACGTGCTTTGCCCCGATATGATCGGGCGTGGCCTGTCCAGTTGGTCGGTCAATCCTGACGCCGAATACTCGGTCGAATATTATGCTGGTATCGCCTCTGACCTGATGGATCACTACCGGCTGGACCGCGCGGCCTGGTTTGGCACGTCCTTGGGTGGACAGATCGGCATGCGGATGGCGTCGGGGGCACATGCCGACCGTCTGACCTGCCTGTTGATCAATGATATTGGTCCCGAAGTGCCGGAAGCCGCGATCGAGCGGATCCAGTCCTATGTCGGCAACCCGCCACATTTTGACAGTTTCACCAAAGCTGAAATCTGGCTGCGCAACGCTTATGCGCCATTTGGACCCGCCTCGGACGCGTTCTGGCACCGTTTGGCACGTTGTTCGCTGCGCCGGCGCAGCGACGGACGGCTGACCCTGCACTATGATCCGGCGATCATCCGGCACTTGGCCGGCGGCGCCGCGACGGGCATGTCATGGGATCGCTGGGCAAGGATCACCACGCCCTGCCACCTGTTCCACGGTGCGAAATCGGATCTCGTAACCGAGGAAATCTTCGACAAAATGAAACAGTCCGGCCCCAAGCCGGACTCGACTGTGATCGACGATTGTGGCCACGCACCAACCCTGTCCCGGGCACAGGATGTTTTGCGAGTTCGCCAGGTCCTGAACCAACTGGGATGACACCACCCGGGGTGGGGGCCGGCCAAACTTCGCCAGTCAGCGCATTCGCAACGCCCATCATCCCGCGCGGGTTGCCGCCTTTTCAGGCGGCAATGACCGATTGTCAGAGCCGCGCGGCAGCGCACCGGGACAGAAATGCCATTTCCGGTTGCGGGATGGGTTGACCCAACAGGCTGTCCAGAAGACCCTTGCTTGAGGCGGGCAGGGCAGGTGCATGGCTATGGCCCATGACCCAGAAACGCCGCCCGTGACGCTATTCCAGGACCGGGCCCGAGATCACCCGCATGGCGGTGGTGATGTCTCTCCGCGTCCCGCTGTCGCGCTGAGAGGTCTCGGGAACACATGGTCGACAGGACCCCGCCGCGAAAAGTTGGACCCAAATCGACAGAATACACCGGCAGGCCCGTATCAGGAGGAAGACAAGCATCAGGCGGACGACTTTCATGATAAATCAATCAGGCGGTGTTCTTGCACGTGTTGTTAAGGCGGGCGCGGATTCAGCCACCTTGGCATTCCGGCTTTTGCCAGCGCGTGCGGCTGCGATCGCGCGGAGACAAGCGGTTGTTGTCTGGCATCGCCCCAGTCAACGCGATGGTGTGTTGCAACGTGTGGTGCATTGCATAAGACCCAGTTTACAGATTTCCCGCTGATCCATCCCGATGGACGACGCGAACCCAGGAGCCCGGAAACCCTTGAAGAAATTGATTGTTGTCCTTCTCTCGTTGGCAGTCCTCGCGGGCGCCTACGTCATCGCTTTCGGCGCGCCCGAACAGATCGCACAGTTCTGGGGCGGCGCCCCGGCCGAGGAGACGGCCGCGCCGCGTGGCAGAGCCGGCGGCGCGCGCGGGCAGGGCCGGGCGACGACGGTGGTTCTCGCGCCGCTGGAGGAACGCAACTACTCGCTGGTCCTGCGCACCGTTGGCAGCGCCGTCTCGCTGGGTCGCGCCGAAGTGATTGCGTCCGAAGCGGGCGAGGTCGTCGACTCAGCCCTGCGTGCCAACAAGCTGGTCGAGAAAGGCGAGGTGCTTTTGCGGCTGGACGATCGCACCGAACGCCTGTCGCTTGAGATCGCGCAGGCCAGCCGTGATCAGGCGCAGGAGACCGTCAGCCGCTACCAGGGGCTGCGCATCAACGGCACCTCGGTGGTGACCGACGTTGCCCTGTCGGAGGCCGAAGTCGCGCTGCGGCTGGCCGAGGCCAATGTCGGGCTGGCCGAGATCGCGCTGGAAGACCGCACCATTGTCGCGCCGATTTCCGGCCGCCTGGGCCTGAGCGAGGTCAACATCGGGGATCGTTTGTCGATCGGCGATGCCATCGTGACGGTGGACGATTCCACGACATTGCTGGCGACCTTCGAGGTGCCCGAACGCTCGATCGCGCTGCTGACCGAGGGCAAGCCGGTTTTCGTATCGACCCCGACCTATGCCGGGCGCATTTTCGAGGGTCAGATCACCGCCTTTGACAGCCGTCTGGACAGTGTGACCCGCAGCGCCACGGTGCAGGCGGAGATCGACAATTCCGAGGGTCTGCTGCTTTCGGGCATGACCTTTGCCATCCGCATGTCCGAAGAGACCGATCCGCTGCCGGTGGTGCCGGCCACCGCGATCACATGGGACCGCTCTGGCGCGGGTATCTGGGTGGTTGAGGATGGCAGCACCAGCCGCGCCCCTGTTACCATTCGGTACCGCAACGGCGATCAGGTCTGGGTTGAAACCGACGCCCCGGTGGGTGCGCAGATCGTGGCCGAGGGGGCCGCGAAACTGCGCGAAGGCGCGCAGGTGGCAGAGGCACGGACCAGCGAGGGGCCGGGCGCATGAGTTTCGAAAAGCGGGCGCACAAGGCCGGGTTCGCCGACAAATTCGTCGCGCGGCCGATCCTCGGGGTTGTTCTGAACCTTCTTATCATCATCGCGGGTCTTGCGGCGCTCAGCAGTGTCGACATCCGCGAAATGCCCGACGTGGACCGCCCGGTCCTGTCGGTCAGGACCACCTATGAAGGCGCGGTGCCCAGTACGGTGGACACCGAAGTCACCCAGGTTCTTGAGGACGCGCTGAGCGCGCTTGAGGGCATGTCCTTCATTGAATCGACGTCCAGCGCGGAATCAAGCCGCATCACGATTGATCTTTCCGATGGCACCGATGTCGACGTGGCCGCCAATGAGGCGCGCGAGATCGTCTCGGGCACCCTGCGCTCTCTACCCGACGATATCGACGATCCCAGCGTCAGCAAGAGCGATAGCAATGCCGACGCGATCATTCGCCTTGCCCTGTTGGGCAACGCCAGCTTTGACGAGCTGACCCAGATCGCCGAAGACAAGGTCTATGAGCGTCTGTCCCTGATCGACGGCATCGCCGAGATCACCCTGCGCGGCGACCGCGCCAACGAGTTTCGGGTGGCGGTGAACATGCCGTCCCTGCTGAGCCGGGGCCTGACCATTTTCGATGTCTCCACCGCCCTGGCCCAGCTGCGCGACGACACCGCCCTGGGGTCGCTGTCGACGGAGTCCCAAACCCTGTCCTTGCGGGTCGGCAACGAAGAGGTGACCGTCGACACGATCAATCAACTGCCGATCAACGACACCACGCAGGTGGCCGATGTCGCCTTTGTCCAGCTGATCCCGGAAGACGCCAGCGTTTACAGCCGGGTGAATGGTGAAACCGCCGTCGGTCTTGATATCACGCGGCAATCCGTCGGCAATACGCTGGAGATTTCCCGCGACGTGGGCATCGCTGTCGAGGAGTTGCGCGCGCAGCTGCCCGAGGGCGTGCAGCTTCTGGTGACGTCGGATGACGGGATCTTCATCGAAGGGTCGATCAACGAGGTGGTCAAATCCATCCTGCTGGCCACGGTCATCGTGATCGCGGTGATCTTCCTGTTCCTGCGCTCACCGCGGGCGACGCTCATTCCTGCGGTCACGATCCCGGTGGCCTTGATCGGCACGCTTGCCGCGATCTGGCTTACCGGGTTTTCCGTCAACACGATCAGCCTTCTGGCGCTGGTTCTGGCGACGGGGATGGTTGTGGATGATGCCATCGTCGTGATCGAGAACATCGTGCGCAAACGCAAATCCGGCATGGGGGCCTATGCCGCCGCCGCCGCCGGCACCAACGAGGTTTTCTTCGCTGTCATCTCGACAACGGCGACGCTTGCCGCCGTGTTCATCCCGATTTCCTTTCTGCCCGGGCAGGCCGGGGGCGTGTTTTCGGAATTCGGCTTCGTGCTGGCCTTTGCGGTGACGCTGTCGTCGTTCACCGCGCTTACGCTTGCGCCGGTTTTGGCGGCCTTGCTTGACCCGGGAAAGCCGCGCGCCGACGCCGTGGAAACCGGGCCGGGCCTTTTGGCGCGCGGCTTTGACCGGGTGATGGATTTCGCCATCCGCACGCCGATTCTGGTTCTTGCGGTGGCG
The DNA here is from genome assembly GCF_029213205.1 of Pseudooceanicola sp. Lineage (GTDB taxonomy): Bacteria > Pseudomonadota > Alphaproteobacteria > Rhodobacterales > Rhodobacteraceae > Pseudooceanicola. The sequence goes on from NZ_JARGNH010000011.1 coordinate 110,944, forward strand.
CTTGGCTTTGCCATGATCGCCGCCGGGGCGGCGGTGACGCTGCCCTCGACCCTGACCCCGGAGGAAGACCGCGGCTTTTTCCTTGTGCAGGCGCGCGGCGCCTCGGACACGACCGTCGACTACCTCGACTCGCAGGTCCTGCTGGTCGAGGATATTCTGGCGCCCTACCTGGAAAGCGGGCAGATCGCAGCGGTGCAGAGCATCATCGGGGTCGGTGGCGGCACCAGCGCCTTCATCGTCGTGCGCCTGCCGGACTGGGCCGAACGCGACTTCAGCCAACAAGAGCTGATCGCGCAGATCAGCGGACGGCTGTCATCGGTGCCCGGCGTTCAGGTCAGCGCGCGCTCGACCAACAGTCTCAACATTCGCGGTGCCGGCGGCGGGCTTGGCTTTGCGGTGACGGGGACCAATCTGGCGGACATGACCGATGCCGCCGGCGAGCTTGTCGCGGCCATGTCACAGGACGCCACCTTTTTGAACCCGCAGCTGTCCAACAACAGCGTCAATGCCCAGCTCGAAGTGACCGTGGATGACAGTGCCGCGCGTGACATGGGGCTGGACAGCTCGGATGTCACCAGCCTGGTGCGCGCCCTGGTGCAGGGCGATGTCGCGGTCAGCGTCTTTTCCGATGACGTCGAGGTCGATGTGAATGTCGTTCCCGGCGGTCCCCCCATTGATGACCCTTCTGACATCGCCTCGATGTCGATCCGTCTGGACAGCGGCGCCTATATTCCGCTTTCGGCCGTGGCCTCGTTGCAAACGGTGGTCAGCGATGCGCAGATCGAACGGCTCGGCGGCTCCCTGGCGGTGTCGATGCAGGCGAACCTGGGCGAAGGCGTCGATCTGTCGACCGCGATGGAGCGCTTGCTGGAGATTTCGGAGGAGGTCCTGCCCGATGGCATGGGCATTACCTTCACCGGCGAGGCCGCAACACTCGATGACACGGCCGCCGGCATGTATGTTGTCTTTGGCGTGGCGCTGATCGTCGTGCTGCTGGTGCTTGCCGCGCAGTTCGAGAGTTTCGCCAGCGCGGTTGTCATCATGATGACGGTGCCGTTCGGGCTTGCGGCGGCGCTTCTGGCGATCTCGATCACCGGCGGATCGCTGAACTATTACAGCCAGATCGGTCTTGTGATGCTGATCGGGGTGATGGCGAAGAACGGTATCCTCATCGTGGAATTCGCCAACCAGTTGCGCGAAGCCGGCGAGGATATCGACAGCGCCATCCGCAACGCCTTGCGGCTGCGCATCCGGCCGGTGATGATGACGATGGTGTCCACGGTCTTTGGCGGCCTGCCCTTGGTGCTGACCTCGGGCGCGGGTGCGGAGGCGCGCATCGCCGTGGGCTGGGTGATCGTCGGCGGGCTGGGATTTGCCACCGTGTTCACCCTGTTCCTGACGCCGATCTTCTATCGCTGGATCGCCGTCTGGGGTGCTGCCCCCGGTGCCGCGGCGAAACGGCTGCGGGCCGAGGTTACGGCGGGTGCGGGCGCGTAGTCACAAACCCGTCGCCACTGCCGGGAATTGTCCAGCTGTGACGAAGAGGTCAGGCGGGCGGGCCTGACTGTCGCAAATGGCGTGCCGCGTGCTGGTCAGGCCCGCCCGGTGTTTTGAGGATCACGTTCCGCCGCCCTCGTCGATACGGGGCAGGAACCAGGCCAGCAGGCCCATCAGCGGCAGGAACGAGCAGATCCGATACACCGCTTCGACGCCATAGCTGTCTGCCAGCACACCAAGAAAAGCCGCCGCGACCCCGCCAAGCCCAAAGTTCAGACCGTAGAACAAGCCGCCGATCAACCCGATCCGATTGGGCAGCAGGTCGATCGCATATATCAGGATCGAGGCAAAGGCGCTGGCCATGATCAGGTTGATCAACACCGTCAGAACGCCGGTCCAGAACAAATCCGCGTAGGGCAGGATCAATGTCAGGGGCAGGGGACCCAGCACCGAAATCCAGATGATCCGATAGCGGCCGATCCGGTCGCCAACAATGCCGCCAACCAGGACACCCGCAGCCGCCGCCAGCAGGAAGATGAAGAGCATCATTTGCGCTGAAGGGATCGAAAGGCCGAACCGTTCAATCAGGTAGAAGGTATAAAAAGACCGAAAACTCTCGCTATAGGCGTTCTTGGTGAACATCAGCAACGTCAGGACGACAAGGCCAATGACGATGGTCAAGGCGGCGCGGCGGGGCTGTTCGACACCGGTCTTTTGGCGGGCGCGTAACGCCGTGAATTCGGCCCTGATCTGATGTTGCTTGCTGCCGATCCAGGTCAACAGCATCATCGCCATAAGCGCGGCGACAGCAAACCAGGCGAGGCTCGGCTGCCCCCAGGGCACAATGATGAGCGCGGCGAACACCGGTCCAAGCGCCCCGCCGGCCTGGCCGCCAACCTGGAAAATCCCCTGCGCGAGTCCCTGGCGACTGCCGGCGGCATAGCGCGCCATCCGCGTCGCCTCGGGGTGAAAGATCGACGAGCCAATGCCAATCAACGCCACCGAAACGAGAATGATTGCATAGCTGTGAGCGAAGGCGAGACTGACCATCCCAGAAAATGTGAACATCATCCCGACCACCGGCGAATAGGGCGCCGGGTGCCGGTCGGTTATCATGCCGGCCACCGGTTGCAGCATGGCTCCGGCGATCTGGAACGTCAGGGTGATGAGGCCGATCTGCACGAAGTCCAGCGCATAGGCCTTTTTCAAGATCGGATAGGCCGCCGGGATCAGCGATTGCAGCATGTCGTTCAACAGATGTGACAAGCCCAGAACCGCCAAGACGGCCAAATGGGTTTTGGGGCGAATTGCGGTCGTCATCTCAGCGGTCTTCTATTTTGCATGGCTCAGTCCGGAACATGGCCAATAGCTCACAGAGCGCTGCGGGCCACAAGGGTAAGAGAGCGGCCATTGGCCTTGACAGGGGCACAGGTCTTGAACCGGCGGTTCAAGCTCAACATCATTCGGTGGCCGCGTCCGGACCGTGTCGTCGGTCCCGAGATTTTACACTTCGGACAAAATCGATTTGAGCGGGTTCAACAAGCTCACCTTCCGCGTCGACCGTCAGGCGCAGGGCCCGGTTGCCATAGAAGAAATTCAATCTCGTGCGTCCGGCATCCGACCCTTCCCCCGTCTCGCAAATCGTTGTGATTACGCCCGCGTGCATTAGCTCGCGCAAGCGTTGCTCGTCCAGGCCAAAGCCCTTGGCCACCAAAGTCGCCGCAACGGTGACCTGGCCATCGCCAATACTGACCCCGGTCATTTCGCGTCACGCCAATGGTTGTTGGCCAGGGCGATCGTGGCGAAATGCGTGGCCACAACTTGCGAGACCGCAATAAGCGCACCCGCATCGGCCTCATATTCCTTGCGCAGCTTGTCGCGCATGGTTGCGTCGGGCTGCGTCTGTTTCACCGCGATCCGCGACAGTTTCACGGCAAGATCGTAGCCTTCGGTCTGGGTGGCTGTGATCAAACTAGGTAACCAATTATCCATTGTTTTCCTCTTTCAGTATCAGGGGGATCGGTTGGTCTGCTGCGGACAGGATAGGTGCTGCGTCGCCCTCAGGATCTTCTTACTGGTCGCGCCGCATGCTCCCGAAAAAAGCGGCCCCCCGATCCGGCGCAGCGGCCAGACGCATCAGCGCCCGCGGGGCAAAGTTGCTGATAGAGGTGAGGCGCATCCAATCTCGCTTCGAATGGGGATTTACATAGCCGATAATGCGGCTTTAATTGGCATTGTAAATACCCATTCATAGGAGCGCCAAGATGTGGCCGCTCGAGGGGCGTGCTGGGTGATCGAGCGGGCGGGTCGGATTGCCGCCGCAACTCTGAAAGGAAAGAAGTCCATGACCAATGATCTTCCCCCCGCCGATCCCGGCGCTCTGACGACATATATCCAGAGCCGGTATCACGACCTGCACCGCGCGCAGCTGCCCGATCTCGCCGCCTTGGCCCTGGGGGTTGAGCGGGTGCACGGCGATGTGCCAGAGGTTCCGAACGGCTTGGGGGCGCTGCTCCAACGCATGATCGGCGCACTTGAGGTGCATATGAAGAAAGAGGAGCTGATCCTCTTTCCCGCGATAAGGCGCGGCGCCACGCCGGGCCTCGGGGCTCCAATCGCCATCATGCGTGCAGATCATGACGACCACGCGGCCGATGTGGCGAAAATCCGGCTGCTGACTGACAATCTGACTTTGCCAGATTCCGCCTGCCGCTCCTGGACTGCGCTTTATGAGGGGCTTGCAACATTTCTGGCCGATCTGGACGCCCATATACGGCTGGAGAATGACGTGCTGTTTCCGCAGTTTGAACCGGCCAACGCCTGACTGACCACCACAAATCAGAGGACCATCCTATGGCTGAAATCTCGATGCCCAAAGCCACCCGCGCCCATGCTCAGAAACGCCATGCGCTGGCCCCGGCGGCCGACGAGGCCTTTCACGCCTTCAGCAAGGCGGTGTTCGCGCCCGGCGCGCTGGATGCCCGCACCAAGCAGCTGATCGCGGTGGCGGTTGCCCATGTCACGCAATGTCCCTGGTGCATCGAAGGCCACGTCAAGGCCGCCCGCCGCGAAGGCGCCAGCGGCGAGGCGATCATGGAGGCGATCTGGGTCGCCGCCGAAATGCGCGCCGGGGCCGCCTTTGCCCATTCGATCAAGGCGCTGGACCTCATCGACCCCGACCCGGCGGCGGCGGAGTGAGCGACTCCATTCACCTCTGCCGCACCTACGACGCGCGGGGCGGCGCCGGGACACTGGGCGCAAGGCTGCTGGTCGACAGGCTCTGGCCACGCGGCATTGCCAAGGCCGATCTGCCGCTCGACGTCTGGCTGAAGGATGTCGCCCCGAGCAGCGACCTGCGAAAATGGTTTGGCCATGACCCGGCGAAGTGGGCCGAATTTTCAGGCCGTTACTTGGATGAGCTGAAGGGCAGGCCCGGTGCCGTGGAGCAGGCCCTGAAGTGGTGTCGCAAGGGGCCCGTGACGTTGCTTTATAGCGCCAGGAATACCCGTTACACCCACGCGGTGCTGCTGCGCGATGTCCTGCAACAGGCCATGTCCGCCCAGGGGTCAGAAGCCTGAACCCGGCGCGCCAGACCAGATCGCTGCGATGTGGTGATCCGATTGCCGACAGATGGCCCGAATTGGGGGCGTGACGAAATGCGGGCCTTTGCAGCGGGGCAAACTGTGCCAATGATGGTGAATACCCTGCCGATCGACCTGGCCTGAGGAGGGGCCGGATATGACAGATGAGGGTTCGGCTTTGCGTTCGACATTGTTGCTGATGCTCGCCCCCGAAATTCGGATCTGGCATGGGCAGATGCCCCTTGGCCGGGTCTTCTGGGGGCACGGTGTCGCGGCCAGTTCGGTGATCGCAATGCTCTATGCCACCACGGTCATGCTGGACCAGGTGGTGTTTCAGCAGGTGCTGGTGATCCTCTCGGCGCTCTACACAATGTGGATCCTTGTCGGGATCTGGCGCTGCGCCGACAATGCCGCGCCGTTCTGGGGCAACCTGGCGCGGCTGTTGACCGTTGCCTGGGCGCTGAATATCGCCTTTGTCCTGCTGTTTCTGCAACTCGATCTGCTGGTGCGCTATGGCCGTGGATAACCCGCCTCCGGCCGGGCCCGCCCGGGATGGCCTCTTTGCGCGGGCGTGGCCGCTGTTCCTGAACGGCGCGCAATCCCTGTTTCCGGGGTATTTCGCGCTGGTGATGGCGACCGGGGTCGTCTCCATCGCCTGCCAGTTCCTTGGCATGCGCCCGATTGCCCTGGCGCTTATCGCGGTCAACTGGGTCGCCTACCCGTCGCTCTGGGCGCTGACCATTGTCCGCGCGCTGCGGTTTCGCGGACTTTTGTTGCGCGACATCTCGGACCATCAGCGCGCGCCGGGGTTCTTTACCATCGTCGCCGGAACCTGCGTGCTTGGCACGCAGAATGTCGTCGTATTGGGCGCGACCGGCATCGGCACCCTGCTGTGGTGGCTGGGGCTGACCCTGTGGTTCGTGGTCATGTACACCTTCTTCACCGCGGTAACGGTGCGCAATCGCAAGCCGTCGCTGGCGCGCGGGATCAACGGTGCCTGGCTGATCGCGGCGGTTTCGACCCAGGCGGTGGTGGTGCTGCGCGGTGTCATCGACGTGGCCGCCCCGCCACCCGAGATGATCCAGTTCCAGGTCATCGCGATGTTCATGATCGGCTGCCTGCTGTACCTGGCGATCATACCGCTGATCTTCTACCGGCTGACCTTCGTGTCGCTCAGCCGCGAGGATTTCAGCCCGCCCTACTGGATCAACATGGGCGCGGTGGCGATCACCGCGCTGGCCGGCGCGATCCTGATCCTGCGGGGCGAGACCTGGCCGCTGCTCGGCCCGCTTTTGCCGTTTCTCAAGGGATTTACCTTTTTCTTCTGGGCGGTGGCCAGTTGGTGGATCCCGTTCCTGTTTGCGCTGATGGGCTGGCGCTATATCTGGCTGCGCGACCGGTTCACCTATGAACCGGCGGTCTGGGGCATGGTGTTTCCGTTGGCGATGTACACGACCAGCACCTACCAGTTCAGCCGCGCGATGGGCTACGGATTCCTTGCCCCGTTCCCGAGGGTGTTGATCTTCGTGGCCCTGGCGGCCTGGGTCCTGGCCATGGTCGGACTCTTGCGTCGGATCGGGCAGGGGCTGAGCGCCGGGGATCGAGCATGACATTTCACAGATCCGACGCGACCCGCGCCAGCCGCGGGCAGGCCACAGCCGCGATTGCGGCGCCTTGCATTGGCCTGATCAGTGCCGTGCTGGCCGGCGTTTCCATCGGGGCTGACCCCGGACGGGATGGCTGGCCGTATCTGGCTGCTGGCGCTGGGATCGTCGCTCTTGCCGGAATCGCGGCGATCTGTCCGCCGATGCGCTCCTGGGCGCGAGATCGAAAATGACGGGCTGGGGCGAGTATACAGCGGCCTGGGCGGTGTTCCTGCTCAGTCATTCCATTCCAGTGCGACCGCCGGTCAAGCCATGGCTGGTGGCACGGTTGGGCGCTGCCGGATTTGGTCTCGTCTATTCGTTGATATCCATCGCGATCCTGATTTGGCTGATCAGTGCCGCGGGCCGTGCGCCTTATGTCGAGATCTGGCCGCGCGCAGAATGGCAAAACCATGTGACATTGATCGCGATGGCGCTGGCCTGCCTGATCCTTGCCTTGGCGGCGTTCCAGCCCAACCCGCTGTCATTCGGGGGCTGGCAAAACCCGCGCTATGATCCGGAAAACCCCGGCATCGTCGGCCTGGTCCGCCACCCTGTTCTGGCGGCTCTGGGCTTGTGGTCGGCAGGCCATCTTGCCCCCAATGGCGACCTGGCCCATGTGCTGCTGTTCGGCGGGTTCGCCGGTTTCGCCCTGTTGGGCATGAAGCTGATAGACCGCCGCCGCAGGACCGAGATGGGCCAAAAGGAATGGCAACGTCTGCGCCCGCGCCACAGCGTCAAGGGCCTGCTGGCGCCAATGCGCTGGCTCGCAGCTCTGGCACTTCTGTCGGCGCTCGTCATGTTGCACCCAGCGATGATCGGGGTGCCCGCGATCTGGTAGGCGGCAGTCCCGTCGATTTGGACCGCTCTGCCAACTTGGCACGCGCGCCGGTGCCAGGACGAAAACCCGCTTAATGCTCCGGGTCGTCAATCAGTGGCATTGGTTTGGCCAGGTTCAACAGGGCCTCGGGGGTCGTGATCGTGACCATCGCACCATCGATTGTGACCCCGTAAGATTGCAACGTCTTGATCGCACGCGAGAGATTTTCGGCCGTCATCCCCAGGTACGAGGCCAGCCGGCGCTTCTCGACGTCCAGCTCGAAGGATTTTGCGCCGCCCGCCTCGATCTGCTTGCGGACCAGGTGATTGGCCAGCCGCTCGATCGAGCTTCGCAGCTTGAGGTTCTTGGTGTTCTTGATGGACATGCGATAGCATTGCGCCAGTTCGACGACGATCGCCCGGGCGAAAGCGCTGTCGGTTTCAAAGACATTGCGGACATCCTCGGACGGCAGCAGGACAAGGCGTGACCTTTCCAGCGTGCGCGCCGACATCAGGTTGGGCGCATCCTTGATCGTGGCCGCGAGGATGAAGGTCCCCAAGGGGCGTACCGTTGCCATCGTGGTCTGGTGTCCGTTCCAGGTGGCAAACAGCTCGACGGTCCCTTCGACCACGATATGCAGAAAATCGCTCGGCTCACCTTCGGTGATCAATTCGATCTGTGGCGGAAAGGTCTGAACATAGGCGCCGCGGATCAGCACTTCGAATTGGGCGTCGTCCATGTCGCGAAACAGCGGCAGGGTGCGGATTTCTGCGGTGTCGGAGACCTTCAACGGGATTCGCTCCAGATTATCGTTTGATATTTATCAAGCATCCAACAAATTAAAATCAAAATAAACCTCCTGATTTCGAAATTGATTGGACGACATATGCCAGATTGTCCCGAAGCATTGTTTTATTAATCACTTATTTCGTCCGTGGATTTGGCGAACTTGATCCAGATCAAGCTTTCATAAGGAGCGGGGTTCCAAGCTTGATCGCAAGCCATGTGCGGCGATCAATGTAGTGTATTCTTGGGGGGCACTCATGCAAGACTTAGATGGCGTTCGCAGCAGCGAGCAGACCCGCGCCTTGGCGCTCAGCACGATTGCCTTTACCGCCTGTTTTGCGGTCTGGACGATTTTCTCGATCATCGGGGTTGCCATCAAGGCAGAGCTTGGGCTGAACGAGTTCCAATTTGGCTTGCTGGTTGCCACGCCAATCCTCACCGGATCGATCTCGCGGCTGTTTCTCGGGGTCTGGACCGAGAAATACGGCGGGCGGCTGGTGTTCACCGCGCAGATGCTGCTGACGGCGGCGGCCACGTGGCTGCTGACCTTTGCCTCGACCTATCCGATGTATCTGATCGCGGCGCTGGGGATCGGCCTGGCCGGTGGCTCGTTCATCATCGGGGTGGCCTATGTTTCGCGCTGGTATGACGCGGGTCGGCAGGGCACGGCGCTGGGGATATTCGGCGCAGGCAACGTCGGGTCGGCGGTCACCACCTTTGTCGCGCCCTTTATCATGGTCGCCTATGGCTGGCACGGGGTTGCCCATGTCTGGGCGACGGTGCTTGCGGTGGTGGCGGTGGCGTTCTTCCTGCTGGCCAAGGATGACCCGAAGATCGTCGAGCGCCGCAAGACCGGGGTGAAGGCCCCGACTTTCGCCGAGCAGGTCGCGCCGCTGAGGAACCTGCAGGTCTGGCGCTTCGCGTTGTATTATTTCTTTGTTTTCGGGGGGTTCGTGGCCATCGCGCTGTGGACGCCGCATTACCTGATCGATGTCTACCACGTCGATATCCGCACTGCCGGGATGGCGGTGGCCGCCTTCGGCCTGTCGGGCTCGCTGTTCCGCGCCTATGGCGGGCACCTGTCGGACCGCTTCGGCGCGCGCTCGGTGATGTATTGGAGCCTCGGCTTCTCGACCATCCTGCTGTTCATGCTGTCCTACCCGGAAACCAGCTATGTCATCACTGGCAAGAACGGGCCGATCGCCTTTTCGACGCGGATGGATTTCCTGCCCTTCGTGGTCACGCTGTTCGCGCTCGGCTTCTTCATGAGCCTCGGCAAGGCGGCGGTGTTCAAGCATATCCCGGTCTATTACCCCGACCATGTCGGCGCGGTTGGTGGGCTGGTCGGGATGATCGGCGGGCTGGGCGGCTTCCTGCTGCCGATCAGTTTCGGTGCGATCCTCGACCTGACCGGCATCTATACCTCCAGCTTCGCGCTGCTGTTCCTGCTGGTCGGCGTTTCGCTGCTGTGGATGCACATGGCGATCCGGGTGATGGAGCGTTCGGCCCAGGGCACCACGCTGGACGAGCTTCCCGAACTGCCCGAGATGCAGGGGATGCCGCTGCCCGAGGGGCGGGCGATGGCGCATACGCTGGAGGAATGGACGCCCGAGGATCCGGCCTTCTGGGAGGCGAAGGGCCGCCGCATCGCGCGCCGGAACCTGTGGATCTCGATCCCGGCGCTGCTGCTGGCCTTCTCGGTCTGGATGGTCTGGTCG
>NZ_JARGNH010000032.1 GCF_029213205.1 Pseudooceanicola sp.
GGCGGCTCATTCAGGCGGCAGGCGGGGTGTTCGTTCCGGACGCGCAGATGGCAGCTGAGATGGCGCGCTACCGCGCCTCGCTGCACGAGGTCGGCAATGGGGTCGCGCAGATTGCCAAGCAGATGACGCAGGCCAATCGGCAAGGGCAGGGGGCCGGCTCGGAGTTCACCGAATTGCGCCTCGCACAGATGCGCGGGCTGGCGCGGTTCATCCTGGATTCCGCTGACGAGATCGACCTGCTCCTGCGCCGCCGTCGGGACGCGATGCAGCTGCAGGCCACGGCCGCGCTGAGGGAGTTTGCCCATGCGGCTGAATGATGCCGTCCATGCCGTCACGGGCGAGGTCTTTCGGGATGGCTGGAGCCGCGTCCGGGGCTCAATGCAGGGGCTGCACGTGGCCAAGCAGACCCAGCTTGTGCGCGCGGCAGCAGGGCATCGGCCAGCAGTCTTCAAGGCGATCCGGGGCGGGGGAACGCATACCAAATCGCAGCTCGCAAACCAGCTCGATTACCTCACCACCAAGTCCACCCATATCGTGGACAGTAGCGGGTTCTTGGATGGCAAGACGAAGCTCGAGGCGGGTGACATCAAGGATCTGACCGAGCGCTTTGCCAAGCGGTGGGATGCGGGCTTCAAGCCCAAGCTGGGCCAGACCACCCACATGCTCATGTCCTTCCCCATCGGCACGCGCGGGGAGGATGTGCGCGACATCGCGACGGATGTGGCCGAGCGGTTCTTCCAGACCGATAAGGGGCATTTCGACTACATCATCGCGGTGCATGAGGACCGCGATCACCCGCATGCGCATCTGGTGCTGAACCGCCGCTCGCAGGAAGGCGAGTTCTTCTTTCTGGGGCGCAACCACCGCTTCAACTATGACGACTTCCGCCTCGCCATGGTCGAGGAGGCGGAAAAGTATGGTGTGCGCCTGGAAGCCACGCGGCGGGTGGATCGCGGGGCTGTACATTACCCAGCCCCTACCCGCGAGGTCTACGCCGCGAAAGACGAGGGCCGCGCGCCCCGCGAGCGGGAACGCGTTGGGACCGACCTAGCCCGGACGCTGGCGGAGATCGCCAACACCAGAACCGTCTACCATTCGCTTGCCGCAGAGGCCTCCCGGGAGGCCCGGGAAGACATCGCCGCGGCACTCTTCCGCGCGGGCGAGGTGCTGGCGCATGGCGGGCAGGTGGACCGAACAGGAGATGTGTATATGGCCGAGGATCAAAGTTTCGAGGATCTGAGAAGCCTCTATGCGGAGAAGCTCGCGCGGGTGCAGGGCATGATCGCCGAGAAGTCTGACGCGGAACGTCCCGTGCTGGAAAAACGCCTCATCGAGATCCAGACGCAGGTCCAGCACATGCAGCCTCTCGGTTTGCGATCATCCACGCTGTCAGAGACCCCCTCGGAGGGCGGGATCTATTCCGAGGCCAATATCGACACCAGCCAGCGCGAGCGACTGGCCGAGCCCGACCTGAGATCGCGCATTGACGTAGCACTACGGGGCACGGGGATCAGCACATCGGAAGTGGTGGCCCGGATCGAGACGGGCGCCTCAAATGCAGCGCTCGAGCATCAATGGATCGCCAATGATCTCTCCAAGGTGGCGGAGGCGCGGGATCTGAACCTCGAACGCCGCGCCGATCTGGAACAGGCCCGCGACATTCTCAACGATGTGCACGTCGAACTTGGCACGCTGTTGGAGCGCGAGAACGTGCTGCGCCGGGATGGCGTCATGGAAGCGGAACCGGTCAGCGAGCGGTTCCATTATCACCGGGACGCGGTCCGGGAGATGGAAGGGACAATCCGTCAGGAGATGCGCGCAGACGGCCTGACCACACAGCAGATCGAGGACCGGGACTGGGAGGTTGTCTCAAGGGCGGAGCGCCGAATCGAGACCGAGCAGCGCGCATATCTCGCGGCACACCCGGACTTGCTCGCACGTCCTGGCGATGTGATCGACCGGTCTGAGCCCTACAGGGAGACCATCACCGATGCGGCCCGCGCCAGCGAGATCACCCGCGAGGTCGACCGGATCATGGAGGCACGCGACCTCCGCACGCCTGTTGCAGATGCGGTCGCGGATGACGTCTCGGCGCGCTATCCGGACATGCCGTCCCACCTCGCCCGCGGGCTCGGCGCGACCTATGCGGCCGTCGTCGAGATACGCGACACGGAGGCCATCAATCAGGTCCGCCGCGAAACCGAGATGCGCGACGGGCTCGGGTCTGGCACGCGCGACGCACTCCTCGCAGCCCGCGGTGAAACTGCGCCGCAGTCTGCCCGTACCGACCGCCTCGCAGACGAGATTGCGCGTGTTCTGGACCATGAGCGGGCGGGGGAGTTGTCCGCGCCCTTCGAGACCGAGGCGGAGCGGGACGCCTTCCGTGGCGAGATCGCGCGGGTGCTGGACGTTCGCCAACTCGACCGGCTCACATCCGGCGATGCCGATGCGCTGGACAAGGTTCTCGAGGACCGCCTCGACCGGCTCTATGTCGCCAAGGTCTACCTGCAATCGGATGCAGCGACGGCCAACACGGAGGCCTTGCGCCAGGTGGTCGATGATCTTGCCGACACCGAATATGAAAAACACCGCACCACAGACGTGGATGGCGAGACCGAGCGGGGACAGGTCCATTGAGCGCCTCCATGGGAAAAGCGCGGATCGCCACGGGCGTCCTGCTGGTGACGCTTGTGACCGGGGCCATGGGCTATACCATCGCCTCGGCGGTGCTGACCTACCAGGATCTCGGGTTCGGGGCCGAGATCGACTTTGCCTATATCGCGCAGAACTATCTGGCGATCCTCGATCGCCGCCCGGAGGACGCCCAACTCATCCACCTGATCATCGGCAGCTTCGCCGCCGCCGGCATGATGCTGAGCCTTGCCCTCTCAGGGTCAGCTCTCACACGCTTTGGCCAGACCCATTGGCAGAGTGCGCGCGAGATGAAGGCCAATGGGTTCTTCGGGGCGCCCGGGACTGGGTTCATCCTCGGCAAGCTGGGACGGCCGGGCTCCCGCGCCAACTACATCTGCTCCAAGGTTTTCCCGCATGCGTTGATCGTGGCCCCCACCGGGCGCGGCAAGACCACGGGTTTCGTCATTCCGAACCTGCTGACCTGGCAAGGCTCCGCCGTGACGCTCGATGTGAAGGGCGAGTGTTTCGAGGCAACGGCCCGGCACCGCGCGGCCCAAGGCGACAAGGTCTATCGCTTTGCCCCCACCGATTGGGAGGGCAAGCGCACGCATCGCTACAACCCGCTCCTGCGCATCTTTGAGCTGAAAGATCCCGCGCGCCAGCAGATGGAACTGCAGCTCCTGGCGACGCTCTTCCTGCAGAGCGACAATGACCGGGTGCAGGGGCTGCTCAAGGGCGGGATCGATCTCTTTGTGGCAGCAGGCCTGTTGGCGTTCCAGCGCAAGCGTCCGACCTTGGGCGAAATCTACCGCATCGCGGCCTCGGGCGGGAACAAGCAGAAGGAGTATTTTGCGCGGGGCCATGAGGTCGACAACCGGGCCGCCAAGCTGATCTTCACCCGACTCGCTTCCACCAACAACGATACTCTGACCTCCTATGTCTCGCTCCTGATGACCTCGGGGCTCGACCAATGGCAGAACCCGGCCATTGATGAAGCGACGGCGGTCTCGGACTTTGATTTCCGCACGATCCGCAAGAAGCCCTTTTCGGTCTATCTCGTGGTCCAACCGCTGATGGTGAAGCCGCTCGCGCCACTGATCCGGCTGTTCTTCTCCGATCTCCTCTCCGCCATGCAGGAAAAGGACCCCGGGCCCGACGAGCCTTGGCCAGTGATGATCATGCTCGACGAGTTCAACCGTCTCGGCAAGATGCCCATCGTGGTCGAGAGCATCGAGACCCTGCGCACCTATCGCGGTCACCTGGCCGTGGTCACGCAAACCATTCCCGCCCTCGATGAAATCTACGGCGAGAACACCCGCCGTGCGCTGCAGGGCAACGCGGGCGTGAAGCTCTACCTCACGCCCTCGGATGAAAAAACCGTCGAGGAGCTGAGCAAGGCGGTCGGCAAAACCACGAAGACCGTCATCACGCGGTCTCAGTCCATCGGCAAGAACCCCTTCGAGGGCCGCAGCCAATCCACACGGACTGAAGAAAGCTCGTTGTTGCCTGAAGACGAGGCGCGCCGCCTGCCGCTCGATGAGATCGTCATGGTGATCGATGCGCAGATGCCAGTCCGTGCAAAGCGGATTCAGTATTTTGACGACCGGCTGTTCAAGGCGATCCACGCGGCACAAACGGGCGAGTTGCCGTTTCCGAAGCCGGGGGGAGGGGGATCGCAAGGCGCGCTGCCGCTGAGTGTGCGCGCCATGCCGATGACGCCGCCGTCGGATGGGCCAGGGGGAACAGAAGCCGATGTGGAGAGGGCGAGCCAGGCTGGCGATGGTCAACCGTCAGGCCAAGTCGACGGCGTTCCAAAGAAGACCGCGCCTGTCGTTCAAGCCGTTATCGCCGAAGAACAACGACAGATGGAGATGGATTTTGGGAGTCAGGTCGCCGATGCAGAGGCAGCGAGCGTAGCTGATGAGGCGCAGATGCGCACTGCAGTCGATGGCTTGGAGGACATGGAAGCGATGCTGCGAGAGGAGGATGGTGAAAGGCTGGTTGCGCGATAGGGTGGCGGGCATGGCGACCTGCGCGTAGCTTCCGTAACGCTGAATGTCACAAACGATGCTTTTTGACGCCGAAAAAAGGGGCTGGTTTGCATGACCGTTCGATCTTTCGCTCGGAACGTCGTGGGCAGGGTCCAGCCATCTCCACCTTGTTCAGATTATGCCCCGAGACGGCGCAGCCGCTTGTCGATCTCGGCGGGGGGTAGGAAGACCGCCTCATCCGCCCGCCAGATTTGCAGGGCGGAGACAAGAAGCCCGACATCGCAGGCTTCGGCGGCGTGCAGCTCGTCGATGATCCAGAGGACGCCATGAACGCGCACCGCGCGAGCGGTGGCGACCTTGCGTAGAAGGTTGTCGCCGGTCAGGAGGATGCCGTTTTCCTGGCAGGTTGTCGTCACGAGGGCGAAGCAATCATTGGCCGACAGGCGGCTATGTTCCCGCTTTAGAGCGAAAACCCGCGCGACTTCTTCCCCCGGCAGATCGTAGGTGGCGAGGCCACCGTCTTCGAGCATCCGCCATTCCTGCGCCGTGAAATCGAGCAGCTCCTCCTCACGGATGGGCAGGGGCACGATGAAGCGATAGGGCAGCCGCAGCAGGACGTGCAGCAACTCTCCCTTCTTCAAGTCGATCAGACAGGACGCATCATTGACGACAACACAGGTCACTGGTCACGAGGCCCCCTGATGTCGCGTTCGACAACGCTCAAGGGGAGCCCGAGCATCTGCGCCGCCCGCACGGGGGAAATCATCTCCTCGCCGAGCGCGCGCCAGACGAGGCGCTCGAAGCGCTGCGGCTTCTCGAAAGCCGCGAAGCCCTCGCCTGGACCGATAGGCTCCGGCTCCTCGCGCCGCCAGCTTCGCGCATAGGTCTTGAACGCATATTCCACAGCACTCTTCGACAGGATGTCCACCTGGCCGAGCCGCACGAGCATCGCGGCGGCGGAGACGCCATAGGTGCGCTTGAGCCGCATGATCTCTATCCAGGTCATGCCGTGACGGTTTCGGCCAGCTTCCTCTTCCAGATGCTCACGCGGAATGAGGAACGCCCCCGCGAAGCGGTGCATCGAGGGTTCCTTTTTCAGTGCGGCATTGCCGGTTTCGGTGATGATCCGGTGCGCGAGTTCGTGGGCGAGGTTAAAGCGCTTGCGTTCGACATTGGTGTGCCGCGAGACGACGATCACCTCAGTCGGTGCGCCCTCCGCCCGTTCGACATGACAGGCCAGCCCGTTGATGCGTTCCGGGAGATCGGCCTCGATGACCTTGAGTCCCTTGTCTTCGAGCAGGGCGGTCATACTCGGGATCGGGTCGATCCCAAGCTGCCACTCGCGCCGCACGTCCCGCGCCTTGGCGTCGATGGCCTCTTCATCGGCCACCATGTCCACGCGCAGCGCGGCGAAGGGGTCTTCAGCGGGGTGCATGTCGAGGATGTCCTCGATGGCAAGATAGTCTTCGAGCTTCTCGATCACAATGGATTCCGCCATCGCGCGATCCTGCGCCGAGGCGGTCGAGTTCTTTCGCCACTCGACGCTTTCCAGAGCTTCGACCTGACCGCCGAGCAGGAAGTCCAGTGACACGCCGAGCGCCTTGCCGAGGCCGACCAGCACCGACGAAGACGGCATCATCTTGTCCGCCTCGTATTTGCTGATGGCCTGTGCCGACACGTTTGGGGTTACGCGCTCCGCGAGCGCTTGCATGGATAGACCCGCCCGCTTGCGGGCAAGTCGCAGTCTTTGTCCGAACATGATCCTCTCCCGGCGGTTATTGTTGTGGTTGATAAACGCCATTTCCTACTGTATATTTAAATACAAGGTTGTCGTATCGTCAACCGAAATCGACACGTGAGGCTTGAAATGTCTAAGAAAAATCAGCATGTTGTGCCGCATGAAAGCGGTTGGGCAGTGAAGGGGGCGGGTAACTCCCGCACGTCTTCCGTCCACGGCACGCAGCGCGAGGCCATCACGGCGGCGCGGGAATCCGCCATTCGTCAGGGCAGCGAGATGCTGATCCACGGCGAGAACGGTCGCATCCGCGAGCGCAACACCTATGGCAAGGACCCGTATCCGCCGAAAGGCTGAAGGGCATAAGCGGATTGGATGTCAGGATGAGCAACGGTGGGAACAACAGGCAGATACGTCGAATCCTCTCCATCGACGGGGGCGGGATTAAGGGCACGATGCCCGCTGCATTCCTCGCGGGGCTCGAGGAAGATCTGGGCCAGCCCATTGGGCGCTATTTCGATCTCATCGCGGGCACATCGACGGGTGGCATCATCGCACTCAGCCTTGGCCTCGGCCGCACGGCAAAGGAGCTGCTCGAGCTTTACGAGCGTCGCGGGCCTGTCATCTTCGGTCAGGACAATGCGGATGATGAACCGCTGGGGAGGATACGGCAGGCATGGCGCACCCTCACCGCCACAGGTCGGCACGTAGTCGGTCCAAAGCACGATGCAGCAGTTCTTGCCCGCGAGCTCAAGGCCGTTCTGAACGACGATCTGATCGGGCACTCACAGACCCGGTTGGTGATCCCGGCGTGGGATGCCGATCTCCGCAGCCCCTATATCTACAAGACCGCGCATCACACGCGCCTGCAAACCGATTATCGCAAGACTGCGCTGGATGCTGCTCTGGCAACGGCAGCGGCACCGACGTATTTCAAGCGACATCGCACTGCTGATGATATCGGCCTGACCGATGGCGGGACATGGGCCAACAACCCCACGGCCATTGCCGTCGTCGAAGCCATCACCCTTCTGGGGTGGCACCCGTCAGACCTGCGCATTCTGAGTCTGGGGTGTCTGGACGAGGTCTACATGCTGCCCGAAAGTCCCGGGTTTGCCGGTCTCGGACTCAAAGTCCTCAACCTTTACGCGGATGGGCAATCACATGGCGCCCTCGGCATGGCAAAACTTCTGACGGGACACCCTTACGATGGGGATCGCATCTACCGCATTTCGCCGTCTGTCCCGAGCGGGTTTTTTACCTTGGATGACACCACGAAGATCGGCCGCCTCAAGGGCCTCGGTATGTCAGAAGCCCGAAAAGCAAAGCCCCACCTGACCCCGATCTTTTTCACCCAGCCTGCCGATACCTTCGTGCCGGTCTATCAACTCAAGGAGAAAGCGGCATGAATCAGATGTTGCGACAGCCGCTGACCGACAGTGATATTCGGCGGCGCACGCAGATATTCACCATCCTGGACGAGATAGGCGAGGATCTGGACCTCACCGAAACCCAGTTTGATCGTGCGCGCCAGAGCTATGGTGCCGTCGGAGACTGGCTGTCCGGTTCAACTGATCCCCTACTCGTCAGTGTTCTGGTCTATCTCCAAGGGTCCAGTGCGCTTGGAACGGCCGTGAAGCCAATCGGGCGGCGGGAATTCGATGTCGATCTGATCTGCTTTTGTGCAGGTATCGCGTCCGGCATCTCACCAGCGACCCTGAAGGCGGCGGTTGGAAACCGGCTCAAGGAACACGCCACCTATGTGCGCCTTCTCGAAGAAAAAAAGCGTTGTTGGCGTCTCAACTATGCGGGGGACTTCCACCTCGACCTATCCCCGACGATAGCAAACCCGGTCTGCGGCAACCGGGGCGAATTGGTGCCCGACCGGGCTCTGAAGGAATGGCATCTGACAAACCCGCGGGCCTACAAGACCCTGTTCGATGAGCGCGCCGCACTCCGGCCTACCTTTGTGGGCAAGTTTATCGCCATGCAGCGGGACGAGGCGACGGTGGAGCCGTTCCCCGTCCGAGAAGCAGTGAAAGGCATCCTGCGCCGCATCGTGCAATTGCTCAAACGGCACCGCGACGTTTTTTATCAGAACAACACGCAAGACGTGGCCCCGATTTCCGTTATCATTACCACCCTTGCGATGCAGTCCTATGCCTATTGCGTGCGCAACCACGTCTTCCATGACGAAATGGATCTGTTGGTCGAAACGATCCGGATGATGCCGCACTTCATCGACCGCCCCATTCTGGACGGACGGCGGGGCTATGCCATCCTGAACGAGACAACCAACGGGGAAAACTTCGCCGACAATTGGAACAAGGATGAACGCCGGGCACCGGCGTTCTATGCGTGGCACGCACAAGCTCTGTCCGACTTTGAAGTCCTTCGCGATGCTGTTGGTCAGGACCGTGTGTCATTGAACATGGAGCGTTCGTTCGGTTCCGGTGTCACCGGACGGGTTCTCGGCAACCGCGTCAATGCGGTGTCGGATGGTCGCAAATCGGGTCTGCTTTCTGTCGCACCTGTGGTCGGGCTGACGACATCGAAGGTCGCAGCATCAACGACCGTGCCCACAAATACGTTCTTCGGTGATTGATGATAGGACGAGGCGGGCAATACGACCTGACCCTGTCGCAGCAGCTGCTGTTCCTGAAGGCAAGCCCGGCTATCAGTGGTGTGGGGCAGGTCCGCGCAAACAAATTGACATGGCAAGAGCCTATACAACCGACCGCCTTGGCGCGCTCCTACCTTGCCACTATCACGTTTCAGCCGGGTCAAACGCCCGGTGTTCAGATAGACGACCCGGATCTGGAGTTGCTGGCGGCAGGGCGTCCTTTGCCTCACGTCTACAGAGATCCGCTGCGCCTTTGTCTTTATCTTCCAGGTGCCAGGGAATGGGACGCGCGGAAGCGGATCGACCAAACCATCATTCCGTGGACTTACCTTTGGCTCTATTATTTCGAAGATTGGCTTTGGTCAGACGACTGGAAAGGTGAAGGGCAACACCCCGGCGAAGAGCCTGAGCCAGTTGGCAATCGGGCGATGCGCAGGGCCGTGGCACGGTGCTAAAATTGTCGATTCCGCCTGTGCCACAAACGGTCGATGCTGGTGAAAAACTCTGGCCTTGATCGAGGCGTAATCGCCTGATTCACTTGCTTTATCGGCAGGGAGGATCGGGCGATGATGGGACGGCTGGAGACGCAGGAGAACCTGTTTTATCGGTTTCGGGTCGACGATCATGTCCCGCGGGACCACCTGCTACGCCGGATCGACTGGCTTCTGGACTTCGACACGATCCGACACGAGCTGGCAGCGCTTTACAGCCATACAGGACGGCCTTCCGTCGACCCTGAGCTGATGCTGCGCATGCTGCTGATCGGCTATCTCTACGGCATCCGCTCCGAGCGGCGGCTAGTTGAGGACGTCCATCTCAACCTAGCATATCGGTGGTTCTGCAAGTTGGGCCTGGAGGGCCGCGTGCCGGACCGCTCGACCTTTTCCAAGAACCGGCACGGCCGCTTCGCCGAGGGCGATGTGCTGCGCCACCTGTTCGAAAGCGTGGTCGAGAAGTGCGTCGGTTTCGGCCTTGTCGGCGGCACCGATGCGGCGGTCGATGGCAGCACCATCGAAGCAGACGCGAACAAGATGCGGAAAGGCACGCCGCAGGAAATCGAGAAGCTCTGGTCACGAAAGGAGCAGGTCCAGCGGCCGGTCGCGGAATATCTGGCGAAGATGGCCGAGGCCGCACCGCCCTCTGAGCCAGGACCGACGCACAAATCGCCGAAGTATCTATCGGAAACCGACCCCGACGCAGCCTGGTCCGTGAAGGACGGCCCTGGCCGGTTCAGTTATGAGACCAACTACCTGGTGGATACCGATAACGGGATCATCGTGGACGTCGAGGCGACACCCGCCCGGCTGAGCCAAGAGATCGTCGCCGCGAAAGCCATGCTGGCCCGCAGCCGCCAGCGGCACGACTTTCAGCCCGACCGTCTGGCCGCAGACGGCTCATACGGCACCGGCCCGTTCCTGGCATGGCTGATGAAGCGCGAAGTGACGCCGCACGTGCCGGTGCTGGATCGCCAGCATCAGTCGAAGGGCAAATACGATCTGAGCCACTTTCGGTATGACGCCGAGCGCGACAGCTACACCTGCCTCGAAGGCCACGAGATGCCGCTGCGCCGGATCAGGCAAGATGTTCGCATGAAGGTTTATCGAACCGACAAGGACACCTGCGGAGCTTGCCCGATCAAGAAGGCCTGCACCGACGCGCCCTATCGCACTGTCACCCGTCACTTGGACGAAAAGGTTCGACAGTCGGTCCGCGATATGCGCCACAGTTGGCAATACGACGAGAGCAGACGAAGGCGGAAGAAAGTCGAGATGCTGTTCGCCCATCTGAAACGGCATCTCGGCATAAGACGCCTCCGGCTCCGCGGACTATCAGGAGCCAACGAAGAATTCCTCCTCGCTGCCACCGCCCAGAACCTAAAACGTCTTGCCAAAATGGTCCCATGTTGAGGCTGAAACGACTCTAGCCAACCATCAGCCAAAAGCCCTGCCTTTTCCCGCGATTGCAGCGGGTTGGGAAAGCTCGACCCGCCCGAACACAAGATATGGTAGGGCGAGTTTTTCACCGATATCGGTCGTGTTTGGCCACGTGCCTTGTGTCGCGAGGGATCAACCGTTTAGCAATGACAAAAACCCGCGGCGAAACCTTTGCAGTTTTGGCAAGTTTTTGGCACCTGGCTGTCACCGCCTGCCCAACCTACCAAGTCTCGAAAGCTGTGCCAGCATTCGGGCGCCTGTTCCGGTTGCGTCACCCGGACGAGCCGCAGTTGGCCCTCCAG
This sequence comes from Pseudooceanicola sp., assembly GCF_029213205.1. Lineage (GTDB taxonomy): Bacteria > Pseudomonadota > Alphaproteobacteria > Rhodobacterales > Rhodobacteraceae > Pseudooceanicola. The sequence continues at coordinate 11,220 of NZ_JARGNH010000032.1, forward strand.
CAGTATTTGGCCGGCTCGGCAAGGCTTGCACGCCGAAGAATTGTCGCGCTCGAAGGGCTGCGTATTCAGCCCCAGTTGCGCCACCGATGGCATAGCGATTGTAAACTTGTTGGCTACCTGCAAGCCCTCTGGCGAAGGCATAGCTTCCCCCGAACCCGGCTGAGAGTGCTGGCATCATGATGTTTCCGGAAATCGCCCGAACCAAGAAAGGCGTTGCTATGATGAAACCCTTTGCCATCAGCACCATCATGAAAAATGGGATAAGGGCCCCTATGTTCGAGGCTCCCTCCGGGTCGCCAAGCTCGGCAAGAAGCGCCCGAGAGACCCCCGTGATCGTCGCGAACACTCCGGCGACGACGATCGGATACATCGCGAATGAAATGAGCGCGGATAACCAGCGCGCGAAATAATCCTTGGTCACCTCGAACAGGGTCAAGAAGATCATCACTGGCGCAATGCCAATTAGCAGAGCGATCATGAGCCGGGACGCCACAACAATGAACGCCGCCAACCCGCCAAGAATCGAGAGCAGCAGAACCCCAAGTGTGTCAAGCAAGGCACCCGCCATCCAGTTCAGCTCAGATCCCGCAGCATTCAGATAGTCCCCGAGCGCTGCAATCAGTTCGTCAAATTCCTCTGCAAAGGTACCGGACGGACCAGGTGATCCGCCGCCGACAGAAGCCACAAGTGCCCCGGCAATGCTGTCAATTCCGTTCAGTATTGCTGAGGCAAGCGCATTGAACTGGACCCAGTTGGCCGCGAAGACCCCTATAAGTCCGACCTTCACGGCCAGCCAAAAGGCAGTTCGGCCGTCCATGGCGCGATACTGGTAGATCATGTTGATGAAGACCAGAATGACAACCAGTGTTGTGCCCAGAACCAGCAACGTGCCGACCGTTGCTGCGACCGCACCAAACTGAGTTTCGGCAGCGGTATCTAGATACCCTTCGGACGTTTCCACGAAGTAGGTGACGACACTCATGGATTGCTACCAGTTGCCAGCTGCTACGCAGATTGGCATGGCGGCGCGGCGCAGTTCATTTGCCTGTCGTCGGTATTCGGACGTCGCTTCGACAACGTCCCAGTATTTAGATGAAGCATAGCGCTCTGTGTAGAAGCGTACGGCGTCCTCCCAAGTTGGATACCGTGTGGGACAGTCGCAGTTTTGCGAGTCTACGACGCGCTCCATGCTTTGAGCCCGATATATCTGTTGGATCAAAAGGCGCTTATAGGATTCGCGCACATTGATGTTCTGCATCCACTTCGGCTCAGGTGGCTGGTCTGGGCAAACATTTGGGTGGTTGTCGAGCGTCGGGATCAGGTTCCGCTCGGCTACGCCAGCAGTTGTGCCAAAGATCAAGAGCAGGCCAGCGACTGCAATAGCCCGTGTCATTCCGATGCCGCCTTCATTGTACCAGTCTCACGCTTCAAGAAAGTGGTGTAGCCGTAGTCGCCGGCTTCGGCGGTGATAACCTCCCACCCTTCCGCGCCGCGCTCATTCAAAGCACGTCGCACCTCGTCGTAGTCCTTTTGCTTCTTCACCGGAAAGAACAGGATGTCATATTCAAAGGTTTTCATGGGGAAGTTCCAATCTCAGTTGCGCCGGGGAGGTAGAATTCGGTGATGCCGCGTTTGCCGTCATGGCGACCGGCCTGGATGATCACGTCAATGGAATTTTCGATGTACTGGATCATGTCGGCATAGGTCATCGGGATTTCGGTCTTGAGTGCTGCGATCGCGAGCCGTTGCACGGCGAGTTGCGGGGTTTCGGCATGCAGTGTCGTCATGGACCCGCCATGGCCGGTGTTGATGGCTTCCAGAAAGGTCATGGCCTCTTTGCCGCGCACCTCGCCGAGGATGATCCTGTCGGGGCGCATGCGCAGCGTTGCGGTGAGCAGCACATCGGCGGTCTGGAATTCCGCGTCGCGATTGGCGATGAGGGTCACTGCATTTGGCTGGGTCGGCAGCAGCTCGGCGGCTTCTTCGATGGTCACGATGCGTTCCTCGGATGGCACGTGAGATAGGATCTTGCGCGCGGCCACGGTCTTGCCGGTGGAGGTGCCGCCCGAGACGATCATGTTGAGTTTGTTCTCGACGCAGAAGGCGAGCGCGTCATCGATCAAACCCGCGGCCACCACGGCGCGCAAGGCGCGCTTTTTTTCGACGCGCAGGTCTTCGAGCTTGCGCTCTTTTCCGTAGAGGAAATCGAGTGCGATGCCCTCGAGTGGCAGGCTCGAGAAGAACCGCAGGCTGATCGACATGGCCGAGAGCACGGCGGGCGGGGTGATGACCTGTGCGCGGATCGGGCGCCCCTTATAGGTGATCGAGACCGAGACGATGGGGCGGTCCTTGCTCATCGTGGTATTGGCCGAGGAGGCGATCTGGTTGCCGAGGTCTCTGACCTGAACGCCCGTCAGCCTCTGGTCCAGCGCGCGCATGAAGTGATCGCCCTGGAATTCGCCCCAGCAGGTGCCATCAGGGTTGATGCAGATCTCGATGACATCGTCGCGGGCGGCGGCGTCGATCCGGTCGAGCGAGGTTTCGAGATAGCTCAGCGACATGGGCTCAGAATATCTCCAGATCGCGGTCGACCATGACCGTGACGCGGGCGCCCTGGTCGACATAGATGACGGGGCCGATTGAGAGATAGTCGCCGATGACACTGTCCGTCGCATCTGCCAGATCATCGCCCACGTCTTCGAGAACGTCGGCGGCAGTCTCATCCTGGACCTCGGATGCGGCGGCACTTGGCGCGGTGGAAATCAGAGAAATCAGGGCGGCCGACCCGAAACGCTCGGCAAAGCGCGTGTCCACGAAACCCGTGACGCCAGAACGGCCCAGTTCATCACCCCCGAATGAACTGATCTGGACGGTCTGATTGTCAGGCAGGATGATCCGGTCCCAGGCGATGGTGACGCGGCGCTGCGCGATATCGACGCCGGAGCGATAGCGTCCGATAAGGCGAGAGCCACGGGGGATCAAAAGGCGCGCGCCATCGACGCTGTAGACATCTTCGGAGACAACGGCACGGGTCTGGCCAGGCAGTGAGCTGTCGAGGGCGGTTTCCATGACGGCCTGGATCATCGTGCCCTGGATGATGGTGTTGGACGGATTGGCGATGACTTCCGCCTGCGTCACCGACGTGGGTAGCGCGCCGTTCAGCACAAAATCCGTCACCTCGCCAAAAGTGCGTTCGGTCAGAGCCGTTTCATTCGCTCCGGACGTGCCGCCAAACGCGATGGTGGGCGAGGCGATGCGCCGCTCCTGAAAGGCGCGTTCCTCCGCGGCGCGGCGCTCCAGCTCGGCCATGCGCCGGGCTTCTTCCTCGCGGCGCAGTCGCTCTTGCTCGCGTGCGCGCAGCTCGTCTTCCGAGGGCCCGGCTGGGGCGGGTTGCGGGCGATTGGCTTCGAGTTGGACCAGCTCCAGATCCATGCGCAATTGCTCGAGGCTGCGATCCCGCGCCGTCAGTTCATCTTGGAAGCGCTGCTGTGCGGCTTCCGATGCAGCTTGCAGCGCCGCGATCTGAGCGGTCAGCGCGTCGATCGCCTCTGCGGCGGCCGTGTCTTCCTCGACGACCGGTTCGGGAGCGTTGCGCAATTCTTCGATCTGGGCCTGCAGGGCGGTGATCTGCGCCAGAAGCTCGGCATTGGGCTCGACCGGATCGGGTGCGACGAACACCACCTCGGGCTCGGGCGGGGGCAAGGTCTCGATGGTGCCAAAGCCGTCCCCCTCGTTTTGGAAGACGTCCGGGGTGGCCGTCGGCAAGGCTTCCTCTTCGTCGGGCTGTGAGAGGAGATAAAGCAGGGCACCACCCGCGCCGATGACGAGGACCACGATCAGCGCGAGAAGGGGCGACCGGCGCTGCGCCGCCGTGGGGGCGCGGGCACTGCCTTTCTCAAGGGCGGCGAGGCGTTTTTCCAGCTCGGTGTTCTCGGTATCGCTCATGAGGCGGCCTCCGCGGGTGAGATCGCCTCGATGCAGACCACCTCTTCGCCAAGTCGCAGGACCCATTGGCGGTTCACGCCGCTGACGCGGATCACGCCGTCCTCAGGGGTTTGCGTGTTGACTGTGCGTTCACGGCCGCCCGCGTAGCGGAAGATTGCGGGCACAGGCGCGTTCCGCGGAAACGCGAAATACGTGAACGTCCCGTCATCCCAGATGCGGGTTGGCGTGAACTCGGTCCGCGCGCTGGCACCGTAATTGTAGTTTGGTGCTTGGGCGGCGATGGCCCGGGTCGGGCGCGCAGCGTCGTCTGGATAGCGGAACTGCACGACGTAGAAGGTCGGGCTTCGGACCTCTTCGACGTTGAAATAGTAGCTGCGCCTGTTCGTGTAGACGGTCACATTGGTATGGACGCCGCGCGCGACGGGCTTGATTGCGAAGGCCTGACCACCGGGCACGCCATCGATCTCAAACCCTTCCGTGTCGCCCGCGATAATCGAGCGGATGCTTTCACCGATCCCAAACTCGATGGTGGTGACATGGGTGAGCGAGACGCTGATGCGGTAGACCTGACCTTCTTGATATGTTGCCAGCCGCACGCGGCTGTCATTTGGACCACCGCGCGGGATCGCTTCGGCAAAGGCAAGGGCAGGCAGCAAAACAAATATGGCAGCAACAAAGAACTTATTGATCAAACTAATTCTCCAATCTGTCGGAGCGGATGGAATATTCGAGCACGGTGAACCCAAACGGATTGGTCCAGACCTCGTCGATGGAGCGGCGGGTCTCGGGACGGAACTCGAAGAGAAGGGTCGCGGTGAAGAGCCCGGTTTGGGTGCCGTTGATGGAGGTCAGACGCTTGCGCAGGCGCACCGTGGCGCGGTTGGTACCGATCCGGTTGATGCTGAGGATTTCCACGTCGAGCCGTGCATTGGGGCCATAGACGGTCGGCGGATAGTTCTCATTTGCGCTGTTCCAGATCTGGCGCAGCCCACTCTCGGCGGCCCCGTCCGAGCGGCGCAGAACGCTGCGGATGCGCAGATCGTTATCGAGCTGATTGTAGACCTCGCGATCGGTCACATAGCGGAAGACCTCCGCCTCGATGATCGCTTGGTTGGCGGTGACGGATGTGGCCCCAACGGACGCCTCGGGCAGGGCAAAACCAGTGGCGGGATCATAGGGGACAACGACGGGGGGTGGGTCGACATCGAGGATCGAGACTGCCGCTGCGCTCAGACAGCCGATGATGCCGAAGACAAGACCTGTCAGACCAAGACGCTGCCAAAGCCGTTCGCGGCGCAAGGCACCGTAGACCAGTTCTTCCTCGATGATCTCTTGTTCACTCGCCACCATTCATGCCCCCACGGTCAGTCTGCCCGGAGGTCCGGTAACGTGAAATCCATGAAGCGCTGCTCTTCGGCGATGGTGGCGGCATCGATCACGCCGCCCGTGCCATCGCCCACGGTCTGCACCGCTTCGAGCTGCCACATGGCGACCAGCGCAATGGCGAGCTCCGCGGTCACGCGCGTGTTGAGATCGATGCTTTCCTTGAGTTCGTCCATGTCGTCGATAAGCCCCACAAGGCGGTCGACCCGCTCGAGCGATTGGCCGGCATCTTCATAGCTGTTCTGGGCGGCGGCTGAGACGAGCGCGCCGGTTGTTGCCTGCGTCGCCACGCGGTTGGCTCCGGGATTGCCGCTCGTGGCCATTTCGGAGAGAGTGTCGTCATCGAAGCCGAGATCGGCCAGCACCCGGTCCATCTGGGTTTCGATCTCGCCTGCGCCGGAGCCCGAGAGGCTCGAGAAATCCCCCGTCTTGATCGCCTCAATAGTGGCGAGGATGTCCCCGAACTCTTGGTCGAGCAGACCGTTCAACTCGTCTTCCATTTCCGTCCGGATGATTTCGGGAAGCTCGGCAAGTCGGGTGAGCGCTTCATAGGTTCTTTGCAGCTCCGCGAGTTGATCCGTGAGAAGGCCAAGCTGTTCGCGGAGCTGCGTCAGCTGCTCGTTTTGCAGGATCTCGTCTTCGATCATCTGCCGGAGCTGCTGGATGTTTTGCGCGATGTTCTGGGTGTCGACGACAGGCACGCCTTGCGCGAGGGCAGGGGATAGGGCGCCAAGATGCAGACCGATCCCAAGTGTCGTGGCCAAGGCCGTCCTCACGAGCAAAAGTCTCATCATTCAATCTCCCTGATCGTAAAATCCATGAACGCGCCTTCGGCCATTCGGGCGCTGGCTTGGGCTAGTTCCTCGGCAGAGAGGACGCGGGTGCGTGCTGCCTGAAGCCGGATGCGGGCGGCCACGAGACGCACGAGTTCGGCGCGGGCATAAGTGTTGAGCGCAACGCTCTCCTGCACATCCTCGGTCTCGGAAATCCGTTCGACGATATCCGCAATACGCAAAGCGGCTTGCCTGATCGTGGCTGGTGAGTTGCTGCCATAAAAGGCCGCCCCATGACCCGTGAGCGAGAGGTTGGCATTGGCGAGAAGCGCCGGATCGATCGTGCCAAGCGCATCGATCCCGCCGATACGGCTCAGATAGAGATTGTAGCGCTCCGGGATAACCTGGACGTAGTGCTGGGTCTCGCGGAAGGGTGGGACCCCGCCATACTCGAAGACCCGGCCGGGTCCGGCGTTATAGGCCGCGAGGGCGTTGATGATGTTGCCATCGAATGTGTTGAGCTGGGTCGCGAGATAGCGCGCGCCGCCATGTACCTGCAGGTAGGGGTTGTCATAGTATTCCGGGTTGATGCCGAGATCGCTGGCCGTGCCCGGCATGATCTGGGTGAGACCATAGGCGCCGACGGGAGAGCGTGCACCGATGGTGAAACGGCTTTCCTGCCAGATCAGCGCTTGCAGCAGCGCGCGCCATTGGACGGGGGAGAGCCCTGCGCGTCCAACACCCGCAAAGCCGCTGGTCTCCTGGGCAACGCGGATGATGAGCTGCTCGATGTTTTCCGCAGCATCCCCGAACATCTGTGCACCGCCGGGATTGGGGTCGATCTCGCCCGTGCCATAGACGGCTTCCACGGCGCGGTCGGGATCGCCGCTGCCGCTTTCCAGCCCCGAGACCATAGCCGGCAAGCCCTGACCGCCGAAGCTGGTCTGGGCATCGAGGATGCGTCGGAGGGTTTCCAGCTGCTCCCGTTCGATCTCGGCGATGAGTTCGCGCACGGCAAGCTTGTCCGCCTGAACGGCCAAGTCAGCCTCGCGATCGCCAGTCTCGACGATGTCACGCGCGGTCAGCCCACTGTCATTGGTCGGCACGCCTTGGGCGAAGCTGAGACCGGGCAGCAGGCAAAACGCCAGGATATGAGGCAGGCTAGACTTCAATGTCGCCCTCCAGGGTGCCAAGGGGCGTGAAGCTGCAATCCGGCGCGACGGGTGCCGTGGACGCAAGGAATGTGAAGCAGTTCGCCTGCGGCTCCCGGTACTGGGTGCAGGAGGCCAGCGCGCCGAGCGCAGCCAAAGCGACAAGAATACGGATCATGAAAGCCTCCAGAAGTCTGGGCGGTCGCGGTAATCGGCGCCGACAAGCGCTTCGCCCTTTTCCATGCCGCCAAGGATCGTGAGATTGGGTCCAAGGGCGCTCAAATCGGCATCGACGACGATTGAGCCCTGATCGTCGCGGATCAGCGCCAAGCGGCTGTTGCTGCCCGTGTTGAGAAGGACGTCGAGCTCCTTCTCCGTGAGATTCAGCATGGCGTAATCCGCAGGCTGCGCGCGGATATTGGGCAGCAGGATCTGCGTCGGAACGGCTTCGACGATGGTCTTGCCGGTCCGGGTGCGCTCTAGCTGGCTTGCGTATTGCGTCATCATCACGGCAACCGTGTTCTGCTTGCGCGCGGTCACCAGCCAGTTCGACAGCCGCTCGGCGAAATATGCGTTGTCGAGCGCCTTCCAGGCCTCGTCGATCACGATGATGGTGGGGCGGCGGTCCTCGATCTCGCGCTCGACCCGGCGGAAGAGATAGGAAAGGACCGCCATCCGTTCCTTGTCGGCCTCGCTGTCGAGAATACCGGTCAAATCGAAGCCCACGACATCGCCCTTGAGCGAGAACGTGTCCTCAAGGCTCTGCCCGAAGATCCAGCCATAGCGGCCGTCTTCGGTCCACTCGAGCAGGCGCTGGTGCAGATCGCCGCCATCATCGGTGGACACAAAAAGCGACGCGAAATCCCGCCAGTTCCGCAGGGCCGGATTGGTGGCCTGGGCATTCTGGCGCACCACTTCCTGGATGCGGTTGGTCTGCGCCGGGGTCAGGGGTTTGTCGGCGCGGTAGAGCAGCGTTGTGAGCCAGTCCGAGAGCCAGGCGGTGCCGCGCGCATCGGTCTCGGTCCAGAGCGGATTGAGACCCGTGGGCTGGCCGGCGTTCAGGGAGGCGTAGCGCCCGCCATTGGCGCGGACGGCCATCTCCATGCCAAGACGGTAATCGAAGACGAAGATCCGCGCCCCTGCGCGACGGACCTGGGTCATCAGGAAGGCCGAAAGCACCGATTTGCCCGACCCGGGCCGTCCCATGATCAGCGTATGACCGCTGGTCGGTTCTTTGTCGGGCGATCCCTGCTCGTGATAAGAAAACCGGTAGGCGCTCTGCTCCGGCGTGGGCAAATAAGTGACGACCCGGCCCCATGGGGTTTTCGCGGCGGGTTTGCCAAGCTGCGTTCGGTGGAAGGCCGCGAAATCCGCGAAGTTGCGGTTGGTCACGGCGCTGGCACGGACGCGCTTGGGCTGGTTACCGGGGTGCTGGCTGAGGTAATGCGCCTTGGCCGCGACCCGCTCGCCGATCATCTTCACGCCTTCGGTCGCGGCGGCGTTCACGATTTCGGCGCTGAGCGTCTGCAGCTCTTCGAGCGTGTCGCAAAAGAGCGTCACGACCATATGATGCTCGCCGAAGCTTTGGCGCTTGGCCTCGAGATCGTCGGCGGCGATGTCGAGGGCTTCCATCAGCGAGAGGGCTGCGTCCTGGCTCGCCTGCATCTGCCGCTTTTGCCGCTTGATGCGGCCCGCCATGAGGTTCGAATTGATCGGCGTGAAGGAATGGGTGACGATCATGTCGACCGGCAGGTTCAGCATGTCGAACATGGTGCAGGAGGTGCCTTCCGAGTATTCCCCGATGGTGAAGCTCTTGCCGTAGCGGTGGCCCACGACGCCCTCGGAAAGCTCGAAATGGTCGCCGTGAAACGTCACGCGGGTATTGGCGACGTTGAAGGACAAAAAGCCGTAGGTGTTTGCCGGGTAGAGCGGCAGCTCTGTGCCCGTGTTGAGCGCGCCCAAAAATCCCACCAACTCTCCCGATCCGGCTGACAGCAGGCGCGGCTTGAGCTCGGTAAGCCCCGAGAGGAAGACGTTCACGGCCTCGCCCAGTCGCTGCAGGCGTTTGCGGGTTTCTTCTCTCAGGCGGTCCGGCGCGCTGCGGCTGAGGAACGGCAGGAGGCTTTTCGGGGGCGGGCGGTGAATGACGGTGAGCGTCAGTGTTTTGTCGCGGAGCCCGCTGGTCTCGAGTTTTGCGCGCCAGCGCCGGTCCACCTCGCCCGCGAAGCTGTCCTCACGGATGGGGTCGAGATCAGGTTTGATGGCCTTGGAGACCTTGTGGACGTAATAGCTGAATTCCGGCCCAAGCTGCGCGATGATGCGGGCAAAAAGCGCTGTCACCTTGTCGAGATAGGCATCGTCCGTCGTGTAGCTGTTGATCCCCTCGAGCCGGATGCAGCGGAAGAGTTCGTTCACCCGGGTCCGCACGGTCTGGTCGTCGACGAGGCTCACATAGGGCAGCATATGCGCGAGGCGGGTCTCGCGCGCATACCAGTCCGGCGTCATTGTGCGGGGGTCGAGCGCAGCATCACGGGTGTCATCACGGGGCATAGCTGTCCCCGCCATGGATGCTGCGGTTTCGCGTGGGTGGCGTCTCCTGCAGCGCGGTCATCATCACGTCGATAAAACGCGGGTCCCAATCGGCGGCCTTCCAGAGCACGGGATAGAGCAGGGCGGCGAAACCCAGCACCGCGATGTGCTGGACCCAGACGAACAAGAGCACCGAACCGAAGAGCCAGACCATCGCGTACATGATGGGCAGGCCCAGAAGCTTCGGCGGGCGCACGAGGCCGAGGAAGAGAGGCGCGCGCTCAGCCACCGGCAAAGACCGCGGCAACGATGGTGGGGGCGGCGGCGACACCGGCGATGCCCACGAGGACCCAAAGCGCTTGGCGCAGGTCGATGATGTTGA
>NZ_JARGNH010000033.1 GCF_029213205.1 Pseudooceanicola sp.
CCCCTGACCTCTTGCATGCCATGCAAGCGCTCTCCCAGCTGAGCTAAGGCCCCATCACCGGGCCATCTGGCCCGTCGCGGTTATCTAGTGAAGGACGGATGCGGGATCAAGCCCAAAAACCGTCGTCTTCATATGCAAACGCCGCCCTGAGGGGCGGCGTTGCGGAATCGAATTCAGGCCGGTGAATGGCGATCAGTCATCGTTATCGTCACTGGCGACATCGGCGATGTCATCCAGCGAAACAGTATCTTCGTCATCGTCATCTTCCAGCAGATCGTCGCCCAGATCGACATCGACATCCTCGTCGTCGTCATCATCCAGAACCTGACCTTCGTCGTCAGTGTTTTTGACGCGCAGTTTCTTGGTCTCGGCATCTTCGGCATCCGCAGCGATGGTCCGACCACGCGCCACATCAATCGTCACCACTTCACCCGTGTAAGGGCTGACAATCGGATTGGCGTTCAGGTCGTAGAAACGCTTACCCGTCGTTGGGCATATGCGCTTGGTGCCCCATTCTTCTTTGGGCATAGAAATCCCTTTCTGACGTGTCTTCTCTTGTCGACGGTCCGCGCCACCTGCCATAACCCGCTGAGGCTGTCAAAGCCTTTCCTGAACGCGGCCAGTCTGGGGAACCAAGCGATATGGGGCAGCACATCCTGCCGGGCACCCCCCCGGTGGAAGTGAACCTGAAACGATCCGCCCGTGCGCGGCGGATCAGTCTGCGGGTCTCAGGCGTCGACGGGCGGGTCACGCTGACCCTGCCGCGCGGCGTCAGCGACCGCGAAGGGCTGGCCTTTGCGCGCGAAAAAGCCAGCTGGCTGCGCGGCCATCTGGACCAGCGCGCGCCAGAGGTCACAGTCGCAATTGGCGCCACCATCCCGGTTGAGGGCATCCACCGTGCGATTTGCGCCGCCCCCGGGCGCGGGGTGCGGCTGACCGAAAACGAGTTGCTGGTCGCCGGAGCGCCGGACAGCGCCGCACGGCGCATCCAGGCCTATCTGCGCGAATTGGCCCGTGACCGGCTGGCCAGCGCCTCGGACCGGCATGCCGCCGCGCTGGGGCGCGACTATGCCCGGCTGACGTTGCGTGACACCCGGTCGCGCTGGGGGTCCTGCACCGCCGACGGCGGCTTGATGTATTCCTGGCGGCTGATCCTGGCCCCGGCCGAAGTGCTGGATTACGTCGCGGCGCATGAGGTGGCACATCTGGCCGAGATGAACCATTCGCGGGCCTTCTGGGCACTGGTCGAACAGCTCTATGGCCCCTATGCCGCGCCGCGCCAATGGCTGCGCGACCACGGTGCCGGTCTGCATGGCTATCGCTTCGACGGCTGACCCCACCAAAACCGCCCACAGGCCAGAACCCCGATTGACGCCCCGGAGATTTGTGATCACAGTCGGGCCATGTTGATCAATCCACGCCCCGATCCGTCGCCCTCTGCCCATGACCGGGTGTATCGCGGTCTGCGCAGCCGCATCATGCATGGCGAAATCGCGCCGGGCCATCCGCTGACTCTGCGCGGCATCGGCACCGAATACGGCGTGTCGATGACCCCGGCGCGCGAAGCGATCCGGAGGCTGGTGGCCGAAGGCGCGCTGACCCTCTCGGCCTCGGGCCGGGTCGCCACTCCGGATCTGTCCAACGAACGGATCGAGGAGCTGGCCGCCCTGCGCGCCCTGATCGAGGTTGAACTGGCCAGCCGTGCCCTGCCCCGTGCCCATCTGGCGCTGATCGACCGGTTACAGACAATCAACTCCAGCATTGGTGAAATGGTGGCCCGGCATGACCCGGTTGGCTATCTGCGCACCAATCTGGAATTCCACCGCACCCTCTATCTGCGCGCCCAGGCGCCGGCGATGCTGGCGATGGCGGAAACCGTCTGGCTGCAACTCGGCCCGACCATGGCCAAGCTTTATGGCCGCGCCCAGCGCCGCGAGGCACCGCATTATCACCGCCATATCATCGCCGCGCTGAAGGCCGGGGATGAGCCCGGCCTGCGGCTGGCGGTGCGCTCGGACGTGACCCAGGGGCTGCGGATGCTGGTGTCGTGAGCGGGCTGACACTCTCGGGTTTTCGCGGTTCCGTCTGTCTCCGCGCCGTGCGGCTGGGCCCGCATCACCGGGCCTGGCCTATCGGCCCAGCTTTCCCGGCCCGGCGCTGACCGCCCCGGTCCCGCTCTGCCCGGGAAAGACTCACCCAAAGGTTGATCCAAACCCGGGGCTGCGGCATCCTCAACGGGAGGATCCGGGTCCTGCGCCCCGTCGATAGGGTCATTCCAGATGAACAGCTCCACCCCGCCCGCAGCGCCCGAAGGCCATGGGTCGCCCTATACCGCCATCGTGCATTTCCATGGCATGGGCAGCCAGCGCCGGTACGAAGAACCCTGTCGGCTGGTCGATTCCATCGACCGCTACCTCAGCCACGCCTTTCACGACCGGGACCAGAACCTAGGCCGCCTGGTCGGGATCAAGCCGGTGCAGGAACCGCACCGTCAGCGCGAGGGCGAGGTGGTGACCTATATCCGAACCGAACATCTGCGTGGCCGAGGCCAGCAGGCCGGTGGCGGCGAGGTCCGGGTCTATGAATGCTATTGGGCACCGGCAATGGCCGGATCACGTTCGCCCATCGGCATCGCCAAATGGATGGTCGCGCAGGTGCTGCGCCCGATCTATTCGATGCTGACCCCCTGGTGGGAACGCCGCCGGTTGCGCGAGTCGATGCTGCTGGAATTGCGCCAATGCCCCCAGAACTGGCCCGAGGGCGTGACCGACGGCGATTTCGATCGGATGCTGCGCCTCTATGCCCGGTTCATGCGGGTCCGTGAGGTGCGCGAACAGGGGCGTGGCTATTACCGCCACTTCTCGGCGCTGATCGCCCGTGGCCTCAAGGCGCATCCCGAAGTCGAGGCGCGGATGCAGCGTCTGGCCCGGGCCTGGTGGTGGCACGCGGTGTGGATCGAACTGCGCAATGCCTTTGTGCTGATCACCCTGTTGCTGCTGTTGCTGCTATCGGCGGGTGGTATCGTCTGGTCGATCCTTCGCTTGCTTGACCTCTTTGCCGCGTCAGCCAGTGGCGGCGGCCCGCTGGGCACCATCGCCAGCCTCCTCGGCGACCGGATCAAGCCGACCCTGGGCACCGCCCTCACCCTTGCCGCCAGCCTCGCCTCGCTGATCGGTGTCAGCCGGTTTCTGAACGAGTCGATGGGCGATGTGCAGGCCTGGGCGACCTATGCGGAAACCGACACGATGTTTGAGCGGCGGCATCAGGTGCTGGATATGGGATCGGATATCATCCGCCATGTGCTGGCGGATCCGGCCTGCACCCAGGCGCTGATCAGCAGCCATTCATTGGGCACATCGGTGGCCTATGACACCCTGTCGGCGCTGTCATTGCACAACCGCGCCCACAACCGTGCCGATCCGATCTCGGGGCCGGTGCCGCTCGACAAGATCCGGCATTTCGTGACGATGGGCAGCCCGATCGACAAGATCCACTATTTCTTTGGCAGCCAGCGCAGCAAGGTGCATTCCTATATCTCGGTGCTGGAAAATTTCACCATCAACACCGGCGCGGTGCCGTTCGCGCGCAACCGCAAACCGCATCTGCATTGGGTGAATTACTGGGACGATGCCGACCTGATCGCCGGGGCGCTGCATTCCCCGGTTGGCCAGGGCGATGGCGCCATGGGCGTCGATGACGTGCATGTGCAGAACTATGGCTTTCCGGCGCCGGGCAAATCGCACAATGCCTATTTCCACAACCGCGATGTGATCGGTGGCCTGTTCCGCATGGCCTGGCTGAACCAGGCCAGCTACGGCAACCTGCCGCTGCTGGCGAACCATGGTGGCTATGATTATGCCAGCGCCCGGCTGGGGCCGGGCCTGCCCAGCGGCCAGCGTCGAGGCTGGACCCTGCTGGCCCTGGCACTACCCTGGCTGGGGCTGACGGCGCTTGGCGCGCGGGTGGCGGGAGCACCGCAAACGGCGGTGACCCTCGGCCTGGCCGCCGGGCTCGGGCTGGCACTGCTGGTCATCGCCTGGATCGCCAGCCTTTGGCGCGGCAATCTGAAACCGCTTTAGCCGGGGTCAGGCCGCAAGCCCGCGCGAGCCCATGTCGAGGAACTTCTTGCGCCGGTCCTCGATCAACCGTTGCGGGGACATATTGTGCATCTGCCCCAGCATCTCGTCGATCGCCTTGCCGACCGAGGCAATGGTCGTCGCACTGTCGCGATGCGCCCCGCCGACAGGTTCGGCGATGATCTGGTCGATCACCGCCAGCTGCTTCAGATCCTGCGCGGTCAGCCGCAGCGCCTCGGCCGCCTCACGCATTTTTTCGGCATCCTTCCACAGGATCGAAGCACAGCCCTCGGGCGAAATCACCGAATAGATCGAATGTTCCAGCATCGCCACGCGGTTCGCCGTGGCAAAGGCCACGGCTCCGCCTGATCCGCCCTCGCCGATCACCACCGACACCACCGGCACCCCGATCTGCAGCGATTTTTCCGTGGTCCGGGCAATCGCCTCGGACTGGCCGCGCTCTTCGGCCCCCTTGCCGGGATAGGCGCCGGGAGTGTCGACCAGCGTCACCACCGGCAGGCCGAACTTGCCCGCCATCTCCATCAGCCGGATCGCCTTGCGATAGCCTTCGGGCCGGGCCATGCCAAAGTTGCGTTCGATGCGCGATTTGGTGTCATTGCCCTTTTCATGGGCGATCACCATCACCGGCATGTCATTGAACCGCGCCAGCCCGCCCATCACCGCGTGATCGTCGGCAAAATTCCGATCCCCGGCCAGGGGCGTGTATTCCTGAAACAGCGCTTCGATGTAATCCTTGCCATGCGGGCGGTCGGGATGCCGGGCAACCTGACATTTGCGCCAGGGCGACAGCTCTTTATAGAGCTTGGCCAGCATATCCGTCGCCTTCTTGTCCAGCGCCGCCGCTTCGGCTTCGACATCGGCCTCGGGGTTTTGCCGCACCATGGCGCGCAATTCCTCAGCCTTGCCTTCGATCTCGGCAAGCGGACGTTCGAAGTCGAGGTAATTGGTCATCCGGGACCTCCTATACATCTGCATGTTATATGCAGGGGCAGGAAGGACGATGCAACTGCGCAAGATTTGTCGGATCGAAGATGGCCAGGTCATGTTGACAAAAGGAATTCGCATCGCAGTGCAGGCATGATTCAAGCTGGTATCTGCGATGGAGACCAACCTGGCACGAGACCTTGTGCCGGATGAGGCATGGGCGTTCTTTGCACGGTTTATCCTGGTCGCCCGTGCGCCGAACGGGCGCAAACCGTTCAACCACCGCCTTGTTCCTGATGGGATTTTCTGGATCGCGCGCCGTGGCGTGACCTGCCTGAAGAATTCGGCAAGGGGTCGAGCGTCTACCGGCCGTTCCGACGCTGGACGCTGGCGGGGCTGTGCGAGGACATCATGGACGATCAAGGTCAAGGATCTGCGCCGAGAGGCCCATGATCCGAAGGAGGTCATGGCCGAGCAGACCCTCGAACTGCGGCCGCTCCAAAAAGCATAATTGCGGATGGCGACGACGACGAGTGAGGTATCTATTACCCGGCAGTCGCTGCTTGCAGCGGTGAGAGGGCGCATCTGAGAAGCTGGAAATCATCCGCCTGGTCGAACAGTCCCATTTGCCGACCAGGCCACGCTGGACAGGCTCGGCATCCCCAGACCCACCTTCTATCGTTGCTATGACCGGTATCTGTCCGGTGGGCCGGAAGCGCTTGAGGAGTGCAGCCCGAGGCCGTCGCGGGTCTGGAACCGCATCCCGGAGCCAGTGCGCGAGAAGATCAAAGACCTGGCCCTGAAGGAAAGCGATCTGTCACCGCGCGAGTTGGCCGTGCAGTTCACTGTCACCGAAAAGTATTTTGTGTCAGAGGCTTCCGTGTATCGCATCCTGAAGTCCTACGATCTGATCACCAGCCCGGCCTATGTGGTTCTGTCGGTAGCCGACGAGTCCCAGGACAAGACGACCCGGCCAAACCATCCTGCAACAACGAGGAAGGAACAAACGAAACGCCATCGAAACGCGACGCTTGCTTCACCGAAATTCCGCCGCACAATCAAACCAACCAGATGAGACAGACCCTCTCTTGGCTCTGGCCGACAATTGGCCCAAAACATCTGACGACGGACAATCACGCCAGCCCGGGCGGCGGCTGTTGCCGAACAGACTGGCAATCGGCATCGCATTGCGCGATAGACAGGACGTGGATCTGGTCCCCTGATCTGGGGGTGCGCGCGGCTTTGGCGGCGGATAGATACAGGGATATGCCATGAAAATCGCGGTCGCCGGTATCGGCTATGTCGGGCTTTCGGTTTCGGTTCTTCTGGCGCAGCGGCATGAGGTGGTGGCGCTGGATCTCTCCGAAGACCGGGTGAATGCGCTCAACGACCGCCGCAGCCCGATCGCCGACCCCGAGATCGAACATTACCTCGCCAGCGTGCCGCTGCGGCTGAGCGCGACGCTGTCGCCCGAGACCGCCTATAGCGGCGCCGATTTCATCATCGTTTCGACGCCGACCAATTACGATCCGGTCAGCAACCATTTCGATACCACCTCGGTCGAGGCGGTGATCGCGGATGTGAACCGGATCAATCCGGCCGCGACCATCGTGATTAAATCGACGATTCCAGTGGGATTCTGCGCCGAGATCCGCCAGCGGCTGAGCTGTGACAATGTCATCTTCAGCCCTGAGTTCCTGCGCGAGGGCAAGGCGCTCTATGACAACCTGCACCCGTCGCGAATCGTGGTCGGCGAGGACAGCGAGCGGGCCCGGGTTTTTGCCGGATTGCTGCGCGAAGGCGCGCTGAGCGAGGACGTGCCGATGCTGTTCACCGGCAGTTCCGAGGCCGAGGCGATCAAGCTGTTTGCCAACACCTACCTTGCGATGCGGGTGGCCTATTTCAACGAGCTGGACAGCTATGCACTCAGCCATGGGTTGAGCTCGCGCGAGATCATCGACGGCATCGGGTATGATCCGCGGATCGGGTCGAATTACAACAATCCATCATTCGGATATGGTGGGTATTGCCTGCCCAAGGACACCAAGCAATTGCTGGCCAATTACACCGAGGTGCCGCAGGTGCTGATCCAGGCGATTGTCGATGCGAACCGAACCCGCAAGGATTTCATTGCCGAAAGGGTGGTCGCAATGCAGCCTCGGGTGGTCGGCATTCACCGTCTTGTGATGAAGGCAGGGTCGGATAATTTCCGGCAAAGCTCAATTCAGGGAATCATGAAACGGATCAAGGCCAAGGGGATCGAGGTGATCGTCTATGAGCCGGCTCTGGAGGCGGACACGTACTACAATTCCCGGGTCGTCCGCGACCTTGAGGCGTTCAAGGCCGCGGCTGACGTGATCGTTGCCAATCGGCGCACCGATGATCTGGCGGATGTGGCGGAAAAAGTCTTTACGCGCGATTTATTTGGGTCCGACTGACCGCTGGTCGCCGAATCATCCCAATTGAAAGACTGCCGTCGGGGTTCTGATGCTGAGATCCGGGCACCAGATCGAAGCCGTAGCGTACCAGTAATCCGAATGAGTGACGATCCTCACGCAGGTTGACGCACATCTCGGTGCCGCGCCTGTCCGCCTCTTCCGTCAGATAGGCAATCAATTGGGTGCCGACACCGCGTCCGACCGCCTCAAGCATCACAGCGATCGAGATTTCGGGGATCCGCTCCCCGGCAGAGAACACCGGCTCTTCATCCGGCGCAAGCTGGCGGATCCAGGCGGCCCCGAGGAACGCGCCGTCCGGGTCATAGGCGAGAAAACCGAATTCGCCGTCGCCGGGCCAATCCTTGAGGTGGCTTGCCACATAGGGCAGCGCCCGGGCCGCCGAGACGCTGCCCTCATAGGCAGCGACGGATAGGGTTTGCCACAAAGCAATGATATCGCAAGCGGTCGCCTCGCGGATCGTGATTTCTTTGGGATTAGGGTTGGTCATTTGTCTATTGACCCTCCGATTTCTGCGTTCACGATGCCGCCATCGACGGTCAGGGTGTTGCCAATCACATAGTCACCAGAGCGGGCTGCCAGATAGATCGCGGCAGCGGCGATATCCTCGGGGTTGCCGATCCGTCGGGCGGGAATACGTTTGCCGACGTCTTCGGCGTGGTCACGGGCCGCCTGATTCATTTCAGAGGCAAAGGCGCCAGGTGCAATGGCGGTGACATTGATGTGATCGCTGACCAATTCCGCCGCGACCCGGCGGGTCAGAAAGATCAGCCCGGCCTTGGAGGCATGATAGGCATAGGTGTCCCAGGGATTCAGGCGTTGCCCGTCGATCGAGGCGATGTTGATCACCTTGGCGGGCTGTTCGGCGCTGGCCCGCGCCTTGAGCATTCCGCGCAGTTTCTGCATCATGAAGAACGGCGATTTCAGATTCAGGTCAAGCGAACGATCCCAGCCTTTTTCGGAAAATTCATCAAAGCTTTCGCCCCAGGCGATGCCTGCATTGTTGATCAGGATATCGAGCCCGTCTTCGCGTTCTTTCAACTGGGCGACCAGAGCATCGATTCCGACCAAAGTCGAAACATCGCCGGGAAGCGCAATGCAATTTTCGCCAATCGCTTCGGCGGTGGCAAAGCAGACGTCGGCCTTACGCGAAGTAATATAGACCTTGGCCCCCGAATCGACAAAGGCCTCGGCAAAATGCCTGCCCAAACCGCGCGAGCCGCCGGTGATCAGGGCAACTCGGCCTTTCAGCGAAAACAATGTGGAAATGTCCATAGATTTCTCCTAACTTGCCGTTCACATCACGCGGTCTTCAGTCGAACGCAGATACAACCATAGGTATATCTAGACTAACATCCATTTGGAGGCAATTCTTCTTAGTTTGCGCCGCGCGTCTTGGTTCGTGCCGCGCGGGTGACACCGCTTGTCCGCTATCGTAAGATGGAGGGCTAGGCTGTCGTTGCGGCAAGTCAAACTTCGTTGGAGGTATGAGGTGAAAGACACGATCGAGGACGGGAAAAAAAGCCGGTCACGTATCTCGCCCCAGGCGCGGCGACATATGGAGATGCGGCGCAACGCGGTGTCTGATCACCCTGAGCTGCGCAAGCTGACCGGCACCCAGCCGCTGACGGTCCTGGCGCTGCCGGTGATTCTGGCGGTGCATTGGGGCATGGCCTGGGCGGTGTCGGATGCGCCAATCTGGGTGATCTTCATCGCTGCGTTCTTTGTCGGCCAGATTGCCATTCACGCCGCCGGGTCACTTGCACATGAGACCGCGCACAAGCTGATTTTTTCTGGCGACCGCGCCAAGCTGGGCTTTGACATCGGGCTGGAATGGATCCTATCGTCCTACGGCAAGCAATTGATTTATCAATACGAACACATCAGCAGCCACCATCCTTATATCGGCGATTACGAACGCGATTACGAACACGAAGACATCTGCGCGCTGCAATCGCGGATGATGCTCAGGTCCGAAAATCCGCGCCTTCAGCACCTTTTGACCGGCTTTGTGCTGTTCATCCATCTGCTGCCGCTGGGCACGATCGTGGGCGACGCACTGATCGGCCGGGTCAACAAATGGGCCAGCCATCGGCCGCAGAGCGACCCGGACCGGCATATCGGCGCGATGCAGCCGCCGAAATCGCAGATGCGGCTGTTCATGGTGGTGTCGGCGTTGTCCAACATCACCTTGCTGGCGCTGTTCGGTCCCTGGGCGCTGCTCTATCATCTCTGGGCGTTGTCGCTGTTCCTGGGGAAATTCGGCATCTGGAATCTGGGCCAGTCGCTGTCCGAACATCAGGGCACCGACGAGATAACGCCGACTCGGTCTTACTACGGCTGGCTGAACTGGCTGCTGTTCAACACCGGCTATCACAATGAACACCACACCTTTGCCGGGGTGCCCTGGACCCGGCTGCCGGAATTGCGCCGTCGTGCCCCCGAGGTGTTCAACCACCCAGTCGACAAAAGCTATTTCGGCTATTGGCTGGATCATGTGCGCGGCGATTTCACCGCCAGTCGCGAGAATCCGATGTTGGAGCAGGACAATAGCGCCCGCTGCGCCGGTGAGGCCAGCGCCGCCACCTGATCGGATATCGCGGCGGTCCGAGGTCAAATCGGCGCCGCTGCGGTTGACTCTGTGGGTGATGGCAGGACAACTCGGTTGGACTGTCACGCTTGCGAGAGGGACCGCACATGACCCATCTGCCGAATTCCATCGAGGCGCGGGATGCCCGTGTCCATTTGCACCCCTATACCGATGCCCGCACCCTGGAACGTGACGGTCCGGTGGTGATGGCGCGTGGCGAAGGCGTGCATGTCTGGGATGTGAACGGCAAGAAATACATCGAAGGCATGTCCGGCCTGTGGTCGGTCGGCGTAGGCTTTTCCGAGCCGCGGCTGGTGGCGGCGGCGACCAAGCAAATGGCCGAACTGCCCTATTACCACACCTTCGCGATGCGGTCGCACACACCGGCGGTGGAACTGGCGGAAAAGCTGATCGAGCTGGCGCCGCAGCTCGACCGGCCAATGTCCAAGGTGTTTTTCACCAACTCCGGCTCTGAAGCGAATGACACCGTGGTCAAGATGATTTGGTATCGCGCCAATGCCATGGGCCAGCCGCAACGCAAAAAGATCATTTCGCGGATCAAGGGGTATCACGGCATCACTGTTGCTTCGGCCTCGATGACCGGGCTTCCCGCGAACCATGGCTCGTTCGACCTGCCCTTGCCGGGGTTCCTGCACACCGGCAGCCCGCATCATTGGCGCGAGGCCGAGGCTGGCGAAAGCGAAGAGGCGTTCAGCGCCCGCCGTGCTGCCGAGCTTGAGGCGATGATTCTTGCCGAGGGCCCGGACACCATCGCCGCCTTTATCGGTGAGCCGGTGATGGGCGCCGGCGGCGTGATCGTGCCGCCCAAGGGCTATTGGGCGGCGATCCAGGCGGTGCTGAAGAAATACGATATCCTGTTGATCGCGGATGAGGTGATCAACGGGTTTGGCCGCACCGGCAATATGTGGGGCGTCGAAAGCTTCGGCATGCAGCCGGATATCATGGTGATGTCGAAACAGCTGTCATCCTCTTACCTGCCGATTTCGGCAATCATGCTGAACGACCGGGTGTTCGACCCGATTGCCGATGAAACCAACCGCATCGGCACCTTTGGCCATGGCTTTACCGCAGGCGGTCATCCGGTGGCGGCGGCGGTGGCGCTGGAAAACATCAAGATCATCCAGGAGCGTGACCTGCTGGGCAATGTCCGCGCGGTCGGGCCGGTGATGCAGAAACGTCTTGCGGCGCTGGCCGGGCATCCGCTGATCGGCGAACATCGCGGTGTTGGATTGATCGCGGCGCTGGAACTGGTGACTGACAAATCGGCCAAGGTGGCGCTGGAAAAGCCCGGTGCGCTGGGCGCCAAGGTTGCCGGCCTGATGTTCGAGGGCGGGGTGATCTCACGGGCGATGGGCGACGCGCTGGCCTTCTGCCCGCCAATGATCATCACCGAGGCGCAGGTCAACGAAATGGTCGATGTGGTCGAGGCCGCGCTCGATCAGGCGGCGGCGGAACTGGCGCTCTAGCACCGTCGGGACTCCGGGCTGCTGTGAAAAAATGCGACGTATTGCGTCGCATTTTCATTTTTTACGGCGGGAAACGCGCAAGAACTCGGCGGCCCAGGCGGCACTCGACCTGGCGATCCTCAACGGGCCGAGGCGCTGGACATCCGGGCGCTGCGCGCTTAGCCGCGCAGCCGGGCCAGCCCGGTGGTCATGGCAAAGGTCAACACCGCCACCGCGACGATCGACGGCCCGGCGAGCGTGTCCAGCGCAAAGGCCAGCCAGAGTCCGCCCAGCGTTGCGGCAATCGCCCTCTGTTCGGGCGAGCGCGCCAGGGGCCGGGCGGCGCCTCCGGCTGATCATGATAGTCGCCATGCGGATAAGTATGGTCATGTGTGCCGTCGTCTCCATTCTCATGCGTATGATCATATTCGTGCCGGTAAATCGCCAGCGCACCCCCTGTGCCAGGCCCGAACAGGCCGCGGTATTCCGGGGCCGAGGAGACATGTCCGGGCACGCCCTCACAGCAGACATGACCATTCAGGCAAATCACCCGGTCCGAGGCGCTCATCACCACATGCGGATCGTGCAACAGGGCCCGGGCCAGCAGCACCGGTTGCAATTGCCCCGCTCCCGACAGCGCGGCCAGCGCTTGATCGGTGCCGACTCGATGCGGCAGGTCAAGAAACCGGCGCTGTCATTGGCAAGGTCGGGTCGATATGAAGTACTTGCCGCACATAGCCGATGCGCAGGCCCGGCATGCGGGTGATGCTGCCGGAACTGGCTGGGAAAATCCAGGCCAGCAGCCGCAGCAGCGTCGACTTGCCGGACCCGTTGGGGTTGGCGATGGTCACGATCTCACCAGCGGCTTTGCTGAAATCGACACTGCGCAGCACGATCTGGCGGTTATAGGCGGCGCTTAACCCGTGGGTGGTGATCAGGCGGGTCATCGGGTCACTCCCGGCAAGCGGGGTACAGCCCCTCGGCTTCGACCACCGTGATTTCGATGGCAAAGCCACTGTCGGCGCCAATTGGAGAGGCGGCTGTCGCCTCGGCTACATGGCCACAGCTGCGACAGATCAGGAACGCCGGATCGTGATCGGCATCGGGCAGGGCGCAGCCGATATAGGCGTTTAGCCGCTCGATCCGATGGGCAAAGCCGTGAGCATGCTGCGCAAAGCCGACGGGGGTGTTCCGTGATGTCTTTATATATGATGATCTATCACTTACTAGGCGCCAGCCCAAAGATGGAATTTCAAAGCGCCCGATTCCCCAAATTACTGCCCTGTTCCTTACCCTGGCCTTCGCGTCGCCGCTGCGTACCGATCCGCCGCCGGTGGTTACCGACATCGCCCCGGTTCAGTCGCTGGTGGCGCAGGCGGATGTGGTCTGTCTGTTCGGCGAACCGCAGTTCAACCCAACCCGGGCCCAGGTGGCGGCGCGTGATCTGGGGCTCAAACTCGACACGCTCGACCCGGTTGGCGCCGACCTGGAGCCGGGCGCGGCGCTCTATGGTGAACTGCCGACCGGTCTGGCGGAATGTCTGACCCCGCTGGACGTGGACTTAACAGGGTGCCGAAACAGTCCCTTATCAGGAAGACTGTCCCCGCATCAGGGCTGTTTCGCCTGATCGCGATGCCCTTTGGCGGCTCGACATGTGCCCCGTGGGCCGTCTCTCCGCGTCATGCGGCACGCAACCGGGGGTGGTCTGGCGAGGTGGTTGGCGGCTATTGTCAGGGTGAACCGCGGCCCGCTCGTCTCGTCCGTCCCGCGCATCCTCATCCCGTCGGTGCGGCCCAAAGGGTGAACCATGTTCTCAAAGCCCTGTCGAGGCAGGGCTCGTTCAGCAACCTGTTAGGGAGCAGGTGGGGCGGCGGAGGGTTTTGGTCTGACCGAACCCTCCGTTTTTATTACGTCTGCTTATTGGCCTTCCGCGCGATTCAGAACAGGCCCAGCACCAGACCGATCGCACCACAACCAAAGATCGCATAGCCGCCGTCGATCACCGACAGCACCTTTGGCCGCATTGCATAGGCATAGTTCATTGTGACCCAGGGGGTGATAAAGAACGCGCCGACACCCAGACCCGCGACCAGGGATTGTTTGATCCCGTCGATCCCCGCCATCGCAAAGACATGGCGCATCATGCCGGCGACCAGGATCATGCAGATGCCCGAGACGACGAATGACCAGAAACTGCCGTCGGCCACAGGCTGGCCCTTGTCATCGGTTTCGATCCCCGCCGCTTTCATCCAAGCACCCGCGAATGTCATATACCAGAGCGCTCCGATGCCGAACCCTGCGGCGGCGGAGGCCAGAACTGCCAGATAGCTCATAGTCTTTCTCCAGGTTTGCCTATGCGCCGACTGGGTTACCGGCACAGATCAGGCCAGTGTATCGCCCAATTGGCAGATCACGTGCCATTCCTGTGGTGTCACCGGCTGCACAGAAAGGCGGGTGTTGTGAACCAGCACCATATCGGCCAGCCGTGGGTCGGATTTGCACATGGCCAGGCTCACCGGCTTCACCATCGGTCGGACCGCCTTGATATCCACACATTCCCAGCGGTTGTCATCGGTACTGCTGTCGGGATGCGCCTCGGCGCAGATTTCGACAATGCCGACGATCTCTTTGTCTTTCTGCGAATGATAAAAGAACCCGAGATCGCCGAGCTTCATCTCGCGCATGTGGTTGCGGGCCTGATAATTGCGCACCCCGTCCCATTCCTCGCCCGCCGCGCCACGGGCGACCTGGTCCGACCAGCCCCAGGTCGAGGGTTCGGATTTGAACAGCCAATAGCGCATCAGCCGATGACCTTTTTCCAGGCGATCAGCTCAACCGCAGAAAACAGCCCGGCCTTGGCATAGGGGTCATTGTCGGCCCAATTCTGCGCGGCGGTCCGATCGGCAACGTCGAGGATCACCAGTGATCCGCACATGTCGCCAGCTTCGTCCAGCAGCGGCCCAGCCTGGGCCACCACGCCAGTCGCGTCGATATAGGCCAGATGCGCGGCACGGTTATCCATCCGGACCTGCAGGGCGCCGGGCTTGTCGCGGGCGATCAGGGCAATCAGCATTTCATTCCTCCTTGAGCGGTCGGGACAAAAGCATCCCCAAGGCCTGCTCCATGTCAATCTCTGCGTCGATCAACGCCACCACCACCCTGGTGATCGGCATCTCAACGCCCAGCCGGGCCGAGGCCTCGGCCACCGCGCGTGCCGTCGCCGCGCCCTCGACGGTGATCGCGGCGTCAAAGCCGTCGCCACGGCCCAGAGCCTGACCAAAGCCATAGTTGCGCGACTGCGCGGAGGTGCAGGTCAGCGCCAGGTCGCCCAGTCCCGATAGCCCGGCCAGGGTTTCCGCCCGTGCCCCGCGGGCCAGCGCCAGCCGCAGCATCTCTGCATAGCCCCTGGTCATCACTGCAGCCCGCGCGCTTTCGCCATATCCTGCCCCCATCGCCGCGCCACAGGCAATGGCGATGACGTTCTTCATCGCGCCACCGGTTTCGGCGCCGGTCACATCGTCGCTGCGATAGACCCGCAGATTGGGAGTGGTCAGCAGCCGTTGCAACCGGTTGGCGGCCTCTGGATCAGCGCAGGCCAGGGTCAGCGCGGTTGGCAATCCACGGGCGATATCGGCGGCAAAGCTGGGGCCGGTCAGCAGCGCGATCACCGCCTCCGGCAGCACCTCGGCCAGAACCTGCGCCGGGCCGAGCCCGGTGGCCAGCTCGATCCCCTTGCAGCAGGCGATCAGCGGATGCCCGGTCAGCACCGCCCGATGCGTCGTCGCCATCGCCCGCAGCTGTTGCATCGGCGCGGCCAGCAAGATCGGCACTTCGGTCAGGATGGAGCCTGTTTCTGCGGTCACGTTCAAACCATCGGGCAGGGCGACACCGGGCAGACGAGGGTTTTCACCCTTGGTCTGCATCTGCGCCGCCGCCGCCGGATCCCGCGCCCAGAGCGTGACCGGAACGCCACCCCGGGCAATCGAAACCGCCAGCGCGGTGCCAAAGGCCCCGGCGCCCATAACCGCAATCATGCCTTGGCCCCCTTCTTGCCACCGCCGAGCATCCCGGCCTGGCTCTGATCCAGCGGCCAGCGTGGCCGCGCCATCAATGTCATGTCATCAAGCGCGCCAAGCGTCAGCAATTCCAGCCCGGCATAGGCGATCATCGCCGCATTGTCGGTGCAGAGCGCCAGCGGCGGCGCCAGAAACGCTGCGCCTGCCGCTTCTGCGACCTCTTCCAGCGCGGCGCGGATGGCCTGATTGGCAGCGACGCCGCCAGCCACCGCCAACAGCGGGTCTGCCGGGGCCTTGTCGAGATAGACCGCCAGCGCCCGCCGGGTCTTTTCCGCCAACACATCGACCACTGCGGCCTGAAACCCGGCGCAGAGATCGGCACGGTCGCGGCGGCGCAGGCGGTTGCCCTCCATCACCCCGTCGCGGGTGCGCAGCAAGGCGGTCTTGAGGCCGGAAAAGCTGAAATCGCAGCCGGGCCGGTCGAGCAGCGGGCGCGGAAAGGCAAAGCGGCGCGGATCGCCCAGGGCCGCCTCGGCCTCGACCGCCGGGCCACCGGGCTGCGGCAGCGCCAACAGCCGCGCGGTCTTGTCAAAGGCTTCGCCGGGGGCGTCATCGAGGGTGCCGCCCAACCGGGTAAAGTCCTGCGCGCCGCGCACGATCAGGAACTGGCAATGACCGCCCGAGACCAGCAGCATCAGATAGGGGTAGGTCGCGCCATCGGTCAGGCGCGGGGTCAGCGCATGACCGGCCAGATGGTTCACCCCGATCAGCGGCAATCCGGCCCCGGCGGCGATTCCCTTGGCGCACATCACCCCCGAGAGCACCCCGCCGATCAGCCCCGGCCCGGCGGTCACCGCCACCGCATCAATGTCGCTCAGCTGCATCTCGGCCTGTGACAGGGCCTGCCGCACACAGATATCGAGCTTTTCGGCATGCGCCCGCGCCGCGATTTCCGGCACCACCCCGCCAAATTCGGCATGCAGTTCACCCTGTCCGGCAACCACCGACGACAGGATTCGCGCGGCACCGGGCGCACCGGCGATGACGGCGGCGGCGGTGTCGTCGCAACTGCTTTCCAGCCCCAGTATGACGCGCTCTGCCTTCATCATCCCGTCCGTTGCATCACTGCTGTCTGGCAGGTAACACCCAAGCGTCATGCAAACAACTGCGATACCCCGATGCCGCCGGTGATCCTGCTGACCCGGCCCGCGCCAGATGCGGCGCGATTTGCCGACGCGTTGCGCGCCCGGCTGGGTGAGGTGCGGATTGTGACCTCGCCGGTGATGCAGATTGATCCGGTCGGCGCCCTGCCCGATATGGCGGCAATCGACGGGCTGATCTTTACCTCACGCAATGCCGTGCGGGCCTATGCCGATCTGCATGGTCCGGCACGCCCCTGTTATTGCGTCGGCGCGGCAACGGCGGATCTGGCGCGCGATCTGGGGTTGGAGGCGCGCGCGGCCGAAGGCGATGCCGCCTCTTTGCTGGAAATGATCCTGCGCGACCGGCCCGAAGGGCGCTGGCTGCATCCGCATGGCGTGCATCTGCGTCGAAATCTGGCGGATGAGCTGACTTCTGCCGGAATTCCGACCCGCGGTCAGGTGGTCTATCACCAGGCCGCCCAAACCCTGAACGCTGCGGCGCGGGCCTGCCTCACCGGCAGTGATGCGCTGGTGCTGCCGGTGTTTTCGCCGCGCAGCGCTCAATTGCTGACAGGGGGTGAAACAATTACCGCTCGCCTCTATATCGTGGCGATGAGTCAGGCCGTCGCCGAGGCGATCAGCCCGCTGCCCCGGACAATATGCGTCATTGCCGCGCATCCGGATGCAGACTCTATGTTAGAGTCGGTTGTCAGCCTCTGGCACCGCGCAGCGCGGGTTGAGGGTGACGGGACCGGCGCGTAATGTCGTGTGGCTGCACAGCAGCAAAATAGATTCGAAGGGGTCGCAGCGTGGCGGACAAAAAAGCATCCACTGACACCGAAGCAACCAAAGCGGACGATCTGAACGAGGCCAAGGACGATGCGGCCACGGATGACAGTCTGGCACCGGGCGCGGACGAGCCGCAGGATGCCGCGCCGGGCGATGACGGCGATGAGTCCGACGATCAGATCGACGCCGCGACCGACGACGAACCCGAGGCTGCGCCGGAGGCGGACGCGGAGGATGCCGCCGATGAGCCAGCCGCTGACCCCATTGACGACATCCTGCCACCGGCCCCGGCCCCGGCGCCGGTCAAGCGGCGCGGCGGTTTTCTGCCTGGCTTCCTTGGCGGCTTGATCGCAGCGGCGCTGATCGTCGGCGCGGCCTATGTCTATCTCGGTCAGCAAAGCGGCCAGGATCAAGCGGCGCTTGCGGCCCTGCGCGCCCAGCAGACCGCAACCGGCACCGCGCTGGCCGAACTCCGCGACAGTGTCGAGGCGGGTCCGGATCTGTCACCGGTCGCCGACAAGATCGACGAGGTCGC
The DNA here is from genome assembly GCF_029213205.1 of Pseudooceanicola sp. Taxonomy (GTDB): domain Bacteria; phylum Pseudomonadota; class Alphaproteobacteria; order Rhodobacterales; family Rhodobacteraceae; genus Pseudooceanicola. The sequence continues at coordinate 18,016 of NZ_JARGNH010000033.1, forward strand.
CGGCCAGATCAATGCGCTGTCGGGCCGGATTGACGCCACCAAAGGCACGGTCGAGGCGCTGAACGCCCGGATCATCGAAATCGAAAAGCGTCCGATCAGCGAGGGCATCTCGGAATCGGCAATTGCCGCTTATGAGGAAGAAGTGAACCGCCTGCGCGCGGCGATGGAAAAACAGCGCGAAGAGGTCGAGGCACTGATCAACGAGGCCAGGCAGATGGAAACCGATGCCAGCGCCACCGCTGAATCGACACTGCGCCGTGCCGCGCTGACCCGGATCTTGTCGGCACTGGACAACGGCACCCCCTACAGCGCCGCGCTGGCCGATCTGCAAGCCGCCGGTCAGCAGGTGCCCGAGGCGCTGGTCACCGCCGCCAGCACCGGTGTCGCGTCGCTGGGTAAATTGCGCGATGCCTATCCTGAGGCGGCGCGCCGCGCCCTGGCTGCGGCGCGGGCCACCGGTGGGGACGACAAGCGTTCGGTCGGGGATTTCCTGCGCGATCTGCTCGGCGCCCGCTCGCTCGAGCCGCGCTCGGGCGACACCGCCGACGCCATCCTGTCACGGGCGGAATCGGCGCTGAAGGCCGGGCGCCTGGGCGACACCCTGGCCGAGCTTGAAGCGCTGCCGGATCAGGCCCGCGCCGAAATGTCCGGATGGATGACCAACGCCAGCACCCGCCAGGCCGCCGTCGCCGCCGCCGAAGACCTGTCCGCCGCGCTGAACGCCGGTTGACCCAAATCTCACCGCTCGGGCCACTGGCCCGGGCCGACGCCAAGTAAGTCAGGATCACCGCATGCTCTGGTCGCTCGTCAAAATCATCCTCTTCGTGCTGATCGTGGCCGTGGCCACCCTGGGCGCCAGTTACCTGCTTGAGATGGACGGCGGGGTGCGCATCGCCTTTGGCGGGACCGAGTTGAACCTGACCCCGCTCAAGGCGGTCATCGCGATGGTGATGATGATCCTCGCGGTCTGGCTGTTCCTCAAGCTGTTCGGCCTGCTGATCGCGGTGCTGAAATTCATCAATGGCGACGAAACCTCGCTGTCGCGCTATTTCGACCGCAATCGCGAACGCAAGGGGTTTCAGGCTCTGCGCGAAGGCATGATTGCCCTGGCCTCCGGTGAGGCGCGGCTGGCGATGGCCAAGGCGACGCGGGCGCAGAAACTGCTCGATTCTCCGGAACTGACCAATCTCGTCACCGCCCAGGCGGCCGAGATGATTGGCGACCGCCGCAAGGCCGAAGAGGCCTACAAGGCCCTGCTGGCCGATGATCGCACCCGCTTTGTCGGGGTGCGCGGGATCATGAAACAAAAGCTGGCCGACGGCGATCTGGAAACCGCGCTGAAGCTGGCGGAAAAGGCCTTTGCCATCAAACCGGCGCACCGCGAGGTGCAGGACACCCTGTTGCAATTGCAGGCCAAGAGTTCGGATTGGAAGGGTGCCCGCGCCACCCTGAACGCCAAGCTGCGCCACGGCGCCATGCCGCGCGATCTTCACCGTCGCCGCGACGCGGTCCTGGCCCTGTCCGAGGCGCGTGGCGTGCTTGAGGAAGGCCATTCGATCGAGGCGCGCGAGGCCGCGATCGAGGCCAACCGGCTCTCGCCCGATCTGGTGCCTGCGGCGGTGATGGCGGCGCGCTCCTATGTCGAACAGGACAAGGCCAAATACGCAGCGCGGGTGCTGAAGAAAGCCTGGGACGTCGCCCCGCATCCCGATCTGGCCGCCGCCTTTGCCGCGATTGACCCGGATGAATCCGCCAGCGCCCGGCTGAAGCGGATGCGGACCCTGACCAAATCGCATCCCGAAGACCGTGAAACCCGTTTGTTGCTGGCCGAGCTGAACATCGCTGCCGAGGATTTCCCAACCGCCCGCCGCGCGCTGGGCGATCTGGCGATCAGCAGCCCGGATGCCCGCAGCCTAACGATCATGGCCGCCATCGAACGCGGCGAAGGCAAGCCCGACGCGGTGGTGCGCGGCTGGCTTATGCGGGCGGTCTCGGCGCCGCGCGGGCCGCAATGGACCTGTGAGAACTGCAACCAGATCCATGCCGAATGGGCCCCGGTCTGCGAAAGCTGCGGCGCCTTTGACTCCCTGGTCTGGCGTGCCGCACCGACCGCCGAACTGACCAGCCTGATGTCGCCACAGATGGTGCCGCTGCTGGTCGGCAAGCTGGAAGAGCCGGTCATCGATCCCGACCCCGAGGACCCCGACGCGCCCGCGCCCAAGCTGCCCGAGGCCATCGAACTGGTCGCCGACGCCGAAATCCTGCCGCCCGAAGACGGCGTGGAAGCTGCGGAAGAGGTGGAGGCAGAAACCACGGCCGATAACAAAAAATAGGTCTTTCCGAGCAGTCCGGGCGATGCTATGCCGCGCCGAACCGGCCAATTGCCGGTCAGAGCGCCGCTGTAGCTCAGCTGGTAGAGCACGTCATTCGTAAGTAGCGGGTCCCCGCGAGAATGACTTGCGAAACCAAAGAGTTCGCGGCACATGAATAGTTCTAGTAGGGCCATAGTAGGGTTCTGCACGAGAAGGATGCCGCTGTAGCTCAGCTGGTAGAGCACGTCATTCGTAATGATGGGGTCGGGGGTTCGAGTCCCTTCAGCGGCACCATCCTTCTCAAGGCTCCATTTCTAACCACGCCAAGATGACGATCTGACGCCTCGATGCGCGCGCCCGCGCGCGTTGGCGCATCAGTCGAGGAGCGCGTGCTAAAGCGTCCCGCCTTTAACCTGCGACATATCCGGCAGCAGTGAAGTAATTCC
>NZ_JARGNH010000012.1 GCF_029213205.1 Pseudooceanicola sp.
GCGGTGGAAAAGGTGCTGGCCGACGGGCTGCGCACCGCCGATCTGCTGGGCGAAGCGGGCAAGACTCCGGTCAGCACCACCGAGATGGGCGATGCCATCGTCGCCGCGCTGGACGCCAGCCTGTAAGCCCCTGCGCCGGGGGCTGACCCCGGCGCGCCAGGCCGGAACGGCCCCTTGGCGAATGACAAATGCCGTCATTCCGGCTGTCATTCGCCGGTTCCGGTTCTTGTGTTTTGCCATGACGGGCGCCAGCGCATATATAATGGCCTGACGTTCCAAGGGGCCTGACGTGATCCGATTCATTCTGTCTTTTTTCGGTGCCGTGTTCACGCTGGTGACACTGGGCGCCGCGGTTGTCGCGCTGTCCATCGGCGCGGTGTTCTGGGTCTATGGTCGCGACCTGCCCAGTCATGAAAGCCTGGCGCAGTATCAACCCAAGACGATCAGCCGGATCTATTCCGGCCAGGGCCGCATCATCGACGAATTCGCCGTCGAACGCCGGTTGTTCGCCCCGGCGGAAGAGATCCCCGATCTGATCAAGCAGGCGTTCATCTCGGCCGAGGACAAGTCGTTCTATACCCATGGTGGCTATGACCTGCGGGGCATGATGGCGGCGGCATTGTCCGCGGCCCAGGGCGGGCGGCTGCGCGGCGCCTCGACCATCACCCAGCAGGTGATGAAGAACTTTCTGCTGTCAGGCGACCGCAAGATCGAGCGTAAGATCAAGGAAATCATCCTTGCCACCCGGCTTGAGGAAAGCCTGTCCAAGGAAAAGATTCTCGAGCTTTACCTGAACGAGATTTTCCTTGGCCAGAATTCCTATGGGGTGGCGGCGGCATCGCAGACCTATTTCAACAAATCACTGAGCGAGCTGTCGCCGGGCGAAGCGGCGTTCCTTGCCTCGCTGCCCAAGGCCCCGTCGAATTTTCATCCGGTCCGCAACAAGGAGCGGGTGACCGAGCGGCGCAACTTTGTCCTGAGAGAGATGCAGGAAAACGGTTATATCTCGCAGGCGGTTTATCAGTCCGAAGTGCAGAAGCCGCTGCGCACGGTACAGAATGGCGACTTCGACAGTTTCAAGGACAGCCTGCCGCCGCGCGATTATTTCACCGACGAAATCCGCCGCCAGCTGTCGCGCGATTTCGGCGAGGGCGAATTCCTGACCGGTGGCTTTGCGGTCCGCGCCACCATCGATCCTGAAATGCAGGTTGAGGCGGCGCAATCGCTGCGCATCCAGCTGGAACAATATGATCGCGGCCTTGGCCAATGGCGCGGCACCGGCCAGCAGATCCCCGAGGATCAGCTGGGCACCGAAGCCGCCTGGCGCGCGGCCCTGTCCGCGACCAATGTGCCGCGCGATATCACCCTGGAATCGCCCTGGCTTCCGGCGGTGGTGCTCGACATCGGCGATCGGCAGATGCGGATCGGGATCGAAGGGGTGGTCGAGTCCGAGGCCGAGCCTTTCGTCATCCCGCGTAAGGATATTTCCTGGATCAAAGGCAGCTTTAAGGACAATTTCAAACGTGGCGATGTGGTTCTTGTCCGCCGGATGACCGAGGACAAGAGCGGTAGTTTCATTCGCTGGACTCTGCGCCAGGTGCCCGAGGTCGAAGGCGGATTCATGGCGATGGATGTGCACACTGGCCGGGTGATCGCAATGCAGGGCGGGTTTTCCTACCAGAATTCGGTGTTCAACCGGGCCACCCAGGCCCGGCGTCAACCCGGCTCGTCTTTCAAGCCGTTTGTCTATGCCTCGGCGCTCGACAGCGGCTACACCCCGGCGACGATCATCATCGATGCGCCGATCGAAATCGACACGCCGCAGGGCGTCTGGCGACCGACCAATGCCAGCCACGAATTTTATGGCCCGACGCCGCTGCGTACCGGCATCGAACGGTCGCGCAACCTGATGACGATCCGGCTGGCGCAGGAGGTCGGGATGGATGTGGTCGCGGCCTATGCCGAACGCTTCGGGGTTTACGAGAACATGGGCCAGTTCCTGGCCAATGCGCTGGGCTCCGAGGAAACCACGCTGTTCAAGATGGTCGCCGCCTATGCGATGTTCGCCAATGGCGGCGAGCGGGTGGAACCGACGCTGGTCGACCGGGTGCAGGATCGCTATGGCAAGACCATCTACCGTCACGATCAGCGCAATTGCGTCGATTGCGCCGATCCGGACCTGGCGCCGCTAACCGGCCCGCGCATCGTGTCGAACCGCGACCGGGTGATGGATGCCATCACCGCCTATCAGCTGACCTCGATGATGCAGGGGGTGGTGCAGCGTGGCACCGCGTCGCGCCATGTCAATCTACCGGTGCCGACTGCGGGCAAGACCGGCACCACGAATGACGCAAAGGACGTGTGGTTCATTGGCTTTACCTCCAACATCGTCGCTGGCTGCTATATCGGTTTTGACGAACCGCGCAGCATGGGCCGCGGCGCCTCGGGCGGCGGCTTTTGTGGCCCGGTGTTCCAACGGTTCATGACCGAGGCGGTCAAGAAATACGGTGGGGGCAAGTTCCGCATCCCGCCGGGTGGGCATTTCATCAAGATCGACCGGTTCACCGGCGCCCGCCTGCCCGACGATGCCGGTGGCGAGAGCGTGGTGGCTGAGTATTTCCGCGATGGCGAGGAGCCGATCTTTGGCCTGTCCTTCGATGGCGGCTTTGCCATGGGGTCAAATCTGCCGCTGTTCCAGGAGGCGCGGGAACACAACGGCCAGGAGGTCACCACCACCACCGGACAGCGGACGGTGGTTGGTCCCAAGGCCAGTTTCGGTGCCCTCAGCGCTGGCGGACTCTATTGACCGGCAGTCCTGACGGTTCGACAGCTTGTTCGCCCGCGTCCTTCGCGGTATCACCCGGGCCTGATCTGTCAGGGAAATCAAAATGCGTGCGGAAGCCCAGAACATCGTCGCCGAGATCGAGAAAAGCCTCACGCTGATTGGCCAGCGTATGGGGCTGGAAACCGCGTCGCACCGGCTTGAAGAATTCAACGCAAGGGTCGAGGACCCCAAGCTCTGGGATGATCCGGAAAAGGCGCAGGCGCTGATGCGGGACCGGCAGATGCTGGTTGATGCGATCAAGAATTACGAGTCGATCAGCCAGGAATTGAACGACAATGTCGAGCTGATCGAGATGGGCGAGGAAGAAGAAGATGCCGATATCGTTGCCGAGGCCGAAGCGGCCCTGAAAGCCCTGAAAATCCGCGCCGCCGAGAAAGAGCTTGAGGCGCTGCTGGACGGTGAGGCCGATTCCAACGACACGTTCCTTGAGATCAATTCCGGCGCCGGTGGCACCGAAAGCTGTGACTGGGCGTCGATGCTGGCGCGGATGTATGTGCGCTGGGCCGAAAGCAAGGGCTACAAGGTCGAGCTGCAATCCGAGAGCCGCGGCGAAGAGGCGGGGATCAAATCCGCGACCTACAAGATCAGTGGCCACAATGCCTATGGCTGGCTGAAATCGGAAAGCGGCGTGCATCGCCTGGTGCGGATCAGCCCCTATGATTCCGCGGCGCGGCGGCACACCTCGTTTTCGTCGATCTGGGTCTATCCGGTGGTGGACGACAATATCGACATCGAGGTGAACCCGAACGATATCCGCATCGACACCTACCGGTCCTCGGGCGCCGGCGGCCAGCACGTCAACACGACAGATTCGGCGGTGCGGATCACCCACCACCCAACCGGAATCGTGGTGACCAGTTCCGAGAAATCCCAGCACCAGAACCGCGATATCGCGATGAAGGCGCTGAAATCGCGGCTCTATCAGCTTGAGCTGGACAAACGCAACGCCGCGATCAATGAGGCGCATGAGGCCAAGGGTGATGCCGGTTGGGGCAATCAGATCCGGTCCTATGTGCTGCAGCCCTATCAGATGGTTAAAGACCTGCGGACCGGGTTTGAAACCTCGGATACCGCCGGGGTTCTGGATGGCGATCTGGACGGGTTGATGGCGGCCACCCTGGCGCTGGACGTCAGTGGCAAGAGCCGGGCCGAGGCCAACGCCGAAATCTGAAGAGCGGATACTGCGACGCAGCGTCAGTTATTCATTGAGATTTTATCGACCCCATGTAACTTTTCCTAATCGGCAGGACAATGATCCTGCCAAATGGGAGGAGACCTAATGCGAATTTTGACAATCGGCGCAGCAGCAATGCTGGCCGCCAGCGCGGTATCGGCCGCTGACTACGATCTGCCAAAGACCGTGACCTGGACAGCCTATGCCACTGGCTCGTCAGGCTATAACCAGGCGGTCGCGATTGGTGCCGCCATGCAGAATGTCGCTGGCATCAATCTGCGGATTCTGCCGGGCAAGAATGACCTGTCCCGGCTGGAGCCGGTGCGTCAGGGCAAGGTGCAATTTTCGGCCAATGGCGTCGGCACCTATATGGCCCAGGAGGGTGTGTTTGATTTCGGCGAAGAAAACTGGGGCCCGCAACGCGTTCGGATCCTGATTAACAACGTTGGCAGCGGGTCGTCGCTGACCGTGGCGGCGAACAAGCCGGGCTGTGAGGCCGCGGGCAAGCCCGATTGCAAAGGCTTTGAATATAAGGATTTCAAAGGCCTGAAGGTTGCATTCGTCAAGGGTGCCCCGGCACTGAACGCCAATATGGAGGCCTATCTCGCCTATGGCGGTTTGACCTGGGATGATGTCGAAGTGGTCGAATTCGGCGGCTTTGGCGCGTCGTGGAAAGGCTTTATCGAAGGGCAGGTCCATGCGGCATACGGGGTGACCACCTCGGGCAACGCTTACGAGGCAGAGTCCGGGCCGAACGGTTTGTACTGGCCGTCGATCGATCCCAACGACACGGCTGCGATGGGACGGATGAAGGACAAAGCCCCCTATTTTGTGCCGGTTCAGGCGATGGTGGGTGCGGGGCTGGATGGCACCGATGGTGTCCCAAGCGCCAGCTATCCCTATCCGATCCTGATAGCCTATGACATCCAGGACGTCGATCTGACCTACAACATGACCAAGGCGATGTTCGGGCTGTTTGACGACTACAAGGACGGTGCGCCGGGTGCCAACGGTTGGGCACTGAAAAACCAGGTCTTTGACTGGGTGGTTCCCTTCCACGAGGGTGCGGTACGCTATTACAAAGAGGTCGGCCTCTGGTCCGACGCGGCGCAGGCGCATAACGACGCGCTGATCAAACGTCAGGACGTTTTGCAAGCCGCCTGGGAAGAGATGAAGGCCGCAGGCGCCTCAGACTGGGACACGGCCTGGGATGCCAAGCGCAAGGCGGCGCTGAGCGCCGCCGGGATGAGCGTCAGTTATAAATGACGACCAGAGGGCGGGCCGGAATGGCCCGCCCGTTTTCCATCGGCAGATCAAATTACCAGAATGAAAGACGGACCTGCATACCAGCGGGCCGCGCGGGGGAAGAGTATGAACACCAGTGACAGCGCGGCCGCAGGCCGTGGCGCTGCGGCCATTGAGGCCGAGGTTGCGCAGGAAAAGGTAAAATTCACCGGCCTGGCCAGAGTCGTCATCGTGGTGCTGACGACGATCGCGATCGGGGTCTCGATCAATCAGCTGTTCAACCTGCGTATCGGCAATTATTCGATGCTGGACGGGACCTATCTGAACCTGCTGGCCGGGATCTTTCTGAGCCTGACTTTTGTCACCTTCCGCTCACATGGGCCGCATTCGGCTCAGGTGCCCTGGTATGATTGGGTGCTGACCGGGTTTACCCTGTTGGTGGCCGGATATCTGGTGGCCACCTCCGACACCGCGACAGCCTATGGCTGGGAATATGCGGCACCGGATTTCGCGATCTGGGTGGCCATCGCATTCTATGTGCTGATCCTCGAAGCGGTGCGTCGGGCTGGCGGGCTGGTGCTGTTTCTTGTGGTCTTCGTGTTCTCGCTTTACCCGATCGTTGCCGACAAGATGCCCGATCCTCTGAGCGGCTTTTCACAACCCTTCACCGATGTGGTGCCGTTCTTCATGTATTCCTCCGAGGCGTCCTTCGGGATCCCGATGAGCGCCTTTGGCAGCCTGGTGATCGGCTTCATCCTGTTCGGCGGGGTGCTGCAATTCACCGGCGGCGGCCGATTCTTTAACAATCTGGCGCTGGCGATGGTCGGCCAATATCGCGGCGGTTCGGCCAAGGTGGCGATCTTTGCCAGCGGCTTCATGGGCTCGATGTCGGGTTCGGTGATTTCCAACGTGCTGACCACCGGGGCGGTGTCGATCCCGGCGATGCGGCAATCCGGATTCTCGGCCCGCTATGCGGCGGCAACCGAGGCCTGCGCCTCGACTGGCGGGGTGCTGATGCCGCCGATCATGGGGGCGACCGCCTTTGTCATGGCCTCATGGCTGGGGCTGCCCTATTCGGAAATCATGCTGGCGGCGGCGATTCCGTCGCTGCTGTATTATTTTGGCCTGTTCACCCAGATCGACGCCTATTCGGCGCGGCGGGGCCTAAAGGGCATGGGCCGCGATGTGCTGCCTGCCCTCGGCAAGACGATGAAGGAAGGCTGGATCTATATCTCGGTCTTTGTGTTGCTGATCTATCTGATGGTGGCCTTTCGCTGGGAACGCACGGCACCGTTTTATGCGATCGCCCTGCTGCTGGTGGTGAATCAGGTCGTCGGGCCGGACCGGTTTTCGGTTTCCGGTTTTCTGGACATGATCGCCTCGGTCGGGCGGATCCTGACCGAGCTGGTGGCGGTGCTTCTGGGCATCGGCATGATCGTCGGCGCGTTCCAGGCCACCGGGCTGACCGGCCCGCTGGCGGCTGAACTGGTGTCGCTGGCCGGAAATTCGCTGACCCTGCTGCTGATCATGGGGGCGGTGACCGCGTTCATCTTTGGCATGGGGATGACGGTGACCGCCTGTTACATCTTTCTGGCGGTGATCCTGGCCCCGGCGCTGGTGCAGGCCGGGCTGAACGAATTGGCGGTACATCTGTTCATCCTCTACTGGGGCATGGTCAGCTATATCACCCCGCCGGTGGCGCTGGGTGCCTTTGCGGCGGCGTCGATGGCCGGGGCCGATCCGATTAGAACCGGGTTCGAGGCAATGCGCCTCGGCGGGGTCATCTATATCGTGCCGTTCTTCTTTGTGCTGAACCCGGCGCTGATCGGGCAGGGCCCGGCAGGCGAGGTGATCTTTGTGCTGATCTGCGCATTGATCGGCATCTGGTTCATCTCTTCGGCGCTGCAGGGCTATGTCAGCCTGATTGGCACGCTGGGGGCCGGCACAACGGGGTTGGCGCTGCGGGTGATGCTGTTTGCTGCCGGTGTCGCGGTTGCGGCGCCGATGGGCGGGGTTGCGGGGCTGAGCCATATGGCTGTCACCGTGCTGGGCTTGGCGCTGGCGGCCCTTCCGGTGGCGATGGCATGGCGCGCTGGCAAAGCCGAGGAGACCGCCCCCAAAATCGCCTGAGTAACGGTCGGGCCCCCGTATGAACGGGGGCTCGCCGGACCGGCGCTGGTTGTTTGGCAGGCTGTCGCTAATTGCTCATCGCGTAGGGCAGATAGGCAATGGCCAGTGCGGCATTGCCTGCCGCGCGCAACCCGCCGACCAGAATATCGGTTCCTGCGGTGCCGCTCAGAATGGTTTGGGCGAGTGCGCCGCTGGAAATCAGCGCCAGCAATTCGGGTGAAGAGCTGAAGGCGCTGTGATCGGCCATCGTGCCATCGCTGGCACCGGTCACATCGACATAGATCACGCCCAGTCGTTGCAATTCAGGGATGTCGACCGCCGATCCGACTCTTGCGTGCCCTCCGGCAATAAAGCGTGACACCCGCAGCGCACGATCCCGGCGTGACCCCATCACCATCACCGTCAGACGCTGCATGTCATGCGGTTCCAATTGTTGGCGGAACACCGACATGTCGATATCCGGTTCGGCCAGAACCAGGCCGCGGATCCGGTTCAGCACGGCGGTTTCGCGCTGCAGCGCCAAAGTCCGTGCCGCCTCCATCGTCAGAAAACTGCCCAGAGAATGCGCCAGCACGACGATTCGCTCGGCCTTGGATTTGGCGACATTGCGCAACAACGCCGCCAGATCATTGCGGGCAAACAGCGTGCTGTCGCGGTCATAGATATATTCGGTGACCCGCCCTGCCGAAGGCCAGGAATACAGCAGCATTGGCCCCTTGAAGCCGAAATCCTCGGAGATCTGCGCGGCGCGCAGGACGGCGGCGGGAAAGGTGACGTTATAGCCGTGTACGAACAGGATCAGCGTGCGCTCGCCACGCGGCAGTTTTGCCATGGCCTGGTTGATCTGCCGCACCATCGGAGCCTCGGTGGGAAAGGCGACGGCGGATTTGGTCAGGAATTCGCGGGTTGGATCCGGATTGGCCCGTGGCAGGCGAATTTCACCCGGCTTGCGATCTGGCGGCACGGCAATGTCATAGCGGGCGAAATGTGGTGGTGTTTCACGGTCGCTGCCAAAGGCCAATTGCGGATCGGCCTGCATGCCGCGCGATGTGGCCACAAAGACCGGTTGAACATGGCCGATAATGTCGGGCGACTGGATCAGCCGGGCGGTTGGCGCACAGCCCGCCAGCGGGGCGGTGCCAAGCGCCAGCCGGGCGGCGACCCCGGCGGACAGGCCAGAAGACAAGAAACGGCGCCGGTCGATCATGGCTCTGTTCCGCCGATTGGTTTCGCCGGTTGGGTCATCCGTCGATCCGTTTCGCCGTCAGGGCGATGGCCTGCTGATAGACCGTCGCGGCGTTCCATTCGTTCAACACCCGGAAATTGGCGCTGCCCTCGTGATAGGGCTGGCCGGGCTTCCAGCCCTTCTGACGCAGGAAATGCGCGGTCGAGGCGAGCGCGTCGGATTCATCGTAGAGGTCGACCCGGCCATCGCCATTGCCGTCCTGGCCATAGGCGATGACATTGCCGGGCAGGAACTGGGTATGGCCGATCTCGCCATGGGCGGCGCCGATGGCATTGGGATCGAGCCAGCCGCGATCGACCAGTTGCAGCGCCGCCAGCAGATGCCTGGTAAAGAAGTCGCTGCGGCGGCAATCATAGGCGACGGTGGCGATCGACGACACCACACGATATTTGCCGAAGGAGCGGCCAAAGCCCGATTCCATCCCGTGGATCGACAGCAGGATGCCGGCGGGCACCCCGTAGATCCGGTCCAGCGCCGCAAAGAATTTCGGATTGCGCGCCTTGCGCTGTTTGCCGATTCGGGCAATCGCATCGGTGCCACGGATGCGCATGAAATCCTCAAGCGTGTAGCGCACGCCGGTCTGGTGACGGTCGGCACTGATGGTGCCCTGGGAATAGCTAGAGGCGGCGAGGGCCTGAAGCCCGCGCTGCTTGATCCCGGCGCTTGTCGCCTCTTTGGCAAAGGCGGCTTTCCAGGCGGTGAATCCGGCGCTGGTGTTGCCGCAGGGGGCGGCGGCGGCGGGGCTGCTGGTCACGATGACAGTCAGGGTCAGCGCGGTGAGGCAAAGTTTGAATGCGGCAATCACTTTTTTGTCTCCCGAAATATGGGTTATGCAGTGATGGTAGGTCACTGATCGCGCTTCGACCAGTGCCGGGTGAAAAACCTGACCCAGAAAAGACTTGAACCGACAAAGGAGGCCGTAGATGGGCCTGATTGACCTGAGTGCCGCCGACCTCCTTGCCCGGATTGCTGGGCGCGATTTGTCCTGCGTCGAGGTGATGAATGCCGCGCTGGACCGGATCGACGCGGTCAATGGCAAGGTGAACGCCATAGTCAGCCTGCGCGACCGTGCTGCGCTGATCGGCGAGGCCGAGGCGGCAGATCGCAGCATGGCGCTGGACGGGCCGAGCGGGCCGCTGCACGGGCTGCCGGTGGCGGTCAAGGATCTGGCCAATGTCGCCGGTCTGCCGACCTCGATGGGGTCGCCGATCATGGCCGGGCAGGTGGCACAAAAGGATGATCTCGCGATTGCCCGGATGCGGGCGGCGGGGGCGATCTTTATCGGCAAGACCAACACCCCGGAATACGGGCTGGGCAGTCATACCTTTAACCCGGTGCATGGCGCGACCCGCAACCCCTATGACCTGAGCCGTTCGGCCGGGGGATCGTCGGGCGGGGCGGCGGCGGCGCTGGCGACGCGGATGCAATGGGCCTGTGACGGCTCTGACATGATGGGCAGCCTGCGCAACCCGGCGGGCTGGAACAACGTCTATGGCTTTCGCCCCAGCTGGGGCCGGGTGCCACCCGATCCGGGCGGTGACGTGGTGTTGCACCCGCTGTCGACCCTGGGGCCGATGGCGCGGGATGTGGCGGATCTCACGCTGCTGCTGGATGTGATGTCTGGCCCCGATCTGCGGGTGCCGTTCGGCCCGCCGGCCGAGGATTATTTGGGCCGACTTGACGTCGATCTGCGCGGGCGGCGGATCGCCTGGGGCGGCGATTGGGGCGGCGCCTGGCCGATGGAGCCGGGGGTGATGGCGCATTGCGAGGCGGCGTTGAAAAGCTTTGCCGATCTGGGCGCTGAGGTTGAAACCATCGCGCCGCCGATGCAAGCCGAAGACCTTTGGCAAGCCTGGATCGACCTGCGCTCCTTCGCCGTCTCCGGGCGGATCGGCGCGGCCTATGCCAACCCCGAGACCCGGGCGCAGCTGCGCGATGTCGCGATCTGGGAGGTCGAGCGCGGTCTGGCCCTGACCCCGGGTGCGATTCTGCGCGCCAGCGCCATCCGTTCGCGCTGGTATGCCGTGGCCGCCGATCTCTTCACCCGCTTCGACGCGCTGGTGCTGCCCACCGCGCAATGCTGGCCGTTCCCGGTCGAGCTGCCCTATCCGCAGGAGATTGGCGGGCAGGCGATGGACAGCTATCACCGCTGGATGGAATGCGTGGTTCCGGCCAGCCTTCTGGGCTTGCCGACGCTGGGACTGCCCGCTGGATTCGGGCCCGAGGGCCTGCCGATGGGGCTGCAACTGATCGGCCGCTATGGCGGCGATCTCGGCATTCTGCAACTCGGCCAGGGCTGGCACGCCGCCACCGGCTGGCCGGACCGGGTTCCGACGGGGCTGTGACAGTCAGGTTGCGCGCAGTCTCTGCATCTGGCCCCTTGTCAAACCCCCCGGTTCGCGCTACTCCGCCCGCCACGGTCGGAGTGTAGCTCAGCCTGGTAGAGCACTGCCTTCGGGAGGCAGGGGTCGTAGGTTCGATTCCTATCACTCCGACCAATTTCATCAATGATTTGGATTTTCCGATGCACGGGTTTCCCGTGCCGGACGCCTGCGCACCCAACGTGTTGCCAGACGTTTCGCCGATTGCGAGCTGAAGACTTAGGTAACGGCAAAGGACAGGCGCTCGATCTGGTCGATCATCGCCGCCGGAACCGCCGCGTCGGGCTGGCCGGGCAGGACTCCGCCGCGCCGCCGCCGGGTGTCGGTGATGAGACGTCCTTCACCGCTGGCCGCGATGATCGGTGGTTGCAGTGGAATGCGATAGAAGACCCGGGTCTTTGGTCACTTTCAGATTGCCGGGGTCGACGTCACCCGCTGTCGGCCAATCTCAAGTTCCAGATGTTTCGCTGCTCTTCACCAGATGGTCTGATCCGGGAGTCCGTTGGGGCACCCGGCGCTGTCGCCGGATGCCCCTTGTTTCAATCGGCCTCAGGCCTTGGGCGATTGTGGGTCGAGCAGCACCCGCAGCGTTTCGCCGAGCCCGTTGAAGGACAGGGCCGTCAGCAGGATCGCAATACCCGGAGGGAACATCAGAAAGGGGTTCACCTCCATATAGGCATAGGCCCGTGCCAGCATTGCGCCCCAGCTGGTTCCCGGAGGCTGAACGCCAAACCCGAGGAAGGACAGCGAGGATTCTGCCAGCAGGGCGATGGCCAGAAGCAGCCCGGCATGGACGATCGCGGACTGGATCGCATTGGGCAGGATGTGGCGCATGATGATCCGCAGGTTCGATGCGCCAAAGGCCCGTGAGGCATCGACGAACAACTCCCGACGCACCACCAGAGTGCGTGCCCGGACCAGCCGCGCGAATTGCGGTGCGAACAGCACACCAAGCGCCACCAGCCCGGTCGTCATCGACGGCCCGAGGATCCCGGCAATCCCGACTGCAAACAGGATCGTCGGGAACGACAGCATCGCATCCAGCACCCGGCTGATGATGGTATCGGTCCAGCCGCCCATAAACCCGGCCAGCAAGCCGAAGGGCACGCCCAGCACCACCGCCAGCCCAACCGAGGCAAAGGCCGACAGCAGCGACGGTCCCGCCCCCGCCATCAGACGGCTGACCACATCGCGACCCAGATCGTCGGTGCCCAGCCAGTGCCCCGGCATCGGCGGCTGCAGCAGCGCGCCGAAATTGGGGGCGATCGGGTCATAGGGCATGATCCAGGGTGCCAGGATTGCAATCACGATCAACACAGTCAGGAAGGTGACCGACAGCACCGCCTTGGGTTGGCGGATCAGCCAGCCGAATTTGGTCGGCACCCGGTCTTTTTTGACGGCGGGGGGTTCATTGGTCAGGACACTCATGCTTCGGCCTCCACGCGCGGGTCAATGATGGCATAGAGCACATCCGCCAGCAGGTTCACGGTGACTACGACCAGCGCGATGACCAGAATGACCCCCTGCACCACGACGTAGTCCTTGTTGACGGCGCTATGCACCAGGGTCGAACCGACGCCGGGAACGGCGAACACGGTTTCCAGCACCACGGTTGCGCCGATCTTGCGGTTGAACACCAGGGTGATGACGGTGATCACGGTGATCCCGACATTGCGCAGCCCGTGGCGGAACAGAACCGCCTGCCGCGACAGGCCCTTGGCCCGCAGGGTGCGCACATAGGGCGAGGACAGTACCTCGATCATCGCGGCGCGCAATTGCCGGGTGATCTCGGCGATGCCGGACATCGACAGGGCAATGGCAGGCAGGGTGGCGGCATGGATCGCGCCGATCGGATCCTCGCTGAATGGCACCGATCCTGTCGCCGGAAAGATCGGATATTTCAGAGCGAATACGGCCACCAGCACCATCCCGACCCAGAAATAGGGCACGGCCACCCCGAACGAGGAAATGCCGGTGGCGATACTGTCCACCCAGCTGCCCGGCCGCGCGGCGGCGGCGATCCCCAGGGGGGCGCCAATCGCGATGGCGATGATCATCGCATAGGTAACCATCATCAAGGTGTAGGGGAAGCGCGAGGCGATGATGTCAAACACCGGTTCGCGGCTGAGCAGTGAATTCGACAGGTCTCCGGTCATTGCTGAACTGAACCAATCGACAAATTGCACGATGACGGGACGGTCAAAGCCGTAATATTCGCGGATCTCCTGAATCCGTTCCTCGGTCGGGAATTCCCCGGCCAGCAGCTCGGCTGGGTCGCCGGGGGCGAGGTTCAGCAGCATGAAGGTGATAAAGGCCACGGCGAACACAACCGGGATGAATTGCAGCAACCGCCGCCCGATCATGCGCTGGCTTGCGCGGGTCAGAACCATGCGAAAGTCTCCTTCATTTAACGGATTCAAGGTTTTGGGGTTTGTCGCTGCCATCCAGCGGTTTGCCCGCCATGACCTCTTCGGCAAAGTGGCAGGCCGAATAATGCCCTGGCGACATCTCGCGCCATGGCGGCGCCTCGGCGGCGCAGAGGTCGGTGGCAATCGGGCAACGGGTGCGGAACCGGCAGCCCGAGGGCGGGGTGACGGGCGAGGGGATCTCGCCACGCAGCACCAGCCGGTCCTGCTTTTGCAAACGCCTGGGCAGGGCTTCGGGTTCGGCAGACATCAGGGCGCGGGTATAGGGATGCGCTGATTTCGTCGCCAGCGTCGCCGAGGGGCCAAGCTCCACGAACCGGCCGAGATACATCACCGCGATCCGGTCCGAGACATAGCTGGCCACGGCAAGGTCATGGGTGATGACGATAAAGGACAGGCCGAATTCGTCCTGCAAATCCTTGTAGAGGTTCAGGATATCGGCCTGGATCGACACATCGAGCGCCGCCGTCGCCTCATCCGCCACCAGAATCTTGGGGCGCAAAAGCAGGGCGCGGGCGATGTTGATCCGCTGTTTCTGACCACCTGAAAGCTCATGCGGATAGCGATCCGCGAGGGCCCGGTTGATGCCGACCTTGGCCAGCATCTCCAGCGCCATGTCGCGGCGGCTGGAGGCGTTGCCCTTGCCCTGAATTTCCAGCGGTTCGACCAGTGAGCGGATGATTTTTGAACGCGGGTTCAGCGCGGCATGGGGATCCTGGAAAATGATCTGCACGCCGTAATTCCCGGGTTTTCCGGGCGATTGCGGTGTGACGATGGTCTTTCCTTCCATCGTGATCTCGCCACGGGTGATCCTGAGCAGGCTCAGCACCGCGCGCGCGATCGTCGATTTGCCGGACCCGGATTCGCCAATGATCCCGAGGGATTCACCAGATGCGAGGTCAAAGCTGACCCCATCCACGGCGTGCAATTGATCCCGCCCGCCGTTCACGTGGAAGGTAATCCGCATATCCTTGACCGAAAGCAGTGGCGTGCTCATGTCAGGGCTCCTTTCAGCGTCAATTGATCATGGCGGTGGCAGCGCACCACACGGCCATCGGCGCGCCGGTGCAGAACCTGCGCCGCCTCGCATCCGGCCTGCGCAAAGGTGCAGCGCGGTTCAAACCGGCATCCCGGCGGCATCGCGTCGGGTGACGGCACCCGCCCGGGAATCGAGGGCAGGCGCGAAGAGCTGACCGATTTGCGCGGCACCGAGGCCAGCAGCCCCGAGGAATAGGGATGCAAAGGCTGTTCCAGCACCTCGTCAGTCACCGAATCCTCGACCACTTGGCCGGCATACATGGTGATCATCCGGTCGCAGACCTGCGACACCACGCCGAGGTTGTGCGAGATAAAGATCAGCGCCGTGTTGCGATCCGACACGATCTTCATGATCAGGTCGATGATCTGCGCCTGGATCGTCACGTCCAGCGCGGTTGTGGGTTCGTCAGCGATCAGCAAATCCGGCTCACAAGCCAGCGCAATTGCGATCATCGCCCGCTGACGCATGCCGCCGGACAGATGGTGCGGATATTCCTCGACCCGTTTGTGCGGCAGGGGGATGCCAACATCCTCCAATGCGGTGATCGCGCGTTCGCGGGCTTCGCGCTTGCTCATCGGGAAATGGGTGCGCAGGGTCTCGGTCAGTTGTTCGCCGATGGTGAACACCGGATCCAGTGCCGTCATCGGCTCCTGGAAGATCATCGAGATATGGCGCCCGCGCAGGCGCCGCATCTCGGATTCGGACATCTTGCCGATATCCTTGCCGTCGAATCCGATCTGGCCCTCGGTCCAGGCGATGCCCTCCGGCAGCAGGCCCAGCAGCGACAGCCCGGTGACTGTCTTGCCCGAGCCGCTTTCGCCGACCAGCCCCACGGTTTCGCCGCGCGCCACATCAAAGGTGACGTTGTCGACCACCCGGTTTGAGGATTTTCGCCCTGCGCGGAAGTAGACCGAGAGATCCGAAACCGAAAGCAACGGCTGGGCCGCGTTGTCGGTTAGACTGGGGTCTCGATAGCTGACCGGTTTCACTTGGCACGCTCCTTGCTTCTGGGTTTTCAACGGGTAGGTTCAACCGCCGAATACGGTATTCGTTCTTATTTATATGATGTTTAGGGGACTTGTCTGAAGGTAGTACCCGAGACGCGGGAGATTACAGAACCATGGTGCAGGGGGGGCTGAACACACCCTTGCCGCTGTCGCGCCTGGTCGAGGCGGACACCCAATCCCAGGGCATCCGAGCCTGGCGTCGGGTCGAGGCGGCACCATTGTGGGCCGCCTCGACGTTTTTTAGTTGATCACTGGTTTCGCGGTTTTGGCGCGAAACTCAGGAGTCCATCCAAACACCGTTAAAGCGCGGCTTGCCGATGATATTCGGCCTCCACCCTTTCACGTTCGGGCGGTGGAGAACGATCTGTGGCTGGAACACCAAGGGCAGTTCCATCGCCAGTTCACGCTCCATCCGCGCGGTCTTGCGCATCACCTCTTCGCGTTCGGCCGGATCGACGGTCGAACGTGTCGCTTCCAGCATCGCCGTGAATTCCTTGGACGGTTCGGCATCGCCTTTCACGTAATAGGACGTCTTGTGATACAGCAGGTTCATCGACAGCGCCGGGTCGGGGCGACCGGTCCAGGCCGACATGAACACGTCGCCTGCGCCGTCATTCCAATCCTTGCCCATCTGCGGCACGGATCCGGATTTGAAGGTGAGGTTGAACCCGACAGCGGTCAGCATCGAGGACACCACCTCCATCCGCTGTTGACCCGGCGGGTTGGCGTAAAAGCAGAACACCAGATCGCAACCATCGGCATAACCGGCTTCGGCCAGCAGTGCCTTGGCTTTTTCGGGATCGTAGGAATAGCGCGATGCGGCCTCGGCGTCGTAACCGGGCGACCCTTCGGGGACGCACATATTGGCGATTTCGCCCAGACCGGAACAGATCACCTGATTGAAGGCATCCTTGTTGACGGCATAGTTGATCGCCTGCCGCACCCGTTTATCCATCAACGGGCCGCCACGCTTTTCGGACAGGTTGAAGTAGAGCTTGTGGAAATACAGCTGTGGGCCGACATACAGTTCCAGATCCGGCTGGTTCTGCAACTGCTTGACCTGAAGCGTTGGCACCTGGTGCATGAAATTGTTCTGCCCGGACAGGACAGAGCGCACCCCGGTCGAGGTATCCGCGATGATGCTGACCACCATGCCGTCGAGATATTGGTTTTCCTTGTCCCAATAGTCGGCAAAGGCGCTCAATTCGACATCCGAAGCCTCGTTCCAGGCGTCAACCTTGAACATGCCGGCGCCGGCGGGGTGGCGGTCGTGATCTTCGCCGCGCTCTTTGCGCGCGGTTGGCGATGCCATCATCCCGACCCGTTCGGTCAGCGCCATCAGCAGCGCCACGTCAGGGGTGAACAGATGCAGCACTGCTGTATGGGAATCGCGCGCTTCGGCTTCGCGCACGGTCTCAAGCAAGTTGGACACCCGGGTGCGCGGGTCATGCTTGGCAAAGTCGATGTTATGCACCACTGCGGCGGCGTCGAAATCGGTGCCGTCCTGGAATTTCACACCTTTGCGCAGGTTCAGCACGAGGGTCTTTTCGTCTTCCCATTCCCAGCTTTCCGCCAGGCCCGGCGCCGGGCCGAGGTCCGCTGTCGGGCGGATCAGCGTGTCGTAGATGTTCCACAACACATTGGAATCCGTGGACGTCCGGCTGGTATGCGGATCAAGCGACGAAGGGTTGGCGTAATGCGCAAACCGCAGGATCCCACCCTTGGCCTGGGCATGTGCCGGTAATGCGCCCAACAGGGCAGCGGTGCCCCCTGCGGCCCCGGTCAGGGCCATCATCTCGCGACGGGTAAGCCCGCGTCGGATATTTGTCTTGGTTGTCATGTTTTTCCTCCCTTTCAGCCGGTTCTTTGAGTGAGGCTGGTGCCCGTCTCGTCGGCCCTTGTATGACAGCGCGCAATCTCGCGATGCGGTGACAGTCGCCCTACTAAAGTCGCCCCTACGTTACTTGCTGAGTCGGCAAGCTCGGGATCTTGATAGCGAACCGGTTTCACTTGTCGCGATCCTTGCTGCCGGGATTGTAGCGGGCAGGTTGGAGCGTCGAATCCGGTATTCGTTTTTATATTATGCGACGCTATGTGACCTGATTTGACGAAAGAACTTTCGCGCAGGACATCACAGAACCATGGTGAGGGGGCCCTCGGACTCACCCCTACCGCTGCCGCACCAGATCCTGGTCGACACTGAATGCCAGAGCACCGGCGCCTGATGCCGGACAAGTCCCGGTCGCGCGCGGCAGGTCTAGGCGGCGGCTTTGCGGCCGCCTAGACGATTTTTATGCTATCACAGGTTTCGCGGTTTTGTCGCGAAAATCAGGATTCGATCCAAACGCCGTTAAAGCGTGGTTTGCCGATAATGTTCGGCTTCCAACCCTTCACATTCGAACGGTAAATCATGACCTGCGGCTGGAACACCAAAGGCAGTTCCATAGCGATCTCACGCTCCATCCGGGCCGTTTTCCGCATGACTTCTTCGCGCTCATCCGGATCGACGGTGGACCGGCAGGCTTCGAGCATCGCGGTGAACTCTGTCGAAGGCTCTGCGTCGCCTTTCACGTAGTACGAAGACTTGTGATACAGCAGATTCATCGACAGTGCCGGATCGGGACGTCCCGTCCATCCGGACATGAAGACATCACCGGCACCGTCGTTCCAGTCCTTGCCCATCTGCGCCAGTGAGCCGGACTTGAAGTTGAGGTTGAACCCGACTGCGGTCAGCATCGAGGACACCACCTCCATCCGCTGTTGCCCCGGCGGGTTGGCGTAGAAGCAGAATGTAAGATCGCAACCATCGGCATAACCCGCCTCGGCCAGCAGAGCCTTGGCCTTTTCCGGGTCATAAGAATATCGGCTGGCGGCTTCTTCGTCATAGCCGGGCGATCCCTTGGGAACGCACATGTTGGCAATCTCGCCCAGTCCCGAACAGATCACCTGATTGAAGGCATCCTTTGAGACGGCATAGTTGATCGCCTGGCGGACTCTCTGGTCCATCAGCGGGCCGCCACGTTTTTCGGACAGGTTGAAGTAGAGCTTGTGGAAATACAGCTGCGAGCCGACATACATTTCCAGACCCGGCTGGTTCTGCAACTTCTTGACCTGAATGGTTGGTACCGTGTGCATGAAATTGTTCTGCCCGGACAGGACAGAGCGCACCCCGGTGGAGGTGTCCGCGATGATGCTGATCACCATGCCGTCAAGATATTGGTTTTCCTTGTCCCAATAGTCGGCAAAGGTGGTCATTTCGACATCCGAAGCCTCGTTCCAGGCGTCAACCTTGAACATGCCGGCACCGGCGGGGTTGCGGTCGTGATCCTCGCCACGCTCCGCGCGCGCCGTCGGCGACGCCATCATCCCGACCCGCTCGGTCAGCGCCATCAGCAGCGCCACGTCAGGGGTGTTCAGTTTGAGAACGGCGGTGAGGGGATCGCGGATCTCGACCTCACGGACCGTTTCCAGCAGATTCGACACACGCGTGCGCGGGTCGTGCTTGGCAAAGTCGATGTTGTGGGCCACCGCAGCGGCATCGAAATCGGTGCCGTCGTGGAATTTCACGCCGGGGCGCAGATGCAGGACCAGCGTCTTGCCGTCTTCCCATTTCCAGCTTTCGGCCAGACCGGGGGCCGGCTTCAGGTCGGGGGTGGGGCGGATCAAGGTGTCGTAGATGTTCCACAGGACTGTGGAATCCGTTGCCGCACGGCTGGTATGCGGATCAAGTGACGTGGGGTTCGCGTAATGCGAAACTTTCAAGATCCCACCTTTAACCTGCGCATTGGCGGGCATCGCTCCCAAAAGGGCAGCCGCGCCACCTGCGGCCCCGGTCAGGGCCATCATCTCGCGGCGGGTGAGCCGACGATGAGTATTTATCTTGGTCGTCATGATTATCCTCCCTTTCAGCCGGATCCTGAGCAGGCCTGATGCCCTGCTCGCCGGCCTTTGTGCGACAGTGCGCAATCTCGCGATGCGGTGACTGCCTTGTTTCGAGTTTCTTCCCACTTTGCGCGCGGATCGCTGTTCGGCGACCCCGCATCCTAACCACGTCGTCTTCGCGCTCCTGCGAAGCAACGATCGTCTCAAAGGCGCCGACGCTGTCCTCCGAATCGGCCCAAACCGGCCCAACCACGCGAATCGTTGGATTTGGAGATCGGGCCAATGGTGAGATTTAGGGAGGTTATTTCTTCAGCGTCGCGCTGCCGGGGGGATTTGCCAGATAGGTGTTGGGCCATCGATTTTTTGACAGATAGGTGTTTGACATATGCGTGAGCGCGGCCAGACGGCTAGCCGGACCGGACGGCAAAACCGGACAGCGGGATGTCAGGGGGGGGCGAAGAGGCGCCGCGGTCGCGCGTGAAGGCTAATGCCGCGGGACCTGTGCCCTCAGAAGGCAGCGCAGGGCGCAGCGTCAGGGCTGGGAGGTGGGGCCGAACAGACGGTTCAGGCCCGTTTGAGCTCGGCCATGACTCGGGCCTTCAGGTCGGCTGGCAAGGTGTCTATCGCCTGCGCCATGGTTACGAGATCCTGTCGCGCGGCGTGCAATTGATCGATGAGCGAGACCACGATGTCGAGTCCGGTCTCGTCCAGGTCGAGGTCCTGGGAGAGGTCGCACAAAAGCTCCAGCCGCGCGATATCCACGCTGCGAAAGACATAGCCGCTGCCGTCACGCTCCGGGCGGACCAGTTCGACCTCGATAAAGCGCACGAGTTGGCCGCGGGTCAGACGCGTCACCGTTGTGACGACGTCGTCTTCGGAAAATCTGTCCGTCATGTTCCGGCCCCCTTCATCAGATCGACACGCGGATCGAAGCTATGCGTTTTGCGCCATTCGGCGAGGAAATCGCTCAGTTCTTTGTCCGGGGCGGGCGGGGTCACGATCTTCAGCTCAACCAGCTGGTCGCCCTTCGTTTTGCGTCCCGCAGGCGCGACCCCGCGCCCCCGCAAGCGCAGCACCCGGCCCGAACTGGCCCCGGCGGGGATCGTCAGGCCCACCGGGCCGTCGATGGTCGGTGCGGTGACCTTGCCACCCAGAACCGCCTCGTCGATGGTGATCGGCATTGTCAGCTGGATGTCGTCGCCATCGCGGCGGAACACCGGGTGGGGCTTCACCAGAACGGTGATCAGCGCATCTCCGGCCGGGCCGCCGCCAAAGCCGGGCGCGCCCTTGCCGCGCAGCCGCAGCGTCTGGCCATCCTCGGTGCCCCGCGGGATCTTGACCGCAAGGCTATGACCGTCCGGCAGGGTGATCCGGGTCTCGGCACCGCGCGCGGCGTCCAGGAACGGCACCTCAAGGGTATATCGTGCATCCGGGCCGCGGGCCGAATACTCACGGTCGCCAAAATCGCCACCGGATGAGCGTGCGCGATTGCGCAGGATTTCGGCAAAGATGTCGGCCGGATCGACATCCGGTCCGAAGCCGCGCCCCTGCTGGTAGGTATTGTCAGGTTTTTCAGCGAAATCGCGGTAATACTGGCGCTGCGGACGCTCTGCGCCGCTGCTGTCGATCTCTCCTGCATCGAAACGTGCGCGAGTCTCGGGATCTTTCAGCATATCGTAGGCCGCCGAGATCGCCTTGAACCGCGCCTCGGCCCCGGCGTCATCGGGGTGCAGGTCGGGATGACTGCTGCGCACCAGCTTGCGATAGGCTTTCTTGATGTCGTCAGCTGTGGCGGCCTTGGTCAGGCCAAGCACTTCGTATGGATCGTTGGACATCCAGGCTCCCTCTTCGACAGCCAGAACATATTGGGGCAGAAATCGCCCTGATCTGGTATCAACCAATTCGACATGCCATGACAACCACCGGTTCGACACTGATTCAAGTCAAAACGGGAAGGCAATAGGGGCCTATACAGACCCAGCAGTCGTCCGACCGGCGTCGCCGCCCCGCGCATGCGGATCGAAACCTGAAAAGGAACCATCTTGACCACCGCTGAGGACAAACAGACCGGCGATCGGGACGGCCTTTCGCCGCGAGAGGATACGATCGCCGCGCCGCGGGTGCCGGCTCTGCGCCCGGTCGCGCCCGTGCCTGTCGCAAAGCGTCGTCTCTGGCTCTGGGCGGCTGTCGGGCTGCTCGGCCTGGCACTTGCCGGTTTCGTCTATTCCCAGTTCTGGATGGCACAGCCAACCCAGGTCGCGGTCGAAATCGCCGCCCCCGCCCCGGTCACCCGTGTGCTGGCCGTCAATGGCCGAATCGCCGCCGTCCGTTCGGTTGATGTCACATCGGCGGTGACGGGGCGGCTGGTGGCGATTCCGGTGGTCGAGGGCGAGCTGGTCGAAGCCGATCAGGTCCTCGCGCAGATCGATGCCGCGGCACAGAATGCCCTTGTCCGGCAGGCCATGGCGGCGCTGGATGCGGCGCTTGTGGTGAAACAGCAGGCGTCGGAAGCTTACGAGCGCGCGCGCGCCCTCGGCGCCAATGTGGCAAAGGCGGTGCTGGAGGCCGACGCCTACGCTGTCCAATCGGCCACCCAGGAGGTTGCGCGCCTGACTGCCGTCCTGGAACAGGCGCGGATCACGCTTGAGACATTCACCATCCGCGCCCCGGTCGCCGGCACCATTCTTGAGATCGAGGCCGAGGCGGGACAGATCGTTGGCCCGTCGACCCGGCTGCTGACCTTGACCGATCTGAGCGACCTGTTGGTCGAAGCGGATGTGGACGAGGCCTATGCGACGCAGATTGCCGCAGGTCAGCAGGCGGTGCTGCAGCTGGCAGGGGAAACCGGGACGCAGACGGGTCATGTCAGCTATGTTTCAAATCGGGTGGATGAGGCCACCGGCGGGCTGGCCATCAAGATCAGTTTTGACTCCCCGGTTGTCGCACCGGTCGGCTTGACCGTCGCGACGAATATTATTGTGGACCAGCGCGCTGCGGCACTGAGCGTGCCACGCACGGCCTTGCTGGCGAATGCGGATGTGGCGAGCGTCTTCGTGGTGGTCGACGGCGTGGCAGACCTGCGCCCGGTGACGGTGGTGGATTGGCCCGCTGCCCGTCTGATCGTGACATCCGGTCTGGCTGAGGGCGAGGCGGTGATCATCGATGCGACCGACATCGCCGATGGTCAGGCGGTCGTCGTGGATCAGCCCTGATGCTCTATGCCTTGAAGATCGCGACCCGTTACCTGACGGCGAACAAGGCCCAGACGGCGCTATTGGTGACGGGCGTCGCAGTGGGTGTGTTCATCTTCATCTTCATGTCGGCGCTGATCGGGGGGCTGGCCGAATTCATCCTGTCGCGCACCGTGGGCGACCTCTCGCACATCACCATCGAAGCCGAGACCGAGGACCCGGCGCTGCTGATCTCACCCGAGGGCCATGTGCTGGTGGTGGCTGAACGCGGTCGAACCCGCACCGCAACCCTGGCAGAGGCGGCCACCTGGCTGCCCCTGATCCAGGCGGTGTCCGGGGTTCGGGCCGTCTCGCCGCAGATCGCCGGCGCCGGGTTTCTGACCCGTGGGGCGCAGGTTGCCCAGGTCAGCGTCACCGGGATGGAACCGGGGCGCGAATCCGCGATCCTCGACCTGGACGGCTATATGGTCGAGGGCAAGGTGCGGCTTGGGTCGGGTCTGGTCGTGGTGGGCCGCGCCCTCGCTGACGATTTGAATCTGTCGCTGGGGCAGACGCTGCGGCTGCAAAGCTCCAACGGGGTTACCGCGGCGCTGACGCTCAGCGGCATCTTCAAGACCGGAAATGGCGCAATGGACAATGCCCGCGCCTTTGTCAGCCTGTCGACCGCGCGCACCCTGTTCGCCATGCCGCAGGGGGTGACCAAGATCGAGATCAAGCTGAACGATCTGAATGCCGCGGATGAAACCGCGCTGCGGATCCGGGCCCTGACCGGTCTTGATGCGGTGCCTTGGACCGAGGGGGCGGAACAGTTGATGGAGGCGCTGGATGCCCAGGCGCAGACCGGGTATTTCCTGAAAACCTTTGCGCTGATCACCATCGTGATCGGCGTTGCCTCGGCGCTTTTGCTGTCCACCTACCGCCGCCGTCCTGAGATCGGGATCATGCGGGCCATGGGCGCCGGGCGCGGCTTCGTCATTTTCGTCTTTGTCGCGCAAGGCGCGCTGATCGGGTTGATGGGCGGGGTCATGGGCGCGGCGCTGGGCTACCTTGCGCTCTTGCCGTTTCCGTCGCGTGATGCGTTCAGGCCGGGCACCCTGCCGATGGATATCACCCAGGGCTCTTACGGTCTGGCCATCACCCTGACGGTGATTGGCGCGATCCTGGCCTCGATCCTGCCCGCCCGGTCGGCCGCCCGCGTCGACCCCGTCACGGCGATCGGCCAATGAGCACGCTTCTGCAAGTTCGCGATCTGGTCAAGACCTATGGGACCGGAGAGGCGGCAACACGGGTGTTGCGCGGCCTGACCCTTGATCTGGAAGCCGGTGAAATGGCCGCTCTCCTCGGGCCTTCGGGGTCGGGCAAGAGCACGCTGTTGACGATCCTCGGCACCTTGATGAAGCCGACGACCGGCAGCTATGTGATGCTGGGCCAGGATATGATTGCCGCCGATGACGCGGCGCTGACGAATTTTCGCAACCTCCACATCGGCTTTGTGTTCCAGTTTCACAACCTGCTGCCGGACTTCACCGCGCTGGAAAATGTGATCTTTCCGACGGCCGTGCGCGAGGGACGCGAGACGCCGGCCGCCCGCACGCGGGGGCGCGACCTCCTGGTGCGGATGGGGCTGGCCGACCGGATCGACTTTCCCACCGCCAAGCTGTCCGGCGGGCAGAAGCAGCGTGTCGCCGTGGCCCGCGCCCTGATGAACGGCCCCGAACTGGTGCTGGCGGATGAGCCGACCGGCAACCTCGACCGTGCTTCGGCGATACAGGTGATGGAGCTGATCGGACAGATCAACCGCGAGGAAGGCACCACCTTTCTGATCTCGACCCATGACGAAAAGATCGCCAGCTTGTGTCGGCGGCAGGTCGTGGTGGGGGACGGGGTGGTAACGGGCTGACCCCGTTGCCTGGCTCTGCCGTTGCTCTGCCAGGTTGCGTTTCGAAACCTGCCCCCGGTTCGGCGTGCTGATGTTGATCGCGCGGGCCGCGCGATATGCGACCCCGCCCTATGGAATGAACCTGTTCTATCTGTGCGGCATTCTCGAACAGATATCGGACAAGGAGGGGATGGCGCCGCTGCTGGGCGTTCCCATTGCCCGGATCGCTGTCGCGGTGCTGCCCTGAGTCGTCATCATGTTTGTCGTGCCGGGCATGACGCGCCTGCGGCGCGGCTGAATGCGATTGGCGTGGACACGCTGGTGGCCGAGCGCTGGCCCCGGATCGGCGACAGCTGGCGCAAACGCTATCACTCTCTGGCGCTGTGGTTCATTGCCGGGGGCCTGTCGCAGTGCCGCATCAAATCGAAATACCTCGCGTTGCAGATCCTGGCGACCGAACTCGGGCTGCTCGGACCGCTGAAAGGGTGAGGATCGCCGGATCGGCAAAACCGGCTCTCAGGGAAAGTGGCGGCAGGGATCGGCCTGAGGTCTGAATTTTTCACCCTAAGCGGGTGGTGGACATCTCAGGCCGAACACAGCGCAACAGCTGCCGCGACCTTCAGTGGTCAGTTAAGAGGAGAAGGCGCTGTCATGGATCAAGTCCATTTCAGTCCGTCAGACAAAGGAACCGGCCCCCTCACAAGCGAAGCGCGGGGATGGCGTCGGGGGCCGCCTGGGCTTCTTCAACCGCGATGAGCAGAGAGCGTGCGATGCGTTCGGCCCGTTTGATGACATGCGCGGCACCCGCCTCCGTGCAGATTTCACCTGCGGTCTCTCGGAACAGGGTCAGCCAGCGCTCAAAATGCATCGGGCCGATTGGAAGCGGGGTATGCGCCGGCACTGGACGACCGTGGTAGCGCCCGGTCATCAGCGCGACCGAGGACCAGAAGGCAACCATGCGCTCCAGATGCGGCCCCCAATCGACGATGCGGGCGGCAAAGATCGGGCCGAGCATCGGGTCGCGACGGACCTTGTCATAGAATCCGTGCACGAGTTTGCGCAGCACCGCTTCGTCAAGGCCGGTCTCAGCCATGATGGTCGCTGTCATCTCCGGCCTGGCGGAGTCAATCTGAGGGGACATGTCTGGAGTCGTCATGGCGGTCTCGTTGGTTCCTGCCGATACTCGATCCTATGCCGATGAATAGGTATAGTAAATACCAATATGATGGCGGGTGTCAGACCTGATGCGCCAGGCCGCCGCCACCGATTGCGGCCTGTGCGGGTTGGTTTGATCGAGGGGGGCCGCAGGTCAACGGCAATGCCATCCTGGCAAGCCCGGCCGAGGCCGCATTTCGCACACTCCCTGACCGCGCGCCCTTCATCGGAGGCCGGGCGCGCTAGCTCCGCCGGTCTTCGTCCCCGACAAGTCGGCCATCTTCCAACGTCAGGATGCGGTCTGCGCGATCAAGGATGCGATTGTCATGCGTCACCATCATTGTGGTGGTGCCGCGGGCCTGCCCCAACTGTTTCAACAGGTCGACCACCTTGGCGGCGGTTTCCCAGTCAAGCGCGGCGGTCGGTTCGTCCGCCAGCACGACGTCGGGGTTGCCGACCAGGGCCCGGCCAATCGCCACGCGCTGCTTTTGTCCCCCCGACAGGTTTGCCGGGAGATAATCCAGCCGCTCCGCAAGTCCGAGAAGGCTCAGAACATGGGCGGCGGCCTTGTCAGACAACGCCTGGTTCAAGTGCCCTTTCACCTGCAGCCCCATCAGCACATTCTGCTGCGCCGTGAGGCTTTGGTGAAGGTTATGGGCCTGAAAGATGAACCCAAGGCGCCGCCGCATCCTGACGTTCTGCGCCGCTGTGGCGTTGCGCAGCTCCTGGCCCAGCAGAGTGACGGATCCTTCCTGGATTTCGCGAAGGCAGCCCAGCAGGGTCAACAGCGTGGTCTTGCCAGAGCCCGAGGGGCCGACCATCACGATGAAACTGCCCCGTTCGATCTGCAAATCGATATCGAACAACGCCTGTTTGCGCGCCTCGCCGGTTCCGAAATAGTGGTTCAGGGCGCTGGTCTGAATGGAGATATCAACATCCTCCATCTTCAAAACAGATCCGCCGGGTCGGCCGCCGCCAGCCGCCGGGTGGCGATCATTCCGGACAAGGCTGAAAACACGACGGTGCCAACGAAGACGATGACTGCCATCTCAAAGGAGATGAACAGGGGCAAGGTCGTCACCGTGGCCATCAGCGTCAGGATGCCCCAACCGGCGATGACACCGGGGATGAAGCCGAGCACGCCGAGGATGACAGCCTCTTCGATGACGACGCCAAGAAAGAAACCCTGGCCATAGCCCATGGCCTTGAATGTCGCATATTCCCGCAAATGATCGGCGACATCGGCGGACAGGACCTGAAAGACGATGACGATCCCCACGAGGACGCCGATCAGCACGCCAAAGCCGAAGATGACGCCGGTGGGGCGCTGGGTCTGTTGAAATCGCACCTCTTCGTCCATCGCATCGGCATAGCTGCGAATGCGCAGCGTCGAGTCCGCGATCAGAAGTTTCAGACGATCCGCCACCGCGTCGGGCTCTGCCCCGGGGCGAAGCTGCAACAGGATGTGATCCGGGGCGCCAGAGCTGCGCGCGGGAAACAGCGATAGAAAGGTCTGATCAGAGACCAGGAGATAGCCGTCCCCGCCGAAGCCTCCGCCCCCGGCGAAGGTGTCGTAGGCGGTCAGGGTCCGGCCCTGGGTTTCGAAGGAGAGCGGCGTCTGCAGTCGGATCGCGGCGGCCTCCTCGCGGGTGAGCCCGCGGGCCAGCCGGTCGAGGATGGCCGCGTCCTTGAGCTGCAGCACGTCGACGTCGGCGGCGATTTCGGGTGCCAGGAAATTGGTGCGGAACGGGTCGATGCCGAAGGTCGTCAGGCTGATGTCGGTTTCGCCCCGGTCCCATGGCACCATCGCCACGAACACCCCCATGCCATCCACGACATCCGGATCGGCAAGCGCCTGAAGCAACCATTGCCGGGCGACGTTGCCGCCGTCTGTCAATGTGTTGGCGTCAGCGGCAGAGATCAGGATGTCACCCTGAAAGAATTCGTAGGGGCGCAGCGTCGAGGCGCCCATCGAGCTCATGAGTCCAATCTGGACGAAGACCAGAACATTCGCAAAGGCCACGCCCGACAATGCCGCGGCGAACCGCCCGCGCTGGTGAACAAGTTGCAGCCAACCGATTGGCAATCGGCCCAATAGCCGCGCGAGAAGGCGACTCATTGGGCCGCCCGCCCGCCCAGGCTGGTGTCGATCCTGGCAATGACTTCGAGGTTGGTGAAGCGCGAGGCGATCTGTGAGGATTCTGCATCAAGCGCGACCACGACCTTGATCACCCGGGCATCGGTATTCGCGGCCACGTCATCCGACATCAGCCCTTGCCGTCCGACCGTCAAACCGATGCTTTCGATTGTTCCGTGCAGGGTGCGCCCGATGGCGCTGGCGACAAGCTCTACCGGTTGGCCGGGCTGAACCGTGGCGATCCGGTCCTGGTAGACTTCCACCTCGGCGGTCATCTGACTGATGTCCCCCATCTCCATGACTCCGTCGGAAGGGGGGCGTTGTCCGGGTGTGGCGTGAATGTCGAGGATCGTCCCGGCGATCGGCGCGACAATGATGCCGCGGGCCAGATCGAGCTTTACCCGCGCGAGTTCGGCCTCGGCAGCCTCGACGTTGCGGGCCGCGACCACCACATCAGCCTGATCGTCGATCTCAGTGGACGAGAACCGGGCAAGCGTGGCTTCTGCGCGGGTGACCGCAAGCGCCGCCTCCTGCGCCGCGGTGCGGGCGCTGTCGAGCGTGACGCTGGTCGAAACGCCGCGGGCGACAAGCTCTTCGGTGCGGGCGAGGGTTGCCTGCGCTTCGCTATAGGTGCTGCGGGCCTGGTCCAGCGTGGATTGTGATTCATCCCTGCTGGCCTGCACGGCGCTGCGCGTCTGCAGATAGGTCGCCCGTCGCACGGCGAGATTGGCCTGCGCCAGGAACACAGCGCTTTCCAGCGCCGCGCGGTTGTCGAGATAGGCGAGGGATGCGCCACGCGCGACCCGTTCCCCGACGGCGACAAGGATTTCCGCGACACGCGCATCACCTGCGCCGTAAGGCGCGGCGACCAGGGCCACATCGCCCCGGGGCATCACCCGAGCCAGGCCAACCACATCTGTCGGAAGCATCGTCTCGACCATGTCCTGCGGCAGGTCGATGTCGGGAGGCAGCGCGATCGGCGTGCCCGATCCGCCACCGGGTTGCAGGCCTGTCAGCGCATAAAATTTCTGCAAGGCGGGCGGTTGGAAATAGAGACCGATGACCGCGCCTGTGAACATAAAGACCGGGATCAGCAGCACCAGGAGGTAGCGCTTGCGCATGCGGCGGCCACGGCCTGAAACATCCCCAGACGGCGCATCGACAAGCAGTGGCAATTCGGTTTCGGCTGGGCGTGTCATTCGAGGGGCCTTTATTGGACGCCGAAGCGCCAAGCGAACTGAAAAAATACCAGGCTCTGACGTGGGCGCGCCATTTCAGCACTTTTCTGACCTGCCGGGGCGTCGGACCCAAGCAAGATATCTGTGCCGATAGAGGGCGGACTCGCACGAGCCATCCCGCGGTTCATTCATTGCATCATGGCCCATCGCCCGGCGCTCCGAAAGGTCCGATCCGCCAGCGCCCGCAACGTTCCTTGCATGATCGCACAATCCTTTCCCCGGGCGTTTGACACATGGCTGGAAGGTGCGATCCTTGCGTTGTATTGGCAGGAAACGCTATGGGACAAGCGCGTCATTGAAGCTACATAATGTGCGTGATTCGCGATTTCTCGCGGTCTTCAGTATCCGTTCGGCGTTCGCCCAACGGCGTGGTGTCTGCGCCGCTCAAACCTTGGAAAGAGTCTGAAAACGCCTTCCGAAACTCCTGTCACAACGCCTCGGCCAGAACGTCGTGTGCCGCTCTTCGTTTGCATTGCCGCACTGGTCACCGCCGCGACGTTTGGCTCGCGTCCGACCGTGTCGCTCTATGCCATCGAGATCGGTATGTCCCCGGCCGAGATCGGCGTGCTGGTTGCTCTCTTTTCGCTATTCCCGCTTTTCCTTACGGTGCCTGCGGGCAATTTCATGGATCGCCACGGCACGAGGCAGGTCCTCTACCTCAGCCTGGTCATCACTGCGATCGGGCTGACGTTGCCCTGGATGATTTCGGGCCGGTTCATGCTCTATGCCTCCCAGATGTTGGTCGGCTGCGGTTTGACTTTCCATATGCTGGCCGCGCAGAAGACCGCGGGCGATCACCCTGACCCGATGGTTCGGGAACGGCGCATCGCTGTCTTCAGCCAAGGGGCCGCGCTTGGCAGTTTCGCGGGGCCCTTCTACACCGGGTTCGTAGGTCAGCACCTCGGATTCGATTGGGCAATGCTGTTGGTCGCGCCGCTGCTGCTGATCGGCTTGCTGGTCATGCCCTTCGTGCGCACCAGCGCCCCGAACCCCGCTGTGGCGCAAGCGCCCCGGCAACGAATGAGCGCGACGCGGGTTCTTGGCTATCATCCTTATATGGCGCGCGCGTTCCTCATCAGCTCCCTGGTGCTGTTGGGCAAGGATTTCTACGTCGCCTACTTCCCCGTCTTCGCTGACGTTCGCGGCATCTCGCCCGCCTGGATCGGGATCATCATCGGCATCCACAACGGGGGTGGGGTGATCATGCGCGTTTTCCAGATCCCGCTGGTGCGCCGCTTCGGCAAGAGTCCGACGATCATCGGTTCGATCCTGATCAGCGGCATCTTCTTCGTCTTTCTGCCCTTCACCGAAGGCCTTGTCGCGCTGACTCTGATTTCGCTCGCCATGGGGCTGGGGCTCGGTCTGGGGCAGCCGCTGTCAATCAGCACGACCGTCAACCTGTCGCCGCCGGACAAGACAGGCGAGGTCCTCGGGGTGCGGCTGACAGCAAACCGCCTGACGCAATTCGTCATGCCGATCGGCTTTGCCGCGATCGTGACGGTGTCGGGGATCACCGGGGCTTTTGTCTTCGTTGGGCTGGCGATGTCGCTGGGGAGCCTGAGGCTGAACATCCCCGACCCGAAGGCGTGAGGGCCTCGCTGCCCAGCAGTATCTGATGGCACTGTCAGGCCATGCCGGCTTGAGGCGGAAGGGGCGGTTCTGCCGCCTGCGCCCAAGACCAAGAAGCACCGTCGCTTCCGCTATTTCAGGACCTCGCCAGAGATCATCCGCCTGGCGGTGACGGGATACATCCGCTTCCCGCTGTCGTTCCGGAACCTGGGGGCTGTGGCGGCCCACCCGGGCAGTTGTCTTGCCCGCGTGTTGCGCGCCCTGAACGAAGAGAATGCGGCGCGCTCTCCCGGGTGAGCCATGCCACCGATGGAGCGGCGCGCCTGCCCCGTCCAACACATTCGGAAAATCAGGAGCATCGGCCTAGCCTCGTTGTCCGGCCCTGCCCATGATCAGAAGGCACGGCCCGCGTTGCCGTGTTTCGACAAATTGTAGCGATAAGGTCCCAATCATGAGCAGCTTTGAACACGTCCGGTTCGACCCGCCCGCAGGGGGCTATATCCACATCACCTCGCAGGTGACCGACAAGATCGCGGTCATCACCCTGAACCGACCCAAGTCGGTGAACGTACAAAGCACCGCGATGCTGGAAGAGCTGGACCACGCCATCGACGCGGCGATGGGTGACCGTGAGGTCAATGTTGTGGTGCTGTGCGGCGCGGGCAAGCATTTCTCGGCCGGGCACGATATCGGCTCGGACGAGGAAATGGCGCATCGCGAGAACTTTCCGCTTGAGGAGGGCGTGCGTGGCCAGTTCAACCGGCAATGGCGGCTGTACCTCGACAACCACCTGCGCTGGCGGAATGCGCCAAAGCCGATGATCTGCGCAATCCACGGCTATGTCATCTATGGTGGCTGGCAGATGGCGTCCGTCTGCGACGTGATCTTCGCGGCCGAGGACACCATGCTGCTGGGGTCGGCGTTCCAGTATTTCTCGATCCCCTACGACATCCACCCGCGCAAGGCGAAGGAGATCCTGTTCCAGAGCCGCTTCATCTCGGCGGCCGAAGCGTGCGACCTCGGCTTCGTCAATCGGGTGGTGCCGAACGACCAGTTGATGGACGAGGTCATGGCCTATGCCCGCGACGTCGCAGCCAATGATCCGTTCGACATGCGGATGACAAAGCTGGCGATCAACAATGCCCAGGACGCGCAGGGGTTCTCGGCGCATATCCAGGCCTCGAACGCGACCTATATCACCCGACGCACGGCGCAGATGGATCCCGACTATGCCATTCCGCGGCCGATGGATACCGGGGTCAAGCGGATGCCGATGGTCGAGGTGGCGATGGAACGGTTTCGCCGGATGAATCCGGACAAGGCGTAAGGGAGAAAACGCGATGACGACACAGGCGGCGCACCGGGCACTGTATCTGGCGACAGGCCAGCGGGCGGTGGGCATGGACGCGGCCCGGATCATCGCCGACCTTCGATCTGCCCGCCTTCACGCGGGACGCCATCGCGACGCTGCCGATCAGGTGATCCGCTGCCGGTCGGCGGGGGGCGGGTGCGAGGTTGGGCGCTGGGTCCAGGGCTGCGCTACAGTACCATAATGCCCCCCAAGGGGGCGCTTGAGGAGGACAATCCATGACAGATATGAACCGCCCGGCCGGAATCGGCGGGATACTTGCACCGGGCTCGGTCGCCGTGATCGGGGCGTCGGAGGACCTGACGAAATTCGGTGGACGGCTCTATACCCTGCTGGTCCAGCACAAGTTTCCGGGCGTGATCTATCCGATCAATCCTAAGCGAGAGAGCCTTCTGGGCATCCAGTGCTACGCCGCCATCGGCGACACGCCGACGGCGCCCGACCTTGCGGTCATGGCGGTGCCGCGCGATCACGTGAAGGCAGCGGTCCAGGAATGTGCCGCCGCCGGAACGCGGGCGGCGGTCATCATTACCGCCAAGTTCTCGGACTCGGGCGAAGAGGGCGCGGCGCTGGAGCGCGAGATCGTCGAGATCGCACGCGCCGCCGGGATGCGGCTCATCGGGCCGAACTGCCTGGGCATCATCAGCCCGGCCAACAAGCTGGCGTTGTGTTCGTCCCCCGCGCTGTTCGTCGACAAGCTGCCCGAGGGGCGGATCGGCATCGTCAGCCAGTCGGGCGCGCTGATGGCCACGATCTTTGACCGGGCACAGACCCGGGGGGTGGGGTTCTCGCATTGCTTCTCGATCGGCAACCAGGCCGACATGGAACTGTGCGATTTCCTCGAATTCCTGATCGACGATCCGGCGACGGGGGTGATCTGCACCTATGTCGAGGGGCTCAAGGACGGTCCTCGGTTCCTCGAAATGGCGGCGCGGGCGCGGGCCGCGGGCAAGCCTATCCTCGCGGTGAAGGCCGGGCGCACCGACTTTGGCGCGGCGGCCGCGTTCTCGCATACCGCGAGCCTGGCGGGCAGCTACGATGCCTTCGCCACCGCTTGCCGCGAGACCGGCGTGGTCCTGCTGGACGATGCCGATGCGATGATCATGCTGGCCGCATCGCTGACCACCTTCGCCACTCCGGCGCGCAGCGATGTGGCGATCCTGACCACTTCGGGCGGCGGCGGCGCGATCACTGCCGACCGTCTGGCCGATGCGGGTCTGCCGATGGCCGCGTTCGATGATGGCACGGCAGCGGCGATGGAGGAGCTGTTTGATTCTCACCTCACCCGGGTCAATCCGATGGACATGGGCGCGGCCAAGTTCGGCGGCTCGACCGCCAATTCGAACAAATGCACGCAGGCGCTGATGAAGGACAGTGGCACCGGACTCGTGATCGCGCCGATCACGACCTCGCCCGATGTCGCCAAGATCTGCATGGGCATCTGCGACGGCATGGAAATTGCGGCCGAGGGCGGTGCGCGCAAGCCCTGCCTGATCGTGGTCCAGCCTGGACAGGCGGGTGACAAGGCGCGGGCCGACCTGCGCGCGCGGGGGATGATCTATCTGGAGTCGATCGACGAGGCGATCCGGGTGGCCGAGGGCTATCGCACGATGCTGGCCAGCAGCCCGCGAAACCCGGCAAGCAGCGGCTCGCCCGGCAAGGCGCCCGAAGGTCTCTCCGGGGCGCTGGACGAGGCGGCGGCGAAGACCCTGCTGGCCGCTTACGGCGTGCCGGTCAACCGGGGTGAGGTGGTCGCCGAGGCGGGCGAGGGTGCGCTGACGGCTGGGATGATGGACGGGCCGCTGGTGGTCAAGGTCGTCTCGCCCGACATCGTGCACAAATCGGACGCGGGCGGCGTGGCACTGAACCTGGCGGGGCCGGAGGAGGTGTCCGAGGCGATCGCGTCAATGCAAGCGCGGCTGGCAAAAAGCCATCCGGACGCAAAGATCGACGGGTTCCTGGTGCAGGAGATGGTCTCAGGCGCGTTCGAGATGTTCATCGGCGCGACCAACGATCCGCAATTCGGCCCGATGGTCATGGTGGGTGCGGGCGGTGTTGTGATCGAACTGCTCAAGGACGTGGCGATGGCACGCGCACCGGTCACACCGGCCGAGGCGACGGCGATGCTGACGGGCCTCAAGGTCGCGCCGCTGCTCGCTGGTTATCGTGGCGCGCCTGCCCTGGACGTCGCGGCGCTGGCTGATGCGGTGTCGCGGGTCAGCTGGCTGGCGGCCGATCTTGGTGAGGGCTTTGCCGAGCTGGACGTGAATCCGGTGCTGGTCCGTGTCGCGGGGCAGGGCTGCACGGGCGTTGACGCCCGGATTCTGATGGAGGGCTGAGATGGGCGAGGCACGGGTCATGGAGAGCGGTGTCGAAATCCGCGAGGACGGGCCGGTCACGATCGTGACGATCAACCGCCCGAAGAAGATGAACGCTATCAGCAGCGGTGCGGCCAAGGATATCCAGCAGGCCTTTGCCGAGTTCGACGCCTCCGACCAGCGGGTGGCGATCATCACCGGCGCGGGTGGCAAGGCGTTCTCGTCAGGCGCCGACGTCACCGACAGGCCAGAGTTCTGGCGTTGCGTGCCGACCGTCGGCCTCGACACCGCAAAGCCGGTGATCGCTGCCGTGGACGGTTGGTGCATCGGCGGCGGGATGCTGCTCGCCGTGATGGCCGATCTGTGTGTCTGCACCGAGACGTCGAAGTTTTCCTATCCCGAGGCCAAGGTCGGCATCACCGGCGGCATGATCCCGGCGCTGGCCGCCCGGATCCCGCAAAAGATGGCGATGGAGATTATCCTGCTTGGCCGGACGGTCGCGGGCCGCCGCGCCTATGAAATGGGGCTGGTGAACGAGGTCACGCCCGCCGGTGGCCACCTCGACGCGGCGCTTCAGATGGCGCGCGAGATGGCGGACATGGCGCCGCTGGTGCTGTCCACGCTCAAGACCGCGGTCAACCGTGACGTTTTGGCCCGCGCCCCGGCAGAGCATATGGTTCATGCGAGAATCGCGCTGGACCGGGTGGCGCAGAGCTATGATTCCAAGGAAGGCGTCGCCGCCTTCCGCGAAAAACGCAAACCGGAATTCAAGGGCTGCTGAGCCTCAGGGAGAGTCCGACATGACACGGCATACATCAAGCCACTGGGGCGTGCGGGTCGCCGAGACCGACGCCGAGGGACGCGTCATCCTGACGCCGCACGGGGCGGATCAGGATCCCAACCCGATCGGGCTGGATCAGCTGGACGAGGGGCTCCAGTCGATCCGGGTGCGCAGGCCCGCCGTGCGCAAGAGCTGGCTGGAGCACGGCCCCGGCGCCCGCCCCGATCTGCGCGGACATGAGCCGTTTGTCGAAGTCTCCTGGGACCGCGCGCTCGACCTTGCCGCCGCCGAGATCGACCGGGTGCGCAAGACCCATGGCAACGCGGCGGTTTTTGGCGGGTCTTACGGCTGGTCCAGCGCCGGACGTTTCCACCACGCGCAAAGCCAGGTGCACCGGTTCCTGAACACGGCGGGCGGCTATGTGCGGCATCTGAACTCCTATTCTCTCGGCGCCGCGCGGGTCATCATGCCGCGCGTCATCGCGCCGATGGAGTGGCTGATGACACATCACACCTCGTGGGACGTGATGCGCGATCACACCAAGCTGCTGGTCTGCTTTGGTGGCGTGCCTTGGAAGAACTCCCAGATCGCGGCCGGAGGGATGCTGCGCCACCACCTGCGCCCCGGGCTCAAGGCGATGGCCGAAGCCGGGATTCGGATGATCAATTTCGGGCCCGTGGGCGACAATCTAGAGGCCGACGCGGAATGGGTGCAGAGCCGCCCCAACACCGACACCGCCGTCATGCTGGGCATGGCCCATGTCCTGCACAGCGAGGGGCTGGCCGACCGCGCTTTCCTTGACCGCTACTGCACTGGCTATGACAAGTTCGCGGCCTACCTGACCGGCGCGGAGGACGGCATCGCCCGCACGCCCGATTGGGCCGAGGGGATCTCGGGCGTGCCCGCCGACACCATCCGCCGGATTGCGCGCGAGATGGCCGGCACAAGGACGATGATCAACATGTCATGGTCACTGCAACGGGCCAGCCACGGCGAACAACCCTGCTGGATGCTGGTGACCCTGTCGGCGATGCTGGGCCAGATCGGCTTGCCCGGCGGCGGCTTCGGGTTCGGCTATGGCGCCACCAACAACCTTGGCAGCGCCGAGGCCTGGCTGCCCGGTCCGACCCTGCCGCAGGGGCACAACGCGGTGTCCGATTTCATCCCGGTCGCACGGATATCCGAGATGCTTGAGAACCCCGGCGCGCCCTTTGCCTATGACGGCAAGACCTACAATTACCCCGACATCCAGCTGATCTACTGGGCCGGGGGCAACCCCTGGCACCACCACCAGGATCTCAACCGGCTCGAAAAGGCCTGGGAGAAACCGGGCACCGTGATCGTGAACGAGCAATATTGGACCGCGACCGCCAAGCACGCCGATATCGTCCTGCCCGCGACCATCACCGCCGAGCGCGAGGACATCGGCTATTCACGCCGCGAAGGCCACCTTGTCGCGATGCGCAAGCTTGCCGAACCGATTGGCGAGGCGCGGGACGACTATGCCATCTTCACCGCGCTGGCGGAACGGCTGGGCTGCGCCGACGCCTATACCGAGGGGCTGGACACCGAGGGCTGGCTGCGCCGGATGTACGAGGAAAACCGCAAGTCCGTCATCAAGCGCGGCATCGACCTGCCCGATTTCGAGGGATTTCGCGAACAGGGGCTGATCGACCTGAACAGCCATGCCGAACCGATTGTCCTGCTGGAACCCTTCCGGAGCGACCCGGAGGCGAACAAACTGCCCACGCCTTCGGGGCTGATCGAGATCTTCTCGGAAACCATCGACAGCTTTGGCCTGCCCGATTGCCCGGGCCACGCGGTGTGGCTGGAGCCGCGTGAATGGCTCGGCTCGGCGGGTGAGGGGATGCTGCACATGCTGTCGGACCAGCCGGGCCGCAAGCTGCACAGCCAACTCGACGCCTCGCGTTACAGTCGCGACGGCAAGGTGAACGGACGCGAACAGATGCATATGAACCCCGAAGACGCTGTGGCGCGCGGGATCGCAGCGGGCGATACGGTCGAGCTTTCGAATGATCGTGGTGCCTGCCTTGCGGCGGTCTGCCTGAACGACCGGATCATGCCGGGCGTCGTGCGCCTGTCGACCGGCGCGTGGCACGACCCGGACGAGACCGGGCGCGACCGTCACGGCAATCCCAACGTCCTGACGCTCGATGTCGGGACGTCGAGCCTGTCGCAGGGCAGCGCGGCGCAGACCTGCCTTGTCCGGGTGTCGGGGCCGCTGAACGTGCCCCCCTGCACGACCGCCTTTGCCCTGCCGGATTTCGTGCGCGAATCAGGGGGCTGAGCGAGTCGGGTCAGCCCTGGGCGGGTTCGACGTGGTGTTTTGGCGGAGTTTATGATCCCGCCGGGGCCGGCGTCGATATGCGACGGCACCATGGCGCGCACGCCGATCCCGGTTCTCGCGGGCTTGTCGCTGGACGCCGTGGTCTGCCCCTTGACCACCGGTTCGGTCTCGGTGACCACAACAACTCTTATGAGTAGGCGACCTGAGGATCAGCGGGACGGCCATCCCGCGTCGCCTTTCTGCCGACCTCGTGAAAACAGCCGTGGTGACCGAGTTGCGGCGGAATGATGAAACCCGACGAGTCCATCCAGATCTTCGTGCCGCTCAAGGTCCGCAAGCAGAACGGTCGGCCGAAGATCATGCCGCCCGCCACCTATCTGCCCAGCGCAGACCGGACGCAGGATCCGCATATCCTGCGCGCCATGGGCCGGGCTTGGGGCTGGCGTCGGCGCATGGAACTGGCGAGTTCAATACGGTCCCGATCCGGCGAAAGCCGTGGGGCTTGCCCCGGGATCCGGCGGACGTGCTTGAGGCTGCCTGCCGGGAGGGCTAGCGTTTCGCAAGATCAATTCGGAAATGGTGACCACATCCCTTGTTTGCATTGCGTTACGCCCTCTTCGCTGTGATCGCGTCACTCGCCAATCTGGCGGTGCAGAGCGCCTGCCTTGCGATACTGCCCTTGTCGTTACGCTATGGGGTGGCCCTCGTTGCCGGTACCGGCGCCGGGCTTGTGGTGAAATATCTGCTCGACCGGCGCTGGATCTTCTTTGATCGTAATCGCAGCCTGCGCGTGCAGGGCAGCCAATTCTCGCGCTATACGCTGACCGGAATTGCCACGACGCTGATCTTCTGGGTCAGCGAAACCACTTTCCTGCTTGTCTTCGACAGTGTGCATATGGCCCAGATTGGAGCGGCTCTGGGGCTGACAGTGGGGTATTTCATCAAGTACCGCCTCGACCGGCGATATGTGTTCCCATTGCCCCCGGCCTCCTCGCCTTAGGTTGTTCACCAAGATGATGAAGACAAAAGCCTGCCTGGGCGCTCACCAGCGCGATGCGGGCAGGTTTGCAAAGCAGCTGCGGGAGGGAAACAATCTGCAGTTGAATGTGTGAGAGCCATCGGGTGACATTGCCGTCACCAGCGTCAAACACAGGGCAGAAGCCCGCGGCACCGACCGAAAACAGGCCGAAAACGGGCTTTCGATGAGCCTGAGCCTTGTCAGATTGAAAGTGCAACCAGCGCCAGTCCGGTCGCTACGATCGCCAGGCCGGTCCGGTCGTGTGCTACGAATACCATCGGATCAAAATCCTCGCGGCCCTGTCGGCTCAATATAACCATGCGCATCAACCAGAAGCCGATCGGAACCGTCGCCCATCGCAGAATTTCGGGGCTTGAATAGAGCCGCCCGGCATCCGGACCGAGACTGTAGCCAAGAAAAATGGCAGCGCTGGCCAAGCTTGTCAGCAGGGCAAGACGCTGCAGCCCCTTCAATTGGGCGGCGCTATACCCGCGCCCGGGTAAGGTGCCGCCGTTTGTGGCGCGCGCGAGGGCGGTCAGGCGTTTTACGATGCCGAGCGTGAAGAAGACCGCGAAACAGAACGCGATCAGCCACGCCGAAACCGCGATATTCGAGGCGGCGGCTCCGGTGAGAACGCGAAGCACGTAAAGTGTTGCCAGAACGAACAAATCCACCCAACGGATTTGTTTCCAGGACAACGAGTAGGCCAGTGATAGGGTCATGTACAAGACCAGCAAGCCGGTGACATCGGGGGCCACCGCCCAACTGACCAACACGGCGCTGACGCCGAGACAGACGCTGGCAATCATTCCAACCGCCAGTGGTAAGGCTCCGGAGGCGAGCGGTCGCGATCGTTTTTCCGGGTGTTGCCGGTCATCGCCCAGGTCAAGCATGTCATTGACCAGGTAAAGCGAGGATGCCCCGGCGCAAAACGCGGCGATCGCCAGCATCGTCGACAAGACAGCCTGAAACGAGCCGCCATGCGCCGCCAGAAGTGGCAGCAGCAACAACAGGTTCTTTGCCCATTGATGGGGACGCATTTCAGCAATCAGGCTCGACAGTTTCCAGCGGCTTCCGACCACCTCCACCGGCTTTTCCAACGTCGCCACGCGCCTGGACATTTGCGCGCCCGGTGCGACGACGATGCAACGGCGCGCATGTTGCCATACCATCAGGTCCTCGGCGGCGTTTCCGACATAGTCGAACCCGCCCTCTCCGAATTTCGAGACAAGCAACCGGGACTTGCTGGCCCCGGTCAGATTGGTCTTTCCATCCGAGCCGAAGTGAGGCCCCGGCAACCCGAGTTGCTGCGCCAGGCCATCAACCAGAACCTGGTCGGCCCCCGACACCAGCAACACCGGGCGCCCGATCATTGCGGCCTGTCTGGCCAGGTCAAGAACGGCGGCGCGGACCGGCAACAAACTCGGATCGGGCGATGCGATCATCGACAGTTGTTGTTTCAGGCGTGCCGGTGTGCGGATCGAAGTCGCGACAGTGCGTAATGTGGCCAGAAGATCGACCCGCAATGCGGCCCACAGGTTTTCAAGCAGCAAATCCGTCAGCAGCAACGAGCCATCGACATCCAGGACCAACGGAACCAGAGCCGCGTCTTCAACCGAACCAAACTGCTTCATCCGATATCCTTGCCAAAAGGAATAATCCGCCGATAGCACGGAGCGGTCTGTAAGGAAACCCGGGCGTGCGAAAGGGGCGACAGGCGCCGCGGATTGCCAGGGCGGCGTCTTTCGCGCAGGTTCCAAGCGCTATGCCATGCGCCTTTCCCGCCCGCGATATCCGGGTGCGCAAAACGCGTTTGGCGGCCCGACCACGGCGTCGCTATCGCATGTTTTTCAATCTGGCCGCAGAAACTTGGTCGAGCTTGATACGGATCATGTCTCGCCCGCCGGTTTCTTCTAGGCTGTCGATTATTGGAGCCGACGAATGCAGATTCGCGGTATTCGTTGTAGCGGGTGGGCCAAGGGGGGTGAATGCATTATCTGATTACCGGCGGCGCGGGTTTCATGGGCATCAACCTCACGCGCTACCTGCTGGAGCGCGGCCATCAGGTGCGCAGCTATGACATCGCCCCGTTCGATTATCCCGAGGCGGACCAGATCTCGGTGCTGCAGGGGGATATCCGTGATCATGCGCTGCATGCGCAGGCGTTCGACGGCATCGATGTCGTCGTTCATTGCGCCGCGGCCCTCCCGCTTTGCACCCGGGAAGAAATCATGTCGACCGATGTCGAAGGCACGCGCGGCTTGCTTGAAGCCGCGACCAGACTTGGGATCGACCGCTTTATTCATATCTCTTCAACGGCGGTCTATGGGGTGCCGGATCATCATCCGCTGACCGAAGAAGACCGGCTGATCGGCGTCGGCCCTTACGGCGAGGCCAAGGTGCTGGCCGAGGCGCTTTGCGTCGAGTACCGCGCGCGCGGCCTCTGCCTTCCTGTGCTGCGTCCGAAATCCTTTGTCGGGCCAGAGCGGCTTGGCGTGTTCGAGCTGCTGTATGACTTTGCCTTCACCGGTCACAGTTTTCCGGTGCTTGGGCGTGGCGATAACCTGTACCAACTGCTGGATGTCGAGGACCTGTGTCAGGCCGTGTTGCTCTGTGCCACGGGCGACCGTGACACCGTCAACGATGTCTTCAACGTGGGTGCCGCACGCTATGGCACGCTGCGGCAGGGCTTTCAGACCGTGCTGGACCGGGCCGGTCACGGCAAACGGGTGATCGGCCTGCCCGTCGCTGCGGCGATCTGGATTCTGAAAGTGCTCGAGGCGCTGCACCTGTCGCCGCTGTATCCGTGGATCTATGAAACCGCCGCAAAGGAAAGCTTTGTCAGCATCGACAAGATCACCAACCGTCTTGGCTACGCCCCGAAATACTCTAACGACGAGGCGCTGATCCAGAATTACGACTGGTATGTTGCCAACCGCGACGGGATCGCGAAACGCGCAGGGGTGACGCATCGCGTGCCCTGGAAAAGAGGAGCATTGGCCCTTGCACGCTATGTATTCTAAAGCCGAACGCCGCAACAGATCACGGGCCGCAGCGATTGGCCTGGCACTTGCCGCCCTGGTTCCTGGCGGCGCCATGGCGCAGACGGCCCAGCAACTGACGGATCAACGCGCGCAGTACGACGCCGAACGCCCCAAGAGCATTGTCGAGCTGCAACCTTTCCGGCAGGAAACGGCCGCGGTCCTGCCCGACTCTGGCAAGGCGCTGAGGCTGATCTCGCTCAATCCCGCCAGCAATGGCTGGTTTCTTGTGCTGATCGGCGACGATGGTGCCAAGGATCTTGAAACCTACCATATCGAGAACCCGGATCCGAAGGGCCAGCGGATTTCC
This sequence comes from Pseudooceanicola sp., assembly GCF_029213205.1. Taxonomy (GTDB): domain Bacteria; phylum Pseudomonadota; class Alphaproteobacteria; order Rhodobacterales; family Rhodobacteraceae; genus Pseudooceanicola. Next base: position 41,690 of record NZ_JARGNH010000012.1, read on the forward strand.
CTGTCCTCCGACCCGGAGCCCGCGCTTGTCATTGCAGGCAAGACCGCCACCACGCGTTGCGTGCCCTGGACCGGTGCGCCGTCGCAACTCGTGACGGCCCAAGACAACGGATTGCCCTATGCGGCAATCTGCGACGGAAAGCTGACCCTGCGCAACAAGGTGTCGGGGGCGCAGTCGACGCTGGAGCGCACCACCGGGTTCCTGCGCGACAATATCTGGGGCGGTGACAAGATCGTCGGCTTTGTGAAGTCCACATTCTATAAGGATGCCTATGCCGAAAATGGCAAGACGGTTGCGGCCGATGGCACGCCGGAAAAGGAACAAGCTGATGTGGCCGCCCAGATCGGGCCTGCGCTCAGCAGCCACCCGGTTGTCACCACCGACCTTGGCTTCGGCCTGGTCGGTCCAGAGGCGGGCGAGATGTCCTTGGGGCTTTGGTATCCGGTCGCCGGTCTGGACGGGGTGTTTGCCAGCGCCATCCGGCCAAACGCGATCAACGCCGAAATCCTGAAAGGGCCCGGCACGGTAAACCCGCTTGATCGGGTCGAGGCACGCGCCAATGATTACATGATCGCCTTCGACCTGTCGCGCTTTGACCTCGGGTATGCCGTGGGAACCGACCATCCCCGCCTTGATTGGTCGCCGCGCCCGCCCAGTTCCGTACGCAGTGGCAAGTTGCCGGGGCCGGACGGTGTCGGCTCGCCTGCGCCGCTGGTGATGACCGGCATGGTCGGCCCAGCGCTTGCCGGCCAGACCATCGCCACCTTCGCGGGTGGCTTCAAACGCCGGCACGGGGCGTTCAAGTGGGGTCCGTTTTCCACAGTCAATCGCGGCTCGCACTATGGTTTCATTGAACAAGGGGTGATCCTGAGCAAGCTGCAACCCGGCCTGTCCACGCTCTACGTGCTGAACGATGGCACGATCAACATGAAGGCGTGGAGCCGGGAAGACGACGAGACCTTGCTGCCCAACATCCGGTTCGCGCGCCAGAACGGGGTTCCGATCCTGGAGACCGACCCGGCAACCGGCCTTGGCCTCCCCGGTGCGCTGGTCACGCAATGGGGGGCTGGCAACTGGTCGGGGTCGGCTGACGCGCAGCTGCGCACCCTTCGGGCTGGCGCCTGCCTGAAGGAAAGCGGTGGCCACCGCTTTCTCGTCTACGGCTATTTCTCGACGGCGACACCGTCTGCGATGGCGCGCACGTTTCAGGCCTATGGCTGCACATTCGCCATGCAGCTGGACATGAACGCGCCGGTGCTGACCTACATGGCGCTTTATCTGCGCAGCGATGGCACGGTGCAGGTCGAACACCTCGTCCCGTCGATGTCAGAGGCCGACGCGAAAGACCGCAAGGGCAACCTGCTGCCGAGGTTCGTGGGCTTTGCTGACAATCGCGACTTGTTCTATCTGGTCAGGAAAGAGGATCAGCCATGATACGCAAGCTCTTTACCGCACTGGCGGCTTTGGTGCTTTGTGGAGCCTCTGCCGGATTTGCCGAAACCGCCCTGCAAAGGAACAATGATGTCTTGTTTCAGCAGCTTCGGCAGGTGCACCGCCTGTCAGACAGGCAAATGGAGCGGGTCAAGGCGATCTTTGCGCGCTCGGGCTATATCGGGCAGGGCAACCCGGCGATTACCACCCATCCCTTGACGCCCGAGCAATGCCGGTCGCATATCCCGGGCGGTCCGGCGGGCTATTCCAACCCAAGGTTCGAAAGGATCTGCGGCGGCAAATACCTCGCCCCCCTCTACGATCCGCGCAGCCAGCGGCCCGAGGATGCCAAGGTCTGCATCGACCAGTTTGAATTTCCTAACATTCCCTGCACCTACCCTGTCGTCTGGGTCAAGGCTGCCGAAGCCGCCCAGATTTGTGCCGCCGTCGGCGAACGCATCTGCGACGCCCATGAATGGGAGGGGGCCTGTGCCGGTGAGTTGAACTCGCCCGACTACCGTTTCGATCTGTCAGCCGGGGCGTCCGCCAGCACCGCGGTCGCGCGGATGCGCGCCCAGCACAACACCAAATTCGCCCCGACCCAAAGCTGGAGCTATGGCCCAAGCTATCAGCGCGGCGTCTGCGCCGCCAACAGCACGAAGAGCGCGACGTGCCCGGGCGGCGGCTATGGCAACTGCGGTTCCAACACCTATCCGACGGGCAGTTTCCCTGATTGCCGCAGCACTTTGGGGGTCTATGACCTGAACGGCAACGCGGCAGAGCATATGAACCTGCCGCTCGCGCCCAAACAGATGGCAAGCACCGGCAGCACCACCCTTGGCGTGACCGAGATGAAGGGCAGCTGGTTCATCTTCGACAAATACCGCGCCCACCCGGATTGGTGCCGGTGGAGGGCGCCGTTCTGGCACGGCACCCGCGTGCTCGACCCGAAAAGCCACGCGAATTACCATCTGGGCTTTCGGTGCTGCAAGACGCTGGACTGAACCCGGCGACCTGCGACAGGATCAACTGGTAAACAGGGTCACTGGTAAAGTGACGTCAGCAGGGCCTGCGCGTTTGCGATCGGCCCTTCGCTGCTGACGATCTGCGCCAGTCGAGAGTCCTGCATCACATCAGCCAAGGGCTGCGGCGCGCCATCGACATAGGCGGTGCCGCTGACCAGCCGGATGCCATGGCTATAATCGGCATATTCGGCGCCATGCACAGTGCTGAGCGGCTGGATCGGGCGGCCATTCCCCCGCTGCCAGCCATAGATCGCCACCTTGCCTGGATGCGCGCGCAGCCGAAGCGAGAACACGACGTCCTTCTTCTCGCCAGCGGTCAGATCTTTTGCCGGAACGGAAAACGTCGCAAGCTGGGTCTCCACCGTCCGATTGTGCTGCAACAGATAGGCGGTAGACCGCATCCGGTCGTTCGCCGGCATCGGGCTTGCCACCAGACGCACCTTGGCCTGGGCATAGATCGCGTCCACCATCTTGGGCGTCGGCAAAAAGAAACCAAACCGGTCGGCGATTTCGGCGGCAGTCGGAAGGCCCATCGGGATACGCACGAAATCACGGTCGCTGCCAACGGCCAGATAATCCGGCAGGACGCAGATCACGACCTGAACGGCCTGGCCATCGGCCTGTTTGCCGGTGAAGGTGACAGGCGACAGGTTGCGCAGGAACGATGGCACATTTCCGGCCAGCACCTGCTCTTTGACCACGGCATCACGCGCTCTGCCGCTCAGGCGCATCACCTGCTGCATGAGGGTGCTGCCCGCGGGGGCTGCGGATGTCCGCGCCGGAATATCTTCAGCAAGCTTGGTGTTGCACGAGGCCGACCGCGTATTGGATGCGAATGCTGAAATGGCGCTCGCCAGCAATAGGCCGCAGGCCATGGCTCCGATCGAAGCGGATCTTTTCATCGGTTACCTCATTGGTCTGGCGAACGTTGTGGTTCCAGTAATGCCGACGGGGCGGCATTCAGGTCAAGCGACGTTCAAATCGCGCGCGGAATTCCGCTGTCTGCCCCTACGGCAATTGGCGGATTTGCGTCAATCTTGGTGTGTGGGTGTCTGTGCCCGGTCACATCAGGGTGAAACACTATCCCCGACCGGGCGCCTCTCATGCACCGCCAGAATGACCTGTGCGAACAAGGGGCCCACCGAAAGCACACGCAGCTTCGCAGCCAGCGCGGCTGTGGGCACCGCGAAAGGTGCCACGCTGTCGGTAAGCGTGATCCCGTCAATCGCGGCATCGCCCAGAACCCCGATCCCTTTCGGGGTCATCATGCCATGGGCAGCCAGCACGTTCACCGCCGTGGCACCGTGCTGCCGACAGGCCAAGGCCGCGCGCAGGACGGTATCGCCGCCGCAGATCATGTCGTCCACGATAAAGACCTGACGACCCTCGACATCCCCGGCGAACAATGAGCCGGAGACCACGCCGCCACTGCGACGCTTTTCCATAAAGCCAAAGTCCACTGCGCGCCCCGATACCGCCTCAAGGGTCTCGCGCAGCAGTTCCGCGCGCTTGACGCCGCCGCCGTCGGGCGACACCACCGCGATGGCCCCCTCGGGCATCCGGGCGGCAATATCGGCAGCGAAAAGCCGACGCGTGTCCAGATGCAGGGTACGGCAGCGAAAGGCGTTCTGAAACGCCAGGATCGTATGCACGTCCAGCGTCATCACCATGTCGGTGCCCACGGCCTCGAACAAGGACGCGACATATCGCGTGGTCACCGGATCGCGCGGTTTGGTCTGCCGGTCTTTGCGGGAGTAGGCCAAATAGGGCACCACCGCCGTCACCCGGGCCGCGCCATTCTCCCGACAGGTGGCAATGAAGAACAAGAGCCGCAGCAGTCGATCGTTTGCCGACGCGCCCTCGCGGCCGTTCAGATTGTGCAGAACAAAGATATCCTTGCCACGCACCGAGACCAACGGACGGGCCTTGTGTTCGCCCCCCTCAAATTCGCGCTCTTCGTGTGGCGCCACGTCAAACCCTGTCGCAGCCGCAATGGCTTGGCCCAGCGTTTCAGAACCATTGAGGGCAAAGAACAACATGAGACCACGTTAGGTTGGAATGGGGTGATCGCATTGACTTGGATCAACGCAACCGCAAAAGCTCCGGCTGACAAACACATGGGCAGGCGCGACCACTGCCATCGGGGGATTGTGCCCCGTCAGCAGGGAGGCGGCAAGACGGGATGCGCGATGTGAGGTTTCAGGAAAAGGTTGCATACCTGTCGCGACCCGAGGCTTACGGCGCCCTGGCAGGCGATGTGACGGTAATCGAGACCCATACGGCGATGGTCTTTCTGGTGGGCGATCAGGCCTACAAGATCAAGAAGCCGGTGGTCTTCGGCATTGTTGATTTCCGAAGCCTGCAGACCCGCGATTTCATCTGCCACGAGGAACTTCGGCTGAACCGCCAGCTGGCTGGCCCCGTCTATGTCGGCGTGGTGCCACTGGTGCAGTCCGAGCAAGGCGCGCTTCGTCTCGGTGGCGCGGGACATATCGTGGACTGGCTGGTGCAGATGCAGCGCCTGCCATCGGACCAGTTTCTCGACACCCGGTTGAGTGCCGGGCGGGTGTCGGAATCCGATGTGGATGCGGTGATAGACCGGCTTTCCACCTTCTATCAAGAGAGACGCCACGAGATCGTGCCAGGTGGCGCCTATTTCGATCACCTGCTTCACGAAAGTCTGATCAACGCGGCCCATCTGTCTGAGATGGGGCATCATCTTGGCCCGGACTATTCACCCTCGATCCCGGAAGCCGTGACCGCTCTCCTGCACAGTTTCCGCGCCGAGATCGAGGAACGCCGGGCCGCAGGTCTGATTGTCGAGGGCCACGGTGACCTGCGACCGGAGCATGTCTGCCTGACCTCGCCGCCCGTCATCTTTGACCGGCTTGAGTTTGCGTCGAAACTGCGCCAGGTCGACATCTATGACGAGGTGAATTACCTCGGTCTCGAATGCGCCATGTTGGGTGCTGACTGGATCTGGCCCCGGCTGCTTGACCTTCTGAAGGCAGTTCATGGCAATCCGCCGTCGCCCGGTCTGCTGAAGGCCTATGGTGCATTCCGGGCGCTGACCCGGGCGCGGTTGTCGATCGACCACTTGCGCGACGACCATATCCGCAACCCCGAGAAATGGCCGGTACAGGCGCGCAACTATCTGTCGGTCGCACGCCAGATCCTCGAACCGGCATTGTTGCCTTAATCGTTTGAGGTTGGCGTGCCGGCGATGCCTGATTTGACCTGGTCGATGGATTTCATGGTTGATCGGTTAGCGAACGGCCGCGCGTTCCGGCGGTTGAACGTATTGGACGACTTCAGCCGGAAAGCTTGGGCATCGAGATGGACTTTCCCTGCCGGTAGAGCGGGTCATCCAGAGCCTCAACAACCTCATCGCGCGACCCGGCCAGCCCAGGCCATCCGTGTGGAGTTGCCAGTGGTTACCCCCCGCCATGAAACTGAAAATGGCTGCGTAAGTTCTACGGCCACGTCCCGTTAATACTGGGAGGACTATCGGACGGTGTATTTGATCCAGATCACATAGACGCAGTTCAAACTAATATAACTGGAATTCCAGATTCAAGTTTAGGAGGGCCGCGTGGTGCATCAACCGAGGAGCGGTGAGGACAATTCCAATGCGATTTCAGCACGTGATTGGCTGACTCCGGGCCGCAAATGCCAGCAGCGGGCAGCGGTTTTCGCCGTTTTGGCCAGCCTTCTGTGGCCGGCGCAAGCAGGGCTGGTCGCTTTCGCGCTGGGGGGGCTGCTGACGGGCGCCGATGTGTCGCCCGTTTGGGTCGCTTGCGGCTTTATTGCCTTGGGGGCGGTGCGCGCCGTCCTTGGAGTCAGGTCCGAATCTCTGGCCGAAACCGCCGCGCAACGCGTGGTCCATGCGGCGCGCGCAGATATCGTTTCGCATGAGGCCCGTCGCGCCTCGGACAGTCCATTTGGAGGCGCCGGAAGTATTTCAGCTTTGGCGAGCGAAAAGCTGGATCATCTGACCGCCTACATCACCCGCTATGCGTCGGCGCGGGCGCGGGTGATGGTCGTGCCAATGGTCATCTTCGCGCTCGCCGTTTGGTTCTCATGGGCGGTCGCGCTGATCTTTCTTGTTTCCGGACCTCTGATTCCAGTGTTCATGGCGCTGGTCGGGATGGCCGCCAAGGAGGCGAGCCAGCGGCAGATGGCCGAGATCGGGACACTCAATGATCTTCTTGTCGAGCGATTGTCGGCGCTCGTCGATATCCGTCTGCTGGGGGCGAACAAGACAGTCCTTGAAGGCTTCTCGGCACAGGCAGGTGATTTTCGCAAACGCACGATGGCCGTGCTGCGGGTGGCGTTCTTGTCGTCCACCGTGTTGGAACTTTTTGCCGCGATCGGTGTGGCAATGGTGGCGGTTTATGTCGGTTTCTCGCTCTTGGGCGCCCTGGACTTCGGCACCTGGGGTGATCCGATGTCTCCGCAAGTGGGCCTGTTTCTTTTGCTGCTTGCGCCTGAATTCTATCAACCGTTGCGTGATCTTGCGGCCGCTTGGCATGACAAAGCCTCTGCCGATGCCGTCTTTGCCGAGCTGTCCGAGTGGAGCGGGGCCGAAACCGCAAGCTTGCTGGGGCAGGGCGGGTCCGCAAGCCCGCTTGTCGGTCCCGCCAGCGTCTCGTTGCGGGGGTGTGTCTTGCCGGGCGGCGCTGTCCTGGATGACATTGATGTAATGTCCGGCGAAAAAGTTGCCTTGATGGGGGCCAGCGGGACCGGCAAGACAACCGTGTTGCGAATGATCGCTGGGCTGCGCGCGCCGGTTTCGGGCCGCGTCATGGTGGCCGGTCAACCACTGGACAACACCACGGCGGATCCCTGGCGCGCCCGGATCGGTTGGATGCCGCAGGCGCCCCATTTCCTGAATGCCAGCTTGCGCCACAACCTGACGCTTGGCCGCGGGAAGGACCCGGCGCAGGCGCTGGAACTGGCGGCGGTCAGCCAGGTCGTTGCAGCCTTGCCGCAGGGCTTGAACACACGTCTTGGCGAAACCGGTGGCGGTCTTTCGGGCGGTGAGGCGCGGCGTATCACACTGGCCCGCGCAATTCACGGCGCGCCAGACGTGATCCTGGCGGATGAGCCGACCGCGGATCTGGATGCGGACACGGCAGCGGCAGTGACTCGCGGACTGTTGGCGCAAGCGGATCGCGGCGCGACGCTGATCGTGGCGACACATGATAGCAACCTTGCTGCAAAGATGGACCGGACCATCTGGATCGGAGGCCGGTCATGACCGCTTTGTGGCGCATCTTTCGACTGATCCTGCGTGAACAACCGACCGCCCTGTGGCGCGGCGCGGCGCTGAGCTGTGTCGTTCTGTTGATGGGCGCTGCATTGCTGGGGTTGTCCGGGTGGTTCATCACCGCCGCCGCCGCTGCGGGGCTGGCGGGCATGGGGGCCGTATTCGATGTCTTTCGTCCCTCTGCGATGGTGCGCTTTCTCGCCCTTGGCCGCGCCGCCGCGCGCTACGGAGAGCGGGTCCTGACCCATGACGCCACTCTGAGGGCCTTGGAATCGTTGCGTGTACGGCTGCTTGCCGGGCTTGTCGTGGCCCCTTATCCCCGGATGCTCCGTATCAGGGGGGCGCAGGCGCTGAACCGGTTGACGGCGGATATCGATGTCCTGGATGGCGTGGCTCTGCGGCTCGTCTTGCCAGTGATGGCCGGGCTGATGACGCAAGCGCTTGTTTTCGCGGTGATCTGGGCACTGATTGGGGGGGCGGTCGCGCTGTGGATTTTGGCAGGCTATGTTTTGGGGGGGGCTGTGATCTTTGTGCAGGCCACCCGCAAGACCGCGCGTCTGTCCCGCCGGGCCGAGGCGGCCGCGCAGGCGTTCCGATCGCGCCTGATTGACCTCATTCGCGGGCGCCGCGACCTGGCGGTGCAGGGCCGATTGCTTGCGCAATCCGATTTCGCATTGGAGGCTGATAGGCGACGGCGGGCTTTGCAGGGGCAACAAGACCACGCTGAGCGCCTAACCGGAGCCGCCCTGCAAATGCTTGGAACCTTGATCGCTGGGGGCACGTTGTGGCTGGGCATAACGATGGTGCAGGCGGGCAATCTCGCCCCCTCGCTTGCCGCTCTTGGATTCTTTACAACCTTGGCCCTTGCCGAAACCATCGCGCCCCTGCGTCGGGCGGCCAGCGATCTGGGGCGTATGGCCGAGGCTGCCAGACGCGTTTCGCGCGATATCGCGGTGCCATTGCCAACAACCGCACCCGCCGCCGCGACAGGCGGGCCGTTGCAGATCCAGGCGGTGGCTTTGCAGCGTCCGCTTTCAAAGATTCCTGTACTCAATGGCCTGAGCTTTGAGGCCCGATCTGGTGAGGCCGTGGCCCTGACCGGGCCCAGTGGATCCGGAAAATCCACGTTGCTTTTATCGATTGCGGGTCTGCATCCGGTCGCAGCGGGGCGGATCACGCTGGACGGTTTGCCGATCTCGGATTGGGATGAGCCGTCACTGCGCAGCGTCGTCGCGCTGTTGCCTCAGCGCAGTGCCCTGATGAGTGGAACGGTCGCGGATACGCTTCGGCTTGCCGCTCCGAACAGTGATGATGAAACACTATGGCAGGTTCTTGAGGCCGTTCAGCTTGTCGAAGTTTTGCAAGCAAGAGCCGGTTTGAACACCGCCATCGGTGCCGGCGGTGAAGGTCTGTCAGGTGGCGAAGCGCGCCGATTGGTCCTGGCCCGTGTGTTGCTGCGCCGTCCGCAGGTGCTGCTCCTGGATGAACCAACCGAAGGGTTGGACGAAGCCACCGCTCGAGCCGTGCTCGCGGGGATGCGTCGGTTTTTGCCTGACGCGGCTGTTGTGATCGCAGCCCACCGCCTTGTTGAGGCAAGTTTTGCTGATCGAACCGTCAGCTTGATTTAAGCTTTATCTGCGATATCGTTTATTGATTCAGATCAAAGCCACACAGCGCTCTGCTCTAGATACATTCCAGAGCGGGAATTTGAAGTAGGGGAGGTCGGTCCCCGATATCTGGAGCAATAGTTATGGAATTTGGGATCGTTGAGCTGTCACGCCTGCAATTTGCTATGACAGCCCTGTATCACTTTCTCTTCGTGCCGCTGACGTTGGGCCTGTCTGTCCTCGTGGCGATCATGGAGACGGTCTATGTCATGACCAATCGCCCGATCTGGCGACAGATGACCAAGTTTTGGGGGATGCTGTTCGGCATCAACTTCGTGCTTGGCGTCGCCACCGGCATCACCATGGAATTCCAGTTCGGCATGAACTGGAGCTACTACAGCCACTATGTCGGCGACATTTTCGGCGCGCCGCTGGCGATCGAGGGTCTGATGGCCTTCTTCCTTGAGGCGACCTTCGTCGGGCTGTTCTTCTTTGGCTGGGACAAGCTGAGCAAGGTCGCGCACCTGACCGTCGCCTGGCTGGTGGCCATCGGCTCGAACTTCTCGGCGCTGTGGATCCTGATCGCCAACGGCTGGATGCAGAACCCGGTGGGGGCTGAATTCAATCCGATGACGATGCGGATGGAGATGACGGACTTCTTCGAGGTGCTGTTCAACGAGGTCGCGCAGGCCAAATTCGTGCACACGGTTTCGGCAGGCTATGTCACCGCTTCGGTCTTCGTGATTGGCGTCTCGGCCTGGTACCTGCTGAAGGGGCGGCACAGCGATCTGGCGCGCCGCTCGATCACCGTGGGCGCGGCCTTTGGCCTGGCCTCGGCGTTGTCGGTCGTGCTGCTGGGGGATGAATCGGGTTACTCCGCATCCCACAACCAAAAAATGAAGCTCGCCGCGATGGAAGGCATGTGGGAGACCCACGACGCGCCCGCGCCATTCAATCTGATCGGCTTTCCCGACCAGGAGGCGCGCGAGACGAAATACGCCATCTCGATCCCCTGGGTGATGGGCCTGATCGGCACCCGCTCGCTGACCACCGAAATGCCCGGTATCAACGATCTGGTGGCCGACGCCGAAGACCGCATCCGCTCGGGGCTGATTGCCTATGACGCCTTGCTGCACGTGCGCGAACAACGCGATGCTGCCGACCCGGCCACATTGGCGACATTTGAGGCGCATTCCGCCGACCTCGGCTTTGCCTTCCTGCTGAAGAAATACGTCGACAACCCGCTGGACGCGACCGAGGAGCAGATCAAGGCCGCTGCCAACGATACCGTGCCGCAGGTATGGCCGCTGTTCTGGGCGTTCCGGCTGATGGTGGGGCTTGGCTTCGGCTTCATCGGCACGATGCTGTATTTCTTCTATCGGGCCTCGTTCAAGGGCATGAACTTCCCGCGCCCTGCCCTGCATCTGGCCGTCTGGATGATCCCGGCGCCGTGGCTTGCCGCCGAGCTGGGCTGGTTCGTCGCCGAATTCGGACGTCAGCCCTGGACGGTGGACGGCGTGCTACCGACGGCGATGTCGGTCTCGGCCCTGTCAATGACCGAGGTGGCGCTGACGCTGGCGGGCTTCGTGTTGTTCTACACGGTGCTGTTCATCATCGAGATGGGCCTGATGCTGAAATACATTCGCAAGGGCCCGTACCAGGACGTTGAAGAAACCGAGGCCTGGAACGCCCGTCACCACAATCGCCTGGCCGGCCGGAAGAACGCCGACGCCATCGCCATGCCTGCGGAGTAAGACAGATGATCCTGCATGATTTTATGAGCTATGAATTGCTGCGCGTGATCTGGTGGGGCCTTCTGGGGGTATTGCTGATCGGCTTTGCCCTGACAGACGGGTTCGACATGGGGGTCGGCGCGCTTTTGCCCTTCGTCGCCAAGACCGATGTCGAACGCCGCGTTGCGATCAATACGGTCGGCCCGGTCTGGGAAGGCAACCAGGTCTGGTTCATCCTTGGCGGTGGCGCGATCTTTGCCGCCTGGCCGCCACTTTACGCGGTCAGTTTTTCGGGCTTTTACCTTGCGATGTTTGTCATCCTCGCGGCCTTCATCGTGCGGCCGGTGGCGTTCAAATACCGCTCCAAGCGCGACGACCCGCGCTGGCGCAACACCTGGGACTGGGCGCTGTTCGGCAGTGGTGCAATCCCAGCGCTCTTGTTTGGTGTGGCGGTCGGCAACGTGATCCAGGGGGTTCCGTTCCACTTTACCGATGATCTGCACACCATCTACGAGGGGGCATGGTACATGAAGTTCATCGGCCTGCTTGATCCGTTCTCTCTCCTTGCCGGTGTTGTGTCCTTTGCGATGCTGGTGATGCATGGCGGCGCGTGGTTGACCCTGAAAGCCGAAGGTGTGGTGCAGGCACGGGCCCGTGCGATCGGATCCATTGCGGCGCTGGTGGCTGTCGGCGCTTACGTTCTGGCGGGCCTGTGGATGGCCGTCGGCATCGAAGGCTTCCGGATCGTGGGGGATTACCTGACCAATGGCCCCTCCAATCCTTTGCACTTCGAGGTCGAGCGCACGTCGTCCTGGCTGAGCGCCTATGCGGATCGTCCGTGGATCGTTGTCGCACCGGTTCTGGGGATCCTAGGCGGCTTGCTGACCTTTCTCGGTCTGCGGGCCGGGCGCGAAGTTTCAACCCTGCTGTTCTCGAAGATGGCGATCCTCGGGGTGATTTCCTCGGTTGGCCTGACCATGTTCCCGTTCATCATGCCCAGCTCAAGCGACCCGCAATCCTCGCTGACCGTCTGGAACAGCTCATCCTCGCACCTCACTCTGTTCATCATGCTGGTGGTCACGGCGATCTTCATGCCGCTGATCCTGATGTACACCGCCTGGGTCTACAAGGTGCTCTGGGGCAAGGTCACCGAGGCCGATGTTTCTGAAAACTCCAATTCCGTTTACTGAAGAAAGGCTTCCCGATGTGGTATTTTGCATGGCTTTTGGGCCTTCCGCTGGCCGCCATCTTTGCCGTGATGAACGCGATGTGGCTTGAGTTGAAAGAAGATGAACGCAGGATGGCTGAAGGCGCAGACGCTTCGGCACAGGCACCACGGTCCTGACCGAGATGGTGGCCCGGCGGCGGTCTTCTTCTCGCCGCCGCCGGGCCTCGCCCCCATAACCTCAGCGACAGAAAGTCAGTCTAATGTCAGCTTCAGAAGCAGATCAGGCAATCGGATCGCGGCTTGCGAACCTGGTCGAAGGGCGTTTGTTCGACCCGGATGTCACAACGCTGGCCTGGTAGAAACACGCAGCACCGGCACCGTTGCGCTGGAGCGGGTGCTCCCGAATGCACCATCGCCAGCCTGACAGAGTTTACCGAAAGGCAGTGAAAGATGAAGTCCATCAATGAAATCCAGCCCTCGCGCCGCGCGTTCCTGGGGCTTACGCTCGGAGGGCTTGCAACCGCTGCTGCTGTGCGTCCAGCCTCCGCTCAACGGGTTCAGACAAAAGCGCGTATCGTGATCATCGGGGCAGGGGCGGCAGGGACATCCCTGGCCAACCGCCTCGTCGGGCGGCTGGACGGGGCAGAGATCACCATTCTCGATCCCAGTACCGAGCATCTATATCAACCGGGCCTGTCGCTGGTGGCGGCCGGGCTGAAGCCAGCAAGCTACACGCAATCAAACACGGCCGACTGGCTGTCCAAGGGGATCACACTGATCCCCGAAGCTGCCGCTGCCATTGACCCGGTCGCCAAGACCGTCAGCACAAGCGGCGCTCAGACATTCGCCTATGACTTCCTTGTCGTCGCACCTGGTCTTGTTCTGGATCACGACGCGATCGAGGGCTTCTCGCTTGACCTGGTCGGGACCAACGGCATCGGTGCGCTGTATCCCGGCGCTCAATATGCGGCCAAGACCTGGGAGGCCGCATCAAAGTTCACCGAAGACGGCGGCGTCGGGATCTTCACCCGCCCCGCGACAGAGATGAAATGCGCCGGCGCCCCGCTCAAGCATGCCTTCCTGATCGAAGACATCGCCACACGCACCGCTGGCGCGGGCAAGCATGAAATGCACTATGCCTCAAACAACAACAGCCTGTTCGGGCTGCCGATCGTTTCCGAAAAAGTGCGGATGCTGTTCGAGGACCGCGGCATCACTCCCCAATACAGCCATGTTCTCAAGGCGATAGAGCCGGGGCGCAAGATCGCGACCTTTGCCACGCCCGAGGGGGATACAGAGATGGGGTATGACTATCTCCATGTCATCTCTCCGCAGCGCGCGCCCGATGTGGTTCGTCAATCCGGCCTGAGCTGGGCGGACAAGTGGACAGATCAGGGCTGGGTCGAGGTCGATCAACAGACCCTGCGCCACCTGCGCTACCCCGAGGTTTTCGCGCTTGGCGATGTGGCCGGTGTGCCCAAGGGCAAGACCGCGGCCTCGGTGAAATGGCAGGTGCCGGTGGTCGAGGATCACCTGATCGCGGCCATTGAAGGGCGGGAAGGCAATGCTGTCTATGACGGCTATACATCCTGCCCGCTGATGACACGGGTTGGCCGCGCGATGCTGGTCGAATTCGATTACCACAACAACCTGACCCCCTCTTTCCCCGGCATCATTGCCCCCTTGGAAGAGCTGTGGATCAGCTGGTTGATGGAAGAAGTGGCGCTGAAAGCGACCTATAACGCAATGTTGCGCGGCAAAGCCTGAGGAGGCCGATCATGGAACAACTAACGCCAGAGACCCTGATTGCCGTGTTCGAAGAAATCTTTGGGCGGGTGCTTTTCTGGGTGATGGTCGCGGCGGCTGTCGTCGTCACGCTGGCCTTTCTTTACGTTCTGATCCGCGATCGGTCGATGTCGATGCGGAAATTCCTGTTGTCGCAGCTTTCCATGCCATTTGGCGCGGTGGCGGCCGTTATCTTTGTGCTGGCCATGACACATTCGCAACTGCGCGACATGGGGGGCGCGATTGACGTGATCGTGCTGTTGGGAATCGCGGCGATGGGGGCCGTTGGGATCGCGATATTTGTCTACACCGCGCAATCGCTGCTGCGCGGAAAGCCAGATGAGTCATGAGTGTTTATAACATTTATTGGCTGATGATTTCTAAAGAGGAAGCAGTCTGACACGGCTCTGTTGCACAAATCCCGGGAAAGCTTGAACAACGTCACACCCGCAGATGCCTACTTCGGGGGTGACAAAGCCATCCTGCAACAAAGGGAAAGGGTCAAACGAAAGACCCTCGAAGCGCGCCGCTTGCATCACTGCCAGCGCGCAAACCGGGCTCCGGTTGCGGCTGGATGAAAGTTCAGTGGCAGGTCAAAACCTGTCGGGCGCTCTGCGATGCCGGTAAGCTCGCCAAAGTCACCATCAGGGCGGTCATGCGCAAGCTGTTGGTCCTCGCAAACGCCCTCATCCGGGACGACCGGAAATGGGCGCAAACAGCCCCTTACCAACACGAACAGTTTCTGAAGAAGATCGCCCGACAGTTCGTACCGCACCGCCGCCTTCGCCGAGTGGCAGTTCTCGTATTCAAGGTTCCGTTTGAACACATCAGGCTCTTGAAATGTTGTCCTGCAGAGTTGACCCGGAAGGGCATCCGCCCTGTGATGAGCCTTCAGAATCTGACTTTGTGGAGGAGACATGACTCGAACCCTGCACAAGAACGTCCATCACTTTCGACAGGTTGCGCCCGGCGACCGCCTTGCACAGAGGGTAAACTCATGACCGACACCCACCCGAGCTCCGGGTCAAATCCCGACCCCGATACCGACTGGAACGCTCTGCCCGAGGCAGAGTTTCGCGCCCATCTGCGCCGCTTTATCGACGAGAATTGCCCGCAGCATCTACGTTATGTCCGCCGTCGCCTGCCGCCGGCGGACACCTTGCCCTGGTATCACGCGCTGGCGGCGGCGGGGCTGATCGCGCCGGGCTGGCCGCGTATTCATGGCGGTATGGAATTGTCGCCGGGGCGCCATTTGGTGTTCATCGAAGAGATGGATGCCGCCGGGACCCCCTGGCTGCATGACAGCGGCGTGCGCAATCTCGGCCTCGCCATCATCGCCCATGGCACCGACGCGCAAAAGCAGCGCTACCTGCCCGCCATCCATGCGGGCGATCAGATCTGGTGCCAGGGCTATTCCGAACCCGGCGCCGGATCGGATCTGGCCAGCCTGCGCTGCGCCGGAGAGATTGATGGCGACCGGCTGACCATCAATGGCCAGAAGATCTGGACCACCTCGGGCCAGCACGCCAACCATATGTTCATGCTGCTGCGCACCGAACGCGGCACCACGGCGCATCGCGGCATCACCTTCGCCCTGGTCGATATGGCGACCCCCGGCATCACCGTCCGCCCGATCTATAACCTGAACGACGAGGCCGATTTCTGCGAGGTGTTCTTTGACGATGTCACCATCAGCACCGATTGCATTCTCGGTCAGCCGCATGACGGCTGGAATGTTGCGCGTTCGGTTCTGGGCTTTGAACGGATCTGGGCCGGGTCGCCGCGCCGTGCCCGCCATGCGTTGGGCGAGCTTGAGGCGATCGTCGCGCAATCCGGGCTCAGCGGCGACGCGGTCTGGCAGGACCGGCTGGTGCAGGCGGAATTTGATACGCTGGATGCGCAGGACCTCTACCGCACCTTTGCCGAGCTGATCACCAGTGACGGTCAGGTCGGCACCGAGGTTTCGGCGCTCAAGATCTTTTCGACCGAGACCTTTCAGCGGATCAGCGAATGGACGCTGGAGGCGGCGGGCGCCGAGGGCGCGCTGGCGACCGATCTCGACAGCGACGCGCGCTCGGCACAGCCGCTCTACACCTTTTTCGAAAGCCGGGCGCCGACAATCTTTTCCGGCACCAATGAAATCCACCGCAATATCCTGGCGCGCCGCGCCCTGGGACTTGGACGTGAGGACAAGGCATGAGCGTGCTTGACCGGGACAGCGCTGCCCTACTGGCGCAATCGGTAGCGATCTATGCCGGGCGACCGGCGGGTTCACCCGAGGATCACCTTGCCGCGCTGCATGAGCAGGGCTGGCTTGCCGCCGCGCTGCCCGAGGCCAGTGGCGGCATGGGCTTTGGCGTCGATGCGGCGGCGATCATCGCCGGCGGGTTGGCGCGTGGCCAGATCGGCGAGCCCTTCACCGCGACGTTTCTGGCGGCGCGGGTGCTGGGGCTGGCGGCACCGGGTTCCGACAGCGCCAAGGCACTGGCCGATGCCGGCGTTTTGTCGGCGCTGGCCTTTGATGAGGCGGGCGCGGCCCCCGTCCTGGCCAATGCTGACGGCGTGCTGACCGGCACCAAGCGCCGCGTCGCCGGGGCCGAAGCCGCTGCCCGGCTGATCGTGACCGCGACCCGCGACACTCAGCCAGTATTGGTCGAGCTTGACGCAACTGCGCCCGGTGTCGACGCCCGGCATGCACGGCGGATCGACGGCGGCGCCCTGACCGAAATCAGTTTCGATGGCGCCAAGGGGACGATCATTGCCAGCGGTGACATCGTGCCGCAAGCTCTGCGCCAGGCGTTGGCGGAAACCGGGCTGGTGATCGCCGCCGAGTTGCTGGCCCATTGCGATAGCCTGCGCGAATTGACGCTGGAGCATCTGCGCACCCGCCGCCAGTTCGGTCAAAGCCTGGGCGGATTTCAGGCGCTGCAACACAAGGCAGTTGATATGTATCTCGGCGCCCTGCTGTCACGCTCGGTCCTCGATCACGCCATAACCAAAGCGGCCGAGGATCTGTCGGCTGACGATCTCGACCGGCTGGCGTTTCGCGCCCGCGCCCGGCTCAACGATACCGCGATGCAACATGTCCGGCTGTCGATGCAATTGCTCGGCGCCTTTGGCACCACGGATGAAAGCCCGCTTGGCCCGCATATCAAGAGGGTGGTCCGTCTCTGTGGCTGGCTAGGCACCTCAGCCCAATACCGGGCACGCTACGCCGCCCTGGGCCGGGTGGCGACGCGCAACCAGGACAGAAAGGTCACAACATAATGAGCCGCACTTCCCCGCCCGAGGTTTCGGGTAAAGCCGATCTGATGGCCCTGTTCCGGCCCCGCGCCATTGCGCTGGTCGGGGCATCAGATGATCCCTTCAAGATCGGCGGGCGGCCGTTGCGCTATATGACCGATGGCAAATCCGATGTGAAAATCTATCCGGTCAACCCGACCCGGGACGAGGTTCAGGGCCACAAGGCCTATCCCAGCATCGGCGCGATTCCCGAACAGGTCGATCAGGTGATCCTGGCGGTGCCCGCGTCCCGCGCCGAGGCAGCGGTGGCCGACGGGCTGGCGGCCGGGGTGCGAAGTTTCGTGATGTTTACCGCCGGTTTCGCCGAGGCCGGGCCCGAGGGGATCGTGGCGCAGGAAAAGCTGGTCGCCACCATCCGCGCCGGTGGTGCCCGGCTGCTGGGGCCGAACGCCATGGGCCTGCTGAACATGAAGGACCGGATCTATTCGACCTTTTCCAGCGCCATGGACCGCGGCGAACAGGCGGTTGGCCGGGTCGGCGTGGTCAGCCAGAGCGGCGCGGTCGGGTCTTATATCCACAACCTTCTGACCAAGCGCGGCGTTGCCCTGTCGAAATTTGTCGCCACCGGCAACGAGGCCGATGTCGAGGCTGCCGAATGCGCCGAATGGATGGCCAATGACCCGGAAACCGATGTGGTGGTGGTCTATCTGGAAACCGGCCGCGACGGGCCGGGGTTGATGCGCGCGCTCGACACCGCGCGGCGCAACCGCAAGCCGATGATCGTGCTCAAGGCCGGTCGCACCGATGCCGGGCAATCGGTGGCAGCCAGCCACACCGGCGCGATGGCTGGCTCGGCGGCGGTGTTCGAATCGGTGCTGCAGGCCAAGGGCGCGCTCGTCGCCCGCTCGATGCCGGATCTGGTGGACATGGCCTATGTCTGTGCCAACGGGCAGTTGCCCAAGGATAACACACTGGCCATCGTCACCGTTTCCGGCGGCGCCGGGGTGATGGCGACGGATGCGGCGATGGAACAGGGCATGACAATGCCGCCGATG
Organism: Pseudooceanicola sp.; assembly: GCF_029213205.1. Lineage (GTDB taxonomy): Bacteria > Pseudomonadota > Alphaproteobacteria > Rhodobacterales > Rhodobacteraceae > Pseudooceanicola. The sequence continues at coordinate 60,006 of NZ_JARGNH010000012.1, forward strand.
TCCGAAGCCGCCTTTGACATAGTGCGTCAGACCCTGCCATTGGCGGTCGGACGCAATCCGCTGGACACCACAGCCGCGACCATCGGCGACCGGACCCTGTTCATGGGCGCGGTCGAAACCATGCTGGACTCGCAGCCCTATGGTTCGGCGATGTTCTTTATGGCCAATGCCGGGATGAACACCCGCGACATCGCGGCGATGAGCGACAGCCTCAGCGCCCTGCGCGCGCGCTTTCCCGACACCAATTTCGCGATCTGCACCCAGAGCACGCCAGAAAACGCCCGCGCGCTTGAGGCGCTCGGCTTCATGGTGTTCCTTGACCCCGAAGCCTGCGTCAGGGCCTTTGCCGCCCTCAGCCGGCTGCCCGGAATTTTCGCGAACAGCGATGCCGCCGATACCTCTGCCTTGCCCGCGCAAATGGCACTGCCAGCGCGGATTGACGAAGCAGGCGCTTCGGAGTTGCTGGCATCTGCCGGACTCCCGTTTGCCCGCACCGGCACGGCTGCGACGGCCGAGGCGGCGATCGCTCTGGCCCAGGACATCGGATTTCCGGTGGTGCTCAAGATCCGCTCGCCCGATATCGCCCATAAATCCGAGGTCGGCGGCGTCAAGGTCGGCCTGGCGGATGCCGCTGCCGTGCAGCAAGCCTTTGATCAGGTCACGGCCAATGCGAAAAAGGCCGCCCCAGAGGCGGAAATCCTGGGGGTGACCGTGTCGCAGATGGTCAGCGGCGGGGTGCAGACCATCCTTGGGGTGCACCGCGATCCGACCTTTGGCCCGATGGTAATGGTTGGGCTCGGCGGGATCTTTACCGAGGTGCTGAAGGATACGGTGATGCGGCCTGCGCCGGTGTCACGCACCGCCGCGCTGGCGATGATCAAGAGCCTGAAGGGGTTTGCGATCCTCGACGGCGCCCGGGGCGAAGCGGCAGCCGATATCGGCGCGCTGGCCGATGCGCTGGTGACGCTGTCGCGCTTTGCCGCCGCCCAAGGCGAGACCCTGTCGGGGGCCGAGATCAATCCAATGTTGGTGCTGCCCGAGGGCTGTGTCGCGGTGGATGCGCTGATCCTGCCCGCCGGGTAAGCGCCATTTGCGCGCCCGTGTCGCCGCCCCGGAACAATCCGGGGCGGCGGACATTGCTTAGTTGGAAATGCCGCGCTCTTCGGCCAGCTTTTTCCATTTCGCCATCTCGTTGGACAGGCGCACGTTCACCTCGGCAACCGAGCTGGTTTCGATATTGATATCGATCGGTGCAACCACGGCCTGGAACTCCGGGCTCAACACCAGTTCGTTGACCTCGGTATTGATGAACTCGACAAGTTCGTCAGGCACCGCGGAAGGCACGAACAATCCGATCCACTGGCGGACCTGCACATCGGGATAGCCCGCCTCGGTGGTGGTCGGCACATCGGGCAGCGCCGTCACCCGACGATCATCCATCACCGCCAACGCGTTCAACTTGCCTGCGCGGATCTGATCGGCAGCGGTGGGGACCGAGGTGTCAAAGACATCGGCCTCTTTGCTGAGAACCGCGACCATGGCGGGGCCGCCGCCCTTGTAATGCACGATGTCAAGGTCAAGCCCGGCATCGGACAGGAACTTTTCCATCCCGAAATGGGTGGTGGTGCCCAGACCGGCCGTCGCTGCGAACATGTCGCTGCCCTTGGCCTTTTCGACAAATTCCGCCAGGGTCTTGATGCCGGTATCAGCATTCACGATCAGGATATAGGCGACATAGCCAACAATCCCGATCGGTTTCATCTCGGTCACCGGATCGAACGGCAGATCCTTGTAGACCGCCGGGGCGGTGGCAAAGGCCGATGTCGTCAGCAGGATGGTGTGCCCGTCGGGCTGGGCTTGGCTGACATAGGCAGTGCCGACCATCGAGCCGCCGCCGGGCTTGTTCTCGACCACAACGGCCTGTCCCCATTTCTCTGACAGGGCGGTTGCCAGATGGCGGGCGAAAATATCAGTGTTGCCACCGGGCGAATAGGGCACAACAAGCGTGACAGTGCCCGACGGATAATCCGCCGCCAGTGCCCCCTGGGTGAGGCCGAGCATCAGTGCCGCAGCCGTAAGTAACTTTCTCATTTTTCTTCCTCCTTTGGTGAAAATCAGGTCTCTCTCGCCAATTCTTCGGCGCGTCGTTTTCGTAACTTGTTGCTGGTCCAGATCCCCCAGATCAGGATGCCGCCCGTGATCGCCATGATCGCCGCGCTGACCGGGCGCTCAAAGAAGGTGGCGAAATCGCCGCGTGACAGGACCATGGCGCGGCGAAAATGTTCCTCCATCAACGGGCCGAGGACAAAACCCAGCAACAGCGGTGCCCCCGGAAAACCAAAGATCCGCATCGCGTAACCTGCGACACCGAAAAAGCAGACCTGCCAGACCGAGAGCGCGTTGTAGGTGGTCGAATAGGCGCCGATGCAGATGAACAGCAGAACCGAGGGGAACAGCAGGTGATAGGGGATCATCAGCATCCTGACCCAGACCCCGATCAGCGGGATATTCAGGATCAGCAGGATCACATTGCCGACCCAAAAGCTCATGATCAGGCCCCAGAACAGCTGTGGTTGGCTGGTGATCAGCGTCGGCCCCGGCGCAATGCCGTGGATCATCAGCGCGCCCAGCATCAGCGCCATGGTGGCACTGCCGGGCACCCCAAGGGACAGGGTCGGAATGAATGCGGTCTGGTCAGCGGCGTTGTTGGCAGCCTCGGGCGCCATGATCCCCTCGATCGCCCCCTTGCCGAAGCGTTCCGGGGTCTTTGAGATCCGCTTTTCCACCGCATAGGATAGAAACGCGGCAATCGACGGCCCGGTGCCCGGTAGGGTGCCAAAGAATGATCCCATCGTAGACCCGCGCACCATCGGCATCCACGAGCGGCGGACATCGTCGCGGGTCGGCTTGATCGCCTTCAGCTTGACGCTTTCGGGGTCAATGCTTGAGGTGCCGACGCGGCGAATGCTCATGATCACTTCGGCGACGCCAAAGACCCCCATCGCCAGCGCAATCAGGCTGATCCCGTCCAGCAGCCCAAGCGAGCCAAAGGTAAACCGCGCGGCCGCGCTCTGCGTGTCCATCCCGACCAGGCCGAACAGGATGCCAAGCGCCACCATCGCCAGCCCCTTGATCGCCGACCCGTCCGAGATCGTCGAGGCGGCGACCAGCCCCATCAGCATCAGCGAGAAATATTCAGCCGAGCCGAATTTCAGCGCGTATGAGGCAATCACCGGGGTGAACAGCATCAGCAGGATGACCCCGACCGAAGCACCAAAGAACGACGCCACCGTGGTCATGAACAGCGCCACCCCGCCGCGGCCCTGCTGCGCCATCGGATAGCCATCAAGGCAGGTCACCGCATTCGCCGGGGTGCCGGGGATGTTCAGCAGGATCGAGGCGGTGCTGCCGCCGTAGGTGGTGCCATACCAGATCCCCGCCAACATGATCAGCGCGGTGGTCGGCTCCAGCGTGAAGGTCAGCGGAAACAGCATCGAGATTGCAGCCAGCACCCCGACCCCGGGGATCACCCCGACCAGGGTGCCCAGCAGCGCGCCGAGAAAGCAGTAGAACACATTGGTGAGGCTGAGCGCGACACCGAGCCCCATGCCGAGATTGCCGAGAAGTTCCATCAGAAGGGCCAGTCAAACATGGCGATCTGCAAGCCGAGGCAGACGCGGAAAACGAAAGGGGTGAGCAACGACAGCGCCAGGCAGAGCAGCGCGAGGTTGGCGGGGCGAACCTTGAGCTCGGCCATCGAAGACACCACCGTGATGCCGATGATCGCCGGGATCAGCCCGAAATGCGGAATGGTAAGGGCAAAGATCGCGATGCTGCTGAGCACGAACAGCGGCGACCAGATCCGGATGTCGGCCCGCTCCGGCGGGCGGAACAGCGATTGCACCATCACCACCAGACCGAGCCCGGCGAGAATGCCGGCGATCCCCACCGGAAACATCCCCGGGCCCATTCGGCGGAGCGAACCGAGCGAATACTCCGTTGCCGCATAGCCGGCGGCGGTCAGACCGATGGCGAAGAGGATGAAACCGCCGATGAAATCCTTCAGATCGAAACGTAGCACTTGGACCTCCGTTGCCTGAGCGGACCGGGCAGATCCACTCTCAGCCCTCCGCAGAAAGGCTTGCTTACCCCGGAAACCGGAACGCTGCCAAAGCTCTGCCAAAGTTCCCACATTCTTGATGCTATACAAGCTTCGGTTGTCGATCTGGGCGGCGTGCGGGTCTGGCCGCTGGACACCCGCAGATCGCCCGCGCAAACTTGGCGTTCTCGGCAAGGGCCGCAGCCAGAGGTGTTGCCCGAATCCGTCTTTGCCGCCAAGCCAAAGCCCTGATCGAGAGGAAACAGCATGTCTGAGACCAGCCCAGCCATTCGCCTGCCGGAGGGCAGCACCGATTGTCATTTTCACATCTATGGCCCGGCTGACCGATTTCCCTATGTTACCGGCGAGCGCTATTCGCCCCGGGGCGATGCCACGCTGGCAGATGCCTTTGCGCTGTGGGAGCGGATGGGTGTCAGCCGGGGCGTCATTGTCCATGCTTCCACGGCGGGCGAGGATAATGCCGTCACATTCGAGGCGCTGAAACGCTATCCCGACCGCCTGCGCGCCGTTGCCGTGCTTGACCCCGGGGTCAGCGACCGGCGCCTTGACGAGTTAACCGATGCCGGGTTCCGGGGGGTGCGGATCAACCTGATCCGCCAGGACGGACAGGTTATGTCGAACCGGGGCACCAGCCTCGATGATCTGCGCAAGCTGGCGCCACGGATCGCCGAACGCGGCTGGCATGCGCAGCTCTGGGTCGAATGTTCGGACCTGGCCGAGGCCGCGCCGGAGCTGGATCGCCTGCCGCTGACCTATGTGGTCGATCACATGTGCCGCACCATGGCCGACAAGGGCGCCGATCATCCCGATTACCTGGCGTTTCTCGACCGGCTGCGCAGCGGCCGCTACTGGACCAAGATTTCCGGCGCCGACCGCAACACCCGGATCGGGCGGCCCTATGCCGACACCCGCAGCTTCATGCAGGCAATCGTCGCCGCCGCGCCGAAGCAGGTGGTCTGGGGCAGCGACTGGCCGCATGTCGGCCATACGCCAGAGACGGTCCCAGAGATGACGGACCTGCTGGCGATCCTGATGGAATGCGTGCCGGACGACTCCACCCGTCGGCAGATTCTGATCGACAATCCGAAGCGGCTCTACGGTTTTGACTGATCCGGCGCCTGGCGGGTGGCGCCGGGGTCAGCCGACCTCGGCGTCGTGAAAGGTCAGGATGAAGGCGCAGGAGCAATAGAACCCCATCAGGCCGGACAAGTCGCAGACCGCCTCGATTCCCAGCGCTGCGATGGCCTGGTCATAGACCGCCTTTGGCGCCGGTCGCGCGGTCAGCATCGCCGCCGTCGCCGCATGCACCGCCCTTTCGCGCTCGGTGTCCAGATCGGGGGTGCGGCCCGCGCGGATCGCCGCCATCGTCGCCTCGCTCAACCCGACGCGGGCGGTCTGCGTGTTTCCCGGCGGCTTTGGCGCCATGGACGAGACTTTCGAGGCGCTGACCCTGATCCAGACCGGACGGATGGAGCGGGTGCCGTTCCTGCTGTTTGGCCGGAAATTCTGGGAAAAGATCATCAACTGGGAGGCGCTGGCCGAGGCCGGGACGATTTCGGCGGAGGATCTGGAGCTGTTCCGCTTCGTCGAGACGGTGGAAGAGGCGATGGAAGCCATCGAGACCTGGCCGGGCGCAGGTGAGAAGCGGGGGGAGATCCCGGGGCGGTGATGGGGGGGAGGCAGTGAGCGGATGTTTGTGTCGGGGCGGGCGGCAGGGAACGGGCGTTCGTTGTGATTTGTCCTAAGGGCGGTAAGCGGACTTTCGCGGGGCCGAGCACGAAGGTCAGGAAAGCGCAGGGAGCGGGCTTTGAAAAGTTATCTCAAATTGCAGAAAGCAGACCCTCGTGCCATTTGTTGCAAGCGTGAGTTTGGAACCCCTGCTGTGGAATGCTGCAGCTATCGAGAGAAGGTAAAGGGCGGCTCGCGATACCCGATGGTAGGTCCGAAGGGGATGGAGAATGGCGAACGAGTATAATTTGGATTTCGATGGCATCCTAGAGATTGCACTCAAAGGTGTGCGGAGATCATCAGTCTTCATGGGGCTCGGTGTGAACGCAGCATTGGATCCGAGCAACAGCAACTACCAACTCTCTCACATTACTCGGATCCAAGTCATCCCCGACGATGCCCCCCAAGAGGCTCTCGAGCACTTCAAGGAAGAGTTCAAAATATGGATCGAGGCCTGCGCCTTGCGCGAAGCAACTGAGTCATTCGCGTTATTCCTTGACGAGTTGCATCGTGCCTGCAGTGTCATTCACGCCGTCAAAGGCAATGGCTCTATGGAAGAAGTTTCTGAAAAGCAAAGCAAGTTCGCGAAAGAAGGTTTGCCCAACAAGCTCAACATTCTTGAACAGCGCTTTGGGGTCACGTCGGCGCATAGCGGCAACCTTTCTCTCATCAATAGAGCGCGAAACTGTCTAACGCATCGAAAAGGACTGGTTGGGCTGGAGGATATCAGGGATCAACCAAAATTCACCGTAGCATGGCGCGGTTTGGACCTGTTTGTCGAGGAGCCGGATGGCACTAAGTCCGACTTGGGCGAAATTCCAGAGGGCGGTTTGCTGTTGGAGAATGGAGGCTTCGTAGGAGTCGAGTTTGTCGAGCGCAGTCGAACTTTCGACCTCGGTACCATGCTCTCTCTTTCGCCACGCGACCTAGCCGAGATCTGCTGGTTTCTTGCAAAAGAGGCGAAAACGATCACGAATTCGGCGATTTCGTATGCTCAAGCGAATGGTGTCGTCATGAACCAGGTTACCCAAAACAAAGGATAGGCTTTGAAGTCGTCCGCTACAGGCTGAGAACGGTCACTAGACGTGTTTCGCGCAAACGCCAGCCATAGACCAACCTCACCTCTCCCCCCAACCGCCCCCACCCGGCGTCAGCATCTCGAAGGCATCCCCGGCGCTCAGGCTGGATTCGGAATTCCCCGGCACCACCTCGCGGCGTCCATCTCCGCGCAGCACCGCGTTCTCGCCCACCGCTCCCGGCGCGCCGCCGTCGCCGCCCGGCGGTGGCACCAGGCGGTGTGACGACAGCGTGGTGACCGTCACATCGTCGAGGAACCGCACCACCCGGTGGATGCCATTGCCGCCCTGCCAGCGCCCGGCGCCGCCCGATCCCTGGCGCAGCGCCATCGTCTCCACCCGCACCGGGAACCTTGTTTCCAGCACTTCCGGGTCGGTCATCAGGGTGTTGGTCATATGCGAATGCACGCCCGAGGCGCCGTCGAACCCCGGCCCGGCGCCGCTGCCCCCGGCGATGGTCTCGTAATTCTGAAAGCGGTCATTGCCCCAGACGAAATTGTTCATCGTGCCCTGCGATCCGGCGATCACCCCGAGCGCGCCGAACAGGCAATCGGCAATCGCCTGGCTGACCTCGGTATTGCCGGCGATCACCGCCGCCGGGTGCACCGGGTTGATCATCGACCCGTCCGGCAGGATCAGCTGCAGCGGTTTCAGGCAGCCCTCGTTCATCGGGATGTCACGGCCAACCAGGGTGCGGAACACATAGAGCGTCACCGCCATGGTGATCGATTTCGGCGCGTTGTAATTGGTGCCGTGCTGGGGTGAGGTGCCGGTGAAATCCAGCACCGCCTCGCCCGCCTGGCGATCGACGGTGATCCTGACCTTGATCTGCGATCCGTCATCCAGCGGATAGGTGCAGGCGCCATCCTTCAACGATCCGATCACCTGCCGGACCGAGGCTTCGGCATTGGCCTGCACATGGCCCATGTAGGCGAGCACGGTGGCATGGCCGAAATTGTCGATCATCCGGGTGACCTCGGCGATGCCGGTGGCATTGGCGGCGACCTGCGCCTCAAGATCGGCGAGGTTGTCATCGGGGTTGCGGCAGGGATAGCGGCCAGAGGCGAGCAGGGCGCGAGTCTCGGCCTCGCGCAGTTTGCCGTCGCGAACCAGCAGGAAATTGTCGATCACCACCCCTTCTTCCTCGATATGGGTGCTGTCGGGGGGCGCCGATCCCGGGGTCCGGCCGCCGATATCGGCATGGTGGCCGCGCGAGCCGACCCAGAACAGGATCTCGGCCCCGGCCTGGTCAAATACCGGTGTGATCACGGTGACATCCGGCAGATGGGTGCCGCCATTGAACGGCGCGTTCAGCATATAGGCATCGCCGGGCTGGATCCGCCCGGCGTTGAGCCGCGCCACGGTGCGCACCGAATCCGACATTGAGCCGAGGTGGACCGGCACATGCGGCGCATTGGCGACCAGATTGCCATCGCTGTCGAACAACGCGCAGGAGAAATCCAGCCGTTCCTTGATATTCACCGAATAGGCGGTGTTTTTCAGCGTCGCGCCCATCTGTTCGGCAATCGACATGAACAGGTTGTTGAACACTTCCAGCAGGATCGGGTCGGCCTCGGTGCCCAGGGCGTGCTGGGAGTGCCGCGCCTCGGTCCGGGTCAGGATCAGGTTGCCGACGGTGTCAATCCGCGCCGACCAGCCCGGTTCGATGGCGTTGGTGCCGGTCGCCTCGGTGATGATCGCCGGGCCGGTGATCTCGGCCCCCGCCGCCAGGCTCTCGCGCTCATAGAGCGGCACCTGGTGCGCGGTGCCGTCCATGACCACCGGGATCCGGCCGCTGTCCATCGGGTCGTCGCTGCCGGTTGGCACCGGTGCGATGGCGTCGTCGGTGGCGCCAATCGCCTCGACCGCCAGCATTTCGATCAGCAAGGGCCGGTCCGGCGCGGCAAAGCCAAAGCGTGCCTGATGCTGCGCGTGGAACGCGGCCTGCATCGCAGGGGCCTCGGCGAAGGGCACCTCCAGCGTCTGGTGAGAGCCTTCATAACGCAGGTGCGCGCGGGCCTCGGTGCGGATATCGGCGGCGGCGATGCCCTGGGCGGCGACCTCATCGCGGGTGGTCGCTTCCATATCCGCGACCTGCGATTCCAGCGCCGCGAGTGCCGTCATCGGCTTGTCGACCTGCATCTCGCGGCTGGCGCGGATATCGGCCAGACCCATGCCGAAAGCCGACAAAACGCCAGCGTAGGGATGGACGAAGATCGAGGTCATCCCCAAGGCATCGGCGACCAGGCAGGCGTGTTGCCCGCCGGCGCCGCCAAAGCAGTTGAGGGTGTAGCGGGTCACGTCATAGCCGCGCTCGACGCTGATCTTCTTGATCGCCTGTGCCATGTTCTGCACCGCAATTTTCAGAAACCCCTCGGCGGTTGCCTCGGGCGAGAGCGGCGGCTGGCCGGTGGCGGCGGCGATATCATCGGCCAATATCACGAATTTCTGCCGCACCACATCGGCATCCAGCGGTTGATCGCCCTTGGGGCCGAACACCGCAGGGAAATGCGCTGGCGACAGCTTGCCCAGCATCACGTTGCAATCGGTGACGGTCAGCGGCCCGCCGCGCCGATAGCAGGCCGGGCCGGGATCGGCGCCGGCACTTTCCGGGCCAACCTGATAGCGCCCCTCGCGGAACGCCAGCAGCGAGCCGCCACCCGCCGCAACCGTATGGATATGCATCATCGGCGCGCGCATCCTGGTGCCCGCCACTTCGGTTTCAAAGCTGCGTTCATAACTGCCCGCGTAATGGCAGACGTCGGTCGAGGTGCCGCCCATGTCAAAGCCGATCAGCCGGGTGAACCCCGCCGCCTCGGCGGTGCGGACCATACCGACGACGCCGCCCGCGGGCCCGGACAGGATCGCGTCCTTGCCCTGGAACATCCGCGCATCGGTCAGCCCGCCAGAGGATTGCATGAAAAACAGCCGTTCGCAGGCGCCGGCCGGGCCGAGGTCCAGCGCATCGGCCACTTGCTCGACATAGCGCCGCAGCACCGGCGACAGATAGGCGTCAACCACGGCGGTGTCGCCGCGTGACACCAGTTTGATCAGGGCGCTGGCCTGATGCGAGGGGGTGATCTGGGTGAACCCGACCTCGCGCGCAATCGCGGCAATGCGCTGTTCGTGGGCGGGGTTGAGATAGCCGTGCATGCAGGCAATCGCGACCGAGCGCAGGCCGTCGGCATAGGCGGCGCGCAGGATGGCGCGGGTGGCATCCTCGTCCAGCGGTTTCAGAATACGGCCATCGGCGGCGATGCGCTCGGGCAGTTCGGCAACCCTTGCATAGATCGGATCGGGCAGCCGGATGTGCAGGTCAAACAGCCGGGGCCGCGCCTGGGTTCCGATTCGCAGCAGGTCGGCAAAACCCGCAGTGATCAGCAGCAGGGTCGGGGTGCCCTTGCGTTCCAACAGGGCGTTGGTGGCCACCGTGGTGCCCATCTTGACACTGTCGATGCTGCCCGGGGTAAACTCGTGGGTTCCCAGCAGGCGCCGGATTCCCTCGATGGCGGCGTCGGGGTAAATCTCTGGATTCTCGGACAAAAGCTTGGCGGTGTGCAGCGATCCATCCGGCGCGCGACCAACCAGATCGGTAAAGGTGCCGCCGCGATCCACCCAGAACTGCCACTTTTGCGCGCGTTTGGTCATTCGGTTTGCATCCCTCAAGAATTCTGTTGCGTTACTCCCAGAACGTTGGCAATTTGTCAACGTAATGAAAACGAAGTGAACAAACCAACTTCAGGGAGATTGATCATGCTACGCTTTGCTCTGCCACTGGCGGTTCTACTGACCGCGACGCCTGCGTTGGCCGAAAAATGGGATATGCCGACGCCCTATGGCGACACCACATTCCACACCCAGAATATCCGCGCCTTTGCCGATGAGGTGAAAACCGTGACCGGCGGCGGGCTGGAGGTCACCGTCCATTCCGCCGGGTCGCTGTTTCCGCATGGCGAGATCAAGAATGCCGTCCGCTCACGCCAGGTGCCAATGGGGGAATTCTTCCTCTCGACCCTGGCGAACGAGGACCCGGCCTTTGGCATGGACAGCCAGCCGTTCCTCGCCACCTCCTATGATGATGCGGCCAAGCTCTGGGCCGCACAGCGCCCGGTGGTCGAAAAGCTGCTGGCGACCCAGGGGCTGATGCCGCTGTTCTCAGTGCCATGGCCGGCGCAGGGGCTTTATACCAAGGCCGAAATCAAATCGGTGGACGATCTGAATGGCCTGCGCTTCCGCGCCTACAACGCCGCGCTCGAGGAATTCGCGACCCTGGCCGGGGCGGCCCCGGTGCAGGTCGAAGCGCCAGATATCCCGCAGGCCTTTTCGACCGGTCAGGTCGAGGCGATGATCACCTCGCCCTCGACCGGCGCAAACTCCAAGGCCTGGGATTTCCTGTCGCATTACACCCCGATCAACGCCTGGGTCCCCAAGAACATCGTGGTGGTCAACAAGCGCAGCTTTGATGGCCTTGATGCGGCGACGCAAAAAGCGGTTCTGGACGCGGCTGCGGCTGCCGAGGCGCGCGGGCTTGAAATGTCGATGGCCGAGACCGACGCCAAGACCAAGGAACTGGCCGACAACGGCATCACCGTCTACCCGCCGAGCGCGGACCTGGTTGCCGGGCTGCAGGCGATTGGCGACAAGATGCTCGACAATTGGATGGCCAAGGCCAGCGACGACGCAAAGTCGGCGCTTGCCGCCTATCAGAAGTAAGCGAACGAGGGCGGGTGGCAACACCCGCCCTTTTCAATTGGCCCGGGCAGACTCACCCGCAGGGTGCTAGGCTCGGGCTCTATTGATTCAGGTGGCTGGCGATGCGCCGATTTCTCGACACGATATACAAGGTCTCCGGCGGGCTGGCAGCAGCGCTGATTCTGGCGATCTGCCTGTTGATCTCGGCGCAGATCCTGCTGAACCTCGCCTCGCGGATGATGGGCCCGGCCTGGAGCTATACGATCCCCTCCTATGCCGATTTCGCCGGGTTCATGCTGGCCGGGGCCTCGTTCCTGGCGCTGGCCTATACCCTCAGGATGGGCGGCCATGTTCGGGTGTCGCTGGTCACCCAGCGGTTGCCGCGCCGCGCCGCCCTGGCCGCCGAAGTGCTGAGCCTGACCCTGGCCACCGGCCTCGCCGGTTTCGCCGGATTCTATCTGGTGTCGCTGGTGCAGGAGAGTCGACATTACGGCGACACCTCGGCCGGAATCGTGCCGATCCCGCTATGGATTCCGCAATCAGCGGTGGCGCTGGGCATGGGGCTGCTGGTCATCGCCCTGCTCGACACGCTGGTGCAAACTCTCCGCGCCGGGGCGCCGACCTTGCCCAACTCTGCCGAGGAATGATCATGTCCGATCCGCTTGTCGCGCTGACCCTTCTGGCGGTTCTGATCGGCCTGCTGGCGCTGGGCGTCTGGGTTGCCTTTGCGCTGATCGCGGTGGCGCTGATCGCCATCGTCTTCTTTTCCAATGCGCCGGTCGGGCTGGTGCTGGCCACCACGCTCTGGGGGCATTCGCATTCCTGGGCGCTGGCGGCACTGCCGCTGTTTATCCTGATGGGCGAAATCCTGCTGCGCTCGCGGCTGTCACAAGACATGTTCTCGGGTATCGCGCCCTGGATCGGCCGCTTCCCCGGGCGGCTTCTGCATGTCAATATCCTCGGCTGTGCGATCTTTGCGGCAGTCTCCGGGTCGAGCGCGGCCACCGCCGCCACCATTGGGCGGATGTCGGTGCCCGAACTCAAGGCACGCGGCTATCCCGAAATCATGATCCTCGGCACCCTGGCCGGCAGCGCCACCCTGGGCCTGCTGATCCCGCCATCGATCATCCTGATCGTCTATGGCGTCGCCACCGAACAAAGCATCGCCCGGCTGTTCGTCGCCGGGATCCTGCCGGGGATCATGCTGGTGCTGCTGTTTGCCGCCTATGTCGCGGGCTATGCCTGGATGCGCCCGCTGTCGATCCCGGCCGAACCGGCACACAATTGGCGTGAAAAGATCAGCGCCTCGCGGCGGCTGATCCCGGTGGCGCTGTTGATCGCCGGGGTGATCGGGTCGATCTACACTGGCATTGCCAGCCCGACCGACGCGGCGGCGCTGGGGGTGGTGCTGTCCGTGATCCTGGCCTTCGCCACCGGGGGCTTCAGCTGGGTCAAGCTGGGCGAGGCGCTGATGTCAGCCACGCGGACCAGCGCGATGATCGCCTTCATCCTGGTGGCGGCGGCGTTTCTGTCAATCGCCATGGGCTTCACCGGGCTGCCGCGCAACCTGGCCGCCTGGATCGGGTCGCTGGGGCTCAGCCAAGGCGCGCTGCTGGCGGCGCTCACCATCTTCTTCATCGCTCTTGGCTGCTTCCTCGACGGCATTTCAGTGGTGGTGCTGACCACCTCGATCATCATGCCGATGGTCAGCGCCGCCGGGATCGATCCGCTGTGGTTCGGCATCTACCTGGTGATTGTCGTCGAGATGAGCCAGATCACCCCGCCGGTCGGCTTCAACCTGTTTGTCATCCAGGGACTCACCGGCATCGACATCCTGCGGGTGGCAAAGGCGGCGCTGCCGTTCTTCTTCCTGCTGGTGCTGGGGGTGATCCTGATCACCCTCTTCCCGGCAATCGTGACCTGGCTGCCCGGGCTGATGGGGCGTTAGACCGCATCCCCCGCTTCCTCTGGTCAAAAATATCCCGGGGTTTGGGGCAGAGCCCCAATCAAACAAAGGGCAGGCGCGCCGCGCGCCTTTGGAGCCCTCAGACCGCAGCCCCCCTCAGAGAGAGGCCGCCGCCCGGCTGGCCTGATCATATTGCCCCGACAGCGCCCTGAGCCGGGTGGCCATCTCTCGCAGCTCGTCGCCGGTCATTTCCATATGCCCCAGCCCCTCCAGCAGGCATTGGGCGCGCACTTCGCGATAGGCCTCGCAGACCTCGGCGCCTTTGGATGAGGCGCGATAGAACACCTCTTTGCCACGCTTCTCGCCCTCCAGAAGCTCGGCTTTCAGCAATTTACGCAGGGCGTAATTCACCGTGTGGGTGTCTTCGATGTTCAGCAGGAAACAGATGTCGCTCAGCCGCTTGTCGCGGCCCCGCGAATTGACATTGTGCAGCACCAGGATCTCCAGCGGGCTGAATTCGCCGGGGCTGGCGGCGGACATGCATTTGACCATCCAGCGGGCAAAGGCGTTATAGGCGATGATCAGCCCGTATTCGAACTCTGATGCCTCCCAGCCATCACCCTCGGCGAGGTGGCGGGATGACACGATGCGACGCTTTTCCGGTTCTGCCATGGGGCCTCCTGTGATCCTCAGCCTAGCACTGGCATAGCTCATGCGAAAGGATCGCGCCTGGATCAAGCCGGGTTCATATCAGGGTGGATCGCGCGGTCAGACGAAATCCCTCTCCGCCCTGTTGACTTGCTGCCGACTCGGGCCTAAAGACGCGACTTCTGAATAAACCGAACCGAAGCTACGGGACCAAGCACATATGGCCAATTCGCCGCAATCCAAGAAACGCGCACGTCAAGCGGACCGCCGCGAGATCGTCAACAAAGCGCGCCGGTCACGGATCCGCACCTTCCTGAAAAAGGTGGAAGAGGCGATTGCCTCGGGTGACAAATCCGCCGCTGCCACCGCCCTGCGGGTTGCGCAGCCGGAGCTGATGCGCGGCGTGACCAAGGGTGTGTATCACAAGAATACGGCGTCGCGGAAAGTCTCGCGGCTGGCGTCGCGGGTCAAATCCCTCGCCTGAGTGACCTGATCCAGGGCAGGTTTTCCTGCCTGCAGGCCAATCGACCAGTGAAAGAAAAGGCACCCCACAGGGGTGCCTTTTTGCATATATGCTTGGCTTTCAAGGGGGGCGGAGATTCTTTTTCGGCATCGTGCGAGTCAAGCGATATGTAGGCTTGCCGCTTCGCAGACGAGGTTGCTACCTTGATACCTGCGAGTCACTTCGCTTGGGGGACATGATGAACCGGGTTCGGTTCAGCGCGTGTCGGTGACCGGGATTTCCGGTCGCTAACTGTCGAAAAGACGGCACGCGCAGGTCTGCAGGTCTGCCTTCGGGCATGCAACAGTTTTACGGGCCGCCTCTGCCGGGCACCCGAAATATGACTGCGCGCCATCGGCGCCGCACGGGGCCTGTGGAGTCGGATCTTGATGCAACCGCGTTTGCGCGTTTGTCATGCCATGCTCTCTCCCCCGAGCTGGAAGTGTAGGGTACCTGCTGGCCGCGGGTTCGCGAATGGCCATGGGACTGCGACTTTTGGGGGCGACCGAGAACATGAAAACCGGACAATGGGGTGAATTGAAGCGACAGCTTCAGGCCACCGTCGGAGAGAGCAACTACCGTAACTGGATCGAGCCGTTGCAATTCACCAGCGCCGCCAATGGCGTCGCGCAGATTGCTGCCCCGACCAATTTTGCCGGCACCTATGTGTCGCGCAATTTCGGCGATATCATCCTGCAAAAGATCGCGGCGGTGAAACCCGATGTGCGCCGGATCGAATTTTCCGCCTCCCGGGCCAACCGGGCAATGCGGGCCGCTCGGCCTGTCGCCCAGTCCGAAGCGGCCCCAGCACAGCCCGCCGCCGCCGCCGCCGCTCCGACGGCGCGCCGCGACGGCATGTTGCCCCCGGCGCCGCTGGATCAGCGCTTCACCTTTGACACATTCGTGGTCGGCAAGCCCAACGAACTCGCCCATGCTGCCGCCCGCCGCGTCGCCGAAGGCGGCCCAGTCACCTTCAACCCGCTGTTCCTTTATGGCGGCGTCGGGTTGGGCAAGACCCATCTGATGCATGCCATTGCCTGGGAATTGCAGACCGCGCGCCCCGATTTGAACGTGGTCTACCTGAGCGCCGAACAATTCATGTATCGCTTTGTCCAGGCGCTGCGGGATCGCAAGATCATGGATTTCAAGCTGCTGTTCCGTTCGGTCGATGTGCTGATGGTGGACGATGTGCAATTCATCGCCGGCAAGGACAGCACTCAGGAAGAGTTCTTTCACACCTTCAACGCGCTGATCGACCAGAACCGGCAGATCATCATCTCTGCCGACCGTGCCCCGGGCGAGATCGCGGATATGGAGGAACGGATCAGGTCGCGGTTGCAATGCGGGCTGGTGGTCGATCTGCACCCGACCGATTATGAGCTGCGCCTCGGCATCCTGCTGTCGAAAACCGAAACCTTCCGCAAACAACAGCCGGATCTGGTGATCGCCGACGGGGTGCTGGAATTTCTGGCGCATCGGATCAGCACCAATGTGCGGGTGCTGGAAGGCGCGCTGACCCGGCTGTTCGCCTTTGCCAGCCTGGTGGGCCGCGAGATTACCCTGGAATTGGCACAGGATTGCCTGGCGGACATCCTGCGCGCCTCTGAACGCAAGATCACCGTTGAGGAAATCCAGCGCAAGGTCAGCGAACATTACAACATTCGATTGTCGGATATGCTGGGGCCAAAGCGCCTGCGCTCCTTCGCCCGGCCACGGCAGGTGGCGATGTATCTGTGCAAGCAGATGACCTCGCGCTCGCTGCCGGAAATCGGGCGCCGCTTTGGTGGCCGCGACCACACCACGGTAATTCACGGGGTGAAGCGGATCGAAGAGCTGAAGGGCCAGGACGGCCAGATCGCGGAAGACCTGGAAATGCTGCGCCGCACGCTCGAGGCCTGAATTTGGTCCCACAGTGTCGCGTTTGAAGCCCGTCGCCTTGCGACGGGTTTTCACGTTTTGCAGGGGGTGATGTCCAGCTGGCGGGTGCGGGCAGGTGCCCGATTGCGCGGTGGATCGCAGCTTGCGGCCGTAACTGCCCCGAAAAACGCAGAAAACGCTTGAGCCGGGGGCTGAAACCGGTAGCGTGTCCATCCCGGATGAAACCGGTATGGGCCCGTCAAAGGACAGGAGCGAGGGTATGAAACTCAGCATCGAACGCGGCACGCTGCTCAAGGCGGTGGCACAGGCGCAGTCGGTTGTCGAACGGCGCAACACGATTCCGATCCTCGCCAATGTGCTGATCGAGGCCGAGGGCGATGCCGTCCGGTTCCGGGCCACCGATCTGGATATCGAGGTGGTCGATACCGTCCCGGCCAAGGTCGAGCGGGCGGGGGCGACCACGGTCAATGCGGTGACCCTGCATGAAATCGTGCGCAAATTGCCCGATGGCGCATTGGTGTCGCTGTCCGACGATGGTGCCTCGGGGCGGCTGGTGGTCGAGGCCGGGCGATCGAATTTTGCCCTGGCGACGCTGCCGAAAGAAGATTTTCCGCAGATGACCTCGTCGGAATACACCGCCAATTTCTCGGCCAAGGCGCCGGTACTGCGGCGGTTGTTCGACAAGTCCAAATTCGCGATTTCGACCGAGGAAACAAGGTATTATCTGAACGGCGTCTATATGCATGTCGCTGAATCCGATGGCGGGCGGGTGCTGCGCTGTGTGGCCACCGACGGACACAGGCTGGCCCGGATCGACGCGGATCTGCCCGCCGGGGCCGAGACGATGCCGGGCGTCATCGTGCCGCGCAAGACCGTGGGCGAGATGCGCAAGCTGCTGGATGACGATGACGCGACCATCGCGGTGTCGGTGAGTGAAACCAAGGTGCGCTTTGCCACCCCCGGCATCACCCTGACCTCGAAAGTGATCGACGGCACATTCCCGGATTACACCCGGGTCATCCCGCAGAACAATCCGAAGCGGATGGAGGTCGATGCCGCCGATTTCGCCCGGGCGGTGGATCGGGTGGCGACGGTCAGCTCCGAGCGCTCACGCGCCGTCAAGCTGTCGCTGGACGAGGACCGGCTGGTGCTGAGCGTCAATGCGCCCGACACCGGGGCCGCCGAGGAAGAACTGGCAGTGGCCTATGGCGACGAGCCGCTGGAAATCGGCTTCAACGCCAAATACCTGCTGGAAATCGCCAGCCAGGTGGACCGCGAGAACGCGGTGTTCCTGTTCAATTCGGCCGGTGATCCGACAATGATGCGCGAAGGCAATGACACCAGCGCGGTCTATGTCGTGATGCCGATGCGGGTGTAAGTCAGGCTGCGCGCCGGGACGCCGCTGACGCGGCGTTGCCGCCGGCGGGAGTATTTAGCGAAAGATGAAGAGGGGGCCGGTTTGGCGGGTTTGTATCTGACCGAGCTGGCCCTGTCGCATTTCCGCTCGCATCGGCGGGCAGAGATTGCACTGGATGGGCGTCCGGTGGCGATCTGGGGCCCGAACGGGGCTGGCAAGACCAATCTGATTGAAGCGGTCAGCCTGTTTTCGCCGGGCCGCGGGCTGCGCCGGGCGGCGGCCGAAGAGATGGCGCGGCGCCCCGAGGCGCTGGGCTGGCAGCTGCGCGGGCTGCTACGCTCGACCAGCCAGCTGCATGAGATCGAGATTTCCGCCGAGCCGGGCGCGGCACGCCAGCTGCGCATCGATGGCAAGGCGGCGACCCAGGCGGTGCTGGGCCGGATCGCCCGGGTGCTGTGGCTGGTGCCGAGCATGGATCGGCTGTGGATCGAGGGCGCGGACGGACGGCGGCGGTTTCTCGACCGGATGACGCTGTCATTCCTGCCCGGCCATGCCGAGGTGTCGTTGACCTATGGCAAAGCGATGCGCGATCGCAACCGGTTGTTGAAAGACATGGTGCGCGATGGCCATTGGTATGTGGCGCTGGAACGCCAGATGGCTGAGACCGGGGCGCAGATCATGGCGAACCGGCGCCAGGCGCTGGCGCTGATCGCGGCGGCGCAGGGGGCGGCGAGCGCGGAATTTCCCGCCGCCGATCTGACGCTGACCCATGCCGAGGGGGTGTTGCCGGAGGGCGCAGCGGAACTGCGCGACGCGCTGTCGGAGGGGCGGGGCCGCGACATCGCCGCCGGGCGCAGCCTGATCGGGCCGCACCGGGTTGATCTGGAGGCGCAGTGGGCCGCCAAGGGGATTGCCGCGAAAGAGGCCTCGACCGGCGAGCAGAAAGCGCTGTTGATCTCGCTGATCCTGGCCAATGCCCGGGCGCTGGCCCAGGATTTCGGCGCCCCGCCGATCCTGTTGCTCGACGAGGTGGCGGCGCATCTTGACGCCAATCGGCGCGCCGCGCTTTATGATGAGGTCGTCAGGCTGGGCGCGCAGGCCTGGATGACCGGCACCGGGCCGGAGCTGTTTGCTGATCTCGCCGGGCGGGCGCAATTTCTGGAAGTGACGGAGGAGGCGGGCGCCAGCCAGGTGACACCCAGGGAGAGCCTATGAAATCGCAACGGGTTACGCTGATCACCCTCGGGGTCAACGATCTGGATCGCGCCCGCGCCTTTTATGGAGCGCTGGGCTGGGAACCGGTGCCGGGGCCGCCAGGGGTGGTGTTCTATCAGATGGATGGAATGGCGCTGGGCCTGTTCGGGCGCGGCCCGCTGGCCGCGGATCAGGGCCGTCCGGGCGCAGCCCTGGGCACCGGGGCGATGACCTTGGCGCAGAATTTTGCGAGCGAGGCTGAGGTCGACGCGGCGTTCGACGCCGCCATCGCGGCGGGTGCCGTTGCGCTGAAACGCCCCGAGAAGGTGTTCTGGGGCGGCTATTCCGGCTATTACGCCGATCCGGACGGCCATGTCTGGGAATTGGCGATGAACCCGTTCTGGACGCTGGATTCGACCGGGCGGCTGACCATCCCCCTGCCTGAATGACACCTGCCGCAACGGCGCGCGGATATCTAAGTGGTTTTGTCATTGGATTGATCCCGGCGCGATTGCTAACCTCGCCGGGATGAAATGGCTTGTTCTCATATGGCTGGTGCTGGCCCCGGCTGCCGGGCTTGCCGATGGGCGTCTGGCGCTGGTGTTCGGCAACGACCGCTATGACCACCTGCGGCCGCTGGCCAATGCCGGGGCGGATGCCGATGCGGTCGCCGACACGCTGGAAGCCCTGGGGTTCGAGGTGCTGCGCGAGCGCGACCGCGATCTGCGCCGGATGCGGCGGGCGCTGGAGGATCTGGAATATGATGGCCAGGACGCCGAGGTGGTGCTGGTCTATTTCGCCGGGCACGGGTTTGAAGTGGCGGGCGACAACCGGCTGCTGCCGGTGGACGCGGTGACCGGCAGCATCGAGACGCTGATCGAGGGCAGCCTGTCGCTGAACGATATCCGCACGCTGGTCGCCCGGATCGCCAAGGTCGGGATCGTGCTGGTCGATGCCTGTCGCGAGGATCCCTTTGTCGCCAGCGGTGCCGGGCGCAGTGGCGTCGCGCTGAACGGGGCGCAGACGCGTCCCGGCTTTGCGGCGGTCGACAAGGCCGAAGGCACCCTGGTCGGCTTTGCCACCGCGCCGGGGGATACCGCCTTGGACGGGGTGGATGGCCATTCGCCCTTTGCCAGCGCGCTGATCCGGCATCTGGCGACCCCGGGGCTTGAGGTGCGTTCGGTCCTGACGCTGGTGCAGCAAGAGGTCTATGACCGCACCCGTGGCGATCAGCTGCCCTATGTCGAAAGCGCCCTGCCGAGGCTGTTCTTTGCGGCGCAGGCGCAGGATCAGCTGCCCGAGCGTGAGCGGCTGCTGCTGGCGATGGCCGGGCTGAACCCGGACCTGCGGGCTGAGGTCGAAAAGGCGGCCGCGGCGGCGAACATGCCGCTGGCGCCGCTCTATGGCGCGCTGATTGGCGCCGGGTTGGCAAGGGAATCCGCCGACGACCGGGCCAGGATGCTGATTGATGCCGCCCGCGCCTATACCGAGACCCGCGAGCGGCTGAGCAACCTGGCGGCGCAGGATGCCGAGGTGTCGCGGCTGCGCGATACGGCGGCCGAGCGGCTGGACCTCGGTGATTTCAGCGGTGCGATGGCGGCGCTGGATCTGGCGGCGGCGCGGGACCGGGACTCAGGCACGCAGCTTGAGGCGAATCTGGTGGCGCGCCGATTGTCCGAGGCCGAGAGCCTGACGCTGAAGGCCGGTGTCGCCAAGACGGCGCTGGATTATCCGGTGGCGGTGGCGGCGCTGACCCAGGCGGCGGCGCTGCATGCCGGGATCGCCGGGTTGGATGTGGCGGATGCGGACCGCAGAAAGCGGACCTGGCTGCTGGCCGATCTGGGGGAAATTCACCGCCGCCTCGGGGCGACAGACGCGGCAATGCAAAGCTATTCCGAGATGCAGGCGGCCGCCCTGGCCCGGCTTGCGGCAGCGCCCGACACCCACGAGGCCGAATATGACCTCGCCGCGACCTATGACCGGATTGGCGAGGTCGAAGTGCTGCAAGGCGATCTGCCCGCCGCGCAATCGTGGTATGCAAAGGCCTACGAAATCACCGCGCGGTTGGTGGCGCTGGAACCCGACAATCAGAAATGGCAGCGCGGTCTTGGCGTGTCGTTCTTCCGGGCCGGTGAGGTCCGCTTCTGGCAGGGCGATCTGCAAGGCGCCTTGACCGCTTATTCGCAAGGCTTGGAGCACAGCCAGAGGCGCGCGGCGTTGGCGCCCGAGGACGCCGCGCTTCAGCGGGACATTGCGGCAAACCATACCCGGATCGGCGATGTGAATATTGCCCTGGGTGAAGGGATCGCGGCGCTGGGCGCATTTCGCGCGGCTCTGGAAATCTCTGAGGCCTTGGCCGCACTCGATCCGGCGGATGCCGCGCGCCAGCGGGATGTGTCCGTGAACCATGGTCGAGTGGGCGTGGCCTACCAGGCTCTGGGTGACCTTCCGGCGGCATTGGGGGCCTATCAGGATTCCTTCGACATCATCGAACAACTTCTGACGAAGGACCCCAGCAACACCGGGTTGCAGAGCGAAAGCGCAGTCGGACAAGGCCTGATCGGGCAGGTGCTTGAGGCGCAGAGCGATCTGCCGGGTGCTCTGAGAGCCTATCAGGCGAGCAAGGCAATCCAGGAACGCCTTGTCGCGCAAGACCCCAGTAATGGGGTATGGGGGCGCGACCTGTCGGTGACCTATAACAAGATCGGCGGGATCAAACGGAAACAGGGCGACGCGACGGCGGCCTATGCCGCCTTTCAGGCCTCACTGGCGACCGTCCAGAGATTTGCCGATCGCGACCCGAGCCAAGCGACCTGGCAGCGCGATCTGGTGGTGTCCCATTACAACCTGGCGCTGGTTGGCCCGACGCCGCGCGCGCATTATTCCCGGGCCCTGGAGGTCGTGGAAAGCATGATCGAGAAAGGCATTCTCGCACCGCCGGATGCGTTCCTGCCCGGCCTGCTGCGCAAGAAACTCGACGCGCTGCCGCCGGGTTCCCCCTGACCCCTAAATCTTGTGTCTGCGACGTGACATTCCCCCCACGGAGCGCTATAAATCGCGCAATTGAAAAGGGGTCCCCAAACGATGTCCGAACCGCTGCAACACGAAGCCGATTATGGTGCGGATTCCATTAAGGTTCTCAAGGGCTTGGATGCTGTTCGCAAGCGCCCCGGCATGTATATCGGCGACACTGACGACGGCTCTGGCCTGCATCATATGATCTATGAGGCGGTGGACAATGGCATCGACGAGGCGCTGGCCGGTCATGCCAATTATGTCCGGGTGAAAATACACGCCGACAATTCGGTCTCGGTGCGCGACAACGGCCGCGGCATTCCGGTCGATATGCACAGCGAAGAGGGGGTCAGCGCCGCCGAGGTGATCATGACCCAACTGCATGCGGGCGGCAAATTCGACCAGAATTCCTATAAGGTCTCCGGCGGTCTGCACGGGGTCGGGATCTCGGTCGTGAACGCGCTGTCGGATTGGCTGGAATTGCGGATCTGGCGCAATGACCGCGAACATTTCGTTCGGTTCGAGGATTCGCAAACCGTCGCGCCGCTCAAGGTGGTGGGCGATGCGAATGGCGAAAAGGGCACCGAGGTGCGGTTCCTGGCCTCGACCAAGACGTTTTCGAACCTCGAATACGATTTCGCCACCCTGGAAAAACGCCTGCGCGAACTGGCGTTTCTGAACTCCGGCGTGCGCGTCATCCTGGAGGACGAGCGCCCGGCCGAGCCGGTGCGCTCGGAACTGTTCTATGACGGCGGCGTCAAGGAATTTGTCAAATACCTCGACCGGTCAAAAGTCCCGATGTTCCCGGACCCGATCTATATCTCTGGTGAGCGCGACGACATCGGCGTCGAAGTCGCGATGTGGTGGAACGACAGCTATCACGAGACGGTGCTGCCCTTTACCAACAACATCCCGCAGCGGGACGGCGGCACCCATATGGCGGGCTTTCGCGGCGCGCTGACCCGGACCTTGACGAAATACGCCCAGGAAAGCGGCATCGCCAAAAAGGAAAAGGTGAACTTCACCGGGGATGACGCGCGCGAGGGGCTGACCTGCGTGCTGTCGGTCAAAGTGCCCGATCCCAAGTTTTCCAGCCAGACCAAGGACAAGCTGGTCAGCTCAGAGGTGCGCCCGGCGGTTGAAAGCCTGGTGGCGGAAAAGCTGGCCGAATGGTTCGAGGAGAACCCGAACGAGGGGCGTGCGGTGGTCGGCAAGATCGTCGAGGCGGCGCTGGCCCGTGAGGCCGCCCGCAAGGCGCGCGAACTGACCCGGCGCAAGACGGCAATGGATGTGAACTATCTGGCCGGCAAGCTCAAGGATTGTTCGGAAAAAGACCCGAGCCTGACCGAAGTCTTCCTGGTCGAAGGCGACAGCGCCGGCGGCTCGGCGCAGACCGGACGGGATCGGAAAACCCAGGCAGTTCTGCCGTTGCGTGGTAAGATCCTGAATGTGGAACGGGCGCGGTTTGACCGGATGCTGA
The DNA here is from genome assembly GCF_029213205.1 of Pseudooceanicola sp. Classification (GTDB taxonomy): domain Bacteria; phylum Pseudomonadota; class Alphaproteobacteria; order Rhodobacterales; family Rhodobacteraceae; genus Pseudooceanicola. The sequence continues at coordinate 83,602 of NZ_JARGNH010000012.1, forward strand.
GCAGCCAGGAGATCGGCAATCTGGTTGTCGCTCTGGGCACCGGGATCGGGCGCGACGAATTCGACATTTCGAAACTGCGCTACCACAAGATCGTCATCATGACCGACGCCGATGTCGACGGCGCCCATATCCGCACCCTGCTTTTGACCTTTTTCTATCGGCAGATGCCGCAATTGATCGAGGGCGGGTTCCTCTACATCGCGCAGCCGCCGCTGTTCAAGGTCAGCCGGGGGCGTTCTGAGGTCTATCTCAAGGATCAGACCGCGCTTGAGGATTATCTGATCGCGCAGGGCTCCGAAGGCGCGGTGCTGCGGCTGAAGTCGGGCGAGGAACTGACCGGCCCGGACCTGGTGCGGGTGGTCGAAGGCGCGCGGCAGGTGAAGCGTATCCTTGAGGCGTTCCCGACCCATTATCCACGCCACATCCTGGAACAGGCCGCGATTGCCGGGGCCTTTGTGCAGGGTCAGGCCGATGCGGATCTGCAGGGCGTCGGCGATGCCGTCGCCAAGCGTCTGGATCAGATCGCGGTGGAATACGAACGTGGCTGGCAAGGGCGCCCGACCCAGGACCACGGTATCCGGCTGAGCCGGGTGCTGCGCGGCGTCGAAGAACTGCGCACGCTGGATGGGGCTGTCCTGCGCTCGGGCGAGGCGCGGCGGCTGGGCCAGATGACGCAGAGCCTGCGCGACATCTACACCAGCCCCGCCGATCTGGTGCGGCGCGACCGCACCCAGCTGATCCACGGGCCGCTCGACCTGCTGAACGCAATTCTGGAAGAGGGCGAGCGCGGCCTGCAATTGCAACGCTACAAGGGGCTGGGCGAGATGAACCCGGAACAGCTGTGGGAAACCACGCTGGACCCCGAGGCGCGGACGCTGTTGCAGGTCAAGGTCGAAGACATGGCCGAGGCCGACGATCTGTTCACCAAGCTGATGGGTGACGTGGTCGAACCGCGCCGCGAATTCATCCAGCAGAACGCGCTGAACGTCGAAAACCTGGACTTCTGAGACGGTGCGGGAACGCGCGCATTTTTTCGTTGAGCGCGCGCAATTTTTTCGCGGTATCGGTCGCTCGCTTGCGCGTGTCATACTCAGGCGAAACCAGCAATTCGTCCACCAAACGCACGGCTCAACATAGCGGATGCCGGGATTTGCATTCCAACGGTGGCAGTCGTGAGGAGCCACGGCAATGACCGCTCGCTCCAGCCTTTCGATTTTGTTCTTCGTGGCCTGAAGAGCGATCCAGACAGCACGGCAATGCCCGGTAATGACGGCGCTGCGTAAATCCTTTGCGATTTTGGCGTCCGCGCTATCGCAGTAGGAAACATAATCGCGCCACATGCGTCTGGTATTGTAGAGCTTGGAGAAGTAGCGACTACGGTTCTCCGAGCCGGTGCGGTGACAGTGATGGATGCGCTTCAGAAAATTCTCAGCGGGAACATTGGTCGAGCCGATGTAGCGCAGCTGCCCTTCGTGATCCAAGAGCCCGTAGATCCCCACCTTGTCACAAGACGGGTCCGCGATGGGCTGCGGCTACCCAAGCTCGAGAAACGCGCGAAGCAGGTTCTCGCGTGTGAGAACCCCGACAAGCGCGGTGCCTTCTGTCACCGGGTAGGCGCGATACGGCTTTTCCTGAAAGACCTCTGCCGCGGCAATGATGTCGATATCGGCCTGAAGCGTCACGACACTGCGCGACATGTGATTCCCGACCGTATCTGACCATTGCTGGTAATAGCTGGCATTGAGGGCCGACCGGAAGCAATCCTTGGGGGTCAGGACGCCCAGGAGCTCGCCCGCCTCGCCGCAGATGCAGGCGAGGGGCTGCGCGGCGGCGAGCAGTCGGGCAATGGCGTCGCGCATGGGGCAGCCTTCATCGAGCAGAAGAAATTCGCGCGACATGATGGTGGTGACTTCTCGTTCAGCCATGTCTCTGGGCCTCCCTGCGGCGCGGACAGATGTCGCAATGCCCCGCACAGGCGGCAGCTCCGCAGCTGTCGCTTGGCGGTCGTCCGGTCAGCATCAACCCGAGGCCGAGCCCCCCGGCGGTGATCAGAATGATGCCAAAGACCAGGATGAATTCCATGGATCAGATCCTTTCCAGACCGTCCGACAGGGTGCCGGTCGTGACAAGGTCCGGCGCGCTGTTCGCCCGGTTCAGGACAAAGAGGGCGCTCAGGTCATTCCGCTTTGCGAGCTGCTGGCCCAGTTCCGGCCCTGCCGCCATCAATGCCGTTGCCCAGCCATCCGCCACAATCGCCGTTTCGGCCAGAACCGTGACCGAGAGAAGCGATGACCGCCGGGGGCCTTGCCGGTCCGGCGCGATGATATGGCCATAGCTCTGTCCGGCGAAGTCATAGCCGTTCACCTTGTTGCCAGAGGTCGCGAGCGCGGCGTCGCCAAGCGCGAGAGTCGCGACGAGGCCCGTTTGGCCGACCCGCGGATCTTCGACACCAGCCCGCCAGGCGCGCCCGTCCGGATGTGCGCCCCAGGCGATGATTTCTCCGCCGAACTCGATAAAGCCGGCCTCGGCCCCCACCCCGCGCGCCAGCGCCGCCAGCCGGTCGAGCGCATGGCCCTTGGCGATGCCGCAGGGATCAAAAGTGGTGCCATCGGTGGTCTTGACGATGCGGCTGCCCGCGACCTCGATCTGCCGCCAGTCCGGCCTGTCCGAGCCGTCGCTGATCGGGCCGAAGCCGAAGCGTGCGACCAGCGGGCCAACGGTCGGGTCAAACTGCCCCCCGCTGGCGCCTGCAATGGCAAGCGACTGCCTGGCCACCAGTAGCAGATCATCCCCCCGGGCGGTCGCGCCGGCCTGTGCCCTGTTGAATGCGGTCACGACACTGTCTCTGCGCCACGGTGACAGCGCCGCATCGAGCGCGGACAGGCGTGTTTCGGCCCGGTTTGCGAATTCGGCGAGCGGCAGGCTGTCGGGCAGGAGGGCGTGCCAGCTTGTGCCGAAAGCGGCGCCCGAGACCGCGCGCAGCGGCGGCGTGCGCCCGATCACTGGAACGGCCGCAAGGCCGGAGGCCAGGGCGGCCAGCCCGCCGCCGATGGCCAGGACACCGCGCCTGTGCAGTCTGCCGCATTGATGCATCGCTCTATCCTCCGAAATCGTCATTGAAGATCATATGCCGTTCGACGCCGAGCTTGCGCAGGGTCGCGAGCACTGCGGAAATCATCAGCGGCGGACCGCAGAGGTAATATTCGCAGCTTTCCGGCGCCGGGTGCCGGGCCATGTGACGTTCCAGGATCGTGTGAATGAACCCGGTCGGCCCCTGCCAGCGGTCGCCGGGTCCGGGATCGGACAGGGCGGCAATCCATTCGAAGCTCTTGTGCGCCGCGTGGATGGCCTCGAACTCCTCGACATAGAAAAGGTCGGCCTTGGTCCGGGCGCCATAGAAATAGGTGATGCGGCGATCCGTGCCGCGCGCGACCTGTTCGTGCACCATGGACCTGAGCGGTGCCATGCCCACGCCGCCGCCGACCAGAACGATGTCGTTGGCCGTGTCCTGCACATGGAACTCTCCGAAGGGGCCGGAGACTTCGACCGGGTCGCCGCGCCGACGCGAAAACAGCCAGGAGGAGACGACGCCGGGCGGTATCTCCGCCTCTTTCCCGGCGGGCGGCGCGGCCAGACGGATGTTGAAGACCAGCGTTCCGGCGTCTTCCGGTCGGTTTGCCACCGAATAGGCACGGGTCACGGGCGCGTCAGACCGGCTTGTGAGGCGGGCCCAGCCGGCATGGTCCCAGGCCAGCGCATGGGCCGGCTCGATGGCGACATCCGAGAAGTCGAGCGTATAGGCTGGGGCAGTCAGCTGCATGAAGCCGCCCGCGCGGAAGGGAATGTCGCGTGGCACCTTCGGACGCAGAACCAGTTCGCGGATGAGCGGGGCCATCATCCGGTTCGAAACCACTTCGCAAGTGAAGGTTTCGGCGGCGAGAATGTCGCCGGGCACGGTGACCGCGACATCGCCACCCAGGACAAGCTGGCAGGCGAGCCGGGTATTCGCCCGCCGTTCCGCCGCGGACAGCAGGCTGATTTCGGTCGGACGCAGCGGCGCGCAGCCCGGCCCGGTGGCCTGGACCCGGCACAGGCCGCAGGTGCCGCTGCCCCCGCAGCCCGCCGGAATCGGAACTCCCGCGCCATGCAGCGTGGACAGTAGCGTCTCGCCCTGTTTGGCGATGATCGGCGGGCCGTCGTTGACTGTCACCTGGCTTTCTCCGCGCGGTAGCCACAATGAGCGGGCAGCCAGCAGACCCAGGCTGAGAACCAGGACCAGCGTGATCATGATGCCGGAGCCGACAAGAATCTCGGTCATGAGGTCACCATCTGGGCGAAGGCCGAGAACCCGAGCGAGAGCATCCCGGTCAGCAGAAACGCCACGCCAAGGCCGCGCAGGCCCGCCGGAAGGTCGGCATAGGCCAGCCGCTTGCGGATCGCGGCCAGCATGATGACCGCCAGCGCGAACCCGGCGCCGGAGCCAAATCCGAAGACCGCGCTTTCGGCGAGGTCGTAGCGCCGTTCGACCATGAACAGGCTGCCGGCAAGGATGGCGCATTGCACCGTCAGCAGCGGCAGGAACGACCCGAAGGCGGCATGGATCGCCGGCACAAACCTTTGCAGCAGAATTTCGAGAAGCTGGACCGTGGCGGCGATTACTCCGATGAAGGCCAGCAGCGCCAGATAGCTGAGGTCGATCTCGGGATGGCCAGCCCAGCCCCAGGCCCCGGGCGCGAGAAACAGATCGTAAACCAGCCGGTTGAGTGGGACCGTCAGGCCGAGGACGAACATCATCGTGACACCCAGCCCGAGAGCAGCTTCGACCCGGCGCGACAGGGCCAGAAAGGTGCAGAGGCCCAGGAAGAAGGTCAGCGGCATGTTCTCGACGAACATGGCCCTGAGAAAGAGGCTGCCCAGCTCGGTCATTCCCCGGCCTCCCGCCGCCGCGGCGGCGTATGGGCCGGCGGCTCGACCTGCTCCGGCAGGGCAGAGCGGATCGCCCAGACCAGGAGTCCCAGCAGGAAGAAGGCGCTCGGAGCCAGCAGCATCAGGTTCAGCGGAACGAACCAGCCGCCATCCTCGACACTCCGCAGAACCGGTTGGCCCATAAGAGTGCCCTTGCCCAGGACTTCGCGGATTGTACCGATCACGATCAGGATCAGCGAATAGCCCAGCCCGTTGCCCGCAGCGTCGACCACCGAGGGGATCACCGGATTGCTGCGGGCAAAGGACTCGGTCCGCCCCAGAACAAGGCAATTGGTGGTGATCAGGCTGACAAAGACCGACAGCCTCTGGCTGATGCCAAAGAAATAGGCCTGAAGCACCTGGTCGATGACGATGACCAACGAGGCAACAATGAGGATCTGGAGGATCAGGCGGATGCTGACCGGGATATGTCGCCGGATCATGCTGATGATCGCTGCCGACAGCACCAGCACCACGGTCAGGGAAACCGACATCGTCAGCGCGGTGTCGAGCGATGTGGTCACCGCCAGCGCCGAACAGATGCCGAGGATCTGGAGCGTGATCGGATTTTCCCGGATCAACGGCGACAGGAACGTCTGGCGGAGTGCGGGCCGGGCCATCTCAGAACTCCTGCCGCCGGATAGCCTCGATCACCGGGCCATAACCGTCCGGGCCGAGCCAGAACCGCACCATCTGCGTGACCCCGCGCCCGGTGCGGCTGGCACCGGTGATGCCATCGACCTCGTAGGAGGACACCGCCGGGCCGCGGGCAACGGCGAATTTCATCGCGCCGGACGGGTCGCGAATCACGGTGCCCTGAAATCCCGCCTGCCAGGTCGGTTCCTCGATCCGCGCGCCCAGACCGGGGGTTTCGGATTGCTGCGTGACCGCCAGGCCCGCGATCGTGTTCATGTCGCCGGTCAGGGCGATCATCGCCTCAATCGGGCCATTATAGCCCGACCCGATCACCGGAAAGATCGCGGTCTGCACCTGGTCGTCGCGGCGCAGGATATAGATCTGCACATAGCGCGGGCGCGTCCCGATCCCGGCGATGTCGGCGGCGGCGTCCAGCGGCCTGTAATTGTCGGCTTCCTGAAGCGCGGCGTCGAGCGTTGCCGGCGTCACCTCACGCGCCGCCATCCCGGTGTCGAGGTCGACAACGACGGTCGAGAGCTTGGCGCTGGCATCCGCGGCCAGCAGCTCCTGCATGCCCGGGATCGCGCTGATCAGCGCCTCCAGCCGAAGCTGGGTTTCGGCGGCGCGGTTGGCGGCCTGGATCGGACGCAGCAAGACCGTGGCCCCGGTCACGAAGGCAGAGCAGGTCGCGGCGACCAGAACCGCGACGAAGATGGTCTTGCCGCGGTTGTCGTTCGGTTGGGCGAGGAAGCGTTTCCACAGCGCGAGCGGGGACCAGTCAGCCATGGCGGTTTCTCCGTGTTGCCTGCCAAAGAAGCAGCGCGATTTCGTCCAGAAGCGGGGCGGCGAGATTCGCCAGCAGCGCCGCACTGAGGGCGAGCTGCGTGGTCGCGGCCCCGTCCCAGACCGCCAGAAAGAGGGCGATGAGGGCACCGTAGAACAGCCCCTGCATCCAGCGGCCGGTCTGCGTATTGGCCGACGTCACCGGATCGCAGACCAGCAGCGCGAAGCTGGCGAGTATGGCCGGGGCAGTGAACGGGTCGGTGACCGGCAGCCCCACCAGCGCGGCCAGCGAAAGCGCGATGGCCGTCCCGGCGACCAGGCGGATGGCGTAGAGGCCGAACGCCACGGCCAGAGCCAGCGTGCCGCATGCGCCCCAGGTTATCAGGATCGACAGCTCAGGCCATGGCGCGGCCGGATAGCCGAACCCCAGAAAGGCAATGGCGACCGTGGCCGGATGCAGGATGTTGCGGCCCCACCCGCCAAACGCCAGCTCGCCAATGACCACGCCAAAGCTGACGCCCAGCACGAAGGCGAAAGCGCCGAGGCCGGTCGGGGCCAGAACCGCGATCGCGAATGCGGTCACCACACCGGCGAGCGATGGCGGCTGTGCGCGCAGCAGCAGGAAGGCCAACTGCCAGCCGTAGGTAATGGCAAGCGCGGCAAGCAGGCGGATAGCGCCGTCCCAGCCTGCGCCCGTCAGCCAGACCACTGCCAGCGGCAGCATCGCGATGACCAGAAAAAGCGCCACTGTTTCCCGCGACCACATGCCCCTTGTCATATCCCCCCCTCTTCCGCGACCTGATCGATCAGCAGGCGCAATTGCGCTGCGATCGGCGGATCGGCTTGGGTGATGTAATCGACCAGCGCGAGGTCTTCCTCAACCAGAGACAGCGCCCCGAGCGCGATCGCGCTCTCCGTATCGCCCGAAGAGATCGCGCGGATGAGCGGCATGACGGGAACTGTCCCGCCAAGCGCCTGATCCAGCCCGGCGGTCGGAATGACAGGCAGCGGGCGCGACGAACGGCCAAGCGCCGCGCGAAGCCAGTGACGCCGTCCGGCGGGCTCGGGCTCGGTGAGCACGGTGATCTGACGACTGCCCCAACTCAGCCAGCGCGCAGGCGTGCCGTCGATCGGGGATCCCGACAGGACCAGATGTTTCCCGGGCACAACTTTGCCAAGGAGAAGCTCACGAATATCCGCACCGGGCTGCACCTTGAGCAGAAGCGGATTGCGCATCCCCGGTCCGCTCAGGGCGACATGCCTGGTCTCGGGGATGTGGCCGGTGCGCATGAGCGCGCCGATATCCGCGAGCGCCTCAATGTGGATATCCCAGACCGGATGGGTGAAACTTGCGGGCGCGTGGCGCAGTATATGAATACCAGCCAGCCCCCAGGGATGGGTTGCGGGAGCCTCGATGGTTCTCACCCGGCCGCCGGCGCTGCGCATGTCGATCTCGGCGCCGCGCGGTTTGACCAGAAATATCGGCCCCTGTGTCAGAGTGGATAGCGCCGCCAGCCCGGCCTTGATCTCGGCGCCTCTCTCCTGCACCCAGTCCAGCGGGCACCCAGCACCGGGGCGGGTGTCATGGGCCATCACCACAATCGCCGACGGGCGCACCTCGCCGAAAGCGGGGGCGAAACCGGGGCGTTGCCGAAAGGCGCGCCATAACCCGGTGTTGGCCAGCAGCGTCCATATCTCGGCGCCGCTCGGGCTGTCCGGCACCTCGAAGGCATGCCGCCCTGCATCGGGTTCGTAATAAAACAGGATCGAATTCAAACGGTGGCCTCGGTCCATGTCGACCGAGGCCACACGGGCCGACATCGGGGCGGTCATGGTGAAGGCATGCGCTTTGGTCGCTCGCAGCACCGGCTGACCCTGCGCGACCAGATCGCCGGGCTTGACCAGAAGCTCGACCCGAAAGTCGCCACGGAACGGCGAACGGATCAGCGCTTCGTTGGTGATCCGTGTTTCGGTCATGGCGTTTGCGCCAGCGTCCGACGGACGGAGGCCTCTTGAACGGTCGCTCGTGGGCACCGTCAGACCGATGGCATGTCGCGACACCACTTCGAGTTCCTTTTCATCGACCGTCGTAACGTGATGCTATCCAAGATTTGTGGCGAATCCAAATTTCCTGTAGGGTTTTGGAAGCGTAAGCTTTTAATTTGACGGGAAAAATTCATGAATCTGCCGCACATGAATACTTTGAGGGCAATTTACTTGATGGCGGGCTTCGCCGGTATCGTGATCGCCACGACCGGGCCGGTCCTTGCTCAGAGCGATAAACCCTCTGAGATCGAAGAGATTGCCCGGGAATTGTCGACCTACGTCTTCCCGAAAACTGGCCCCTACACGCCGGAAGCAATCGTGATCGGGAATGCGCGCCAAATCGAAAGCTGGGCGCGATCGGCCCATGCCAACTCTGCCGCCGAAGCCTTTGCCCATTGGAATGCCGATGGCGAGATTCCCGGCGCCTGTGCCGTTTGCCATTCCGGCCAGGGGTTCCGCGCCTTCCACGGCCTGGACGGGAGCGCGCCCGGGCCCCTGCAATCCCCGATTCCGACCGGCGGCGTCGTGGATTGCGAAACCTGCCACAAGCCGGGACTTGCCGAGATCGACAGCGTTACCTTGCCCTCCGGTGTTGTCCACCCGACGGAGACTGCCCTGGTGCCCTGCCTGACCTGCCACACCGGTCGGTCCTCGGGCGCGAACGTGGCAAAGGTGACCGCCAACATGGCCGAGGATACGGTGAACCCGGAATTGTCTTTCGTGAACCCGCATTACAAGGTGGCCGGGGCCACATGGCTCGGCGGTTATGGCGGCATCGGATATCATTATCCCGGCAAGACCTATTCCGGCCGCTTCCTTCACGCCAAGCCGGTCGCAAGCTGCCTGTCCTGCCACGAGCCTCATGCGCTGACGGTGAACGAGGCGATCTGCCTGACATGTCACGAGACCGGTGCGGCGCAGGATATCCGAATCTCGCGCCAGAGCTATGATGGCAGTGGCGATACCGCACAGGGGATCGCGGTGGACATCCGCGCCAACAGTGACCTGCTTATGCGTGAAATGCTGGACTATGCGTCGCAGGTTGCCAAGACCGGGCTGATCTACGACAGCGGTCGATATCCCTATTTCTTTGCCGACGCGAACCGCGACGGCGTTGTCGACCAGACCGACGGGCGGCCTGTCACGTTCAAAGGCTGGACGCCGACGCTGCTGCGGGCGGCCTATAATTGGAAAGTGGTCACGAGCGATCCGGGCATCCATGTGCACAACCCGCATTACGCGCTTGAACTGATCCATGATTCGATCGAATCCCTTGCCAAGGCGCAGGGAAAGGACTTTGCCGCATTCGGACTGATGCGGTGATGGCCCTGCCGACAGACGGCACCTGACCTCGGGCACCTTCGCGGGCACGTGACGCCGTCTTAATACTCGGCCCCGCGCGCGATCAGAAGATCTGCGGGGGGATCCCGCAGGAGTTCCGCCGCGAACGAGCCGAGGCCGGTGAACGACAGGGTGCGGGTGGTGGCACCTACGGCGATCAGGTCCGGCGCAAAGGTCTTTATCTCATTGTAGCAGCTCGTTCCGACACCATTCTGGACGAGGTCGACTTTCGGCAGCTTCGTGGGAAGGCCTGCGCTCCACGTGGCGGATTGCTCGGCAGTTTCGCGTTGCACGGCACGCGCATAATCCGATGTTTTCCCACCTGTCAGCCCCTCAAACGGCGCCATCCAGGCATGGAAGACCCGATAGGTTGCTTCGGGTGCCACGCTGAGCGCGGTGGTGACGGCCTGGCGGCACGCGGCAGAGAACGCCACGGGTGCCAGAACCCGGGCATAGCCATGCTGAACCGGGTCGGTGACGAGCAGCACCGGCGTCAGGGATTGGGACACGACACTCTCCACGGTCGTCTTTCTCAACCCGTCGAAAACGCGCCTGGCACGGTGCCGGCCCATGACAACCAGGTCGACCTCTGCGGAATTCACAAACTCGACCAGCCGCGCGATGGGATCGCCCGTTTCGATGTGGATCGTGTAGGGCAGGTTTTCGGCTATGCTCTTTGCCGAGGCTTCCAGATGAGCCCGAAATTTGTCGACGAGTTCGAGGGCCAAGGACTCGGGAACACTGTCGTCAATGATCGACACCACCTGTACCTGGGCGTCCAGTTCATGGGCCAGAAGGAAGCCCCGCTGCAGGGCGCGATCGGACCGTGCTGAAAGATCCGACGCAATCAGAATGGACTTGATGTGCATTGTTCTACCTCTCCTGGGCTGGGACCTCGGCAGCAAGGTCGGCGGGCAGCTGTGGCCTCGCATCAATGATGTGGCGCTGAGGTACCTCTCAGCGGGCATTCCAAGTTATACATGATATACATGATAAAGCCGCGTCAGATTTGACCGACTTCAACGCTGCAACGACTGATGGTCTAGGCGGCGTCTTCATTTAAGCAAGCCAGGTCATTGCGCATGCGCGAGACACAAAGGCTCGGAAGGATGAGACGTCTCAGGTGATCAGCGTGGTAAGCCGCGTCCGCCATCACATGCCCGACGCCTTCCAACCCTTCGATCAAGTCGGGGGCCTGCGGACAATCACCCCATTGACCGGGGGTGATGGTGAAGCGGATCGGCAGCCCGAGCGCATCGACGGCGGCATGGGCCTTGCAAATGCTTGCATCGACGATGGGCGTATTCGAAGTCTGGGTCTTGGCGTATAGCGTTTCGACTTCAACTTGAAACATGTCCCATCATGTAACGCGTTGAAATATATGACTTTCAGGCCGTGTTATGTGACTCAGGTTTGAGTTTGAACTGCTTTAACGTTCTGAAAAGAACTCTCCCGAACGCCTGACAGCGTCCAGCGCCGGACTCGGCAATGCACCGTTCGCCAGTTGCCCGGCTCGGGCGGTAAATCTCGCCACGGCGACGCCGTTCGCGCCAGCCACAGGAAAGCCGGTTGTCCGTCGCAACCGGGATCGAGGTGGCGCGGGCGACCTCAGCCATGCTGTCCAGATTGTCCGGCGGCACCGGCTCCTCGAACCAGAGCGGCGCATAGGGCGCGATGGCCTCGGCCAATCGAACGGCGCCGCCGGTGGAAAACTGGCCATGGGTGCCGAACAGCAGATCGGCGCGGTCGCCCACCGCCGCCCGGATCGCCCGGCAGAATTCGGCGGAGCGGGTAATGTCGCGCATCGCGGGCATGTGGCCGCCGCGCATCGTATAAGGGCCAGCCGGGTCGAACTTCACCGCCGTATAGCCGCGCCCAACCAGATCCAGCGCGCTTTCGGCGGTCTGCTCGGCGCTGATCCAGAACTCGGCCAGGGTGTGATGGGGCAGGGGGTAGAGGTAGGAATAGGCGCGCAGCCTTTCGTTCATCCGCCCGCCGATCAGCGCATGCACCGGGCGGTCGCGGTCTTTGCCCAGAATGTCCCAACAGGCGATCTCCAGCCCGGAAAACGCCCCCATTACGGTGGGATCAGGACGCTGGGTAAAGCCGCTGGAATAGGCCCGGCGGAACATCATCTCGATGTTCTCGGGGTTCTCTCCGGCCATGTGCCGGTCAAACACATCCCGGATCACCGCCGATTGCGCGTCCGGTCCGACAGCGGCGGCATAGCATTCGCCCCAGCCAATGATCCCGGTGTCGGTGGTCACCTTCACCAGGAGCCAGTAGCGCCCGCCCCAGCCCGGAGCGGGCGGGGCGGTCACGATGATATCGAGTGAGTCGAGCCTCACCGCATTACGATGACATTGCGTCGGGCGGTGCCGGTCTTGGTGTTTTCGATTGCCTCGTTGATCTGATCGAAGCTGTAACGCCCGGAAATCAGCTCATCCAGCTTCAGCCGGCCCTGATGGTAAAGGTCGACGATCCAGGGGATGTCGCGCTTGATCACCACGTCGCCCATTTTCGACCCGATGAAGCCCTGGCCCTGATTGGCCATGATCAGCGGCGAATAAGAGGCGGTCTTGTCGCCATGCGGCATCCCGACCATCACCACATGACCGCCCGCCGCCAGATACTGCGGTGCCTGGGTGTAAACGGCATCGACACCGACGGTGACCAGCACCGCATCGGCGCCCCGGCCGAGGATGTTCTTCACCGCTTTCCAGGGCTTTTCGCCGGTGGCCGAGACCACATCGGTGGCGCCGAATTCGCGGGCGATCTCCAGCTTTTCATCCAGCATGTCCACCGCCACGACGCGCCGTGCCCCGGCGATCACCGCGCCCTGAATGGCGTTCAGCCCGACGCCGCCAGCGCCGATCACCACAACGTCCTGTCCGACCCGAATGTCGGCGGCCAGAGCGGCGGCGCCCACCCCGGTGATCACCCCGCAAGAGATCAGCGCCGCGACCTCTTTCGACAGATCGGCGGGGATCTTGCAGATCTGGCTCTGATCCACGACCACCTTTTCGGCAAAGGCGCCCGAGGCCATTGCCTGATAGACCGGCGCGCCGTCGATGGTGCTGAGCGGCCCTTTTGAGCCGTCATAGGGGGTTTCGCAGATCGTCGGTTGGCCAGAGCCGCAGGAAATGCAATGGCCGCAGGCGCGGATCAGGGTGACGCAAACGTGATCGCCAATCGCCACGCCTTGCACGCCCTCGCCCAGGCCGATGACACGGCCAGCGGCCTCATGGCCGAACACCGCCGGCACCGGGCCGCCAAAGCCACCCTGCTGGAACGAGATATCGGAATGGCAGATCGCAACCGCGTCGACCTCAACCATCACTTCGCCCATTTTCGGTTCGGCAAGCCGAATTTCTTCGATGATCAGCGGTTTTCCGTGCTCGTGACAGACTGCGGCTTTGATGGTTTGCATTATTTCCTCCGGCAATTGAAGGATTAACCCTGTCGGGGGAACCGATATCATGCAAGCCGAAATTCAATTCCATTGATCGAAACCAACCTGTGTCACGGTGCCACCCGCTCCGATCGGGCCAGGGCAAACACCGCCAATGCGGGCAGCAGGATCAGGACCGATAACGCAAATGGTGCGTCAGGCAGATTGAGTGGCGCCGTCTCGGCGGTGAACAGGCGAAAGGTGGCGGTGAACAGGATCGGCGCGCCGACCATGGTCAGCGCCATCAGTGCTGACAGCACCCCCTGCAGCGCGACTTGGGAAACGTCGGGCGCCACCGCAAAGATCAGCCCGATCCCCATTGCGTCCAGCGCCACGGTGATGATGATAAACGCAAAGGGCAGTCTTTTCGGCATCAGCGACCAGCGGCAAAATCCCGCCAGATACTGGTCACTGCCTCCGGGCTGTCAACGTCCCCGGCTTCATCTTGCCAGAAATATTCCCGCCGGAGGCTCCCACAGCACCGGATCGCGCTGTCGCCGGGCAGGGGCCTCAGCCGTGCCCTCGGGCCTGCGCCACAAACGCCCGCGCCTCGGCCGGGGCGCTGCCCATCTGCCGGGCGGGATCGAACACATCGTCGGTGTCGATCTCTGGCCAGGTCTCGGCGGCGACCTCGGCCAGATGCCGTCCCTGGCTCATCGCGTTCTGACAGGCCTGTTTCACCGCCGCCTGCGCCTCGGGGCGCGGCATATGCGCGGCCAGGCGGAAACTCAGCGCCTCGGCATGGATCATCCCGCGACTGGCGGTCAGCGCTGCGGCCATTGCGACGGGGATCGGCACGATGCCCGGCACCAAAGCCCGGGCGGTTTCCAGCGCCGAGGCGCTGGCCAGCACCAGCCCCGGCAGGCTCAGCCATTCGGTGAACCAATCGGCGCCGTCGCGTTGTTGCCTTGGGCTGCCGGCCAGCAGCAGCGCGCCGTTCAGCGCCGCCACCTGATGCGCCAGCGCCACCAGCACCGAGGCCGCCACCGGGTTCTGTTTCTGCGGCATGGTCGACGAGGCGCCCACCGCGGCCAGGGCGACCTCGCCGATGCCGCTTTGCACCGCCAGGATCAGATCCTCGCCAATCTTGCCCAGGGCCGCCGCCAGCCGCGCCAACCAGGCAGCGATGCGCAGCACCGGCCCCCGGTCGGCATGCCAGGACCGGCCCGGATCGCGCAGCCCCAGCGCCTCGGCCAGGGCCCGCCGCAGCGCGGCCGGATCCGGGCCCAGCTTGGATCCGGTGCCCGCCGCACCCGACAGCGAAACCAGCAGGCCGTCGGCGCGGATATTGGCCAATTCGCCGCGCAGATCGAGCAGCGGCCAACCCCATTGCGCCACCACAGCGCCAAAGCTCACCGGCGCCGCCAGCTGGCCATAGGTGCGCCCGGCCATGGGCAGATCGGCATGGGTTTCCGCCAGATTGGCCAGATCGGTCAGCAGCCCGCCCAGCCCGGTGTCGATCAGCGCCAGAACCTGGCGCAGCCGCAGCATCAGCGCGGTGTCCATGATGTCCTGGCTGGTGGCGCCCCAATGCAGATATTGCGCATGCTCCGGCGCCTGCATCGCCGCGCGAAAGGCGGCAACCAGGGCTGGCACCGGCACCCCGTTCTGGCCCGTCGCTGCGGCCATGCCGCCGGGGTCGAGCGGCAGTTCCAGCGCCGCGCGGTGGATGAAGGTGCCCGAAAGCTCGGGGATCACCCCGGCCGCGCCCTGGACCTTGGCCAGGGTGCCCTCGACCAGCAGCATCGCGCGGAGTTCGGCGCTGTCGCTGAACAGCCGTCCGATCTCGCCGGTCGGAAACAGCTTACTGTAAAGCTGGCTGTCGTGCAGTGATCCGGCCATCAGCGCGGAGTCGCGATGCGGTGGATATGTTCGGCCAGTTCTTCCGGCTGTGACAGGAACGGCGAATGGCCGGTGGCCATGTCGATCAGCGCCGCGCCAGCTGCGCGCGCCATTCGGGCCTGATCTTCCGGCGGGATCATCAGATCTTCGGTGCAACGGATAAAGCTTTTCGGAACCCCGGCAAAGCCCGCGCCCAGGTGGATCGCCTCACGATGCGGCGCCGAAGGTTCATAGCAGATCTGCGCGGCAGCCCAGGCCGCATCTTCCGGGCTGACACCGTTGTAAAGCAGCGGCGCGGCGCTGACCGGATCAAAGCTGAAGCTGGCGCGATCCGGGCTGACCACCATCTTCGCCGGCGGCGTGTCGCGGGCGAACCCGGCCATGGTCTTGCCCAGCGCGGCGCCGTCCTGCGGCAGCAGCGCTGCGACAAACACCAGGTGCTGCACCTTGTCCGGCGCGGCCTCGGCGGCGGCGGCAATGGAAAACCCGCCCGCCGAATGGCCGACCAGCACGGCGCCGTCACGGGCGACGTCCAGGATCGTCTGCGCCTGATCGGCCAGGGTCAGGCCAGCCGGGTCACGGGTGTCGCCTGCGCGGCCGGGCATGTCGAGGGCTTGCACCTCATGTCCCCGCGCTTCCAGCGCCGGGATCACGTCGCGCCAGCACCAGGAACCGTGGCAGGCGCCGTGTATCAGTAGGATCTGTGTCATAGGTCAAGGAAAACAGTTTCCCCGGCGCCCTGCAAGCGGATGTCGAAGCGATAGCCCCCATAGCCGGTCTTTTTGGCGATCAGCGTCTCAACCCGGTTGCGCTGTTCGATGCGGGCCAGCAGCGGATCGGTGCTGTTGTTCTCATCCTCGAAATAGATCCGGGTCTGCAACCCGACATTGATGCCCCGCGCCACGACCCAAAGGGCGATATGCGGCGCTTGCAGGCCACCGCCGCGGGCCGGAGTCGCCCCCGGCTTCACCGTGCGCAATTGGAATTCACCACTTTCACCATCGGCGGCAAAGCGGCAAAAGCCGCTGACTGCCGGATCGGCGCCCGGCTGGCCGGGAAATTTTCCTGCGGCATCGGCTTGCCAGCTCTCCACCATCGCATCGCGCAGCGCCCAGCCGGTGCCGTCGATGACCTGGCCGCGAATTGTTATGATCTCGCCCTTGGCCCCGTCGGCAATCGGGGTGGTGCCGATCTCGGTCGCATAGGCCCCGGCATTGCCCGCGAAGGTCGGCATACAGCCGATATGGACATAAGGCCCGCCGGTTTGCGACGGGGTTTCGCGCAGGTTGTTGAGTGACTGAACCATCTCACATCCCCTCGATCTTGTTTTCGAACATCGTCTGGCGGCGTCCACGCAGCACGATATCCATCTTGTAGGCCAGGAAATCCAAAGGTCGGGATTTCGCCATATCCAGTGGCGCGACCAGCCGATCCAGCTGGCTGCGATCCTTGATCGTCGCGGCAATCGGGCAGATGTCGATCAGCGGGTCACCCTGGAAATACATCTGGCTGATCAGCCGTTGGCCAAAGGAATGCCCGAAAACCGAATAATGGATATGCATCGGCCGCCAGTCATTGGCGCGGTTCGGCCAGGGATAGGCGCCGGGGCGGATGGTCAGGAATTCGTAATAGCCGTTTTCATCGGTGATGGTGCGCCCGCAGCCGCCGAAATTCGGGTCGATCGGGGCGAAATAGGTATCTTTCACATGGCGATAACGCCCGCCCGCATTGGCTTGCCAGATCTCGACCAGGGTCTGCGGCACCGGGCGGCCGAATTCATCCAGCACCCGCCCATGCACAAGGATCCGCTCGCCCACCGCCGCCGCCGTGCCGCCGGTCCAGTTCAGGATCAGGTTGTTGTCGAGCGGCCCCAGCAGGGACTGGCCAAAGCGCGGGCCGGTTTCCTCGGAGGGGGTCGATTCCATCGACAGCAGCGGCCATTGCGGGCTGCGCGGCACGCTGGTCTTGTAATCGACGTCGTAGGCCACCGGATGCGCGGTCCGGTCGCGGGGCACGAGTGGCCCAAGGTCAATGGTCATCGCCTTGCTCCTCCAGTTCGGCATAGATGTCCTTGGCCAGCTTGAACGCGTGATTGGCGCGCGGCACCCCGGCGTAGATCGCGACGTGGTGTAGCACCTCGCGGATATCGACCTTGCTCGCGCCGGTGTTGACCGTGGCGCGCAGATGCAGCTGGAATTCCTCGAAATTCCCCAAGCCCGCCAAAAGCGCCAGCGTCAGCATCGAGCGTTCGCGTTTGCTGATCGCCTCCGATGACCAGATCGATCCCCAGGCGCCTTCGGTGATCAGCTCGATAAAGCCCGCGTCGAAATCGCTCGACCCGCCTTTAGAGCGGTTCACATGGGCGTCGCCCAGAACCGCGCGGCGGGTCGCCTCGCCCTGTGCGCGCTTGTCAGACATGGCCGGTGCCGGTGATGAAATCGTTCAGGACCCGGGCATAGTCTTCGGGCTTTTCGACACAGGGCAGGTGACCGGCGCCTCGGATCAGCGCGAACCGGGACCCGGGGATCAGGTCAATGGTTTCGCGCACCAGATCCGGCGGTGTCGATCCATCCTCGGACCCGGCGATGCCAAGCGCGGGAATCCGCAGGGCGGCGGTGGTGGTATAGAAATCCGTGCCCGAGATTGCGGCGCAGCACCCGGCATAGCCGTCGATATTCTGCTGGACCAGCATGTTGCGCCAGCCGGTCAACTCGTCCGTGGCGCGAAACCCGGCAGAGAACCAGCGCTCCATCACCCCGTCGGCCATCGGTGCGATCCCGGTGGCGCGGGCCGCCGCGATCCGGTCGGCCCACATCTCGCGGGTGCCGATCTTGGCCCCTGAATTCGAGATCACCACAGCGCGCACCAGATCGGGCCGCTTGGCCGCCAGCCCCTGGGCGATCATGCCGCCGATCGACAATCCGACAAACAGCGCGTCCTTGACGCCGAGGTGGTCCATCAGCCGCTCCACGTCGCGCACCAGCATGCCCATCGAATAGGGCGCCGCTGTCACCTCGCTCAGCCCATGACCGCGCTTGTCATAGCGGATGATCCGCAGCCCGGCGGGCAACAGCGGCAGCAGCTTGTCCCAGAGCCGGAAATCGGTGCCCAGCGAGTTGGCAAAGACAATCGGCGCGCCCGCCGGGTCGCCTTCGTCGGCATAGTGGATATGGATGTCGTCGAGTTTCGCGATATGCATCAGAATGGTAGCCCTACATAATTTTCCGCCATCACCTTCTGCGCCGCGTCATTGTCGCGCAAGAAGTTGATTTCGGCCTGTTGCATCTTGAGGTCGAATTCCGGCTGGTCAGGGAAGCGATGCAAGAGGTTGGTCATCCACCAGCTGAAGCGTTCCGCCTTCCAGATCCGCAACAACGCCCTTTCAGAATAGAGGTCCAGCCCTTCGGCCTCGGTGTCGTGATACTGCGCCTTCAACCCTTGAAACAGGTAATGGATATCCGAGGCGGCGGTGTTCAGCCCCTTGGCCCCGGTCGGCGGCACGATATGGGCGGCGTCACCGCAGAGGAACAGGCGGCCCCAGCGCATCGGCTCGGTCACGAAAGAGCGCAGCGGCGCGATGGATTTCTCGATCGAAGGGCCGGTGATCAGCTTTTCGGCCACCGCTTCGGGGATCCGGCGCCTCAACTCGTCCCAAAAGGCGGCATCGCTCCAGTTCTCGACAGAGTCGGATAACGAACATTGGACGTAATAGCGTGACAGGTTGGCATTGCGCATCGAACAGAGTGCGAAACCGCGTTCAGATTTTGAATAGATCAATTCATCATCCGCCGGCGGGGTTTCCGACAGGATGCCAAGCCAGCCGAACGGATAGACCTTTTCATAGTCGCGCCGGACATTCGCCGGAATGCTTTGCCGTGACACCCCATGGAACCCATCGCAACCGGCCACGAAATCGCACTCAAGCCGTTGTTCGCTGCCATCGACCGAATAGGTCAGATAGGGCGCATCGCTGTCGGCGCCGTGGATTTCCACCGCCTCGGCGTTGAACACGATCTTGCCGTCACTTGCGGCGCGGGCATCATAGAGGTCGCGGGTGACCTCGGTCTGGCCATAGACCACCACCGGTTTGCCAGTGTGTTTGACGAAATCAACGCGAAATTGTTCGTTGCCATTGGCGATCAGGGTGCCGTCATGGATAAAGCTTTCCCTGTCCATCCGCTCGGCCACACCGGCCTGGCGCATCAGCCCGACAAAGCCCTGCTCCAGCACCCCGGCCCGGATCCGCGACAGCACATAGTCGCGGGTCTTGCGCTCCAGCACGACACTGTCGATTCCTGCCCTGTGCAGAAGCTGGGACAGCAGCAAGCCGGATGGCCCGCCGCCAATGATGGCGACCTGTGTGCGCATGCATGTCCTCTCCCCGTTCGGGGAGAACATTCAGTATTTTAATTGTCGACATCAATTAATTTTGTGGCGTACCGGCCGCCGGGCGCGTCAGTGGATCAGCCTCGGCGTTTCAGCAGATGCGTGATCGCATAGGTCAGAACGATTTCACCCGATTGATTTCGCACGGAATAATCGACATCGATCCGGCCCCGGTCCGGGCGTGACCCGGAGGGGGTAACCGCCGTGACCTCGGCCAGAACGCCGAGGGTGTCACCGGGACGGACAGGCCGCAGCCAGCGGATACGATCCATACCGGGCGAGCCCATCGACGATTCGTTGAACAGATCCGCGTCGAGGGTCAGGCGAAAGGCAATGGCGCAGGTCTGCAGGCCGCTGGCTATGATGCCACCATAGATTGACGCGGCGGCGGCCTGGGGGTCGATGTGAAAGGGCTGCGGGTCATATTGGCGGGCATAGGCCAGGATCTCCTCCTCGCTCAGCGTATGTCTGGGCGTGTGGAAGGCCTGACCGGCGGCAAAGTCGTCAAAATACATCGGTGATCCTCACAGCGTCGCCAACGCCCGGGAGAACATCGCCGGGTCGACATTGCCGCCTGATATCACTGCGATCACCGTGTCGCCGGCAAGGACGTCGCCCCGATAGAGCGCTGCGGCCAGCGCCACCGCGCCGCCGGGCTCGGCCACCAGCTTCAACCGCAGGAACGCCTGTGCCATCGCCGCCAGTGCCTGATCGTCGCTGACCGTGATTCCGGGACCGCAGAGCGCGGCCATGATCGGAAAGGTCAATTCGCCCGGTTGCGGCGTCACCACCGCGTCGCAGATCGATCCGGACAGCCGGGCATTGCGCTGGATTGCGCCGGTGGAGAGTGAGCGGGCGACATCGTCAAACCCCGCCGGTTCGACCGGATGGGTGGTCAGCCCCGGCGCCCGATCGGCCAGCGCCATCGCCACGCCCGAGGTCAGCCCACCGCCGCCGCAGCAGACCAGCACCTCGGCGCTGTCCACGCCCAGGTCCGCCGCCTGTTCGGCGATCTCCAGCCCGACCGAGGCCTGACCGGCGATCACCACCGGATTGTCAAAGGGCTTGATCAGCGAGAGGCCGCGTTCACTGGCCAGGGTGTCGCCGATCACATCGCGGTCTTCGGTTTCGCGGTCATAGAGCACCACCTCGGCACCCAGCGCCCGGGTGTTGGCGATCTTCAGCGCCGGGGCGTCGCTGGGCATAATGATCACCGAAGGCGCGCCATGCGCCGCCGCCGCCCAGGCGACGCCCTGGGCGTGGTTGCCCGAGGAAAACGCGATCACGCCACGGGTCCGGACATCGGCGGGCAGGGCGGAAATCGCTGACCAGGCGCCGCGCGCCTTGAAGCTGCCGGTGTGTTGCAGGCATTCCGGTTTCACCAGAACCCGGCGCCCGGCGATCTGGTCCAGAAACGGCGAGGACAACAGCGGCGTGCGCCGGACATGCCCGGCCAGACGGGCGGCGGCGGCGTCGATATCAGACATGTCGAGGGCAAAGCCGGTCATTGCATTTGGCCCAGCCAAAGGTTCAACGCCGCCAGCGATTCCGCCTCGTCCAGAAACGGGATATGGGCGCGGTCCGGCACATGGGCGGTGATCAGATCAGGATTGCGCCGGGCCATTTCATCGACGGTTTCCCGGGACAGCAGGTCCGAATTTTCGCCGTGGATAACCGCGCAGGGCAGCGGCGCCACCTTCTCGAACAGCGGCCAGAGATCCAGGGTGACCGCGGCTGCCTCGCCATTGCCCAGCGCATCGGCGAGGCGGGGGTCGTAATTCAGGCGCAGCCCCTCGTCGGTCAGCACCGCGGTGTTGGTCACCTCCTTGCGCCAACGCTCCAGCGGCACGCCGGGAAATTTCTCCGCATTCAACGCCATCCGTGCCTTGGCCGCCTCTTCCACGGTCTTTTGCTCCGGGTGTTTGCCGACATAGCCGCGGATCACCTCCAGCCCGGCGCTATTCAACTCCGCACCGATATCGTTCAGCGCCAGGCCGAGCATCCGGTCCTTGGCCTTGACCGCCATCAGCATCCCGATGAGCCCGCCGCGCGAGGCGCCCAGCACCGCCGCCTTTTCGATCCCCAGCAGGTCGAGCAGCGCCAGCGCATCGGCCATCTCGACCTTGACGTCATAGGTGGCCGGGTCGGCCCAGTCGGAATGACCCCGGCCCCGGTAATCCATCCGAATCATCCGCACCCCGCTGAGATGCGGCGCGACATAGTCGTAATCCCGGGCGTTGCGGGTGAGGCCAGAAAGGCAGAGCAACGGTAGACCGGTGCCGGCGTCTTCGTAGTAGAGCGATATCCCGTCAGGGGCGATGAAATGTGGCATCAGAAAATCTCCAGGTTCGGCAGGTCGGACAGATCGGTCAGAATATGGGCGGGGCGGCCGGGCAGCCGGTCGATGGGCTCGCCGCGCCGGTTCACCCAGGCGGTGACGAATCCGTAATCCGCCGCTGCTGCCGCGTCCCAGCCATTTGAGGACACGAACAGAACCTCGCCGGGGGCGCAGCCGTAGCGCTGGCCAACCAGGTCATAGACGACCCGCGCCGGTTTGAAGATGCCGACGCTGTCCACCGAGAGGCAGGAGTCGAGCAATTCGCCGATCCCAGCCGAGGCGACCGCATCGGCCAGCATTCCCGGCGAGCCATTCGACAGAATCGCGCAGGTCAGGCCGCGATCCTGCAGCGCCCGCAGCATCGCGGGCACCTCGGCATAGGCCGCAAGCTCACGGTACAGCGCCAGTAGTCGGGTGCGCAGGGCGGCATCTCCGGCCAGCCCCTGCGCCTCCAGCGCCCAGTCCAGCGCGTCCTGGGTGACGACCCAGAAATCGCAATATTGCCCGGCCACGGCGCGCAGCCAGGAATAGGACAATTGCTTGATCCGCCAATCCTCGGCGAGTTTCGGCCAACAGGCGGCCAGCGCCTCGCGCCCCGGTTCGGCGGCGGCGACACGGGCGGCGGCGGCGACGTCGAACAGGGTGCCGTAGGCATCGAAAATGCAGGTGGTGACAGGCATCCCAAGCTCCTTGTTTCGGGTTGAGCCTGCCATGTTGAAACCGGCGGCGGAAGGGGTGTTTGCATCGCCCGGGCCTCTGGCCTAGAATTCCGCATCCGTTCGGGCACCCGCAGACAGCGGCCCCGACAAACCCATCCCAACACAGCTGAAAATGACAGGAGCCTTCATGACACAGGCCAAAGCGGGCGATACTGTCCGAATTCACTATACCGGCACCCTGAATGAC
The DNA here is from genome assembly GCF_029213205.1 of Pseudooceanicola sp. Taxonomy (GTDB): domain Bacteria; phylum Pseudomonadota; class Alphaproteobacteria; order Rhodobacterales; family Rhodobacteraceae; genus Pseudooceanicola. The sequence goes on from NZ_JARGNH010000012.1 coordinate 106,296, forward strand.
GGGACCGAATTCGACAGCTCAGCCGGGCGCGACCCGCTGGAATTCGTCGTCGGTTCGGGCCAGATCATTCCCGGCCTTGATCAGGCGATCCCCGGCATGGTGGTGGGCGACAGCAAGACCGTCGCCGTGCCCTGCACCGAGGCCTATGGCGAACACAACGCCGATGCCAAACAGGTGGTGCCGCGCGATCAGATTCCGGCGGAAATCCCGGTCGAGGAAGGGCTGCAATTGCAGGTCCAGACTCCGGATGGTCAGACCCTGCCGGTGACCGTGACCGCGGTCACTGACACCGAGGTGACGCTTGACGCCAACCACCCGCTGGCGGGCAAGGATTTGAATTTCGCCATTGAATTGATCGCAATCGCCTGAGGCCTGGCGCCTTCGGGATTGATCTCTGGATTTCCGGCCAGAAGCGCGTAAGTTTATGTGCCACAGGCCGGGAATTCACCATGACCAAACCACTTGACTCCATTCGCAAACGCATCGCCTCGCTCCAGGAAGATCTGGAGGTGGAACTGGCGCAACAACGCGAGAAGTTTCGCTACCGGGTCGAAAACGGCAAGGTCCGGTTCGAGGCCGGGGTGCATGAACGCCAGAAAGAACTGCGCGAGGGCTGGGCCAGCTTTCTCGCCCGGACCCGACCCAGCGTGGTTATGGTCGCGCCGGTGATCTATTCGCTGATCGTGCCCTTTGTCATCGTCGATATCTGGGTCTCGCTGTATCAGGCGATCTGTTTCCCGGTCTATGGCATCGAAAAGGCCAAACGCGGAGATTACATCCGCATCGACCGGCACCGGCTGGCCTATCTCAACTGGCTGCAAAAGCTGAACTGCGTCTACTGCGGCTATGTGAACGGGCTGATTGCCTATATCCGTGAAGTCGCCGGCCGGACCGAGGCTTTCTGGTGCCCGATCAAACATGCGGAACGGGTCGCCGGGCGGCATGGCCATTATCAGGATTTTGTCGATTACGGCGATGCCGAAGGTTTTGCCGAGGGGCTCGCCCAATCCCGGGAAACCGTCAGAAGCGGCAAAGACAAGCCGGAAGCGTGAGCCTCTCGCCCATGTGTGTCCCGGGCGCGGGCTTTGGCCGCGCGCCCGGTGCCGGGTCGGTCAGGTGTTGGCGGCGATCAGCTCGGATTGCTTGACGATCACCTCGGCCTGTTTGATTGAGGCGATGTCGACCAAACGGCCCTTGTAAACCACTGCCCCTGCGCCATTTTTCTGCGCCTCGTCCATCGCGGCGAGGATTTCGCGGGCCTCGGCGACCTTGGCATCCGACGGGGTGAACACCTCGTTCGAGAGGGCGATCTGCTTGGGGTGGATCGCCCATTTGCCGACCATGCCGAGTGTGGCCGAACGCAGCGCCTGGGCGCGGAAGCCATCATCGTCGCTGAAATCGCCAAAGGGGCCGTCCACCGGCAGCAGCCCATGGGTGCGGCAGGCGGCGACAATCGCGGTCTGCGCCCAATGCCAGGGGTCGGACCAGTATTTCTGCCCCTCGCGCAGCATATAGTAATCTTCCTGGGTGCCACCGATGCCGGTGGTCTGCATCCCCATCGAGGCGGCGAAATCTGCCGCGCCGAGGCTCATCGCCTCCAGGCGGGGCGAGGCGGCGGCGATTTCTTCGACATGGGCGATGCCAGCCGCGCTTTCGATGATCACTTCGAATTTGATCGGCTTGGTGCGGCCCTTGGCGCGCTCGATGGCGGTGACCAGCGCATCGACGGCATAGATATCCTCGGCGCAGCCGACCTTGGGGATCATGATCATGTCGAGCCGGTCCGAGGATTTTTCCAGCAGATCGACCACGTCGCGATACCAATAGGGCGTATCCAGCCCGTTGATCCGCACCGACAGCGTCTTGGCGCCCCAGTCGATATCGCCAATCGCATCGACGGCCATTTGCCGCGCCATTTCCTTGTCGTCGGGGGCGACGGCGTCCTCAAGGTCCAGATTGATCACATCGGCGGCGCTGGTGGCCATTTTCGGTGGCAGTTTGGGATTCGAGGCGGGGCCGAACAGCTGGCAGCGATTGGGACGGGCGGGGGGCTGAGGCTGGATGCGGAAGGACATGGGTGCTCCTTGCGGGCAATGAAATTTCGTTATGATGGGGTCGAGGGGTATGAAATTGCGCCCGGCCTCGCAAGCTCCATTTTGCTCTGTGGTGAGGCAGGCCCGGCCGCATTGCGCAGAATCTTCGCACAAAAGCGGCCAGTCGCGGAAAAACTTGCACCAGAGCCGGCGGCAGCCGCAGACTTGCAAAGCATTTGTGTGTCGCACCCGTTTGAATGGACCGGAACACTTATGCCGGGGCAAAGCCATGATCGACACTCCATATCTCTTGTTTTTGGGCGATGCGCCCGATCCGTTGGCGGCCAAGGTGGCCCAGGGCATCCGCGACTGGCGACCCGACAATGCCGTCGGCCAGTTCCGGATGGCAGGCTGCCTGGCCGATATGAAATTGCCTGACATGAGCCTGGCCGAGGCCAGGGCGGCGGGGGCCAAGACCCTGGTGATCGGCGTCGCCAACCGGGGCGGGTTGATCAGCCCGGCCTGGAAAAAGGTGCTGATCGAAGCGCTGGAAGAGGGGTTCGATCTGGCCTCGGGGCTGCACAACCTGCTGCGCGAGGAGCCGGACTTGAAGGCGGTGGCCGAGGCGACCGGGCGCCAGCTGCATGACGTGCGGGTGCCGAGCGTGAAATACCCGATCGCCAATGGTGAAAAGCGGACCGGCAAGCGCTGTCTGGCGATCGGCACCGATTGTTCGGTCGGCAAGATGTATACCGCGCTGGCAATGGATCTGGAGATGAAGGCGCGCGGGATGAAGTCGAATTTCCGCGCCACCGGCCAGACCGGCATCCTGATCACCGGCAACGGCGTGCCGCTGGATGCGGTGGTGGCCGATTTCATGGCCGGGTCAATCGAATGGCTGACCCCGGACAATGATGCCGATCATTGGGACATGATCGAGGGGCAGGGCAGTCTGTTCCATGTTTCCTATTCCGGGGTGACGATGGCGCTGGTGCATGGCGGACAGCCGGACGCGCTGATTCTTTGTCATGAGCCGACGCGGACCCATATGCGCGGGTTGCCGGGATACAAATTGCCGAGCCTGGAAGACCTGCGCGACATCGGTCTGCGATTGGCGCAGGTGGCCAACCCGGCCTGCACAGTGGTCGGCATCTCGATCAACAGCCAGCAGATGGGTGAGGCCGAGGCCGCCGATTATTGCGCCAAGGTCGAGGCGCGGATGGGTCTGCCCTGCGTCGATCCGTTCCGCCATGGTGCGGCCCGGCTGGTGGATGCGCTGGCGGCGGTTTGAGCGATCTGAGGAAAATCTGCGCGGCGCGCGCGCCTTTCTTGAGGGTTGACGAGGGGGCGTTGCCCCCTCGCGCTCTCCCAAGATAGTTGTGACCAGAAGAAGATAACCAGAGCAGGAAAGGGGTGGCGATGCAGATTGAGGTCACGGCCGAAACATTCCGGCTGGCGCAGGTGTTCACCATTTCGCGCGGCAGCCGGACCGAGGCGCAGGTGTTGCGGGTGCAGATCAAGGAGGGCGGTTTCAGCGGCCAGGGCGAATGTGTGCCCTATGCGCGCTATGGCGAGACCCTGGAGAGCGTGAGCGCCGAGATTCGCGGCCTGCCGGACCGGTTCGACCGGGCTGCGCTTGCCGATCTGCTGCCTGCCGGGGCGGCGCGCAATGCGGTTGATTGCGCGCTCTGGGACCTGGAAAGCAAGCGGGCGGGCAAACGGGCTTGGGAACTGGCCGGGCTGCCGGTGCCAGGGCCGGAGGTGACCGCCTATACCCTGTCGCTGGCCGAACCGGACGAGATGCAGGCCCAGGCGGAAAAGAACGCGCATCGGCCGATCCTGAAGATCAAGCTTGGCACCCCGGATGACATGCCGCGATTGGAGGCGGTGCGGCGCGGGGCGCCGAAATCGGTGATTATTGTTGATGCCAATGAGGGCTGGAGCGCGGCGGTCTATGCCGATCTGGCTCCGCATCTGGTGCGGCTGGGGGTGGCGCTGGTCGAACAGCCCTTGCCAGCGGGTGCGGATGAGGCGCTGATCGGCATGGCGCGCCCGGTGCCGGTCTGCGCCGATGAAAGCTGCCATGATCGCGCTAGCCTGGCCGGGCTGGCGGGCAAATATGACGTGGTGAACATCAAGCTGGACAAGACCGGCGGGCTCAGTGAGGCGCTGCGCCTGCGTACAGCGGCGCTGGCCGAGGGTTATCGGGTGATGGTTGGCTGCATGGTCGGCACCTCGCTGGCAATGGCGCCGGCGGTGCTGGTGGCGCAGGGGGCGATGGTGACAGACCTTGACGGGCCGCTTCTGTTGGCCGAAGACCGCGCCACGCCGCTGTTTTACGACGAAAAAGGCGTGTATCCGCCCGAGCCTGCGCTCTGGGGCTGAGTTGGGAGAGTTGAGATGAGCCGCACCGTCTATGTGAATGGAAATTACCTGCCTGAGGAAGAGGCGAAGATTTCGATCTTTGATCGTGGCTTCCTGATGGCGGATGGCGTCTATGAGGTGACCAGCGTGTTGGGCGGCAAGCTGATCGATTTCGACGGCCATGCCAAGCGGCTGCAACGCTCGCTGGGCGAACTGGATATGGCGACGCCCTGTTCCACTGAGGAGCTGCTGGACATTCACCGGGCACTTGTCGAAAAGAACGCGCTCGTCGACGGGATGATCTATCTGCAGGTCACCCGTGGCGCCGCCGGGGACCGGGATTTTGCCTTTCCCGATCCCGAACAGGTGCCCTCGACCCTGGTTCTGTTCACCCAGTCCAAACCCGGGTTGGCCGAGGATCCGAAGGTGGCCAAGGGGATTTCGGTGATCTCGATCGAGGATATCCGCTGGGGTCGGCGCGACATCAAGACGGTGCAGCTGCTCTATCCGTCGATGGGCAAGATGATGGCCAAAGCCGCCGGGGCGGATGACGCCTGGATGGTCGAGGAGGGGGCGGTGACCGAGGGCACCAGCAACAACGCCTATATCGTCAAGGGCAACAAGATCATTACCCGGGCGCTGAGCCATGACATCCTGCACGGGATCACCCGCGCTGCGGTGCTGCGCTTTGCCCGTGAGGCGCAGATGGAGGTCGAGGAGCGGTCGTTTTCCATCGACGAGGCGCAGGCGGCGGATGAGGCCTTTATCACCTCGGCCTCGAGTTTCGTGATGCCGGTGGTCGAGATCGACGGCGCCAAGGTCGGCAGCGGCACACCGGGGCGGGTGGCGCTGCGGCTGCGCGAGATTTATCTTGAGGAAAGCCGCAAGGCGGCGCGCTGATACTGACCGCTGGCGAGCAAGGGCCGCGCCCCGCCGCATAGGCGGGGCGCTCAGGGTCAGTCCAGCTGCGCACACATCTGCACCGCCGGGAACAGCACCCCGGGGGCCAGGCGGATTTCGATGCCGCCACTGCGGGTAAATCCCAACCTCTCATAGAACGGCTCGGCGGTGAGCGTGCTTTGGCAATGCAGCCGGGTCAGCCCGGCGGCGGCGGCAGAGCGCAGCACCTCGGTCATCAATCGGCGGGCATGGCCCTGGCCGATATGCTCGGGGTCGGTGGCGACATGGCGGATATGGCCCTGACCTCGGCGACCGGCGCGGCCATGCGGCGAGCTGTCGGTCCAGCCGCCGACAGCCAGGGTGCGACCGGTGTCATCCTCGCTGAGGAAATAGGTGCCACAGCGCAGCAGCCGCGGGCGTGACTGGGTCATCAGCGGCAGGGCGGCGGCGAGTACGGTGGTCGGGTAGTCAGAGGCCAGCAGGGCGCGGTAGGAGCGTCCCAGCAGGGTGGTGACCCGCGCCGCATCGGCGGGGATGGTCGGACGGATGGTGATGCTCTGGCACATGGTCGTGGTCCTGATCCCGAGAAGGGAGAGGCGCGCGACCCTGAAAAAGACAAGAGCCGCGCTGGGATGGCGCGGCTCGGCTTGGTCTTTGCAAGGGGGCGATCGTTACTTGATCTTGCCTTCCTTGTATTCGACATGCTTGCGCACCACGGGGTCGTATTTACGCACCGCCATCTTTTCGGTCATGGTTCGTGCGTTTTTCTTGGTCACATAAAAATGGCCAGTGCCCGCGGACGAGTTCAGGCGGATCTTGATGGTGGTCGGCTTCGCCATTGGTCTTCTCCTGCGGTGGGGCCAGCTGCGGCCCGCGAAATCTCACGAAGCCTGCCTTTTAGCGATAGGCGGGGGGGAGTCAACTGCAAAGGAAGGGGAAAATACCGAAACCGGTTGGGGGGGGGCATCTCCTCGTCGGCCTCCGGCCGCCCCCCACCGAGGTATTTTGGACCAGAAGAAGCGGTAAGAATTCAGGTTTTGCAGAGGTGGTTCCGGACATCTGAACGGTCGGGACAAGTGGATTTTCCGTGCAACAGCGGCAGGATGCTGCGAGCAGGGAGAAGACCATGGCAAGACGGCCGCGCCGGAACCACAGCCCGGCATTCAAGGCGAAAGTGGCGGTGGTCGCGATCAAGGGCAAGACGACCCCGATCGAGCTGGCGCAGGAGTTCGACAGCCATCCGAAGCAGATCAAGCAGTGGTGCGACCAGCTGCTTGAGGGCGCGGCCGGGGTGTTCGGCGATCGACATGAAGTGTAGTGGTTCAGATGTGATCTGACAGTTGGCCATTTTTCTGGCGGCGTCTGTCAGGTCAAGTTCAGTTCACGAACTTTTCCTTCCAGATTGTTTTACCCTCGATCATAGTTTCGATGGGCGTTCTGCCGCAACACATTTTGCCCTGATGCGTACGCTCGTGGTTGTAATGATGCAGCCACTCATCCAGATCGGCCTGAAGCGTATCAATGCTGTCGTAGAGCTTTTTGCGGAACGCGACCTGGTAAAACTCCTGCAGGATCGTTTTGTGGAACCGCTCGCAAATGCCGTTCGTTTGAGGCGATTTCACCTTGGTCTTGGTGTGGTCGATGTCATTGATGGCCAGGAAGAGCTGGAAGTCGTGCTTGTCGATCCGCCCACAATACTCCGTCCCGCGATCCGTCAGAATGCGCAGCACCGGTAGATCGTTTTCCTCATGGAACGGCAGCACCCTGTCGTTGAGCAGATCCGCCGCCGTGATCGGCGTTTTGGTGGTATAAAGCTTGGCATGGGCCACCTTGCTGTAGGTGTCGACATAGGTCTGCTGATAGACGCGCCCGACGCCCTTGAGAGTGCCGACGTAGAACGTGTCCTGCGAGCCAAGATAACCTGGGTGGGCCGTCTCGATCTCGCCGCAGGCTTCGTCGTCCAATTTCTTCTTTTCCAGCGCCTGCACCTGCGCTTCGGTCAGAATGCCGCCCTCTTCGGCGACCAAGGCTTCCAGCGCTTTCAGGCGGGTCTTGAAGTTCGCCAGATCGACCGCACGCCCGAGGGCGAAACGAACACCCCCAGCTTGCGCAGCTCGTTGGACGTGCGGGCCTGGCCATAGGCCGGGAAATCCGTAGCGGATTTGATGACAGCGTCCTCGGTCGCCTGATCCACCCGGTTCGCCAGATTGGGTTTGCGCCGCGTGCGCTCAAACAGCGCCTCGACGCCCCCATCCTCGACCGCCGACTTGTAGCGGTAGAACGTGTCACGCGACATGCCCATGACCTGGCAGGCTTTGGATACGTTGCCAAGTTCCTCGGCCAGGTTCAGCAGCCCAGTCTTGTGCTTGATGATTTTTTCAGAAGTATTCAACATTGTGGTTTCCTTGTTGATGGTTCGGTTTGCACCACCATCAAAACGGACAACCGTCATCTCGTTCAAGAGATGCTCCGTCCCCATTCCAGCGTGCTGGGAAGGGGGCGGTGTCAGATCACATCAAGACTAATTCACGTAAAGTGGAGCAAATGGCCTCCGACAAACCCGGCGCGGTTCAGTTTGTCATTTCCAGAGGCTCATGGGCCAGATGCTCATGGGGATGTAACCCTAAATCTGGTATCCACCCCGGCAAACGCGCGTGGCGGCGTGGCGGAAA